>NZ_JAAGLT010000039.1 GCF_010548275.1 Streptomyces sp. SID12488
CAGCCCCACGACCGGCAACAACGGCTCCAGCACCGACCACTGCTCATCCGAAAGATCCCCACGCCCCACACCTAGATCATCACGGCATGAAGCATGGTCAGGGACTCAGTTCCAAAACACGGCCTAGTCGCTGGAGCAGGATCCGGGTCGTTGACGACAGAGGCGGTTGGGTTGTTGTACGCGTACAACAACCCAACCGCATCCAGGGCACGGAGCCAGACTTGAGTCAGGCCTCTACTTTGCTGTCCGCCCGCTCCATCAGGAGCTCAGCGAGCTCCATCAGCTCGGCTGCTGACAGCTGCTCAGCCAGGGCATCCGCGATCTGTTCGGCACTGCCGATCTCGATCACCGTTCGCGAAGCAGGCGCAGCGGGACGTCGTTCCGTGCTCTGCTCCGGAACCCCGGCCGGCTTCTGACTGGCACGATCCGTCTGTGACGGCTCGGGGGACTGCTTGCTGCTGGGGGCCGCCGGAGGGAGCGCCGTCTCTGAGGTCTGAGCCGGCGCTGCGACCGGATTGGGTGTCAGCGGCCTCGCGCGGCAACGGTCCGTGCCTGTCGTCGGCGCCGTCTCTGCGCCCTGCTCCGGATCCGTGTCCGAGGTCCTGTCCCCGGGCAGACCGCCCGTCAGGGTGTGGGTGCGCCGACGGAGTTGTCGTCACTCAATCAACCGGCTGCGGGGCGTTACCCGTACTCAGGTACGGACGCCGGGGCGGGAGTCCGCCCGACGTCACCGGCCCCGGGGGAAGAGTGAGAGGCAGGGGGGCGCCCTCAGGGGCAGACCTGTCGCGTCCGGCGCCCCTCACCCGCCGCAACGGCCCGCGTCCGCGCCGCCCGTCCCGACGCCCAGCCGGCAGAAGCAGGACGCCTCGACCGGGACGTCCGCCAGGGCGAGCGCGAACTTCAACTGCTGGGCCACGATCCGCGCCTCCCCGTCCTTACCGAGGCGGACGACGTCGTCACCGGCCGCCCGTGGGTACCGAGGTCTAGTCGTCCATCGGTCTCTCTCCCGCTCTCCCGGGCCTGTCCGGCGAGAGTAGGGGCCGGCGCCCGCACACGGCAGCACCCGCTGCGCCGCCTCCCTCTCCGGACGCGAAGAGCCCGGCCATAAGATCACCCTCGTAGGCGCGAACGATGTTGACGGTCCGTGTGCTCGTCAATGTCCGTGCGGGGCAAGGGAAGTGACGAGAGGGAGCGACGTGAGCGAGCAGGGCAGCACGTCAGAGGGACGCGGCCGACTGGACACCTCGGTGGCCCACAACGCGAGAGTGTGGAACTACTGGATCGGCGGCAAGGACAACTACGTCGTCGACCAGGCGGTCGGTGACCACATCGACGCCATGTTCCCGCTGATCCGCAGCGTGGCCCGCGCGGACCGCGCCTTCCTCGGGCGAGCCGTGCGCTTCCTGGTCGCCGAGCGGGGAGTGCGGCAGTTCCTGGACATCGGAACCGGGCTGCCGACGGTGGACAACACCCATGAGATCGCCCAGCGCCTCGCGCCCGAGTCACGGATCGTGTACGTCGACAACGACCCGATCGTGCTCGCGCACGCCCGTACGCTGCTGACCGGCACGCGCGAGGGGGCCACGGACTACATCGACGCGGACATCCACCGCCCCGACGGGATCGTGCAGCGTGCCTCGGAGACCCTCGACTTCGAGCGGCCCGTCGCCGTCATGATGCTCGGCATCCTGAATTTCGTGCTCGACACCGGACAGGCCCAGGACATCGTGCGCCGGATCATGGCGTCGGTGCCCTCGGGAAGTCACCTGGTCCTGACCCATCCGACGACCGACTCGGACCTCGACGGCGAGGGCAACATCGAGGCGATGAAGTTCTGGAACGAGAACGCCACCCCGCCGATCACCGCCCGCCCCCGCGCCGAGGTCGCCGCTTTCTTCGACGGCCTGGACCTTCTCGACCCGGGGCTCGTCTCCTGTGCGCGGTGGCGCCCGGAGAGCGGCTCAGCAGCCGCTCTTCCGCAATTCGGGGCCGTCGCCGTGAAGCCCTGACCGGCCGGAAAAGGACAGGGTTTTCACAGACTCCTTTCAGACGCGCATTCATATGCTGTCGGCGATAATCGGTATATGAGTACGACAACGTCTGAACTACTGGCCGCGTCGAGCGATCTACTCAACGTAGCGGCCGCATTTGTCGCGGGCCTGTTCATCGCTGGTGCACTGATCTGGGCCTTCTGGTTCGGCATGCGGGTCCGGGACCGGGAATCCGCCCGGCCCCGCCCCGACGAACAACCCACACTTCCGCCCTCCGGCCCGGTGCACGAGGTCCGCGAGATGAGAGAGCCGGACGAGATGCCGCGCGCGGCACAGGAGCGGGAGCGGCTCATGCCGCATGATCTTCATCACTCGTCGACGAAGCGGCGGGAGGACCAGCAGCGGGGGCGCTGGGATCCCGGTTCCAGCGGCTCCTTCGGCAGTGGCGGCCTGGGGCGCCACTGACCCGTCCTCGGCCCTGGCGCCGACCTTGCCCCGCGACCCCGCCTCCGCGACCCGCGAGCGCGGGTGGCGGCATGCGAAAGGCTGCCCGGACACAGTTGCCGACAACGGGAGGCAACCATTCACGCGTTCGATTCGTATAACTCCTTGGAGGCGGGGCAAGGGGGACAGGACAGTTGTATTACCGGAGCTCCACCATCCACTTGACCGACGTCGTCGCCGATCGAGGAGAAGCGATGCAGCTGTTCGTCCTGAACTACGCGCGCCCGGCTGAGCAGTTGGAGGTGAGCGCTCCGTACAGTTACGACTGCGGACTGCAGTTGAATGTGCTGCCGGGCGGGCGAATTGCCGCTCATGACCATGCCGTGATGCGCGAATTCGGGTCCACCACGTCAACTGCCGGTTCCAAGACGCACTTCGATGACTGACGTGGACCTGCCGCGATGACGGTCCTGGTTCTGACGTCCGAGGAGGATGTGACGGCGGATCTGGTGGTGGCCCGGCTGAACGGCACCGGCATTCCCGTGGTCCGGCTCGATCCCGCCGATCTGCCCGGCGAGGTCGCCCTGTCCGGCGAGTACGTGAACGGCGCTTTCCGCGGGCACCTCTCCGCCGGTGGCAGGGTGGTGAGCATGGAGGGGCTGCGGTCCGTCTGGGTGCGCAGGCCGGGGGTTCCGGGAGCGCGCGCCTCCTCTCCGTCCGGTTGGCTCACCGAGGAGGCGTCGCAGGCCTTCTACGGCATGCTCCGGGGCACCGGCGCGCGCTGGATGAACCATCCCGACGCCGCCGGCCGGGCCCGCCACAAGCCCTGGCAGCTGCATCTCGCGCAGCGCAGCCGGCTCCACGTACCGGCCACGCTGATCACCACGTTCCCGCAGGCCGCCCGGGACTTCGCGCGGCGTTTTCCCGACCTGGTCGTCAAGCCCGTCTCCGGATCGCATCCCCAGGAGCCGCCCAGGGTGGTGCCGACGAGCCGGGTGGCACCCGACGTCGACTTCAGCGCTGTCACCTTCGGGCCCACCCTGCTGCAACGCCGGGTCGACAAGCGGGCCGACATCCGTTTGACGGTGGTCGGCGACCGGATCCTCGCCGCCCGCAAGGCCGTCGCGGCAGATGCGCACCCTGACGACATCGATGTCCGCTTCGCGCCCTCGGCCGAGCCGTGGCGGCCGGTCGACGTGCCGGCGCCGGTCGCGGAGGGCGTGCACCGGTATCTGCGGGACGCCGAACTCGCCTATGGGGCCTTCGACTTCGCGGAGGATCTCGACGGCGTCTGGTGGTTCCTCGAATGCAACCAGTCGGGCCAGTTCGGCTTCGTCGAGATGGACACCGGGCAGCCGATAGCCCGGCGCGTCGCCGACTGGCTGGCCGGGGAAGAGCCGCAAGCACCGCCGTATCCCCATGACCCGCAGGACTCCATGCGCACGGCTCCCTGAGGAGCCGTCCACCCGATCACACTCAACTGTTAATGGGATCCATTTTCATGTAGCGTCCTGTCTCGCTTGCCAACCGAGGAGGACTCCCATGGCCGTTCCCAAGCGGAAGATGTCCCGCAGCAACACCCGCCACCGCCGCGCCCAGTGGAAGGCGACCACGGCACAGCTGGTGCCGGTCACCGTCGACGGGGTCGAGCACATGGTTCCGCAGCGGCTGGTCAAGGCGTACGAGCGCGGCCTGATCCAGCCCTGACCGGGTTCCCCGGCCCGTGCCTCAGTTGTTCCAGCTCTCGTCGTACGGGTCGCGCGGGGTCGGGACCGGCCTGGCATCGGTGATGTCGAAGAACGGGATGCGTCCCTTGTTCACCGGGTCCCTGGTCTGCCGATCGGTGTAGGTGCCGGTGAGTTCGAGCCAGGTGTCCGGTTGCAGCACCGGGGGGATCCGGCCGGTCAGGGCGACCTTCACCGGCTGGGCGTCCGCCGCGCAGCAGTTGAGGGCCATCCGCACGAGGTACGGGGTGCCCTTGCCGTCGAGTGCGACGAACCCGGTGATCGCGATCCGCCGGTTGCCCAGCGAGCGTCCGTGGTCGTAGGCCGCGCGGCCCGCGTAGTCGACCAGGCTGAGGCGTACGGGGTCACCGGCGGGCATGGGCGGGTAGGCCAGCGGTGCCTGGAGGGCCGTACCCGTGCGCAGGGCGCTGTAGGAGCCCAGGGCGGGCGGGGCCACCAGGATCAGCGCGAACAGGGGCAGCACCAGGAGCCAGGAGACGCGCGGTTCACGGTGGACGTGGACTTCCCCGTCGACCGCGTGCAGCTCCTCGTCGTGTTGGTGCGACTCCTTGTCGTGTTGGTGAACTTCCTTGTCGGGGCCGGTTTCTGAGTGTTTCCGCTCGTACCAGACCGTCGCCAGCGCGGCCACCATCAGCACCGCGCCGGCGCCGACGACCATCGGCTGGAGCCCCGCCTTGACGTAGCGCAGGTAGAGGTCGGTGGTGCCGGCGTGCGCCATCGCTCCGCCGACCAGGAACAGGACGACCGCCTGTGCCTGCCGGTTCACAGGAGCACTGCCCCGACGAGGACCGCCGACGCCACGGCCATCACGAAGGTGGCCGGTGCGAAGCGGAGGGCGAACCCGCGGCCGAAGGTGGCCGTCTGCATGGCGAAGAGTTTCAGGTCGATCATCGGCCCGACCACGAGGAACGCCAGCCTGGCCGTGAGCGAGAACTGGGTCAGGGACGCGGCGACGAACGCGTCCGCCTCCGAGCAGATCGACAGAAGCACCGCGAGGACGGCGAGCGCGAGGACCGAAACCACCGGGTTGTCCGCCGCCAGGCTCAGCCAGCTCGCCGGCACCATGGACTTCAGGGTGGCGGCGGCCATCGCGCCGACGACCAGGAAGCCCCCCGCGTGCATCACGTCGTGCCGTACGGAGCTCCAGAACGCGGCGCCCTTGCCGAGGCCCTCGTCCGACGGATGGGCCGGGGGGCGCAGCCAGTCGGTGCGGCCGAGCCGCTGCCAGAGCCAGCCCATCGCGCACGCCACGAGCAGGCTCGCGACGAACCGGGCGACGACCATCTCCGGTTTGCCGGGGAACGCGATGGCGGTCGCGGTCAGCACGATCGGGTTGATCGCCGGGGCGGAGAGCAGGAACGCCAGCGCCGCCGCCGGGGCGACACCCCGCCGCACCAGCGCGCCGGCCACCGGCACGGACGCGCACTCGCAGCCGGGCAGGATCGCTCCGGCCATCCCCGCGACCGGCACCGCGAGGGCGGGCCGGCTGGGCAGGGCGCGCACGAAGAACGACGGCGGTACGAACACCGCGAGCATCGCCGACAGCAGCACCCCGAGGACGAGGAAGGGCAGGGCCTGTACGACGACGGCGACGAACACCGTCATCCAGCTCTGCATCACCGGCGCGGACACCGCCTGGCGGATCGGCCCCTGCAGGGCGACCACCAGGATCATCAGCATGGTCAGGACGAGCGGCGAGCTGAACTGCCAGCCCTGCTGCTCGCCCGTCGCAGCGCCCTTCGCCTCGTCCGGTGGGGCCTCCGTGTCGCGGTGACCGGCCCCGGGCGGGGCCGCTTTGGTGATGCTCACGGGTGAGGTACCTCCGGGCGTGGCTGTATTGCGTGCGTTCCCTACCACTTCAGTACGCCTGGACGGGCAAGGTTGCTCATTTTGCGAGATCGGGGAACGAGCTAGGTTGGCGCGTATGCAGTCCTACACCATTGGTCAGGCCGCCCGTCTGCTGGGCGTGAGCCCCGACACCGCGAGGCGGTGGGCGGATGCGGGCCGGGTGAAGACCCACCGCGACGAGGGCGGGCGGCGGCTGATCGACGGCCGGGATCTCGCCGCCTTCTCGATCGAACTGGCCAACTCCGGCGCGGGCACCGGCTCCGGCGAGGAGGAGCCGTCGTACACCTCCGCCCGCAACGCCTTCGCCGGCATCGTCACGGCGGTGAAACTCGGTGATGTCGCCGCTCAGGTCGAGATCCAGGCGGGTCCGCACCGGCTGGTGTCGCTGCTGACCCGGGAGGCCGTGGAAGAACTGGGCCTCGAGGTCGGCGTGGAGGCGACGGCCCGGGTGAAGTCGACGAGCGTGCACATCGACCGGACCTGAGCCGGGTACCTGGCCCGGTGCGCACGGGTCGGGCGCGGGGCCGGAAATAATCGGTGGCCGTGTCGGCGGGGCCTGACTACGGTCGCGGCATGGTGGAGACATCCGGCACGTGCACCGACCAGTTCGCCCCGGTACGGGAGGCCTTGGCGGCCTCGCTCGACGACAAGGACGTGGGCGCGTCCGTCGCGGTGTACCTCGACGGCGAACCCGTGGTCGACCTGTGGGGCGGCCACCTCGACGAGGCCCGTACCGTGCCGTGGGAGCGCGACACGCTCACCAACACGTGGTCCACGACGAAGACGATGACTGCCATGTGCGCCCTGGTCCTCGCCGACCGGGGTGAACTCGACCTGGACGCCCGGGTCGCCCGCTACTGGCCCGAGTTCGCCGCGAACGGCAAGGACGACGTCCTGGTGCGGCACCTGCTGGGCCACACGGCGGGCCTGCCCACCTGGGACGAGCCGATGACGGTCGAGGACCTCTACGACTGGCCGACCGCCACCGCCCGCCTAGCCGCCCAGGCCCCGGCGTGGAAGCCCGGCACCGAGGGCGGCTACCACGCCATCACCTACGGCTACCTCGTCGGCGAGGTGGTCCGCCGGGTCACCGGCCGCACCCTGGGTGCGTTCTTCGCCGAGGAGATCGCCGGGCCGCTGGGCGGCGACTTCCACATCGGGCTGCCCGCCGAGCACGACCACCGCGTCGCGCCCGTGATCGCGCCGCCCGAGCGGGTGCTCGATCCGGACGCCGCCCTGCCGCGCGACCGCCCCGGCAATCCGCACTTCCCGGCCGAAACCGCCAACACCGAGGCCTGGCGACGCGCCGAGATCCCCGCGGGGAACGGCCACGGCAACGCCCGTTCGGTCGCCGCCGTCCAGTCGGTCCTCTCCTGCGGCGGCACCGCACGAGGCGTACGGCTGCTGTCGGAGGCGGGCTGTGAACGCGTCCTGGAGGAGCAGTTCACCGGAACGGACTCGGTCCTGGGCGTACCCATGCGCTGGGGCCTGGGGTACGGCGTGAGCAACGGCCAGCTCCCCAATCCCCGCACGTGTTTCTGGGGTGGCTGGGGCGGTTCGATGGTCCTGGTCGACATGGACGCGCGTCTGACGGTGGCGTACGTCATGAACCGCATGCTCGACGCGGGCGCCCTCGGCGACGACCGGGCCTTCCTGATCCTCGGGGCCGCCTACGAAGGGCTGTCCGGGTGAGAGACTCGGGCGCGTGGAACGCCGCCTCTCCTCCCCCGCACCCACCTTCGACGAACTCCTCCGCCGGGCCCGGGCGCTGGTCCGGGACGACCGGCGTGCCGTGCTCGGTGTCGCCGGGAGTCCCGGTGCGGGCAAGACGACGCTCGCTGAGCGGCTCGTCCGGGCACTGAACGGGGACGGCGCTCCCTGGGTCGCCCATGTGCCGATGGACGGGTTCCATCTCGCCGACGTCGAGCTGGAGCGGCTGGGCCTGCGGGATCGCAAGGGCGCGCCGGAGACGTTCGACGCGGCGGGGTACGCGGCGCTGCTGCGGCGGCTGCGTGAGGACAGCGGCAGGACGGGCGAGGGGGAGATCGTCTACGCGCCGGGGTTCGAGCGGGTGCTGGAGCAGCCGATCGCGGGTGCGATCCCGGTGTTTCCGTCGGCGCGTCTTGTCGTCACCGAGGGCAACTACCTTCTGCTGACGGAGGGTTCGTGGGCGCGGGTGCGGGCCCAGCTCGACGAGGTGTGGTTCTGCGAAGTGGACGAGGAGGAGCGGATCCGCCGGCTCGTCGACCGGCACGAGGAGTTCGGCAAGGACCACGACACGGCGGTCGCGTGGGTGCGGGGCACGGACCAGCGCAACGCCGACCTGGTCGCCGCGACCCGGGACCGGGCGGATCTGGTCGTGGAGAGGCAGACCTGATGGACACGACGAGGCCGAGCAGCGCGCGGGTGAGCTGCTCGGCCTCGTACGTCTCGTTCGTCGACCTTCTCAGTCGAGAAGCGTCAGCTCCGGTTCGCCGTGGGCGTCGCCCGCCGGCTCGCCGATCACGGCCGTGAACGCCTCGGTGCGCACTCGGAGGCCGTCCGGCGTGGCGTCGAAGGCCGGCACGAACTCGGCGTCGCCGTCACCGCCGTAGCGGACGGCGAAGACTCTCAGCCCCTCCGGTGCGCCGGGGGCCGGGTCGGCCTCCAGTGCCGTGGAGCTGATCAGGTGGCGCCAGCCCTCGTCGGGGTTGCCGTAGCCGCGCGGGTCGGCCGCGAGGGCGAAGGCCGCCTGTTCCTGGGTCACCTCCGCGCGGGCGTCGAAGTGGTCCGCGCCCTCGGTCTCCGGGTGCGTCAGGCGCAGGGCGCCCGCTGCGGTGACGCCGTCGGCTTCCGCCGTGCGGCGGACCCGGTCGCCGTCGTCCGTGGCGTACGGCAGGCCGGCGAGCAGGTACGGCGTGCCGTCGAGGTGTTCGACGGCGACCGTGACCCACAGGGTCGTCCCGTCCGTGACGTACAGGGACCGGACGTGGCGCAGTACGTGGTCGCGGCCGACGACGGGCTTGGTGACCAGCTTGGCCGCGAGGCCGTCGGCGCGGATGTCGCGGACGCGGACCTCGCCCATCGGGCGGCAGAGCAGGAAGCCGTCCGCCACCGGGCCGAAGCCGTGCTGGCGACCCACCGCCGCCGGGAGGTAGTACGTGCCCGCCGCCTCGACCAGTGACGGGGTCATCCTGTCGTCGAAGGCCACCGAGACCGTGCCCGCGCGGAGTTGATGGCGCAGTGGTTCGGTCGAGGGGGTGCGGTGCCAGGGGGTGGTGTCCTGGATCTGCCAGATGAGCATCCACGCGAAGTGGCCGTCGATGCCACCGTCCTGCCTGACCGCGTGGCGGGCCCAGCGGCTGTCGCCCCGGTAGCGGCCGAGGTCGGCGCCGATGCGGTGGCCGAAGTAGCGCAGGCCGAGGACCGATTCGAAGGCGGAGTGCTGTTCGCTGTAGCGGGGGCCGCCGTTGTCATAGCCGCCGTTCGTCAGGCGGGCGTCGATGTAGCGGGCCAGGGCCTCGCCGTCCTCGGCGAAGATCTCCTCGCCGCTGACCCGGTGCGCCTGGGCGAGGAAGGAGAGGGAGATCGGGCCGTAGTTGTTGTCGTAGGCGCCGCCGTGCTCGGGCGGCAGGGCCGCGCCCCGGTCCCGTACCCGGTGGGCGCGGATCTTGTCGACGTACAACGAGATCGCCCGCGACCGTACCGACTGCCCCTCTTCCGCGGGGAGATGGGGGGCGAGCATCAGTCCGCCCACGACGCAGCCGATGGCCTGGTTGCCGGCCTCCTGCGGGTTGAAGAAGGTCGCCTCGGTCAGCCAGCGCCAGTAGCCGAGCGCCAACTCGACCAGTTCCGCGCGCTGTTCGTCGGCGACGAGTCCCTCGGCCGCGTCCAGGACGTTCACCGCCTGGAGCAGCGCCCACACCGTGCTCGGCCAGTCGCCGATGGGGTGGGCCCCGGACTCCAGTACGTAACGGGCGTACGGGAGACCGGAGTTGCGGATCCTCAGGTTCGGGTAGCCGGGGTTGTCCTCGGTGTAGACCCGCTCCCGGAGGTGGAAGGCGAGGCTGCGGGCCACCGCCTCGGGCAGGCGCGGGTCCTTGCCGCGCTGCCAGGCGAAGGCCAGCAGCGAGGTGATCCCGAGGGAGGTGTCGCCGATGTCGTCGGTGGTGGCGGGGTGTTCGAGGTTACCGTCGCGGGTGAGGCGAGTGAGCGCCTCACCCGCGACGGCGGTCAGGATGGCGTCGTAGTCCGCCGATGTGTCCGGCAGATCATGCAACGGCCCTCGCTGGTGCGGGAGATGCAATGCCCTCAGCCCTTCGTGCCTGGGGTTGCCATGGCGTGGTTCGTCGGAGTCGCGGAGTCACACGACGGGTGCGGGGCGGCGGGCGCGCAGTGCGACGGTCAGGGTGTGCGGGCCGAGTCCGCCGAGGTAGACGCGGTTCCCCGTCGTCGCATCGGTGCCGCCCACCACGGTGTGGTCCTGACCTGGGTCGTAGCGCAGTACGTCGCTCCGGTCCGGTCCGGCGAGCGGTTCGCCCGTCTCGACGGCGGCCTCGACCCGGATCTCGTCGTCGCCGACGCGGTAGGTCAACGGCTCGGTCGTCAGGCACCAGCTTCCGTCGCCGAGCGGTACGGCGCCCTGCGGCTCGCCGCCCGGCCGGAAGGTCAGTTCGAGGGCCCATGGCACCGGTGGGCCGCTGATGTCGATCCGCAGGTCGGCCCCGTCCTCCCGCAGGTCGACCTCGACTCGGGTCGTGTGGGAGACCTCGTCCTGAGGGCGGTCGGGGAAAGCCATCGCCGCGGAGAAGCGGCCCTCGTCCACCAGACGGTAGGCGCCGTCGTCGCGCCTCCGGTCCTTCGGGAGCGGCTGGTAGTAGGCGCCTGTGAGGGTTTCGGTGAGCCGGTACCGGTTGTCGGCGAACTGTTCCATGTCGGCGGCGCGGAACGGGCCCAGGTCGAAGAACCCCCGCGAGAGACGGACCGCGTCGAGGACGGCGTCGCCGGCGAACAGGCGCAGGAAGGTGGGGTTGCAGGCGAGGCCCGAGCGGATGCGCCGGTGCTCGGGCACATCGGAGCCGCCGTACACCACGGTGTGCGCGGTGGCCGAGGCGTGTGCGGCGAGGCGTGCGGTGGGGAGGTACCGGTCGCGCGGGAGCTTCTCCGCGTCCGGGGCCGGCAGGGCGCGGCACAGATCCGGGGTGAGGAGGGTCTGGGCGAGCATGTCGGGGTCGTCGATGCCGTCGGCGGCCGCCAGGCGGGCCGCGCGGGCGAAGTCCCCCCGGCCGGTGCGGATCGCGAGCAGCCGGTAGTGCGGCAGGTAGGGCCACAGCGGGAACGAAAGCTTCTGGTCCTGGCGGCGCGAGTGGACGGTCTCCACCATGCCGTCCGGCCTGATCAGGTCCAGGGTCGTGGTGAGGTTGCGTTCGACGGCGTCCAGCAGGTCGGTACGCCCGAGCACCTCGGCCAGCAACAGCAGCGACGGGTTGGTCACGAGGGACGCGTAGACGGCACTGCGTTCCGAGTACAGGCCCTCCGCGTCGATGTCGACGCCCTCGGCGAGCCACTCCTCGACGCGGTCGAGCAGCCGGTCGTCCGGGAACGACCGGTGCAGCCGGGCCAGCGCCGCGCACAGCTCCCAGCGGTGGTTCGGGGTGTGCACCCCACCCGTCAGGAGACTGCCGGAGGCGGCGCCGGCGATCTCGGCGAGCGCGGCCGTGACGTCACTCAGTTCCGGCCCCGCGTCGGCGGCGAGGACGTGCGCGTCGCACACGTCGTTGACGGTGAAGGCGGAGTCCGGCGGTGACTGCACGTTGTCACCACCGGCGAAGAGGCCGGTGGTGGTCTGCGCGGCCCGCAGGGCGCGGAGGTGGGTCATCGTGGCGGCGACGGCCTGCCCGCTGCCGTGCAGTGCCGAGTCCGGGGAACAGTAGGCCGCGACCAGGGTCTTCACCCGCCGCGCCAGATCACGGTGCGGCACACCGGCGGGTTCCTCGTCGGGGCGGGCCGCCAGCGGGGCGGCCGTCCGGTCGGCGGCGCGGGCCGCCGACCGGACGAACTCGTGGTCGAGCGGGGTGGGCACGGTCAGTCCTTCAGTCCGGCGTTGATGTCGGCGCCCATGACGTAGCGCTGGAAGACCAGGAAGACGAGGATCAGCGGGATCATGGAGATGACCGATGCGCCGAGCAGTACCGACCAGTTGATGTTCTGCGCGCCGACGATGCTCTGGATGCCGATCTGCACGGTGAACTTGTCGGGGTCGTTGAGCATCAGCAGCGGCCAGATGTAGTCGTTCCACCGCCACTGGAAGGACAGGATGGCGAGGGTCAGCATGATGGGCCGGGAGATCGGCACCATGATCCGCAGGAAGATCGACAGCTCACGCGCGCCGTCGATGCGTGCGGCTTCCACGAGTTCGTCGGGAACCGTCAGGAAGAACTGGCGGAACATGAAGCATCCGGTCGCGGTGAGCACGGCCGGGAGGATGATGCCGGCGAAGGAGTTGTAGAGGCCCAGGTTGCGGACCACCAGGAACTCCGGGGCGAGCATGACCTCGCCCGGCAGCATCGTGGTGGCCAGGATGCAGATGAAGAACGCCTTGAGCCATCTGTTGTCGTACTTGGCCAGCGCGTACCCCGTGCAGCAGCTGACACCCACCGTGAGGATCGTCGTGACGACGCACACGAGGGCCGTGTTGATGAAGTACTGGGAGAAGTTGGCACTGTCCCACGCCGCCTTGAAACCCGACAGGGTGGGGTTGTGCGGAACCAGCGTCAGCGGATAGGAGAACAGGTCGCCGGCCGGCTTGAAGGAACTGAGGATGAACCAGAGCACCGGCACCCCGTACAGGCACGCCATGATCCACAGCAGTGTCGTCGCGGGCACCGCCCGCCGGAGCCCGCCACTACCCGCCTTGTAGAGCCGCTTCTTGGAGACGGACCGTTTGGGATCGGCGTCGACCGGGCGTGGCATGTCTGTGGTTGTCATCGGTTCTCCACCCGCCGGTTGACGATCAGCTGGATGATCGCGACGGCCATCAGGATGAGCATGAGCACGAACGACGCGGCGCTCGCGTAGCCGATCTGGCCCCGTTTGAAGCCGGTCTCGTAGATGTACTGGACGAGCAGGTTGTTCGATGTGCCGGGTCCGCCGTTGTTGAGGGCGACGAACACCGGGTATTCCTTCATCGCGTTGATCGTGTTGAGCAGGATGACGATGAACGAGGTGGGCGCGATGCTCGGCAGCGTGATGCTGATGAACTGGCGCCATGGGCCGGCGCCGTCGAGCGAGGCCGCCTCGTAGTACGACACCGGTACGTTCTTGATCGCCGCGATGAACAGCAGCATCGAGAATCCCGTCCAGGCCCAGGATGCCGCCATCACCACCACGATCAACGACAGGTCCGCGTTCGACTGCCATGGAACGGCGCTTCCGCCGAACTGCTCGATGACGTAGTTGACCAGTCCGAAGTTCTCACCGAACAGCCACCGCCACAGGACACCCACGACGATGGGCGACAGAAGCCATGGGATGAAGAAGACGACGCGGGCGACCGACGCGCCCTTTGCGTGCTTGTTCACCACCAGGTTGGCGGCGAGCAGCGAGAGTCCGAAGTTCAGCGGTACGAAGAGCACGGCGTACAGCAGCGTCCGGGTCAGCGCGTCGTAGAAGGTGGAGTCCCCGAACAGGTTGTGGTAGTTGTCCAGTCCGATGTACTGGAAGGCCCCCACACCCGTGTAGTTCGTGAAGGAGTAGACGAGCCCGATCACCGCCGGCCAGACGAAGAACAGTGAGAAGAGCACGACATTGGCCGCGATGAGGACGAGCGGCGCAAGGGTGTACTTACTGCGTCTCCTGCTCCTGGGCGGGCTCGCGGACACGGCCGAGGCGCGTTTTGTCATCTTCCTGACTCCGTGCTGGTGGAATGGATTCCGGTGGGCTCACGCCATGAGCCCGGCATTGCGTGGCCGCCCGGGCCGGGCGGCGGTGTCTCGACCCCGCCGCCCGGCCCGCTGGCCCACGATCAGCCGCCGACCTGCTGGTTGTAGCCGGCCACGATGTTCTCCAGGGCCTTGTCGGCCGTCTGCTGGCCGTTGATCGCCTTGCCGAGCTCCGTCTTGGTCGGGTCCTCGGTGAGGGTCTTGCCCTTCAGCACCCAGTTCGACTGCGCGGAACTGAAGTAGCCGGAGATCGGGGCATAGAGCGGGATCGACTCGTTGTACAGCTTGTACGCCGCCTGCGCCGCCTCGGACTTGAAGGGGTACTTCGGGTTCAGACCGCTCTCGACCGGCAGGAACCCGGACGCCTCGCACAGTGCCTGGTAGTGGGCCGGCTCGTACAGCCAGGACAGGAACTTCGTCGCGGCGGTGGCCGCGTCGGCGTTGTTGTTGAAGCCCACCGTCAGGCCGCCGCTGTTGACGTCACTGGCCTGCACCGGCTGGGCGGGAGTCGGGACGCTCGCCCACTCGAACTTCTTGATGCTCTCCGCGAAGGCGGGAACCTGCCACACTCCGGACCAGTAGGCGACGACGTCACCGCTCTGGAACATGGCCGACGGGTCGGCGCCGCTCGTCCACACCGACTTCGGCATGGTCTTGTCGTCGTTCCATCCGACGAAGGTGTTCACGGCCTTCTTGGTCGCCGCGTCCACCGAGAACTTGCCGGAGTCGTCCGCGTGGACGTACTGCCCGCCCATCTCGTAGACCATGGCGCGGAGCCGGGACGGCGACTGGTCGAACGTCAGGGAGTACTTGGCCTTGGTCTTCTCCCGGACCTCGTTCGCCGCCTTGATGAAGTCGTCCCAGGTCCAGGTCTTCGCGGGCGAGGTCGGGAAGGAGACGCCGGCCTTCTCGAAGAGCGTCTTGTTGATGAACATGCCGGACGCGGTGACGTCCGAGGGGATGGCCAGCACCTTCCCGGACGAGTCCTTCGCCAGGAAGTTGGGGTTGATCTTGTTGGTCGCGTTGTTGGCGATGGACTTGAGGTCGACCAGCTTGCTCGACCAGATCGGGTCCAGCGCCGGCACGGCCGCCACGTCGGGCAGGGAGTTCGCCTGCGCGGCGTTGTGCAGCTTCGCCGTGTAGCCGTCGTAGGGGATGTTGACGAGCTTGACGTCGACGCCGGCTTCCTTCTTGTACTGCGCCACCATCTTCTTCCAGCCCGCGTCCTGCCCCGGAACCGTGGAGATCCAGAACGTCAGCGACTTGGACGTACCGCCTGAGTCGGACCCCCCACCGCAGGCGGAGAGCAGCAGGGCACCTGCCGTGGCAACGGCAGCGAGGGGAGCCAGGCGGCGCATACCGCCGCGGCCGAGTCGGCGGGAGCGCCGCACACCCACAGTGGTCATCTTCGATCCCTTTTTTTCGGTAGGGGACAGAGCACGGCGCCGAATCGAGGCGGCACGGGTGCAGTTTGCAGGAAAAGTTGCCTTCCGGGGGCGCAGCCTCGCCCGGCCGCGTCGTCCACGCGGGGTGGGATCCCCAGCCGTTCTGGCTGTCACCGCACGGGCACGCCCTCGTGTGGTTGCCGTACGTCGAGTACGGGCGGGAGGCTCACCCCAAGTCGGCGTCCCGGCCGACCTAGAAAGCGCTTGTCCGGACATTGGCAGACCGAGTCCGAAACCGTCAATGCTTCGCCCGCGCCGCCTCGGTCACGGTTTGGACTCCTCTGGCGACCGCGAACCGCGCCGCGCCCACCACGGTGCCGAGATCGCCGACCTGACTGCTGACCACTTCGGTGGGCCAGCTCAGCCGCTCCAGCTCGGCCCGCACACCGGGCAGGAGCTGAGGAAACGCGCCGGTACTGCCGCCCAGGACGAGCAGCCCGGGGTCCAGCACGGCGGTCACCGCGGCGGCCAGCCGGCCCACGTCCACCGCGTGCCGGTCGACGACCGCGCGGGCCATGGCGCCGCCCTGCCCAGCCAGCGAGAACAGCTGTTCGACCGTGCGCGGGCACGAACCGTCGAATTCCGGCCAGGCCTCGACCGCCCGGCGCAGCAGCGAACGGGCGCCGATGTACTCCTCCAGTGCCTCGTGGCGGGGCTCCAGGGCGTCGCCCCAGGGGTAGGGCAGCCGTGCGAGCTCTCCGGCCGCCCCGTTGGCCCCGGCCAGTACATGGCCCCCCACGACGATTCCTAGACCGATACCGACACCGATCCGCAGATAGCCGAAGGTGTGCCGCCCGCGCGCCGCACCCTCGTGCAGTTCGGCGAGCGCGGCGCAGTTGACGTTGTTCTCCAGATGGACGGGCACCCCGGGCGGCAGCGCCACGGCCACCGCGTCGAAGACGGGTCCCGCCTTGGCGGTCGCCGGCCGCAGGGTGCCCTCCTCGGCGCGCGCGGTGACGTCGCCGACGGCCACGACGATGGTGCGCAGCGGAGCGTCCGCGGGGAGCGCGGACAGCGCTTCGCGCACCACGTCGGCGGCCTCCTCGCGGGAACCGGTGGCCTCGGCGAGCAGGGTGCCGTCAAGGGCGCAGCCGCGCACCCTGGTCAGGGCGGGGCCGAGGTCGACGGCCAGTACGGAGCCGGCCGCGGGACCGAGTCCGTACACGGCGGCAGAACGGCCCGTACCGCCGGAGGCGATGCCCGAGTGGGCGGCGAGCCCGGCGCTCTCCAGCTCCGCCACGGCGGAGGACACGGTCGGCTTCGACAGGCCCGCCAGGCTCGCGAGCTGCGGCCGGGTGGCCGTGCCCGCCCCGGCCAGCACGGCGAACACCGCGCTCGCGCTCTCGGTCAGACGGGGGCCCCTCGCCACGTCGTGTTCCACAGTCTCCCCAAGGTCGAGGGCCGCACTCCCCCGGTAGCTCGATGTCGTGGGATGCGGCGATGGGATGCCCTGGCATCGCGGTTTCCCGCTGCGTTCCGGCCCGGTCGGGCCATCGCCGCAGTCGAGTGCGCGATGCCTATTGACACGCACTGTACTTCGTTAGTTAACTTCCTAACGAATGTCACGGTGCTCGCCTGCCGTGTCCGCTCAGAGGCCCGTCCCGGGGCTTCCCTAGCTCATCTCCAGCTCTCCCGTACGTCAGGTTTTCCCTGCTCCAGGCACGGTTCGCCCACCGTCGCGCCACAGCGCAACGATGAAAGAGGATCCGTGCAGGACTCCCCATTCCCGCGCCCGCTCGTCGTGGGCATCGACGTGGGCGGCACCAAGACGCACCTGCGCGCCTGCGCCGGGGACGATCCGATCGCCGATCACGTCCGCCCGAGCAGCGGCTGGCGGCCACATGATCCGGTGGCCGCCGGCGACTGGCTGAGCGCGCTGATCGGCGAGGCGCTGCCCACGGGCGCCCGTCCCTCTTCGGTGGCCGTGGGCGCCCACGCCTGTGAGACACCCCGGCAGTGCGAGGAGATCCGCTCCGTACTCCAGAAACGTCTCGGTGTGCCGTGTCTGATCGTCGGCGACGCCGAACTGCTGGTGCCGGCGGCGGGACTGGACAAGGGTGTCGGGCTGGTCGCCGGCACCGGCTCGGTGGCCGTGGGCCGGCGCCTCGACGGCACTCTCGTACAGGTCGGCGGCTGGGGCGCGGTACTCGGCGACGAAGGAGGGGCCGCGGGTCTCGTGCGCGAGGCGGCACGGGCCGTCTGGGCCGCCCATGACCGGGGCCAGGCGCCCGACCCGCTCGCCGAGGGGCTCATATCCGCGTTCGGGGTCAGCGAAGTACCCGCGCTGGGCGCGGCGTTGGAGAGCGCCATGGATATCTCCACGGAGTGGGGACGGCACGCTCCCGTGGTGTTCGAGGCCGCCGCCAGTGGTTCGCTGATCGCCGGAGAGGTGATCGCCGAGGGCGGCCGTTCGCTGGCGTCGCTCGTGGTGCGGCTCGCCGGACGCGGGGTCCCCGTAGACGACGTGGTGGTCTCAGGCGGTACGGTGCTCGCTCAACCAGCCCTGCAAGACGCTCTGTTGGCATCACTTGCCATACTCCTCCCCGGTGCCCGGCTATGGCCGTCGCGGGTACCGCCGGTCGAAGGGGCCGTAGCGCTGGCTCGTTCACTCGTATGACAGTTCGTGGCCGTCTCGCGGTCGCCGGACCATGGGCATCGGTACATGCCCCGGCCGTAGATCTTCGCTCGTACGACCTGCCCTGTGCGCTTCCCCCTCTGGAAACACACAACACACAGGCCGCATAAACCCCATCTGCCCCATACGCACCCGGGGCACCGCCGTCCGTACGTCGTCACCCGGCCGCAGGGCCGAAGAACTCAAGAGAGGCATCGCATGCCGTCAGCAGCCGGGCCCCACGCCACCTCGTCGGCCCGTGGCCGCGAACTCGCAGTCGCCAGACGCGGGTTCCTCCGTACCTCCCTCGGCGCGTCGGCGGGTCTCCTCGCCGCGCCGACCGCCGTCAGCTGGCTGGCCGCGGCCGACGCGAAGGCCGCCACATCGCCTCTCGCGGTGGCGACCGACGCGAACTCGGCCACCGCGCCTCTCGCGTTCGTCGACGACTACAGCACGAACATCGTCGCCAACGCGACGCCCGAGACCAACGCGGTGATCCGCGCCCTCGGTGGCTTCGCCAAGGTGTGGAAGACCGGTGACGCCTGGAACACGGGCACACCCCTGCAGCCCTCGGTCCTGCGCGCCAACATGCGTTACAGCATCCAGCTCACGGGGCTGCGCACGGAGGCGCAGGCGAGGGAGGCGTTCGTCTACGACCGCCAGCACCAGAGCTACGCCATCATCAACGGGCTCGGCCCGCTGGCGGAGTTGTACCGCTCGGGCGCGAAGGCGGTCACCTCGATCACCTCGGCCCCCCACAGCATCCCGGCGGCCAAGATAAACGACGCCGTTCCGGCCGACGCGCCCGCGGGCTCCGCGCTGGGCGCCGGCTCGTACGACTCGGACCTCGGCCAGGTGGCCAAGCTCGTCGACACCGTGCGCGGGGACTTCACCTCCAGCAACCCCGCCAAGTTCAGCTTCCAGTACCCGCGGCCGTGGCGGATGAACGAGAACAGCCAGGTCGTCGACACCGGACAGCTCGACGGACTCGGTTACCCGGTCTACGACTCCGACGTCGTCGTCGTGACGCAGCTGCTGCGGCAGCGCAGCGACGTCCCGGCCGAGGACGGCGGTTTCCCCAGCGGTCACACCAACGCCTTCCACCTGGCGGCCCTGGCGTACGCGTACGCGGTCCCGGAGCGCTTCCAGGAGATCGTGACCCGTGCCTTCGAGCTGAGCCACACCCGGATCATGTCCGGCATGCACTCCACGGTCGACGTCATCGGCGGCCGGATCATGGCCACCGCGCTGGCCGCAGCCGTGCTGTACAAGCCGGAGAACACGGCGCTCAAGGCCGCCGCGCGCAAGCAGGCCGCCGAGTACTTCCAGGCCAGAACGGGCACGACGGCCGACACGCTGTTCGCCTACGCGCACTCCGACGCCCACGACAAGTACGCCGACCGGGCCGCGAACCGCGCCCTGGTCACGCCCAAGCTGACGTACGTCCTGAACCGGCAGGGCCGCTCGACGCCGCTGACCGTTCCGAAGGGCGCCGAGGTACTGCTGGAGACGCGGCTCCCCTACCTGACCGCGGACCAGCGCCGGGCGGTGCTGCGCACGACCGCGCTGCCCTCCGGTTACGTCCTGCTCGACGGCTTCGAGCAGTGGGGCCGGCTCAACCTGTTCGCCGCGGCGGACGGTTACGGCTCCTTCGAGTCCGGCGTGACCGTCAAGCTCGACGCGGCGGCCCACGGCTTCGGTGCGGCCGACTCCTGGCGCAACGACATCGACGGCCGGGGCGGGCTGACCAAGACCGGCACCGGCAAGCTCACGCTGACCGGCCAGAACACCTACACGGGCGGGACGGTCCTCAAGGCCGGCACGCTGGTCTCGGCCTCGTCGCACGCGCTGGGCCACGGCGACGTCCGGGTGCAGGGCGGAACGCTGCGGGTGACCGAGCCGGTCCAGCTGCACGGCGCGTACACCCAGCAGTCGGGAACACTGGCGGTCACGCTGCGCAAGGACCGCCGCAAGGAGGTCGTGACGGTGACCGGGCGCGTGCTCCTGGAGAAGGGAAGCGTCCTGTCGCTGACCCTCGACGCCAAGAACCCGCCGGCCGTGGGCAGCGTCGTCCCCGTCATCACCGCTTCGGCGCTCCGTGGCCACTTCGACCGCGTCACGGTGAACTCGACCAAGATCCGCGCCGTACCCGTCTACACGGCAAAGGGTCTGTCGGTACGACTCCTGAAGCGGTAATGCACGCCGCGGGGCGGGAGCTGATGCGAGAGTAGGGCCATGGCCCGGCTCCGGATCACTCCCGCCACCGCACGGGGCGGACGATGACGCGCGATCGGCACACGGCTCTCGCCCCCAGGACTCCCCCGGACGCGGGGAGCCCGCCCGGCTCCGAGGCTCCGGAGAAGTTGCTCCCCGGTACCGCTCCCGCCGCACCGGCGGCCCCGACCCGGCTCGCCCGACTGCTCGCCCGTCCCGCACGCCACCGCCGCCTGCTGGTCCCGCTCGCCGTGGCCGTCCTGCTCCTCCAGATGGCCGTGGCGATGGTCACCACGGCGGTGGAACAGACGCCCACCATCGACGAGCCCGTGTACGTCGGCACGGCGGCCGTCTATCTCCACGAGCACAGCCTGCGTCTCAACCCCGAGCACCCGCCGCTGGGCAAGCTGATCGTCGCCGCCGGGGTGGCCGCGGCCGGCCCGCATTTCGACCGGGCCTACGACGGTGACCAGAGCCATGTGGGCCGCCATCTGCTCTACGAGTCCGGCAACGACCCCTGGCGGCTGATGCTGTGGGCGCGGCTGCCGGTGATCGCGCTGACGCTGCTCTTCGGGCTGGTGGTGTTCACCTTCAGCCGTGAACTCGCCGGTGTGGTGGGCGGGTTGGGGGCACTCACCCTGTACGCATTCTCGCCGGACGTCGTCGCGCACGGCTCGCTGGCGACGCTCGACGTACCGGCGGCCGGGTTCGTGCTGACGGCCGTGTGGCTGCTGTGGCGGGCGCGGTGGCGGCCCCGCCTGTATCTGCCGCTCGCCGGAGCGGCGCTCGGCGCGGCCGTGGCCACCAAGATGAACACCCTCGCCGCCGTCCCCGTGTTGCTCCTGCTGGCCGGCCTGTCGGTGTGGCGAGCCCGGCTCACGACGGCTCCGGGAGCGCGCCTGAAGCTGCTCGCGCGCGCTGTCGCGGGCGCGGCCCTGGTGGCGCTGGTCGCGGTGGCCGTCGTATGGGCGGCGTATCTCGCCGTCGATCCGCGGCTGCGCTGGACGGCGTCCCCCGGCGAGGTACCGGTCGTGCACGGGCTGCGGGGGCGACTGGCCGGCCTGCTGCCCTTCCCGGGGGCCTACCGCGACGGGTTGCGGATTCAGTTCGGTCTGGAGAACGCGCACTGGGAGGGCTTTCTCTTCGGGCGGCACTACGAGGGATCCCTCTGGTACTACCTGCCGGCGGCGCTCCTGGTGAAGACACCGCTCGGCATGCTGGCGCTGTGGGCTGCCGGCACGGTCGCGTTCTTGACGATTCGTCAACTGCGGTCTGTCGCGCCCTACTTGCTGCTTCCGACGGCGGTGCTGCTGGCCGTGGCCATGGACGGGCAGCGGGACTTCGGGGTGCGGTACGCCATCTTCGTGCCGATGTTCGGGGCGGTGGTGGCGGTCGGGGTGCTCGCGCTGCGGCGCCGGTGGGTGCCGGTCGTCGCGGCGGGGCTGTTGGCGTTCGTGGCGGTCAGTTCGCTGCGGACCTTCCCGTTCTATCTGCCGTACGCCAACGAGGCGTTCGGCTCGGCGGCGAAGACGCACGAGCGGCTGCACGACTCCAACGTCGACTGGGGCCAGGACCTGGGCCGCCTCGCGGACCGGCTGCGGCACCGGTACGCGGGGCAGCGGGTCTGGCTGGTCTACAAGGGCAGCGGCGTCCCGTCGTACTACGGGATCCACGCGTCCGATCCGCGCGGCCGGCCCGAACGGAAGGTGCGCGGAGTGCTGGTGGTGTCGGACTCGTCGGTCGCCAAGGCGCGGGGGCGACTGGCGCGGCTGATCCACAGCAGCCACGAGGTCGACGAGGTCGGCCACTCGATCACGATCTTCCGCAGGTGAACGGTGAGCTATGTTGAGTCGCTGTGGGAGACGAACGAGGCACATCGGTGCCATCGCCGCAGCAGGCACGCGCCCAGGCGTCCGCGATCACCTCGGGCAAGACCGCCCCGGAGGTGGAGGCGGCGCCGGCCTCCCGGCTGCGGGAGTTGTTCGACGGGCCCCGGCTCTCCCCCGGGCAGCGGCGCATCGCGCAGTACCTGATCGAACACATCACCGAGGCCGCGTTCCTGTCGATCACGGACCTGGCGGACCGGGTGGGCGTGAGCCAGCCGTCGGTGACCCGGTTCGCGGCGGCCGTCGGGTTCAGCGGCTACCCCGCGTTGCGCGAGAGGCTCCAGGCCATCGCGCTCAGCACCCTCGCGAACGCGCCGGGCACGGCGGAGGAGAACCGGAGCAACGAACTCCAGGCCGCCGTGGACGCCGAGATCGCGAACCTGGAGAACCTTCGGCGGGACTTCGCCGATCCCGACCGGGTGATCGAGGTCGGCCGGAGCCTGTCGCGCTCGACTCCGCTGACCGTGCTCGGCCTGCGTATCTCCGGGTCACTGGCCGAGTACTTCGCCTACGCCGCCCGGCGTATCCACCCCGACGTCCGGCTGGTGACCCGGGGCGGCAGTGTCGCCTACGACTCACTCCTCCAGTCACGGGAGGCGGGGGGCACCTGGGTGCTGGCCTTCTCGATGCCCCGGCACGCGCAGGAGACGCTCACCGCGGTGCGGGTCGCCCGGCGGGCCGGGCTGCGGGTGGCCCTGATCACCGACCTGGCACTCGGCCCGCTGGCCGACGAGGCCGACATCACCTTCGCCACCGGCACGGGCTCCCGGCTGGTATTCGACTCGTACGCCGGGCCCGTGGTGCTGTCGGCGGCGCTCCTCCAGGCCATGACGGACGCCGATCCGGAACGGACCCAGGGGCGCCTGGAGGACTACGAGCAGAGCGCCGACCTGCACCAGTTCTTCCTTCGGGACTAAATCGGCCGCCTGTGTCGTCGCACGGGTCGTATGGGTCGTATGGGTGTTCATCCCGTTTTGTGCATGAATTTTTTCATACTTCTTGCAAACCGAACGGCATATATAAATACTGCTCACGGATCGCGTCCCGGTGGGACTCCGGGCACGATCCACGCCTGCGCACCCGCTGCCGCCGTCTCCTACCCGCGTCGGCGCCGCGGGTGTCCGGACGGGTGTCGCCTGCGCGAACGCCCGTTGCGGCCCCGGCCATCCCCTGGGCCGGGGCCGCTGAATCCCGTCGCACCACCCTGTCGACGCCGCACTCCCGGAAGCGATGACCATGCCCATGACGTCCACGATGACCACACGGACCAGCCCGGACTGGCCCTGTCAGGTCAAGATTCCCGGCAGTTACGACTGGGAGCGCTCGGCGGTCAAGTGGCTGCGCGAGCTGGTGCCGACGCGCTACGCGGGCTACCCCACGCTGATCCGCCACCCCGTCCTGCTGGCCCGCCACGCGCACATCCAGGTGCAGCACGAGATCCGCGTGGCCCGCACCGCCCTCCAGACGGCCCGCGCCGACCTGCCCGGCCTCGGCCTGAGCGAGTCGGTCATCGAGCACACGATCAAGATGTACGCCGCCGAGGTGCTCCAGCTCCAGCACATCGCCCGCAGCATCCGCGCGGTCACCCAGGCCCTGGTCGACACCCACGCCGCCCGCTGAGCCCGTCGCCGGGTCGGCTCGGCCCGGTGACGGCTGCGGCCGAGCGGCACCAGGGCGTTCAGGACCCCGTACGGGACTCCAGGTCCTTGCGCGTGTCGTCGCCGTAGACACCCGACTCGTCGCCGCGGATTCCGTACCAGAGCTGGAAGCGGGCCACGGCCTCGGTGAGGGCGGTGTCGTAACTGCCGCTCGTGGCGCCGTGGGTGTAGACGTCCGGGATGCGCAGCAGACGTTCCTGCAGGTCCGTCACCTCGGGGCCGCTGGCCCCCTCACGCAGGGTGCCCCGGCCGTCCGGGTCGGCCGCGACGGGCGCCGACGGGACGGGGGTGGCGGCCGGGGTGACCGAGGGCGCCGGCCGGACCTCGTCGCCCTCGGCGCTGCCCGGGAGCAGCAGGGCCGACCCGAAGCCGACCAGGGCCGCCGCGCCGACGGCGACCACGACAGCGGCCCGGCGCAGGTTCGGGCCGAACCCGAAGCCCCCGCCGGTGCGTTCCGTCCGTTCGGCGCGCCGACGGCGGGACACGGGGGGCAGCTCCTGCGTCGCGTCCTCGGCGCCGGGAGCCGGGCGGGGCGCGGGCCGGGGCAGGGGAACGGACTCGTAGCCCTCCGGGATTCCCGACATCGCCTCCTCGTGCTCCCGCATGAGCTGCGCCAGTGCCTCGGTGCGGCGACGACGCACCACGCGCGTCGGCTCCAGGGGTCTGCGGCCTTCCGGCCGGCCCGGTACGGGCGGTGTCGACACTCTGCTCCCCTTCCCAGCGTTCTCCTGCGTACGGACTTCACACGGGCCGCGTACGACGATGCCGTCGGCTCCGTGAAGTGATACGCGTTCAGATGCCACCGGGTTCAGTGCGGCGGGCAGAGGTTGCGGGAAGTCCGGCGTCCGGTGCCGCCTCAGCCCAGGCCGGACCGCTCGACGAAGTCTCCAGGTGGGCCGGGGCCGGGACATCGTGGCCGTCGGGACCGACACCTAGGCGCACGCCCTCGCCTGCCCGGACACCCGCGCCGTCGGACCGGGCGGCCGAACCGTCCTGCCCGGCATCGCCTCCGGCAACCGTGACGAGGCGGCCCTCGGCAATCCGTACGACTTCGACGTCGCCCGCGCGGACAACGACCACGTCACCTTCGGCAAGGGCAGCCCGCGCCTACGCCTGGGCGACCCGCCGGCCCGCACCGAGATCCGGATCATGTTCGAGGAGCTGATCCCGCGCCTCGCGAACATCCGGCCGACGGGGGGACGTTCCCCGGGTGCGCTCGAACTTCGTCGACGGGATCAAGAACGGGATCAAGTAGCTGCCTATGGAGGTCACCCTCACGTGAGCCGTCGGCACGACCCGGAGTGCACTCGGTTCCCCGGACGCAGCGCACTGAGTGCCATCGGTCCCGGTCTGATGCTAGTTTCCCGACCATGACCAAACCGCCCATGCGGGACGCCCTGGTCGCGGCGGCCTTCCAGCTGTTCCTGGAGCGTGGCTACGAGCAGACCACCGTGGACGACATCGTGGCGCTGGCCGGGGTCGGGCGGCGGTCGTTCTTCCGCTACTTCCCCTCCAAGGAGGACGTGGTCTTCCCCGACCACGAGCGGTGCCTCGCCGACATGACGGCGTACCTGGCCGAAAGCGCCGCGGACGCGGAACCGGTCCGACGGGTGTGCGACGCCGCCCGCATGGTCCTGCTCATGTACGCCGAGAACCCGGCCTTCTCCGTCCAGCGCTACCGCCTCACCAAGAAGGTCCCCGGGCTGCGGGCCTCCGAGCTGTCGGTGGTCTGGCGGTACGAGCGCGCCCTGGCCGCGTATCTGCGCGGGCGTTTCGCCGGCCGGCCCGACGGGACACTCCGGGCCGACGTGATCGCGGCGTCGGTCGTCGCGGCCCACAACAACGCGCTTCGCTCCTGGCTGCGCTCGGACGGACACGGCGACGCGACCACGGCGGTCGACCACGCCCTGGACTACGTGAAGGCCGCGTTCGGCACACCACCCCCGGCTCCCGGCCGGAACGGGCCCGAACCCGCACCTGGGTCCGAGTCCGAGGACGTGGTGGTCGTCGTCTCGCGGCGCGGGGCGCCCATGTGGCGGGTCGTCCAGGAGATCGAGTCCGTGCTCACAGCCCAGCGCGAGAACTGAGGGTACGCAGTACCTTTACGCGTGACACTGAGTGCCATACCCTGAGGCCGTGCACGGTGGCACGGCGAACCGCGCACTTCGGATCAGGCCGAGCGCAGGGAGACGACACCGTGTACCACTCACTAGGCGCCACTCGTCCGATGACCGTCGGTTCCGCCACGGGCCTGCTCGACGCCCCGGCCGACACGAACACCCTCGTGTTCCAGCGCTGCGGCTGGTGCGGCAGCGCCATGTACCACCGGCTGCTCTGCCCGGTCTGCGCGGGCAGCGACCTGCGTACGGAGCGCAGCGAGGGCACGGGCACGGTCCGGCACGCCACGGTGGTCAACCGGAACACGCCGGCCGCGCGCAACGTGTCGCTGGTCGAGATGGCCGAGGGCTTCGTCGTACGCGGCCGGGTGATGGGCCCTGCCGCCGGCATCCACAGCGGGGACCGGGTCCGACTGTCCACGGCGAAGGACCCGGTGCGCGGCGAGCCGGTGTTCCAGCTGCTCGACGAGCCGTACCGCGCCTGGATCTGACAGTACGTCAACTGCCTTCACCGCGAAGGTAGGTCGCTCCCGACTCCGCCAACCGCCGTAGTGAGCAGCGCCATTGATCCTCCTCCACAGGCAACCCACAGGTCCGTGATCCCGTCCTCCGGGGCGAGAGGGGCCGCCGGGAATCCGGGGCTCCTGAGCAAGGGCCAGGAGGAGGAGACCGTTGCTACGTGCGCGGCGAATATGGGTCACCGCTGCCGCGGTACTCGCGGTGGTGGGGGGATCGCCCGGATGGGCACAGGCGCAGCAGCCGACCCGGTCGCAGGTGACGGCCGAACAGCTGCCCCCGGGCTGGACATTCACCGGTGACGGTGCGGAGCGGCAGCTCGTCTGGCACTCCGGCAGACCGGTACCGATGGGTGACGCGCGCGTCGAGTTCTACGCGGGTGACCGGTTGCTCGGCCGGCCCCTGGCCGCGAAGGACGGCCGTACGTTCCGGCTTCCCCTGGAAGAAGCCCGTGAGGTCGACGGCCGCAAGGGTGCCAAGGCACTCCAGGACCTCCAAGTACACGCCGGTGGACGCCGGTTGGACGCGGCGGGCCTCGCGGCGCTCCCGGACCAGCGTCGCGCCCCGGTAGCTCCGCCCGCGCCTGCGCCGGGCAGTCCGGTCGACCCCGGCAAGCCGGGCTCGTACCGTACGGTCTCGGGCGAGTACACGCTCGACTCGGTGAAACTGCCCGGGATGCCCGTGCCGGTGGAGATGAAGGCCGTGGTGGTCGCCCCGACCGGGGCGACCGGCCGCAGGCCGCTCGCCCTGTTCCTGCACGGACGCCACGCCACCTGCTACAAGCCCGGCAGCGACGATGCCACCGGCGCGTGGCCCTGCCCGGCCGGCCAGAAGCAGATTCCGAGCTACCGGGGCTATCTGCGCGACCAGAAACTCCTGGCGTCCCAGGGCTATGTGACGGTGTCGATCTCCGCCAACGGCATCAACGCCCAGGACGCACCGCTCGAGGACGCCGGCGCCCAGGCCCGCTCCTCCCTCGTCCGGCAGCATCTCGCCCGCTGGGCGGGCTGGTCGGCGAACCGGCCCTCGGCACCGGCGATCGTACGGACCGCGCCGCCCGCCGACCTCTCGCGGGTACTGCTGGTCGGTCACTCGCGAGGCGGCGAGGGCGTCAACCGCGCCGCGATGGACAGCCTGTACCGGCCGCCGGCCGACCAGGACGGATACGGCGGCCCGGTGCGCTGGAACATCCGGGGAACCGTCCTCATCGGTCCGACGATCTTCGGGCAGAACCCGGTCGCCGACGTGCCGTCGATGACGATTCTGCCCGGCTGCGACGGCGATGTGTCCGATCTCCAGGGCGAGTTGGCCGTGGACGGCACCCGCGGGATCAGCCGCGGCGCCGCCCTGCACAGCGCGGTCTACGTGATCGGCGCCAACCACAACTACTTCAACACGGAGTGGACGCCGGGGCAGGCGCAGGCGCCGGCGGACGACGACTTCTGGTCGGACCCGGACGGACGGGACCCGGTGTGCGACGTGGGCACCAGGACCCGGCTCACCGCCGACCAGCAGCACAGGGCGGGCGCCTCCTACATCGCGGCGGCGGCCCGGCTGTTCGTCGCGGGCGACGACCGGGTACGTCCGCTGCTCGACGGCTCCGGCCTGCGGGCGCCGTCGGCCGACCCTGCGCGCGTCCTCACGCACGCGGTGGGCGGAAACCGTTCGGCCGGCATCCTGCCGGACGGCGCGGTGACCGTGCAGGGCGGCGGCGGGCGACTGTGCTCGGCGGTGGACGACCGTCCTTCGGTCAGGTGTCTGACCGCGGACGCCGGCCAGTCCCCGCACTTCGCGTGGTGGATGACGGAGCGGGAGGAGGGTCGCCGGGCGGTCGCGCTCAAGTGGTCGCAGCCCGGAACCGCGGTACGGGTCACCCCCGGGCGACCGGTGTCCCTCGGCGGCGCCAAGGCCCTCGCTCTGCGCGTCATCGTGCCGCCCAACAGCACCGGAACGCAGCTGGACGTGTCCGTCACCGACACCGCCGGCAAGCGCGCCACGCTCGGCCGGGTCAGTGTGGACGGGCTGCCCGGAAGCGCGCGGACGGCCTCGTACTGGGCGCGGGAGGTCCGCGTCCCGCTGGCCGCCGCCGCCCGGGCCGGGGTCGACCTGCGCAAGGTGCGCAGTGTGGAGCTGACTCCGCGCAGCCGTGCGGGACAGGCCTGGCTGATCGACACCTGGGGCTGGCGCCCCGGCACGCCCGCGGTGCGCCCGGCCGCGCTGCCGCGCGTCGACCTCGGACGGCTGACCGTCAAGGAGGGCGACTCCGGAACCCGGACCTACCGGGTGCCGGTCCGGATCGCCGGACAGGGCGGCGGCACGGTTCGGCTCTACGCCCAGAATCCCGGATCGGACACGATGACGAGCCGACTGGTGACGGTGCGCCCGGGCGAGCAGAGCATCGACCTGCCGGTGACGGTGAAGGGCGACACCCTGTACGACTACGACGTCTGGCGCAGCGTGTTCGTGAAGGCGGTGAGCGGCGCGGTCATCGGCTCGTACAGCGGTGGGGTGACCATCGAGAACGACGATCCCGAGCCCACGGTCACCATCACCCCCGTCACGGACCGGGTCACCGAGGGACAGCCACTGATCTGGCGCGCGACGCTGTCGGCGCCCTCCGCCGCCGAGATGTACTCGGCACTGGAGGTGGTGCCGGTCACCGGCGGCGCGGCACTGTCCACCACGGACGTCGACCCGGCATGGCTGGCGGACGTCTCCGGTCAGTCGCCGCTCCCGGAGCGGCCGTTGTCCGAGGTCCAGAGTCTCTCCCTGTTCGGGGCCGTCCCGCCGGGACAGTTGACCGCCGACCTGAGCCTGCCGACGGTCGCGGACACGGTGGCCGAGCCTGAGGAGTCGGTGCGGCTGCGGCTGACCGACTACGACGAGGAGACCGGGGAGCCGATCCCTGGCCCGGAGTTCACGGGCACCGTGCTCGACGCGTCGTAGAGGTGCGTCAATGACTGAAGGTGGGACCGCTGCCCGCGCGGGCAGCGGTCCCACCTTCAGTTGTTCACAAGAGTGATCCGGATCCCGACCGTGCCCGTCCTGCCGCGCCGCACTCGGCTGCCGAGCAGGGTCAGGCGGCCCATCACGCCGTACTTGCGGGCGAGGAGCTGCCGGTAGACGTCGGTCGCGGGCTGGTCGAGGATCTCGGCGGTGGCGGGCACCGATTCGCCGGTCGGGTTGCCGCGGACGTCGCAGGGGCCGACGAGGACGTCGGCCCGGTTGCGGATCCGCTTCACCTTCCAGGAGTCCGTCACCGACCAGGCGCCGAGCGCGTCCCCGTCCCGCACCACCCAGACGGGAGTGGCGACGGATGTGCCGTTCTTGCGGAAGCTGGTGATCAGCAGGTACTTGCCCGCAGCGAGCCGGTCCAGGGTGCTGGTGTCGTCCATGGGCGGGAGTCTAGGTGCCGGTACCGGCCGCGCCCCCGGATCCGATCAGTTCAAAGCCTCCACCTCTTCATATTCATGAATATCTTTCACAGGCCCAAATAATCGCTGTACGCAACGAGCGGTTTCGGCTATATGTCAAGACATGGTTCGTACGAGAGGCGCGGTGTGACCCGGCGGCACACGGAAGTCGAGATCGCCTGCGACGAGTCGGGGTCGGACGGCGAGAACCTGACCGGCGGGAACACGGACGTCTTCGCGCACGCCAGCGTGGATGTGCCCATGGAGTCGGCGGCGGCGGCCATCCGCGAGATCCGTGACCGGATCCGGTCGCCCGCCGAGGAGTACAAGGCGAACCATCTGCTGCGGGAGAAGCACCGGGCGGTCCTCGAGTGGCTGCTGGCGCCCTCGGGTCCGCTGCACGGGCGCGCGTACGTCCATCTCACGGAGAAGACCTTCTTCATGGTGGAGCGGGTCCTCGACCTGCTCCTCGGCGACCCGGCCGGCGCCCTTCCCCTCTGCCGTGCGGGCGCCGACGCCTTCGGGGCCGAGCCGTGGAAGGAGTTCCTGGCGGCGACCAACGCCCTGCTCCGGGTGCGCGGCGACACCGACGGCGCCCCCGGGGCACCCGTGGACGCGTTCTTCCGCACGGTGGACGCCCTGGCCCGACAGGCACCAGAGCTCCGGCACCCGGAGGCGGCGGACGTATTGAAACTGCTCGGCGGCACCCGCTCCCGCGCCGCGGACCACCGGGCCCGGCTGCTCGCCGCCCCCGCCCTGATACCCGTACTCAACCCGCTGCTGCCCGCGATCGTGCGAACGGCCGCCCACTGGAGTGCCGACGGACGGACCGTCGTGCTGGTGCACGACCGGCAGAACATGCTGACGGACGAGCGCGTCGAGTGGCTCAAGGACACCGCCCGGATCGGCGGCCTGCGCCTCGTCGTCGCACGGGACGACACCCGGGTCCAGCTGGCCGACTTCCTCGCCGGAATCGCCCGCAGCATCGCCTCCCACGAGCTGAACGGCCGAGGTGACACGACCCTCACGGCGCTGCTGCGGCCGTACGTGAACACGGGATCCGTGTGGGGCGACGAACGCAGCCGGGGGCAACTGTTCGGAGCTGCTCACAACTGATCCGCCAGAGCCCTCGCCAACATCAACAACCTTGTCTAGATTGCCAGTTGACACTTTCCGCAGGTGCCCTGGAGCTGCCCCCGTGCCCGAGAACTCGCCGGCCCCGTCGCTGCACGCACGGATCAACTCGCGACAGCCGCACACGGCCCGGATCTGGAACTACTGGCTCGGCGGCCGGGACCACTACGAGGTCGACCGCGCGGCCGGTGACCGGATCCGTGAACTGCACCCGGGTATCGGTGAGTACGCCCTCGCGGACCGGCTCTTCCTGGGGCGGGCCGTGCGTCATCTGGTCACCGAGTGCGGGATACGGCAGTTCCTCGACATCGGGACCGGACTGCCGACCGCCGACAACACCCACGAGGTGGCCCAGCGCATCGCGCCGGACACCCGGGTCGTGTACGTGGACAACGATCCCCTCGTCATGGTGCACGCCCGCGCCCTCCTCACCAGCACCCCCGAGGGACGCACCGACCATGTCGACGAGGACCTGCGCAACGTCGACGCGATCCTCGAACAGGCCGCGCGCACCCTGGACCTCACCCGGCCCGTCGCCCTGATGCTGCTCGGGGTGGTCATCTTCCTCGATGACGAGGAGGACCCGCACGGTGTCGTACGACGACTGCTGGACGCCCTTCCCCCGGGCAGCCATCTCGCGCTCTCGCACACCATCACCGGCCCGGCACTGGGTGAGGTGGACGCGGCGGTCCGGTACTGGAACGCGAACGGCACGCCCCGGCTGACCCAGCGCAGCCCCGGTGAGGTGGCGCGTTTCTTCGACGGTCTGGACCTCCTGGAGCCGGGAGTCGTGTCCTGTTCGCACTGGCGCCCGGACGGATTCCGCGCCGGTGAGGGCGAGCCGCCGGAGGTCGCCATGTACTGCGGAGTGGGCCGCAAGGCCTGACCCGATCCGCCCTCGGCCGACCGGCCCGAACGGGATCTTGGAGTCGGTGAACACGAACCGCTCTCGCCACGTATGGAAGTGAGGGTCACTCAACGACCGGAGGGCCCCGCGGTGTCGACACCGCGCGTTCAGGGTTCGGGAGCCATTTGATGAGGCACGCACGACGACGGATCGTCCGGCGAGCGACACGGCTGGCGGCCGTCGGCGGAGTCATCCTCGGCGGATTGATGGTCACCCAGGCTGTGGCGACCGAGCCCCCACAGGTCAACCTGCCCTTCAGCTCCGCCCAGGCGGCCGGCACCACCGGCAGCGAGCTCGTCACCGAACTCGGCACCGACCGGACGGCCGGCAGCTGGATCGCGGCCGACGGGAAGCCGGTCGTCGCGGTCACCGACGCCGGGGCGGCGGCGGAGGTCGAGAAGGCGGGCGCCCGCGCCAAGGTCGTCGACCACAGCATGAACGACCTCAAGTCGGCGACGCAGACGCTGCGTTCGGCGCCGCGCGTGGCGGGCACGGCATGGGCGGTCGACTACACGAAGAACGAGGTGGTCGTCCAGGCCGACAGCACCGTGTCGGCCGCCGACTGGGCCAAGCTGTCCGCGGTCGCCAAGAGCATCGGCGGCTCCGTACGCATGGAGCGGAGCGGGGGCACCTTCACCACGCGTATCAACGCGGCGCAGCCGATCCTGTCGACTGGCGGGCGCTGCTCGGCGGGCTTCAACGTGACCAACGGGTCGGCCGACTTCATCCTCACTGCCGGTCACTGCGGGCCCAACGGTTCGGTGTGGTTCGCGGACACCGGAGGCTCGACGGAGATCGGCAAGACGATCAGCAGCAGCTTCCCGATCAACGACTACTCGCTGGTGCAGTACAACGGCGGCTCTGCCGGCGACGGCGCCGATGTCGTCGCCATCGGCAATGGCCGGGGTGTGCGCATCACGGGTGCGGCCGATCCGACCGTCGGCCAGAAGGTGTTCCGCAGCGGCAGCACGACCGGGTTGCGCAACGGGAAGGTGACCGGTCTCAACGCCACGGTCAACTACCCGGAGGGCACGGTGTCGGGTCTGATCGAGACCACCGTGTGCGCGGAGGCCGGCGACAGTGGCGGTCCGTTGTTCTCCGAGGGCATCGCCCTCGGGATCACCTCGGGCGGCAACGGCGACTGCAAGACCGGCGGTACGACGTTCTTCGAGCCGGTGACCGAGGCGCTGACCGCGCTCAACGTCCGGCTGATCGGCCAGGCCGGTCAGGCGGCGGCTCCGGCGCCGACCGCGACCGCCACACAGAACGCCGTCGCTCCCGGGGAGGCCCAGCCGGGCTCGGTGGCGCCGGTGACGGGCAGCACCGCGGGGGACGCGCTCCTGGATCGGCTCGCGGACCCGAAGAACGTGGGTCCCGGACTGCTGATCGTGGGCGGCAGCCTGATCGCCCTGGTGGCCACCCGGTGGTTCCGGGTGGAACAGGAGCGGAGGGACTACCGCAGGTCGTACTCGGCCACGTGGCGCTGAGAAACACAAGAGGCCGGGGCTGACGCGCGGTGCGCGGCCCCGGCCCTGCTGCCCGAATGTCGAACGGAAGTGGTTACGCCTCGCGCCCGGGGTGCGGGGAAGCCGCGGCCCACTCGGCGACGAGCTGCTGATAGGTCAGCCGCTGCTCGCTGTTGAGAATCCCGCCCGACCGGAGCCAGAGAGCCCGGATCTCTTCGTTGACGTCGGCTGCCGAGCGATCAGGGGCGGATTGAAGAGTGGTGGACATGCTGTGAAGCATATGCCGCTCCAAGTGAAGACCAAATAGATTAATACGGACTATTCCGGCATTGGCGACCGTGTCGCTGATCACGTCCGCCGCCCGTTATCTGCCGTTTCCACGTCGGCGTTCACCTGTCGGCAGCCCCCAGTACCAGCACCTGAAGTGCGAGGACGGCGGCGCCGCGCGCCCAGTCGTGGAAGTCGGAGACCTTGGTCTCCAGATCGACCGGGTCCGCGAGCGGATGCCGGTTGGCGCGGATGCTCTCCTCGACCGCGGCGCCCGCCGCCTCGACGAGCCCAACACCCTCGCCGGCGAGCAGGATCTTCTCGGGCATCGCGAAGTTGGCGATCTGGGCGACCAGGGTGCCCAGCGCGCGGGCCGCCTCGTCGACGACGCGGGCCGTCATGGGGTCACCGGCGGCGGCCCGAGTGAGGATCTCGTCGTACGTCATGTCGTGGCCGGTGGCGGCGCGGATCTGGTAGCGGATGCTGGGGATGGTGAGCAGCGAGATGGCGCTGCCGCGCTCTCCGTCGGGGGTGAGCGGGCCGTTCGGGTTGACGATCCAGCGGCGCCCGATACCGAGGCCGTCCTCGGACGACTGCACGCGCCGACCGCCGCTGACCAGGCCGTACCCGAGACCCGCTCCTATGGTGAGGACCGCGAAGCGGTCCAGGCCGCGGCCCGCGCCGAACCAGCTCTCGGCCTCGACGAGGGCGGTGACGTCGTTCTCGACGACCACCCGCAGTCCGGTGCGCTCCTCGACGAGTTCGGCGAACGGAACGTCGTACCAGTCGAGGAAGACGGAGTCGGCGACCACGGAACGGTTCTCGACGCGTCCACCGACGCCGATCCCGATGCCTGACACGGCGGGGTGGGCGGCGGTCAGTTCGGCGGTCATCTCGCCGACCAGGTCGGCCACCTGGGCCGGGTCATGGCTGGTGAGGGGCCGGTCGAGACGGGCGACGACCACGCTGCGCAGCGTGGTGACGACGCTGTAGACCATGTCCTCGGTGATCTTGAAGCCTAGGAAGGCACGGGACTCGGCGACGACGTCGAGCGGCTGCGAGGGGCGCCCCTGGCGCACCTCGGCCGGGGAGCCGGCGTCGGGCACCTCGACGAGCAGTCCCGATTCGAGCAGCGGTTTGGTCAGCCGGGTGAGGCTGCCGGCGGAGAGGTCGAGCCGCCGGGCGAGTTCGGCGCGGGACAGGGGGCCGTTGACGAGCACCTCGATCGCCACCGAGCGCTCGCCGGGACTCAGTGGCGGCCAGCCGTCGGTCACTGCGGTCATGCCGATCGAACCCCTCACCTTTTCTTTTGCCATGGAAGTAACGTGGCCCGGCAAGGTCATCATATGGCCGGATTCCCCGCCAGGAAAAGATGTCTGCCCGCATCTTGACGGATGGATTGTTCCACCTCGAAAGTAAGTGCTCTGAGGACGAGCCGCCGAAGAGCAGACGAGGGAGTCTCTCCATGACCGTCGCCTCCACCAACCCTCCCCTGCGTAGACCACGGGGTGACGGCGCGCTCGCGGCGCTCTTCATCGCCCCGGCGATGCTGGGCTTCCTCGTGTTCCTGCTCTGGCCGACGCTGCGGGGCGTCTACCTGAGTTTCACCCGCTTCAACCTGCTGACCCCGGCCGAGTGGGTGGGCCTCGACAACTACGTCCGGATGGTCAACGACCCCATCTTCTGGGACTCGTTGACCGTCACCGTCGAGTACGTCGCCATCAACATCGGCGTGCAGACGGTGTCGGCGCTCGCCATCGCCGTGCTGCTCCAGCGGCTCACCCAGTCCGCGGTGCTGCGTGGGATCGTGCTCACCCCGTATCTGATGTCGAACGTCGTCGCGGGCATCGTCTGGCTCTGGATCCTCGACACCCAGCTCGGTATCGGCAACGAGATCGTCGCGGGCCTCGGCTTCGACCGGATCCCGTTCCTCGCGGACGAGACGTGGGCGATCCCGACGATCGCGGTGATCAACGTCTGGCGGCACGTCGGCTACACCGCGCTGCTGATCTTCGCGGGCCTCCAGGCCATCCCGACCGACATGTACGAGGCGGCCAAGGTGGACGGGGCGAGCGAATGGCGGATGTTCTGGCGCATCACCATGCCGTTGCTGCGGCCGGTCCTGGCGGTGGTCCTGATCATGACGGTGATCGGCTCGTTCCAGGTGTTCGACACCGTCGCGGTGACGACGGCGGGCGGTCCGGCGAACGCCACCAACGTCCTGCAGTTCTACATCTACGGCTCCGCCTTCGGCCGCTTCCAGTTCGGCTACGCGTCCGCGATGTCCGTGGCCCTGCTGGTCGTGCTGAGCGCGATCACCTTCCTCCAGTACCGGCTCACCCGGGCCGGCCACACCGACCTCGGCTGACCGGGAGACGCACACCATGACAACCCTGACGACACCGGCACCAGCACCGACCCCGACACCCACCAAGGCTGCCGTACGACCGCTGCGGCGCACACCCTCCCCCGGGCGGATCGCCGCCTGGGCGGTGATGGCCGTGATCGTACTGTTCACCCTGCTGCCCTTCTACTGGATCCTGCGCACCGCGCTGTCCACCAACGCGGGCCTCGCAGCCGACCCCACGAACCCCCTGCCGGTGCATCCGACGACCGGCGGTTTCGAGCGGGCGCTCGGTCTGCAGTCCACCAAGGAGGCGATAGCGCAGGGCGGCGCGGGTGGCGGCCTGGACTTCTGGCGCTACCTCCTCAACTCGGTCGTCGTGTCGACCCTGGTCACCGGCTGCCAGATCTTCTTCTCGGCGATGGCCGCGTACGCCTTCGCCCGGCTGCGCTGGCGCGGCCGGGACACGGTCTTCGGGCTGTTCCTGGCGGGCCTGATGGTCCCGGCGATCTTCACCCTCCTGCCGAACTTCGTCCTGATCAAGCAACTCGGCCTGGTGGACAACCTGTTGGGGATCGCGCTGCCGACGATGTTCATGACGCCGTTCGCGGTGTTCTTCCTGCGCCAGTTCTTCATGAACATCCCCCGGGAGGTCGAGGAGGCAGCCCTCCTGGACGGCGCCGGCAAGGTCCGTGTCTTCTTCCGGGTACTGCTGCCGATGGCGTCCACGCCGGTCATCACGCTCGCGATCCTGACGTACATCACCGCCTGGAACGACTACTTCTGGCCCCTGATGGTGTCGTACAGCGACAGTTCGCGCGTGCTCACGGTGGCGCTGGCGATCTTCCGGGCACAGACCCCGCAGACGGGCGTCGACTGGTCGGGGCTGATGGCGGCGACGCTGATCGCGGCGCTGCCGATGCTCGTCCTGTTCGGGTGCTTCGCGCGCCGCATCGTGAGTTCCGTCGGCTTCACGGGCATCAAGTGACCGCGCCGACCGGCCACCTGACCAACCGATCCACTGAGAGGACGGACATGCGAATTCGTACGGTCGTGGCACTGACCGGAGCCCTGGCGCTGTCCCTCGTGACCGGTTGCGCGCAGGGCGGAGCGGCCGGCTCGTCGTCGGACACGGTGACCTACTGGCTGTGGGACGCCAACCAGCAACCCGCCTACGAGGCCTGCGCGAAGGACTTCGAGCGGGAGAACCCCGGACTGAAGGTGAAGATCACGCAGTTGGGCTGGGACGACTACTGGACCAAACTCACCGCGAGCTTCATCGCGGGCACCCAGCCGGACGTGTTCACCGACCACATCCAGAAGTTCGGCCAGTTCGCCGACCTGAAGGTCCTCGCACCGCTCGACGACCTCGGCATCGACGACTCCGCCTACCAGCCCGGCCTCGCCGCCAACTGGATGGGCCAGGACGGCCACCGCTACGGCGCCCCCAAGGACTGGGACACCGTCGCCCTCTTCTACAACCGGAAACTGACGAAAGCCGCAGGTCTCACGGCCGCGCAGCTGAACGGCCTCTCCTGGAACCCGAAGGACGGCGGCACCTTCGAGAAGGCGATCGCGCATCTCACCGTCGACAAGAACGGCAAGCGGGGCGACGAGGCCGGCTTCGACAAGAACAACGTCAAGGTGTACGGCCTCGCCACCAACGGCGGCGGCGACGGCGACGGCCAGACCCAGTGGAGCACCTTCGCCGCCTCCGCCGGCTGGACCTACACGAACGAGAAGCGCTGGGGCACCGAGTACCAGTACGACAGCGCCACCTTCCAGTCGGTGATCAAGTGGTACTTCGGCCTGGCGAAGAAGGGCTACATGGTCCCCTTCACGGACTACAACTCCCAGTCCAACCAGGCCAACACCCAGATCTCGTCCGGCAAGGCGGCGGCGGCGTTCGACGGCGCCTGGATGATCTCGTCGTACGCCGGCTTCAAGGACCTGGACATGGCCACCGCCGTCACTCCGGCCGGCCCGACGGGCAAGCGGGCGACGATGATGAACGGCCTCGCCGACTCCATCACCAAGGACGCCCACAACATGCCGGGCGCCAAGAAGTGGGTCGCCTACCTGGCGTCCCCCAAGTGCCAGCAGAAGGTGGGGAGTTACGGGATCGTCTTCCCGGCCACGCCCGACGGCACGAAGGCCGCGGTGGCCGCGTACAAGAAAAAGGGCATCGACGTCTCGGCGTTCACCACGCCGGTCGCCGACGAGAAGGCAGGCGGGAAGGAGTTCGCCACCTTCTCCTACCCGATCACCAACTACGCGGCGGACGTGTACGCGTTGATGCACCCGGCCATGCAGGACATCTTCGGCAACGGCAGGTCCGTGACCAGCCTCGACCGGACCAACAGCCAGATCAACCTGATCCTCGACCAGTGACGAACTCAAGTCACCGGTCGAGCAACCAAGGAAACAGAAGAAGGGCACGCACAACATGACGTTCTCCCTCGGCATCGTGGGCGCCGGGCAGTTCTCCGGCCAGTTCGCCAAGCTTTTCCTCGCCCATCCGGGCGTCGACGAGGTGTATGTGACCGACCTCCTGCCGGAGCGCGCGGAGCAACTGGCCGCGGCGGAAGGCCTGTCGGGCACGTTCCCCTCGTACGAGGCGATGCTGGAATCGCCTGCGGTCGACGCGGTGGCGATCTTCACCCAGCGGTGGACGCACGGCCCGCTGGTCCTCCAGGGCCTCGGCGCCGGCAAGCACGTGTACTCGGCGGTGCCGATGGCGGTCACGGCGGAGGAGATCGGCGCGATCATCGACGCCGTACGCGCGACCGGGCTCACCTACATGATGGGTGAGACCAGTCAGTACAACCCGGCGACCGTCCACGCCCGCAACCAGATCGCGGAGGGCGCCTTCGGCAGACTCTTCTACGCCGAGGGCGACTACGTGCACGACATGGACCTCGGGTTCTACGAGGCCTACCAGTACAGCGGCGGCGAGAACTGGAAGGCGACCGCCAGCTATCCCCCGCTCCTGTACCCGACACACTCCGTGGGCGGCGTGCTCGGCGCCTGGCAGACGCACGCGGTGAGCGTGTCGGCGATCGGGGTGCGCGACGAGCGCGGCGACGGCGTGTTCGACAAGGAGGTCAGCCAGTTCGGCAACGACTACTCCAACGCGAGCGCACTGTTCGAGGTCGCGGGCGGCGGTTCGTTCCGTACGAACGAGTTCCGCCGGGTCGGCTACCCCTCGCAGATCCGGGAGTCGCGGTTCCGGTTCTTCGGTACGGACGCGAGCATGGAACAGCTCGCCACGGTGGCCTTCTGGCAGGACAAGAAGGGGGTAACGGACATCAGCGAGCTGCTGGAACCCAAGCCCACCATGGCTTCTGACGATCCGTCACTCCAGCACATCGCACCGGACCTGCGGGCCGCGTTCACGTCCGGCTCGGCTCCGGTGCACGACCGCTCGCGCCTGCCGAGGGAGTTCGACGAATTGCACAACGGCCACGAGGGCAGCCACCACTTCCTGGTGGACGACTTCGTGACCGCGGTCAACACCCGCACTCTGCCGTCGGTGAACGCGTGGGTGGCCGCCCGCTACACCCTGCCGGGCATCGTGGCCCACGACTCGGCGCGGCAGGGCGGGGCGAGGCTGCCGATCCCCGACTTCGGGGACGCGCCCGAGGCGTGAGCGGGGCACAGGGCGAGAGACGGCCGGCCGGGTGCCTCAGGTGCCCGGCTTGCGCCCGTACACGAAGACGTCGTCGCCGTTCTTCAGCAGCGACCAGTACTTCTTGGCGGTCGTCTTCGTCATGTTGACGCAGCCGTGCGAGCCGGGCGGGTTCCACATGCTGAGGCCGACCGAGTGGAAGGCCTGCCCGCCGTCGAAGAACTGGCTGTAGGGCATCGGGACGTTGTAGATGTTCGAGACGTGGTCGATGTCCCGCCAGTAGATCTTCGTCAGTCCGGTGCGGGTCTCGTAGTGGTCGCGGCCGGTGCGGACCGGCACCGGGCCGTAGACGAGACGGCTGCCGTCCTGGATCCAGCTCAGCTGGAGCGTGAGGTTGACGCAGGCTATGCGGCCCTTGTTGGTAGGGCACTTGCCTTCCTTGTTGGGCTTGTTGCCGACGGCCTTCTGCTTCTGCATCAGGTCCATCACACCCCAGGTGACGGAACCCGCGTAGCCCGCGCTGGGGGTGATGCCGTGCTTCTTCTGGAAGCCCTGGATGGCCTTGCAGTCACCGGTGGACTGCACCCCGTCGACGGGCCGCCCGAGGAACTTCTCGACCTTCTTCTGGTACGGGCCGGTCTGCGTCGTACAGCTCGCGGCCTGCGCCGGGGCGGTGCCGAGCACGATCGTGAGCGGCGCCACCAGTCCTGCGACCCCGAGCGCGACGGCCCCTCGTCTGCGTACGTCCCCCATGTCGGTACCTCTCTCATACGTGCTGTGTGCGGGTTGTCATGAACGTTCTCTGCACTGCTAGACAGACGTTCCGGGTGATCGGTTGTAGAGCCACCCGAGCCGGGACGAAACGGTGACATTCCCGTGGCCGGCCCACGTCGTCACCGCCCCCGTCTCCTGCCCGCCCTCTGCCCGTCGAAGCGTCGTGTCATGTCACGTCTCGGACCGACCGTACTGTCCCGGCGATCAACTGGGCGGACAACGTGCGCACATGTCCGCGTTCATTCAGCAACTCCCCGCTCTCACAGGTGTCGTCATCGGCGCCCTCGGCTCCTACCGGGCCGTCGCACGAGGGGAACGCGTCCGCTTCCGGCGGGAGCGGGAGGCGCGTTGGGAGGAGCGGCGGCTCGCGGTGTACACGGACTACGCGCGGGCGCTCAAGAAGTCGGTCACGCTGACGTACCGGGTCGCGCCCAGTCTCGCAACGACCCGCATCCGCCTCCTCTGACGCCCGAGGAGGCGGCACCGTTCATCACCGAGGCCACCGTCGCCCGGGACCCGTACGGGGAAGCCCTGCTTCTGCTGGGCGATCCCGCGGTGGTGGCGATGGCTCTGCCACCGCTCTAGCGGTATCCGGCCGCGTCAGCCGGTTTTCCCGCGTCCTGGACCTCGACCATGTAGCGCCAGGCGTCCGGACGGCTGCCGTCGAGGTCGGTGAAGCCGTAGACCTGGGCAAGTCCGCCGCTGGAGAAGGACCCGCCGTTCCAGCGGGCCACGTCGGGGTCGGCCGCCAGGGCCGTCACGGCGCGGCCCACGTAGCGCGGGGTCTCCGAGATGGCGAAGTGCGGGAAGCGTTCCAGGGCGTCCCGCCAGTTCTCCTCGCGGACGCCGAAGTTGTCGAGCATCATCTCGGAGCGCAGCCAGCCGGGGGTCAGCGCCACGGCGGTGGCGCCGCGCGGGCCGAGTTCACGGCCGAGGGCGAAGCCCATGCGCAGGACGGACGACTTGGCGAGGTCGTAGAAGAAGGAGAGCCGGTAGTTGTCGCGGTTGTAGTCGGCGGTGCCGTCGGTCATCTCGACGACCAGGCCACCGGGGTTGCGCAGCAGCAGGGGCAGGGCGTGGTGGCTGGTGATCGCGTGGGTCTCGACGGCCAGCCGCAGCAGCCGCAGGCCGTTGTCGAGGTCGTGCTCCCACACCGGGCTCTCCCACTCGAAGAGGTTCTCGCCGCCCCAGACGTCGTTGACCAGGACGTCGAGGCGGCCGTGTTCCTCGGCGACCCGGTCCACCAGCGCCTTCACCCGCACCGGGTCGAGGTGGTCGGTGGGTACGGCGATGCCGTGGCCGCCCGCCGCGGTGACCAGGTCGGCGGTGTCCTCGATGGTCTCCGGCCGGTCGTACTCGGAGCGCTGCTGCCGGGTGCTGCGGCCGGTCACGTAGACGGTGGCGCCGGCGGCCCCGAGTTCGACCGCGATTCCGCGGCCGGCCCCACGGGTCGCCCCGGCGACCAGTGCGACCCTGCCCGCCAGTTTCCCGCCCTGAGCCCCTTCCCGCCGCTGCCTGTCCAGGGAACCGTCCGTCGTACTCGGCATGTCCGTGTCTCCTCCGTGCGTGAGCGCGATCCCGGCCGGCCCGGCTCGGGAACCGGTGTCACGCCCAGGGTGTCGCTGATACCGGACACCCGCTGTCCGGTTTTCCGCTCACGACATGCCGCAACGCGGGCAGATGTTCCGCCAGCGGGGCCAGACCCACGTCCGCACGGCGCTCCTCGACCGTCTCGGGGTGGCGGATCGGGTAGGGGCAGAGGGTGCCGGCGTCGATACGGGTGCCGTAGAACTGGGGCTGGCCCAGCTCGACCGCGCAGTGGTCGGCGATGTAGGCGTGGTGCACTGCCGGACAGCCGCCGTCCGCCACGGCTTCCGCGATCAGATCGCGACAGGTGAGCTGGAAGCCGAGATCGGCGGTGTGCAGCAGGATCATCAGGGCCGCCGTCGAGGCGGGCTCGCCGACCTGACCGGCCTCGGGCCAGCCGCGCCGGGCCACGACCGACCTCAGGGCGTCGGCGTTGGCACCACGGCACCGGGTGACGAAATGCCGGTTGAGCGCCGTGGGCGTCTCGCGGGCCAGCCGGGTCAGCCGCTGGTCCTCCTCGGCCCGGCGCACCAGTTCGGCGGCCAGGGCTGCCTGTTTCGGTTCGGCTGCCGAGCCTCGTGCGGTCTGCATGGGCGGTGCGCTCCTCATACCGTTCTCCTGCCCCGGATGACCTTCACACCCTTACGAGGGCGGGGACGCCGTAGGTGCTGCGAGTGCCGCGAGTGCCGCCATCGGGGCTTCTTCCGTTTGCGCCGGTGCTGTTGTCGAAGACAACAGCACCGGGAGTCCGTCGGGCCAGGGAGTGCGGGGGTTGTGCGGTTGCATACGCGTAGTGGCGCATGCGCCGGTTGTGCCGCCACTGCCGGCACCGGTCGCGACCCGCGGTCGAACTCCCGCACGCTCGGCTCCCCGCGCCCCTGCCGGGCTTCTCGGTTGTCCGTTCCTCACGGCGGCCATCCAGGTCTCGCATCACGTCGGCGTGGGGTGACGCACCGCGCGATGTGCGGCAGGTCACTCAGTCACTATGGTGACCGACAGGCACAGCTCGCAACCTTCGTTCTGATAATTTCAGAATGAAGTGCAAAGACCTGTCGGTGTCAACCGAGGACGTGACACACTGCCCGCTGTGACGGCGGTCCCCGGAGGTCCCACGTGAGCGACAACCGCTCAGGCGGAAGTGCCCCCACCGTCCTTCGGATGGTCCTCGGCAAGCGTCTGAGGCATTTGCGGGAGCGGGCCGGGGTGTCGTTCGAGGACGCCGCACGGGCCATCGAGGTCACGCCGTTGACGGTCCGTCGGATGGAAAAGGCCGAGGTCGGCCTCCGCATCCCCTACGTCAAGGAGTTGCTGCGCACCTACGGGGTCCTGGCCAAGGAGATCGAGGACTTCGTCCACCTCGCCCGGGAGGCCAACCAGCCGGGCTGGTGGTACTCGTACCGCGATGTGCTGCCGGACTGGTTCAGCGCCTACGTGAGCCTGGAGAGCGAAGCCAGCGTCATCCGGCTGTACGAACCCCACTACGTCCCCGGCCTGTTGCAGACCGAGGAGTACGCCGTCGCGCTGCTGCGCATCGGCTTCCCCAACGAGAGCACCGAGGACATCCGGCGCCGGGTCGCCCTGCGGCTGAGGCGTCAGGACCTGCTCGACAAGCCCGAGGCGCCCGCCGTCTGGGCCGTACTGGACGAGACCGTGCTGCGCAGGCCCGTGGGCGGGGCCGAGGTGATGCGGGCTCAGATCGACCGTCTCGGTGAGGTGTCGGAGTACCCGAAGGTCCGGCTACAGATCATGCGGTTCGCCGCGGGTCCGCATCCGGGAGCCTTCGGTCCCTTCCACTACTTCCGCTTCGGCTTCTCCGAACTGCCCGACGTCGTCTACACGGAGAGCCTCGCCGGCGCGCAGTACTTCGACCAGCCCGCCGACGTCGTGACGTACCTGGAGGTACTGGACCGGATGTCCGTTCAGGCGGAGCCGGTCGCTCGCACCAGGGAGATCCTGGCAGCACTGCGTAAGGAGTTGTGAACCATGGCAACCGACGACCCCATCCACAGCGGCATGCCCGCGTCCGAACTCGGCTCCGAGGGCTGGCACAAGCCCTGGAGCGGCACCAACGGCGGAAGCTGCGTCGAGACCAAGCGACTGCCCGACGGCAGTGTCGCGTTCCGGCAGTCCAAGGACCCGGACGGGCCCGCGCTGGTCTACTCCCGGGACGAGATGGTGGCGTTCCTGGAGGGCGCCAAGTCCGGCCAGGCCGACTTCCTGATCGCCTGACGCCCCACCGCGCGCACCACCACTCCGCACGCACCACTCTGTGAAGTCCGAAGGGAGCGGCATGCGTACGCCGCCTCGCGCCCCGGATCGAGCCATGCCGCCCGGACGTGCCGGCACCCCTCCGCCGTGCCGCTCCCCCAGGACGGGGGTGCCCACGCGATGAGCCTTCCGCAGACCACGTCGGTCGTGGCGGAGGCCGTCACCCCCTACCGGACCCTGGTCGTCGAGGGCCACGAGGGCGTTCACCGCGCCCGGCTGTTCTCCGAACTGGCCCTGCTCGGCTTCCCGTTACGGCAACCGCCGGGCGGGCTGGACCATCTCGATCCCGCTCGGCCGTACCGCGACCTGCTGGACGAGCCGGGCCGGCTCGTCATCGACGGCGGCGTCATCGGGGAACTCGTGTACGGGCCGTTGCGTCGCGGACGGTCCCGGGTGACCTGGATCCAGGCGCTCGACTTCGCCGAGGCCGTCGCGGAACGCGAGGGCGCCATGCTCCACCTCACCGCCTGTGAGCACGTGGTCGAGCACGGCGACGAGCCGGACGGTCGGCACGGCGACGACGGATCGGAGACCGCTGCCGCCAGCCACGCCTACGCGCGGGTGTTCCGGACCCTCGCCCAGCACGTTCCCGTGGTGAGCGTGAACGTCACCTCCGCCACGACCCACCTGGTCGCCGGCCGGACCCGCCGCATCCGTTCACCTGCGCCCCACTAGTCCCAACTCCGGCAACCGAACCGGCAGTTGCCGATAGGTTGGCGAAGTCCGCGCGAGGCAAGTCAGGAGAACTCCGATGACAGACGACCGGTCCACCCCCGACCAGGAAGCACTGTCCAAGATCGACACGACGGTGCCGCACTCCGCCCGCATCTGGAACTACTGGATGGGCGGCAAGGACAACTACGAGGTCGACCGCGCGGCGGGCGACGAGTACCGCGAGATCGCCCCCAACATCGAGACGATGGCCCGGGCCTCGCGCACCTATCTCATCCGCGCCGTCACCTTCCTGGCCCGCGAGCGAGGTGTCCGCCAGTTCCTCGACATCGGCACCGGCCTGCCGACGTACGACAACACGCACCAGGTCGCCCAGAAGGTGGCCCCCGAGTCGCGCATCGTCTACGTCGACAACGACCCGCTCGTCCTGCGGCACGCCCAGGCCCTGCTCACCAGCACCCCCGAGGGCACCACGGACTACGTGGACGCGGATCTGCGGGAACCCGAGAAGATCATCGAGACCGCGGGCCGGTTCCTGGACTTCGGCAAGCCGGTGGCGCTGATGCTCATGGGCATCCTCGGCCACATCCACGACTGGGAGGAGGCCAAGTCGATCACGCGCCGCCTCCAGGCGGCCCTGCCCCCGGGCAGCCACTTCGTGCACTACGACAGCACGGACACCGACGAGGAGCTCAAGCGCGCCCAGGAGGGGTACGACGACACGGGCGCGGTCCCGTACGTACTGCGCAGCCCCGACAAGCTCTCCGCGCTTTACGAGGGCCTGGATCTGGTGGATCCGGGCATCGTCTCCTGCCCCCTGTGGCGCCCGGAGCCAGGCACCTCGCCGGAGCCGACGGACGTGTACGGAGGGGTCGCGTACAAGGCTTAGCCGCTTCCGCTGTACCGATCGGTCGTGTTTAATGTCATCCTGTCGATCGACAGGATTCCTGGCAATTGCCCGACCGAACGGAACCGCGTGTCCCTCCTCGCCAGGCCTGCGGTGGCCTCCCTCATCGCCAAGACGATGCAGCGTCTCGTCATGCTGGCGGACCGACGGCCCAGCGGCCGGGGTTCCGCCGCCGCGTCCCACGCCCGCCTTCCGGAATTCCCGCGTGCCACAAGCGAGTTGACGGTTCCGACCGCGATCGCCCCGGCGAGGGTCGTGGTCTACCGGCCCGCGACCGAGGACCCGGCCCCGCCGGTCCACGTCAACTTCCACGGCGGCGGATTCATCATGCCGGTGACGGAGACGGACGACGCCTTCTGCCGTGCCGTCGCCGCGCTGGCGGGCGTGGTGGTCGTCAACGTCGACTACGTCGTCGCCCCGCAGCACCCGTTCCCGGCCCCGCCCCGGCAGTCGTACGAGGTGGTCCGGTGGATCGCCGAGAACGGCGCCGAGAACGGCTGGGACGGCACCCGGCTCACCGTGGGCGGGCAGAGCGCCGGCGGTGGTCTCGCGGCGGCCGTGGCCCGTCAGGCCCTGGAGGAGGGCGGCCCCTCCATCGCGCTGCAGGTCCTGCACTACGCGCCGCTCGACCTGGCGACCGCCGCGAAGGACAAACGGGCGGCGATCGCCAAGCCGATGCTGCGCCCCTGGATGGGCGAGGTGTTCGACAGCGCGTACGTCCCGGACCCGCGCGAGCGCAGCGACCGCCTCGTCTCCCCCGCCCACCCGAAGGAGACCGCGGACCTCAAGGGCATCGCACCCGCCCTGATCGTCACGGCCGCCCACGACCGTCTCCGGGCCGAGGGCGCGCGTTATGCCGAGCGGCTGCGGCAGGTGGGCTCGCTGGTCGAGCACCATGACGTGGCAGGGGTCGATCACGCCTACGACCTGGGCGACGACGAGAAGGGCCGGGAGATCTACGCCTTCATCGCCCAGCACGTACGGCGGGCCACGGCGGACGCCTGACGCCCCCGTGGGCCGCTCCCCCTCATCGCAGGGTGAGCGGGGTCTCCGTTTCGGCCCGGGTCAGTTTCTCGGGGTTGCGGACGTAGTAGAGACCGGTGACGAGGTCGTTCTCGACGCGCATCGCCATGATGCCGTCGAGCTCGCCGCCCAGGTGTACGGCGACTGCCAGGCCGCCGTTGACCATGGTGGGGGTGAAGGCGATCGGGCCCTTGTTCTTGCCCGCGGTGCCGAACAGGAAGCGGACCACCTTGTCGGCGCCGTTGATCGGCCGCAGCGCTGCCTGCTTGATGCCGCCGCCGTCGCTCACCAGGACGACGTCCGGGGCGAGCACGTCGAGGAGGATCTGCGGGTCCCCGGTTTCCAGTACGCGCTGGAACGATTCCAGGACGGCCCGGCCCACATCCGGGGAGACCGTCTGTCGGGGGCGCCGGGCGTCGACGTGCCGCCGGGCGCGGTGGGCGATCTGGCGGACGGCCGCGGGGCTCTTGTCGACGGCGGCGGCGATCTCCTCGTAGCCCGTGTCGAACACCTCGCGCAGGACGAACACGGCGCGTTCGGTCGGCGAGAGGGTTTCGAGGACGAGCATCAGGGCCATCGAGACGCTCTCGGCGAGTTCGACGTCCTCGGCCACGTCGGGCGCGGTGAGCAGCGGCTCGGGCAGCCACTGACCGACGTACGCCTCCTTGCGGCGGCTCATCGTGCGCAGCCGGTTGAGGGCCTGCCGGGTCGTGATCCTGACCAGATAGGCGCGCTGCTCGCGGACCTGTGTCAGGTCGACCTTGACCCAGCGCAGCCATGTCTCCTGGAGGACGTCCTCGGCGTCGGCCGCCGAGCCGAGCATCTCGTAGGCGACGGTGAAGAGCAGGTTGCGGTGGGCGACGAAGGTCTCGGTCGCCGGGTCGGTGGCCAGGTCGGTGGCCGGCTCCGGTTCCGGGGCGGTGGTGTCCTCGCTCATGTTCCGGCCTCTGTGCGGCGCGGGCGGCGGCCCTGGTCGCCGACGGTTCTCAGGCTTGCTTCCACAGCATGGTCCTCTTCGTCTTCGTCGACAGTCGTTCGATCGGCAGGGGGACACTGCCCGGCGCTCCGCCGTGGCACGCCGGGCTGTCTCAGGCTGCCCGCTCGGCGGTGGTCCGTTGCTGGTCGGGTCCGGCCTGGAGCAGCTGCCTGCGCCTGGCGTCCTTGGACCACCAGGTGCGCGCACCTGGCTTGCGTGCCTCGTACGACAGCTGCCAGGGGATGCTCCGGCAGATGAGCTCCTTGATCTTCGCGCCCGCTCGGCCACCGACGTAGTACCTCTTGGCGGTGTCGTCCCTGCCCATGAGCTGAAAGACGCCCGCGCCACGACCCAGGCTGATGCACGTGCCGACGAACCCCACATCGATGGACGCGGGCCGCTCACCGGCGATCCGGCTCAGCACCGTCTCGGCGGCCTGCGGGCCCAGTTGGACCGCTGCCTGGCAGCTCATCCGGAACGGCAGGCCCGACGGGGCCGCCGAGTCCCCGGCCGCGACGATGTGCTCGTCGTCGACGCTCGTCAGCGTCTCGTCGGTGAGCAGGCGGCCCAGGGCATCGGTGCGCAGACCGCTGCGCGCGGCCAGGTCGGGCACCCCGAATCCGGCGGTCCAGATCGTCACCGTGCTCGGCAGCTCACAGCCACCGGCGAGCCGTACGGCGTCACGGGTCACCTCCGTCACCTTCGTGTCGGGGCCGTCGAGCACGCTCACCCCGAGTGCGGCGAGCCGCCCGGCCACCGAGCGGCGCCCCCGCGGATGCAGGGACGGGCCGAGCAGCCCGCCGCAGAGGAGGGTCACGGTGCGGCCCTGTTCCGCGAGCTCGGCGGCGGTCTCGATGCCGGTCGGCCCGGCGCCGACCACGGTCACCGGGGCCGAGGCGGGCGCCGCGTCGAGGACCGGCCTCAGCCGCCGCGCCTCCTCCAGGCCGGCGATCGGGTAGGCGAACTCGGCGGCGCCGGGTACACGCGGGTCGGCGCTGCCGCTGCCCACCGCGTAGACCAGGTGGTCGTAGCCCACGGTGTCGCCGCTCGCCAGTGTCAGGGCGCGCCCGGCCGCGTCGATCAGCGTCACGGTGTCCACCACCAGCCGGACGCTGTCGGCCAGGAGCTTGCCGTACTCGGCGACCGCCTCGTGGGTACCGGCCACGAGCTGGTGCAGGCGGATCCGGTCGACGAAGGTCGGGCGCGGGTTGATCAGTGTGACGGTGACATCGGCGCGCTGCGTCAGACGGTTGGCCGCCATGACGCCGGCGTAGCCGCCGCCGATCACGATCACCTCGGTGTTGCCGCTCATGGTGTCTCCTCCGCTTGGACTGTGCCCCCTCTTCGGGGTTCGGCCTCAAGACACCGCTCGGGCGGTGGTTGTGACAGGTCGGTACGCTCGATCTTTTTTCGCCCCCGCCGCCCCTACCAGCCCCCTCCCGTCCCCTCCTCTCCCGTCCCATCTCTGGGCATGAGTTGCCGAAACGAGTTGTGATCCCGACCGTCCGGCCTTCTGTCCGGGCATCGGCCCGGTCGAGGCACGTGCCGGGGCGAGTTGGCCGGTCATCCGTTCAAGGACCCGTTCGGCGATGACAAGTTCGTCCCGCTCGGCCCGTACCTCCGCCAGCTGGTCGGCCAGTTGTTCTTCGAGTTCGTCCGGTTCCGCGCGCCGCGCGGTGATCCGTTCTATCGGCTCGGGATCCAGCACGTACCGGATCGCGGAGAGCCGTCCGGCCCCAGCGAGTAGCACCTGGAACGCACTCGCGCTCCAGGTGCTGGGAAACGGAGCCACGGCGGCTCGTCATCAGTGTGCCCAGGGCAGACGAACCGCCTCGATTTCAGGGTCGTTCAGCAAAGCATCGATCAGCGCTGGGGAACCGGCGATCTTTGTGCCCCACAGGTCGTAGTCGGTGCACAGGACCCAGGAGCGGTCATCGGCCCAGAGGTTGGACGGGCTGAAGTCCGCTCCGGACAGGTCGTACAGCAGTTCTGCATCGCCGAGCCGACCCGCACGCACGTGGAGGTTGTCGAAGTCAGTGGCTCCAAGCGACAGAGGACTCCAGTAGGCCAGGCAGCGGGTGTCCGGGCCTTCGGGACCGCACTGGCTGAGGGTGACGATCAGCTGATTCCAGGTCTCACGGTCCAGGCTTCCTTCGGTCGGCGGGATCATGCTGAGCGGCCAACTGCCCTTCTTCTTGGCCGAGGGAAAGCAGCGGTGGGAGGGCATCAGTCCGTCGGGCACCATCGGGTCGCCGGTCCGGCGGGCAAGCTCGGCCCAGCGCAGCCGCCGTCGGCCAGGGCCGGGATGCCGGGCGCGGCCCAGACCTCCCCCCGTGGTGACGCTCACAGCATCGAGGTCGATGGCTCCGACAGTGCGGGGCTGGGTGCTGCCGGCGGCAAGACGTGCCCGGTGGTGCTCGTCGTACGACACTTCGTTCGACCCCTGGTTGTGCTCGTACATGGAGTTGAGCACCCACACCGCGTCAGGCATCGCCGGAGGCATGAACCCGGTCAGGCCGTCGCCGCACAGCTCCAGCAGCCAGTCGGTGGCTCCGGACCGCACGAGCGGCCACAGGCTGGACATCGGGTTCGGTTCCTCGGACATCCGCTCATGGTCCCAGGTGCGAATCCGCCCTTCTTCGAGGGGACGACGTGACGGGCCCCGAACCCCGCCGCCCGAGCGCGTCTCCGGGTACCTGCAGCGTTCTCGTGACGCCGGAGGGCTGGAAATGCCGCCCGGTACCGAGCGGTTCAAGGCAGCCTGGCAAGCAGGCCGAGGCGAGTGGTGAGTGGTAGACCAAGGCCTGGGTGGTATCAACCTCGGCTGTCGGACACCGGATGCTTCGGATGGGTCTCGGCAGACGCCGGACGAGCCGGGCGGGCCTTCGCCTGGCTCAGCGCGACGAACACCGTGGCGAGCACCGCCGCGACGGCGAACGCCGTGAACCCCCAGCCCTCCGACCCGCTCGCCACCAACTGGCCGCCCAGCCACGGCCCGAACACCGCGCCGAAGCGGCCGATGCCCGACACCCAGCCCAGCGCCGTCGCACGGTCGGCGTCGGTAGAGCGGCCGGCCACCGTCGCGTAGATCATGGCCTGGGCGCTGAAGAGGAACATGCCGGTGAGGAAGACCACGGTGTAGGTGACCGGCAGCGCCATGTGGATGCCCAGGAGGTAGACGCCGACCGCGGTGCAGGCGAACCAGATGGTGGCGATGCGGGCGGCGCCGTAGCGGTCGGCGCAGCGGCCGGCGACCAGCATGCCCACGATGCCGCCGAGGTTGATGACGATGAGGAAGGACAGGGACGAGCCGAGTTCGTAGCCCGCGCCGCGCATCATGGTCGGCAGCCAGTTGCTGACCCCGTAGACGAGCAGCAGGCCGCAGAAGGAGGCCAGCCAGAAGAGGGCGGTGGTGCGCCACAGGTTGCCGCGGAAGAGGGACGCGACGGCACTCCAGCGGTCCCCGGTCGCGGGGCGCTCCGTCGCGGCGACCGGCAGCTCGACGTCGTAGCGGTCGGCGAGGGCCCGGGCCTCCTCGACGCGGCCCTTGGCGATCAGGAAGCGCATCGACTCGGGCAGGAACCTCGCGACCAGCGGGACTCCGACGAGCAGCGGGATCACACAGACCCAGTAGGCGACGCGCCATCCGTCGGGGCCGCTCGTCCACAGGCCCAGGAAGCCCGCCATGATGCCGCCGGCCTGGTGCGCGGTCATCAGCGTGCCGACGATCAGGGCGCCCCGGCCGCGCGGGGCGTACTCGGAGACCATCGTGATCGTGGTGGGCAGCAGGCCGCCCAGGCCGAGGCCCGCGATGAAGCGGCCGAGGCCGAACACCCCGATGCTGGGGGCGAGTGCGCACAGGGCGGACGCCAGCGAGAACACGGCGGTGCAGGTGAGGATCACCTTCTTGCGCCCGATCCAGTCGGTGACCGTACCCGCGGACAGCGCGCCGATGAGCATGCCGAAGGTGGCGTAGCTGCCGAGGTCGCCCGCCTGGTCGGGGACGAGTCCGAGGGCCTTGTGCTCCAGCATGTGGGGCAGTTCGGCGCCGTAGACGAACATGTCGAGGCCGTCGAAGAAGACGACAAGCCAGCACAGGCCGACGACGAGCACGGCCAGTCTGCCGCCGCGAGCGGGCGGGGCGGAGGCAGGGGCGGGGGACGGAGACATCGTTGTTTCCTATCGTCCGGCAGGAGAGTCCCTAGGGAGGGAGAAGTCACTGCGCCATAGGGAGGGGGGAGGTGCGCTCGACGTTAGGGAGCCCTCCCAGGAGTGTCAACGTTTTTGTCAACAATCTCATGGACGAGGTGGGCCGTGCCGTCGTCGGTCACGGCCCGTGCCGCAGGTGGGAGCGTCGGCCGAGCCCGTCAGTCGAGCGGAGGCGTGCCGTGCGTGTGGAAGGACTCGATGGTCTTCAGGCCCCACGCCTGTCCCTTGGCGCGCTCGGCCTGGGTCCAGGTGATCAGCGGCCAGTCGGGGGCGAGCACCAGGCGGGTGAGCGGGTTGCACAGCTCGATGCGGTTGCCGCCCGGCTCGTAGACGTACAGGAAGAACGTCTGCTGGATGGCGTGCTTGTGCGGGCCGGTCTCGATGTGCACGCCGTTGTCCAGGCACAGGTCAGCGGCGCGCAGGATGTCCTCGCGGGTGTCCGTGGCGAAGGCAATGTGGTGCAGGCGGCCGTTGGAGCCGGACCAGTCCTCCGTGTAGACGATGTCGTACGACTTGTTCGTGAACGTCAGCCACTGGGCGGCCAGGCGTCCCTCGTCGAGGACGATCTGCTCGGTGGGGCGGGCGCCGAGGACGCGCTGGACGAACCCGGCGTTCGCTTCGACCGCGGCGGCCAGGAAGTTGACGTGGTCGAGGCGGCGTACGCCGACGCCCGTCGCGGGTTTGGCCTGGGGCTGGTTCTTGAGGCCGGGCCGCAGCTCGGGCGGTGCCTGGTACCACTCGCTCTCCCAGTACAGGGCGATCTCGTGGCCGTCGGGGTCGGTGGTGACGTAGAGCGGGCCGAGGCCGGGTTCGTCCTCGGCCCAGCGGCCGGGGCGGCCGGCGTTCTCGGCCTCCTTGACCCGGCGCTGCAGGGCCTCCTCACTGGAGGCGCGCAGGGCGGTACGGCGGATGCCCGAGGTGGAGTGGGCGGTGAGGGTGAGGCTGTGGTGCTCGTAGTCGTCCCAGGTCCTCAGGTACACCGAGTCGCCGGAACGGCCGTTCTCGGTCAGGCCGAGGATCGTGGTGAAGAACCGGACGCTGGCGTCGAGGTCGGGGGTGAGGAGTTCGACATGGCCGAGGTGGGCGATGTCGCCGAGCGGCGGGGTCATCAGCGGCTCCTGTCAGCGAGAGGGACAGCGGGAGGGACTGCGGGCGAGGCAGCGGTGAGGATGACGGGGCGGGGGAAGACCGTGCCGTCGAAGATCTTGCGGGCGGTGCGGACGACGGCCGTGCGGTGCGCGACCGGGGTAGGGCCGTCGGTGTCGACGACGGACTCGACGTCCAGGAATCCGGTGGGGTGTTCGATGCGCAGCGGGTCGCCGTCGTGGGCGGGGAGGCGCGCCAAGCCCTCCCCGACGCCGCCGGCCATGCTCAGACCCGCGGCGACGCTCGCCGCCCCCAGCACGCCGATCGCCGTGTGGCAGCGGACCGGGATGAAGGTGCGGGTCGTGACGGTGCCGCCGTGGACGGGCGGGGCGAGCAGGGTGAGCTTGGGCACGGTCGTCGCGGAGACATCGCCGAGGCCCATCAACCTGCCTGCCGCCAGCCGGATTTCACGCAGCCGTTCGTTGAGGGTGACGTTCTCCTCCAGGTCCCCGGGGTCCTCGTAACCGGTGACCTGGAGGGCGGAGGCGGCGATCAGTACGGTCGGCATGCCGTTGTCGACGCAGGTCACCGGTGTCCCGGCGACGGTGTCGCGGGCCCGGCCGGTCGGCAGCAGGGGTGCGCTCCCCCGCCCGAAGCCGATCGTGACCGGAGCGGCGGCGCCGGGCACACCGGAGATCTCGGTCGTGCCCGAGTAGACGACACGCCCACCCTCGGTGGGGAAGGTCGCGGTGGCGTGTTCACCGCTGTTGACCATGCGGATGCGTACGGAGGTCAACTCCTCCCCGGCCGCGACCAGTCCGCGCTCCACGGCGAACGGGCCGACACCCGCGAGCAGGTTCCCGCAGTTCTGACGATCCGTCACAGTCGGCTGTTCGACGCCGACTTGGAGGAACAGGTAGTCCACGTCGGCCTGTTCGTCGGCCGAGCGGGAGACGACGGCGACCTTGCTGGTGAGGGGGTGGGCTCCGCCGAGTCCGTCGATCTGGCGGGGGTCGGGGCTGCCCATGACCCGCAGCAGCAGATCGTCGCGCGCCGCGGGGTCGGCCGGCAGGTCCTCGGCGAGGAAGTAGGCGCCCTTCGAGGTACCGCCCCGCATCAGCATGCAGCGCAGCCCTTCCTCCGGGCGGCCCGTGTTCACGGACGGGCCCCCGGTCCGGCGGCCGGGTCAACTCCCGCACCGGTAATCGAGTTGGCACCCCCCGCGTACTCCTCGTACGACTGGTACCGCACCCCCAGCCGTACGAGGGTCTCGCGCAGCCCGTACCGGTCCAGGCCCAACTGGCCGTCGGCGAAGGCGAGTCGGGACGCCTCCTCCTTCGCGGTGCGGGCCTCGGACGCCTTGACGGCCTCGGCGGAGCGCTGCCGGGGCACGACCATCACGCCGTCGTCGTCGGCGATGATCACGTCGCCGGGGCGGATCTGCTGCCCGCCCACCACGACGGGGACGTTGACCGAGCCGCCGGTCGCCTTGACGGTGCCCTGGGCGGACACCGCCGCCGACCAGACAGGGAAGCGCATGGCGCGCAGTTCGGCGGTGTCACGTACGCCGGTGTTGATGACCAGGCCGCGTACGCCCCGGCGTCGCAGCGCGGTGGCGAACAGTTCGCCGAACAGGCCGTCCGTGCAGGGGGACGTGGTGGTGACGACCAGGATGTCGCCCTCGGCGCACTGTTCGACGGCCGCGTGGATCATGAGGTTGTCGCCGGGCCAGCACAGCGCGGTGACGGCGGTGCCCGCGATACGTACGTCCTGCTGGATGGGGCGCAGGGTCGGGCCCAGGAGTCCGGTGCGGCCCAGGGCCTCGTGGACGGTGGCCACGCCGTGGCCGGCCAGCGCCTCGACGTCCCCGGCGGCTGCGCGCGGCGGCCCGGTGACGATCACGCCGCTCATGCCAGTTCCCCCGTGACCTGCGGGTAGGGGCGCATATAGGCCTCACCGTAAGTGGTGTGCGGCAGACCGAGGTTGGGGCCTGCGTTGCGCTTGAGCTGGACTCCGCGACGTTTCGCGAGGTCGGTGTAGTAGTCCCACAGGTGCTGTTGGGCCGGCAGGCACTCCATGGCCTTGCGCTTGGTGTCGAACACCTCGGTGATGTCGAGCAGTACCTGTGGGGTGAAGTCGCACATCTCCGGCTGGTGGGGCTCGAAGAAGAACACCGGTGGCGCGCCCAGGACTTCACCGGGGGCCGGGTAGCCGATGGCCTGGGCGAGGATCCGCGCGTCCAGGGCCATCCGGGCGGCGGCCGGGTGGTCGGCGTTGTAGGGGTCGGACAGCGGGTGGGTGAGGACCACGTCGGGCTGGGTGTCGCGGTAGACGCCCACGAGGCGGTCGGTCAGCTCGGGTGTGGCGAGGAGGGGATAGTCGCCGGCGTCGAGGAAGCGGACCTCGGCGCCGAGTGCGGCGGCGGCCTGCTCGGCCTCGGTCCGGCGTATCCCCTTGATCTCGTCGAGCGACCTGCCCTCCCGCCAGGCCTTGGCGGACTCGCCGCGCTCCCCGTACGACAGGCACGCGATGACGACCTTCTCGCCGCGCGAGGCCGCCAGCGCGATGGCACCCCCCGCCCGCCAGACGAAGTCACCGGCGTGTGCGCTGATCACCAATGTCGAGCGAGCGGCGACGGGCACCGCACCGTGTGTCATGGCAGAGATCTCCTTGGTGGACAGATCGGTCGGCCCACCCCGGCGGCGTCATTCGCGCGACGCGCTATTCGCGCAACGCGGCGATCACGCTCGTGAGATGGGCGCGAGCGGCCGCTTCGGCCGCCTGCGGGTCCCTGGCCGTGATCGTCTCGACCATGGCCAGGTGTTCACCCAGGGACTGCTGGGGACGCCCCGGTCGCAGCGCGAGCTGGAACCGGTGGCGCACCAACTGGGCGTTGAGCTTCTCCAGGAGTTCCACGGCCGTCCGCTGGCCGGAGAACTCTCTGATCCGGGCGTGCAGTTCCTGGTTGAGCTCGGAGTACGTGACGGGCTCGCCGTCGGCGACGGACTTCGCCATCGCCTCGCCCAGGCCGGTCAGTTCGGCCAGTTGGTCGTCGGTGGCCGCCACGGCCGCCTTGGCCGCGCACAGCCCTTCGAGGACCATCCGGCATTCGGTGATGGCGACCGCTTCCTCCACCGTCACCACCCGCACCCGCGAGCCGCGGTTGAGGATCCGCTCGACCAGTCCTTCCGACTCCAGCTCGATCAGCGCCGCTCGGACGCTGGCCCGTGTCACACCGAACTGCTCGGCGAGTTCGTTCTCCACCAGCCGCTGGGCCGGCGACATGTCGCCGCGCTGGATCGCCTGCCGCAGCCGCTCCAGCGCGTGCTGCTTGGCCTGCTCTCCGGTGCCTGGACGGGCTTGGTTCGGCATGTGCCCTCCTGAGTGAGTGCCTGTCGACGCTAAATCTAGACGGACAACATTGTCAACAATATTGTTCTCCATACCTGCGCACAGTTCACGCCCGGTCGGCGAGAAGTTCTCGTGCGGTTCACGCACAGAAGTCCCCCTTTAGGGCCGATCCGGCTATCAGGTCAAGCGTCCCGGACTATTGACTCCATCACCTTGCTGTCGCGATCCTCATCACAGTGTTGCGCGTGCCATGACAAACCTTTGTGCGAGGACGTGAGTGATGACCGAGCCTGCTTTCCCCCCTCGCCCGCGTCGAGGCCGCAGACCTCTGACCGTGCTGCCCCTGCTCCTCGCCGTGATGGCACTGATGCTCGGCACCGGGCCCAGCTCGGCGGCCGGCACGGACTGGTGGACGCCGACCTCGCGTCCGACGCCCGACTCCCAGATCAACGTCACGGGCGAGCCCTTCAAGGGCACCAACGCACAGGGCGAGGTAAAGGGGTTCGTCGACGCGCACAACCACCTCTTCTCCAACGAGGCCTTCGGCGGACGGCTCATCTGCGGGAAGGTCTTCTCCACCAGCGGGATCGCCGATGCCCTCAAGGACTGTCCGGAGCACTACCCGGACGGCACCCTCGCGATCTTCGACTACATCACCCACGGCGGCGACGGCAAGCACGACCCGGTCGGCTACCCGACGTTCAAGGACTGGCCCGCGTACGACTCGATGACCCATCAGGCGAACTACTACGCCTGGATCGAACGCGCCTGGCGCGGCGGCCAGCGCGTCCTGGTCAACGACCTGGTCACCAACGGCATGATCTGCTCGATCTACCCGTTCAAGGACCGCGGCTGCGACGAGATGACGTCCATCCGCCTCCAGGCGAAACTGACGTACCAGCTCCAGGACTTCATCGACGCGCAGTACGGCGGCACCGGCAAGGGCTGGTTCCGGATCGTCACCGACAGCGCGCAGGCGCGTGAGGTGATCAAGCAGGGCAAGCTGGCGGTCGTCCTCGGCGTCGAGACGTCCGAGCCCTTCGGCTGCAAGCAGATCCTGGACATCGCGCAGTGCAGCAAGGCCGACATCGACAAGGGCCTCGACGAGCTGTACGGCCTGGGTGTGCGCAGCATGTTCCTGTGCCACAAGTTCGACAACGCGCTGTGCGGGGTGCGGTTCGACGAGGGCGGTCTCGGTACGGCGATCAACGTCGGCCAGTTCCTGTCGACGGGCACCTTCTGGCAGACGGAGAAGTGCACGACCGCGATGCACGACAACCCCATCGGCGGCGCCACGGCGACCGACGCGACGGAGGATCTGCCGGCGGGCACCGAGTTGCCGACGTACGCCTCGGACGCGCAGTGCAACAAGCGCGGGCTCACCTCACTCGGTGACTACGCGGTGCGCGGCATGATGAAGCGCAAGATGATGCTCGAGATCGACCACATGGGCGTCAAGGCCGCCGGTCAGGCGATGGACATCTTCGAGTCGGAGTCCTACCCGGGCATCCTCTCCTCGCACAGTTGGATGGACCTCAACTGGACCGACCGGGTCTACGGTCTCGGTGGCTTCATCGCCCAGTACATGCACTCCTCCAAGGAGTTCGTCGCGGAGGCCGCTCGCACCGACGCCCTGCGCACCAAGTACAACAAGGGCTACGGCTACGGCACCGACTTCAACGGCATCGGCGACCACCCCGCCCCGCGCGGCACGGACACCGGCACGACGGTGACGTACCCCTTCACGAGTGTCGACGGCGGCTCGGTGATCAACCGGCAGACCACCGGCTCACGCACCTGGGACATCAACACGGACGGAGCCGCGCACGTCGGCATGATCCCGGACTGGATCCAGGACATCAAGCAGGTCGGCGGCGCGGACGCGGTGAGCGACCTGTTCCGGGGCGCCGAGTCCTACCTCGGCACCTGGGGCGCCACGGAGACCCACAAGGCCGGGGTGAACCTCGCCAAGGGCGTGTCCGCGACGGCCAGTTCGTCCGAGTCGAACCCGTTCACCAGCTTCCAGCCCGGCCGCGCCGTGGACGGTGACTCGGGCAGCCGCTGGGCGAGCGACTGGAGCGACGACCAGTGGCTCCAGCTCGACCTCGGGTCGACGAACCTGGTCAAGCGGGTCACCCTCGACTGGGAGAAGGCGTTCGGCAAGGACTACCGCATCGAGCTCTCGACCGACGGGACCACCTGGCAGACCGCGTGGTCCACGACCGTCGGCGACGGCGGCCTGGACACCGCGCAGTTCGCGGGAGTACCGGCCCGCTATGTGCGCGTCCATGGACTGGATCGGGGCACGGACTGGGGATACTCACTCTACGAAGTGGGTGTCTACAGCAGCTGAGTTCCGTACCCAGGGGGAGTTCATGGCACGCAAGCCGTCGGCCGAGCGGCGTCGGCAGCTGACCGAGGCGGCCATCCGCGCGATGACCCGGGACGGCGTCCCCAGGACGACGACCCGGTCCATCGCCGCGGAGGCCGGCGTGTCACTGAGCGTCTTCCACTACTGCTTCGACTCCAAGCAGGCCCTGATCGAGTCGGTCATTACGACGATCATGGACCACTACGTCGATGTGGTGCGCGCCGCGATCCAGCCGCAGCCCACCCTCCAGGAGACGATCCGGGCGGGCTTCAGGGCGTACTGGGACCATGTGGCCGCCCACCCGGGCGAGCACATGCTGACGTACGAACTCACCCAGTACGCCCTGCGCGAGCCGGGGTTCGCGCATCTGGCCCGTCGGCAGTACGAGCTGTACGCGGACACGTACGCCGGACTGCTGGAGCAGCTGCGCGAGACCATGGGCTTCGAACTGAGCGTGCCCGTCCCGGTGTTGGCCGGCTATCTGGCCACGATGACGGACGGGCTGACGCTCAGCTTCCTGGCCCTCGGCGACGAGAAGGCCTGCATGGACATCATCGACACGGTCACCGACCATGTGGCCTCCCTCGTACGGGACTAGCCCGCAGGGGAGTTGGGTCCTCGCTGCTTCCGCGAGGTGAGGATGCTCACCGCGTCGGCGAGGGAGCCGCCTGTCGATGCGGCCCCGAGCCGCCTCAGGGTACCGCCAGCAGGCGTTCGGCGTACTCCGCCAGGTACTCCTCTCGCTGCTTCGCCGACGTGTCGCCCGGGGCGCGGGCCACGAACGGCGGTAGGACGTCGAAGCCCAGGCAGCCGAGGATCCCGTGGTGGATGGGCCAGAGCACGCGGTCCAGGTCGTCGTCGGTGCCGTCGGGGCCGTACAGGCCGGAGGGGGTGCCGGTGGTCGTGCACACCAGGGCGCGTCTGCCCCGGAGCGGGCCGGTGCCGTAGGCGCGCCCTTCCCCGTAGGCGAAGCCGGGGGCCATCGTGCGGTCGACCCAGCCCTTGAGGATGGCCGGCATTCCGGACCACCACAGGGGGAACTGGAGGATCATCAGATCGCACCGGGCGACCTTCTCCTGTTCGGCGAGGACGTCGGGCGGGGTCTCGTGCGCCGCCCACACGCGTTCCTGCTCGGCGGGCACGTCCAGGAAGTCGGGGTCGGTCCAGACGCCGGGGAAGTCGTCGGCGTCGACGGCGGCCTTCCAGCCGAGCCGGTACAGGTCGCTGACCACGACCTCGTGCCCGGCCCGCTTCAGGACGTCCACGGCTCTGACCTTCAACGCACCGTTGAATGAGCAGAGTTCGGGATGGGCGAAAACGATCAGTACGTTCACAGTGGGGGGTCTCCTCAGATCGTCCGTGCTGAGCCGTTCGGACTGAGTCGTTCTGTTCAGTTGGGTTGTTCTGTTCAGTCGGGTCGTTCGGTTCGCGTTCCTGTTCAGCTGTGGGTCTGTTCAGCTGGTCAGTGGCCCGTCGTCCTTTCGAGCGGGATGCGCAGGGTGAAGACGGTGCGGCCGGGGCCGCTGGTCAGGTCGAGGGTGCCACCGTGTGCCCGGGCCAGGGAGAGAGCGACCGCGAGTCCGAGGCCGCTGCCGCCCCGGTCGCGGCTGCGGGCCTTGTCGACGCGGTAGAAGCGGTCGAAGACCTGGTCCCGGTCGGCGTCCGGGATGCCGGGGCCGGCGTCGGCGACGCGGACCACCGCGTGGCCGACGCCGGCGTTGTCGCCCTTGTCACCTCTGTCGACGGTCACGTCCAGGGACACCGCTGTGCCGGCGGGCGTGTGCACGGCCGCGTTGGTCAGCAGGTTGTCCAGGACCTGCCGGATACGCAGGGGGTCGAGACGCAGCCGCAGTTCCTCCGGAGCCGCCGTCACCGTCAGCGGATGCTCCGGGTGGCCCGCACGGAAGGCGTCCGCCGCCTGGCCTGCCAGGTCCACCAGGTCGGCGCTCTCCGGACGCAGCGGTGTCTCGACCTGGGCCGCGTCCAGCCGGGCGAGCAGCAGCAGGTCGTCGAGGAGAACGCCCATCCGGGCCGCCTCGGCGCGCAGCCGGGCCAGATGCCGGTCCCGTTCGCCGGGCTCGTTGGCGGCGGCGTACTGGAAGAGGTCCGCATAGCCCCGTACCGACATCAGAGGGGTACGCAGCTCGTGCGAGGCGTCGGCGACGAAGCGGCGCAGGCGCTGTTCGGCCTCGGTGCGCACGGCGAGCGAGTCGTCGATGTGTTCGAGCATGGTGTTGAACGCCGTGCGCAGTTCCTCGACCTCCGGGCCGCCGTCGCCCCGGTCGGCGCGTACGGGCAGCCGGGCGGAGTCGGTGAAGTCGTGCGAGGTGATGCCGCGGGCGGTGTGGGCCATGTCGCTGAGGGGCCTGAGACCGCGCCGCAGCACCGCGCGGCCGAAGACCACGAGGCCCAGCAGGGCGAGCGCGAAGGCGACGACCTGGACCGTGACCAGCCGGTCCATGGTGTTCTCCATGTCCTCCAGAGGCGCCGCGGTGACCAGCACGACCCCGTCGTCGACCTCACAGGCGCGCAGCCGGTAGGTCTCCCCGCCGATACGCGCGGTGCGCAGCACGTCGGCGCCAGAGGTCCGTACGGCCTCGGCGGTGGCGCGGAGTTCACTGGCGTCCGGCGGCACGTCGGCGGGCTTACGGAGGACGGGTTCGGGGCCCGAGGTCTTGTACGAGGCGCTGTACCAGCCCCAGTAGGGCTTGTCCCGGACGCTGCCGTACTCCACTACGTCCTTGGCCTGGGTGGTCTGGACGTGCGTCATCTGGTCGCTCAGCTGGCGCACCAGGTACTCCCGCATGTACATCGAGAGCGACGCGCCGACCACGGCGAACACCGCCAGCGACAGAACGCCCATGCCCAGCGCCAGCCGCGTGCCCAGCCGCAGCCTGCGGTAGGTCTGCCGGAAGCGGCGGATCACTCGCCGACCTGCCGGACGACGTAGCCGACACCTCGCACGGTGTGGATCAGCGGTTCGTCGTGCTGGTCGGGATCGTCGAGCTTGCGGCGCAGCCGGCTGACGACCAGTTCCACGACGTTGGAACGGCCGCCGAAGCCGTACTCCCAGACGTGGTCGAGGATCTGTGCCTTGGTGAGAACGGTCGGCGACTTGCGCATCAGATAGCGCAGCACCTCGTACTCGGTCGGGGTGAGGGTGAGCCGTTTGTCGCCGCGTCGGACCTCGCGGGTGTCCTCGTCCATCGTCAGGTCGGCCACCCGGAGCACGGACCGCTGGAAGGCGGGGCCGGCGCTGCGGCGCAGCACGGTCCGCAGCCGGGCCATCAGCTCCTCCACGGCGAAGGGTTTGACCAGGTAGTCGTCGCCGCCCCGGGTGAGCCCCGCGACCCGGTCTGCGACTCCGTCACGAGCGGTGAGAAAGACCACGGGCACCATCGTGCCCGACAGCCGCAGCCGGTCGAGCACGGCGAAGCCGTCGAGGCCCGGGAGCATCAGGTCGAGCACCACGATGTCCGGATGGAACTCGGCGGCCCTGGTCAGCGCCTCCTCACCGGAGTACGCGGTGACCGCCTCCCAGCCCTCGTAGCGGGCGACCGTCGCGACCAGGTCGGCGATGGGCGGATCGTCGTCCACAACGAGAAGTCGTACTTTTTCCACGTGCTCATAGTGCTGCACGCCGCTCACGACGCCATACCTCTCCCCCTCCGAACGCGAGATCGATAAGAACTTGAAAGTCCAACGACAGCTCAACGACAGCTACCGTCGGTCATGCTCGGTGTCCCCGGACCCGATCAAGGAGCACCGTCCGTGACGACCGTCCAATCGCCCCCCGCGCCCCCCACGGCGATACGACCCAAAGTGGTGGCCCGCACCGGCCTGTACGCCGTGCTGGCCGCCAACGTGGCCGTCGTGACCGTCTTCTTCGTCCAGGCCGGGTTCGCATCGAACGCGCTGATCGTGATGGGCCGGCTCGCCGGGCTGTACGGCGCCCTCGTCATGGCCTTCCAGCTGGTGCTGGTGGCCCGGCTGCCGTGGCTGGACCACCGCATCGGCATGGACCGGCTGACCTCCTGGCACCGCTGGGTCGGCTTCGGACTGCTGTGGACGCTGATGTCCCACGCGGTGTTCATCACCTTCGGCTACGCCGAGGGCACGTCCATGGGCCCGGTCGACGAGCTGGTGGAGCTGGCCGAGACCACCGAGGGCGTGCTGCGCGCGATCGTCGCCCTCGTCCTGATCATGATCATCGGCGCGGTCTCCGCGCGCTACGCCCGCCGTCGCCTCGCCTACGAGACCTGGCACTTCATTCACCTGTACACCTACGTGGCGGTCGTCCTGGCGTTCACGCACCAGGTCGGTGTCGGTACGACGTTCACCTCGTCGTCCGCCGCCACCACGTACTGGTGGGCCCTGTGGAGCGTGGCGCTCGGCTCGGTGTTCCTGGGCCGGGTGGTGCTGCCGCTGCGCAAGAACCTCCGTCACCAGCTGCGTGTCTCGGCCGTCGTCCCCGAGGCCGACAACGTCGTCTCGATCTACATGACGGGCCGCGACCTCGACAAGCTGCCCGCACGCGCCGGCCAGTTCTTCCTGTGGCGGTTCCTCACCAAGGACCGCTGGTGGCAGGCGAACCCGTTCTCGCTGTCGGCGGCACCCGACGGCAGGACGCTGCGCCTCACCGCGAAGGTGGCCGGCGACGGCACCGCCGCCCTGAAGCACATCCCGGTCGGCACCCGTGTCTTCGCCGAGGGCCCGTACGGCGCGTTCACCGCGATGCACCGCACCCGGCCGGAGTCCGTCCTCATCGCCGGCGGTGTGGGCGTCACGCCCATCCGCGCGCTGCTGGAGGAGATCCAGGGCCACGCCGTGGTCATCTACCGGGTGGGCAGGGACCAGGACGCCGTCCTCTACGACGAGCTGCGCGACCTCGCCCACGCCAAGGGCGCCGAGCTGCACCTGGTGAGCGGGCCGGTCACCCCCGACAAGCTGGCCCCGGCCGAGCTGGCCGAGCTGGTGCCGGACATCGCGGACCGGGACGTCTTCCTGTGCGGCCCGCCGCCCATGATGAACGCGGTGCTGCGCAGCCTGCGGGAGCTGGGCGTGCCCAAGTCGCAGACCCACTTCGAGCGCTTCAGCCTGGCCGGATAAGAGGAACGTCGTGAAACGAGCACTGCCTGTTCTGGTCCTGAGCATCGCGGGCCTGGTCCCCGTCTGGCTCTACGAGCCGTCGCTGGGCACGACGGCCTCGGAGGCCTCCGCCCCCGCCTCGACGCCGTCCTCGGCCTCCGGGTCCTCCGGTTCGTCGTCCACGGTCGTCTCCGGTACCACCGTGACCACAGAGAAGGGCGACGTCCAGGTCGAGGTGACGTTCGCGGGCTCGAAGATCTCCTCGGTGCGGATGCTGAAGCAGCCGAACCACCCGCAGACCACCGCCGCCGTGCCGGTCCTGATCAAGGAGACGCTGGCCGCGCAGAGCGCCGACATCGACACCGTCTCCGGCGCCACCATCACCAGCGACGGCTACAAGGAGTCCCTCCAGGCCGCCATCGACTCCCAGGCGGACTCCGCCGCGTCGTCCCCGTCGCCGTCCGCGTCCACTTCGGCCCCTGCCGCGGAGTCCGCGTCCAAGGTCGTCTCGGGGACCGCCGTGGACACCGAGAAGGGCACCGTGCAGGTCGAGGTGACCTTCGAGGGCGACACGATCGCGTCCGTGAAGATGCTCCAGCAGCCGAACCACCCGCAGACCACGGCCGCCGTGCCGGTCCTGATCAAGGAGACGCTCGCCGCGCAGAGCACCGACATCGACACCGTCTCCGGCGCCACCATCACCAGCGACGGCTACAAGGAGTCCCTCCAGGCCGCCATCGACGCGAAGGGCTGATGGCATGCGTCGCGTCGAGCACATCATGGGGTTCCCGATCTCGCTGCGGATCGACGACGAGAACGCCCCGGCAGAGGCGGCGGACGCCGTGTTCGCCTGGCTCCACGAGGTCGACGCGCGCTTCAGCCCCTTCAAGGACGACAGCGAGGTGTCCCGCCTCGACCGGGGCGAACTGGAGGCCGGCGCGCTGAGCGCGGACCTCACCGAGGTGCTCGGCCTGTGTGAGGAATACCGGGTCGCGACCGGGGGCGCGTTCGACGTACGGCTGCCCGGACGGGGCCTGGACCCGTGCGCGATGGTGAAGGGCTGGGCGGTACAGCGGGCGGCGGATCTGCTGGAGGCGGCGGGCGTACGGACGTACTGCCTGAACGCCGGCGGTGACGTGGTCGCCGCCGGGCGCCCCTGGCGGGTGGGGGTACGGCATCCCGAGCACGCCGACCAGCTGTGCACGGTGCTGGAGATCACCGAGGGCGGTGTGGCCACCTCCGCCCGCTACGAGCGTGGCGACCACATCCTCGACGGCCGCACCGGCCGCCCGGCGACCGGGCTGCTGAGCCTGACCGTCGTCGCCGCCACGCTCACCGAGGCGGACGCGACGGCTACGGCCGCGTTCGCGATGGGCGTGGAGGGCATCGAGTGGGCCGCCGGGCGCAAGGGCTGCGAGGTGTTCGCGGTGGACGCCGACCGGCAGGTCTCCCGGACCCCGGGTCTGCCGGTCGTACCGGTCGCCGCCTGAACGCACCTACCTGCTCTGTACGTCCCTGTGGGCGCCCTCCGTCGAGACGGAGGGCGCCCACAGGCGTGCGGTGTCGGGTTCCGTGGTCGTCAGTGACCGCGGGTGATCCATTCCTCCAGGTGCGGTGCCTCGGCCCCGATGGTGGTGGGGTCGCCGTGCCCGGTGAGGACCTTCGTCTCGGGCGGGAGGGCCAGCAGCCGGTCCCGGATCGAGGCGATGATCGTCGGGAAGTGGGAGTAGGAGCGGCCGGTGGCACCGGGTCCGCCGTTGAAGAGGGTGTCGCCGGTGAAGACGGCTCCGAGTCCCGGGGCGTAGAGGCAGACCGCGCCCGGCGCGTGTCCGGGCGTGTGCAGGACCATCAGGTCGGTGCCTGCGGCCTCGATCGCCTGGCCGTCGGTCAGCCAGGCGTCGGGTTCCCGGTCCGGGTGGGTCTGCTTCCACAGGGGCAGGTCGTCGGCGTGGAGCAGGATCGGGGCGCCGGTGCGCGCGGCGAGGGCGGGGGCCGCGTCGATGTGGTCGTTGTGGGCGTGGGTGCACACGATGGCGGTCAGGCGCCGGTCGCCGACGGCCGCCGCGATGGCGTCGGCGTCATGGGCGGCGTCGATGACGATCGCCTCGTGGTCGTCGCCGATGATCCATACGTTGTTGTCGACGTCCCAGGTGCCGCCGTCGAGGCTGAACTGCCCGGAGGTGACGAGGTGTTCGATGCGGGCGGCCATCACAGCACCACCACGGAACGCAGTACGTCGCCGCCGTGCATCCGCTCGAACGCCTTCTCCACCTCGTCGAGTTGGATGGTCTCGGTGACGAACTTGGCGAGGTCCAGGCGGCCTTGGAGGTGCAGATCGATGAGCATGGGGAAATCACGGGAGGGCAGGCAGTCGCCGTACCAGGACGACTTCAGCGAGCCACCGCGCCCGAAGACGTCGATCAGCGGCAGCTCCAGTTTCATCTCCGGCGTCGGCACTCCGACCAGAACCACGGTTCCGGCGAGGTCACGGGCGTAGAACGCCTGCTTGTACGTCTCCGGGCGGCCGACCGCCTCGATGACGACGTCGGCGCCGAAGCCGCCGGTCAGCTCCTGGATCGCCTCGACCGGGTCGGTCTCCTTGGAGTTGACCGTGTGCGTGGCGCCCATCGTGCGGGCGGTGGCCAGTTTCCGGTCGTCGATGTCGACGGCGATGATCTTCGAGGCGCCCGCGAGGTTGGCTCCGGCGATCGCCGCGTCGCCCACGCCGCCGCAGCCGATGACGGCGACCGTGTCACCGCGTCCGACGTTCCCGGTGTTGATGGCGGCGCCGATACCGGCCATCACGCCACATCCCAGCAGCCCCGCGACGGCGGCCGAGACGGAGGGGTCGACCTTGGTGCACTGCCCGGCCGCGACGAGGGTCTTCTCGGCGAAGGCACCGATACCGAGGGCCGGGGAGAGTTCCGTGCCGTCGAGCAGGGTCATCTTCTGCTTGGCGTTGTGCGTGTTGAAGCAGTACCACGGGCGTCCACGCAGACAGGCCCGGCAACTCCCGCACACAGCACGCCAGTTGAGGATCACGAAGTCACCGGGAGCCACGTCCGTGACCCCGTCCCCCACCGACTCCACGACCCCGGCCGCCTCATGGCCGAGCAGGAAGGGGAACTCGTCGTTGATCCCGCCCTGCTTGTAGTGCAGGTCGGTGTGGCACACCCCGCAGGCCTGGATCTGGACCACGGCCTCGCCCGGGCCGGGGTCCGGCACGACGATCGTCTCGACCCGCACCGGTTCGTTCCTGCCCGGTGCGATCACGCCGCGTACTTCCTGCGCCATGGTGCTGAACCCTTCCATCGGCCAATGTTCGGTTCTTCGCTCCGACCCTACGCGCGACTGATCGGTAACAGCACGCTCACGGTCTAGCCCGGCCCGCCAATACCCCCTGGGGTATCTCTGCTACGGTGACGAATATACCCCCCGGGGTAATTTCGCGAGGCTTCGTGAAGCGTCGCGAGAACTTCATGAGGAGAGAAAGGAGTGCCGCCATGTACTTCATTGACCGCATCGACGTGCCGGGACTGGGCAACCGCGGCTATCTGGCGGGTGGGCCGCACCGGACCGTGGTGATCGATCCACCTCGGGACATCGACCGGGTGATCGAGGCCGCCGCCCGGCGGGGTGTGCGCGTCACACACGTCGTCGAGACGCACATCCACAACGACTACGTCACCGGTGGCCTGGAGCTGGCCCGGATCACCGGCGCCGCCTACCTCGTCCCGGCCGGCGCGCGGGTCGCGTACGACAGGGTGCCGATCACGGACGGGGACAGCGTGGAGATCGATGAGGGGCTGGTGCTGCGCGCGCTGGCCACGCCCGGGCACACCCCGCACCACACCGCGTACGTCCTGGAGGAGGACGGTCTGGCCGTGGCCGTGTTCACCGGCGGTTCGCTGCTGATCGGCACGGTCGGGCGGCCGGATCTGGTCGAGCCGAGGCTGACCGGGGAGCTGGCCCGGGCGCAGTACGACTCGGCGCACCGACTGGCGGCCGAACTCCCGGACGAGACGGCGGTACTGCCCACCCACGGCTTCGGCAGCTTCTGTTCCGCCGGGACGGCCGCAGGCGACGCCACGACCATCGGACGGGAACGCGTCGCGAACGAGGCGCTGGTCAAGGACGCCGACACGTTCGTCGCCGAGTTGCTCGCCGGGCTCGACGACGTGCCTGCGTACTACGCGCACATGGGCCCGGTGAACTCCGCGGGACCGGCGCCCGTCGACCTGACTCCGCCGGCCCCGGCGGACGCCGTGGAGATCGCGGCGCGGCTGGCCGCCGGGGAGTGGGTGGTGGATCTGCGCAACCGGGTCACGTTCGCCGAAGGTCATGTCGTCGGGTCGGTCAACTTCGAGGCGACGGGACACCTCGCCACCTATCTGGCGTGGCTGCTGCCGTGGGGCAGGCCGGTGACGCTGCTCGCCGAGTCGGCCGCCCAACTCGCGAACGCTCAGAGGGAGTTGGTGCGGGTCGGTATCGACCGACCCGCCGCCGCCTCCACGGGCTCCCCCGTTGCCTGGCTGCGTCCGGGAGAGCAGCCGCGCACTTTCCCGCGCGCTTCCTTTGCCGACCTGGCGCACCAACTCGCCTATGTCAAGCAGCTGTTGGTGCCCGTCGACACTGTCCGCCCGACCGCCGTCACCGGCTCCCCCACCACCTTGCCACGTCCTGGCGAGCAGCCGCGCGCCACGTTCGCCGGCCTGGCGCAGCAGAAACGCGAGGAGGTCGTGGTTCTGGACGTGCGGCGCGACTCCGAGCGCGCGGGCGGCCACATCGCGGGTTCGCTGCACATCCCGCTCCACCAGGTGCGCGACCGGCTCGCGGAGATACCCGACGGGACGGTGTGGGTGCACTGCGCGGGCGGCATGCGGGCCGCGATCGCCGCCTCGCTGTTGGACGCTGCGGGGCGCGTCGTGGTCGCCGTCGACGACGCCTTCGCCGCAACCCGCGAGGCGGGGCTTCCCATGGCCCGGGTCACCCCGGCCGAGGCCCTCGATCGCATGGGCGCGGACGGGGCGGCCGTACTCGTGGACGTCCGTGAGGCCGAGGAGTGGGCGGCCGGGCATGCCGTCGGTGCGGTGCACGCCCCGCTGTCGGCACTGGCGGCGGGTACCTCGCTGCCGGGGTCCGCGCAGGGGCGTCCGCTGATCGCGATCTGCCGCTCCGGCAAGCGCTCCCGGGAGGCGGCGACGCTCCTCACGGCGCGCGGCGCGGAGGTCGCGGACGTGATCGGCGGGATGCGGGCGTGGGTGGCTGCGGGCCTGCCGGTGACGACCGGGGACGGGCTGCGGGCGGACGCGGACCGACCGACGACGACCGCGAACGAGCTGCCGGCAACCCCTGCCCGGCCCCCCACACCCACCAGCGAGCTGCCGACAGTGTCCCGCGGCGATGGCGGACCGCTCGCGTGAGTGCGTTCGTTCTCGCCCTGGTCGCCGGGGCGGTGACCGGTCTTGCCCTGGGGGCGCTCGGGGGCGGCGGCAGCGTGCTGGCCGTGCCCGCGCTGATCTATCTGCTCGGTTTCACCCCGGCCGCGGCCACCACCGCGAGCCTGGCCGTCGTCAGCGTCACCTCCGCCACCGCGCTGGCCTCGCACGCCCGGGCGAGCAGCGTCGAGTGGCGGGCCGGGGCCGTGTTCGCGGCGGCGGGGCTGGTGCCCGCGATGCTCGGCGGGGCCGTGAGCGGGTATGTGCCGTCCGCCCTGCTGACCGGCGCGTTCGCGGTGATCGCCGGGCTTGCCTCGTACCGCATGCTGCGCCCTTCGGCGTCCGTACGGGAGGGAGTGCAGGTGCGGCCCGTTCAAGTCGCTCGGGCGGGCGCGGGGCTGGGGGCGGTGACCGGGGTGTTGGGCGTGGGCGGCGGCTTTCTCGCCGTACCGGCGCTGGTGAACATCGTGGGGCTGCGGATGCGGGCCGCCGTCGGGACGAGCCTGCTGGTCATCACCGTCAACTCACTGGCCGCGCTGCTGGCCCGGGCCGACACGGCGACCCGTGTCGACTGGGCGCTGGTCGCGCCCTTCGCCGGGGCCGCCATCCTCGGGGCGTGGGACGGCAAGCGGCTCGCGGGCCGTGTCTCCGGGAGCCGGCTTCAGCGGCTCTTCGCCTGGGTACTGCTGGCGGTGGCGCTGTTCATGCTGGCCGACGCGGTGGTGTGATCACCGACCACCCACCGCTCAACCCTCGAACACGCTCACGCCAGCGACAGGAACAGCTTCTCCAGCCGGGCCCGCATCTGCTCCTTCGTCTCGCCGTTCCGCCCGGCCGCCTCCACGTCGGTCAGGCACTGCTGGAGTCCGGTCGCGATGATGGCGAAGCCCGCCCGGTCCAGGGCACGGGAGGCGGCGGCGAGCTGGGTGACGACCTCCTCGCAGTCGCGGCCTTCCTCGATCATCCTGATCACACCGGAGATCTGCCCCTGCGCCCGGCGCAACCGGTTCAGCACCGACTTGAGCTCAGCACCCTCGAACTGCAGTTCCACAATCACTCCTCTATATACCCTTGGGGGTATTTTACCTCCTCAAGGTCCACCCCCACGAAAGGATCCCAGTCACTCATGACCGCTCCCCTCGCCCTCGACACCGACCAGGCCCGTACCCGCCTGCCGCAGTTGACCGTCGTCGATGTCCGCACCCCGGGCGAGTACGCCTCCGGACATCTGCCCGGCGCCCTCAACATCCCTCTGGACCACCTCCGCCGCGCACTGCCCGCCCTCAAGGAGGCGACGGACCAGCGTGAACTGCTCGTCGTCTGCGCCTCCGGCGCCCGCTCCGAGTCCGTGTGTTCGCTCCTCGCCGACAACGGCGTCCCGGCCATGACCCTGACCGGCGGCACCCAGGGCTGGCGGGAGCGGGGACTCGAACTTCAGCACCCCGCCACCGGGGCCCGCGCCACCTGGTCCATGGAGCGCCAGGTCCGCTTCACCGCGGGCGGCATCGTCCTCGCCGGCCTCGGGCTGGGCCGCCTGCACCCCGCCTGGCGGCTGCTGTCCGCAGGTGTCGCGGGCGGCCTCGCGTTCTCGGCTGTCAGCAACACCTGCGGCATGGCCCACCTGCTGGCCAAGCTGCCGCACAACCGGCCGCGGCCCGCCGACCTCGACGCCACTCTCACCACGCTCGCCCGGCGGCCCAAGGAGCGCGCCGAGTCCACCGGGTCTGCCGAGCCTGTGGGACACGCCACGGACGCCGACGCATGAAGTCCCGCACGGCTCGGGCGAGTTGGGTCTCGTCCAGGCCGCCGAGGGCGAGCCGCCGGTGCCGGATGTGGACCAGCGTGCCGCCGATGTGACGGGCGAGGTGCCGCGCGGCAGGGCGCGACCAGCACCAGGTCGGCGGCGAGCACGGCGGTGCGCAGTCCGACGCCGTCGACGGGGGCGGACGGTGGCAGTGCTCCCCGAAAACCTCGGCGGCAGCCTCGGCGGGCTGCCGAGCACCGGAGGCCTCGGCGGCTCCGGTCACCGGCACGGTCCGGTCGCCGACCATGTGCGGGAGTCGGACGTGGTCACGGGCGCCGGCGAGGAGGCGACCTCTCGAACTCGGCCCGGGTGAGGTGCCGGTGGGGCGTCGAGGCGGAACCTCTCCTCCTCGCGACGGCCCGGGACCGGCAAGCGCTCAGGCGGCAGGAAGGGCCGGGGAGAGCAGGGAGTGGGGGCTATCACCGCTTCGCCTCTCCCTCGGGCGCCGACGTAGGGTGAATGTTCCGCCCGTCCGCCTCCCCGGGAGCGCCGTGAGCATCGCAGAGCCGAACGCCGGTCCGCCGCCGCCCGCTTGGCGGCTGCTCCTCGGATACGTACGGCCGCACCGGTGGACCCTCCTGATGGGCGCCCTGCTGTCGCTGGCCACGGGTGCCGCCGGGCTGGCGCTGCCGTTGGTGGCGCGCGGGCTCATCGACGATCTGTCCCACGACCGGACGATCACGGGTGCGCTGGTCCTGATGTCGGCACTGGTCGTCGCCAACGCGGCACTGGGCGCGCTGGGTTCGTACGTCCTGCGGCGCACCGCCGAGTCCGTGGTACTGGGCGCCCGCCGGGCACTGTCCTCCTATCTGCTGCGGCTGCGGATACCGGCCGTCGACCGGACCGAGCCCGGCGATCTGATGGCCCGGGTCACCTCGGACACGACCCTGCTGCGCGAGGTCACCACCGACTCGCTCGTCGGCCTCGGCACCGGCGGTCTCACCCTGGTGGCGACGATCGTGATGATGGGCCTGGTGGATCCGGTGCTGCTGGGTGTCACCCTCGCCGTGATCGTGGCGGCGGGGACCGTGCTCGGGGTGATCGTGCCGCGCATCAACAAGGCGAGCCGGCGGGCGCAGGACGCGGTCGGCGTCATGGGCGCCTCACTGGAGCGGGTACTGGGCGCCCTGCGCACGATCAAGGCGTCCGGCGCCGAGCACCGGGAGGAGCAGCGCCTGCACGCGGCAGCCGAGGAGTCGTGGCGGCAGAGCGTACGGGCCGCCAAGTGGGCTGCCGCTGCGGGCAACACGGCCGGCCTCGCGATGCAGATCGCCTTCATCACGGTCCTCGCGGTGGGCGGCGCGCGGGTCGCGACGGGCGCAGTCGAGGTGGGCACACTGGTCGCGTTCCTCCTCTACGTCTTCTATCTGATGTCGCCGATCCAGCAGGTCGTCGGCGCGATCACCCAGTACCAGACGGGCGCGGCGGCCCTCACCCGCATCCAGGAAGCCCTCGCCCTGCCCGCCGAACCGTCGTCGGCCCACCCCGCGCCCCTCCCGGCCGCCGACGCCGAACCGGCGGCACTCGCCTTCGACGAGGTCCGCTTCCGGTACGACGACGATCTTCCGTACGTCCACCACGGTGTGACGTTCGCCGTGCCGCCCCGGGGCATGACGGCGTTCGTCGGCCCGTCCGGCGCGGGCAAGACCACCGTCTTCTCGCTCATCGAACGGTTCTACGACCCCGAGTCCGGTGTCATCACCGTCGACGGCCGGGACGCCTCGGACTGGGATCTGACCGAGCTCCGTTCCGCCATCGGCTATGTCGAGCAGGACGCGCCCGTGCTGTCGGGCTCGCTGCGCGACAACCTGCTGCTGGGCAGCCCGGAGGCGGACGAGGACGCGGTCACGCGCGTGGTGAAGACGACCCGGCTCGACGGTCTGGTGGACCGGCTGCCGCGCGGCCTCGACACGCTGGTCGGACATCGCGGCACCAAGCTGTCGGGCGGCGAGCGCCAACGCGTGGCCATCGCCCGGGCGTTGCTGCGCCACCCCCGGCTGCTCCTGCTCGACGAGGCGACCTCACAGCTGGACGCGGTGAACGAGGCGGCGCTGCGCGACACGGTCGCGGATGTCGCCCGTACGACGACCGTTCTCGTCGTCGCCCACCGGTTGTCGACGGTGACGATGGCGGACCGGATCGTGGTGATGGACGCGGGCCGCGTCCGCGCGGTGGGCACCCACCGTGAACTCGTCGCCGGGGACCCGCTGTACGCCGAGCTGGCGGCGACGCAGTTCCTGGCAACCACCGGCTGAGCGAACTCGCCCTGGAGGGCGCTCAGTTCTCCAGCCTGCGCAGCCGCTCCGTGTCACAGGTGCGGGGGCAGGTGGAGCAGGCCTCGTCCGGGCGGATCCTGCAGTAGAGGCATCAGCCGGCGCGGCTGCGGGTCGGGTGGCGGCGCCCGGAAAGATGCCAGTGGGGTTGGACAGGCAAGGCTTCCTCACTAGCTGTTCTCAATGGCGGGCGCCTACGCGTGGAACATCTCCCACCACGACTTCCTGATGCACCCGAGGCCCGGCTTCCACTTTCTGGGCACGCGGCCGGCGGCAGCGAACCAACCGCAATAGAACACACACGCGGCACGAGTAAGGGCCACCCGGTCCGGCCGGGTGGCCCTCGTTCCCGCTCTCGCGTAAGTACGTCCGTCAGGCCTCGATACCGGGCAGCAGACCGGTCACGGGGGCTGCCATGTCGGTCAGCTGGTGCAGCTGCTCGAGGTCCTGCAGGCGGTTGAGCGAGGTCAGCTGGCTGGAGACCCGGGGAAGGTCCTCGTGGTACTGGGCGGGAATCTCGCTCACGGCGAGCGAGTCGAGCTGGGCGATCGGGTTCAGCTTGCCCGCGTTCTGGTCGGCGGCGGGAGCCGCGCTCGCCAGCGGGGCGGCGAGGCCGGTGACGCCGACAGCGAGAACAACGGCGGCAGCGATTCGTCGTGTTGAGATCATGTACTGGTGAACGGCGCGCGCCCCGTACCGGACACGGGCACCGCGCCCCGCTCACTCGTCAGGCTCATCCCCGGTCTGCGCTTGCCGACCCTCCCGGGACGGAGGAGTCTCAGGAGGAGAGGTCCCTCGCGGCCCGCGCCCGATCGGGCCGCGGCCCTCGGAGGAGGTCACCATGGGCACCGCTGCAAGCCCCGCTTTCGACACCGAAGCACTGCGCCGGGGCATCGAAGGACACGACGCGACGGTACTGCTGTCGCTCTACGCCGAGGACGCCGAACTGCGCGTCATCGACCGCAACACCCAGCCAAGCCACCCGATGGTCAAGCGCGGGCGCGACGAGATCGGCGCCATGCTCACCGACGTGTACGGCAGGGACATGACCCACAAGCTGGAACAGGTCGTCGTCCAGGGCGACCAGGTCGCCTACACCGAGTCCTGCGAGTACCCGGACGGTGTCCGCGTCCTTGCCAGCGCGATGCTGTCCCTGCGCGACGGCAAGATCGTCGACGAGACCGTGCTGCAGGCATGGGACGAGGAGGCCTCCTGACCTTGGCTGGAACCGGGGCTAGGCTGGGCGCCGGGTCGTGACTGGCGCTGAGGTGGAGAACCACCGGGGAGCGGCCCCGTAGAGCACATGCCGTGCGCCTGGGCGATGACGACTGTCAGCTCAGGAGTGGATCATGTCCCAGGCCCGGTTCATGGACGGCACCTCGCTCGCCCGGCGCATTGTCGACGACACCGCGAAGAAGGCCGCCGACCTCACCGATCGCACGGGCACGCGCCCCTGCCTGGCAACAGTGCTGGTGGGTGCCGACCCTGCCTCCGTCACCTACGTCCGGATGAAGCAGAACCGCTGCCGCAGGGCCGGCATCGAGTCCCGCCATGTGGAGCTGCCCGCCGCCACGACCACCGAGGAACTGGTCGGCACGCTGCGTGCCCTCTCGGACGATCCCGGTGTGCACGGCATCCTGCTCCAGCACCCGATGGGAGAGCACATCGACGAGCGGGCCGCGTTCGAGGCGATCGCGCCCGAGAAGGACGTCGACGGTGTCACCTTCGCCTCCTTCGCGACGATGAGTTTCGGCCTGCCGGGCTTCGTCTCCTGCACGCCCGGCGGCATCATGCGGCTGCTCGACGAGTACGGGGTCGACCCGTCCGGCAAGCGGGCCGTGGTGGTGGGCCGCAGCGCGATCCTCGGCAAACCGGTCGGCATGCTGCTCCTGGGGCGCGACGCGACCGTCACGTACTGCCACTCGCGGACGCGGGACCTGCCGTCCGTCGTCCGCGAGGCGGACATCGTGGTCGCAGCCGTGGGCCGGCCCCGGTTGATCCGGGGAGAGGACATCAAGCCGGGCGCCGTCGTGATCGACGCCGGGTACAACGCCGGGAACATCGGCGACGTCGACTTCGACTCCGCCGTCGAGCGGGCCGGGCTGATCACCCCGGTGCCGGGCGGCGTCGGTCCGATGACGATCGCGACGCTGCTGGAGCAGACCGTGGAGGCCGCCGCCCGGCAGCTCGGGCCTGTCCGGCGGATCACACCGGAGGACGGCCGCGGTGCCAAATAGGCGCAGGTGCACGCCCGCCTGTGCTGCGGCTGATGTCACGGCAGTCGGCACCCCTGGAGCCTCTCCGGCATGATCCGTCGGAGAGGCTCCAGGGGTGTCCCAGTGGTGTGATCAGCGCATCCAGGCGCTGTAGTCCATGACGTCGCCCGCCTTCAGACCCCACTTGGGCTCGGCGACGGTGGCGGTGTCCTCCAGACCCAGAACGGCACCGGTGGCCGGGTCCATGATCAGCATCTGGCGGGAGCCGTGTCCGTCGTACACATACGCCTGGCCGGGCCGCCCGAGCCGGTCTGTGACCCGGCCGACCGGCCGCAGCCCCTCGGCGTCCGCCAGCATCCTGGCGACGGCCGCGTCCTCACGGGCCCCGAGGGTCCAGTGGTCGAGCAACACGCCCACCGCGTCCAGGAGTTCGGGGGTCGTCAGCACGGTGCTCCGGTGTTGCGCCTCCTGGAGGTAGGCCTTCAGGAGGCCCGGGTCGTGCGGCGGTGTCGACTCGGGCGGGGCGTCGCTCCAGCTCGGCCCGAACGTCTGCTCGCTGATGACATGCCCGTCCTCGACCAGGCCGGTTCCGCCGTCCCCCTCGCTCAGGACCGGCCGACCGGGCTGCCGTGGGTCGGTCGCCACGACCAGCTCGGTACGGCTCGCGTCGGCCCGCCAGCGCACCACGCGCTCGACAGGCAGCGTGATCGGGGGCTCGTCCTCGGACATGCCCATGCTCCATGTCTGTACGTGGGTGCCCTTGCGGAGTTCCGGCGAGCCGTCCGCCGCTGCCGCCTCGGCGATCTCGGCCATCCTGGCCAGGGGTACGGGGGTGGAACCGGCCTGCACGATCAGCGGGCGGGGAGCGGCCACAGCCGGGACGGTGTTCGGGCCCACGAGGAGCAGGGCCAACGCGGCAGCCGCGACCACCGCGACGGTCGCGAGGCTCCACATCCAGCGAGTGCGGCGACGGCCGAACGGGCCGCTGCCGTGCCGCAGTTGGTTGAGCCGGCGCTCCGCGTCGTGGTCCAGCGGTCCGTCGCGGAAGTGGAGGCCGTCCGCCGGCACCGGGTTGGCGGCGCGCAGCAGGTCGAGTTCGTCAGGCATGGCCGTGTTCCTTCGGGGAGTGCACGTCGGCGGCGAGCGCGGGGCGTATCCGGTCGATCTCGGTTCTCAGCCGGTGCCGGGCCCGGTGGAGCCGCATCGCCGCCGCGCGAGTACCGCAGCCCAGGGCCACGGCGACCTCGTCGACGGCGAGTTCCTCCCAGGCCGTCAGCCGCAGTACCTCCTGGTCGGCCGGGGTGAGCCGGGCGAGCGCCTCATGCACCCAGGCGCCCGGCGGCTCGGTGTCGGGGCTCGCCACGACCTGCCTGCCGTGCGCCGTCTCGTCGTTGCCCAGCCGGTCGACGAGCCGACGGCGCCGGCCCTGGCCGCGTACCGTGTTGGCCAGGCAGTTGCGTGCCACGCCGTACAGCCAGGGCAGCGAGGACGCCGGCAGATCGCTGCGGCGCCGCCAGGCGACGGTGAACACGTCCGCCACCACTTCCTCCACGTCGCCGGTACGGCCGACCAGTCGTCGAGCGACATAGCGGCTGACCGCCCAGTAGTGCTCGCGATAGGCAGCGGCGAAGGTCTCGTCGTTGCTCATGTCCCGTTCTTGTCCGGCACTCTGCGGATCGTCACACCCGTTTCCGTGATTCTCGTCGCGTCACCCGAGTGTGACGTCCGGACGGGGTGCGGACACAGGCGGGGCGTGAAGACCATCAACATCGAACCCCGCACCACCAAGAGCCTCAGAAGCGTCAAGTGGCTGACGACCACGGACCACAAGACGATCGGCACGCTGTATCTGGTGACGTCGTTCGCGTTCTTCTGCATCGGTGGCGTGATGGCGCTGTTCATGCGCGCCGAGCTGGCCCGGCCGGGTCT
>NZ_JAAGLT010000003.1 GCF_010548275.1 Streptomyces sp. SID12488
TAGATGGGGTAAGGCTCCCAGTAGACGACTGGGTTGATAGGCCAGATCTGGAAGCCCGGTAACGGGTGGAGGTGACTGGTACTAATAGGCCGAGGGCTTGTCCTCAGTTGCTCGCGTCCACTGTGTTGGTTCTGAAACCACGAACAACCCCACCCCTTGTTTGGTCACGGGGGTGGTGCGGTTGATATGTGTTTCACCGTGTTTCGGTGGTCATAGCGTGAGGGAAACGCCCGGTTACATTCCGAACCCGGAAGCTAAGCCTCACAGCGCCGATGGTACTGCAGGGGGGACCCTGTGGGAGAGTAGGACACCGCCGAACAAATATTGCGAAAAGCCCTGTACCGGGTTCACCGGTACAGGGCTTTTCTGCGTTTTACGGTTAATTGAAATGGTGTCTCTCCCCAGTGCCTCCCCCGAGGGGGAGAGGCCTGTTCAGAGACGTCCTGCGGCTTTCAGTGCCAGATATGCGTCCGCCAGTGCCGGCGCCAGTTCGTCCGGCGTCGCGTCGACGACGGTGACGCCGTGGCGGCGGAGCTGTTCGGCGGTTCGGTGACGTTCCGTCTGTGCTTGGGCGGCGGCTGCGGCCTCGTACACCGCTTCTGTGTTTCCTCGGGCTGCTGCCATGGCTGCGATGTGCGGATCTGCCACCGAGGCCAGGAGGACCGTGTGGCGCTGGGTCAGTTGAGGGAGGACGGGTAGCAGGCCCTCTTCGATGGGGGCCGTGTCCAGGCTGGTGAGTAGGACGATCAGGGAGCGCCTGGGGGCTGCACGGAGCGCGGTGGCCGTGAGGCCGCGGGCGTCCGTTTCGATGAGTTCGGGTTCCACGCCGGCCATCGCGTTGACCAGGGACGGGAGGACGTCGGCCGCGGCTCGGCCCTGGACCAGGGCGCGTACCCGGCGGTCGTACGCGAGGAGGTCCACGCGGTCGCCCGCGCGGGAAGCCAGGGCTGTGAGGAGGAGGGCCGCGTCCATGGAGGCGTCCAGCCGGGGGACGTCGCCGACGCGGCCCGCTGACGTACGGCCGGTGTCGAGCACCAGAAGGATGTGGCGGTCGCGCTCGGGGCGCCAGGTGCGTACGGCGACGGTGGTCTGGCGGGCTGTGGCGCGCCAGTCGATGGAACGGGTGTCGTCGCCGGGCACGTACTCGCGCAGGCTGTCGAATTCCGTGCCTTCGCCGCGGGTCAGGACGCTGGTGCGGCCGTCGAGTTCGCGCAGGCGGGCGAGCTTCGACGGGAGGTGCTTGCGGCTGGTGAACGGGGGGAGGACGAGTACCGTCCAGGGAACGCGGTGGTTGCCCTGGCGGGTGAAGAGGCCCAGGGGGCCGTACGAGCGGATCGTCACGCGGTCGGCATGGCGGTCGCCTCGGCGGGTGGGGCGTAGGCGTGTCGTGACGCGGCGGCGTTCGCCGGCGGGGACCGTCAGGCGGTGGCGGGAGGCCTCGACCTCGGTGCCGGACTGCCAGCTGCTGGGGGGCCAGGCATCGCGTAGGCCGGCGCGGAGCGGACGGCCGGAGGGGTTGGTGACCGTGAGCGTGACGTCTGCTGATTCGTTCAGGCGTACGGATGTGTCGCCGGAGCGTGTCAGGCCGAGGCGGCGTACCGGTGCTGCCAGGGCGAAGTCGCAGGCGCAGGCGATTGCCAGTGAGCCGTTGACTGCGAAGAAGCCTGTCCAGCCGGCGTCCCAGATACCGACGGGGATCGAGCCCAGGGCCGCCAGGAGCGCGGCGCGGCCGGTGAGTGCCATCAGCGGGGGACGGGGACGTGGGCGAGGATCGCGTTGATGACCGAGTCGGCCGTCACACCCTCCATCTCGGCCTCCGGGCGGAGTTGCACGCGGTGGCGGAGGGTGGGCAGGGCGAGTGCCTTGACGTCGTCGGGGATGACGTAGTCGCGGCCTGTCAGCCAGGCCCACGCGCGGGACGTCGCGAGGAGGGCCGTGGCGCCTCGGGGGGAGACGCCGAGTGTGAAGGACGGGGATTCGCGGGTGGCGCGGCAGATGTCCACCACGTAGGCGGTGATCTCCGGGGAGATCGTCGTCTCGGCGACGGCCGTGCGGGCCGCTTCGAGGTCTGCCGGGCCTGCCACGGGGCGTACGCCGGCGGCGCGCAGGTCGCGCGGGTTGAAGCCCTCGGAGTGGCGGGTGAGGACGTCTATCTCGTCCTCGCGGGAGGGGAGGGGGATCGTGAGCTTGAGGAGGAAGCGGTCCAGCTGGGCTTCGGGGAGGGGGTACGTGCCCTCGTACTCGACCGGGTTCTGGGTCGCCGCGACCATGAACGGGTCGGGGAGGGGGCGGGGGGTGCCGTCGACGGTGACCTGGCGTTCCTCCATGGCTTCCAGGAGTGACGACTGGGTCTTCGGGGGCGTGCGGTTGATCTCGTCCGCGAGGAGGAGGTTGGTGAAGACCGGGCCCGGCTGGAAGGAGAACTCCGCGCTGCGCGTGTCGTAGACGAGGGAGCCTGTGATGTCGCTCGGCATCAGGTCCGGAGTGAACTGGACGCGCTTGGTGTCGAGGTCGAGCGCGGATGCGAGTGCCCGGACGAGCAGCGTCTTGGCCACTCCGGGGACGCCTTCGAGGAGAACGTGTCCGCGGCAGAGAAGGGCGACGACGAGGCCGGTCACGGCGGGGTCCTGGCCGACCACGGCTTTGGCGATCTCGGCGCGCAGGGCTTCCAGGGAGGCCCGGGCGGTGCCCGGGTTCCCGGTGATCCCGGCGTTGTCAGTGGTCGGGTACATCATGGACGGCGTACCTCTCTTTCGAGGGCGTCGAGTTGGTCGGCGAGGGAGATGAGGGCGGCGTCGTCGCCGGGCGGCGGGCCGAAGAGGAGGGCATGCAGGGCCTGTCCGTCGCTGTGGTTCTGGAGCTGGGCGGACAGGGCGGGGAGCAAGGACTCGGGTGCGTGCGCCTGGGTGACGGGGACGCCTACGAGGGGGGCGAGGCGAGTGCGGGTGGTGAAGCGAAGAGCGCCTGCCGCGCGGTCGCGGGAGTTGGTCTTGCGGTAGAGGCGGGCGCGGCCTTCGACGGTTTCGGAGGCGCGGATCGCCACCGGAAGATGTTCGGCTACGAGGGGGCCGAATCGGCGTGCCCGCCAGAAGGCGGCCAGAACTGCGGCGAAGAAGAGTTGCAGGGTGCCCCAGAGCCAGCCCGAAGGGAGCAGGTCGAAGAAACTGCGCTCGCCGGAGTCGATGCGCGTGTCGTCGGAGAGCGACGGGAGGTACCAGACCAAGTGGGGGCGGGAACCGAGCAGTTGGAGGGCGAGCGAGGCGTTGCCGTACTCGTCGAGACGGTCGTTGTAGAGGATGTCGGGTGCGCCGAGCACGACGGTGTCGCCGTTCCCTGTGACCGCGGGGACGCGTACGAGGGTGGGGAGGCCGTCGCTGGGGTAGCACGCGTCGGCATCGGTGGCGGTGGTGTCGTAGCGGAAGCCACCCGTGTCGGCGGTGCCCGCGCGTTGGGCGGCGGGCAGGTCGCAGTCGGGGGAGAGCTTCGAGTGGAAGCTGAGCGCGGGGTCGGCGGTGACGCCGGGGGCGAGTGTCCCGACGGACGGACCGCCCGGGGCGACCAGGACTGTACGTCCGCCGGAGGTCGCCGTCGCCGCGTGCAGTTGATCCTGCTGATGGTCGGTCAGCAGGTCGGGGGCCGCGATCAGGAGGGTCGTGTCCGCGTCGGCAGCGCTGCTCGCCTCGGCGAGGGTGGTCACCACGCGCGTGGACACGCCCCGGTCGGCGAGGAGCGTGGCGACGGCGCGGCTGCCGCGGGGGTCGGCGGAACGTGGGTCGAGGCCGCCGCGCCGGGTGCCGGAGTTGATCACGGCGATTGCGATGGCACCCACGAGGAGGATGACGACGCCGAGTGCGACGCCTCGCGCGCGGGTCCACACCTGGCCGGCGGTGGGCGAGGTGGAGGTGGGGAGCGTGGCCTCGGTGGTCATTGGGCGGCTCCCTGGCGGGAGTTGGGGGCCGTGCCGGTGGCGCTGCTGCTGTTCACGAGGACCGGTTTCGTGCGCTCCAGGTCGTCGTCGAGTTCGGTGAGCCGGCGGTACATCTGCGGGGTCGCGGTGCGTCCGCCGTATGTGACGTCGTCGAAGTCGCGGGCCGCGGTGCGCAGGCGGTCGGTGTGCGCGGGCAGGGTGCGGCCGGCTTCCGCGGCTGCCTCGTCGGCGGTGCGGCCGGGGCGGGCATCGAGGAGCGCGCGTTCCTCCAGGGAGCGGACGACGGCACGCATGCGCTCCTGGACGGCCTGGTTCCAGTGGCCCTGGACGGCCTGTGCCTCGGCGGCGGCGCGGTGTTCGGCGGCGCTGCGGGGGCGGTCGTCGAAGAGCACGGCGGAGGAGGTGGGGCCGGTGCGTGGGATGCCGAGGCGCCACCACAGGGCGCCGATCACGGCGGCGACGGCCAGGACGACGACCACCAGTCCGACGGTTCCTCCGGGGGTCGCGGTCGAGGTCGAGTTGAACACCTTGTCGAGCCAGTCCCAGAAGGCGTCCATGGCCCGTTCGAGCGGGCTCGGGTCGTTCTGGTGGTACATGCGCTTGGACAGCTCGCGCCGGGCTGCCTCCCGCGCGGGATCACGCGGGAGCGTCACCGGCGGGTCGTCGGCCGCCAGCGACAGTACGGCGCTGCTGCCGGCTCGCAGCAGGGCTCGTACGGCCGCTTCGGCGGTGGGCGGCAGCGTCGGCACCGTGGTGAGAAATCCCCCCGTCAGGCTCACCGCATCAGCTCCCCGGGGTGGCGCCCGGGGCGCCGGAGCCCTGGACGCCGGCGGCGCGGGCCAGGTCGAGGTCGAGTGCCTCGCGGCGGATGCGCTGGTCGATGTAGAGGAGCACGGTCACGCCCGCTGTGATGGGGAAGGTGATCATGGAGCCGATCACCGAGCCGATGCCGCTGACGACGAGGAACGTCCAGCCGAAGGTGCCCGTGCCGTCGAGGAGACCGCTGATGCCGTCTCCGGTCAGGGCGCCGGCGACGAAGGTGAACGGGAGGACGACGATGGACGACACGACGCCCGCGATGATCGAGGCGAGCAGCTGGATGCCGAAGACCCGCCACCAGGAGCCACTGACGAGTTTCGCGGAGCGGCTGATCGACTTCACGATGCTCTGCTTCTCCAGCATCAGCGCAGGCGAGGCCAGGGAGAAGCGGATCATCAGCCACAGCACGACGACGCACGCGCCGAGGGCGCCCAGGACGATCAGCCCCGTGCCTGCGTCCTCCGAAGCCGAGACGGCCACGACGATGCCCGGAACCGTACCGACGGCGACGATCGCGACGGCGGTGAGCATGAGCAGGAAGATGAGGCCGAACAGCTTCGGGATCTGCGGGCGGGCGTCCCGCCAGGCTTCGCCGATGGTCACGGGCTTGCCGAGTACCGCGCGGCTGGTCACGGTCGTGAGCAGGGCGGTCGCGATGACGGTGCCGATCATGGAGATCACGAAGATGACGCCGGAGCCGAGCAGGGCGTCTCCCATGGCGCGGCTCAACTCGTCGAGGCTTGCGCTCGAGCTGTTGAGGGTGTCGGCACTCGTGCTGTCGTCCAGGAAGAGTCCCTGGACGAGGACGGCGACGATCTCCGTGACGACCGCGACGGTCAGCGAAATGCTCAGCACCGTGCGCCAGTAGGCGCGCATGGTGGAGACGGCGCCGTCGAGGATCTCGCCGACGCCGAGGGGGCGCAGCGGGATCACGCCGGGCTTGGCGGCGGGCGGGGGACCGCCCCAGTTGCCGCCCCAGCCGGGGTGGCCGCCGGGCGGGCCGTATCCGCCGTGTCCTCCGGGGCCGCCGTATCCGCCCGGGGTGCCTGGGTGGTTGCCGCCCCAGCCCGGGCCGGGAGGCGGCGGTGGGGGCGGCCCCTGGCCGGGGCCCCGGGGGCCGGTGGGAGCGGACCACTGGGCGGGTGGCGGCTGTTCCGTGGACCACTTCGGGCCGGAGCCGGTCGTGTCGGGGCGCGGCTGGTCCGCGGGTTCCGCGGGACCGGGGTGGTCGGCGGGGGTGGACGCGCCGGGCTGCTGCCCTTCGGAGGGGGCAGATCCGGGCGAGGCCCAGCCCGGAGTGTCGTTCATCGTCGCTCCTTCACGGTGCCCGTCCGCGTTCGCGGCAGGTTGGCAGCCATCGTGTCATGGGGAGCGCGCGGGGGGATCAGCCCCCGTATGGGCTGGGCACCTTCAATTGTCCGGCGGAGAAGGGGCAGACTGGGTGGATGGCTGATCAGTACGCGCAATCCCGCGAGGACAACCGGCCCACCGAGATACCGGCGATCCGCTGGGAGGAACCTCCCGAGGGTCCGGTGCTTGTCCTTCTCGATCAGACGAGACTGCCTGTCGAGGAGGTCGAGCTGGTCTGTACCGACGCGCCCGCGCTGGTGGCGGCGATCCGTTCGCTGGCCGTGCGCGGGGCGCCGTTGCTCGGTATCGCGGGGGCGTACGGTGTCGCGCTCGCCGCCGCGCGTGGCTTCGACGTGGACGAGGCCGCCGTCGCGCTGGCGCAGGCCCGGCCCACCGCCGTGAACCTCGGTGTCGGGGTACGCAGGGCGAGGGAGGCGTACCAGGAGGAGCTCGCCCGGACCGGTGACCGGGAGCAGGCAGCGGGGGCGGCGCTCGTCGCGGCGCGGGTGCTGCACCGGGAGGATGCCGAGGCCAGTGCGCGGATGGCCGTGCACGGGCTGGCGCTGCTGGACGAGTTGCTGCCCGGCGGCGGGCACCGGGTACTCACGCACTGCAACACCGGGTCGCTGGTGTCGGGTGGTGAGGGAACGGCGTTCGCGGTGGCGCTGGCGGCGCACCGGTCAGGGCGGCTGCGCAGGCTCTGGGTGGACGAAACGCGCCCGTTGCTGCAAGGTGCTCGCCTGACGGCCTATGAGGCGGCGCGCAGCGGAATGGCGTACACCTTGCTCACGGACAACGCGGCGGGCTCTCTGTTCGCCGCAGGGGAGGTGGACGCGGTACTGATCGGCGCGGATCGGATCGCGGCCGACGGTTCGGTGGCGAACAAGGTGGGGAGCTATCCGCTCGCCGTGCTGGCCAGGTACCACCACGTGCCGTTCATCGTGGTGGCGCCGTTGACGACGGTGGATCCGGACACCCCCGACGGGGCGTCCATCGAGGTGGAACAGCGTGCCGGGCATGAGGTGACGGAGATCGCCGCGCCTCAGGTGCCGGTGGCGGGAGCGGAAGCGGGAGGCGGAATTCCGGTGGCACCCCTGGGGACCCAGGCGTACAACCCGGCGTTCGATGTGACGCCTCCCGAGTTGGTGACGGCGATCGTCACCGAAGCGGGCGTTGTGTCGCCCGTGACGGCTGCGTCGCTGGCAGAGCTGTGTGACAGGTCACGACAGGTAACGATTTAGTTAATGGGATGATGTCGTTTATGAAGGGACGAGTCCTTGTCGTCGATGACGACACCGCACTGGCCGAGATGCTCGGCATTGTGTTGCGTGGTGAAGGTTTTGAGCCGTCTTTCGTAGCTGACGGCGACAAGGCGCTGGCCGCTTTCCGTGAGTCCAAGCCCGATCTGGTGCTCCTGGACCTGATGCTTCCCGGCCGGGACGGTATCGAGGTGTGCCGCCTGATCAGGGCGGAGTCCGGGGTGCCGATCGTGATGCTCACGGCCAAGAGCGACACCGTCGATGTCGTCGTGGGCCTGGAGTCGGGTGCCGATGACTACATCGTGAAGCCGTTCAAGCCGAAGGAGCTGGTCGCCCGGATCCGGGCGCGGCTGCGGAGGTCGGAGGAACCGGCGCCCGAGCAGTTGGCCATAGGTGACCTCCTCATCGATGTCGCCGGTCACTCTGTGAAGCGGGACGGGCAGTCGATCGCTTTGACGCCTCTGGAGTTCGATCTGCTGGTGGCGCTCGCGCGCAAGCCGTGGCAGGTGTTCACGCGTGAGGTGCTTCTGGAGCAGGTCTGGGGGTACCGCCATGCGGCGGACACCCGGCTGGTCAACGTGCATGTGCAGCGGCTGCGCTCCAAGGTCGAGAAGGACCCGGAGCGGCCGGAGATCGTGGTGACCGTCCGTGGCGTCGGTTACAAGGCAGGACCGAGCTGACATGTCCGGGGACAGTGCCGCTTCGCCCCCCGGGCGTTCCGGGGGGCGTGCGGAGCGGCCTGTCGGGCGGCAGAAGGTGAGCAGGGCCGGCTCCGGCCGGCGGCAGTTCTTCGAGGGCGGGCTGCTCCAGGGCGGTGTCCAGGGCAGCCCGGTCCTTCGGCTTTTCATGCGCTGGGTGCGTCGGCCGCTGCTGCCCGTCATGCGGTTGTGGCGGCGCAACATCCAGCTCAAGGTCGTCGCCACGACGTTGCTGATGTCGCTCGGTGTCGTCCTGCTGCTCGGCTTCGTCGTCATCGGCCAGGTGCGCAACGGCCTGCTGGACGCCAAGGTGAAGGCCTCGCAGAGCCAGGCCGCGGGCGGATTCGCGGTGGCCAAGCAGAAGGCGGACACGGCGGCCAGCGCCAGTGGGGACGACGGTTCCGGCGCCGGCGGCCGACCCGCGCAGAACGTCATCCAGTGGATGAGCGACCTGGTGGAGTCCCTGTCCAGCGGCGGGCAGGGTGCCTTCGACGTCGTGACGCTCCCGATCGGTCCGGCGGCCGACGACAGCGGCGGCGGGCGCGGGCCGCGTGCCTCCGGCGGGGTTGACCCGACGGCGAGCGTGCCCGAGGCGCTGCGTGAGCAGGCCGATGACAACACGCTGATGGCCCAGAGCTACACCCGTATCACCTACACCAACGGCAGCGAGTCGCAGCCCGCGCTGATCATCGGCAAGCAGGTCGACGACCCGAACGGCGACCCGTACCAGCTGTACTACATCTTCCCGCTCACGCAGGAGGAGAAGTCGCTGAGCCTCGTCAAGGGGACGCTGGCGACGGCCGGGCTGTTCGTCGTCGTACTGCTGGGGGCCATCGCCTGGCTTGTGGTGCGGCAGGTCGTGACGCCCGTGCGGATGGCGGCCGGGATCGCCGAGCGGCTGTCCGCGGGGCGGCTGCAGGAGCGGATGAAGGTCACCGGCGAGGACGACATCGCGCGGCTCGGCGAGGCGTTCAACAAGATGGCGCTGACTCTCCAGCTGAAGATTCAGCAGCTGGAGGAGCTGTCGCGGATGCAGCGGCGGTTCGTGTCGGACGTGTCGCACGAGCTGCGGACGCCGCTGACGACCGTACGGATGGCCGCCGATGTCATCCATGACGCGCGCGTGGACTTCGATCCGGTGACCGCGCGGTCGGCCGAACTGCTGGCCGATCAGCTGGACCGGTTCGAGACGCTGCTCGCGGACCTGCTGGAGATCAGCCGGTTCGACGCGGGCGCGGCGGCGCTGGAGGCAGAGCCGATAGACCTCAGGCAGGTCGTCCGGCGGGTGGTGAGCGGTGCCGAGCCGCTGGCCGAGCGCAAGGGGACGACGGTACGGATCGTCGGCGATCAGCAGCCTGTCGTGGCCGAGGCCGACGCCCGGCGCGTGGAACGGGTGCTGCGCAACCTCGTCGTCAACGCCGTGGAGCACGGCGAGGGCAAGGACGTCATCGTGAAACTGGCCGCCGCGGGCGGTGCGGTCGCGGTGGCTGTGCGTGACTACGGGGTCGGACTCAAGCCCGGTGAGGCGACCCGGGTCTTCAGCCGCTTCTGGCGGGCCGACCCGGCACGCGCGCGTACCACCGGCGGTAACGGCCTCGGCCTGTCCATCGCGCTGGAGGACGCGCGGCTGCACGGCGGCTGGCTGCAGGCGTGGGGCGAGCCGGGCGGTGGTTCGCAGTTCCGGCTGACGCTGCCGCGCACCGCCGACGAGCACCTGCGGGGTTCACCGATACCGCTGGAGCCCAAGGACTCACGGCGTCATCGGGGACTCAACGACGCGGGTCTGCCGTACGCGGGCGGCGACAAGCTGGCCACGGTGCCGGTGCAGACCGCGGCCACGGAACAGCGGCCGATAGCGCCGAGGCTCGTCGGCCCGGCCCCGACCGCGGACCCCACGGCGCTGCCCGGCAACGGCGCTCGCGTGGTGCCGCGCCCGGCCGGCGGCGCCCGGCTGGACGGTATGTCCGGTACGGAGTCGCAGCCCTCGGACACGGTGTCCGAGGATGCCGGGCAAGAGCGTGTGGACGAGCAAGGGGAGGCATTTCGTGGGCCCTGACCGCGAGCGGGACGGTCGGCGGCGGGAAACGGCTCGCGCGGTGGTGTACGCCGCCTGTGGCGCCCTGCTGCTGGCCGGATGCGCCTCGATGCCCGACAGCGGGGATCTGCGCGGAGTCGAGTCCACGCCCCGGCAGGACGCCCAGGTACGGGTCTTCGCTCTGCCGCCCCACGACAACGCCCCGCCGGGGCAGATCGTCCAGGGCTTTCTGGAGGCTCTGACCAGCGACGATCCGCACTATGAGACCGCACTCAAGTACCTGACGGCGCGTGCCGCGAAGCAGTGGCGGCCCGACGCGTCGACCACGGTGCTGGACGGGGGGCCCACCGCCGATCCCGTGCGCGTGGGCAGCCGGGACGACACCGACGACGACTACACGTCCACGCTGACCGGCGACCGGTTCGCCACGCTGGACTCCCAACAGTCGTACGAACCCGCCGACGGGAAGTACAGACAGACACTGCACCTCACGCGCGAGAAGAAGAGCGGGCAGTGGCGCATCGACGACCTGCCGCAGGGCATCGTCATGGGCAAGTCGGACTTCCTGCGCAACTACACGTCCGTCAACAAGTACTACTTCGCGTCGAACACGCCGACGGAGTCGGACGGGCAGCCCGTGTCCGTCGCCGATCCGGTCTACGTCCGCAAGAAGGTCGACCCGATGACGCAGACGGTGAGTTCGCTGCTGCAGGGCCCCTCGCGCTGGCTGGGACCGGTGGTCAGGTCGAGTTTCCCCACCGGCACGGCGCTCAAGAAGGGCGTCACCTCACTGACCCCCGACGACCAGAACCGGTTGACGGTGCCGCTCAACGACAAGGCGAGCCGGGTCGGGTCCGCCAAGTGCACCGAGATGGCGGCCCAACTCCTCTACACGCTCCAGGACCTGACCCCCACGGGGGTCGACGAGGTCGCACTGCAGCGCGCCAACGGCACCCAGCTGTGCCTCCTCGACAAGGACCGGGCCGAGATCGTCGCCGCGCGCGGTGTGGTGCAGCACCCCGAGTTCCAGTACTTCATCGACGGCAAGCACCGCCTCGTACGCGTGGCCGGCGACAGCCTCGAAGCCGCCGCCGACGTCACCCCGGTGCCGGGCGCGCTCGGCGAGGGCGAGAAGCAACTGCGGTCCGCGGCGGTCTCGCGCGACGAGGACAGCGCGGCCGGGGTCTCGGCGGACGGGGCCATGCTCTACGTCGCATCGCTGGTGTCCGGTGGATCGCTCGGTGAGCCCGTGCTGACCAGCCAGGGCGCGACCAAGGCAGACCGGCTGACCACACCCAGCTGGGACGGCGACGGCGACCTGTGGGTGGCCGACCGCAACCCCGGGAAGCCCCGGCTGCTGCTCCTGGAGAAGGGCGCGGGTGAGCCGCTGGAGGTGCGGACTCCGGGGCTCGACGGGCGTATCGAAGCGGTACGGGTGGCCGCCGACGGGGTACGGATCGCGCTCATCGTGGAGAAGGACGGTCAGCGGTCCCTGTACGTCGGACGGATCGCGCGGGACGAGCGGCCGGCGGCGGCCTCGGGCGGGTCGCCTCAGCAGAAGACGGCGGCGGGGCAGAAGACCGGGGAGCGGCCGGTCGTGTCGGTTCTCGAACTGCAGTCCGTGACACCGCAGTTGGAGGAGGTCACCGCCATGTCGTGGGCCGGGGACAGTCGGCTCGTGGTGGTCGGGCGTGAGCAGGGCGGCGTGCAGCAGATGGGATATGTGCAGGTCGACGGCTCGACACCGGTGGGGTCGGCGCCGACCGCGCTGACCGGCGTGAAGGGCATCGCCGCTTCCGAGGACGAGAGGATGCCGCTGGTGGCGTACTCGGAGGAGGACGGGATCGTGCGGCTGCTGTCCGGGTCCAAGTGGCAGAAGCTGGTCAGGGCGGGGTCGGCTCCGGTGTATCCGGGGTGAGCGGCCTTTCCGGTTGTACGGCTACGGCTCTCCGGGTATCCGGTTCGGCCCGTGGACCAGGGTGGAAGTGAAGTGTGGCGGCCCGTCGGATGTCCGGCGGGCCGTCGGCGTTTCCGGGTGCCGGCAGTGGGGCGTGCGGAGTTGTCCACAGGGTGTTTTCCACAGGGCTGGCCGGGTGGCGCAGGTGTTGGCACAGTGGTGGGCATGCGGGGGTGGTGGCGGGATCTCGGCGACCTGGTGCTGCCGGCCGAGTGCGGAGGCTGCGGAAGGCCTCGCACGGTGCTCTGCCCGGAGTGCCGTGCCGCTCTGAACGGGGCCGCACCGAACCGGGTGCGACCGGTGCCGGAGCCGCTCGGACTGCCGGCCGTGCATGCGGCGGCCCGGTACGAGGACGAGGTGCGTGCGGTACTCCTCGCGCACAAGGAAAGGGGCGCGCTGGCCCTCGCGGGACCACTCGGGACGGCGCTGGCGGGAGCTGTACGGGCCGGGCTCGACGGGGCCCTGTGCGGCGGTACGGGCGTGCTGCTCGTGCCTGTGCCGTCCGCGCGTCGGACTGTACGGGCACGGGGGCATGATCCGGCTCGGCGCATCGCCCTCGCCGCGGCGGGTGTTCTGCGCGGGTCCGGTACGCCGGCCCGGGTGCTGGCGGTGCTGCGGCAGCGGCGTGCGGTGGCCGATCAGGCGGGCCTCAGCTCACGGCAGCGGCTGGACAACCTCGCGGACGCGCTGTGTGTGGCCGCCGGGGGCGGGCGGCTGCTGGCCGGGGCGGGTGCGGTCGTCCTGGTCGACGATCTGATGACGACCGGGGCCTCCCTGGCCGAGGCCGCGCGTGCCGTGCGGGAAGCGGTCGGATGTGGGGAGATGGGAGGGGCGAAGGGGGCGGAACGGTCGGGAGAGGTGGGAAACGTGAGAGTAATGAGAAACGCCGTGTACTCGGAGGCGGGGCGGGAAGGCAGAGGACAGGAGCGCGCGGGAGTCACGGCCATGGGTGCGGAGCGGAGGCCAGGAGCGTCGGGAATGATGGCGACGGGCGCCTTCGGAGGCATGATCTGCGCGGCTGTGGTCGCGGCGACGCCTGATTCCTTCGAAATGAACCGGAACTGAGCGCGAACTTGCATCGTTGCAGGTAGTGAGAGGGTCAATTCATTTGAACGGAGGTACGCGCCAGTAGAGGGTGACGACATCCGTCCGGGCGAGATATGTTCGGTTGTGAGGGAAAGCCGCAGGCCACACCTCGAAAATCCGAATGCCGTGCTGCGGGTTTTGCTTAATCACCCCAGCCGGCCGCGTGGGGATCTTGTCCTTGGGGGAGGAGGAGGTGGAAGTCACCGAGTCCGCGGTTCCGGAGTACACCGGAACCTGGTGCAAAAGGGAGACGCTTCGCCACTGAAGCGGAGCGATCCGGGAACGGAGTTCTGCGTGGACATCGTCGTCAAGGGACGCAAGACCGAGGTGCCCGAGCGGTTCCGGAAGCACGTTGCCGAGAAGTTGAGGCTGGACAGGATCCAGAAGCTCGACGGCAAGGTGATCAGCCTCGATGTCGAGGTGTCCAAGGAGCCCAACCCCCGGCAGGCCGACCGCTCCGACCGAGTGGAGATCACCCTCCACTCCCGCGGTCCGGTGATCCGGGCGGAAGCAGCGGCAAGCGACCCGTACGCGGCACTCGACCTCGCGGCGGACAAGCTCGAGGCCCGGCTGCGCAAGCAGCACGACAAGCGTTACACCCGCCGAGGCGCCGGCCGGCTCACAGCCGCCGAGGTCGCCGACCACGTCCCGGACGCGGCAACGCTGAACGGCAATGGTCACCCCGTCCACGAGGAAGACGCGGACGGCGTGCCCGTCAAGAGGATCGGCTCGCTGGAAGTGAAGGGGGAAGGTCCCCTCATCGTCCGCGAGAAGAGCCACGTCGCCTCCCCGATGACGCTCGACCAGGCTCTCTACGAGATGGAACTGGTCGGGCACGACTTCTACCTGTTCGTCGACTCCGAGACCAAGGAACCGAGTGTCGTCTACCGGCGGCACGCCTACGACTACGGCGTGATCCACCTCAACACGGACCCGATGATGGTCGCCCACCAGGCGCACGCCCCCGAGGCGGGTGGCACGCTGGGCGGCTGACCACCCCCGGTGACAGCTGAGCGGGTGCCCCTGGAGCGCGTGTGCGCCCCCAGGGGCACCCGTGTACGCCCCCTCAGGGACCCGCTCTGTCACCGCACCGACGCCCGGGCATGGAATCATGGCCGCAACGGCTCAACCGGTGGGTCGTTGCCTTGGGTTGGCGATGGCACAGGACCACAGGCCAAAGCCTTCAGGGGGAGGAACGATGGCGGACAGCTTCGGACCGATGCAGGTCGAGGATGCCGATGGCGGCGTCTCCGGCATGGGCCCGGACGCGGGCAACTCGCGCAAGGAGCCGATCAGGGTCCTTGTCGTGGACGATCATGCGCTCTTCCGCCGTGGACTGGAGATCGTGCTCGCGGCCGAGGAGGACATCCAGGTCGTCGGCGAGGCGGGGGACGGTGCGGAGGCGGTCGACAAGGCCGCCGATCTGCTGCCCGACATCATCCTGATGGACGTACGGATGCCGAAGCGCGGAGGGATCGAGGCGTGCACGTCCATCAAGGAGGTCGCGCCCAGCGCCAAGATCATCATGCTGACGATCAGCGATGAGGAAGCCGATCTCTACGAGGCGATCAAGGCTGGTGCGACCGGCTATCTCCTCAAGGAGATCTCCACGGACGAGGTGGCCACGGCCATTCGTGCCGTGGCCGACGGGCAGTCGCAGATCAGCCCCTCGATGGCGTCGAAACTGCTCACCGAATTCAAGTCGATGATCCAGCGGACGGACGAGCGGCGGCTGGTGCCCGCGCCGCGGCTCACGGAACGCGAGCTGGAAGTGCTCAAGCTGGTCGCCACCGGGATGAACAACCGCGATATCGCGAAGGAGTTGTTCATCTCCGAGAACACCGTGAAGAACCATGTGCGCAACATCCTGGAGAAGCTGCAGCTGCACTCCAGGATGGAAGCGGTGGTTTACGCGATGCGGGAGAAGATCCTCGAGATTCGGTAGGGCGGTCAGGTGGCCCGGTGGCCGGGCGGTGGCACGGCCGGTGGGGGTCAGGCGAGGGACTGCGCCAGTTCCCTTGTCAGGGGGGTGCGTAGGTCCGGGGCGTCCATCCGTTCCACTCGTACGTTTGTGCAGTTCACCCAGCTTGCGGCCTCCAGCAGGGCCTGGGCCACGGCTGGGACCGCCTTCGGGCCGTTCAGGGTGACCTGTCTGGCCACCAGGGTGTTGCCCTCCCGGGCGGGGTCCACCCTGCCGACGAGGTGGCCGCCGGCGAGGACCGGCATCGCGAAGTAGCCGTACACGCGCTTCGGCTTGGGAACGTAGGCCTCCAGGCGGTGGGTGAAACCGAAGATCCGTTCCGTGCGCGCCCGCTCCCAGATCAGGGAGTCGAAGGGCGAGAGCAGGGTCGTGCGGTGGCGGCCTCGTGCGGGTGTCTCCAGGGCCGCCGGGTCGGCCCAGGCCGGTTTGCCCCAGCCTTCGACCGTGACGGGGACCAGGCCCGAGTCCGCGATCACCGCGTCGACCTGTTCCGCCTTGAGACGGTGGTAGTCGGCGATGTCCGCGCGGGTGCCGACGCCCAGGGACTGGCCTGCCAGGCGGACCAGACGGCGCAGGCATTCGGCGTCGTCCAGTTCGTCGTGCAGCAGGGTGTCCGGGATGGCGCGCTCGGCCAGGTCGTACACCCGCTTCCAGCCTCGGCGCTCAACGCACACCACCTCGCCGTACATCAGGGCGCGTTCGACAGCGACCTTGGTGCCGGACCAGTCCCACCAGTCGCTGGTGCGTTTCGCGCCGCCCAACTCCGTTGCGGTGAGGGGGCCTTGGGTGCGGAGTTGTTTGATGACCTGCTCGTAGGTGCCGGGCGGGAGGTCGTGGTTCCAGTGGGGACGGGAGCGGTAGGCGCGGCGGCGGAAGGCGAAGTGGGGCCATTCCTCCACGGGGAGGATGCAGGCGGCGTGTGACCAGTATTCGAAGGCGTGGGGGTGGGGGTGGCTGCTGGCGTGGGGGTTCTGGTTGGGGTCGAGGGTGGGCGTGGGGGTGGTTGGGGGAGTCGTCGGCGCCGGGTTCCAGTAGGCGTCTTCGATTTTCTTGCGGGGTATGGCGCCGAGGCGGGCGTACGGGATGAGTTCGTGGGAGCGGGCGAGTACGGAGATCGTGTCGAGCTGGACCGCGCCGAGGTGGCGGAGGATGCCGCGGACGCCTGCTTTGCGGTTGGGGGTGGTGAGGAAGCCCTGGGCGCGTAGGGCGATGCGGCGGGCTTCGTCGGCGGAGAGGTTGGTGTGGGGCGGGCTGCTCGTCATGCCTCCGCACGATAGGGGGTGGGACTGACAGTGGGGGTGAGCTGGGGTTTTGGGGGTGGTGGAGTTTCGCCCCCGCCGCCCCTGCCCGTCCCATCCTGTTCCTGGGGGCTGCGCCCCCAGACCCCCGCTTCGGCCCTGAAGGGGCCTCGTCCTCAAACGCCGGACGGGCTGGGTGGTGCGGCCGACGCTGAAGAGGTATGGCCCGCGTTGGAGGGGCGTCGCGTGGGGCAGAGGGGTGTCGCCCGGGCTGTGGAAGCAGTGCGGGAGGGGCTCAGAGGGTGGGGGGCGGGAGGTAGGGGGCCGTGGAGGGGAGGCCGACGTCTGATGGGAGGAGGGAGGCGACCCAGCAGTCGCGGCGTACTCCCTTGTTGTTGATCGCTGAGCGCAGGGTGCCTTCCATGGTGAAGCCGGCTTTTTGTGCTGTTGCCCAGGACGCGGTGTTGCCCACCTCCGCCCGCCATTCCACGCGGTCCACGGACATGTCGGTGAAGGCCCACCGGGAGGCGGTGATCGTGGCTTCGGTGATGTAGCCGTTGCCCCGGTGGGGCTTGGCGGCCCAGAAGCCGACTTCGGTCATTCCCAGGGAGCGCATGGTGAGGGCGAGCATGCCCACCAGCTCCTCCCCTTCGGGGAGGAAGACGCCGAACGTGAACATCGAGCCGTCGGCCCAGCCGTCGGGCACCAGCTGGGAGGTGAAGCCGTGCGCGTGCTCGGGGAGGTAGGGCGACGGGATCGTCGTCCAGCGCTGGATGTCGGGGTCCTGCACCGCCGCGTACACGGCGTCCGTGTCGTGCGGGCCGACCGTGCGCAGGAGGAGACGGGCCGTGGTGAGTGTGACGGGGTCCATCGGCCGATTCTGCTCGGGGGAGGATCAGGGCGCCATCCCTTTTGCCGTCCGCGAGTTCGTGATCACAATTCGCGCAATTCGTGGGTGGGGCGCGGCACCATCCGTGACTCCCGGCCGTTCTCCTTATGGCTGTCCTACCGGCAGGCCTCCCGGCTGGGCGGGGTCCTCGCATACGATGGCCGTCGCTCAGCTAAGACAATGGAAACCGACTGTCCTAGGCCCGACCGGCAAGGAGACCAAGCCCCGTGTCCGTCCTCTCAAAGATCATGCGTGCAGGCGAAGGCAAAATCCTGCGCAAGCTGCACCGCATCGCGGACCAGGTCAACTCCATCGAAGAGGACTTTGTCGACCTCTCCGACGCCGAGCTGCGGGCCCTCACCGATGAGTACAAGCAGCGGTACGCCGACGGTGAGAGTCTGGACGACCTGTTGCCCGAGGCCTTCGCCACCGTGCGCGAGGCGGCCAAGCGCGCCCTCGGTCAGCGTCACTACGACGTGCAGATCATGGGCGGCGCGGCGCTCCACCTCGGCTATGTCGCCGAGATGAAGACCGGTGAGGGCAAGACCCTGGTCGGCACCCTGCCCACGTATCTGAACGCACTCTCCGGAGACGGCGTTCACCTCATCACGGTCAACGACTACCTGGCCGAGCGCGACTCCGAGATGATGGGTCGCGTACACAAGTTCCTGGGGCTGAGCGTCGGCTGCATCCTCGCCAACATGACGCCGGCCCAGCGGCGCGAGCAGTACGCCTGCGACATCACGTACGGCACGAACAACGAGTTCGGCTTCGACTACCTGCGCGACAACATGGCGTGGTCGCAGGACGAACTCGTCCAGCGCGGCCACAACTTCGCCGTGGTCGACGAGGTCGACTCGATCCTCATCGACGAGGCCCGTACGCCGCTGATCATCTCCGGCCCGGCCGACCAGGCCACCAAGTGGTACGGCGACTTCTCCAAGCTGGTCACACGCCTCAAGCGCGGCGAGGCGGGCAACCAGCTCAAGGGTCTCGAGGAGACCGGCGACTACGACGTCGACGAGAAGAAGCGCACGGTCGCCATCCACGAGTCGGGTGTCGCCAAGGTCGAGGACTGGCTGGGCATCGACAACCTGTACGAGTCGGTGAACACGCCGCTGGTGGGCTACCTGAACAACGCCATCAAGGCCAAGGAACTCTTCAAGAACGACAAGGACTACGTCGTCATCGACGGCGAAGTCATGATCGTCGACGAGCACACCGGCCGTATCCTCGCCGGCCGCCGCTACAACGAGGGCATGCACCAGGCGATCGAGGCGAAGGAAGGGGTGGACATCAAGGACGAGAACCAGACCCTTGCCACTATCACCCTGCAGAACTTCTTCCGTCTCTACGACAAGCTCTCCGGCATGACCGGTACGGCCATGACCGAGGCCGCGGAGTTCCACCAGATCTACAAGCTCGGTGTCGTCCCGATCCCGACCAACCGTGACATGGTCCGCAAGGACCAGTCCGACCTCATCTACCGCACCGAGGTCGCGAAGTTCGAGGCGGTCGTCGACGACATCGCCGAAAAGCACGAGAAGGGTCAGCCGATCCTCGTCGGCACGACCTCGGTGGAGAAGTCGGAGTACCTGTCGCAGCAGCTCTCCAAGCGCGGCATCCAGCACGAGGTGCTGAACGCCAAGCAGCACGACCGGGAGGCGACCATCGTCGCCCAGGCCGGCCGCAAGGGAGCCGTCACGGTCGCCACCAACATGGCCGGTCGTGGTACGGACATCAAGCTCGGCGGCAACCCCGACGACCTCGCCGAGGCGGAGCTGCGGCAGCGCGGTCTCGACCCCGAGGAGCACATCGAGGAGTGGGCCGCGGCCCTGCCGAGCGCCCTGGAGCGGGCCGAGAAGGCGGTCAAGGCGGAGTTCGAGGAGGTCAAGGACCTCGGTGGGCTCTACGTCCTCGGCACCGAGCGGCACGAGTCCCGGCGGATCGACAACCAGCTGCGCGGTCGTTCCGGACGTCAGGGCGACCCCGGCGAGTCGCGGTTCTACCTCTCCCTCGGTGACGACCTCATGCGGCTGTTCAAGGCCCAGATGGTCGAGCGCGTCATGTCGATGGCGAACGTGCCGGACGACGTGCCGATCGAGAACAAGATGGTCACCCGTGCCATCGCCTCCGCCCAGTCGCAGGTCGAGACGCAGAACTTCGAGACCCGCAAGAACGTCCTCAAGTACGACGAGGTCCTCAACCGGCAGCGCGAGGTCATCTACGGCGAGCGTCGCCGCGTCCTGGAGGGCGAGGACCTGCACGAGCAGATCCAGCACTTCATGGACGACACCATCGACGCGTACATCGCCGCGGAGACCGCCGAAGGCTTCGCCGAGGAATGGGACGTGGACCGGCTGTGGGGCGCCTTCAAGCAGCTCTACCCGGTGAAGGTCACCGTCGACGAGCTGGAGGAGGCGGCCGGCGACCGTGCCGGGCTGACCGCCGAGTTCATCTCCGAGTCGATCAAGGACGACATCCACGACCAGTACGCGTCGCGTGAGGAGCAGCTCGGCTCCGAGATCATGCGTGAGCTGGAGCGCCGGGTCGTGCTGTCGGTCCTCGACCGCAAGTGGCGCGAGCACCTCTACGAGATGGACTATCTCCAGGAGGGCATCGGTCTGCGCGCCATGGCGCAGAAGGACCCGCTGGTCGAGTACCAGCGCGAGGGCTTCGACATGTTCACCGCGATGATGGAGGGCATCAAGGAGGAGTCCGTCGGCTACCTGTTCAACCTGGAGGTCCAGGTCGAGCAGCAGGTCGAGGAGCTCCCGGTCGCGGACGCCAAGCCGTCGCTGGACAAGGGCGCCGAGGACTCGGTGCCGGCGCAGGCGAGCGCCGGTTCCCGGCCGGAGATCCGGGCCAAGGGGCTCGACGCTCCGCAGCGGCCGGACCGGCTGCACTTCTCCGCCCCGACCGTGGACGGCGAGGGTGGCATCGTCGAGGGCGACTTCGTCGGGGACGACGACGAGGTTCGGTCCGAGGCGGACGGGCTCACGCGCGCGGAGCGGCGCAAGCAGCGGAGCGGGCGGCGGCGCAAGAAGTAAGCCGCAAGGAGCCAGCCGTAAGAAGTAGGCCGCAAGGGCTGGGCCTGAGAAATGGGCTGTCAGAAGCAGGCAGTAGGTAAGTGAGTACGCGGTAGTCGCTGTGTGAAGGGCCGGGCATCCTGCGAGGGTGGCCGGCCCTTCGGCGTGTGCGGGTGGTCGGGGGACTGCCGCGGTGGTGCCTAGTCGTCCGCCGTGTGGGGCCTTCGGGGGCCGCCCAGTTCCACCGCCGTGCAGCGCCAGCGGAAGTCGTGGCCCAGTTCCAGGCGGAAGGCCATCGCGCGGAGCTGGTTGCCCGCGCCGATGCGGGCGAAGGCCTCCAGTGCGCCTTGGCTGGGCTCGTAGTAGCCGACGTCGCGGACGACGGGGCGGGTGCCGCGGGTGCGGAGGGGGCCGCGTTCCGCGAGCCAGGCCAGTTCGTCGTAGGCGCGGCCCACGGTGTGGCGGAGCATGCTGTGGACGGGGCGTTCGCCGCTCAGGACCGCCAGGAGGCGGTCGGCGAAGAGGTCGGTGGGTCGGGGCTGCGGGGGTGTCAGGCGTGGCTGAGAGGGCTTCTGGAGGGGGTGCGGCGGTGCAGTCCTGTACTGCTCTGGGCTCTGGCCCTGGCCACGTTCGTGTCCACGTCCCTGGGTGGGGACTCGGGGTTCGGTGGGGGTGGTGTTTTGGAGGAGAGGCGTGCGGGGGGTGCCTCCGCCCGGGGTGGTGCGGTGCGGGGTGCTGCCGGGGCGGCGGGTGTCCCTGCGTACCGGCGGGCGGGACGGCGTGCGGTGGACCGTCCTCGTCATCACCTTGTTCATGAAATGTCCCCGTTCTTGAGGCCCGAGTGGGTACCGGGCGGTAACTTTCTGGTGGGGATCTTGTACGGGGAGTGACCGGCCGGGTGCAAGGAAGGGCGGGGTGCGGTTCGGGGGGTCCGGAGGTTCACTTATCCGGGTGGTTCGAGGAGGGGAAAGGCCTGGTGGGGATGGGGGGTGGGGGTGAATTTCGAGGCGTCGGGTGGACGCTCGGAGAGGTCTGGGCGGGGACTCGAAAGGGGACGCCCCGACGTATCCTGAGGGTCTTCCCGGGGCGTCCCCTGGTCGCGCCGGAGGGCTTGCTGGTTCCGGTCATGGAAACGCCCACTACGAAAGCGGTCAGCCATGCGCGTCTACGTCCCTCTGACCCTCCCGGGCCTTGCCGAGGCGTACAAGACGGGTGAGTTGGGGGCGGGGCCGTTCGTCGCGTACGCCGTCACACCCGCGTTGCGTGAGTGGTATCTGTCCGACGACATCGAGGAACTGGAGTACGCGGCGCTGAATCGGGCCGCGCTCGCTTCTCTGCGGCTGCTGGCGATGGAGCCGGGGGTGGTGCGTCGGCGGGTGGTCGTCGCCGTCGAGGTCGCGGACGGGGTGGCGGTCGCCGACCCCGACCGGGGGCTTGATCCGGGTGCGCTCGGTGAGGTGCGGGTCGGTGGGGCTGTGTCGTTGGGGAAGGCCGCGGCCGTGCATGTCGACTCCGGGGATGCGGAGGGGGATGTCGCGGCGGCTGCGGCGGCGTTGGGGGCGGCGGATCGGGGGGATGACGATGCGCAGTTCACGGTGGACGGGGCTGAGGATCATGAGCTGCTCTGGTATGCCACGCAGGAGATTCCGAACCTGGTGAATTCGTTGGGGTGAGCTGGGATGCGCGGTGGGTTGTTTCGCCCCCGCCGCCCCTACCCGTCCCATCCTGTTCCTGGGGGCTGCGCCCCCAGACCCCCCTTTCGCGCTGAACGCGCTTGTCCTCAATCGCCGGACGGGCTGAATGGTGCCGGCCGGTGCCGAAGGGGTACCGCCTACGCTGGAGGAGCGCTGGGGTGAGAGGTATTTTCTTGGTATGGGGAAGTACGGAGTGGCGCACATCGTGTGGGACTGGAACGGGACCCTGTTTCATGACACCGATGCCGTCATAGGGGCGACGAACGCCGCGTTCGCCGAGCTGGGGCTGGAGCCGATCACGCTGGAGCAGTACCGGGCGCTGTACTGCGTGCCGGTGCCGCGGTTCTACGAGCGGCTGCTCGGGCGGCTGCCCACCGATGCCGAGTGGGCTGTCATGGACGACGTCTTCCACCGGTACTACGCGGAGCACCGGGTGGCCTGTGAGCTGGCCGTGGGTGCGCGGGATCTGTTGGCCGGGTGGCAGTCGGCGGGGCGCAGTCAGTCCATTCTGAGCATGTACGGGCATGCCGACCTCGTCCCGCTGGTCCGGGGATTCGGGATCGAGCCACACTTCGTTCGCGTCGACGGGCGTACCGGGCCCTCCGGGGGGAGCAAAGCCGAGCACATGGTGCGTCACCTCGGTGCGCTCACCGGCGTCGAGGCCGCGCGCACTGTGGTCATCGGGGACGCGGCCGACGATGCCGTCGCCGCCCTGCACGTCGGTGCGCGGGCCGTGCTCTACACCGGGGGTTCCCACGGACGGGCCAGCCTCGAAGAGGTGGGCGTGCCCGTGGTGGACAGCCTGGAGGAGGCCGTCGCCGTCGCCGAGCGGCTGGCCGCGTAGCCATAGTCGTGGCTGTGGCTGTGGCTGTGGCTGTAGCCGTATCCGTGTTCCGTTCTGCGGCTCGGTTCACTCTCCGCGTTCGCCCACGTACCCTGTGCCATGGGTGGTGGGCGGGAGCAGGGGGCGGGGAATGGTGTTCGGGTTCGGGCAGCGGCGGGGTGGGCAACTGCCCGTCGAGCTGACCAGTTTTGTCGGGCGGACCGAGGAACTCGCGCTGGTGCGCGGCGCGTTCGAGCAGGCCCGGCTCGTCACCCTCGTCGGGCCGGGCGGCGTCGGCAAGAGCCGTACCGCCCTGAAGGCCGCCGCCGGGCTCGGGGAACTGTTCCCCGACGGGGTGTGGCTGGCCGAGTTGTCCGGGCTGCGCGACCCGGAACTCGTCCCCGCGACGCTCGCCGCCGTGCTCGAACTGCCCGAGCAGCCCGGGATGCAGCCGGTCGACGCCGTGGTCGCCCATCTTCAGGGGCGTCGGCTGCTGATCGTGCTCGACACCTGTGAGCATCTCGTCGACGCCTGCGCCATGCTGTCCGACATCCTGCTGCGGGAGGCCGAGGGCGTCAGCGTGCTGGCCACCAGCCGACAGCCACTCGACGTGCCCGGCGAGCACTGTGTGCAACTGGCCCCGCTCGCCACCGACGAGGCGCTGGAACTGTTCCTGGAGCGGGCTCGCGCCGCCGTGCCCGGGTTCCGGTTTCCCGAGGCCTTCCTGACCGGCCAGGAAGGGGAGCCGGGGGATCGGGAGCGGCTGCTCGCACTCGTTCGGCGCCTCGACGGGATTCCTCTCGCGCTGGAGCTGGCCGCGGTGCGGTTGCGGGCCGTGTCGTTGGAGGAGCTGGTGGCGCGGCTCGACCATCGGTTCGAGGTGCTGACCGGCGGGCGGCGCACGGCACTCGCGCGGCACCAGACACTCCGTACGGCCATCGGGTGGTCGCACGAGTTGTGCACGCCCGAGGAGCGGTTGCTGTGGGCCCGGTTGTCCGTCTTCGCGGGGTCGTTCCGGCTGGCTGTTGCCGAACAGGTTTGTGGGGGAGGGGAGTTGCCGCGCGGGCGGGTGCTGGAGGCGCTCATCGGGCTGGTCGACAAGTCCGTGGTCCAGCGGGTCGGTGAGGACGGTGGGCGCTACCGGCTGCTGGACACCATCCGGGAGTACGGCGCCGACTGGCTCGACGAGTCCGGCGGCGCGCCCGCCGTACGGGAGCGGCACTTCGCCTGCTACGAGGATCTCGCCCAGCGGTTCTGGGGCGGGTTCCTCACCTCCGCGCAGGTCGGGCTGCACCGGGAGGTGCGCGACGAGGTCGCCGACGTACGGGCCGCCCTGCGGTATGCCTACGAGGGCGGGGAGGCGGCGGCGGAGCGCGGGGTGTGGGTGGCGACCCTGCTCGGGCCCTACTGGCGGGCCGTGGGCACCCTGTCCGAGGGGCGGTACTGGATCGACAAGGGGCTCGGTCTGGTCGTCGGCGACTCGGCGGCGCGGGCCTGGGGGCTGTTGATGGCCGGAGTCTTCGCCGTGTGGACGGCGGATCTCCACACCGCCCTGACGCGGTTCCCGGAGGCCCAGGAGGCCGCCCGGCGGGTGGGCGAGGACCGGGTCGTGCTGTTCACCGAGGCGTATCTCGGGGGGCTCGCCGCCCTCTGCGGGGACGTCGAGAACGGGCTCGCCGCGCTGGAGAGGGCCCGGCTGCGGATGGTCGAGACGGACGACGGGCTCGGGATCGGTGTCTTCCACTACGAGGGTGCCCTCGTGCGGGCCGTGCTCGGCGACACCGCCGGCGCGCTGGAACTGTGCGCCACCGGGCTGGCGTATCTGGAAGGCACCGGCGAGCGGCAGCTGTACGGGTCGACGCTCATGGTGCAGGGCGTCATCCGCTGGCTCTCGGGGGAGCGGGCGGAGAGCGCCGCCTCCCTGCGGCGGGCCCTCGACGCGGGCCGGTGAACTCGGTGAGGTGCTGGTCTTCGCGATGTGCGCCCTGGTGCTCGGCTGGCACGCGGCGCACGAGGGCCGGCCGGTGCGGGCGGCCTGGCTGCTCGGATACGCCGAGCACGCGCGCCGGACGGGCGGCGACCCCGTCGACCTGCTGCCGTCGCTGCTGGAGGAGCAGCAGGCCGTACGGGAGTCCGTGCGCGAGGCGCTGGGGGACGGGGAGTTCGAGCGGTGGCGCGGCGTCGGGGCCCGGCTGTCCGGGCAGGACGTGCTGGACGCGGTGCGAGCCGACGCCGAGGTGCCGGGGACGCGGCGGAAGGTGCCCGGGCCGCGGGGAGTCGACGCGCTGACCCGGCGTGAGCGGGAGGTCGCCGCACTGGTCGCGCAGGGGCTGTCGAACCGGGAGATCGCCGAGCGGCTGGTCATCTCCAAGCGGACCGCCGACGCCCACGTCGAGCACATCCTCGCCAAGCTGGGCGTCACCTCCCGCGGTGAGATCCCGGCCCTGCCGACCGTTCCGTCTGTTCCGTCCGTTCGGGTCGTGCCGATGACGCCGGAAATGTGATGTGAACGACGCGGTGTGTACGTAACGCTGTCGTACGTATACCTATGGGCGCGTCCTGTCGTGCTGTTCCGTCGAATCCGTATGCCGATCTCCGGAGGATTCGAGCCCCCGGGCACCTGCCGTGCCCGATGCTCGTAGTGCGTCGCCCGGGGGCATCCCGCTGAGCGGCCGGGTGTCGGCACTGCTGGTCAGAATCCCCACGGCCCGTGGCTGTCATGGCAGACACCCCGCCGTTCGCCCCGGGCGACGCGGAGGCCCGGCGGCTGTCTTCGTCGGTGGGGCAGCCGCCGCCGTTCGGGCGTTTCGGGCCTCCCTTTTTCTCCACTGTGCAGAACGGCAAACTTCACGACCCGTCTTTGTACACAAATGGCGCATGACGTGGCCCCCGTGATGAGCGATAGCCTGGTGGCGTGATCAGCGCGATACGTCGCGGGGGCGTCATGGCCCCTGCCCTGCGCCCGGAACGCACGGACCACATCCGTGCCCGGGTGGCGATCGCTGGTCGGCGCGGGCGGGACGGAACCCCGAGGGTTCCCAGGACGCCGTACGCATCCCACGGACCGGCGCCCGCGAGAGCAGCGTCACACTCCGCCGGGGTGCCGAGAATGGCTGATAACCCACCGCTCTTCCCACCCTGCGGCATAGCGTCGGAACAGACCGGACACCCCGCGTCGAGGCGTTGTGCCGGAAGAGGGACCGTACTTCCTTCTACGTCACGCAACGGCGCGCGACAGGAGCCAGAGGACAATGCAGACCAAGCTGGACGAAGCCAAGGCCGAGCTGCTCGAGAGGGCCGCCCGGGTAGCTGAGAACAGCCCGGTCGGGGGCTACCTACCGACCGGGACGACACGTGCGACCGCGCCCGGCGGGGACCCCGGAACCCCGGACCACGACACCGTGCTCGCGTTCCTCCAGCGCTACTACCTGCACACCGCCCAGGAGGACCTCGTCGGCCGCGACCCGGTGGACGTCTTCGGCGCTGCCTTCTCGCACTACCGGCTGGGCGAGACACGTCCGCAGGGCACGGCGAGCGTGCGGGTGCACACCCCGACCGTCGAACAGAACGCCTGGACGTCCAGCCACTCCGTCGTCGAGGTCGTGACCGACGACATGCCCTTCCTCGTCGACTCGGTCACCAACGAACTGTCCCGGCAGAACCGCGGCATCCACCTCGTCATCCATCCGCAGTTCGTCGTACGACGGGACCTGACGGGCCGGCTCATCGAGGTGCTGCCCGACCGGGCCACCGGGAGCGCGACCGCCGGGGGCGCCGAGCTGCCGCACGACGCGCACGTCGAGTCGTGGATCCACGTCGAGATCGACCGCGAGACCGACCGCGCCGATCTGAAGCAGATCACCAACGACCTGCTGCGCGTGCTGTCCGACACCCGTGAGGCCGTCGAGGACTGGGAGAAGATGCGCGACGCGGCGCTGCGCATCGCCGAGGAACTGCCCAAGGAGCCGACCGCCGACGATCTGGTCGACCAGGACGTCGAGGAGGCGCGCGAGCTGCTGCGCTGGCTCGCGCGGGACCACTTCACCTTCCTCGGCTACCGCGAGTACGAGCTGCGGGGCGACGACTCGCTGGGCGCCGTGCCCGGGACCGGGCTCGGCATCCTGCGGGCCGATCCGCACCACTCCGAGGACGAGGGCCACCCGGTCAGCCCGTCCTTCGAGCGGCTGCCCGCCGACGCCCGCGCCAAGGCCCGCGAGCACAAGCTCCTCGTACTGACGAAGGCCAACAGCCGCGCCACCGTCCACCGTCCTTCCTACCTCGACTACGTCGGGGTCAAGAAGTTCGACGAGAACGGTGAGGTCGTCGGTGAGCGGCGGTTCCTGGGGCTGTTCTCCTCCGCCGCCTACACCGAGTCCGTGCGCCGCGTGCCCGTCGTCCGGCGCAAGGTCGAAGAGGTGCTGCGGGCCGCCGGGTTCTCGCCCGACAGCCATGACGGCCGCGATCTGCTCCAGATCATGGAGACCTACCCGCGCGACGAGATCTTCCAGACGCCGCCCGACGAACTCCGGGCGATCGTCACCTCGGTGCTCTACCTCCAGGAGCGGCGCCGACTGCGGCTCTACCTCCGCCAGGACGAGTACGGGCGCTACTACTCCGCGCTCGTCTATCTGCCCCGGGACCGGTACACCACCGGCGTACGGCTGCGGATCATCGACATCCTCAAGGAGGAACTCGGCGGTACCAGCGTCGACTTCACCGCCTGGAACACCGAATCCATCCTGTCGCGGCTGCACTTCGTCGTCCGCGTCCCGCAGGGCACCGAACTGCCGCAGCTGTCCGACCAGGACAAGGAGCGCATCGAGGCGCGGCTCGTCGAGGCCGCCCGGTCCTGGGCCGACGGCTTCGGCGAGGCCCTCAACGCCGAGTGCGGCGAGGAGCGCGCCGCCGAACTGCTGCGCCGGTACGGCAACGCCTTCCCCGAGGGCTACAAGGCCGACCACACTCCGCGTGCCGCCGTCGCCGACCTCGTCCACCTCGAAAAGCTGGGCGTCGGCACGAACTTCGCGCTGAGCCTGTACGAGCCGGTGGGCGCCGCGCCCGGTGAGCGCCGCTTCAAGATCTACCGCACCGGCGAGTCCGTCTCGCTGTCCTCCGTGCTCCCCGTCCTCAACCGGCTCGGCGTCGAGGTGATCGACGAGCGGCCGTACGAGCTGCGCTGCTCGGACCGGACCACCGCGTGGATCTACGACTTCGGGCTCCGGCTGCCCAAGTCGCTGAGCAGCGGCGGGGATTATCTCGGGGACGACGGCCGCGAGCGTTTCCAGGAGGCTTTCTCGGCCACCTGGACCGGGCAGGCCGAGAACGACGGTTTCAACGCGCTGGTGCTGAGCGCGGGCCTCGACTGGCGGCAGGCGCTGGTGCTGCGCGCGTACGCCAAGTACCTGCGCCAGGCCGGTTCCACGTTCAGCCAGGACTACATGGAGGACACCCTCCGCAACAACGTCCACACCACTCGGCTGCTGGTGTCGCTGTTCGAGGCGCGGATGTCGCCGGACCGGCAGCGGGCGGGCGTCGAGCTGACCGACGCACTCCTGGAGGAACTGGACGCGGCCCTCGACCAGGTGGCCTCCCTCGACGAGGACCGCATCCTGCGGTCGTTCCTCACCGTCATCAAGGCGACCCTCCGGACGAACTTCTACCAGGAGAGCGCGGGCGGCAAGCCGCACGACTACGTCTCCATGAAGTTCGACCCGCAGGCCATCCCGGACCTGCCCGCGCCGCGTCCGGCGTACGAGATCTGGGTGTACTCGCCGAAGGTGGAAGGCGTCCACCTGCGGTTCGGGAAGGTCGCGCGGGGTGGACTGCGCTGGTCGGACCGGCGCGAGGACTTCCGTACCGAGATCCTCGGGCTGGTCAAGGCGCAGATGGTGAAGAACACCGTCATCGTGCCGGTCGGCGCCAAGGGCGGGTTCGTCGCCAAGCAGCTGCCGGATCCGGCTGTGGACCGGGACGCGTGGCTCGCCGAGGGGGTCAGGAGCTACAAGACGTTCATCTCGGCGCTCCTCGACATCACCGACAACCTGGTGGCCGGCGAGGTCGTGCCGCCCGCCGACGTCGTACGGCACGACGAGGACGACACCTATCTCGTCGTCGCCGCCGACAAGGGCACGGCGACCTTCTCGGACATCGCCAACGAGGTCGCCCAGGCGTACAACTTCTGGCTCGGGGACGCCTTCGCGTCGGGCGGCTCGGCCGGGTACGACCACAAGGGCATGGGCATCACCGCGCGCGGCGCCTGGGAGTCCGTCAAGCGGCACTTCCGCGAGCTGGGCGTCGACACCCAGAGCGAGGACTTCACCGTCGTCGGTGTCGGTGACATGAGCGGTGACGTGTTCGGCAACGGCATGCTGCTGAGCGAGCACATCCGTCTTGTCGCCGCCTTCGACCACCGGCACATCTTCATCGACCCGAAGCCCGACGCGGCCACCTCGTACGCCGAGCGGCGGCGCCTGTTCGAGCTGCCGAGGTCCAGCTGGGCGGATTACGACAGCCAGTTGATCTCCGCCGGGGGCGGCATCTTCCCCCGTTCCGCCAAGGCCATTCCGGTCAACTCGCACATCCGCGAGGCGCTCGGCATCGAGGCCAAGGTCGCCAAGATGACACCGGCCGACCTGATGAAGGCGATCCTCCAGGCGCCGGTCGACCTGCTGTGGAACGGCGGCATCGGCACCTACGTCAAGGCGAGTACGGAGTCGCACGCCGACGTCGGTGACAAGGCCAACGACGCCATCCGCGTCGACGGCGCCGACCTGCGCGTCCAAGTCGTCGGCGAGGGCGGCAACCTCGGGCTCACCCAGCTCGGGCGGATCGAGTTCGCACAGGTCGGCGGGAAGATCAACACCGACGCCATCGACAACAGCGCGGGCGTGGACACCTCCGACCACGAGGTGAACATCAAGATCCTGCTCAACTCCCTTGTCGTGGAAGGCGACATGACCGTCAAGCAGCGCAACAAGCTGCTCGCCCAGATGACCGACGAGGTCGGCACGCTCGTCCTGCGCAACAACTACGCGCAGAACACGGCCATCGCCAACGCCCTCGCCCAGTCCAAGGACATGCTCCACGCCCAGCAGCGCTTCATGCGTCACCTGGTCCGGGAAGGGCACCTGGACCGGGCGCTCGAGTTCCTCCCGACCGACCGGCAGATCCGCGAACGCCTCAGCGGCGGCCAGGGGTTGACCGGTCCGGAGACGGCCGTGCTCCTCGCGTACACGAAGATCACGGTCGCCGACGAGCTGTTGAAGACCTCGCTGCCCGAAGACCCTTACCTGCGCCGCCTGTTGGACGCCTACTTCCCGAGCGCGCTGCGCAAGAAGTTCCCCGAGCAGATCGAGGGGCACGCGCTGCGCCGCGAGATCATCACGACGGTCCTGGTCAACGACACGGTCAACGCGGGCGGTACGAGCTTCCTGCACCGGCTGCGCGAGGAGACCGGCGCCTCGCTGGAGGAGGTGGTGCGGGCCCAGACCGCGGCTCGCGCGATCTTCAACTCGGCCGCGGTGTGGGACGGGGTCGAGGCGCTCGACAACACCGTCGAGGCCGCCGTCCAGACCCGGATCCGCCTCCACTCGCGGCGACTTGTCGAGCGCGGCACACGCTGGCTGCTCAACAACAGGCCGCAGCCGGTACAACTCACGGAGACCGTCGAGTTCTTCGGCGAGCGGGTCGGTCAGGTCTGGTCCCAGCTGGCCAGGTTGCTGAGCGGCGCGGATCTGGAGTGGTACCAGAAGATCTACGACGAGCTGACGGGCGCCGGCGTCCCCGACGAACTCGCCACCCGGGTCGCGGGCTTCTCGTCCGCCTTCCCGACGCTGGACATCGTCTCGGTCGCCGACCGGATGGGCCGTGACCCGATGGATGTCGCCGAGGTCTACTACGACCTCGCCGACCGCCTCCACATCACCCAGCTCATGGACCGCATCATCGAGCTGCCGCGCGCCGACCGCTGGCAGTCCATGGCCCGCGCGTCCATCCGCGAGGACCTGTACGCGGCCCACGCGTCCCTCACGGCGGACGTCCTCGCGGTCGGCAACGGCTCGTCGACGCCCGAGCAGCGCTTCAAGGCGTGGGAGGAGAAGAACACCGCGCTCCTGGGCCGGGCTCGGACGACCCTGGACGAGATCCAGAGCTCGGACGACTTCGACCTGGCGAACCTGTCGGTCGCGATGCGGACCATGCGGACGCTGCTGCGGAGTCACTCGTAGGCGGTAAGCGGTACGCGCGCAACAGGGGCGCCCCGAGCCATGACGGCTCGGGGCGCCCCTGGTTTTCTTGACAACTGTTAGAGAAAAGCAGACGGGGAATTTACCCTTTCCTGCTAGCCGGGACGCCTCGGATAAAGTCGCGGGCGTGAGTGTGAATGTCTCCGAGGACCGGCTGTCCGTTCCTGCCCGACCGGTGCGGCGCGTAATCCTTGAAGCGGTGAAATTCGGAGCCGTCGGCGGCAGCGGTGTCCTGGTGAACTTCCTGTTCTTCAACCTGCTGCTGCACGGCTTCGGTTGGCGGGCGATGACGGCCACCGTCCTCGCCAGCCTCATCGCCATGGGCACGAACTTCCTGGGCTTCCGCTATTTCACGTACCGGGACAGGGCCTCACGTACCAGGCAGCAGATCGCGCTGTTCTTCGTGTTCAGCGCGATCGGCATCGCGATGGAAAGCGGCTTGTTCTACATCGGTTATCACGGTCTGGGATTGCACGGGCCCGTCGAGTCGAATGAGGTGAAGGGCGTCTCGATCGTGCTCGCATCGGCGTTCCGCTTCCTCGTCTACCGGACCTGGGTGTTCCGGCACTGAGCGCTCGCGGGAAGCACGGTGACGAACCTGCGGGCCGGTGGGGGCTGGTCGCTCCCCCACTCTCGGCTTCGCTCGACCGGGGGGACCCCCATCGCGGCGCAGCCGCAGATCGACACAGCCCCGCGCCCCTTTCGGGGCGCGGTGGCACGCCCGGCAGGCCCTATGCGGCCTGGGCGGGCTTGGCCGGGCGGTTGGTGAAGGCCTCGTACTCCTTCAGTACGTCGTCCGTCGGGCCGTCCATCCGGAGTTCGCCGCGTTCCAGCCACAGGACGCGGTCGCAGGTGTCGCGGATCGACTTGTTGTTGTGGCTGACCAGGAACACCGTGCCCGCGTGCTGGCGCAGCTCGCGGATGCGTTCCTCGGAGCGCATCTGGAACGAGCGGTCGCCGGTCGCCAGCGCCTCGTCGATCAGCAGCACGTCGTGGTCCTTGGCGGCGGCGATGGAGAAGCGCAGGCGGGCGCCCATGCCGGAGGAGTACGTCCGCATGGGGAGGGTGATGAAGTCGCCCTTCTCGTTGATCCCCGAGAAGTCGACGATGCCCTGGTAGCGCTCCTTGATCTGCTCCCGGGACATGCCCATCGCGAGACCGCCGAGATAGACGTTCCGCTCGCCCGTCAGGTCGCCCATCAGGGCCGCGTTGACGCCGAGGAGGGAGGGCTGGCCGTCTGTGAAGATGCTGCCGTTCTCCACCGGCAGCAGTCCGGCGACCGCCTTGAGCAGTGTGGACTTGCCGGAGCCGTTGGTGCCGATCAGGCCGATGGCCTCGCCGCGGTAGGCGACGAAGGAGACGTTCTTGACGGCGTGCACCTTGCGTACACCGGCCGCCTTCTCGCTCTGCTTGCGCCGCATCATGCGGTTGAGGGCGGCGGTCGCGGTGCCGCGTCCGGCGCCCGTGCCGTTGACCCGGTAGACGATGTCGACGCCGTTGGCGACGACGGTGGGAATCTGCCCGTTCGGTGTCTCGTCCTGGATGTTGTTCGGGTTCTCAGCCACGGCCGTACGTCTCCTCAGCCTTCCAGAAGTAGATGAAGCCGCCGACGCCCGCGAGCAGCGCCCAGCCCGTCGCGACCGCCCAGACGTGCGGCGGCAACGAGCTGGAGTGGTAGCTGTCGATCAGGGCGAAGCGCATCAGGTCGATGTAGATCGCCGCCGGGTTGTTCTTCAGCATCAGCGTCACCACGTGCGGCATGTGGTTCTTCGCGGACAGCTTGTCGAGGCTCCACATGACCCCGGACACGTACATCCAGGTGCGCAGCACGAACGGCATCAGCTGGGCGATGTCCGGAGTCGACGCGCCCATCCGCGCCATGATCATCGACACGCCCGCGTTGAACACGAACTGGAGTGCCAGGGCGGGGATGACCAGCAGCCAGGACGCGGTGACGGGGATCCCGAAGCAGAGCAGGATCACGATCAGCGCGGCCATCGAGAACAGCAGCTGCTGGAGCTGCTGGATGCAGAAGGAGATCGGCAGGGCCGCGCGCGGGAAGTGCAGGGCCCGGACGAGGCCGAGGTTGCCGGCGATCGCGCGGGTGCCCGCCATGATCGAGCTCTGCGTGAACGTCCAGATGAACACGCCCGTGACAAGGAACGGGATGTAGTCCGGCACCCCGTGCTTGGTGCCCAGCAGGACGCCGAAGATGAAGTAGTAGACCGCCGCGTTGAGCAGTGGGGTCATCACCTGCCAGATCTGGCCGAGCTTTGCCTGGCTGTACTGGGCGGTGAGCTTGGCGGTGGCGAACGCGGTGATGAAGTGGCGCCGCGCCCACAGCTGGCTGACATAGGTGCGCAGGGTGGGGCGGGCGCCGCTCACCGAGAGGCCGTACCGGACGGCGAGCGCCGTGAGGTCGTCGCCGGCCTGCGTGACCTGCCAGGGGGTTGGCGTGGACTGGGGCGGCGTGTCGAGGGCCTGGCTCACATCCGCTGCTTTCGCTCGGGGGGAAGGGGGTGCGCGAACGGTTCCCGTTTCAGGCGTCCCCCGCCGGTTCCTTGGGTTCCTTACGCGATTCTTGCCATACTCTTACGTCGGGACGGGACCGTATCGTCGTGACGGGAGCGTATTCCGATTCGGCGTCGGAACGCAACCGTTTCGTCGTCACGCCTCTATGCTGGTCCGTATGACGACGAACACCGACGAGCCCGGGACCGCGCCGGCACGGACCCGCCGCCGGGCCCCCGCCGGAGCCGCCGTACTGCGGGAGGACGTGACGGAGGCCATCCGGGCGGCTGTGTTCGAGGAGCTCGCGTCCACCGGATACGCCCGGATGTCCATCGAGGGCATCGCGCGCCGGGCCGGCGTCGGCAAGACGGCGGTGTACCGGCGCTGGCGTTCGAAACTGCACCTGGTGCTCGACCTGGTCTCGGCGATCGCGGTGCAGGGGCTGCCCGCGCCGGACACGGGCACGCTGGAGGGCGACCTGCGGCTGCTGTACGAGCTGACGTCCCGCGCGCTGCGCCACCCGGTGGCCTCGCAGGTCATCCCCGACCTCCAGGCGGAGGCAGCCCGCAACCCGGAGATCGCCGACGCCATGCAGAAGGCGCTGCGGGAGGGGCAGGAAGGCGTCGCGAGCGGGATCGTCGCGGCGGCGGAGGGGCGGGGAGAGGTCCGCTCGGGCATCGACCCCGACCTGGCCCTCGACCTGATCTCGGGGCCGCTCTACTGGCGCTCGGTCGTGATCCGGAACCCGAAGCTGCCGAAGGGGTATCTGGCGTCTCTGGCCCGGGCGACCACGGCGGCGCTGAAGGCGCTGTAGCGGGCCGATCCGTACGACGGAACGGGGGCGGGCGGTGACCATGGTCACCGCCCGCCCCCGTTCCCGGGCCTTTGTCGCCCGGTGATCGTCAGGCCTGCTGTCCCTGGCTCCGGCCCTTCAGCAGGGCCATCCCCGCGCCCAGCGACACGACTCCCATGCCCGCGCTGGTCGCGAGGCCCTGTGCGCCGTCCACCGCGAAGGGCGCCACCGCCGCGACGCTGAGGTTGAACAGGAACAGGAACCAGAGGACCGGACGGGACGAGAGCAGCGCCTTCATGGGATTTTCCTTCCGAGGTGGGCAGCTCCTTCCGACCGGTGCGAGCCGAGTGGGGGAGCCGTGAACTTCCGAGATCAACGATCCCGGCATCCGCCCGCCGCCACGAGGGAGTGCTCTCCCGAACCGATGGTGTAGCCCGCTACACCATCACCCGGGAGCGGACTCTCCCGCGCTCCCGCCGACCCGTCGCCTAGCCTGATGACCATGTGGAAGACACTGCGGCAGGCAGCGCGGGCCACGGTCCAGCTGGTCGCGGTCGCGATCCTGGCCTTCGGCTCGTACATATTCATCACCGTCCTGCTGATCACGGCCACCGTCTCGCTCGCGGTCGTCGGCATCGGGATGCTCCCCGAGACGGTTCTGCTCATCCGCCGGATCGCCGGCACCAAGCGGCGGATGGCGACCGAGTGGTCGGGCGCGGAGATCCCCGAGGCGTATCTGCCGATCGAGGGCCGGCTGAAGGAGAAGCTGCGCATCGTCGTCCGCGACCCCGGTACGCGCACCGACCTGCGCTGGATGCTCGCCCACTACGTGTACGGCGCCCTGCCGCTGCTGATGATCCCGCTCTGGCCGGTGGGCCTCGTCGTCGACGGTGTCTGGTGCGGGCTGTTGGGTCACGGGGCCGTCGTCCTCCCCCTGATCAGCAGGCTCGCCGACCTCGACGCCTCCTGGTCGGCCGCGCTGCTCAAGCCCTCGCCCAAGGCGCAGCTCGTAGAACGCGTCGAACAGCTGAAGGCGACCCGGGCGGACGCTGTCGCCGCGCACGGGGCCGAACTCCGGCGCATCGAACGGGATCTGCACGACGGCGCCCAGGCCCGCCTGGTCTCCCTGTCCATGCGGATCGGCCTCGCGAAACGGGCGTACGACCGTGACCCGGATGCCGCCCGCAAGCTGCTGGAGGACGCCCAGGACCAGGCCGAGGAGGCGCTGACCGAGCTGCGCAACGTGGTGCGCGGCATCCATCCGCCGATCCTCACGGACCGGGGGCTGGTGGGTGCCGTACGGGCGTTGGCGTCGAGCAGCGGTCTGGAGGTGAGCGTGGTCGACGACGGGGTGGAGGACGGCGTACGGGCGCCCGCGGCGGTGGAGGCCGCCGCGTACTTCGTGATCGCCGAGGCGCTGACCAACGCGGCGAAGTACAGCGGGTCGCCGACCGCCTGGGTCGAACTCGCCCGTGTACCAAGGGGGTTGAAGGTCCGGGTGGGCGACCAGGGCATGGGTGGCGCCGACGAGAAGGGTGGCACCGGACTGCTCGGGATGCGCCGCCGGGTGGCCGCGCTGGACGGAAGCGTGGATGTGTCGAGCCCGGTAGGTGGACCGACCTTGATCGAGGTGGAACTGCCCTGCGTATGGTGAGCGCGACCGCCGCTTGGCCGGTGGGCCGGCCCGGATCGAGAACAGGACCGTCATGCGCGTAGTGATCGCCGAGGACAACGCCCTGCTGAGACAAGGGCTCGTCCTGCTGCTGACGTCGGCCGGGCACGAGGTCCTGGCCGAGGTGGGCAGCGGCCCCGAGGTACTGCCGGCGCTCCTCGAACACCGTCCGGACGCCGCCGTGCTGGACGTCCGGATGCCCCCCGGTTTCCGCGACGAGGGTCTGCGCGCGGCGCTGGAGGCGCGGGAGCAGATCCCCGGCCTTCCGGTGCTGGTCCTCTCGCAGTACGTGGAGGAGTCGTACGCGGCGGAGCTGCTGGGCGGCGGCGCGAGCGGCGTCGGCTATCTCCTGAAGGACCGCATCGGCAGGGTCGACGAGTTCCTGGACGCCCTGGAGCGTGTCGCCGCCGGTGGTACGGCCCTCGACCCCGAGGTGGTCGCCGAACTCCTCGTCCGCCGCCGCGACTCCCCCCTCGACTCCCTCACCCCGCGTGAGCGCGAGGTCCTCAAACTGATGGCGGAGGGCCACGACAACACGATGATCGCCAAGACCCTGGTGGTCACGGACCGCTCGGTCAGCAAACACATCGGCAACGTGTTCCTGAAGCTGGGCCTGCCCCCGACCGACAGCGGACACCGCCGGGTGCTGGCGGTACTGGCGTATCTGAACAACCAGTAGGAGCCAGTGACAGGTCAGGGTGTCGTCGTGTTCGCCTCCGGATGCAGACGCACCCAGCCCTCCCACGCCGAGGTGATCATGTCCTGGACGTCGTGCTTCGCCTTCCAGCCCAGTTCCGTGGCGATGCGCTCGGCGGAGGCCACGACCCTCGCCGGGTCACCCGGGCGGCGCGGGCCCACGACCGGGGGCAGGGTGTGGCCCGTGACGCCGTTCACACGGTCGATCATCTCGCGGACCGAAACCCCTTCCCCCCGGCCGATGTTGAGGGTGAGTTCGCGGCCCGGCGTCGCCTCCAGCGCCCGCGCCGTCGCCACATGGGCCTCCGCCAGGTCCACCACGTGGACGTAGTCCCGTACGCAGGTGCCGTCCGGGGTCGGGTAGTCGTCGCCGAAGACGCGCGGGGGTTCATGGGCCGTCAGGCGTTCGAAGATCATGGGGACGATGTTGAAGACGCCCACGTCCGCCAACTCCGGGGCCGCCGCGCCCGCCACGTTGAAGTAGCGCAGGGAGGCGGTGGAAAGGCCCGTCGCCCGGCCCGTCGCGCGGACCAGCCACTCGCCCGCCAGCTTTGTCTCGCCGTACGGGCTCATCGGTGCGCACGGCGTGTCCTCCGTAACCAGGGCTCCGTCCCGCGCGACGGACGGCATGCCGCCGTACACCGCCGCCGAGGACGAGAACACGAAGGACGGCACCCGGGCCGCCGTGACCGCGTCCAGCAGGACGCGCAGCCCCTCCACGTTCTCCCGGTAGTAGTGCAGGGGGCGGTCCACCGACTCGCCCACCTGCTTCTTCGCCGCCAGATGGACCACACCCGTCACCTCGTGGTCCCGCAGGGCACGCGCCACCCGCTCGCCGTCCAGGGTCGAGCCGACCACCAGCGGTACGCCGTCCGGCACGCGCTCGGCGATTCCGCTGGACAGGTCGTCGTACACCACAGTTCGTTCGCCGGCTTCGGTCATCGCGCGCACGACGTGCGCCCCGATGTAGCCGGCGCCGCCGGTGATCAGCCAGGTCATGTGCGGCCGTCCCCTCGGGTGGTCTGGTGGTCAGGATGGTCGGTCGAACTTTGTCAGTTAACTCCCGTTAAGGCGCACTAAGTTCCCACTCGGGGAGTGGACGGACGGGAGAAGCGGCCGGAAGCGGAACCACGGCCGGGCGGGCCGAGCGCCACAACCGTACGAAGGACAGGATCGCCGCCGCGGCCAGCAGACCGTTGCGTACGACCATCACCGCCACCCCCGTCCAGGTGCAGTGCACGACCTCGGCGTACAGGACCGGATAGTCGAGCCCGCTGACCGCCGCCGCTGCCAGCAGCAGCCACGCCACCGGGCGCTGGCTGGTGTACCGCGAGGTCAGGCACACGGCGGCCAGTCCGAGCAGCCAGACCAGGTACTGCGGGCTGATCACCCGGCTGGTGACCGTGAAGAGGAGTACGGCCGTCAGCGCCGCGTCGAACGGTGTCGCCTCCGTCCAGTGCCGGGCCCGCACCCGCCACAGCAGCAGGAGCCCGAACACCACGGCCGTCAGAGCGAGGGACAGCGCGGCCACGGCCGGGACGTGCGGGCCCACGAACTCCATCGCGCCGTACTGGTAGCGCACGCGCCCCTCCCACCCGGCGCGCGTGGCGAGGGAGAGTGCGGTCCCGCCGAACGACTCGATCTGCACGCCCCGCCCGCCCTGCTGGCGCAGGAAGGAGAAGGGGCTGCTGAAGACCGCCGCCAGGAGGGCCAGCGCGGCCGTCGCCGTGACCGTCGCGGACGTCCACGCCGACCGGGTCGTACGGCCCTTCGGCATGCCCAGCAGCACCAGCGCGGGCCAGACCTTCACCAGGGCGCCCAGTGCCGCGAACACGCCGCACGCGCGTGGGGAGCGCGACAACGTCAACAGGGAGATGACGGCGAACGCCGTGACCTGCACGTCGTAGCGCGCGAGCGGTACCTGGAGGAGGAGCGGCAGGCCGGCCGTCCAGTACCCGGCACCGCGCAGGGAACGGCCCGGACGTCTCCCCGCGCGCGTGAGGGCCAGCAGGATCAGGACGTCGGCGGCGAGCGTGAGCGCCACGAACGCCTCGAAGTACGTCAGCGCCGGCAGCAGCCCGGGCGACAACAGCACCGGACCCGCGCCCGGCGGGTACTGCCACAGCCTGTCGTCCGCCGGGAAAGTGCCCTGCGCGAGGACGCCGTACCAGCGGAAGTACAGCCGCTGCACCTCACGCGCCACCGAGCCGCCGCCGAGCAGCGGGAGGTCGTCGTGGACCAGCAGCCACAGCATCAGGGCCCGGGAGGCGGTCCAGCCCGCGGCGAGGGTGAGGAGGTGGGCGGTGGGTGCGGCGGGTGCGGTGGGTCTCGTCACGGCGGGATCGTAAGCCGCATGAATGGAACATTCACGTCAATTCATCATCAATCACCAACAAAGATTGTCTAATCGCACAAAATCAGGCCAGTGATCAACAGGCCGATGAACAGAGAGATGAACAAGAAGACAGCCGCCGTCGCGGTCCCCGTGATCCCCATGGCCGTCATGCTGGTGATCGGCTGCTGGGGGCTCGACCGGGGCGGCATATGGCGTGACGAGGCGGCCACCTTCCAGGTCGCGCGGCGCACGGTGCCGCAGATCTGGTGGCTGCTGCACCAGGTCGACGCCGTGCACGGCCTGTACTACCTGCTCATGCGGCCGGTCCTCGCCGTCCACCCCGGTGAGATCCTGCTGCGTCTGCCGTCCGTCCTCGCCGCGGTCGCGACCGCCGGCCTCGTCGCGGCCCTCGGCGCCCGCCTGGTCCGCCCGTGCGTCGGCCTCTGGGCCGGTCTGCTGTACGCGATCAACCCGATGGTCGGCCACTACGCCCAGGAGGGCCGGTCGTACGCCCTGGTCGCCGCCGGTGCGGCCGGCGCGACGCTGCTGCTGGTACGGGCGGTCGGGGGCCGCTCCTGGCTGCCGTACGGAGTGGTCGTCGCCGTCACCTGCCTCCTCCACGAGTTCGCCGTACTGCTGCTCCTCGCGCACGCCGTGACCCTCGCGCTCGCCCGCGTCCCCCGGCGGGTGTGGGCGGGCTGGCTGTGCGCGGCAGTCACCGTGGCGCTGGCGCTGCTCCCGCTGGCGCTGGTCTCGCACGCCCAGTCGGCGCAGGTGGGATGGCTGCGGCCACCCGGCCAGGACAGCGTGGACCAGCTCGTACGCCAGTTCGCCGGCCCGACGGACGAGGTCCTCGCACCCTGTCTGATCCTCATGTACGTGGGACTGCGCCGCCCCTGGACCAAGCCCCCCGGCCGTGGCCTGCCCCTCCCGGCCGTCGCCCTCCCCCTGCTCGTCGTACCGCCCGCGATCCTCATGACGGTCTCCCAGTGGTCACCGCTCTACGACGCCCGCTACGTCCTGTACGCCCTTGCCGGCGCCCCCCTTCTGGCCGCCGCCGGGGCCGACCGCATCGCGCGGGCCGTGTCGCGTCTGCCCCGCGCGACCGTCACCGCGGCCGGGGTGCTCGCCGTGGCCCTCGTCTGCGCGCACCAGCTGCCGCTGCTCCGGCAGGACCGTTCCATGGCCCAGCGCGGCGGCGACAACCTCGCCGTCGCCTCCGAGCTCGCGGCCCGTGAACTGCGCCCCGGCGACCCGGTCCTGTTCCTGCCGGCCATCGGACGGCGCTCGGCACTGGCGTACCCGAAGGGGTTCCGCGGCACCCGGGACGTGGCCCTCGCCGAGTCCGCGCGCACGTCCGGCACGCTGTACGGCGTCGAGTCGGACCCGGCCGCGCTACGGCGGCAACTGGCGGGACTGGATCATGTGTGGCTGGTCGCCGAGTCGTATGCCCTGCGCCCGTCCTGGCACCCCGACGGTCCGGCCGAGCGGACCAAACTGGCGGTGGTGGAGAAGGAGTTCGAGCCGAGGAGGGAGCTGGTGGGAAGCGGGGTGACGCTGCGCCTCTATGAGCGCAGGCCCACGCCAGCGCCCTATAGGGGCGCGGGGAACTGCGCGACCAGCCACGACGGCGCCGCAGCCGACCGACGCACCTCAGCGCTTTGCGGCACAGGCACAGGCACAGGCGCAGCGCCTACGCGTCCCGCGCCGCCGCATCCAACGCGACAGTGAGCTCGTCGAGACGAGCCCGCAACGCCCGGATCTCGTCCACGTCGAAGCTGGTCGCCGCGACGATCCGGCGGGGCACCTGAACCGCCCGCTCGCGCAGCGCGAGCCCCTCCTCGGTCGCCCGCACCTCCACCGACCGCTCGTCCCGGGCGCTGCGCTCGCGTCGGACGAGACCGGCCGTCTCCAGCCGCTTGAGCAGCGGTGACAGTGTGCCGGAGTCGAGGCGCAGGTGTTCGCCGACCTTCTTCACGGGCAGCTGTCCGTGCTCCCACAGCACGAGCATCACCAGGTACTGGGGGTAGGTGAGCCCGAGGTCCTTGAGGACCACGCGATAGACGCCGTTGAAGGCGCGGGACGCCGCGTTCAGGGAGAAGCAGATCTGCTGGTCGAGACGGAGGAAGTCCTCGGCGGAGGTTGCTGACATGCCTCCACGATACCTCTTTGCCCGTCATTTAGTTGTGCACAATTGAATTGTGTGCTTAAGTTATCTCCACAAGGAACCCCGCGAGGGGCTCCAGGGAAGCTTGATGAGAGGGACGGGTTCCATGGACGCGATCTACACCGCAGTCGCCACCGCCACGCACGGCCGCGAGGGCCGCGCCGTCAGCTCCGACGGCAAGGTGGACCTTGCGCTCGCCATGCCGGTGGAGTTGGGCGGCAACGGTGCCGGTACCAACCCGGAGCAGCTCTTCGCCGCCGGTTACGCCGCCTGTTTCGGTAGCGCGCTGGGCCTGGTCGGCCGTGGCGCGAAGGTCGACGTCAGCGACGCCGCCGTGACCGCCGAGGTCGGCATAGGCAAGCAGGGCGACGGCTTCGGCCTCAAGGTCACCCTCCGCGTCGAGCTGCCCGACTCCGTGGACGCGGAGACCGGCCGCAAGCTGGTCGAGCAGGCCCACCAGGTCTGCCCGTACTCCAACGCGACGCGCGGCAACATCGAGGTCGACCTCGTCATCGAGTAGTAGGTGGCAGGTACTGGCCAGTCGGTGGCAGGCGACCAGTACGTTGCTCAGGAACCGGTGTGGACGGGCGTGCCGTCGGGGCTGGACTGCGGGTGCGGCACGCTCGCGAGGGGTGCGGCGGCGAACGTGGCCGCCGCCGACGGGACCGGATGGCGCTCGGCGAGCGGAGTGACCGGCGCCCGGCCGGCCGTCCCGCCCAGCACCAGCCGCTGAACGACCCGTTCGGCGGCTCGCCCGTCGTCGTACGGACAGAACCGCTCCCGGAACGCTCCCCGCAGCTGCGCGGAGCGTGAGCCGCGCCAGTGGCCGGTCGCGAAGATGTCGATCAGCTCGTCCTCGCTGCGCGCGACCGCGCCCGGCGGGAAGGCGCGCAGGTCGAAGTAGGTGCCGCGGGCCGCCTCGTACGCCTCCCAGTCGTCCGAGTGGATCACGATCGGCCGGTCCAGGTTGGCGTAGTCGAACATCAGCGACGAGTAGTCGGTGACCAGCGCGTCCGAGGCGAGGCACAGTGACTCGATGCTCGGATGGTCGGTCACGTCGATGAGCCGGCCGCCGGAAGCGGGCGTCAGCGGAGCGTCGTAGAGATGGTGCGCGCGGGCCAGCAGTACGTAGCGCGGGCCGAGTTGGCGCAGGACGCGTTCCAGGTCGAGGGTGTGGCGGGGGCCGCGCAGATAGTCGCGGTGGGTGGGCGCGTACAGGATCGCGACCGAGCCCTCCGGGATGCCGAGCGACTCGCGCAGCCGGGTCACGTCCGCCGAAGTGGCCTGCTGGAAAACGTCGTTGCGGGGCTGCCCGGTTTCGAGGGTGGTGTAACCGCCGGGGAAGACCCGCTCCCATACGAGGGTCGAGTGGCGGTTGGCCGACAGGCAGTGGTCCCAGGTGTCGACGTCCGCGAGGAGCGCGGCGAAGTCGGTATCACGGGCGGCGGCCGGCCGGTCCTGGAGGTCGAGGCCCATGCGCTTCAGCGGCGTCCCGGCCTGCGTCCGGATCACCACCTGCCCGGCCCGCTTCACGAACCTCTCGTCCCAACTCGCGTTGCTCACCAGGTACTTGGAGCGGGCCAACGCCGTCCAGTAGGCGGCGGTGCCCGGCCGCACCCGGGCGGTTGCCGTCGGGAGTGTGTGATGGTGCTCGGGGCGTGCGACCCACGCCGTCCGCATGCCCGGCACGAAGGAACGGAACGCGGCTTCCAGAGCGCCCGGGTTGCAGCCGTACCCGCGCCCGGAGTGACTGGAGAAGACGGCCCGGTCGGCGCGCAGCGGCAGCCGCCGCTGGACCCGGTAGTGCAGCCGCAGAGCGGACGAACGGACGCTCCGCGCAAGGGACTTGACGAGACGGGTGGCGTTCTTACGCAGGACGGATGCCAGCCGCACCACCCGATACGTGCGGTAGCTGCCCGTCCGGACGAGGAGGTGCCGCAGCCGCGCGTGCAGCGGTACGGCGGCACCCGGGGTGCGGTAACGCCGGTAGTGGGCCCGGGACCTGCGCAGGAACTCGGCGCGGGCGGTACGCGGCAACCGGTCCGGGCGGGCCAGCACCGCCATCAGCTGGTCGACCATCCGGCGGAACAACACCGGCCGCCAGTGCGTGAGTTCGGGGCGCGCGTCGACGAACGCGAAGACCCGGTCGTACTGCTCGTGGATGTCGAAGTGCCCATGATCGCCATGATCGGTGGGGGTGTTGGTGAGCTGCCGCTGCCGGCGGTGGTGGACGCAGACCCGGTCCAGGGTCGCGACCGACTCGGCGGCCAGCAGCGCCGGGACCGTCCAGGAGATGTCCGTGTGGGCGCCGGGCGCGAAGGTGAGACCCTCACGCTCGACGAACTCCCGCCGGTACGCCTTGTTCCAGGCCACCATCGGCAGCTTGAGCAGCAACGGCCGGTCGTCCAGCCGGAAGGGGACGGGGCCCTGCTCGGTGAGCTGATGGAGAAACGGGCTGCGGACGGTTTCGCCGGTCCAGAGGGCGTGCGCGTGGTCGTAGACGACGACGTCCGGGTCGTCCGCCTCCTTGATCCGGTCGGCGATCGACCGCAGCGCGTCCGGGGCGAGAATGTCGTCTCCGTCGACGAAGACGAGATAGTCCCCGGTCGCGTGCCCGATCCCCGCGTTGCGCGCCCCGCCCACCCCGCCGTTCTCCGGCAGGTGGACGGGACGCACACGGGCGTCGCGCGCCGCGAACTCGTCGACGAGCGCGCCGCAGACGTCGGGCGAGCCGTCGTCGACGGCGATCACTTCGAGATCCGGGTACGACTGGCCGAGCACCGATTCCAGGCACTCCTGCAGATACGCCTGAACCTTGTACGCGGGGACGATGACACTGAACCTGGGCAAGGCACATCCATGGGTCGGCGGGTCGGCGCGGGCCTACTGCCCGGGAACGGCCGATGGAGTGACTTGGTTACGCCGATTGCGGCATGTGGGGGACATGGACGTTTGAACCCGTAACCCCACAAGTGAGATGCTTATCCGTTTACTTGATCGCGTTGCTTGATTGCGTCACTTGACCGGGTCACTTGACCGCGCCCGCCATCACCCCCGACACGAACTGCCGCTGGAACGCGAAGAACACGGCCAGCGGAATCACCATCGAGATGAACGCGCCCGGCGCCAGTACCTCGATGTTGCTGCCGAACTGCCGTACCTGCTGCTGGAGGGCTACCGTCAGCGGCTCCGACTGCGAGTCGGAGAACACCAGCGCGACCAGCATGTCGTTCCACACCCACAGGAACTGGAAGATCCCCAGGGACGCGATGGCGGGCGCGGCGAGCGGCATGACGACGGTCGCGAACAGCCTCATCTCGCCCGCGCCGTCCAGCCGGGCCGCCTCCAGCAGCTCGCGCGGGATCTCCGCGAAGAAGTTCCGCAGCAGGAAGATCGCGAACGGCAGCCCGAACCCCACATGGAACAGCACCACCCCGATGATCTCGCCGAAGATCCCGATCTTCCCGAAGAGATCGGAGAGCGGGATCAGCGCCACCTGCACGGGTACGACGAGCAGTGCGACGACGACCAGGAACCACCAGTCGCGCCCCTTGAAGTCCATCCACGCGAAGGCGTATCCGGCCATCGCGCCGATCATGACGACCAGGAGCGTCGCCGGGACCGTGATCCAGACGGTGTTGAGGAGAGAGCCGGTGATCGCGTCGTTCTCCAGCAGCGTCTTGTAGCTCTTGGCGGTCAGCTGCCCGGGAGCCGTGAACACCTTCCACCACCCGGACGCGGACATGTCTGTCGGGTCGCGGAACGACGACACGAGCAGCCCGAACGTCGGCACCATCCAGATGAGCGCGACGAGGATGAGGAAGAACCGCATCACGCCCCCCGCGGCGCCGGCGGCCACCCGGGCGGCGAAGGAGCGCTCGGCACGCACGGGCCGGTCGACGGGGGGATCGAGGGGAGGGTCGATGGTCGGGTCGAGAGCCGTCACCGCTGACGCTCCTTCCTGAGTCGACGGAGATTGACGAACATCACCGGCAGGACGAGCAGCAGCAGAATGACGCCGATCGCGCTGCCGACGCCGTAGTTGCCGCCACCGCCGAACGACGACAGGAACAACTGGAGCGCGAGGACGTTGGCGTCGTCCTGACTCGGCTGCGGGGCGATGATGTAGACGAGGTCGAACACCTTCATCACGTTGATCATCAGCGTGACGAGAACGACGACCAGCACAGGTGCGAGGAGCGGCACGGTGATCCGCCGGAACACCTGCCACTCGTTCGCGCCGTCGACCCGCGCCGCCTCCAGCAGGTTCCGGTCCACACCCGCGAGCCCCGCCGCGATGAGCACCATCGCGAACCCGGCCCACATCCAGGTGTAGCTGCCGATGATGGCCGGGGTGACCAGGGTGGGCCCGAGCCAGTCGATCCCGCTGTAGGCGGTGGCGAAGTTCGAGCCCGGCAGGCGCAGTTGGGCCCCGTCGGCGTCGGCTGGCAGGCTGAAGGTCCCGTCGGCGCCGCTGGTCGCCGAGGCGACGACCTTCCCGTCCTTCACGGCCTCGACCTTGACCCCCTCCAGCGCCTTCTCACCCGGGTCGACCTGGCCCTTCGTACCGCCACCGCCGAGCTTGAAGTCCAGCCAGACGGTGCCGCTGATCCCGGAACCGGAGGCGCCGGCCGCCTTCGCGTCCGCGGGTGTGCCGGGGAGCTTGTTGGGCGCGATGCCCACGAGGGGCAGCAGCGCCGGGGTGCCCGGGCTGACGGTTCCGGTGGAGGTGAACGAGCCCCCGCCTGACGCCTTGAGGTCGCTGGCCTGGGCGTTCGGCCGGGCCTTCGGATAGACGGAGGCGTCCACGAAGGCGTCGTGCACGGATGTCACGACCGCGTTGGCGACACCCTGGTCCGGGTCCGCCTCGTAGACGAGGCGGAAGATGATGCCCGCCGCGAGCATCGAGATCGCCATCGGCATGAAGACGATCAGCTTGAACGCCGTACCCCAGCGCACCCGTTCGGTCAGGACCGCGAAGATCAGACCGAGCGCGGTGACGAGGGCGGGTGCGACCGCCACCCAGATCGCCGTGTTGCGTACGGCGGTCAGCGTGGCGTCGTTCGTGAAGATGTCGCCGTAGTTCTCCAGGCCGACGAAGCCCGAGCCGTCGGCGTCGTACAGGCTGCGCCAGACCGAGTAGCCGATCGGGTAGACGACGAGCGAGCCCAGCAGGATCAGGGCGGGCAGCAGGAACAGGCCTGCCACCCACCAGCGGGTGCCGGTGACGCTCGTGGTCTTTTCTCTCTTTGCCTTGTCTCTCTTCGGGTCGTGTGACTTCGCGTCTTCTGTGTCTGTGTCTGTGCCTGTCTTCGACTCCATGCCGGGGCCGTCAGCCGTTCTTGTACGCCTTGGCGGCGTCGGTCTCTAGTTTCTGCTGGGTGCCCGCGATGTCCTTCGGGTTCTTCAGGAAGTCCTGGAGGTCCTTCCACTCACCGACGCCCTGGGTACCGCCGAAGGCGGCCGGGGCCTGGTCGGACATGTCGAAGCGGAAGTCGTTGCCGGCCTTGATGAGGGCCTTGGCGATATCCCGGGTGACGTCGTCCTTGTACGCCTTCTGGTCCATCGCCTTGCTGGGCGAGAGGAAGCCGCCCTGGGCCGCCCAGATCTCGGCGGCGTCGGTCGAGCCGAGGAACGTCAGGAGGGCCTGTGCGCCCGCGCCGTCCTTCAGCGCCACGGCGACGTCGCCGCCGCTGACGACGGGTGCCTGGTCGCCGACCGCCGGGAACGGGAAGACCTTCGCGTCCGTGCCGATCTTGGCCTTCGTGTCGGCGTTGATGCTGACGGCCACGAAGTCGCCCTCGAAGACCATTGCCGCCGGGGTGTCACCGGAGAAGGTCTGGGTGACCGACTTCGGGAACTCGGTCGCCAGCGCGCCGGAACGACCGCCCGCGAGGAGATCGTCCTTGCCCCAGAGTTCGGCCAGGGTGGTCAGGGCGTCCTTGACGGAGGGGTCGGTCCACTTGATCTCGTGCTTGGCGAGCTGGTCGTACTTCTCCGGGCCCGCCTGTGAGAGATAGACGTTCTCGAACCAGTCCGTGAGGGTCCAGCCGTCGGCGCCGCCCACGGAGACGGCGGGGGAGCCGGCGTCGGACAGGGTCTGGGCCGCCGCGACGAAGTCCTTCCAGGTGGCGGGGGCCTCGGTGAGGCCCGCTGCCTCGAACGCGGCGGTGTTGTACCAGACCAGGGACTTGTTGGCGGCCTTGACGTAGATGCCGTACTGCTTGCCCTCGAAGGCGCCGAGGTCCTTCCAGCCGGTGTCGAAGTTCTTGTCGAGCTGGGCCTGCGCGTCCGTGCCGAGCGGCTTGAGCCAGCCCTTCTCGGCGAACTGGTGCAGCACGCCGACCTGCGGCAGGAACGCGACGTCCGGGGGCTTGCCACCCTGGATCCGCGTACCGAGGAACGTGGAGGTGTTGTTGCCGGTCGGTACGAAGTTGACCTTCGCGCCGGTGCGCTTCTCGAACTCCTTGAGAACCTTGGTGAAGTTCTCCTGCTCGGGGCCCGTCCAGACGGCGGCGACCTCTAAGGTCTGGCCGTCGAGCTTAGGGAGCTTGACGGAGGCGGAGGTGTCACCGCCGGTGCCCGTGCTGGTGTCGGTGGCCTTGTCGCCCGGGTCGTCGTCGGAGCCGCAGGAGGTGAGGGTGAGGGTGAGGGCTGCGGCGGAGAGAGCGGTCAGGGTGCGTGTACGTAGCGTGCTGCGCATGTGTGCCCCGTTCGTCGTTCGGCGTTGAACGTGTTCGGCGCTTGTCCCGTGGGCTCCGGTCTACGCCGGGTCGTGGGGGTCGGCAAGTACGCCTGCGGTGTCAAGCGGGTGATCGTGACCGCGTCGTGTCCTTGGTCGCCCACCCGCCCACCCGACTCGGTCTGTTCACCGGGTGCCCTCGAACCGCTTTCCCACCCGTCCCGCCCGTCCGGTATTTGACGGCGACGCGGCTGCAGCCCAGGCCCTTGTTTCCCACCCACCAACCCGTTCACCGCATGAATCCAGCGCGGGCAACACCTCTTCAGCGCTGGCCGGCACCCCTCCAGCCCGTCCGGCACCATCCAGCCTGTCCGGCACCCTCCAGCCCGTCCGGCGTTTGAGGACAAGGCCCGTTCAGGGCCGTAGGGGGGTCTGGGGGGCGCAGCCCCCAGGGTCGGGACAGGACGGGACGGGGTCACAACAGCGACGGCACCTCTGTCGCCGACACCGACCGCGCCGCCCGCTCCAACGCGCTCGCCAACAGCGCCAAGTCCGTGGGCCCATTGCCCAACTCCCGCACCGGCCGACGCGTCGGCGGATCTCCCATCCGCTGCCAGTCCAGCGCGGCGACCGTCGGCCGCAGTGTCGCCGTACGAGGGATACGCCCCGTCACCCGCCCGCCCTGGAACGGGATCCCTCTCCCGTCCGCCCCGCTCAACCGGCCCCGCCCGGCCGCGGGTTCGTCCGGCCCCGGCGCCGGCGCGTCCAGCAGGACCCGCAGCGCGGCCCCCCGGGCCAGTTCGGTCTCCGCCGTACGCCCACCGACGCCCGCCGCGGCCACCAGATGCACCCCGAGCCGCTCGCCCTCCCGGGCCACCGCCTCCAACGCCCGCACAACGGACCCCGCCGACGGCCGCCCCGGCGACCCCAGCGCCGGCGACACCAACGCGTCCAGGTCGTCCACGACCACCACGAGGCGGGCCAGGGGCGGTGTCTCCGTGCGCCGCCGGCTCGCCGCCGGCCGCAACCGCATCGTCGAACTGGGTGGCGAATCGAGATCCCCGGCGCCTTCACCCGCCCCCGCGCCCACCGAACCGTGATTGGCCGACTTGAGCCCTGATCCTGATCCCGACCCCGCCCCGGACCGCTGCGGCCCGATCCGGCCGGACAGTTCGCGCCCGGTGTGCCACTCGCCGAAACCGACCCGCCCGAGCAACTCGGCCCGCCGCTTCAGCTCGGCGCTGAGCGACTGGGCGAACTCCCGCATACGGACCGGGTCGTTGGCCGTGAGGTGAGTGGTGACATGCGGAAGGTCGGTGCACACCCGCAGCCCCTCCCCGTGCGGCGAGCCACCTCCGCCTCCGCCGCTCCCGTTCCCACCGGTGCCGTCCCGGCCGTCCATCAGGACCATGCCCAGCCGGTCGGGCCGCTCGGCGGCGGCCAGCGACGCGACGACCGCCCGCAGCAACTCCGTACGCCCGCTGCCGGGCGGGCCCTCGATCAGCAGGTGGGGTCCCTCGGCCGCGAGGTCCACGCCGACGGGCCCGCGCGGACCGGCGCCCAGGACGGCCCAGGCCCGGCCGCCGAGCGTCTCCTTGTCGTCGGCCGCGTCCGCCCAACGCGCCATCAGGGACGCCGGGGTGGCCCGGGCGAGACCCAACTCGTCGAGCAGCCGCGCCGCTTGCGGCAAGGGTGAGGAGACGCGCTGCTGCCGTCCGCCGGCGGCACCGTCGGTGCGCAGCGGAGCCAGCGCCCGCGCGAACCGTTCGGCCCAGGCCAGGGACACGGCGTCCACGGCGGCGACGGAGCCCTGCCCGACCAGCCCGGCGCTCCCGACGGACGTCCGGACCGTCGCGTCGGCGAAGTCGGTGTCGCCGCCGGTGTCAATGTCGGTGTCGGGGGAGCGGGTCCGCCCAGGTGCTGTCGCCCCCGCCCGCGCCACCCGCATCACGTGCAGCGCCGTGGCGACGTCACCGCTGAGCAGCGCCACCGCCCCGCACTCACGGAAGGGCGGCGAGGCCGCGCACGCCGCCTCGTACGTCTCCGTCACCGGTGACGCGGGCGACGCCGCCTCCGTCTCCGCGAGGCACACGAGGTGGATTCCGGCCCGGGGTCCCTCCTGCGCCAGCCGCGCGACGGCCTCCCGGACCGCGGCACCGCCCGGGTCCCCGTCCACGACGACCACGGTGTACGGGCCCCCGAAACCGTCCGCCGGCCCGGCAGGGTCGTCGTCCCGGGCCCAGGAGGGCCGCCGGTCCGCTCCCTGGTCGCTCTGGGCGCTCCGGTCCGGTTCTCCGTCACCCGTGGCGAGGCTCTTCGCCGCCGCCTCCGTGTCGTGGTCCTCCAGGCGCCGCAGGAGTTCGTCGGTGCGGGCCGTGGCCTGTTCGCGGTCGTAGGCGACGAGGAGGCGGCAGTCCTGGCCGTGCCCGGGGCGCAGATGCGGGAGCCAGCCGAGCCAGGACCACTCGGCGGCGCGCTCCTCGGGGGTGCGCGAGCGGTCCGTGCTGATCAGGACGATTTCCAGGACCTCGGGGGAGTGCAGCGCCGTCAGCTGGGCCACCACCGCGCGGGCCAGCCCCGCGAGCCGCGCGCGGGGCCCCGCCAGTCCCAGTGCCCCGACCTCACGCAGCCCGGCGGTCACCGATACGGCGGGCAGCAGCCCCGAGCCGTCGGGGGCCGCGCGGTCCGCCGTACCGAGCCGGACCGTGAGCGCTTCCGGGTGTCGCGGTCCGCGCTCCCAGAGCCGGGGACCGGGGCCCAGGGCCGTGAGCAGCAGCGTCGCCGGGTCGGGCCAGCTCTCCGGGGCCTGCGGCGGGGCGTCCGTGAACTCCGGGGCCGCCGCGTCGGACACCGGGCCCTCGTCGTCGTACACCTCGCCCTCGGGCGTCTCCTCCTCCGAGCGCCCGCCGGTCAGCCTGCGCGCCCACTTGGAGAGCCCGCCGCGCTTGCGCACACCCTGCGGGACGTCCGTCCCCCTGAGGGGCGTCCCCTTGCGTCCGCTGCCCGCGGAGGCCTCCGCGTCCGCGTCGTCCTGGGCGCGTCCCGGGGCTGCCGCGGCAGCCCCGGACATCGGTCCCGGCAGGGAGAACCCGGCTCCGTGGGTGTCCCCGCCAGTGCCCGATGCCCTGGCCGTACCCGCCGGGCCCGTGGTTCCCCGGCTCTCGATCCTCGGTGCCCGGCCCTGTCCCGGGACGAGCGGCTGCGCCGCCTCCGCCGGACTCCGCGCACCACGCGACTCGGGTACGTCCCCGGCGGCTCCCCAACTCGCCGAACCGTAGGCGTGATGGGTCTCCCCGGAGGGCGGCTTCGCCATGCCGCCGGGCCGCACGCGCGCGGGAGGCACCTGAGACGGACCGGACGGGGATGCGGGGGACGCAGTTGGGGAGGGTCGCCTGTTGTGGTTGTTCCCGGTATTGCCGGTGGTCCCGGTGGTCTCCGACTCGTCCGGCGTCCGCTCCGAGGCCTTGGGGTGCCCTTCGGTGACGCTCACGCGCACGTGCCCCTCGCCGTCCGGGGTCGTGGCCACGCGCGCGCCCGCGTCCCCGGGCGGGGTCAGCCGCAGGGCCGACTCACCGATGCGCAGCAGCGCGCCCGGCGCGAGGCGGACCGGACGGGTGCCGAGGCGGGTGCCGGACAGCGTCGTACCGTTCGTGGAGCCGAGGTCCGCGACCCCTATGCGGCCGTCTTCCGCGACCGTGACCGCGCAGTGCAGCCGGGAGACGTCCGGGTCGTCCAGCGGGACGTCGGCGTCGGCGGAGCGGCCGATGGTGATCTGACCGCCGTGCAGGAGATGGACCCCGCCCGCGTCCGGTCCCGCGACCACGTGCAGCTGGGCCGCCACCTCGTCCGCCTCGGGGTGCGGCTCCGGTTCGGCGGGAGTGCCCAGGGCGAGCACCGCGCCGTCGCCCAGCGGGGGCTCGCCGAGGGTGCAGCGCTGGGTGTCGAGGCGCTGGTCGCCCGCGTACAGCACCACCGGGCCGCCGCTCTCGCGGCCTGGGCGCTCGGGCGGGGACGGAACCCTGTCGCCCGCGACCACCGACGCCAGGGCCGAGGCGACCGCGGCGAGCGCCGTGCCGGCGGGAGCGGTGACCAGTACGTCGCAGCTCGCGGCGCGCGCCCACGGCTCCGAGGGCGGGCCCAGCGGGTCTACGACGGTCAGCCGGATCTGCATCGCCGTCAGCGGTCCCTTCTGCACGGACACCCGGAAAGGAGGACGAAGCCACGCCACGGGTCCCACCACCGCGGACTTCCCCCACCGCACACGAGCACGTAGGCCAGTACTGGAGGCATCCTCGCATCTGCCACTGACAACGCGCCCGCCCCCCACCCATAAGTGATCTTGAATGGTCGCCTCTGCCCGCAAAAGTGCCTGACCAGTGACCGACGGCTGTCCGTTTGGGATCGGTTTGGTAATCGATTTGAGATCGGTCACGTTCGGGATTCGGCAACCGATGGGCCCGATGAGACGTCTTTCCCGTCGACTTTCCGTCGAACGCGAGAAGGGGGCCGTACGTAGCCGACTGTGGACGGCGGTCGTCACCCGGGCTGTCCTGGGGGCGCGGCACTAGAGTGGGTCGGAAAATCGGAAACTCGGAACCTCGGAAGCACTGTGTACGGGATGTACGTACGTAAGGGAGCCATGACGTGCGGCCGGTAGGGAGCAAGTACCTCCTTGAGGAGCCGCTGGGACGCGGCGCCACAGGCACTGTCTGGCGTGCCCGCCAGCGGGAGACCGCGGGAGCCGAGGCGGCCGTGGCGGGCCAGCCCGGCGAGACCGTGGCGATCAAGGTCCTCAAGGAGGAGCTCGCCAACGACCCGGACATCGTGATGCGCTTCCTGCGTGAGCGGTCCGTGCTGCTGAGACTGAGGCACCCGAACATCGTCCGGGTACGGGACCTGGTCGTCGAGGGCGATCTGCTGGCGCTGGTCATGGACCTCATCGACGGGCCCGACCTGCACCGGTACCTGCGGGAGAACGGGCCCTTCACACCGGTCGCCGCCGCTCTCCTCACCGCCCAGATCGCCGACGCGCTGGCCGTCAGCCACGCCGACGGTGTCGTGCACCGGGACCTGAAGCCCGCCAACGTCCTGCTCATGCAGGACAACGGCCGGATGCATCCGATGCTCACCGACTTCGGCATCGCCCGCCTCGCCGACTCCCCGGGCCTCACCCGCACCCACGAGTTCGTCGGCACGCCCGCGTACGTCGCCCCGGAGTCGGCCGAAGGCCGTCCGCAGACCTCCGCCGTCGACATCTACGGCGCCGGCATCCTGATGTACGAGCTGGTCACCGGTCGTCCGCCGTTCGGTGGCGGGTCCGCCCTCGAGGTGCTGCACCAGCACCTCACCGCCGAGCCGCGCCGCCCCTCGACCGTGCCCGAACCGCTGTGGACGGTCATCGAGCGCTGCCTGCGCAAGAACCCGGACGAACGCCCCAGCGCCGAGAACCTCGCGCGCGGGCTGCGCGTCGTGGCCGAGGGCATCGGCGTCCACTCCAACTCGATGCAGATCGCGGCGGCCGACGGGGTCGTCCACCTGCTCGCACCGGATCCGGCGCCGACCGCGGTGCCCGGCTCGGGCGACCCGACACAGGTGCTGCCGTACGGCGCGGGCGCCGCCGGAGCGTACGACCCGAACGCCGCCACCAGCGTGCTGCCGCACACCGGCGGGCCCGGTCCCGTGGGGGCGATGGGCGCTGTCGGCGCCGCGGACCCCACGGCCGTCCTGCCGTCCGTGCCGCCGAACCAGACTGGCGGCCCCGGCGGTTCCGGAGGGCCCGAGGAACCGCATCCCTGGCAGAACCAGCTGCGCGCCGCCCGGGACCGCAACGAGCAGACGCAGGTCCAGTACCTGGACCCCGGGGAGGACCCCCTGCGCCGCCGGCCCCAGCGACAGCCGGGCCGGCCGCCGCAGCAACAGCCCCAGCAGCAGCCCCCGCCGTCGCGTCAGCAGCAGCGGGGTCAGCAGCCCCAGCCCGGCTACGGCTATCCACAGGGCCCGGGTCAGGGTCCGGGGCAGGGCGGGCAGCCCCAGCACCAGCAGTACGCGCCGCCGCCCCAGCAGCACCAGCCCCGGCAGCACCAGCCCCGGCAGCAGCCCCAGCGGTACGCGCCGCCCGCCCCCGCCCCGGCGCCCCAGCGCCCTCAGCAGCCCGAGAGCCGGCCGCCGAGGGAACCCCGGCAGCGCAGCGCCAACCGGATGAAGATCCCGGGGCTCGGCTGCCTCAAGGGGTGCCTGTTCACGATCGTCGTCCTGTTCGTCGCCGCCTGGCTGATCTGGGAACTGACCCCGCTCCAGGGGTGGATCGGGTCGACGAAGGGGTTCTTCGACCAGATCGGTGACTGGTACGACCAGGTCAGCGAGTGGGTTTCGCGCCAGCAGAACCAGTAGCGCGGAGGGTTTCCGGTTGGGCGCGGAGGTTTTCCGGTTTCGGGGAGACGCTCCGCCCAATCAGGTCGTAGCCGGGGCATTTGGGGATCAGGTGGGCGGTGCTCCGGTCGGGATTCCGGTGCGACTCTGGGGATTTGTCGACACCTGGCGGGTGATTTCCGTCCTGGCGGTGAAGGTTGCCCCTCCGGACGCGTAGCTTTGTCGGCTGAGGTCGAGGTCTTGTCGGGTGAGGGTCCCGAGGGAGTCACCCGGATCGGCGCCGTCGGCAACACGCGTCTGTAGGAGCAGTCTTGGCACGGAAGATCGGCAGCCGGTACACCGCCAACCAGATCCTGGGGCGGGGCAGCGCCGGCACGGTGTGGCTGGGCGAGGGACCCGAGGGTCCCGTCGCCGTCAAGCTGTTGCGCGAGGACCTGGCGTCGGATCAGGAGCTCGTCGGACGCTTCGTGCAGGAGCGGACCGCCCTGCTCGGGCTCGAGCATCCGAACATCGTGTCCGTACGGGACCTGGTGGTCGACGGGAACGACCTCGCGCTGGTCATGGACCTGGTGCGGGGTACGGACCTGCGCACCCGGCTCGACCGGGAACGCCGGCTGGCCCCCGAGGCCGCGGTCGCGATAGTGGCCGACGTCGCGGACGGGCTGTCCGCCGCGCACGCCGCCGGGGTCGTGCACCGCGACGTGAAGCCGGAGAACGTGCTGCTGGACATGCAGGGCCCCCTGGGTCCCGGCGGCGCGCACCCCGCCCTCCTGACCGACTTCGGCGTCGCGAAACTCATCGACTCACCGCGGCGGACCCGGGCCACGAAGATCATCGGCACACCGGACTATCTGGCGCCGGAGATCGTCGAGGGCCTGCCCCCGCGCGCGGCGGTCGACATCTACGCACTGGCGACGGTCCTCTACGAGCTGCTGGCCGGCTTCACGCCCTTCGGCGGCGGCCACCCGGGCGCGGTGCTGCGCCGGCACGTGACGGAGACGGTGGTCCCCCTCCCCGGTATCCCCGAGGAACTGTGGCAGCTGCTCGTGCAGTGCCTGGCGAAGGCGCCGGCGTCGCGGCTGCGGGCGTCGGAGCTGGGGGCGCGGCTGCGGGAGCAGTTGCCCTTGCTGGTGGGGATGCCGCCGCTGGACGTGGACGAGCCGGACTCGGAGGACGACGAGCAGTCCGGGCAGGGCCAGGGGCACGGGAATGGCCAGGGGTCGGGACAGGGTTCGCGGGACGAGGGGTACGACGAGGTGGCCGTACCGGCGGGGGAGCGGGTACGGCGGGGTGCGGTGCCGCTGGTGCGTGGCGCGAAGCCGGACTCGAACCGGGACACGCACACGTCGATGCGGGTGCCCGGGCCGGACGAGCTGGCGGGCGGGGCGCTGGGCACGGCCCGCGTGCCGCGTCCCGTGGGCGCCCCGCGGCCCGGCTCGGCGCGGCACCGGGCTTCGGCGCGGCGGCGCAGGGTGACGTTGGGGGCGGCCGCGGTGGTGCTGGTGGCGGCGGTGGGGGTCGGCACGTGGGTGGCCCTGTCGGGCGACGACGCGGGAGCGACACCTCAGGAGACGAGAAACTCGGCCCCGGCGTCACCGTGAGGCTCCTGGGGGGGCTGCGCCGCTGCGCCCCCAGACCCCCCATCGCGCTGAACGCGCTCGTCCTCAAACGCCGGACGGGCTGGATGGTGCCGGCCGGGCTGAAGGGGTGTTGCCCGCGCTGAATAGATGCCGTAAATGGGTGGGTGGCTGGGAAAACGGGCCTGGGCTGCACCGGCCTCGCCGATTTCGCTCCGGGCGAGACCGAAATCCTGCCGCTCGGCGGAGCCGTTACGCTGGTGTCGTGGCAGTCGTCGATGTATCCGAAGAGCTCAAGTCCCTCTCCTCGACCATGGAGTCGATCGAGGCCGTCCTGGACCTCGACAAGCTGAGGGCAGATGTCGTCGTGCTCGAGGAGCAGGCGGCAGCGCCGTCCCTGTGGGACGACCCGGAGGAAGCGCAGAAGATCACCAGCAAGCTCTCCCACCTCCAGGCGGAGGTGAGGAAGGCCGAGGCGCTGCGCGGGCGGATCGACGATCTGAGCGTGCTCTTCGAGATGGCCGAGGAGGAGGACGACCAGGACACCCTCGCCGAGGCCGAGACGGAGCTGACCTCCGTCAAGAAGGCCCTCGACGAGATGGAGGTCCGTACCCTCCTCTCCGGCGAGTACGACGCCCGTGAGGCCCTCGTCAACATCCGCGCGGAGGCCGGTGGCGTCGACGCCGCCGACTTCGCCGAGAAGCTGCAGCGCATGTACCTGCGGTGGGCCGAGCAGAAGGGCTACAAGACCGAGATCTACGAGACGTCGTACGCCGAAGAGGCCGGCATCAAGTCGACCACCTTCGCCGTCCAGATCCCGTACGCCTACGGGACGCTGTCCGTCGAGCAGGGCACACATCGCCTCGTACGCATCTCGCCCTTCGACAACCAGGGGCGCCGACAGACCTCGTTCGCCGGGGTGGAGATCCTGCCCGTCGTGGAGACGACCGATCACATCGAGATCGACGAGTCCGAACTGCGGGTGGACGTCTACCGGTCGTCGGGCCCCGGCGGTCAGGGCGTCAACACCACCGACTCCGCGGTGCGCCTGACCCACCTTCCCACCGGCATCGTCGTCTCCTGCCAGAACGAGCGTTCGCAGATCCAGAACAAGGCAAGCGCGATGAACGTCCTCCAGGCCAAGCTCCTCGACCGGCGCCGTCAGGAGGAGCAGGCCAAGATGAACGCACTCAAGGGCGACGGCGGCAACTCCTGGGGAAATCAGATGCGTTCGTACGTCCTGCACCCGTACCAGATGGTCAAGGACCTGCGGACGGAGTTCGAAGTCGGCAACCCCGAGGCCGTGTTCAACGGTGAGATCGACGGATTCCTCGAAGCCGGAATTCGCTGGCGCAAGCAGCAGGAGAAGTAGCACTCCGCAGGACGCGCCCGAACGCGTCCGAAGGACGCCTTGTCGACAAAGCAACCGTCGCCCACCGGGCGGCGGTTGCTTTGCGTCGGGAGATGCCTGGGTTTTACATCACACTCACAGGGTCTGATGTGCGGCAAGCGAGGAGCAAGGGGACATTGCGCGCGCAACGACCTTGACGTGCTCTTGGAAAATCGAAAAGGTGAGGCTCGGCATGCGTATCTCTGGGGCGCATGTGAACCGGGGGTGCGCACTGCCGCTCCTGTCGATCACGGCCCCGAGCGCGGCTCCACTGATGAATTAGCTACATGGGGGTAGCAGCCATATGACGAACAAGACGCGGATCCGGGTCGCGCGGATCGCGGCCGGAGCGGTGATCGCCGCTGGTGCGTCCTTCACCGCCGCGGGCATAGCCTCCGCCACCGACGGCGACGACTGCGTGATCGAGGTCTGTGCCGGTACGCCGAGCCCGGACGAGCCGACGGATCCCGTGACCGAGATCCCGACCGACCCGGCGCCCACCACGGCCGACCCCGAGACCTCGCAGCCCGAGGAGCCGGAGCCCACCGAGTCCGCCCCGGACACCTCGGAGCCCGAGGAGCCCTCCACCGAGCCGAGTGAGCCCACCGAGGAGGACCCGACCGCGACCCCGTCCGACGACTCGACGGGCGACGAAACGGGCACCGGCGGCGACGGCTCCGACGGCGGCAACAGCAACACCGACCCCGACGGCGGCTCCAACACCTCCGTCCAGGAAGAGGGCTCCTCGGCCCTCACCGACACGGGCTCGGACACCTCGGCCCAGGGTTCGGGCGACGAGCTCGCCGAGACCGGTGCCGCGGAGACGGGCTTCCTGATCATCGGCGCCGCCACCATGATCGCCGGTGGAATCGCCTTCCGCGTCCTCCCGCGCCTCGTGGGCGGCCGTGGCGGCGCAGCAGCCTGAGCAGTACCCGTAGTGCGCACTGCTACCCGTACTGCGAGCACTACGGGTAGCAGTGCGCACGCGTAAGGGCCCGGAGCTTCGTGCTCCGGGCCCTTACGCGTGTCGTGTGTTGCCAGGGCTGTGCTCGGGCTATGCGGTCTGGTGCGCCACCAGCGCCAGTGCCGCGATCAGCACCGCCAGCAGTGCGATCAGGGCCATCGGGTTGAGTCCGCCGAACTGACCGTCTTCCTGCAACCGCTGACGGCTGGCCCGGCAGACGCGACAGCGTCCCTCACTCACGGGCGCCGCGCAGTTCGCGCACACCAGTCGGTCGTACGTCATGCGCTTGCCCTCCTCGCGCCGCTTCTACGTTCACAACGCTTCCGGGGACGCAACCGTTCCCCACTCCACGCTCCACTGTGCCAGGTTCCGCGGATTTCGGCGCGGCTCGCCCTATTCTGCCCAGCGCTTCCCCGGGTCAGTCGAGGTCGGCCGAGTGTGTGAGACCGCTCACGGCCGGCATAAAAGGGCACAAGCCTTGTGCAAAGCACTCCCGTGACTGCGCTCCCGTGCTCGGTTCGCGTATGGTCACGGTCACCTGCCCCCGATGGTCCGTGGTGTATCCGTGATCCGATTCGACAGCGTCTCCAAGCTCTACCCCAAGCAGAGCCACCCCGCCCTCAGGGATGTCACCCTGGAGGTCGAGAAGGGTGAGTTCATCTTCCTCGTCGGGTCCTCCGGCTCCGGAAAGTCCACCTTCCTGCGACTGATCCTCCGCGAGGAGCGCGCCAGTCACGGCCAGGTGCACGTCCTGGGCAAGGACCTCGCGCGCCTCTCCAACTGGAAGGTGCCGCAGATGCGGCGCCAGCTGGGGACGGTGTTCCAGGACTTCCGGCTGCTGCCGAACAAGACGGTCGCCGAGAACGTCGCCTTCGCGCAGGAGGTCATCGGCAAGTCGAAGGGCGAGATCCGCAAGTCCGTGCCCCAGGTGCTCGACCTCGTCGGTCTGGGTGGCAAGGAGGAGCGGATGCCGGGTGAGCTGTCCGGTGGTGAGCAGCAGCGAGTCGCCATCGCGCGGGCCTTCGTTAACCGGCCCAAGCTGCTGATCGCCGACGAGCCGACCGGCAACCTCGACCCGCAGACCTCCGTCGGCATCATGAAGCTGCTCGACCGGATCAACCGGACGGGCACGACCGTGGTGATGGCGACGCACGACCAGAACATCGTCGACCAGATGCGCAAGCGCGTCATCGAGCTGGAGAAGGGTCGTCTCGTCCGCGACCAGGCGCGTGGCGTCTACGGCTACCAGCACTGACGGTCACGGTCACGGTCACTGTCGATCACTGGTGGTCAGTGACACAGACGGTCCTCGGAGTTCCCGGAAAGGCTTGAGCTCGCCATGCGCGCCCAGTTCGTACTGTCGGAGATCGGTGTCGGTCTCCGACGCAATCTGACGATGACGTTCGCCGTCATCATTTCCGTAGCCCTGTCGCTCGCCCTGTTCGGCGCGTCGCTCCTGATGGGCGACCAGGTCAGCTCGATGAAGGGCTACTGGTACGACAAGGTCAACGTCTCGGTGTTCCTCTGCAACAAGAGCGACGCCGAGTCCGACCCGAACTGTGCCAAGGGCGCGGTGACCACCGACCAGAAGAAGCAGATCCTCGCCGATCTGAAGAAGATGGACTCGGTCGTGCAGGCGGTCACGTACGAGTCCGCGGACGAGGCCTACAAGCACTACAAGGAGCAGTTCGGCGACTCCCCGCTGGCCAGTTCGCTCACCCCGGACCAGATGCAGGAGTCGTACCGGATCAAGCTCAAGGACCCGGAGAAGTACCAGGTCATCGCGACCGCGTTCGACGGGCGCGACGGGGTGCAGTCCGTGCAGGACCAGAAAGGCATCCTTGACAACCTCTTCGAGCTGCTGAACCTGATGAACCAGGCGGCGCTCTGGGTGATGGCGCTCATGCTGATCATCGCTCTTCTGCTGATCGTCAACACGGTGCGTGTCTCGGCGTTCAGCCGTCGGCGTGAGACGGGGATCATGCGGCTGGTCGGCGCGTCCGGCTTCTACATCCAGGCGCCGTTCATCATGGAGGCCGCCGTCGCCGGCGTGATCGGCGGTGGGCTGGCCTGCGTCTTCCTGGTCCTGGGCCGGTACTTCACCATCGACCACGGCATGGCCCTGTCCTCGAAACTCAACCTGATCACCTTCCTGGGCTGGGACGCCGTACTGACGAAGCTGCCGCTGATCCTCGCCACGAGCATGCTGATGCCCGCGTTGGCCGCGTTCTTCGCGTTGCGCAAGTACCTGAAGGTGTGACGCATGCCAAGGGGGCCGTTCGGACATCCGACCGTACGGCCCTTCGCCTTGTCCTAGACTCACCGGCATGTCGGGCCGCGACCTGTTCACACAGCCCCGCCGCGCAGGCCGCGGGGCGGCTCTGACGTTGCTCTTCGCCAGTGTCCTGGTCGCCGGCGCGGCCACCGGCTCACTCCCCGAGCCCACCGAACGGAAGTCCCCTCTCCCGGACACGGCCCGCTCCGCCGTCCCCGCCGGGCGCCATCAGGAGGTCGCCGCCGCTGCCGCCGAGGCCATGGCCGACGGAAAGTCCCCCATGGAAGCCGCCGAGCGCGCCGTCAGCCGCAGCGGGGACCGCTGGGGAGCGGTGTACTCCCCGGGGGACTACGAGGAGCTCGAGGAGGCCCTCGACGGTCGGTACACGGGCGTCGGGCTGTGGGCCCGGCGTGAGCGGGACGGCCGTATCGAGGTCACCAGGGTGCGCTCCGGGTCGCCCGCGGCCGTCGCCGGGATCCGCAGCGGAGACCGGTTGCGCAGTGTGGACGGCGAGGCGGTCGACGGACGGCCGGTCACCGAGGTCGTCTCCTTACTCCGCGGTGACGCGCAGGACGCCGCAGCCGGTACGACCGTCCGGCTCGGGCTGGAACGCGGCACGCGCGCGTGGAGCGAGACCGTACGCCGGGCTCAGCTCTCCACGGACTCCGCGACCGTCCGGCAGGTTGCCGCGAGCAAGGTCACCGTCATCCGGGTCGCCGCCTTCACCAAGGGGGTCGGCGACGTGGTGCGCGGCGCGGTACGGGCGGCCCCGGCCGGCGCCGGGATCATCCTCGACCTGCGCGGCAACTCCGGCGGGCTGGTCACCGAGGCCGTCACCGCCGCCTCCGCCTTCCTCGACGGCGGCCTCGTCGCCACGTACGACGTCAACGGCGAGCAGCGTGCCCTGCACGCCGATCCGGGCGGCGACACCACCAGGCCGCTGGTCGCGCTGGTCGACGGCGGCACGATGAGCGCGGCCGAGCTGCTCACCGGCGCCCTCCAGGACCGCGGCCGGGCGGTCGTCGTGGGCTCCAGGACCTTCGGCAAGGGCTCGGTGCAGATGCCGAGCCGGCTGCCCGACGGCTCCGTCGCCGAGCTGACCGTCGGCCACTACCGCACCCCGGCGGGGCGCAGCGTCGACGGCGTGGGCCTCACGCCCGACCTCGACGCCGACCAGGGAGCACTGGAGCAGGCGGAGACCGTGCTGAGCGGTCTGGGCGATCCTTCGTAGCTTGCTTATAGTCCGCTCGTGGTCCGCTGGTGGTCCCTGCCCGGTCCCCTTGGTAATCGACTTTCCCTCCAGCGCCCTCCTAGTGCGAAAATGGCGGGACTATGGCTAAGGAAACAGGGCGCAAGCTGGTCGCCCAGAACAAGAAGGCACGCCACGACTACGCCATCATCGACACCTACGAGGCCGGTCTGGTCCTCACCGGTACCGAGGTGAAGTCGCTGCGTCAGGGGCGTGCCTCGCTCGTCGACGGCTTCGTTCAGCTCGACGGGAACGAGGCGTGGCTGCACAACGTGCACGTGCCGGAGTACAGCCAGGGCACCTGGACCAACCACAGCGCCCGGCGCAAGCGGAAGCTGCTGCTGCACCGCGCGGAGATCGAGAAACTGGAGTTGAAGTCGCAGGAGTCGGGTCATGCGATCGTGCCCCTCGCCCTGTACTTCAAGGACGGCCGGGCGAAGGTCGAGATCGCGCTGGCCCGAGGCAAGAAGGAGTACGACAAGCGGCAGACGCTGCGGGAGAAGCAGGACCGTCGCGAGACGGACCGGGCGGTCTCGGCGGTGAAGCGCAAGCAGCAACACGCGTAGCCGCACCGCGCGGCGCCCCGGCCGGCGGCTCGACAGGCGGGCGGAATATTGGTGGCACGCGTGCGCGTTGGTCACGTACGATGGCAACTGCACCTCACCGAGGGTGCGCCACCCTCCCCGGAGGGACTCCTCTTCGGAGGGGATTGAAAAAACAACATGGGGATGATCGGTTTCGACAGCGGCTGTCGAAGCAGGTGAAGCGTGTCGAGGAAGCGGCCATGATCTCGTAAACCACAGGCCGAAAAAAATAATCGCCAATTCTAACAGCGATTCTTCCGCGCAGCAGTTCTCTCTCGCCGCCTGATTTCAGGTAGCGACGAGCCTGCTCCGCACTAATGGGAGTGTCAGCCCGGGAGTGTTCCCGACCCGGATCCTGGCATCAGCTAGGGGACTAAACCTTGATCCCGGTCACGGGGTGAAGAGGGAAATCTAACAGTGACTGGGCCCGTCGGCGACTTGTTCGCGTGATTGCCGGGGCCGAGAAAAGCACAGCGAACTGCACACGGAGAAGCCCTGATTCCGCACCGTTGGACGCGGGTTCGATTCCCGCCATCTCCACAATTCCCATGTTATGCAGTACCAGAGGCCCCGTCGCTTTCGAGCGGCGGGGCTTTTGGCGTGCCTGGGCGCCTACTGCGACCTGGGCGCGCTGCCGCGTGTCGGCGACTTGAGGGAGTCGATGAAAGGGGTGTAGGCGGAGGCCGGGAAGGTGAGGCTGCGGGTGGCTGGGGCCTTGGAGTCGCGGATGGCTGTGTGGGTGGGGGAGTTGGCTATTTCCACGCAGTTGTTGCCATCGTCGGGGCCTGAATAGGACGACTTCCGCCAGTTGTCCATGGGGTACCTCACAGCTCTTTCGTCAACCGGTTCATGAAGTCACGCGACCGTGAGGGGTCGAGCGATACGGCTTCCACCTTACGGAAGCGCGTTCGAAAGACGCTGAGCTGTCCTTCAGAGTCGATGAAGGCTGAGCCATGGGGTACGTCACGCACCACCGTGTCCAGTTTGGGTACGGAGCCACCCACGTACGTCATGGTGCTGGCGGCTCTGGCGAAGCCGTCCAGATCGAAGGGGATGACGCGTACGGTGACGTGGTCCGCTTCGGAGCGCTCCAGGAGTCTGGCGAGTTGAGCACGGGTAGCGGCACGGTCGCTGACCCTGATGCGTAGGGCCGACTCGTGGATCACCAGCTCGTACGGAATGGAGAGCTGCTGACGTCTCATTCGGTGGCTGACGCGCAACTCAAGTTCATCGTGCGTTAGTTCGGGAACGCGGCCGGAGAAAACGGCGCGAGCGTAGTCCTCGGTCTGCAACAGGCCGGGTACGTAGAGGACGGCTACCTCGTGCTGGAAAACGGCGTGGTGATCCAGCTCCGACAAGTCAAGGAAGGACGTGGGCAGCAGCCCCCGGTACTCCTCCCACCAACCGCGCGTTCGGTCGGTGGCCATCGCGACCAAGGCGTCGATGAACTCCTCGTCCATGCAGGCGTAGTGGGATGCGAGGCGGCGGAGTCGTTGCTCGCTCACGCCCGCGAGTCCGTTTTCGATGTGGCTCATCTGGACGCGATTCGCCCCCAGCAGTGCTGCCGCTTCGATGGCGGTGAGTCCTGCCCCCTCGCGGAGTCTGCGCAACTCGATTCCCAGGCGCAGTTGACGCGCGGTGGGTTCGCGCCTGAGGACCATCCATAGCTCCTTGCTCAACCTGCCTGCCGGTGCCGCTCATTCGGGGTCAGATTACGCGATCGGCTTGCTCGGGATTACAGGTTAGACGTACCGTCGGTGACGCGACGCACACCCTGCGGAACGCCGGGATCCCCGGAAGCGCACCACTCCGTCCTGCCACGACGGCTGCGGCATGCCACCACCCGCCCGACCGCAACCCCCACCACCGAACGGGAGTTGACGCATGCCCGAAATCGATGCCGAACCCGAGTTCACGTCCGACCCCGAGTCCTGGGAGTACTCCCTCTACATCCCCAACGACCCCCGAGCGGTCACCGTCAGCCGCCGCACCCTCCGCCTGATCCTGACCATGCACGGACTGATCGGCCTCGTCGACGTCGCCGAACTCCTCGCCGCCGAGCTCGTTTCGAACGCCGTACGGCATACCAAGGGGCCCGCAGCCCTACGTGTTCGCTGGTCGGCCGGCGTCCTGAGGATCGGGGCCTGGGACGCCGATCCTCGACCGCCGGAGCCGCCACAGGAGCTGAGCCAGCTCACCGACTCGGAGGACGGGCGCGGGCTCGGAATGGTGCGGGCTTGTTCCGATCTCTGGGGGTGGCAGCCGCTGTCCCGGTTCGGGAATCGCGGCAAATTCGTGTGGTGCGAGCTGCGGGCCGCCGCGTGATGCGCCCGGAACTGGATGAGGAAGTCTCCGGCATCGCCACGGGGCTTGTGGCGGCCATGGCTCTGGTGGGCCTCTCGCCCGAGAGGGCCATGGCTGAACTCCACCGCAGAATTGAGGAGATCCTCAAGCGGGACGGGTTGTCGCCCGGAGAGATCGCGTATCTGCGGGGAAAGATCGAGAACTGGCCGCCGGGATACGCCGAGCAGTGGGCCATCGGCTACGCGAACGGCCTGGCGAAGGGGAAGGCCAAGACGATTCTGACCGTGCTGGAAGTAAGGCGGCTCCCCGTCTCCGACGACATCCGCGACCGCGTCACCACCTGCGCCGACCTTGCTCGCCTCGACGACTGGCTCGACCGCGTCGGCACTGTGGAGCGCGCGGAGGACCTGTTCGCGGCGGACCCGGAGGTTGTGCCGGGTAGTGCTCCTGAACAGGGCTGACGGATCGTAGAGTGCCCGCATGAGCATCATCGGAGTCGGGATCGACGTCGCCGAGATCGAGCGGTTTCGGGCCTCGCTGGAGCGGACGCCCGCGTTGGCCCAACGGCTTTTCCTGGAGAGCGAGTTGCTGCTGCCCAGCGGTGAGCGGCGGGGTGTCGCGTCCCTCGCCGCCCGGTTCGCCGCGAAGGAGGCGATCGCCAAGGCGCTGGGTGCTCCGGCCGGGCTGCTCTGGACGGACGCCGAAGTCTGCGTCGAGGACAGTGGGCGGCCCTGGCTGCGCGTGACGGGGACCGTGGCCGCGCGTGCGGCGGAACTCGGGGTGCGGTCATGGCATGTGTCGCTCAGCCATGACGCGGGGGTGGCTTCGGCTGTGGTGATCGCGGAGGGGTAGGGCCCCAGCGGGTGGGCTTGGCGGGCCCGTCGGCCCGTCGTGCGGGAGACTCGGGGTATGCGAACTGCGTACGGCGTGGAGACGGTACGGGCGGCCGAGCGTGAGCTGATGGCGCGGGTGCCGGAGGGTGCGCTAATGCAGCGCGCGGCGGCCGGACTGGCCGTCGCCTGCGGTCAGTTGATGGGGCGGGTGTACGGCAGCCGGGTTGTTCTACTCATCGGCAGTGGGGACAACGGCGGCGACGCCCTGTACGCCGGGGCCCGGCTCGCCCGGCGCGGAGCCGGTGTCACGGCGGTGCTTCTCGCTCCGGAGCGCACGCATGCCGGAGGGCTCGCGGCCCTGCGGGGAGCCGGCGGGACAGTGATGGACGCCCGGGGTGACGGCGTCGAGAGGGCGATCAGGCGCGCCGACCTCGTCGTCGACGGCATCGTCGGGATCGGGGGGCGGGGTGGGCTGCGGGACGATGCCGTGGCGTTGGTCGAGGTGGTGCGGGAGGCGCGGGTCGCCGTGGTCGCCGTCGATCTGCCCAGCGGGGTCGACGCCGACAGCGGTGAGGTGCGGGGGGTGGCGGTGCGGGCCGATCTGACCGTGACCTTCGGGACCCACAAGCCGGGGCTGCTCATCGATCCCGCGCGGGAGTACGCCGGGACGGTGCGGCTCGTCGACATCGGGCTCGGGGAGGTGCTTCCCGAGCCGGCCGAGCTGGAGGCCTTGCAACACGCGGACGTCGCCCGGCTGTTGCCGGTGCCCGGCGTCGAGAGTGACAAGTACCGGAGAGGAGTCGTCGGGATCGCGGCCGGTTCGGCGCGGTATCCGGGGGCCGCTGTGCTGGCTGTCGCGGGGGCGCTGCGGGGTGGCGCCGGTGCCGTGCGGTACGTGGGGCCGGCGGCCGACGCGGTGATCGCCCGTTTTCCCGAGGTGCTCGTGTCCGACCAGGGGCCGCACAAGGCGGGGCGCGTGCAGGCGTGGGTCGTGGGGCCCGGGGCCGGGGACGACGCCGCGACGGTCGCCGAGGTGCTGGAGGCGGACGTACCCGTGCTGATCGACGCGGACGGGCTGCGGCTGGCGGACCGGGAGGCGGTGCGGGGGCGTACCGCGCCGACGCTGATGACTCCGCACGCCGGGGAGGCCGCCGCGCTGCTCGGCGTGGGGCGGGGAGAGGTGGAGGGGGCTCGGTTGTCGGCCGTGCGGGAACTCGCCGCCCGTTACGGGGCGACCGTGCTCCTCAAGGGCTCGACCACGCTGGTCGCCGACCCGGCAGGGGGTGCCGTACGGGTCAACGCGACCGGCACGGGGTGGCTTGCCACCGCCGGTAGCGGTGATGTGCTGTCGGGGCTGAGCGGGTCGTTGCTGGCGGCGGGGCTTTCGGCGCTGGACGCGGGGAGTGTGGGGGCGTATCTGCACGGACTGGCGGGGCGGCTGGCGTCGGAAGGAGCCCCGGTGGGGGCGCACGACGTGGCGGAGGGGGTGGGGCGGGCCTGGCGGGATGTTCGGGGTGGGTGAACCAGGGGTTGTTTCGCCCCCGCCGCCCTTACCCGTCCCATCCCTCCCCCAGTGGGGGGACCCCCACTGGGGGCTGCGCCCCCAGACCCCCGCTGTCGGCCTGAACGGCCTCGTCCTCAAACGCCGGACGGGCTGGATGGTGCGCACGGTCGGGTGACCCCGCCGCGCGGCTGAGCCCGGTGTCGTCAATCGCACGTTCTCCTGATCGCATGATCAGTCGACCGTTCGTGCTCCGAGGGCTCACCGTGCTGCTTGTCGCGGTGGCCGTGCTGCCGCCCGGTGGCCCTGCCTTCGCGGCCCCAGCGCCGCCCGCCCCCTCCCAGCCCTGGACCTTCGACACCCCGGACCAGGTGCTCGCGCCACGGGTGTACACGCCGACGAGGCAGGAGGACGCCGTCGCGCCTGCGGAGGCCGCGCAGGGGACGTACGACCTCATCGAGTACGTGCCCCTGCGTGACGCCGCTCGGAAAGTGGCCTGCTCCAAGCTGACCGGGCCCTATCAGCGGCAGGTCGAGTCCTGGCTGAGGCTGAAGGTGGACGGGAAGCAGTCCGCCACCGACTGCCGGGCCATCCGCGACTTTCAGCGCAAGTACAGGATCAAGCCGGACAGCGGATTCGCGGGGCCCGTCACCTGGTCCCGTATGCAGCTGCTTTCCGCCAGGAAGAATCCGAACGCCGCCGGTAAGTGTCCCGTGCGGACCTACCGCGTCGCCTGTGTCGATCTCGGGCGGCAGCTGACCTGGGTGCAGAAGGGGAAGAAGGTCGTCTACGGGCCCGTGCCCGTGCGGAGTGGACGGACGGCCTATCCGACGCGCGGCGGATGGCACAAGGTGTACTGGAAGCACAAGAACCACCACTCGACCCTCTACGACACCCCGATGCCCTACGCCCAGTTCTTCAGCGGTGGCCAGGCCTTCCACGCCGTCTACGGCAGCATTTACACCACCGTCGGCTCCATGGGCTGCGTCAATATGCGGCTCGCCGACGCCCGTACCCTCTGGGGCGTTCTGAGGACGGGCGACCGGGTGTACGTGTGGGGACGGCGGGCCGCGGGGTAGCCGCGGGTGGGCTACACGGTCCCTCTGAGACACTGGGGGCGCCATGAGTGAGACAGCAGCCCTGCCGGCCGCCGCTTTGCGAGCCCGCGCCGAGATCGACCTGGCCGCCCTGCGGGCCAACGTACGGACCCTGCGCGCCCGCGCGCGGGGCGCCGCCCTGATGGCTGTCGTCAAGTCGGACGCGTACGGCCACGGGGCGATCCGGTGTGCCCGGGCAGCCGTCGAGGCGGGCGCCGAGTGGCTCGGCACCGCCACCCCCGAGGAGGCGCTCGCCCTGCGGCGGCCGGGCTCGGGGATTCCCGCCCACGTACGGGTCATGTGCTGGCTCTGGACGCCCGGCGGGCCCTGGCAGGAGGCGATCGAGGCCGACATCGACGTGTCGGTGGGCGGGATGTGGGCCCTGCGGGAGGTCGTCGAGGCCGCCCGTGCCGCTCGGCGGCCCGCGCGCGTCCAGCTCAAGGCCGACACCGGGCTCGGGCGCGGTGGCTGTCAGCCGGGGGACGACTGGTGCGCGCTCGTCGCCGCCGCGCTGCGCGCCGAGCGCGACGGGCTGATCCGGGTGACCGGGCTGTGGTCCCATCTCGCCTGCGCCGACGAACCCGAACACTCCTCCGTCGACGCCCAACTCACGCGATTCCACGAGATGATCGCGTACGCCGAGCGGCACGGACTGCGGCCCGATGTGCGCCACCTCGCCAACTCGCCTGCCGTCCTCAGCCGTCCGGACACGCACTTCGACCTCGTACGGACGGGGGTGGCTGTATATGGGATCTCGCCGAGTCCTGAGATCGGCACCTCCGCCGACCTCGGCCTTCGGCCTGTGATGACGCTGGCCGCCTCGCTCGCGCTGGTCAAGCACGTACCGGGCGGGCACGGCGTCAGCTACGGGCACCACTACGTCACCCCCGGCGCCACCACCCTCGGCCTCGTCCCCGTCGGCTACGCGGACGGCATCCCGCGCCACGCCTCCGGCACCGGTCCCGTCCTGATCGGCGGGAAGTGGCGGACCGTGGCCGGGCGGGTCGCCATGGACCAGTTCGTCGTCGACCTTGGGGGCGACGAGCCCGAAGCGGGCGCGGAGGTCCTGCTCTTCGGGCCCGGTGACCGCGGCGAGCCCACCGCCGAGGACTGGGCACAGGCGGCCGGGACGATCGCGTACGAAATCGTCACCCGCATCGGAACCCGGGTGCCCCGCGTATACGTGAATGTGAATGAGGAAGAGGAACGAGAGGGGTAGCCGCCCGAAGGTTTCTTCGGTCGGGCGGCACGAGTAACCCCGGCGACTCCGGTAACCCTTCCGAGGTCGGCGAGCCCACCAACTTTTCAGCAGAACCGGCAACTTCAGCGGTAATTCCAGCAAGGAGCGGTACGTGAGCGAGAGCAGTGCGGAGGTCGTCGCGAGCGCCGCCACGGCGGTCGTGGCCTCCGCCGCGGGGGCGACGGGCGGAGGGTGGCGCCGGGCGACCGGTATCGCGGGTGTCGCCATAGGGGTGGTGGCCGCCGGTGCCGCCGCGGGGGTCGCCGTCGAGCGGCTCACCGTGGGGCGCGGTATCCGGGAGAGGGCGCGGATGGCGCTCGACTCGACGGGCCCGTACGGCGCGCTGCGCGGCACCCCGGGCAAGGCGTACGCCGACGACGGCACCGAGCTGTACTACGAGGTCGACGACGTCGACCCGACGGCCGCGCCGTCCCTCACCCCGCGCCGGCGGCGGCTCTTCGGGCGCAAGGCCCCGGCGCCCGTCACCGTCGTCTTTAGCCACGGCTACTGCCTCAGCCAGGACTCCTGGCACTTCCAGCGGGCCGCCCTGCGCGGTGTCGTCCGCAGCGTGTACTGGGACCAGCGCAGCCACGGTCGGTCCGGGCGCGGAGTCGCCCAGCACGAGGGTGTGGCCCTCTCCATCGACCAGCTCGGGCGGGACCTGAAAGCCGTCCTCGACGCCGCCGTGCCCGAGGGGCCGATCGTGCTCGTCGGGCACTCGATGGGCGGGATGACCGTCATGGCCTTCGCCGACCAGTTCCCGGACGTGGTCCGGGAGCGGGTCGTTGCGGTCGCCTTTGTCGGTACGTCGTCCGGGCGGCTCGGCGAGGTCAACTTCGGGCTGCCCGTCGCGGGCGTGAACGCGGTCCGGCGGGTGCTGCCCGGCGTACTGAAGGCGCTGGGGCAGCAGGCCGAGTGGGTGGAGCGGGGGCGGCGGGCCACCACCGATCTCTTCGCCGGCATCATCAAGCGGTACTCGTTCTCGTCGCGGGACGTCGATCCCGCGGTCGCCCGGTTCGCCGAGCGGATGATCGAGAGCACGCCCATCGATGTCGTCGCCGAGTTCTACCCGGCCTTCACCGAGCACGACAAGACCGAGGCCCTCGGCCACTTCAAGGATCTGCCCGTGCTGGTGCTGGCCGGGGTCGGCGACCTCGTCACGCCCAGCGAGCACAGCGAGGCCATCGCCGACCTGCTGCCTGACGCCGAACTGGTCCTCGTGCCGGACGCCGGGCACCTGGTGATGCTGGAGCACCCGGAGGCGGTCACCGACCGGCTCGCCGACCTGCTCACCCGCGCGGGTGCCGTGCCGGCAGGGGCTACCGTTTCCGGTTATGGAAGCACCAGCGACAGCGCACGACGACCCGGCTGAGTCCCCCGCGCGCCCCACGCCCTCCTCGTCCGCCGAGCTCACCGTCAACTCGCCCGAGGAGATGAGGGAGTTGGGCCGTCGGCTCGCCGAGCACCTGCGGGCCGGCGACCTCGTGATGCTCACCGGTGAGCTGGGCGCGGGCAAGACGACGCTGACGCGCGGGCTCGGTGAGGGACTCGGGGTCCGGGGCGCGGTCACCTCGCCCACCTTCGTGATCGCCCGCGTCCACCCCTCCCTCGGTGACGGCCCGCCGCTCGTCCACGTGGACGCGTACCGGCTGGGCGGCGGTCTCGACGACATGGAGGACCTCGACCTCGACGTCTCGCTGCCCGAGTCCGTCATCGTCGTGGAGTGGGGCGAGGGCAAGGTCGAGGAGCTGACCGACGACCGGCTCCATCTCCTCATCCACCGGGCCGTCGGTACTGTGCCTTCCCGGGGGACGACCCCCGGACCCCCGGACACGGACGAGGTGCGACACGTCACCCTCACGGGGGTGGGGGAGCGGTGGGCGACGGTTGACCTGAGTGTCGTGTGAACGTCGGCGTGAACGTCTGCGTGAATGTTCCGACAATCTGTCGGCAAGATGTTGCGTCGGGCGTCTCGCGCGTGGTCACATGGTACCCAGTCCGTGGTTAGGGTTACCTAACTACGCCGCCCCCGAGCTTCAGGAGGCGTCCATGTCGGCTACGGAGTGCACGAGCGCGAGTACAAGTACGAGTAGCAGCGCACCCATGCCGAAGCCGTACGCGGTCCCCGGGGTGTCCATGCGTGATCTGCTGGCGTCCTGTGCTGCCGCCCGCGCGGTCTCGACGCCTCCGCGCCCGTCCGAGGTGCCTGTCCGGCGGCAGCCGAAAGCCGCGTAGCGCGTTCAGCGGATCACGACGACCTTCTCGCCGATCGTCGCGAACTCCCACATCGCGTCCCCGTCCGGCCGGGTCTCCCGGATACCGCCCGTGCGTGCCTCCGGGTCCTGCTGCGGAGCCGAGCCGTCCACCGCCGCACTGAAGCCGATGCCCACGCCGTCCACGCCCGTGAACCGCACGACGTGCTCGATCGGGGTGCCGTCGGTTCCCGTGATCGAGTTCGAGCGGGACGTGACCAGATAGCTGCCCGGCGCCGGATCGACCGTCCCCGGTGCCACGGGGAACGAGCGGCGCACCCTGCCGTTGTCGCCGACCAGCCACACCCGGTCGTCGTCCAGGGAGTACACGACCCGCCTGCCCGCCCCGGACCCCGCCGGCAGAGCGCCAGGGTGCCGGGTGTCCCTGGGGACCTTCGAGGCCGTCACCGGCGCCGAGGGTGACACGGGCTCGGCGCCCGGGCGCAGCGGGGCGTTCGCCGAGGCCTGGTAGGCGAGGAAGCCGACCGTGACGAGGGCCGCCGCGGTGAGCCCGGCCACGAATCCCGAGCTGCTCCTGGTCACCAGTGCCCACCTCTTCGTCTCGTACGTCCCGTTTTGTGGCGACGGTAGCAGCAGCCGTACCGCCGACCGGAGCGGCCGTGCGCGGGGCGCGGGCGCCGTAGGCTGTTCGCGTGCTCTTGCTCGCTCTGGATACCGCCACCCCGGCCGTCACGGTCGCCCTGCACGACGGGACGGCCGTCGTCGCCGCGTCGAGCCAGGTCGACGCGCGACGGCACGGGGAACTGCTGCTGCCCGCCGTCGACCGCGTCCTCGCCGAGGCGGGCACGGGCCTCGACGCCGTCACCGGCGTCGTCGTCGGCATTGGTCCCGGCCCCTACACGGGGCTGCGCGTCGGCCTGATGACCGCCGACACCTTCGGATTCGCACTCGGTGTCCCCGTACACGGCGTCTGCACGCTGGACGGCCTCGCGTACGCCGCCGACCTCGAGGACGGCCCCTTCGTCGTGGCGACCGACGCCCGCCGCAAGGAGGTCTACTGGGCGCGCTACAGCGACTCCCGTACGAGGGTGACGGAGCCGTCCGTCGACCGGCCGGCGGACATCGCCGACCAGGTCGCGGGCCTGCCGGCCGTCGGCGCGGGAGCCCTGCTCTACCCGGACACCTTCCCGAGCGCGCACGCGCCCGAGCACGTCTCCGCGGCGGCCCTCGCCTCCCTGGCCGCCGAACGGCTGGCGGCGGGCGTCGAACTCCCGGCCGCCCGGCCCCTCTACCTGCGCCGACCCGACGCCCAGGTCCCCAAGAACTACAAGGTGGTCACCCCCAAGTGACGACTGCCGTGCTGCGCGAGATGCGCTGGTGGGACATCGAGCCCGTGCTGGAGCTGGAGAAGGACCTCTTCCCCGAGGACGCCTGGTCCCGGGGCATGTTCTGGTCGGACCTGGCCCACGCGCGGGGACCGCACGCGACCCGGCGTTACTTCGTCGCCGAGGACGAGCGTCCGGAGGGGGGCGGCAGACGGATCATCGGGTACGGGGGGCTCGCCGCCGCCGGTACCGAATCCGACAGCGACTCCGCCACGGGGGCCGACGTACAGACGATCGCCGTCGCCCGCGAGCACTGGGGCACCGGCCTCGGCGCCGTGCTGCTGACCGAGCTGCTGCGGGCGGCGACCGCGTTCGAGTGCACCGAGGTCATGCTGGAGTGCCGGGTGGACAACGTGCGCGCGCAGAAGCTGTACGAGAGGTTCGGCTTCGAGCCCATCGGTTTCCGGCGCGGCTACTACCAGCCGGGGAACGTCGACGCGCTGGTGATGCGGCTGCGCGACCCGTCGGCGTCGGTGCCTTCGACTTCCTCGACTTCCTCGGCCCCTTCAGTCCCTTCAACCCCTTCAGCGCAAGGAACCGAGAGCAATGGCTGACTCCAAGGACGTGCCGCTCGTCCTCGGCATCGAGACCTCCTGCGACGAGACCGGCGTCGGTGTCGTCCGGGGGACCACGCTCCTCGCGGACGCCATCGCGTCCAGCGTCGACGAGCACGCCCGGTTCGGGGGTGTCGTGCCCGAGGTGGCCTCGCGCGCGCACCTGGAGGCGATGGTGCCGACCATCGAGCGGGCGCTGAAGGAAGCGGGGGTGAGCCCGAAGGACCTCGACGGCATCGCCGTCACCGCCGGTCCCGGGCTCGCGGGCGCGCTGCTGGTCGGGGTCTCGGCGGCGAAGGCGTACGCGTATGCGCTGGGCAAGCCCCTGTACGGAGTGAACCATCTCGCCTCCCACATCTGTGTCGACCAGCTGGAGCACGGCCCGCTGCCCGAGCCGACGATGGCCCTGCTGGTCAGCGGCGGTCACTCCTCGCTCCTCCTCTCCTCGGACATCACCTCCGACGTACGGCCCCTGGGTGCGACCATCGACGACGCGGCCGGTGAGGCCTTCGACAAGATCGCGCGGGTGCTGAACCTGGGCTTCCCCGGCGGCCCGGTCATCGACCGGTACGCGCGCGAGGGCGATCCGAAGGCCATCGCGTTCCCGCGCGGGCTGACCGGGCCGCGCGACGCCGCGTACGACTTCTCCTTCTCCGGGCTCAAGACGGCCGTGGCCCGCTGGATCGAGGCGAAGCGGGCGGCTGGGGAGGAGGTGCCGGTGCGTGACGTGTCGGCCTCCTTCCAGGAGGCGGTGGTGGACGTGCTGACCCGCAAGGCGGTACGGGCCTGCAAGGACGAGGGCGTCGACCACCTGATGATCGGCGGGGGTGTCGCCGCCAACTCGCGGCTGCGGGCACTCGCCCAGGAGCGCTGCGAGGCGGCCGGTATCCAACTCCGGGTGCCCCGGCCCAAGTTGTGCACGGACAACGGTGCGATGGTGGCCGCCCTGGGCGCCGAGATGGTCGCCCGCAACCGGGCGCCCTCCGACTGGGACCTGTCGGCGGACTCCTCGCTGCCGGTGACCGACCCGCATGTGCCCGGCCACGCGCACGATCATTCGCATGCGGTGAGCGAGGGGAACCTGTACGCGTGACGGTCGCGTTGATGTGGGAGGCGCGGGCCGTCGAGGGGCGCGGGGGTGAACTCCTCGCCTGGGCACGGGCGCAGGAGCTGCCGACAGAACCCCTGCGCCGGGAGACACTCCGGGCTCCGCAGGACCGGGTCCTCGTCATCACTTGGTGGGACGCGGAGTTCGACGCTGACTTGCCCGAACTTCCGGAACCGGGGGCGGGGTTGGTGGTCAGGGCTGTGCACAGGTGGCGGTTCGAGGCGGTTGGCGAGTGATGTCCCCATCTCCCGTCAAGGATTAGGCAACTCCGGCTTTGCCCGAATCAGGGCCGACCTCCGGGATGGCAGGGACAAACAGGGCGTGCCGGTGGGCTGGTTGCCCCTGTCCGGTCATCCCCTTTGAGTTCGCTTTGGGTTCTCCAGGGACGCTGTTGAGGTGATCCTCGCCCGGGTCTGCCTCGACCCGGATGATCAAGCGTGACCATCGCGCCGGACTCCGTGCGCGGGCGCCTCGTCCACGCCCGTCGGACCAACCCCTGGGCGCTCCTCTGGGGGCGGCTCGTCCTCTGGGCTGCCTTGTCGGTCCTGGCCGGACTCACCCCGGTCGCCGTTCCTGGCGCACCCGTCTGGATCTGGCCGTTCACCCTGGTCGCCTGTCTCCTCATGGCCGGACGGACGATCGGCGTCATGCGGAGGAAGAAGCGCGACGGCAGTGGGAGTGAGAAGGGGAGGAGGGGAGATTTGTGGAAGTCGTCTCGCACGTGATCGGGTTCGCCCTCGCCGCGGTTCTCGTCGGGGGAGGCGTCCTTCAACTCCTGGGCCGTCGAATGCAGGCAGGCCTGCCGGAGAGCCGGCGCAGGAGGGGTGCGTGGTCGAACATTTTGTTCGGTGTCGCGATCGCCCTTTTCACCGCGGCGCGCATCCCTCGCAGCCACCGACTCCTGTGGGACGACCTGCTCCTCGGCCCGGCGTTCGTCTGTGTCCTGGTCGCGGCCCTGGTGTACGGGGGGCCCTGGCGGACCGACCGGTGACCGGCCCGGTGTTCCGCGGAGGCAGAGGTGTCTCCGTGCGTGGTGACCGAGTCGCCCTGATCGCCACTCTGATCGTCTTCGGCGCGCTCTCGGCCTGGCTGTTGCCCGACGGCTGGAGACTGGCCTCGCTGCCCCTCGCCCTGGTCTGCGCGACGACCGCCCAGCGGTACGTGGCCGGGCGCACGGCACCGCGAGGCACCGGGGGCGACGAAAAGGGGAGCGACCAACAGTGACATCCGCCCATGCCTTGAACGAGCCGTCCTGGTATGGCGGGCCGGTCTCCACAGCTGCCCCACCAGGTTGACATGGCTCGTTCACGCAACGTCCACATGTGACGCGTTCAGCCGTCAGGATCCGGCCATTGACTCTCCTCGCACGGTGCCTTCGGTGCCGTGTGGGGAGAGTCGTTTTCGTTTCCTGAGGGGCGTACGTGGTGTCCACGCAGGTGGGTTCCGGCAGACCGGAGTCCGACAGACCCGTGCCTCGGCGGTTGTCCGCCGCCAGGGGGTTCGGTGACCGGGTCTTCCGGATCCAGTTGACGGCCACGGGAGTTGTCGTCCTCGCCATCATGGCGGCCGTCGGGCTGTTCCTGTTGCTCAGGGCGGGGCAGGCACTGCACGCCCGGGGCCCGGCGTTTCTCACAACTGCCGCCTGGCAGCCGGACGTTCACAACTTCGGCATCGCCGCCGTACTCACCGGCACCCTGCTGATCGCCCTCGTCGCGGTGGCCATCTCCGTACCGCTGGCCGTCGGGACGGCGCTCTTCATCTCCGACGTGGCCCCGCGCGGGCTGCGCCGAACGCTGGTGAGCATGGTCGACCTGATGGCCGCCGTACCGTCGGTGGTGTACGGACTGTGGGGGCTGTTCTTCCTCCAGCAGCATGTGATCGGACTGTCGCGCTGGCTGTCCGACTGGCTCGGCTGGATACCGCTGTTCACGGTGGACGGCGTCCAGCCGGGCGATCCGCTCGCCTCCGACAGCGTGTACACCGCGTCCACCTTCGTCGCCGGGATCGTCGTCGCGCTCATGGTCGCGCCGATCCAGTGCTCGGTGATGCGCGAGGTCTTCTCCCAGGCCCCGGCGGGCGAGCGGGAGGGCGCCTACGCGCTCGGCGCCACCCGGTGGGGGATGATCCGCTCGGTCGTCCTGCCGTACGGCAAGGGCGGCATCATCGGCGGGACGATGCTGGGGCTCGGCCGGGCGCTCGGCGAGACCATCGCGGTCTACCTGATCATCTCGCCGGTCTTCACCATCCAGCCGCACATCCTGCAGACCGGCTCGAACTCGGTCTCCTCCCTGATCGCCCTGCACTACGGAGACTCCTCCGAGTTCGGGATGTCGGCGCTGATGGCGGCGGGCCTGGCGCTGTTCCTGCTCACCCTGGCGGTCAACTTCACCGCCTCCTCCGTCGCGGCCCGTTCCCGCTCCGGCGCCCAGAGCGAGGCCTGAGATGACCGTCGTAGCCGTACCTGTGGACGTACCCGTGACTGGGGCTGTGGCCGTGGAAGAGGCCCCCGTCGGGGGCGATGCCCTCACCGGAGGCGGTGCCCCGGTGGCCGTGCTGTCGCCCGAACAGCCCCGTCGTATCGGTGGTGTCAGTCGTTCCGCCGTGCTGTCGCTGGGCGGTGCCGCCGCCTCCGCGCTGTGCGTCACGATCCTGCTGTTCGGTGAACTCGCCCCGTTCTCCGGCACGTTGGGCTTCACCGTCACCGCCTATCTGGTCTTCCTCGGCGTCTACGCGGTGTTGACCGGGTTCGAGGAGGACGGACAGGCCGTACGCGACCGGGTGATGACGGTCGTGCTGTGGACGGCGGCCTCGCTGCTGTTCACCGCCCTCGCCCTCGTCGTCGGGTTCACCGCCTGGCGCGGCAAGGACGCCCTGCCGCACGGCAACTTCTTCACCCAGGACATGCAGGCGGCGGGCCCGCTCGACCCCCTGACCAACGGCGGTATCGCCCACGCGATGGTCGGCACGCTGATCATGATCGGCATCGCGCTGACGATCACCGTGCCGCTCGGACTGGCCTGTGCCGTCTACCTCAACCAGATCCCGGGGCGCTTCTCCCGCTTCGTCCGCACCATCGTCGAGGCGATGACCGCGCTGCCGTCGATCGTGGCCGGCCTGATGGTGTACGCGGTCTGGATCCTCGGCCTCGGCATGCAGAAGTCGGGCCTCGCGGCCGGGTTCGCGATCAGCGTGATGATGCTGCCGATCGTGATCCGGGCCTCGGACGTGGTGCTGCGGCTCGTACCGGGCACCCTCACCGAGGCCGCGGAGGCGCTCGGCGCGCCGCGCTGGCGCACGGTGTGGCACGTCGTCCTGCCCACCGCACGCTCCGGGCTCGCCACCGCAGTCATCCTCGGCACCGCGCGCGGTATCGGCGAGACCTCGCCCGTGCTGCTGACCGCCGGTTTCACGGCGGCGCTCAACGCCGACCCGACCGCCGGGCCGATGGTGTCCCTGCCGCTGGCCGTCTTCAACTTCGTCAAGTCGCCGCAGCCGGAGATGATCGCCCGCGGCTTCGGCGCGGCGGCCGTGCTCATGACCATGGTCCTGGTGCTGTTCGTGATCGCCCGGGTGATCGGCGGACGCGGCCCCGGCCACCAGACCCGCCGCCAGGCCCGCCGCACCGCCCGCGCCTCCCGCCGCGACGTCGCCCGCTTCGCTGAACTCCACACGCCTCAGCTGTCGCTGTTCGACACCTCCGCGGCCGAACCCGCGTCAGCCGCCGACGGCGAGGATGTCACACAGGGGCCACCCGCACCCGACCACGAGAGCAGTACGGGTGATGCGGGTGGGATCGACGGCCGGGCCGACGGCCGGGCGCCCACCCCTCGACCCGCACCCACTCCCGCACCCACCGCCGCACCGGCCCCCGGAGAGACCGACTGATGCCCAGCCACCTCACCACCGCTCTCCGGCGCCTGCACGCGCCGGCGACTCTCGCCGCCCTGCTCGGCGTGGTCGCCGTGCTGCTCGCCGGGCCGGCAGCCGCGCCCGCCGCGGCCGAGAGCTACACCCCGGTCGCCGGGGCCGGTTCGACCTGGGCGGAGAACGCCATCGAACAGTGGCGCAAGGCCGTCAACCAGTACGGCATGCGGATCAGTTACGCCGGCGGCGGCTCCTCCGACGGCCGCCGCCAGTTCCTCAGCGGCACGGTGGACTTCGCGGTCTCGGACATCCCGTTCCAGACCCGCCCGACCGACGGCTCGGCCGCCGAGCGCCCGTCCTCCGGCAGTTACGCCTACATGCCGATCGTGGCCGGCGGCACCTCCTTCATGTACCACCTGACGGTCAACGGCAGGAAGGTCACCAACCTCCGCCTCTCCGGGGACGTGGTCACCAAGATCTTCACCGGCGTCGTGAAGTACTGGGACGACCCGGTCGTCAAGGCCGACAATCCGGGGCTGCAGTTGCCGCACCGAGCCGTCGTGCCCGTCGTCCGCTCCGACGGTTCGGGCTCCACCGCCCAGTTCACCATGTGGATGGCCAACCAGCACGCGTCGCTGTGGAAGGCCTACTGCGCCCGCGTCGGCCGCTCCGGCGCCTGCGGGCAGACCTCGTACTACCCGACCGTCTCCGGCATGATCGCCCAGTCCGGCGACCCGGGCGTGGCGGGGTACGTCGCCCAGAACTACGGCGAGGGCGCGATCGGGTACGTCAACTACTCGTACGCCATCAACGAGGGCTATCCGGTCGCCAAGGTCCTCAACCACGCGGGCTACTACACCGAGCCGACCCCGAAGAACGTCGCCGTCTCGCTGCTCAAGGCGAAGATCAACACCAACAAGAACTCCGCCGACTACCTCACCCAGAAGCTCGAAGGCGTCTACAACGACGCCGACAAGCGCAACTACCCGCTGTCCAGCTACTCGTACATGATCCTGCCGCTGAAGGTGCAGGGCACCTTCACCAAGGACAAGGGCAAGACGCTCGGCGCGTTCTCCTACTACTTCATGTGCCAGGGCCAGCAACAGGCGCCCAAGCTCGGCTACTCGCCGCTGCCGATCAACCTGGTGCGGGCGGGCTTCGACCAGATCCGCCGGATCCCCGGTGTGAAGACGCAGAACATCAACATCAAGGGCTGCAACAACCCCACCTTCAGCGCCGACGGCCGCAACAGGCTTGCTGAGACGGCCCCTTACCCGGCCGCCTGCGACAAGAAGGGCGCCGCGCCCTGCACCACGGGCAGCGGCGGCGCCAAACCGGCCTCGGGGAGCGGTGGTTCGGGCGGTTCCGGAGGCTCCGGCGGTACGACGTCCGGGGGCACGACCGGCGGTACGGCGACCGGGGGCACCGCGTCCGGGGGGACCACCGGCGGCTCGGCGAGCGGCGGAGGCGCGGCGGCGAGCGGGGGCGCGGGCGGCGACGGGAAGTCGGCCGTCGACCCGGACACCGGGCAGGTGCTGTCCGCGAACTCCGGTGGTGGTACCGCCACCGGCACAGCCGGCGGAACCGCCGTCGACGGGACGATCGCCCTGGCCCAGCCGGTCGCGGTGGCCGGACGCGGCGGCTGGACCGGCACCCAGACCCTGATGCTCCTCGCGGCGCTGCTCATCCTCGGGCTCGTCCTGCTGCCGTCCGTCGTCGCACGGGCGCTCGGCGCTCGCGGCGGCAACGGCACCGGCACTGGTACCGGCACTGGCACCGGCGGCGACAGCACGGACGGGAACTCACGATGAAGACGGCCATGAGCACGAGCCGGATACGCCGGCTGCTGGTGCGCCTCACAGCAGGGGCTGCCGTCGGGGCCCTCGCCGGGCTCGCCGTCGCGCAGACCGCGCCGCCCGCGACAGCCGACGCGGGCAGCGACTCGGCCGTCACCGTCTCCGGGCGCGGCGAGTTCAAGGACATGCGGTTCACCGTCAGCCAGACCGAGCACCTCACCAGCCAGGCGGTCACCGTCTCCTGGACCGGCGGCACTCCGACCGCCCTCGCGGGCACCCTGTTCAACACCGACTTCGTGCAGATCATGCAGTGCTGGGGCGACGACGACGGCACGGTCGCCGCCAACCCGGGCCCGTCGCGCACCCAGTGCCAGTACGGCGCCTCCCCGACCACCGACCGGGGCAGCTGGCCCGGCAACGAGTACGACGACACCCGCAAGGTCTTCTACAGCGCCGACCCCACCAACTACGGCCAGGACGACCGCTACGGCGCCGGAAACGTGTCCGGCCTCGGCGAGGTGCCCTTCAAGTCCGTCGACGGCACGCTGATCACCTCCGGCACCCAGAACAACGCCCTGTTCAACCGCAACACCACCAACGAGGTCGACTTCGCCCGCACAGGCGCCGACGGCACCGGCCGGGAGTACGTCGAGGTGCAGACCGCCAACGAGGCCCCGCACCTGGGCTGCGGCACCCCCGTACGGCAGAACGGGACCGTGAAGCCCCGCTCCTGCTGGCTGGTCATCGTCCCGCAGGGCCATCTCGACCTGGACGGCAAGCCGTACGCCGACACCAGCCAGGTGAACGCCGGTTCGCCGGTCTCCGCGACCAACTGGAAGAACCGCGTGGCCGTCCGGCTCGGCTTCAACACGGTCGGCGCCAACTGCGCGCTGGGCTCCGACGAGCGCGCCACCTCGGGCAGCGAACTCGCCGCCGACGCCATGAGCAGCTGGCAGACCGCCCTCTGCCCGAGCGGCAAGGTGTACGGCTACACGGAACTCGGCGAGCCGGACACCCGCTCCGACCTCATCGCCGACGGCTCCTCGGGCCTGGCGTTCACCACCCGGGCCCTCGGCGCGGACGCGGGCACGACCGCACCGGCGGACCCCACCGTCTACGCGCCGACCACGCTCTCGGGCACCGTCATCGGCTTCACCGTCGAACGCAGACCCAAGGCAGGAGCCTCCGAGGCGGTCCGTAAGCTCGCCGGCACCAAGGTCGAGTCGCTCGACCTGACCCCCCGTCTGGTCGCCAAGCTGCTCACCGAGTCCTACCGCAACTCCCCCTGGGGAGCGGTCGTCGGCACCACCGCCGCGAAGGGCTACGGCTGGGCGACGAACAACCCGGCCGGACTGGCCAGCGACCCCGAGTTCATCGCGCTCAACCCGGAGTTCGCCGAACTGTCCGTCCCCGAGACCCCGGCCACCGACACCGACCTGCTCACCGCGCTGGGCCACAGCGACTCGGCACGCGCGGTCTGGCAGTGGATCGTCTCCGACAAGGAGGCGCGCAACTTCCTCGCGGGCGTCTCCGACGACTGGGGAATGAAGGTCAACCCGTCGTTCAGCACCAACGTGGACCTGAACCCGACCGGTTTCGCCTTCGACCCGGCCGACACCGACACCTACCCCAAGAGCGACCGCTGGTGCACGATCCCGCCGGGCACCGGCGCCACCGCACCCCAGTGCATGATCGACTTTCATCCGTACGTGACGGACATGCACGCCGGCGCTCTGCACACCCGGCGCGCCGACAGCCTCTGGAAGGCGATCTGGGACCCGCTGGCGAGCCCGCCCGCGTACAAGAACCCCGGCCCGCAGACGGTCGGTTCCCGGTTCGTGATCACGGTGACCGACGCGGCCTCCGCCGCCCGCTACGGGCTCCAGACCGCGCGGCTGCGCAATGCCGCCGGCACGTTCACGGCGCCGACCCCCGCGGCCCTCACCGCCGCCGCGGCGAGTGCGTCCGGCGCGAAGGCCCCGGAGATCGTCCCGGCCAAGGCGACCGCGAAGGGCGCGTACCCGCTCGCACAGCTCGTCTACGCGGCAGTGCGCCCGGCGAAGCTCGACCCCGCCGCCCGCAAGGACTACGCGACCCTGCTGACGTACGCGGCCGGCAAGGGCCAGATCAGCGGCGCAGACCCGGGCCGCCTCCCGGTCGGCTACGCCCCGCTGCCGAAGGCCCTGCGGGACAGGACGGTCAAGGCCGCCACCGCTCTCGCCCACTACACCGGCCCGTCCGCCGACCCCGGCGGTTCCTCTTCCTCCGGCGGCACGTCCGGCGGATCCAGCGGCGGGGGCACGTCCGGCGGCGGCTCCGGCACCTCCGGCGGCCTGGGCGGTTCGGGCGGCACACAGTCCGGGGCCGGGACCGGCGGTGACTCGACCGGCGGTGCCGCGTCCGGCGGCGGCGGTGCGAGCGCGTCGCCCAGCGACCGGCCCTCGTACGGCGGCGGCGAGGCCGTCGAGACCACCGCCCTCGGCACCACACCCGCCGACCCGGCGAACGCGCTGCGCTACGCCGTCCCGGTGGGCGCCGCGCTCGGCGCCGCGGCCGGAATCGGGGCGCCCTTCGCGGGCGGCGGCCGACTGCGGTTGCCGCTCCGGGTCCCGCTTCCCGGCGGTCGCACCGTGACTGTCATCCCCGAACTCACCCTGCCGGAGCGGCTGCGCAGGCTGCTGCCACCCGGCCGGGGCTGAGCCCCGGAGCCTCCGGCCCACCGGCCGGGGCTCCCCACAGACGGCCGCCCGCCCCGAATCGCAGTCGGGGCGGACAGCCCGTACCACCCTGCCATACCCGCAAGATCTGCAAGATCTGCCCGATCCATCGGTTCCACACGACGCACAACAGGAGAACCTCGATGCGCAGAACGCGCCTCACGGCGGCCATGGTCGCCGCCGCCGTGGTGTCCGGCACGCTGGCTCTCGCGAGCCCGGCGTCCGCCGACCCCACCCCCGCCGGAACGTTCCGCCAGCTCGTGGGCGTGGGTTCCGACACCACCCAGGACGTCCTGAACGCCCTCGCCGGTGACACCGTCAACGAGAACAGCTACGCCGGTACGGCCGTGAAGTCGGCGGCCGGCGCGGGCCTCGCCTCCTACGACGCGATCGGCTCCGCGACCATCCAGACCCGATCGGGCGGTCAGGTGTTCAGCCGGCCCAACGGCTCCGGCGCCGGCCGGACCGCGCTCAGTATGTCGCTGACGGGCGACCTGTACCCCAACGGGCAGGGCGTCGCCATCAAGGGCCAGGTCGACTTCGCCCGTTCCTCGGGCGGCCCGAGCGTCTCCGGCAACGCGCTCACCTACATCCCGTTCGCCCGGGACGCGGTCGGCGTCGCGGTCCGCGGCACCGGCCTCGACAGCCTGACGGTCGACCAACTGCACGACGTCTACGCGGCCGGCAGCGACCACAAGGTCAACGGCCAGACCGTGACGCCGGTCCTCCCGCAGAAGAACTCCGGCACCCGCAAGTTCTTCCTCGGGGTGATCGGCCTCGACGAGAACACGGTCGACCCGCACCTCACCACCGTCCAGGAGAACCAGGCCGACTCCGCGCTCACCGCGGACGGCACGCTCGTCCCGTTCTCCGTGGGCAGCTGGATCGCCCAGAACAACGGCATCGCCCCCAACCACGGCGAGACCGCGGTCGCCGCCGGCGCGCACCTGGCGAGCGTCACGCTGCCCGGCGACACCGGCGCCACCAGCCCGGTCACCACGGTCAACGGCAAGCTCTCCCCGGTCGGCGGCTACTACGAGAACGCCACCTTCGGCCGCGACGTCTACAACGTCGTCCCGACCCGGACGATCGACCCGAGCAGCATCTTCTTCGACAAGGACGTCTACGACGTCTTCGTCAGCAGCGGCACCCACGAGGCGGCCCTCGCCTCCGACGACGCCAAGGGTGTCATCGCCAAGTTCGGCTTCCTGAACGAGTCGTACAACGGCTCGGTCAACCTCGCCAAGCACGCCAAGGTCGGCGGCCTGGAGATCGGCGGCCTGGCAGTCGGTACGCCGGCCGCGCCCGCGCTGAAGACCACCCTCGGCGACGCGAGCGTCAAGCTGGCCTGGACCCCCGCGTTCCCCGCCCCGGCCCAGCCCGTCACCGACTACCGCGTGACGCTGAAGGGTGCCGACGGCGCGCTCGTGGCCACCAAGGACGTCCCGGCCACCACCACGTCGTTCACCTTCTCGGGCCTCGCCACCGGCACGTACACCGCCTCGGTCGCCGCCGCCAACGTGATCGGCACCGGCGGCGAGGCCTCCTGGACCGGCGCCGTCAAGTACGCCAGCACCACGAAGGCGACCACCGCCACGGCCGCGTACGGCGTCGCCCCGAAGGTCGCCGTCACCGTGACCGGCACCCACGGCGTGGTCCCCGCCGGCAAGGTCACCGTCAAGGAGGGCGCCACCACCCTCGGCACCGGCACCCTCAGCAGCGCAGGCAAGGTCACCGTCAGCCTGTCGAACCACCTCAAGGTGGCCACGCACACCCTGACCGTCTCCTACGCGGGCAGCGCCAAGCTCAACTCCTCCTCGGCGACCGTCTCCCTGAAGGTCACCAAGGCGACCCCGGCCGTCACCGCCACCGCCCCGGCCTCGGTCAGCCACACCGCCCGCGCCAAGGTCACCGTGAAGGTCACCGCGACCGGCACCACGCCCACCGGCACGGTCCGCGTATACGAGGGCTCCCGCATCATCGCCACCGGCACGCTGAGCGCCGGCAAGGTGACCGTCACCCTGCCGAAGCTGAGCAAGGGCAAGCACACGCTGCACGCCTTCTACGCCGGTTCGACGACGGTGAACTCGAAGAACGGCGCGAACTTCGTCGTCAAGTCCACCTGATCCCTGCCCCAACCTGCCCCACCGCGTCGGGGGGACCGCCGCCATGGTCCCCCCGACGCGTCCCTGAACCCCTGAGTCCCTGAACCCCCGATACCCCTGAACCGCGAAGGAGGCGGGCCGCCGTGACGGTCGCCGTACAGACCACGCTCGCACCGGCGACGGCACCGGCGGCGTCCGCGTCCCGGACACGCGTCGCGAGCGTCACCGTCGTGCGCCACCTCGCCCGGGGTGGCCTGCTCAGCCTCGCCGCCCTGCTGCTCGGCGTCACCGCACAGCTGCTGTTGCTCAGCGGCATCCAGCAACACAGCGCCCAGCAGGCCGCGTTCGACGCCCTGCGCGACCAACTCGCCCAGGGCACCGCCCCGGTGGCGCAGGTCGACCAGGAGGGCAGGCTGCTCGCACCGGGCACACCGGTCGCGCTGATCGACGTACCCGCCCTGCATCTGTCCCAGGTCGTCCTGGAGGGCACCGACTCCGCCGTGCTGACCGACGGCCCCGGTCACCGCCGGGACACCCCGATGCCCGGTCAGGCCGGCACCAGCGTGCTGATGGGCCGGGCCGCGGCCTACGGCGGCCCCTTCGGGCAGTTGGCCGACCTCGCCGCAGGAGACACCTTCACCGTCGTCACCGGCCAGGGCAAGGCGAAGTACCAGGTCACCGGCGTACGACGGGCCGGTGATCCGGCGCCCGCCGCCCTCGCCGCCGGGAAGGGGCGCCTGGTGCTGGTCACCGCGACCGGCCCGCGCTTCATGCCGGAGGGTGTCCTGCGCGTCGACGCCGACCTGGTGTCCGCGCCCGCCGAGACCCCGGCGGCAGTCATCCGCTCCGGCACCCTGCCGCAGGCCGAGGAGCCCCTCGCCCGGCCCTCCGGAGTGCCCTGGCCGCTGGTGATGTGGCTCCAGGCCCTGCTGCTCGCGGCGGTCGCCGCGGTGTGGACCTGGCACCGGTGGGGCCGGCACCAGACGTGGATCGTCTTCGCCCCGGTCGTCGCCGTCCTGGGCCTCCAGGTCGCCACCCGCGCCACCGAGCTGCTGCCGAACCTGCTGTGAGCCCCGACGCGACGCCTTCCGCGCCCCGACTTCTCCGACACGAGGTACCCGACGTGACCGACGCCCTGACCGAATCCCCGAGCGAATCCGTGACCGACACGATCGTCCTGCCCGCCGTGCCGACTCCGACTTCGGCTCCTGCGCCGACCGGTGCGGCCACCGTGCCCGCGACGCTCGAAGCCCGCGCCGTGGCGGCCTGGTTCGGCAGCCACCAGGTGCTCAGCCGGGTCTCCCTCACCATGCCCGCCGGTCAGGTCACCGCGCTCATCGGTCCCTCCGGCTGCGGCAAGTCGACGTTCCTGCGCACCCTCAACCGTATGCACGAGATGATCCCGTCGGCGGCGCTGGCGGGCGAGGTGCTCCTCGACGGCGAGGACATCTACGACCCGTCCTGGCGGCTGACCGACGCGCGGCGCCGGATCGGCATGGTCTTCCAGAAGCCGAACCCGTTCCCCGCCATGTCGATCTACGACAATGTGGTGGCGGGCCTGCGGCTGACCGGAACGCGCACCGGCCGCCGCGAGAAGGACGAGATCGTGGAGGAGTCGCTGACCCGGGCGGGCCTCTGGAAGGAGGTGCGCGACCGGCTCCGCCAGCCCGGCGGCGCGCTCTCCGGCGGTCAGCAGCAGCGTCTGTGCATCGCCCGCGCGCTGGCCGTACGCCCCCGCGTCCTCCTCATGGACGAACCCTGCTCGGCGCTCGACCCCACCTCCACCCGCCGCGTCGAGGAGACGATCCACGAACTCGCGGGCCAGGTGACCGTCGTGATCGTCACCCACAACATGCAGCAGGCAGCCCGCGTCTCCCAGCGGTGCGCGTTCTTCCTCGCCGAGCAGGGCACGCCCGGCGGCATCGTCGAACACGGCTCCACCGACGACGTGTTCGGCACGCCGCAGGACCAGCGCACGGCGGACTACGTGGCGGGCCGCTTCGGCTGAGCCCACGAGTGGGCCGACCACTTGGTCGATTTCCGGGCCCACGAGAAAATTTTCCGAACCCCTTTCAACCTTTCCGCCCCGAGCGCGCTCAAGAACAGGTGAGACACACACCTGTGAGACGTGTGAGGGGCGTGATGCGTATCAGGCAGGTGTGCCTCTACGGCATATGAGCTCAACAGCCATACGCGGGACGGGAAAAGGGAGAGTGGATGTCGGCGACGGTCCGGCAGCGGGACTTCGAGGAGTACGCGCGGGCAGGCCGGCAACGGCTGTACCGGACGGCGTATCTGCTCTGCGGCGACCGCGAACACGCCCGCGACCTGGTCCAGTCCACGCTGGCCCGGCTCTTCCAGCACTGGCACCGGGCGAGCCGGGCCGAGCACCTCGACGCCTACGCCCGAACCGTCCTGACCCGGCTGTTCCTGCACGAGCGCCGGCGCCGGCTGCGCGACCTGCTCGCCCACGCCCGCCCCGACCCCGCGCCCGCCGAGCCCAGACCCGAGCTGCGCGTCACCCTCATGGCCGCGCTCGGTCAACTCCCGCCCCGGGCAAGGACGATGGTCGTCCTGCGCTACTGGGAGGACCTGAGCGTGTCGGAGGTGGCCGCGCAGCTGCGGTGCAGCGAGTCCACCGTCAAGAGCCAGTGCTCCCGCTCCCTGACCCGGCTGCGCGCGGTGCTGGGCGAAGCCCATGTGTACACCGCCGAGTACTGACCCCCGTACGCCTCCAGCGCTGAGAGGAACATCCGTGTACGACACGCCACCCGGCCGCCCGGACCGGCCCGCGCCGGACGCCGGGCCCGACGACGAACTCGTCGGGGAGCTGCGGGAACTGATGGGGCGCGCCGCCGCCGGTCTCGCGCCGCTGCCCGATCTGACGGAGGAGGCGGTACGCCTCGGCAGGCGCCGCCGGGTCCGGGCACGGGCCGCCGTGGCAGGCGCGGTGACCGGGGTCCTCGTGATCGGGGGTATCGGCTCGGCCCTTCTCAGCGGTGCGCTGAGCGTGGGCGGAGGCCTGAGCGACCCCGCCTCCCCGTCCGCCGGTCCGGCGGTCGCACCGTCTGCCGCCGCTTCCTCGACGCCGTCGGCATGGGCCTCCCCGGTGCCCGAGGCGACGTCGGACGCCGCCCGCCGGGCGCGAACGGCCAAGGCGCTGACCCAGGTGCTGGGCAGCCTGATCGGGACCGTCTCCCCGGCAGAAGCAGGTCTCTTCGCCGGCCGGATCGACGGGCACACCTTCCCCGTGACGTTCCAGGTCAGGCCCGGGGTGGACGCCCTCGTCGAGTGCCCGGACCCGCCGGAGACGGCTGTGGTCTGCCGTACGGCGTGGCTGCCCGGCCGGATCGAGGCGCAGGTCGTCGTGGCGGGCGGCGATCTGTGGGGCGGCCGGTCCGTCAGCGTCAGCTACCTCTACGCGAGCCACACCGTGGTGCTGACCGTCGGCCCGGACACCGACGCCAAGGTCTCCCCACCCGTCAGCGCCGACCAGTTGCTGGCAGCGGCGGGCACTTCGGCTCTGCTGTCCCAGGCGAAGTACGAGATCCAGGCGGCGGAGTACGAAGCGGAGGACGCGGCAGGAGACGGGACGGACCCCACGGGCGAGCCCTCCCTCACCCCGCCCACCGCGCCCGATCCCGCCCCGACCGGGCTCTCCAGCGCCGAGCCCTCCTCGGTGACCGATTCGAGCAGTACCGACAGTACGAGCGAGACAGGCGGTTCCCCCCGATGAGTGAGCAACGACGTGCAGTGAACGGGTCGCGCCGACTGAGCGCGTTACGGCGGCGGCAAAGGCGCCGGAACCGTATCGGGGCGATCGGCGCCACGGTCTGTCTCGCCGCGCTCGGTACGGCGGCGGTGCCGGTACTCCTGCCCCGGCTGCTGCCGGACACCGCACCGCAGGCCCGTGCCCCGGAGGCGGTCCTGACACCGGCCGCACCCACCCCGGCCGCCGGGACGGACGGCACGAGCCCGCCCGCCGACGACTCCACCGCCGGGGGATCCCCCGAGGGCTCCGAATCACCCAAGTCCCCGGCCGGCGGCCGAACTTCCGGGTCCGGGAAGGGCTCCTCCGGGCAGCCCACGATCCCCGCGTCCGGCCCCGGAACCTTCAGGACGGCCCCGCTCACCGGCACCGGGCCGGCCTCCGGTACCCCCTTCCGCGTCCAGGTCGAGGACGGCGCAGGCGTCGACCCGGCGGACGCCGCCCGTCAGATCGCCGCCATCCTCGAAGACCAGCGGGGCTGGCGTCGGGCGGGCGCCAGCTTCCGCCAAGTCACCGGTGCGGAAGCGGAGTTGACGTTCCGTGTCGCCACCGCGAAGACCACGGACAAGCTGTGCAACGTTCGGCAGGCGGACCACATCGGGGAGGTCAACTGCCGTACGGGCGCCGACGTGGTGATCAACCTCAAGCGCTGGCAGCTGGGTTCCCCCGAGTTCGACGGGCCGCCGGTCGAGTACCGCGCCCTGATCGTCAACCACGAGGTCGGCCACTGGCTGGGCCGCGGGCATCTGACCTGCCCGGGGCCGGGACGCCCCGCGCCCGCGATGATGCAGCAGATCGACGGACTCAAGGGCTGCGTGTCGAACGCCTGGCCGTACGACACACAGGGCCGATACCTGAACGGCCCCGCCGTGCCCTGAGTCGGCGGGGCCGAGTCCGCGCTGGACGTACGGACTTACGGACCTATGGGCCTACGGAACCGACCTCCGTCTCGCACCGCAGCCGCCGATCCGCTCCCAACTCCCGGACCGCGCCCACCAGTCGCAGCCGCGCCGTATGGCGTACGTCCGCACTCGACGCCCCCAACCGCAGCTCCAGCACCCCCGGTTCGACGATCCGGCGCCCCGAGCGGTCGGTGAACGCCGACAGGTCCGCGTGGAAGCGGAACGTCACCCGGCTCGCGGCCCCCGGCGCCAACTCCAGCCGCTCGTAACCGATCAGGCGGACGTCCGGCCGGGTCACCGAGGCCACCGGGTCGTGCAGATACAGCTGCACGACCTCCGCCCCGGCCCGCGCACCCGTGTTGCGAACGGTCACCGACACCTCGTACGAACCGTCCGTCCCGATCTCCGCCGGGTCTCCCTCCGCCGGGCCCCCCTCCGCGAAGTCCTCCCAGGCGAAAGAGGTGTAGGAGAGCCCGTGCCCGAACGGGTACAGCGGTGTCGGGTCCAGGCTGCTCACCCCGCCCGCCAGCCCCAGCGGCGGCTGGAGATACGTCCACGGCTGGCCCCCCCGCTCCCTCGGCACACTCACCGGCAGCCGGCCCGACGGGGTGACGCGGCCCGACAGAACTCCCGCGACCGCCGGGCCGCCCTCCTCCCCGGGGAAGAACGCCTGCACGGTGGCCGCCAGCCGCCCGTGCCAACGCCCCAGCGCGTACGGGCGGCCGGTGAGCAGCACGAGCACCACCGGAACTCCCGTCGACACCAGCGCGTCCAGCAACTCGGCCTGTACCCCGGGCAGTTGCAGCTCCGACACATCGCAGCCCTCGCCCGACGTGCCCCTGCCGAACAGGCCCGCCCGGTCGCCCAGCACCGCCACGCACACATCCGCCTCGGCGGCCTTGGCCACGGCCTCCTCGAAGCCCGCGGTGTCCGGCTCCGAGGTGGCACAGCCCTCCGCGAACGTCACCTTGGCGTCCGGGAGTTCGACACGCAGGGAGTCCAGGAGCGTGGGGATGTCCACGCCCACCGGCGTCTGAGGATGGCTCGGCAGGACGTGCGACGGGAACGAGTAGCAGCCCAGCATCGCCAGCGCGTCCGCCGCCCTCGGTCCGACGACCGCGATCCGGGTGTCCGGGGCCAGCGGGAGCAGCCCGTCCGGGTTGTCCAGCAGCACCACCGACTCCTCCGCCAACCGGCGGGCCAGCGCGCGGTTTCCGGCCGAGTCCAGGTCGATCGGCCCGCCGTCCGGCTCCGGCCGCCAGTCCTCGTCCAGGAGACCCAGCTCGCACTTCTGCGTCAGGACGCGGCGCGCCGCCCGGTCCACCAGCGACTCCGGTACGTCTCCCGCCCGCACCGCCGTCACCAGCGCGTCGCCGTAACTCCCGATCGACGGCAGCTCGACATCGATGCCGGCCGCCAGGGCCAGATGGGCCGCCTCGGCCGGTGTCCCGGCGACCCGGTGCAGGGACTCCAGGAAGGCGATGCCGAAGTAGTCGGAGACCACCGTTCCGGTGAACCCCCATTCCTCGCGCAGGAGTTGGGTGAGGAGATGCGGGTCGGCGGAGGCCGGGACGCCGTCCGTCTCGTTGTAGGCCGCCATCACCGAACGCGCCCCGCCCTCACGCAGCGCCATCTCGAACGGGGGGAGTGTCACGTCCGCGAACTCCCGCACCCCCGCCCGTACCGGCGCCAGATTTCGGGCGCCGGCCGAGGACGCGTACCCCGCGAAGTGCTTCAGCGTGGCGATGATCCCCGCCGACTCCAGGCCCCGCACATACGCCGACCCGATCGTCCCCACCAGGTAGGGGTCCTCGCCGATCGTCTCCTCCACCCGGCCCCAGCGCGTATCCCGTACGACGTCCAGGACCGGGGCGAGGCCCTGGTGCACGCCGACGGAGGCGAGGTCCCGGCCGATACGGGCCGCCATCTCCTCCACCAGCTCGGGGTGGAAGGTGGCGCCCCAGGCCAGCGGAACCGGGTACGCCGTCGCGCGCCAGGCCGTGAAACCGGCCAGGCACTCCTCGTGGGCCAGTGCCGGGATGCCGAACCGGCCCGCCTCGGCGATCCGACGCTGGGCGCGGGCCAGTGCCTGCGCGCCCAGCGTCGGGTCCACGGGGGCCGTACCGAAGGGGCGCGTGAGCTGACCGAGGCCCAGGGTGATCAGCTCGTCCCACTGGTAGTCCGCGGTCAGGTCGTGCTGGTGCGGGGCGACCCCGTGACCGTCTGTCGAGGCGCCCACCCACAGGCCGTACAGCTGGGCGGTCTTCTCCTCCAGGGTCATCCGGGAGAGCAGGTCGTCGACGCGGGCGTCGGCGGCCAGGGCGCGGTCACGCCAGGGAGCCGTGGTCATGAAACTCCTGTCAGGGAAGGTGAGTTCACCGGCGTCTGATTCCGTCGGTTCCCGTCGGTTCACTTGCCGCCCACGCCCATCAGGCCGCCGATCAGAGCGCGCCGGGCCACCAGGTAGACGGCGAAGATCGGGATGCCGGAGAGGACGACGGACGCGAGCAGGGCGGGGATGTTCACGCCGAACTGGCTCACGAAGTTGAAGAGGCCGAGGGTCAGGACCCGGGGTTCGTCGGACTGGGTGAAGATCAGCGGGAAGAGGAAGCCGTTCCATGCCTGCAGGGAGGAGAAGATGACAACCGTGCTGATACCGCCCTTGGCCAGCGGGACGGCGAGCTGGAACAGCATCCGCTGCGGGGAGGCACCGTCCAGGGCCATCGCCTCGTACAGATCCTCCGAGACGTCCCGCAGGGTGCCCACGAGGACGAGTACCGAGACCGGCATGGCGAAGGCGGCCGTCGGCAGGATGACCGCCAACAGACTGTCGTACAGGTCGAGTTTGGCGATGAGCAGGTAGAGGGGCACGACCACGGCCTGGGCGGGGATCGCCACGCCCAGCAGGAAGAGGCGGAAGGCCAGGCCCGACCAGCGGTCGCGGGTGCGGACAGCGACGTACGCGAGGGGGACGCAGAGGCCGAGGACGATGGCCACGACCGCGACGGCCACGATCACGGTGTTGCTCAGCAGATGCCAGAAGCCCGAGTGGAGGACGGTGCTGTAGTTGTCGAGGGTCGGATCGGTCGGCGGCTTCAGGGGGTTGCCCGTGAGTGCCTTGTCGGCGCTGGTTAGCGAGGCCGACAGCATGGCGTAGATGGGGACGAGGACGATCACCAGCCAGACGAACGAGCCCAGGCCCGCCAGCGGGTTGGCACGCCTCGTCCAGTGCCTTCGACGGCGACGGCCGTCCGGCCGCGGTCGTTCCGGACGCTTGTCCGTCGTCGGGGGACGAGGAAGCGTGTCGTGTGACACTCAGTCACATCCCTTCGCGGGTACTGCGCATGCGGCCGAAGCCGGTCAGTCGCACAAGGAGCAGGGACAGTCCCGTGGCGGCCACGACCAGGGAGGACGCGATGGTGCTCGCGTAGCCGAAGTCGTAGCTCTTGAAGCCTGCCTCGTACATCAGGTAGGGCAGGATCGCCGTGTCGGTGCCCGGGCCGCCCTTGGTGAGGATCAGCACGGTCTCGAAGTACGTCAGCAGGCCGACGACCATCAGGACGGTGGACGTCGTGATGGTGTGCCGCAGCTGCGGGAGTGTGATCGAGAAGAACTGGCGGTAGCGGCCCGCGCCGTCAATCGCCGCCGCCTGGTAGAGCACCTCTGGTATCTGGCGGGCCCCGCCCTGGTAGATCAGTGTGTGGAAGGGGATGAACTGCCAGGCGCCGACGAAGACGATCGCGAAGAACGCGCCGCTTGAGGAGCCGAGGATGTTCGCCCGGATGACACCGAAGTTCGGGTCGAGCAGGGCGTAGAAGAGCAGTGCGATCGCCGTCGAGGAGAGCAGGAACGGGACGAAGAAGATCGCGGAGAGGATCGCCCGGTTGCGCTGACGGCCCGCCGCCCAGACGCCGAGCAGCAGCGAGACCACCGTCTGGAAGACCCAGCTCGCCGCCATAAGGAGCAGGGTGAGCGTGAGTGACTGCGTAAGCCGCGGATCGTCCAGCAGCTTCTGCCAGTTGGCGAGGCCCACGGGCTTGGGGTCGCCGAGGCCGTCCCACTTGGTGAAGGAGAGATAGAAGGCCAGGGCCATCGGGACGACCGCGAAGAAGGTGAAGAAGAGCACCGCGGGCAGCGCCCAGACGGCACCCGGCCGCCCGGCCCGCACCTTGCCCCGCGGAGCCTTCTCGCCCCCGGAAGTGACCGTTGAACTCACTTCAGCCCCTTGCAGGCCGACACGAACTCACCGGGCGCCGACTTGCCCGTGAACAGCTTGCCGATCTCCGTGTGCATCTTCGTGCCCAGCTCGTCGCCGAGCGCCTGGTCCCAGGAGAGCGTGAACGCGGGTGCCTGCTGGACCAGGTCGTACTGGAACTTGGCGTACTCGGGGTTGGGCGCGGAGGACAGCAGCGCCGCCGCGTTCGAGGTGGTCGGTACGTCGCCGAGGGCGACCAGGTCCTTCGCGTACGCCTCGGACGCGCAGTCCTTGAGGAACGCGATCGCCGCGTCCTTGTTCTGCGTACGGGGGTTGATGGACCAGTAGTTGGTGGGGTTGCCGACGACGTTGCGGACGTCGCCGGTGCCGTCCTCGATCTTCGGGAAGGCCGCCCAGCCCAGGTTCGACTTGGCGAAGTCGGGGAACTTGCCGAGCTGCGTCGAGTACTCCCACGAGCCCATCAGATGCATCGCCGCCTTGCCCTTGGCGAAGACGGCCGGGGCACCGCCGTTGACGTACGACACCGAGGTGAACTTGGAGCCGAAGGCGCCGTCGTCGACGAGTCCCTTCACCATCTCGGCGGCCTTCAGGACCGCCGGGTCGCCCCAGCCCTCCGCGTCGCCGTCCTGGATACGCCGGAAGACCTCGGGGCCGCCGATACGGTCCACCAGGTACTCCAGCCACATCAGTTCGGGCCAGAGGTCGGAGCCGCCGAGGGCGAACGGGGTGATGCCCGCCTTCTTCAGCTTGGTGTTGATGTCGAGCAACTGGTCCCAGGTGGTGGGCGGTTGGAGCTTCTGCTCGGCGAAGACGGTCTTGTTGTAGAAGAGGATCACCGGCTGCATACCGCGCATCGGTATGCCGTAGTGGCGGCCCTTGAGGTCCCCGGCGGCGAGTACGGAGGGCAGGAAGCCGCTCTTCAGCACCGGGTCGTTCTCGATGACGTCGGTCAGGTCGACGATCTTGTCGGCCTCCTGATACGCCTTGATGGAGCCGCCGCCCCAGTTGAAGAAGACGTCCGGGGCACTCGGCGACCCCATCGCCGTACGCAGCTTGGGCAGGTAGTCCGAGCCCGGGATCTTCTCCAGCTTGACCTTGCCCTTGGCCGTCTTGCTGGCGGCCGACTTGTTGAACCGTGCGACGGCCGCCGCCTGGACCTTCACGGCGTCGTCCCCGTACACGAATGCGGTGATCGTGTCCCCGCCCCCGCCCGAACCCTCACCCGAGCCGCAGGCGCTGAGGCCGGTGGTGAGCAGGGCGGAGGCTCCGGCACCGAGCACCCAGCGCCTGCTGAACGCCGTACCGGTGGACCCTGTGGACCGCCCTCTGTTCGACTCCATGACTGCACCTCTCGCGAATGTTCTGAACGAAACCTGAACGAGTCTCTGTACGAATCTTTCGGGTGGTACGTCGAATGTTCCGGAAATTTATGGGGGGACAGGGTCTTCGTCAAGAGGTCGCGCAGGGATACGATCGCGGCCATGAGACCCTCGAAACCCGTTGAAACGCAGACGACACCGCAGTCCACCCAGACCGCGACGCTCGCCGAGATCGCCCGCGAGGCAGGCGTCTCCGCTCCGACTGTTTCGAAGGTGCTCAACGGCCGCGCCGATGTCGCCCCCGGGACCCGGACCCGTGTCGAGGACCTGTTGCGGGCGTACGGCTACCGGCGCCGCCGCGCCGAGGCGACCCGCTCCCCGCTGATCGACCTGGTCTTCCACGAGCTGGAGAGCGCGTGGGCGATGGAGGTCATCCGGGGTGTGGAGAACGCGGCGCGGGAGGAGGGGCTGAGCGTCGTCCTCTCCGAGAGTGCGGGCCGCCTCACCCCGGGCCGCACCTGGGCCGACCAGGTCGCGGCCCGCCGTCCGCATGGCGTGATCCTCGTCCTGTCCGGCCTCGACGAGTCCCAGCGGGCGCTGCTGACCAGCCGCTCCATCCCGTTCGTGGTGATGGACCCGGCGGGCGACCCCGGCGACAACGTGCCCTCGGTCGGCGCGACCAACTGGCAGGGCGGCCTGGCGGCCACCCGGCACCTCGTCGAACTCGGCCACACCCGTATCGCGTCGATCAGCGGCCCCTCCCGGATGATGTGCAGCCGCGCCCGCGTCGACGGCTACCGCGCCGCGCTGGAGACGGCCGGCCTCCCGGTCGACCCCGCCCTGCTCAAGGTGGGCGACTTCCACCACGAGACGGGCTACCGCGCCGGCCTCGAACTCCTGCGCTCCCCGGACCGCCCGACCGCCGTCTTCGCCGGCAACGACCTCCAGGCCCTCGGCCTGTACGAGGCGGCCCGCGAACTCGGCCTGCGCATCCCGGAGGACCTGAGCGTCGTCGGCTTCGACGACCTGCCGATCGCCCGCCTGGTGGGCCCCCCGATGACGACCGTCCGCCAGCCCCTGATGGAAATGGCGGAAACGGCCGCCAAGCTGGTCCTGGACCTGGGCAAGGGAGACGGCACGTCAGGCGCGACAAGGGTGGAACTGGCAACAAGCCTGGTGGTACGCAACAGCACGGCGCCGCCGCCAACTGCCTAAGGGGGGCAGGACAACTCCCCAAGGGGTGCGGGACTGTACCGATTCGCGGCTCCGCCGCGTGGGCGCGACAGACCACGACGCACCCGCAGGGCGACCACGGGCCTTGTTGGGGGCGCGAGGCTGTATCGATTTGCGGCTCCGCCGCGTGGGCGCGACAAACCACGACGCACCCGCAGGCGACCACCGGCCCGATAAGGGGCGCGGGGAACTGCGCGACAAGCCACGACGCACCCGCAGCCGAATCACCAGCCCCCCAGTGCCCCAACTGTATTGACGAGTGACACAAGGCCCCCCAAACTGCACCGAAGTCAATCGGTTGAACAGCCGAAACTTTCGGAGGCACCCGCAATGAGCCCCTCCAGAACAGCATTACGCCCACGCCTGCTCGCCCTCCTCGCAGCCGCAGCAACCACCACCACGCTGCTCCTCGCCGGGACGGCAACCTCGGCGCACGCCGCAGACCCCCCACTGCGCGACCTCGCCACCACCAAGGGCAAAGTCATAGGCACGGCAGTCACCGGCTCCAAACTCACCGGAACCTACGGCGACCTGGCCGGCGCCCAGTTCAACTCGCTCACCCCCGGCAACGCCATGAAGTGGGAGTCCGTGGAGCCCAGCCGGGGCACGTACAACTGGACCGAGGCCGACCAGATCGTCGCCTTCGCCCAGGCCCACAACCAGCAGGTACGCGGCCACACCCTGGTCTGGCACAGCCAGAACCCGGGCTGGCTGGCCAACGGCACCTGGACACCGGCCCAGCTGAGCGCGATCCTCCAGGACCACATCACCACCGAAGTCACGCGCTACAAGGGCAAGTTGGCGGCCTGGGACGTGGTGAACGAGCCGTTCAACGAGGACGGCACCTACCGCTCGACGCTCTGGTCGAACAACCTCGGCACGGACTACATCGCGCAGTCCCTGACCTGGGCGCGGGCGGCCGACCCGGCGGCGAAGCTCTACATCAACGACTACAACGTCGAGGGCGTCAACGCGAAGAGCACGGCCCTGTACAACCTGGTCAAGTCCCTGAAGGAGCGCGGAGTTCCGATCGACGGAGTCGGACTCCAAGCCCATCTGATCCTCGGTCAGTACCCCGCGACCCTCCAGCAGAACATCCAGCGGTTCGCCGATCTGGGCGTCGACGTGGCGATCACGGAACTCGACATCCGTATGCAACTGCCCGCCACTGACGCCAAGTTGACTCAGCAGGCGGCCGACTACAAGGCCGTCATGGACGCCTGTGTGGCTGTGACCAGGTGCGCCGGCGTGACGGTCTGGGGCTTCACGGACTCCGACTCGTGGATCCCGGACGTGTTCGACGGCTACGGCGCGGCGACCCCGTACACGGAGAGCTTCACCCCGAAACCGGCGTACTACGCGATCGCCCGGTCGCTCGGCGGCACCCCGTCGACGGAGGGCTGCACGGCAACGTACAGCGTCCCGAACCAGTGGAACTCCGGGTTCACCGGGCAGGTGACGATCGCCTGTTCCGCGGGCCGGTCGCTGTCGTCGTGGAGGGTGAGCTGGACGTTTGGTGCCGGCCAGCAGGTCGCGCAGGCATGGAACGCCACCTGCACCCAGTCGGGGGCGGCGGCCAACTGCGTGAACGCCTCGTACAACGGGACGGTGCCGAGCGGCGGTTCGGTGAGTTTCGGATTCAACGGGACCTGGAACGGGAGCAACCCGCTACCGATAGTAACGCTGGGTTGACCCAGGCCGATCCAGGGCCAATCCAGGGCTGATATCGGCCTGAGAAGCGTGAGATTTTCCGAAGAATCCCGGGTCGGGGCCCCTGTGCGTAACAATTCGGACGTACGTTCTTCCGTGTGACGGGAGACGAGAGACAGACGTCGGATGATGACGGGGGCGCGGAGAGACAGCCGGGGACGCAGGTGGGCCGACGGTCGTCGCGCTGGATGAAGGCCGTCGGTTTCACGCTGGCCGGCACTCTGGTGATCGCAGCCGCGGGTGCGGGTTTTGCCTACTGGCACCTGAACCGCAACATCAAGAGCGTCGACATCAACAGCGCGCTCGGTGACAACCGCCCGGCCAAGACGCAGTCGCTGCCCTCGGCAGGCGCGTCCGCCTCGGCGTCACCGCTGCCGAGCGAGGCGCTGAACATCCTGGTCCTGGGGTCGGACTCGCGCAGCGGCAAGCGGAACCAGGCACTCGGCGGCGGCAGCAGCGAGGGCGCGCGGTCCGACACGGCGATGGTCGTCCACCTGGACGCGGGCCGTACGAAGGCGACGATCGTGAGCATCCCGCGCGACACGCTGGTCACGCGCCCGTCCTGCCCCCTGTCGGACGGGGGTTCGACAGCGGAGGCGCACGGCGTCATGTTCAATACGGCGTACTCGGTCGGCGGCCCGGTCTGCGCGGTCAAGACGGTGGAGTCGATGACGAACGTCCGCATGGACCACTACCTGGAGGTCGACTTCGCCGGCTTCGCGGACCTGGTGGACGCGCTGGGCGGCGTAACGGTCACCACGGACGAGGACATCGACGACGAAGACAGCCACCTCGACCTGAAGGCGGGCACGCACCACCTCGACGGCACCAAGGCCCTCGCGCTGGCCCGCACCCGGCACGGCATAGGCGACGGCAGCGACCTGGGCCGAATAGGCCTCCAGCAGACCCTGGTCAAGGCCCTCCTCCAGCAGATCTCCTCGACGAACCTGCTGACCAGCCCGGCCAGGCTGTACAAGGTCGCCGACGTGGCCACGGCCGGTCTGACCACGGACACCGGCCTGAACTCGCTCAGCGAGCTGATGAGCCTGGGTCAGAGCCTGCAGGGTCTGTCGGAGGACGAGCTGAAGACGGTGACGATGCCGGTGGTGCCGGCGCCGTCCAACGCCAACCGGGTGGTCGCCGAGGAACCGGAGGCGGCGGAGCTGTGGGCGACCTTGAGGTGACAGTCAGGCCGTGAGAGGGAAGCCTCTGAGCTGCGGAAACGCCCCGGGGGAAAAATTCCCGAAGAAATTTCCGCAGCCGTGTCGATCCGGGCCCGCCCCGTTCGACGCACAGGTGAGAGCCCGGAAAGGAACCGGGCCCCGCCCAAGGAGGAACCCCATGCCCCGCTATCTCTCCCTCGTACAGATCGACGAAGCCACCGTCCCCGCCGAGGGCCCCAGCCCGGAGCTGATGCAGCGCATGGGCGAGCTGATCGAGGAGGTCACCAAGGCCGGGGTGATGCTCGACACGGCCGGTCTCACCCCCGCCGCGCAGGGCACCCGCGTGCACTGGCAGGACGGAAAGATCTCGGTCACCGACGGCCCCTTCACCGAGTCCAAGGAGGTCGTCGGCGGCTACGCGATCATGCAGTGCAAGGACCGGGCAGAGGCCCTGGAGTGGACCAAGCGCTTCCTGAAGGTCCACGAGGAGCACTGGACGGTCACCTGCGAGGTGCGGGAGATCGCGGAGGGCTGAGCGAACCGCTCGTCACCGCTGCTCTCCCGGCTTCCTTGGCCGATCGCCGCCGACGGTGTCTGATGGTGGGCTGTGACCCAGCAGCCCACCTCCGACTCCGACTCCGACTCCGCGACCGAGCGATCCGTCGAGACGGTCTTCCGCCTCGAATTCCCCCGCATCATCGCGGCCGTCACGCGCACCGTCCGGGATATAGGCATCGCCGAGGAACTGGCCCAGGACGCCCTGGTCGCCGCCCTCGAACAGTGGCCCCGCGACGGCGTCCCCGACAACCCGGGCGCCTGGCTCATGGCCACCGCCAAGCACCGCGCCATCGACCTGGTCCGCCGCCGCGAGACGTACGCCGGCAAGCTGGCGGAGATCGGCCGGAGCCTGGAGACGACCGCCCCGCCGGTCGAGCCGTCCGCCCCCGACGACATCGACGACGACCTGCTCCGCCTCGTCTTCACCGCCTGCCACCCGGTGCTGTCCGCCGAGGCCCGCATCGCTCTCACCCTCCGCCTCCTCGGCGGCCTCACCACCCCCGAGATCGCCCGCGCCTTCCTGGTCCCCGAGGCGACGGTCGCCCAGCGCATCGTCCGCGCCAAACGAACCCTCGCGACGAAGAACGTCGCCTTCGAGGTCCCGTACGGCCCACAGCGCGAGGCCCGTCTCGGCTCGGTCCTGGAGGTCATCTACCTGATCTTCAACGAGGGGTACGCGGCCACAGCCGGCGACGACCTGATGCGCCCCGCCCTCTGCGAGGACGCCCTGCGGCTGGCCCGGGTGCTGTCTGGCCTGATGCCCAAGGAACCCGAAGTGCACGCGCTGACAGCCCTGTTGGAGCTTCAGGCGTCCCGTTCGGCGGCCCGCACGGGCCCGACCGGCGAACCGGTACTCCTCAAGGACCAGAACCGCTCCCGCTGGAACCGCATGCTGATCGCCCGCGGCTTCACGGCCCTGGCCCGTGCGGAAGCGGCCGGCGCCACCACAACCACGTCAGGCCCGGGCCCGTACGCCCTCCAGGCCACCATCGCCGCCTGCCACGCCCACGCCCACTCCTACGAAGACACGGACTGGCCCCGCATCGCCGCGCTGTACGCGGCCCTCGCCGTCCGATCCCCGTCCCCCGTGGTGGAGCTGAACCGAGCGGTGGCCGTCTCGATGGCCGAGGGCCCGGCCCCCGCCCTGCGCATCATCGACACCCTCACGACGGAACCGGCCCTGCGCGACTACCACTTGCTCCCCAGCGTGAGAGGCGACCTGCTCCTACGCCTGGGCCGCAGGACGGAGGCAAGAGCGGAATTCCTACGAGCAGCCGAACTAACCCAAAACGAACGCGAACGCCACTTGCTACGAGCCAGAGCTCAGAAGTGCCCCTGAAAAGCTGGGGCGCAGCCCCGCCTTTTCAGGGGCGCGGGGAACTGCGCGACAAGCCCCCACCGGGCCCGCAGACAAATCACTGCCCAACCCGCGGAGCGCTCCGCACGGGATGCCCAACAAGCATCGCCGGCGCCCCCGCCACCCGAGTAAGAAAAACCGTCGCCGAATTAGCCCCCCGAGGCTTCACCATCTTCCGGAGCTCCTCGGGCTCTACAGCCGACCCCCGCTTCTTCACGGTCAGCACTCCGACCCCCCGCTCCCGCAGCAATGCCTTCAACTTCTTCACCCCGAAAGGCAGTTGATCGGTGATCTCGTACGCGGAGGCATGCGGAGTAACCCGCAGCTCATCCGCCGTCACATAGGCGATCGTCTCGTCGACGAGCCCCCCACCGACCTCCTCGGCCATCTCAGCCACCAGATGCGCCCGAATGACGGCACCGTCGGGCTCGTACAAGTACCGCCCCATCGAACGCACTTGAGGATCCGGCAGCCCCCGCCCCACCAGAACACGCGGCCCGGGCAGCAGAGTTGCCCGCACGACCCCCGGCTCGGTCCCGAACCACAGCACCGCTTCCTTCACGTCCCCGCCGTCCGAGATCCACTCGGCCCCGGCGTCGGCGGGAATCGCCTCGTGCGGCACACCGGGGGCGATCTTCAGCGCGGCCAGCGGAGCCTTCCGCGCCGCCTCCACGGCCCACGACAACGGCGGTGAGTACGCCTCGGGATCGAAGATCCTCCCGCGCCCCCCGCGCCGCCCCGGATCGACGAACACGGCGTCGTACGAGGACGTATCGACGTCGGTGACATCCGCCTCCCGTACCTCCACCAGATCCCCGATGCCCAGCGCCTCGACGTTCGCGCGCGCGGCGGCGGCCGTGAGCGGATCCCGGTCCACGGCGAGGACACGGATCCCGGCCCGGGCGAGCGCGAGGGCATCGCCCCCGATCCCGCAGCACAGGTCGGCGACGGAGGTCACGCCCAACTCCCTGAACCGGCCCGCCCGGTACGCGGCCACGCTCGCCCGCGTCGACTGCTCGACCCCGTTCGGCGTGAAGAACATCCGCCCGGCGTCCTCGGCACCGAACTTCGCCACCGCCCGCTGCCGCAACCGTTCCTGCCCGAGGGCCGCCGAGACCAGTTCGGCGGGGTGCGCGCGGCGCAGCCGGGTGGCGACGGCCAGTTCACGGGCCGGCTCGGTACCGCGCACCTCGTCGAGAAGGGCGCGGCCCTCCGGGGTGAGGAGGGCGGCGAAGGCGGAGAGGGATGCGGCGAGGTCGTTCACCGGGTCATTGTGGGCCAGCCGGTGGACGGTGTGCCTCCGGCGGCGGTGTCGGCCACCTTCCTCGGTCCCGTCCTGGGAAGATCCGGCACCATGCGATCAGTAGGACAAAAATACAAAAACCGGTCAATGGTCCGTGCCGGGATCGCCGCGCTCACCGTGGCCGCCCTCGCCTCCGGCTGCGCGGAAAGCACCGCGGGAGGCGGCACGGAAGGTGGCACGGCAGGCGGCGCCCCGCCGAAGAACGTCCGCCCCGCCCCCGGCCAGGAACTGCGCCTGAACGCACCCCCGGCGCGGGCTCTCGACGCGTACGCCCAGAAGCTGCGCCGTGCCTACGCGGCCCGCGCGGCCACGGCCAAACGCTGGGGCCTGACCGAGCCCCCGCTGACCGCGCCCCCGCCTCCTGCCCGCAAACCACACCTCACCACCCGCAAGGGCTTCGAGGTGGACGACCACGAGGAACGCGGCCTGCCACCCGTCTTCACCACCATCCCGACCCGCGACAAAATCGTCTTCCTCACGATCGACGACGGCGCCGAGAAGGACCCGGCGTTCCTTCGCATGATGAGCGAACTGAGGATCCCGTACACCGCCTTCCTCAGCGACTACCTGGTCAAGGAGGACTACGGCTACTTCAGGAAGATGCGCGACCTGGGCGTCGTACTCAACAACCACACCCTCCGCCACCGTTACCTGCCCGCCCTCTCCTACGAACGCCAGAAGACCGAGATCTGCGGCATGCAGGACGTGATCAAGAAGCGGTACGGCACCCGCCCGACCCTCTTCCGGCCGCCCTACGGCAACTACAACGAGGACAGCCTGCGCGCCGCCAAGTCGTGCGGCGTGAAGCACGTACCCCTCTGGAACGAGGAGGTCTTCGCCGACCACTGGGACTACCGAGAGTGGGACCGGGACATCCACCCCGGCGACATCGTCCTCAGCCACTTCCGCGGCAAGGGCGACGGGAAGGGCACGATGCCCGACATGGTCCGCCGCTTCATGAAGCTCGTCACGGCCAAGGGGTACGCGGTGGCCCGTCTGGAGGACTACCTGTGACCGCGCGCCCACTGGCCGCCGCCGCACTCGCCGCCGCGCTCCTGGCGGCGACCGTCACCGGCTGCGCCCAGTCCGTGGACCCCATCGAACGACTCGGCAGAAAGGCGGCCCACGCGGCCCGGCAGGCGGCCCGCACGGACTCCCCGGCCGTCGACGCGCACGCGTACCGCCGCTGGGGCCTGTCGTCCCCCGTACCCCTGGCCCCGCCCCCGTCGCCCCGCCCCCGGATCCACGCGGCAGGCCCCGGCCTGCCCCCGGTCGTCGACCACGTCCCGACCCACGACAAGGTCGTCTTCCTCACCTACGACGACGGCGCCGAACGCGACCCCCGGTTCGTCGACCTGGTCCGCGAACTGCGCCTCCCGGTCAGCATGTTCCTCACGGACAGCGTCGTGGGCCCGGGCTACGCCCACTTCGCCCGCCTCCGCGAGGTCGGCGCGAACGTCCAGAACCACACCCTGGACCACCAGTCCCTCCAAGGCCTGCCGTACGCCGGCCAGCGCGCCGAGATCTGCGGCCAGCAGGACAAACTCCGGGAACGCTTCGGCCTCCGCCCCCGCCTCTTCCGCCCGCCCTACGGCACCTACGACACGACGACCCTCAGGGCGGCCGGGGACTGCGGGGTCTCGGCGGTGGTCCTGTGGACCGAGGGGGAGCGCCTCCGGGCGGGCGACATCCTCCTGGTGGGCCCGGACGACGACCTGGACGGCCCGCCACTGGTCGAGCGGACGGTGAGGCTGCTCCGCGAGATCCAGGAGAGAGGGCTGAGCGTGGGCCGCCTGGAGGACTACCTCTGATGTCCGGGGACGAGTCGGCCCAAGGGGTGGCCCAGGGGAGACCTACTGGCCGGTCGCCGGGGCGACGACCAACTCGGTCTCCGGGTCGTGGCCGGGGTCATGGCCCTGGTTTGTCTGCGGAGGGCCGGCGACGATCATGGTGGCCCGGGCCCACGGCTGTTCGCGCAGCATGAACGGCAGTTCCTCCAGCAGCCAGTTCGCCACGTGCTCCCGCTGCGCGGGGGAGTCACCGTCGCGGACGGCCGACAGGCGCTCCTGCTCGTCGAGGTCGCCCTGCATCCACACCGAGGCGTCCAGCCATGGGGAGAGCTCCTCGCGGATGATGCCCGTGCCCTCGACCCAGACGAAGTCGGCACCGGCGGGAACGGTGATCGATCTGGGCCGGTCGTGGGCGATCCAGGCGGCAGGGCGGAAGTCCACCGCCTCACCCCGGTGCAGGGGCCGCAGGATGTTCTCGACGAGCACGGCGCCCCAGTCGAAGCAGGCGTGGTTCCAGGCGATGTCGTCGGTGTGCACGACGGCGGAGCCGGGCGCCGCGCCGCGCAGCCGCTCGGCCAGGGTCGTCTTGCCGGCGCCTCCCCGGCCGTCGATCGCGATCACCCGAGGACGTCCGGTGACGCCGGGCGCCGCGTCGCACAGCTGCCGGACGGCCTCGAGCACGGCCACCGCGCGCCAGCCAACAGCCTCGGTCTCACCTGGACGTAGACGCATCGAATCCCTGCCTCCAAACCCTGGCCCCGACCCGCTTCACCGCGCCCCACGAGCACCGGAAACCACGCGCGACCGACGACAGGATTGGCACTCCGCTTGACCGAGTGCTAATCGCAGTCATAGTCTCAGGTCTGGCACTCCCCACTGGAGAGTGCCAATAGCGACGGGCAGGTCCGGCACCCGCGACGACGGATCCACCTGGTCGCCACCTCAGACAGTTAACCCCGTGAGATCTCCGAAGGGGGAGGTCGGATCGTGACGACCACCAGCTCCAAGGTTGCCATCAAGCCGCTCGAGGACCGCATTGTGGTCCAGCCGCTCGAAGCTGAGCAGACCACGGCCTCTGGCCTGGTCATCCCGGACACCGCCAAGGAGAAGCCCCAGGAGGGCGTCGTCCTGGCTGTTGGCCCGGGCCGCTTCGAGAACGGCGAGCGGCTTCCGCTCGACGTGAAGACCGGCGACATCGTGCTGTACAGCAAGTACGGCGGCACCGAGGTGAAGTACAACGGCGAGGAGTACCTCGTCCTCTCGGCTCGCGACGTGCTCGCGATCGTAGAGAAGTAATTCACCCGGTTTTACCAGCATTGCAGTGAACTGTGCCCCTGGCCCCCGCGACTCTCAACAAGCCGGGTGCTGGGGGCGCGGTTCGTTCACCCAAGTTTTCCGAGAGGGCTGAACCGCTCCTATGGCGAAGATCCTGAAGTTCGACGAGGACGCCCGTCGCGCCCTTGAGCGCGGCGTCAACAAGCTTGCCGACACTGTCAAGGTGACGATCGGCCCCCGGGGCCGCAACGTCGTCATCGACAAGAAGTTCGGCGCTCCCACCATCACCAACGACGGCGTCACCATCGCCCGCGAGGTCGAGCTCGACGACCCGTTCGAGAACCTCGGCGCCCAGCTGGTGAAGGAGGTGGCGACCAAGACCAACGACATCGCGGGTGACGGTACGACCACCGCCACCGTGCTGGCCCAGGCGCTCGTCCGCGAGGGCCTGAGGAACGTCGCCGCCGGCGCCTCCCCGGCCGCCCTGAAGAAGGGCATCGACGCGGCGGTCAAGGCTGTGTCCGAGGAACTCCTCGCGACCGCCCGCCCGATCGAGGAGAAGTCCGACATCGCCGCCGTGGCCGCGCTCTCCGCGCAGGACACGCAGGTCGGCGACCTCATCGCCGAGGCGATGGACAAGGTCGGCAAGGACGGTGTCATCACCGTCGAGGAGTCCAACACCTTCGGCCTGGAGCTGGAGTTCACCGAGGGCATGGCCTTCGACAAGGGCTACCTGTCCCCGTACATGGTGTCCGACCAGGAGCGTATGGAGGCCGTCCTCGACGACCCGTACATCCTGATCCACCAGGGCAAGATCGCCTCCATCCAGGACCTGCTGCCGCTGCTGGAGAAGGTCATCCAGACCAACTCCTCCAAGCCGCTGCTGATCATCGCCGAGGACGTCGAGGGCGAGGCCCTGTCGACCCTGGTCGTGAACAAGATCCGCGGCACCTTCAACGCGGTCGCGGTCAAGGCCCCCGGCTTCGGCGACCGCCGCAAGGCGATGCTCGGCGACATGGCCGCGCTCACCGGCGCCGAGGTCATCGCCGAGGAGGTCGGCCTCAAGCTCGACCAGGTCGGCCTCGACGTGCTGGGCACCGCCCGCCGCGTCACCATCTCGAAGGACGACACGGTCATCGTCGACGGCGGCGGCGACAGTGGCGCCGTGACCGGCCGCGTCAACCAGATCAAGGCCGAGATCGAGAACACCGACTCGGACTGGGACCGCGAGAAGCTCCAGGAGCGCCTCGCGAAGCTGGCCGGCGGCGTGTGCGTGATCAAGGTCGGCGCCGCCACCGAGGTGGAGCTGAAGGAGAAGAAGCACCGTCTCGAGGACGCCATCTCCGCGACCCGCGCCGCGGTCGAAGAGGGCATCGTCTCCGGTGGTGGCTCCGCGCTCGTCCACGCCGTGAAGATCCTCGAGGGCAACCTCGGCAAGACCGGCGACGAGGCGACGGGTGTCGCGGTCGTCCGCAAGGCCGCCGTCGAGCCGCTGCGCTGGATCGCCGAGAACGCCGGCCTGGAGGGTTACGTCATCACCGCCAAGGTCGCCGAGCTCGACAAGGGCCAGGGCTTCAACGCCGCGACCGGCGAGTACGGCGACCTGGTCAAGCAGGGCGTCATCGACCCGGTCAAGGTCACCCGCTCTGCCCTGGAGAACGCGGCCTCGATCGCCTCCCTCCTCCTCACGACCGAGACCCTGGTCGTCGAGAAGAAGGAAGAGGAAGAGCCGGCCGCCGGTGGACACGGCCACGGCCACTCCCACTGAGCAGGCAGCTCACGCAGCACGAAGAAACCCCCCGTTCCTGGCTGGAACGGGGGGTTTCTCCCTTCGCGGGCGGTCAGATGATCCCCTTACGCACGCACCCCAACGACTCTGCCCTTCTGCTCCTCGCTACTGCTCCAACGAGTCCAGCGCCCCGAGCTGTCCCATCAGCCCCAGCCGGTCGTACTCCCACCAGCCCTCGACGATCTTCCCGTCGGTGTCGAACCGGTGGATGGTGGTCCCGGTCATCGAGGCCTTCCTGCCACTGCTGGGAATCCCCATGAAGTCGCCCCGCTGGGTGCCGTTCCACGTCCAGCGGGTGCAGACCCGGTCGCCCTGGGCGATCTGGTCGTGCACGGTGAACGCGAAGTCGAAGCCCTCGCGCCACATCTGCATCTCGCGCCGGGCCGCGTCCAGCCCGACGACATCCTGCTCGTTGGACGGGTCGTGGTCGTGGTAGCTCTCCACGAACAGGTCGTTGAGCGGGGGCAGTTCACCATGCGTGGCGATCACCTCGAAGAACCGCCGCGCGGTGTCCGCGCACAACTGCTCGTCCCGCACCACGTCCAGATCCGTGAACGTCGGCATCTCGTCGCACAGGGCGGCCATCTCCCGCGAGATCCTGTCGGTCTCGGGAAGGTTCGAGTTCCGCATCGCCTCCTCGTACGACGGGAACTCCACGATCTCGATGAAGTGCGATGAGTCCGAGAGATCCTTGCCGACCAGCGTGTGCGTCGCGCTCCGCTTGCCCCTGGTCTGTTCGACCCAGGTGTCCATCAGCCGGTTCATCTCGTCGAACCGACTGGTCTTGCAGTCAATCAGCTGTACGAATGTCATGGCGCCGCCTCCGGCCCCCCTGCGTCCGGTACCTCTCTCCATACTCCCACCGGAGCAGCGACACCACCTCTTCCACCAAGACCGGTACAGGTCTCACTGAGGCCCGTACTTCCGCCCGGTCTTCGACGAGATCCCGCCCAGCAGTGCCCTGGGCGTCACCTTCACCACGCCCATCAGCGCCTTGTAACGCGGGTCCGGAATCGACAGGGACTTGCCCCGGGCCAGATCGGCGAGCGCCGACGCGACCAGCTTGTCCGCGTCCAGCCACATCCAGTTCGGGATGTTGTCGGTCCCCATCCCGGCGCGCTCATGGAACTCCGTACGCACGAAACCGGGAGCCAGCGCCATCAGCCGCACCCCGCTCCCCGCCAGGTCCTTCGCCGCGCCCTGCGTGAACTGCACGACCCAGGCCTTCGACGCCCCGTACGTACCGCGCGGTACGAAGGCGGCGACGGACGCTACATTGACGACACCCCCGCGCCCCCGCTCCCGCATGGCATCGGCCGCGGCACCGGTCAGCCGCAGCACCGCCTCGCAGTGCACCTTGAGCATCCTCAGTTCGTCCGCCATCGACACGTCGAGATAGCGGCCCTTGTTGCCGAAGCCGGCGTTGTTGACCAGCAGGTCGACGGGATTCTTGCGGTCACCGAGACGATCGGCCACCGCCTCGATGCCGGCGTCTGTCGCGAGGTCGGCGCTCAGCACCTCCGCCTCGATGCCGTGCCGGTCGTGCAGTTCGGTCGCCTGCTCACCGAGCCGCTTGGCGTCGCGCGCCACCAGGACGAGGTTGTGGCCGTCGGCAGCCAGCCGCCGCGCGAACGCGGCACCGATTCCCGCGGTCGATCCCGTAATCAGAGCCGTTGTCATGGCGCAAGATTAGTGACCCCGACTGTGCTCGTCCGCCCTCCTGCACGCTCCCTCCCGATCGTGAAGGCCCCGCGCGGGACCTTCACGCAATCCCTTGCCGGCAGCCGTGCCGCCGCCGCCCGTCAGCCGTACTTCTCCACATACTCGCGAACCGTCGCCGCCGCCTCCGAATGCAGCGCCGCACCGGCCGTGAGCAGCCGTGGCAACAATGCCCGCTCGGTCGTCAGCGCCCGGAAGTACAGGGCGACCGTCACGTCGTGGTCCGGCCGGTGCACGATGTCCACCGGGTCGCCCGCCCGTATCGCGCCCGGCTCGATCACCCGCAGATAGGCGCCCGGCGCACCCCGCTCCGTGAACCGCTTCACCCACCGTTTCTCACCCAGATGGCCCTGAAACGTCACGCAGGGGATACGCCCGCTGGTGACCTCGAGGACCACCTCGGACCCGATCCGCCAGCGCTCGCCGATCAGCGCGCCCGACACGTCAAGGCCCCGGGTGGTGACGTTCTCGCCGAACATCCCGTGGCGCAGCGGGCGGCCCAACTCGCGCTCCCACTCGTCGAGATCCTCGCGCGCGACCGCGTACACCGCCTGTTCGTCACCGCCGTGGTGCTGCTTCGAGCACACCGTGTCCCCGGCCAGACCGCTGCCGCCGATTCCCTTGGGCCCGGGCGCCGAGACCCGAACCGGCCCGTCCACCGGCCGCTTGTCGATACCGGTGCCCTGCGGATGATCCGTGTACGGCACGGACCGCCCACTACCCACGTTTACGGACAACACCTTCATCACAGCACTCGCCCCCGTAGTCGTCACTTCGACACCACATCCAGATTCATGCCTACGACCACACGCTAAGTCACTTCTCCCCAAAGTGTCGACGCATTATTCGCCAACATCCCCAAGTTTCACTTATGCTCGAAAAATGATCGAAGCCCGTCATCTCCGTGTCCTGCGTGCCGTGGCCACCACCGGCTCCTTCTCGGCGGCGGGCCGTGAACTGGGTTGCACCCAGCCCGCCGTGAGCCAGCAGATGAAAGCCCTGGAAGCCTCGGTCGGCACCCCGCTGCTCATCCGCAGCGGGCGCGAGATGCGACTGACCCAGGCGGGCGAGGCCCTGGTGCGACACGCGGCCGGCATCCTCTCGGGGCTCACGGCGGCGGAGGAGGAGGTCGCGGCGATCGCCGGTCTGCGGGCGGGCCGGGTCCGGCTGGTCTCCTTCCCCAGTGGCAGCTCCACCCTCGTCCCGACAGCCCTGGCCGCCCTGCGGGCCGCCCACCCCGGCACCCGGGTCTCCCTGGAGGAGGCCGAACCCCCGCACTCCGTCGAAATGTTGCGCCAGGGCGACTGCGACGTGGCCCTCGCCTTCCGGTACGAGGGCGCGGCCGGCGCCGGTGAGTGGGACGACCTGGTGGTCCGCCCCCTCCTCACCGACCGGCTCGTCGGCCTCGTACCCGAAGGTCACCGGCTGTCCCGCGCCGAGTCGGTCGCCCTCGGCGAACTCGCCACCGAGTCGTGGATCGCCGGCTGCCCGCGCTGCCGGGGTCAGCTCGTCGAGGCCTGCGAGAGCGCGGGCTTCACCCCTCGTATCGACTTCGCGACCGACGACTACCCCGCGGTGATCGGCCTGGTGGGCGCGGGTCTCGGCGTCGCGGTCCTGCCCCAGCTCGCCATCGAGTCCGTACGGCCGCGGGGCGCGCGCACGGTGGCGCTGGAGCCGGCGGTACGGCGGGAGATCGTCGCGCTGACCCTGCCCGACCTGGCGCAGGTGCCGGCGGTGGCGGCGACGCTGGATCAGCTGGCGGTGGCGGCGACGCGGGCCTGACGCGGGCCCGGCCCGGGAAGAAACGTTCCTTCAGTTGTTCGAACCGAGGTCCCCGCCACCGGCCGACGCCGACACCAGCCGGTTGCGCGCCCGTCCCATCAGCTCTTCGCGTTCGTCCTCGGTCAACCCGCCCCACACGCCGTAGGGCTCGCGCACCGCCAGTGCGTGCGCCGCGCACTGCGCGCGGACCGGGCATCTCATGCAGACCTCCTTGGCCGAGTTCTCGCGAGCGCTCCGTGCCGCACCGCGCTCTCCTTCCGGGTGGAAGAAGAGCGAGCTGTCGACCCCACGGCAGGCCGCGAGGAGCTGCCAGTCCCAGAGGTCCGCGTTCGGACCGGGAAGGCGGGAGAAATCTGCCATTGCGTGTCCCCTTGTTGCCGTTCTGGGCTGAGTTGGTGCCACTGACCGTACAACTACGATCTAAGGAGATGAAAATATGACTCATTGCGAATCTAGCCTCAGACACCAATAAAAGGGAAGAAAAACGGCTGAATGGGGCATAGGTTGTGTTGAAAGCTTGAGGGTCTGTCGCGCATGTCTGCACCGTGTGCGGGCCCTCACGTAGAGTGCCGAAGACGACACACGGCCCCGTAACTCTTTCGAGTGACCATCGTTGAGAGTGCGAGGCGGTTGGAGGGACAAGCGCTCGAACGGGCGGCAGTACCCACTGCCGGGAAATTCGGTCGAGCGTCAACCGCACAGGTGACGATATGTACCAGCCTGGAGGCTCAAGGTGACGCGCATCAGCTGCGGAGGGCGGCCATGACATCCGTCCTCGTCTGCGACGACTCCCCGCTTGCCCGAGAGGCGCTCCGCCGCGCGGTCGCGACCGTGCCCGGTGTCGAGCGCGTGACCACGGCGGCCAACGGCGAGGAAGTCCTCCGCCGCTGGGGTGCCGACCGTTCGGACCTGATTCTGATGGACGTACGCATGCCCGGTCTGGGCGGCGTCGAGACGGTCCGGCGGCTGTTGTCCGCCGACCCCGGAGCACGCATCATCATGCTCACCGTCGCCGAGGACCTGGACGGCGTGGCGCTCGCCGTCGCCGCCGGTGCCCGCGGCTATCTGCACAAGGACGCCTCGCGCGCCGAACTGCGGGCCACGGTGACGCAGGCACTGGCCGACCCGACCTGGCGGCTCGCGCCGCGCAGGCTGCGCTCGGCCGAGATGGGCGCCGCGCCCACGCTCACCGCGCGCGAGATCCAGGTCTTGGAAGGCATGAGCCACGGCCGGTCGAACGCGGAGATCGGACGCGAACTGTTCCTCTCCGAGGACACGGTGAAGACGCACGCCAGGCGCCTGTTCAAGAAGCTCGGCGCCTCGGACCGGGCGCACGCGGTGGCGCTCGGTTTCCGGTGGGGTCTGGTCCGTTAAGTGGACCTCACCGGGGGTGGAGAAGTCCCCGCCCACCGCAAGGTGGGCGGGGGTCGGAAAACGGCCCGCCGGGTGCCCGCTCCTCGTTTCGGCGCGGATGCCGCATCCTTGAGGTGTGGAGTTCCTCGGGGACAAGTCGGTCGAGCGGAAGGGGAGGGCGCAGGAGATGAGTTCCGGCGCACCTGCTCATAACGCTTCGGTGCACAACAACGGACGCGGTGCCACGGAGAGAGCGGCGCCAAGGCACCATGGTCCGATGCGTGACGACGAGGCGGCTTATGCCCATGGGGTGATTGGTGGTCTCGTCCACCGCGCCGTCGACGGGGACGAGCAGGCAACGCATGACCTGCTCGCCCATGTACACCCCCTCGCCCTGCGCTACTGCCGCACCCGGCTGTCCCGACTGCCGGGCGACGCGCGGCACTTCGTGGAGGACCTGGCGCAGGAGGTCTGCGTCGCCGTACTCCTCGCCCTGCCGCGCTACCGCGACACCGGACGTCCGTTCGAGGCGTTCGTCTTCGCGATCGCCGCGCACAAGGTCGCCGACCTCCAGCGCGCCGCGATGCGCCACCCGGGTTCGACGGCGGTCCCCTCGGACGAGATGCCGGAACGCCCGGACGACTCCCTGGGTCCGGAGGAACGTGCCCTCCTCAGCAGCGACGCCGAGTGGGCCAAGAAACTCATGGCCAACCTCCCCGAGAACCAGCGCGAACTGCTCCTGCTGCGCATCGCCGTGGGCCTCACCGCAGAGGAGACGGGCCAGATGTTGGGAATGTCACCCGGCGCGGTGCGCGTGGCCCAGCATCGCGCGCTGAGCAGACTCCGGGCGCTGGCGGAGCAGTAAGGGCCACGGCTTTCAGGCCCCCATTCCGCCATCCGGGTGAACAACGGGGCGCTCGACTCCGTACGAACATACGAAGCCCCGGAACAGCTCGCACCGTGGAATTCGGGACCCGTGCTTCCCGTTAGCATGGACATCCGCACCGATCAAGGCTTTGGGGAAGGTGTCATGACTGCGAACGTCGACGGAGTGCCCGCCAAATTTGCGACACTCGGGCTGACCTACGACGACGTGCTGCTGCTGCCGGGCGCGTCCGAAGTGCTGCCCAACGCTGTCGACACCTCGTCCCTCATCTCCCGCAACGTCCGCGTCAACATCCCGCTGCTCTCCGCGGCGATGGACAAGGTGACCGAGTCGCGTATGGCGATCGCCATGGCCCGGCAGGGCGGCGTGGGCGTGCTGCACCGCAACCTCTCCATCGAGGACCAGGTCAACCAGGTCGACCTCGTGAAGCGCTCCGAGTCCGGCATGGTCACCGACCCGATCACGGTGAACCCGGACGCGACGCTGGGTGAGGCCGACGCGCTGTGTGCCAAGTTCCGCATCAGCGGCGTCCCGGTGACGGACGGCAACGGCAAGCTCCTCGGCATCGTCACCAACCGCGACATGGCCTTCGAGACCGACCGCTCGCGTCAGGTCCGCGAGGTCATGACGCCGATGCCGCTGGTCACCGGCAAGGTCGGCATCTCCGGCACCGAGGCCATGGAACTGCTGCGCCGCCACAAGATCGAGAAGCTTCCCCTGGTCGACGACTCCGGTCTCCTCAAGGGCCTGATCACGGTCAAGGACTTCGTCAAGGCCGAGAAGTACCCGAGTGCCGCCAAGGACTCCGAGGGTCGGCTGCTGGTCGGCGCGGCCGTCGGTGCCAGCCCCGAGGCGCTCGAGCGCGCCCAGGCGCTCGCCGAGACGGGCGTGGACTTCCTGGTCGTCGACACCTCGCACGGGCACAACAGCAACGCCCTGAGCTGGATGTCGAAGATCAAGTCGAGCGTCCACGTCGACGTGATCGGCGGCAACGTGGCCACGCGTGACGGCGCCCAGGCCCTGATCGACGCGGGCGTCGACGGCATCAAGGTGGGCGTCGGCCCCGGCTCCATCTGCACCACCCGCGTGGTCGCCGGCATCGGCGTACCGCAGGTGACGGCCATCTACGAGGCGGCCCTCGCGGCCCGCGTCGCCGGTATCCCGGTGATCGGTGACGGTGGCCTGCAGTACTCCGGCGACATCGGCAAGGCGCTCGCCGCCGGCGCCGACTCCGTGATGCTCGGCAGCCTGCTGGCGGGCTGCGAGGAGTCCCCGGGCGAGCTGCAGTTCATCAACGGCAAGCAGTTCAAGTCGTACCGCGGCATGGGCTCGCTGGGCGCCATGCAGTCGCGCGGCCAGGGGAAGTCGTACTCCAAGGACCGCTACTTCCAGGCCGACGTCGGCTCCGACGACAAGCTCGTCCCCGAGGGCATCGAGGGCCAGGTGCCCTACCGCGGTCCGCTGGCCAACGTGCTGCACCAGCTCGTCGGCGGTCTGCGCCAGACGATGGGGTACGTGGGTGCCGCCACCGTCGGTGAGATGGAGACCAAGGGCCGCTTCGTCCGCATCACGTCGGCGGGGCTCAAGGAGAGCCACCCGCACGACATCCAGATGACGGTCGAGGCGCCCAACTACAGCCGCAAGTAGGCGCGAGCAGTAGCCGGACGTGCGAGGGGCGGTCCCGGAGGTACTCCGGGACCGCCTTCGTCGTGCCCGTCGGGGATACTGGGAGGCGCAGAACCAAGGATGGAAAGGCCACACACGTGACTGAGATCGAGATCGGGCGCGGCAAGCGCGGCCGTAGGGCGTACGCCTTCGACGACATCGCCGTCGTCCCGAGCCGTCGTACGCGCGACCCGAAGGAGGTCTCGATCGCCTGGCAGATCGACGCCTACCGCTTCGAGCTGCCCTTCCTGGCGGCACCCATGGACTCAATCGTCTCCCCGGCCACCGCGATCCGCATCGGCGAGCTGGGCGGCCTCGGCGTCCTGAACCTCGAAGGCCTCTGGACGCGGTACGAGGACCCGCAGCCGCTGCTCGACGAGATCGCCGAGCTGGACGTGGACACCGCGACGCGCCGCCTCCAGGAGATCTACGCGGCTCCCATCAAGGAGGAGCTGATCGGCGCGCGCATCAAGGAGGTGCGCGACTCGGGCGTGGTCACCGCGGCGGCGCTCTCCCCGCAGCGCACGGCCCAGTTCTCCAAGGCGGTCGTCGACGCGGGCGTGGACATCTTCGTCATCCGCGGTACGACGGTCTCCGCGGAGCACGTCTCCGGTGCCGCCGAACCGCTGAACCTGAAGCAGTTCATCTACGAACTGGACGTCCCGGTGATCGTCGGCGGCTGCGCCACGTACACCGCGGCCCTGCACCTGATGCGCACCGGTGCGGCCGGCGTGCTCGTCGGCTTCGGCGGCGGCGCCGCGCACACCACGCGCAACGTGCTCGGTATCCGAGTCCCGATGGCCACCTCGGTCGCCGATGTGGCCGCCGCCCGCCGCGACTACATGGACGAGTCCGGCGGCCGGTACGTGCACGTGATCGCGGACGGTGGCGTCGGCTGGTCCGGCGACCTCTCCAAGGCCATCGCCTGCGGCGCCGACGCCGTGATGATGGGTTCCCCGCTGGCCCGCGCCACGGACGCACCCGGCAAGGGCCACCACTGGGGCATGGAGGCCGTCAACGAGGAGCTGCCGCGCGGCAAGAAGGTCGACCTCGGCACGGTCGGCACGATCGAGGAGGTCCTCATGGGCCCCTCGCACATCCCCGACGGGTCGATGAACTTCTTCGGCGCCCTGCGCCGCGCCATGGCCACCACCGGCTACAGCGACCTCAAGGAGTTCCAGCGCGTCGAGGTGACGGTGGCGGACTCGACGCATATGCGATGAGGTGACATGACGCTGCGCTTGGCTTGAGCGCAGGGTGGGGCCCGGTTACCCGTGGGGGTGGCCGGGCCCTTTTGGCTGCCCGGAGCGGGGGCGCGTGGTGCGGGGCACGGGCGCGCGCTTGCGTTCGGGGCGGATACGGGCTGGTCAGGGGGGTCGCGGGCGGTAGCGTCCCTCTTGGCGACCTGCTGTCTGGGCCGCCCCCTTCCTAGGAGCGCGAATCCGGACCCCATGACCCGGGGGCCCGGCCCCGAGCTCCAGTTGGACCGTCCACCGGGCTACTGGGCGGCGTCATGGAAGGGGGCGCGCTCATGGGCCGTCACCGCAAACCCACCCGCTGGGATCGCATTCGGCTTCGGCTGGTGAAGTTCCGGAGGAGGTGCCTTTTGCGGACCTACGGTTGGTGAGCGGCCACCCCTATAGACACTAGGGGTGGACACTCGATCACCAACAGGAGCCTGCCGCAGTACCCGCTGCGGTGGGCTCCACCTGTTTCCACGCTACCGGCGCGGGGAGCCGCTCGCCACCATCCCTGGAGCCCGCCGCGTCCCACGCGCCCCCTTCACAAGCGATGCGCCGCCCCCGTAGGCGTAGCCCCCCGCGTGTCCAGCAGCAGCTGCGCCTTCACCGACAAGCCCTGGAGGTCGTACGTGCGGTGTTGCTGGAGGAGGATCGTCAGGTCGGCGTCGGCCGCCGCCTCGTAGAGGGAGTCCGCGCGCGGGAGAGGGCGGTCCAGGACACTCCAGGACGGGACGTGGGGGTCGTGGTAGCTGACTGAGGCGCCCAGTTCCATCAGGCGGATCGCGATCTCCTGGGCGGGGGAGCCCTGTTGGTCGGCGAGGTCGGGCTTGTAGGTGACGCCCAGGAGCAGTACGCGGGCGCCTCGGGCCGACTTGCCGTGCTCGTTCAGGAGCGTGGCCGCGCGCTGGATGACGTACTGGGGCATGTGGTTGTTGACCTGCTGGGCGAGTTCCACCATGCGCAGGGTGCGGCCGGTGTGGCCCCGCAGGTCCTGGGGAGTGGCGTGGCCGCCGACGCCGGGGCCCGGGCGGAAGGCCTGGAAGCCGAACGGCTTGGTCTCGGCGCAGCGGATGACGTCCCACAGGTCGACGCCCAGGTCGTGGCAGAGGACGGCCATCTCGTTGACGAGCGCGATGTTGACGTGCCGGAAGTTGGTCTCCAGGAGCTGCACGGTTTCCGCTTCCCGGGGTCCACGCGCGCGTACGACCTTGTCGGTGAGCCGGGCGTAGAAGGCGGCGGCCGATTCGGTGCAGGCGGGGGTGAGGCCGCCGATGACCTTCGGGGTGTTGGAGGGGGTGAAGTCGCGGTTGCCGGGGTCGACGCGGCTGGGGGAGTAGGCGAGGTGGAAGTCGCGGCCCGCCTGCAGTCCGGAGCCCTCTTCGAGGAGGGGGCGCAGGAACTCCTCCGTCGTGCCCGGCTGCACGGGCGACTCCAGGATCACCGTGGTGTGCGGGCGCAGGCGCGCGGCCAGGGTGCGGGCGGCGGCCTCCACCTGGCTGAGGTCGAGCGTGCCGTCGGCGCCGCGCGGGGTGGGGGCGCAGATGACGGCGGTGCGTACACGGCCGAGTTCGGCGGGGCCCGCGGCCGTCCGGAAGCCTCCGGAGAGCATCCGGCGCAGTTCGGCGGCGGTCAGGGAACCGGCTTCCGGGCCGGTTTTGTACCCGAGAGTGGGGATGCCGGCGGCGACGGCGGCCTGGGCCAGCGGCAGGCCGAGATGTCCGAGTCCGATGACGGCGAGATCTGCGGGCATGCGTGGGCCGTCCTTCCCAGTAGCCGAAGCGGGACAGGTGCGCAAGCCCTGTGGACAGAACGAGCGAGCGCAATGTCAGACTAGGAGTAAATATGACCGATATGCGTGATTGGGTGGGCGAGTTTCCACAGGTGTTTCTGTGTGGGTTGTCCACAGGCTGAGGGCGGGTGGTGGCCGAAGTCGGGCAACCCGGTCAGAATTCGGGCAGGGGAATCGGGCAGGTGCATCTGTACGGCGGGACACAGTCGGCCAGCCGTACAGAAGCGGCCGGCGCGACCGACAGCAGGAGGCAGCGATGAGGACAGCGGCACTGGGACCGGCGCAGCGTGCCGAGTCACTGGCAGCAATGGCCGAGCGTGAGCTGGACGTGCTGGTGGTGGGCGCGGGCGTGGTCGGTGCGGGCACCGCGCTCGACTCCGTGACCCGGGGCCTGTCCACGGGCCTGGTGGAGGCCCGTGACTGGGCGTCGGGCACGTCGAGCAGGTCCAGCAAGCTCATTCACGGCGGCCTGCGCTATCTGGAGATGCTCGACTTCGCCCTCGTGCGGGAGGCGTTGAAGGAACGAGGGCTGTTGCTGGAGCGGCTCGCTCCGCACCTGGTGAAGCCGGTGGCGTTCCTGTATCCGCTTCAGCACCAGGGCTGGGAGCGGCTGTACGCCGGGGCGGGCGTCGCGCTCTACGACGCCATGTCGATGGCCCGCGGGCACGGGCGGGGCCTGCCGCGGCACCGTCACCTGAGCCGCCGTCACGCCCTGCGTGTGGCGCCCGCCTTGAAGAAGGACGCGCTGGTCGGAGCGTTGCAGTACTACGACGCGCAGATGGACGACGCCCGCTTTGTGGCCACCCTGGTGCGCACGGCGGCGGCGTACGGCGCCAAAGTCGCCAACCGCGCGCGGGTGACCGGCTTCCTGCGCGAGGGGGAGCGGGTCGTGGGCGCCCGGGTGCAGGATGTCGAGGGCGGCGGGGAGTACGAGATCCGTGCCCGGCAGATCGTCAACGCCACCGGGGTGTGGACCGATGACACCCAGGGGATGGTCGGTGAGCGCGGCCAGTTCCACGTCCGGGCGTCCAAGGGCATCCATCTGGTCGTGCCCAAGGACCGGATCCACTCGACGACCGGACTGATCCTGCGCACCGAGAAGTCCGTGCTGTTCGTGATCCCCTGGGGCCGGCACTGGATCGTCGGGACGACGGACACCGACTGGGACCTCGACAAGGCCCACCCGGCCGCGTCCAGCGCCGACATCGACTATCTGCTGGAGCACGTGAACTCGGTGCTCGCGGTGCCCCTGACGAGGGACGACGTCCAGGGCGTGTACGCGGGCCTGCGGCCTCTGCTCGCCGGTGAGTCCGATGCCACCAGCAAGCTGTCGCGCGAGCACACCGTGGCGCACCCGGTGCCGGGCCTGGTGGTCGTGGCGGGCGGCAAGTACACGACGTACCGGGTGATGGCGAAGGACGCGGTCGACGCGGCGGTGCACGGGCTCGACCAGCGGGTCGCCGAGTGTGTGACGGAGGACGTGCCGCTGCTGGGCGCCGAGGGATACCGCGCGCTGTGGAACGCCCGGGCGCGGACGGCCGCGCGCACCGGCCTGCACGTGGTGCGCGTGGAACACCTGCTCAACCGGTACGGCTCACTGGCGCAGGAGGTCCTCGATCTGATCGCCGCGGACTCCTCGCTCGGCGAGCCGCTGCAGTCGGCGGAGGACTATCTGCGGGCAGAGGTCGTGTACGCGGCCTCGCACGAGGGGGCGCGGCATCTGGACGACGTGCTGACGCGGCGGACCCGGATCTCGATCGAGACGTTCGACCGGGGGACACGCAGTTCCCGTGAGGCGGCGGAGTTGATGGCGCCCGTCCTCGGCTGGGACAAGGACCAGATCGAGCGTGAGGTCGAGCACTACGACAAGCGGGTGGAGGCGGAGCGTGAGTCGCAGCGCCAGCCCGACGACCTGACGGCGGACGCCGCGCGGCTGGGTGCGCCGGACATCGTGCCGCTCTGACACCTCCACAACTCCCGGTCGCGAACCGTGGGTTTCGGACCGCGGCGGCTTCCCGGCCACATGTCTCGAACTCTTGATCGTCACTCGAACGAGTGTCGTGAGCTGGGATCTTTGCCCGGCACCCGTCCGTTCTACGGGGTGCGCGGGCAGAACTCGGCGGCGAACGGGGCCGGTTCGGGGCCGGGGTCCGCGCTCGCGTCCGTGTTCATTCGGGAAGGGGGGGAAGACAGTGACAGCAGGTCGGACGGCGGATCGCCTGCTTCACGCGGTCGCCCTTCCCACAGGCCGCCGTCCGTCCCGAAGGGCACCCGGGGCATCGGCCGGTTGTCGGGTGAGGGACAATGGAGGCTCTGTCAGGGCGGGTTGCATGAGGGGACGCATGTCGGAGGCGGAGCGGGCGGGAGCATCCCGTCAGGACAGGAGTGAGCGTCTCCTCGCCGGGCGGTACCGGCTGGGAGGAGTCCTCGGCCGCGGTGGCATGGGTACCGTCTGGCGGGCGGAGGACGAGACCCTCGGCCGGACGGTCGCCGTCAAGGAGCTGCGGTTCCCGGGCAGCATCGACGAGGAGGAGAAGCGGCGGCTGATCACGCGGACGCTGCGCGAGGCCAAGGCAATCGCACGGATCCGCAACAACAGCGCCGTGACCGTCTTCGACGTGGTCGAGGAGGACGACCGGCCGTGGATCGTGATGGAACTCGTCGAGGGCAAGTCGCTCGCCGAGGCCATCCGTGAGGACGGGCTGCTGGAGCCGCGGCGCGCCGCCGAGGTGGGCCTCGCGATTCTCGACGTGCTCAGGTCCGCGCACCGCGAGGGCATCCTGCACCGCGACGTGAAGCCGTCGAACGTGCTGATGTCCGAGGACGGCCGGGTCGTCCTCACCGACTTCGGTATCGCGCAGGTCGAGGGCGACCCGTCGATCACCTCGACCGGAATGCTCGTCGGCGCGCCCTCCTACATCTCGCCGGAGCGGGCCCGAGGCCACAAGCCCGGCCCGGCCGCCGACCTCTGGTCGCTCGGCGGCCTGCTGTACGCGTCGGTCGAGGGTGTGCCGCCGTACGACAAGGGTTCGGCCATAGCGACGCTGACCGCCGTGATGACGGAGCAGCTGGAGGAGCCGAAGAACGCGGGTCCGCTGAGGGACGTGATCTACGGGCTGCTCACCAAGGATCCCGCCAAGCGGCTCGACGACGCCGGTGCGCGCACGATGCTCAACGCGGTGATCCACGCGCCCCAGGCCAAACCGGCCGAGCCGGAGCCCCTGGACGCCACGAAGGTCGTGCCTTTGCCGGTCGTCCCCGGCAGCAACAAGCGGGCGGACAAGGCTGCGGAGAGCGGGAGTTCCTCCAACTCGGGCTCCGGGGGCAAGCGGGGCGAGGACGCCGGCGAGCGGTTCCGGGGTGCGTTCCGGTCTGTGAAGAAGGCGGCCGTCGCGGCGGGTGCCGGGGGGGGGGCGGCGGTTCGGACGAAGTCCGCCGACTCTGCTGACTCCGCCGTGGCTCCCGGGGCTTCCGGGGCCGGAAGGACGGCGGGGGCTGCGGTCTCCGAGACCGCGGTTTCCGGGAGTGTGGCTTCCGCCGGTGTGGCGGAAGGGGCTGCGAAGAGCGGCGGTGCGGGGGAACCCGGGAAGCCGGCCGGGGGCGCTGCTGAGGGAGCCGTTGTTCCCGGCGCTCGAGACGGTCAGGGTCGGGAGAGTGCGGCCCAGGGGGGTAACGCCGGTACCGCCGGCCGGAGTTCGGGGTGGCCCGTGGTGCCGCCGCCGGATCTGCCGCCCCGGTCGGTGCCCAGGGCGCCGCTCACCGATGTGGTGCCGAAGCGCACGCTGGTCATCATCGCGGTGGTCGTCGCGGTCATCGTGCTCGGCGTGGTGCTTGCCCTCGTACTCGGGGGCGACGGCTCCAGCGATGATTCCGCTGACGGGGCGAAGAGCGGTGGGGACAAGGTGACGTCCACGTCCTCCGCCTCCGCCGAGACCAAGGAGGATAAGGGCGACAAGGAGGACAAGGGCGAGGGCGCCCGTGCGGACGGCGGGCAGAGTGCCGACGCCTCGAAGAGCGCGGAGGCAGGGACCGGTGCGGGCGCCGGAACCGGCCCGGGGAACTCGGCCAGTGCGTCGGCGAGTGCGCCCGGTGGGTCCGCGGGTGTGTCGACGCACAAGAATGGGCAGGGGTTCTCCATCGGACTGCCCGCCGGATGGAAGTACGAGTCCACGGGGGCCGCGGGAGCCCGGTTCGCGGGGCCTGACGGGCAGAAGTTGCTCGTCGGGTGGACCACCACGCCCAAGAGTGATCCCGTGGCGGACTGGAAGAACCAAGAGCGGTACATGACGCGTTCGCAGTACGACCGGATCCGAATAGAGAAGGTGGACTACCGCGGCTGGAACACGGCCGACTGGGAGTTCACCTACACGGACGGCGGGACGAAGTACCGGTCGGTGGACCGAGGGTTCGTGGTCGACGACCAACTCGGATATGGGCTCATGTACACGGCGAAAGCGTCCAATTGGGACAGTGGGCTGCGCAAGGAGACATGGCGGACCTTCACGGAGACGTTCGAGCCGAAATCGTGATGCCCGCGCTTCCGAGTTGAGGCCGTCAGATCTGGAATCCCCTCTTTGCGAGTTGACTCCGGCACGTATCGTGAGTGGTTGCGGACCGTACGCATGCAGAACGGGACGTAAGGCGAACGGAATTGAGCAGCCGGACGGTCGGGGGAGGCATCGTGGAGGAATATGCGGGGCGGGTACTCGCCGACCGCTACCGCCTGCCGCTGCCGTCGTCCGATGAGTTCGAACAGCCCGAGACCCGGGCCTTCGACACGTACAGCGGGCAGGAAGTCCTGGTCAGACAGGTTCCGTTGCCCGAGGTCGTCGAGGCTGAGGTGCTCGACGCGGACGGGCTGCCGGACGGTTTCGTGGCGAGGGACGGGCGTCGGGCGCGAGGCACCACCGCGCGGTCCGCGGCCACCCGCCGACCCAGCGATCCGACCGTAAGGCGTGCCATCGAGGCCGCGCAGGCCGCCGCGTCCATCCCTGATCACCCACGGCTCGACCAGGTCTTCGACGTGTTCGCGCAGGGTGGCTCGCTGTGGATAGTGAGTGAACTGGTGCCGGCCAGGTCACTGGAGTCGCTGCTCGCCGAGAAGCCGCTGACGCCGTACCGCGCGGCCGAGGTCGCCGCCGACGTCCTCATGGCCCTGCGGGTGCTGCACGCCCACGGTTGGGTGCACCGCAACATCACCGAGCGCACGGTGCTCGTCTGCGACGACGGGCGCGTGATGCTCACCGGGCTGGCGGCCGGGGCGGCGGAAGAGGCGCTGTGCGGATACGACCCGGTACCCGGCCGGGATACGCCGGGGGCGGCAGGTGCTCCGGAGGACGCGAAGGTCGTAGGGGGCGCGGGCACGGCAGTTGGTGCCCTGGGGGTTGGTGGCGGTGCCGGTCATTCCGGTGGGGGCGGGGGTTACGGGGTTGTCGGGGGTACGTTCGCCGGGGATTCCGGGGCGGACCCTGAGGCTGCCCGGCGTGCCGCCATCGAGGCGCGGACCGGTTCGGGTTCGGCGGGCGGTCGTGGCGGGGTCGGTGGGTACGGGCAGTCGGCGGGTGGGCCGGGCGTGGCGAGGCCGCAGGGTTTGACCGGCGGTGGGGTCGGCGGTCCGGGTCATTCCGGCGGGGGTTACGGGGTCGCCGGGGGTACGTTCGCCGGGGATTCCGGGGCGGATCCCGAGGCTGCCCGGCGTGCCGCCATCGAGGCGCGGAGCGGTGGAGGGGTGCCCGGGGCCGGCGTCGAGGGGCGCGACTCAGGCTCCGCCGGGGGTGAGCAGCGGGCGTTGGAGACCGGCGGGGACATCCGGGCGGCGCGGGCCGGAGCGATCGCCGCGTATCGGGCGGGAGCGCGTGCCGCGGCCCGGGTTCAGGAAGCCGAGCAGAGCGGGCGCACCGCGTTGCCCGGCGCCCGGCCTTCGATCGAGGCGGCCGGTGACACCGGTGGCGGTGGAAGCGCGTACGGCACCGGTGTGGAGCGGGGTCCGGCCACTCCGCCGCCGGGGCAGATCGCCGACCCCTACGGCGTGCGCAACGCGACCGCCTGGAACGCTGCTCCTCCCGCCCCCGCGACCGGGGTTGCCGGGTACACCGGACAGGCGCGTACCGCACTATCCGCCGGAGGAAGCGGTGCCGCGACGAGCGGGATCGCCGACAGCATTCCGCAGCAGCAGCCCCGCCCGCTCACTCACGCCCACGCCTACCCCGAGGACCAGCCCCCGCCGGCCGACCGTGCCTCCGGCCAGCCGCCGGGCGGTTGGGACGACAGGGCCGTCGCCGATGCCCCCAGGCGTGGGCCCGCCACCGCGCTGGCCGCCGAGCGGGCGCGGCAGGCCCGGATGTCTGTCGTCGGGGCGGTGACCGAGCGTTGGGCACCCGAGCAGGCCGGGCCCGTGCACGAGAACTGGCAGCTGGCCGCGCCGATCGGTCCCGCGACCGACCTGTGGGCGCTCGGCGCGCTGCTCTTCAGGGCCGTGCAGGGGCATGCGCCCTACCCCGAGGAGTCGACGGCCGAGCTGGTGCAGCTGGTGTGTGCCGAGCCGCCCGCCTTCGCGGAGGAGTGCGGGCCGCTCAGGCCCGTCGTGGAGTCGCTGCTGCGCCAGGACCCCACCGAGCGGCTCGACTTCGAGGAGCTGAACGGCTGGCTGCGCTCACTCGTCCGGTCGGCCCCGGAGCCGGAGGCCGGTGCGCATGTCATCGCCGCGCCGCCCACCGATCCGCGCCGGCTGCCGATCGTGCGGCGCCGGGGCGAGCTGGTGCGCAGGCGCCGGGCAGGGCTGCCCGCGACCGGTCGGCACAAGCGGGCCAGGCAGGAGCAGCGGGCGCCACGCAAGCTGGGCCGCAACCTGCTCCTCCTGATACTGCTCGTGCTGGCCGCGGCGATCGCGTACGCCATGTTCTTCATGCCGAAGGCGGGCAGTGACGGAGCGCAGGACGGGGAGCGGACCGGTTCCGGCGGAGAGGTGAGCGCGGCGCCGGAGCAGTCGGCCGACACCCCGGACTCGAGCAGTGAACCGCGGCCCGAGCAGACCTCGCCCGGCGGTGGAAAGGACAACAGCGCCTCCCCGTCGGCCAATTCGTCCTCGTCCTCGTCCGAGACGCCGCCGGCCGACGGCCCCGATGCCGCCGCCGGCTTCACCGTGCGCACCGACCCTGCGGGCTTCCGCGTCGCCGTCGCCGACGGCTGGGACCGGGCGGGCAAGAACGGGCGCGGCCAAGTCGTGTACTCGCACGGCTCGTTCCAGCTCATCGTCGTACCGGGCCGGGACACCACCAAGGCGTACGGCGCGGATCCGATGGCGTACCAGCGGGAGCGGGAGTACGAGTTGCAGCCGTTCCGCGACTCGACCTGGGCCACGTCCAGCGGGATGCGGACCATCGAGGTGGGCGGACGGACCATGGCCGAGGGGCAGTTCACCTGGCAGAACAGCTCCGGCAGCGAGGTGTTCGTACGCAATCTCGCGATAGTCGTCGGTGGCCGGTACCACGTGGTCCAGGTGCGCGGGCCGGAGGCCGAGCGGGACGAGGTGACCCGTCTGTACGAGCAGGCGGCGGCGACCTATCAGCCCACCGGCTGACCTTGAGGTCCGGCCCGACGGGCAGAACCGTCACAGTGGTGTCCCCGTAGGGGCCCCTGCGGTTCCCTCAGATGTGGGCGCTCCTTAGTCTTGCCCCTGACAAGAACATTGCGGGGAAACGTGAATCAGATGCAGGGTCAGCTCCTCGCGGGCCGCTACCGGCTCGTCGACGTCATCGGCAGCGGTGGCATGGGGCGGGTGTGGCGTGCGCACGACGAGCTGCTGCACCGTGCGGTCGCCATCAAAGAGCTGACGGCCGCGCTGTACGTGTCCGAGAGCGAACAGGCCGTCCTGCTCGCCCGTACCCGGGCCGAGGCGCGCGCGGCGGCGCGGATCAACCACTCCGCCGTCGTCACCCTGCACGATGTGCTCGACCACGACGGCCGGCCGTGGATCGTGATGGAACTCGTCGAGGGCAACTCGCTGGCCGACGAGGTCAAGGAGGCCGGACGCGTCGAGCCGCGCGAGGCCGCCCGGATCGGCCTGTGGGTGCTGCGCGCGCTGACCGCCGCGCACGCCGCCGGCGTACTGCACCGCGACGTCAAACCCGGCAACGTCCTTCTCTCCCAGGACGGCCGCGTCCTGCTCACCGACTTCGGGATAGCCCAGGTCGAGGGGGACACGACCATCACCCGGACGGGAGAGATCGTCGGGTCGGTCGACTACCTCGCTCCGGAACGGCTGCGCGGCGAGGATCCCGGACCGTCCTCCGACCTGTGGGCGCTCGGCGCCACGCTGTACACGGCCGTCGAGGGCCGGTCACCGTTCCGCCGCACCTCCCCGCTGACCACCATGCAGGCGGTTGTCGAGGACGAGCCCGCCGAGGCTCGGTACGCCGGTCCACTCGGGCCTGTGATCACAGCCCTGCTCCTCAAGGATCCCGCCGTACGGCCCGGAGCGGCCGAGGCCGAGCAGATGCTCGCGGAGGCGGCGGAGGGGCGACGGCCCCGCGTGGCCCAGCAGTTCGTGCCGACACAGCACGTCGGGTCGGTGCGGGTACCCGCGGAGGGAGAGGTCGGGACCTTCCGGATAGGCGGGGCGCCAGCGCCAGCGTCAGCGGCAAGGGCAGTCGGTTCCGACACGCCGCAGCAGGGGGTTGTCGTCGGTCCTCCCGCCCCGGGCCGGCCGCGGCGCCGGGGTCGCACGATCGCCCTTGTCGCCGCGCTGGTCGTGCTCGTCGGCGGGGGCGGAGTGGTGGCGCTGCACCAGTGGAACCAGAGGGCGTGGGACGCCGGTTCCGCGTCCTCGGCCGCTCCGTCCGACAGCGCCTCTGCCTCTGCCTCCACGTCTGCCTCCGCCTCTGCCACTCCTTCCGCCTCTGCCCCCTCCGTGGTGAAGGGCTGGGTGCGGGTCGACGATCCGGCCGGTTTCAGCCTTCCGCTGCCCGAGGGGTGGACGCGGAAGGAGGAGAACGGGCAGATCGACTACTCGCCCGACGGCGGCGAGCACTTCCTGCGTATCGCCATCGACGAGTCCCCGGACTTTGACGACTCCTACCTCCACCAGCTCGACCTGGAACAGCAGCTCAAGCGGCTCAGCGAGTACCGGAGGGTGAGCCTGGAGTCGAACGTCTACCGCGACCGAAAGGGCGCGCTCTGGGACTTCACCTGGACCGCCCTGGCCAAGGACTCGGAGTTCCCGGGGCCCCGGCGGGCCATCGAGCAGGCGTATCTCGGCCGGGACGGAGCCGAGTACGTGATCTACATGTCCGCTCCGGCGGCCGACTGGGCGACCGCGAGGGAGCAGTTCACAGCGGTGCTGCGAGGGTGGCGGCCAGGCTCCGGCTGACTGCGCACCCGCGCCCTGCGGGCCTTGTACGGCGGTTGTCGGTCATCCGCTGTTCACCGTCCCGGAGTCCCGTTCTCCGGTGCGGCATGATGAGGCTCATGGGGACAGAGGGGGAGAGCTTCCGACTGATCGCCGGGCGGTACCGCCTGGAGGCGAGGCTCGGCCGGGGCGGTATGGGTGTCGTCTGGCGGGCGACCGACCAACTGCTCGAACGGCAGGTCGCGGTCAAGGAGCTGACGCCGGACACCTCCCTCGCGACGGACGAGGCCCGGCTGCGGCGCGACCGCACCCTGCGTGAGGCGCGCGCGGTCGCCCAGTTGCACCACCCGCACATCATCGTCGTGCACGACATCGTCGAGGACGACGAACGCCCTTACATCGTCATGGAGTTGATCGACGGCGGCTCGCTCGCCGACCGGATCTCCCAGCGCGGCCCCGTCGACGCCGACGAGGCCGCCCGGATCGGCATCGCCCTGCTCGGTGCCCTGGGCACGGCCCATGCCGCCGGTGTCCTGCACCGGGACGTCAAGCCCGCGAACGTGCTCCTCGAGGACGGCACCGACCGGATCGTCCTCACCGACTTCGGTATCGCCCAGGTCGCGGGCGCGACCACGCTCACCGAGAGCGGCTCGTTCGTCGGCTCGCCCGAGTACACCGCGCCCGAGCGGATGTCCGGGGTCAGGACCGGGCCGGAGTCCGACCTGTGGTCGCTCGGCGCGCTGCTCTGCACGGCCCTGAGCGGCGAATCACCCTTCCGCCGCGACTCGTTGGGCGGCATTCTGCACGCCGTCGTGATCGACGAGGTCCGGCCACCGGCGCAGGCCGCGCCGCTCCTGCCCGTCGTGCGGGGCCTCCTCGAACGCGATCCGGAGCGGCGCCTCGACGCGGTGGAGGCGGAACGGATGCTGCGGGCGTACCGGGCGACCGGGCGTACGCCGAGACTGTCGGCCGCGTACACGCCGGGCCGGCGGCAGACCCAGCGGCGCGAGGAATCCGGCGGCCGGGTGTCGACGCCGACGGTCTCTCTCCGTAAGCCTTCCTCCCGTACGGCCTCCTCCCGTACGTCGGAGCAGCCGCCGCGCCCCTCGGGACGGGCCGTGCTCATCGCCGCGGTGCTGGTCGCGGCGCTGGCCGGGGCGGGGGTGTCCGCGGCGGCACTGCTGATGAACTCGGGGGACGACGGGGACGGCACACCGAAGAACCCGGCGACAGCGGCGCAGACGGTGTCGGGAGCGACGGAGGTGTCCCCCAGCGGGACGGGGGTGGCGCCCGGTACGGCAGAGGGGTCGCCCGGTGCGACGGAGGGATCGCCGGGTACGGCAGAGGGGTCGCCCGGTGCGACGGAGGGATCGCCGGGTACGGCCGGGCCGTCCCCGTCGTCCTCGTCCCCTACCTCCCCGTCCCCTTCCTCTCCGACCGCTCCCTCCGGCTACCGCGTCGCCCACGACCCCCGCGGGTTCTCACTCGCGGTCCCGGACGGCTTCACGCGTTCCGAGCAGAAGGAGCGTGTCTTCTATCTGTCGCCGGGGGAGACCTTCCGCCTGGGGATCAAGGTTCTCGCCCCTCAACCGGGCGGCCCGCTCGCGGTGATGGAGCGGGCGGACGCCAACGGGGCCTCCGCCAACCCGGGTTACCGCGACGGGCGGGTCACCGAGACCTTGCACGCCCAACAGGCCGCCGCGCTGTGGGAGTTCACATGGGACGGCTTCAGCGCGGCCGAGGGGCCACGGCACACCTACGACCTGTGCTGGGAGGAGGGCGGGCGGACGTACGACGTGTGGGTGTCGGCGCCCGTCGGCAAGGTGCGGGAGGCGAAGGAGTATTTCGATGTCGCCCTGGACACCTTCGTCACGGGTGACTGACCGGAAAGCGACGGAAGCGGCGGATAGCTACCAGGCGGTCATCTCAGAAACGGGCAGCCGCCCTGACAAGTCCCCTTTTCCCGGTGCTGCCCACCCGTAGGGCGAACCCGCCGCCGGGACGGGAAACCGCCTTCGCGTGCCAAAGCCCGCTCCGGCGCCACCACTTGGCCGACCCCAGCCCCTTCGGTAGCTGCGGCAAAGGCAACACCCTTTCCCCGAGCCGGAGTTCGCCGCTCCACACACCCGGACCGAGCTCGGTGACGGGCACGGAGACGGTGAACTGCTCGCCGTGCGGGGGCCGTACGGCGGTGAAGACCGCGGTGGCGTCGCCCGGCTCCTTCTCGTTGCGCAGGTGCACGGTCAGCGCCCCGCGTGGGCACGCGCCGAGCGTGCAGCGGCCGGTGATCAGCAGCTCGGTGGGCCGGCCCGCGTGCCAGCGGATGCCCCCGAACGTGATCCGCTTCAGCACCGGGTGCTTCCGCTCGCCGAGGTCGATCGTGTAGTTGCCGTACGGGACGGTGGTGTAGAGGGTGACGGTACGCCGACCGCGTACGGTCTCCGTGATCCGTACGTCGGGACGGTCGGGCAGCCGGTCGGCCCGGCTGCTGCCTATGCGCACCTCACGCGTGAGCCCCTGGGCGCCGACGGCCAGGGAGATGTCCCACAGCCCGTCGTCGAGGGGCGATCCGCCGGCGACGGAGTCGATGTCGAAAGCGGCCTCGAACCCGGCCTTCTCGTACGAGTACCGCCCCTCGTCCTCTTCGCCCTCCTCGGCGCCGACGCACGGGGACGCTGTGTGGGTGACGGGCAGTCGGTACTCGGTTCCCGACTCCCGCTCACGCAGGACGAGTTCGGTGGTGACGTCGTACGTCTCGACCTGGTGCAGATACGCGTACCCGGCCAACCGCACCCGGGTGCCCCGCAGTTCGGCGCGCGAGACGTGATGACGTATCTCTGCCCCTATCTCTGTCTCCTGCTGTCTCAGAGAATTGGTTTCGGGCACGGTCATCGTCACGTTCTCCAAACAGTGCGAAGTGTGAAGTGCGAATGCGCGCGCCGATATCGGGTGTGCGTGGCGACTGGCTCGTGAAGATACCGTGACCTGATCGTGTCTTCAAGGTAAGAGCGTCGTGATCATCCTGCTCAGCGAGGTGAACCGGGTCACCCTTGAATCCGCTTTGTATCGGCCTGTGAGCAGGCTGAATACGAACTCTGCTAGAACGTCGACATGGACATCGGTACCGGCGTGGACAACGAGCTGTTCGGGCGTGCGCATGCCCGGCAGCGCTGGGCGGCGCGCGCTGCGCTCGGAGCCGCCGGGCTGGCCGTGCTGCTGCCGATCGGCTACGCGGGCATGGGCAGTCTGCTGCTCGCGGTGGTCGGCGTGGGCGGGGCCGTGCTCACCGCCTCCGGCCTGTGGTGGGCGCTCGCCCGGCGCGGCCTTGTGCGGGGCGTGGGGGCGGTGCTCGCCGTGGTCACCCCCATCGCTGTCGTAGTCCTCTTCGCCGCCGCCAACCTGCTGGGGCCGGCCATCGCCTCCCTCGGCCTGTGGGGCGCCGCCGTCTGGGCCGGGAAATTCGCGCTGAGCAGCACCAGGTCCCATGTCGTGCCGGTCCTCGAGTACGAGTCGCCCGCGCCTCTGCGGCCCTTCCTGCTCATGAACCCGCGTTCCGGTGACGGAAAGGTCGAGCGCTTCCGACTGCGCGAGAAGGCGGAACTGCTCGGTGCCCGTGTGTACCTGCTCGACACCGACAAGGCCGAGCCCGAGGACGTCGTCGCCCTGGCCCGGGAGGCGGTCGCGGCGGGCGCGGATCTCCTCGGCGTGGCCGGAGGCGACGGCACCCAGGCCCTCGTCGCGGGCGTCGCCGTCGAACACGGCCTGCCCTTCCTGGTCGTGTCCGCCGGTACGCGCAACCACTTCGCCATGGACCTCGGCCTCGACCGCGACGACCCGGCGACCTGCCTCGACGCCCTCACGGACGCGGGCGGGGTGGAGCTGAAGGTGGACCTGGGGTTCATCGACAGCGGCGCCGACAGCGCGGACTGCGGCGGTACGGCGGACAGCCGCCCCTTCGTCAACAACGCCTCCTTCGGCGCGTACGCCTCGATCGTGCAGAGCCCCGCCTACCGCGACGACAAGGTCGGCACCACGCTGGGGCTGCTGCCCGAGCTGCTCACGTTCGAACGCGGCCCGACGCTGACCGCCCGGGCCTACCCCCAGGGGCGGACGCAGCCGGGGGAGACGGTCATCCACGCGCCGCAGGCCGTGCTGGTCAGCAACAACCCTTACCGCATGGACGATCTCGCCGGCCTCGGCCGCCGCGAACGCCTGGACGCCGGTCTCCTCGGCGTGCTCGGCATCAAGGTCGAGGACGCGGCCCAGGCCGCCGAACTGCTGCTCGGCCGGTACGCCACCGGCATGACCGTCGTCACCGCCCACGAGGTCGTCGTCGACGCCGACCTGCCCGAGATCGAGGTGGGCCTCGACGGCGAGGCACTCGTCCTGCCCACCCCCGTTCGCTGTCGCGTCCAACCGCGCGCCCTGCGCGTCCGCGTCCCCCGCGACCGGCCCGGTGTGCCGGCCCCGACGCCCCCCATGGACTGGCGGCGGCTGCGCAAGCTGGCGGCGACGGTCGGACGTACGGCACTGCCCCGCCGTACGACGGACGCCCTGAACCGGCGTCGACAAGCGTCGGGCCCGCAGGGTAGGGATGGGACATGAGCAACGGCGGGGACGGCGGCGCGCACCAGGGTGGGGGGAACCGGAACGGGGGCGGCAAAGGTGACGAGGGGCGGCTGGTCGGTGGCCGGTACCGGCTGACCGAACGCATCGGCTCCGGCGGCATGGGCACCGTGTGGCGGGCCCAGGACGAACTCGTCGAGCGTGAGGTCGCCGTCAAGCAGCCGAGGCTGCCCGGGGACCCGCAGGACGCCGCCCACCAGCGGATCGCCCACCGTCTCCACCGGGAGGCGCGGGCCGCCGCGCGCGTCGACCATCCCTCGGCCGTCTCCGTCCACGATGTCGTCGTCGAGGACGGACTCCCCTGGATCGTCATGGAGTTGGTGCGCGGCGAGTCGCTGCACGAGGTGCTCCAGCGCGGCGCCCTCAAGCCCGCCGAGTCCGCGCGCATCGGCCTCGCGGTGGTCGGCGCGCTGCGCGCCGCGCACTCGGTCGGGATCGTCCACCGGGACGTGAAACCCGCCAACGTGCTGCTCGGGCAGCACGGCCGGGTCGTCCTCACCGACTTCGGCATCGCCCACATCATGGGCGAGGAATCCCTCACGATGAGCGGGGAGTTCGTCGGCTCCCTCGAGTTCATCGCACCCGAGCGCATGTCCGGCCGGGGCGCCGGACCGCCCTCCGACCTGTGGTCGCTCGGCGTACTCCTGTACGCGGCCGTCGAGGGCTGGTCCCCCTTCCGCCGTACGACCCTGGAGTCCACGCTCGCCGCGATTCTCGCCGCAGAACCGGTCAACCCCCAACAGGCGGGCCCGCTCGGCCCGTTGCTGGTACGGATGCTGGCGAAGGACCCCGCTGAGCGCCCCGACGCGGACGAGGTCAGCGCGGCCCTGGAAGCGGTCTCCAAGGGCTGGCCGCTCCCGAAGGCGCCGGAGCGCGTCGAGTTGACGAAGGCTCAGGAGCCCTCCGGGATAAGGGAGTTCGCGGACGACGCGGGCACGGTTCGACTGAAGGCCGAGGGCGAGACTCCCAAGTCCGCGCCGGTCTCCGGAGCCGTACCCGGATCAGGCTCCGGCTCCGAGACGGCCGTACCCGGCGCATCGGCACCCGAGGCCCCCGTACCGGTCCCTGTGCCCAGGCCTTCGCCCGAGACGCGCGCCGCCTCGCTGCCCGCCCCGAAGCCGGCGCGTCTCCGCCGTCCCCTGCGTGTGGCCCTCGCGGTCCTGGCCGGTGCCGTCGTGCTCGTGGCCGTGGGCATGGTGTTCGCGGGGACGGTCGTCGAGACCAGCGGTGAGGACACGGCGGTCGCGGTGGAGGAGCCGCGTGGCACCCCGGACGTCGAGCCTTCGGGGGTCCTCCCCACCCTCGACAACTGGTTGGCCAACGACGAGAAGGACCTGAAGGCGGTCCTCGCCCTGCCCCGCCAGTACGTCCGTTTCCACCAGCAGGGCGACGCCGCCGACCAGCCCCGGATGGCGATCTACGACAACGACGAGGCCATCCAGGTCCGCCTCACCCTGTGGGACAAGGCGCCCCGCTCGCCCCTGGGCCAGGCGAAGAAGGCGGCCGAGATCTGGTCGGGGTACGGCCAGTCGACCACCCGATACACCGACACGACCGTCGACGGCTACGAAGCCGTCCAGGCCGACACCGCGTACGACACCGAGGGCAGGCTCGTCCGGGTCATGCAGGTGGAGATCCTGGCCGACGACGGCAGGCTGTACGAGCTGCGCGTCGACATGCCCAAGGGGACGCCGGACGAGAAACGGGGGATGGACGTCTTCGAGGGGGCGCGCGACCGGCTCGAAATCGACAGGAAGTGACTCCCGGTCGGCCACCTGCCGAGAAAAAGTGACGCAGGCCGCTGTCCCTGGCTGCCTTCGGCCGAGCGCGCGACACTCAACGCCCTGATCAGCGGATTCGTTGCCAGTACTCACTGGCGGCATGCCGCCGAAGGGCGGCACCATGTGCGTACTCGGTGAATCCGGGTTACCCATGGGTACCCAAAGCCTCCGAGCCGTCATACCCTGCGGCTCATGACGGACTCGCAGGCCCCGGTAAAGCCCGGCACCGACGCCCCCACCGGTACGAACCCCCTGGCACCCGCGCCCACAGGCGCCCGCACCGCCGCCGACGTGGTCACCCCCGAGCTGGTCGCCCAGCTCACCAAGGGTGTCGTCGGCTCCGGTCGCACCGCCAACCACACCCCGTTCACCGGCGAGAAGCTGGCAGACCTGCCCGAGTCCACCCCCGAGGACGTGGAGAAGGCGTACGAGCGGGCCCGCGTCGCCCAGGCCGTCTGGGAGCAGACCCCGGTACGTCAGCGCGCGGCCGTACTGCTCCGCTTCCACGATCTGGTGCTGGCCCGGCAGGCCGAGGTGCTCGACCTCATCCAGCTGGAGACCGGCAAGGCCCGCCTGCACGCCCACGAGGAGGTCCAGGCCGTAGCCGTGGCCGCCCGCCACTACGGCCGCATGGCCCCCAAGTACCTCAAGCCGAAGCGGCACGCGGGCGCGATGCCCACCCTCACCAAGGTCACCGAACTGCGCCACCCGCGCGGGGTGGTCGGCCAGATCGCCCCCTGGAACTACCCGCTGGAGCTGTCGGTCGGCGACGCGATCCCGGCCTTCGTCGCGGGTAACGCGGTGGTGATGAAGCCGGACACGGAGACCTGTCTGACGGCCCTGTGGGCCCGGGACCTGCTCATCGAGGCCGGTCTGCCCGCCGATGTCTTCCAGGTCGTCCTCGGTGAGGGCCCGGTCATCGGCCCCGAGGTCGTCAGGCACGCCGACTACGTCTCCTTCACCGGCTCCACCCGCACCGGCCGCGAGGTCGCGCAGGGCGCCGCCGCGCGCCTGGTCGGCGTGTCGCTCGAACTCGGCGGCAAGAACGCCATGTTGGTCCTGGAGGACGCCGACATCGAGAAGGCGGCGGCGGGCGCGGTCCGGGCCTGCTTCTCCTCCGCCGGCCAACTCTGCATCTCCATCGAGCGGTTGTACGTCCACGAGTCGATCGCGGACGCGTTCGTCGAGCGCTTCGCGGCCCGTACGAAGGCGATGCGGCTCGGCAAGTCCCTGGCGTACGGCGCCGACATGGGCTCGCTGGTCGGCGAACGCCAGCTGGAGACGGTGACGAAGCACGTCGACGAGGCGGTCGCCAAGGGCGCGAAGGTCCTCGCGGGCGGCACGGCCCGCCCGGACATCGGCCCGTACTTCTACGAGCCGACCATCCTCGACGGCGTCGAGACGCCGATGGCCGTCTGCTCGGAGGAGACCTTCGGTCCGGTCGTCTCGATCTACCGCTTCAGGACGGACGACGAGGCGGTGGCCCTGGCCAACTCCACGCCGTACGGCCTGAACGCCTCGGTCTGGACGAAGAGCGCCACCCGTGGCCGCGCCGTCGCGGCCCGCGTGCGCTGCGGCACGGTCAACGTCAACGAGGGCTACGCGGCCGCGTACGGCAGCGTCCAGTCGCCCATGGGCGGCATGAAGGAATCCGGCCTCGGCCGCCGCCACGGCTCCGAGGGCATCCTCAAGTACACCGAGGCCCAGACGATCGCCCAGCAGCGTCTGCTGCCGCTGGCCCCGGCCCTGGGCATGGACGACGAGAAGTACGCGGAGTTCATGAGCAGGAGCCTGAGGGTGATGAAGGCGCTGCGGCTGCGGTAACACGACGGCTGCACAGGCAAGTTCTGTTCTCAACGAGGAGAGCAAGTGTCGTACGAAAGCGATCACGACTCCGGCTACGCCTATGACTACGACGTCCTCGTCGTCGGCTCGGGCTTCGGCGGTTCCGTCACCGCCCTGCGCCTGACCGAGAAGGGGTACCGGGTAGGCGTACTGGAGGCGGGCCGCCGCTTCACACGCGACACGCTCCCCAGGAACTCCTGGGACCTCAGGAACTACCTCTGGGCGCCCAGGCTCGGTATGTACGGCATCCAGCGCATCCATCTGCTGGGAAACGTGATGGTGTTGGCGGGCGCGGGTGTCGGCGGCGGTTCGCTGAACTACGCCAACACCCTCTACGTACCGCCGAAGCCGTTCTTCGAGGACCCCCAGTGGCGTGACATCACTGACTGGCAGGGGGAGCTCCGCCCCTACTACGACCAGGCCCGGCGCATGCTCGGCGTCCGGCTCAACCCGACGATGACCCCGTCCGACGTCCATCTCAAGGCCGCGGCCGAGCGGATGGGCGTCGGGGACACCTTCCATATGGCGCCGGTCGGTGTCTTCTTCGGGGACGGCGCGGACGGAGACGGAGGGGAGGGTGGGAAGGGCGCGGTGAAGGCGGCGCCGGGGGAGCAGGCCCCAGACCCCTACTTCGGCGGCGTCGGGCCCACGCGCAAGGCGTGCACCGAGTGCGGGGAGTGCATGACGGGCTGCCGGCACGGCGCGAAGAACACCCTCAACGAGAACTACCTCTACCTGGCCGAGAAGGCCGGTGCGGTCGTTCACGCGCTGACGACGGTGGTGTCCGTCACGGACGACTCACGCGGCGGCTACGCGGTCGCCACGCTTCCGACCGACAGGACCGACCGGAAGAAGAGCGGGGGGCGCACCCTCACGGCCCGCCGCGTGGTCCTCGCGGCCGGCACGTACGGCACCCAGACCCTGCTGCACCGGATGAAGGCGGGCGGTCAACTCCCCTACCTCTCAGGGCGGTTGGGGGAGCTGACCCGGACCAACTCGGAGGCGCTGGTCGGTGCCCAGACCGACGACCGCCGCTACCGCAGGGCGACCGGCGAGATGAAGGTCGACTTCACGCGTGGAGTCGCCATCACGTCCTCCATCCACCCCGACGAGAACACCCACGTCGAACCGGTCCGCTACGGCAAGGGCTCGAACTCGATGGGCGGTCTGTCGATCCTCCAAGTCCCGTACGCGGAAGGGTCGTCGAGGGCCCTGGGCTGGCTGGCGAACGCCGCCCGCCACCCCCTCCTGGTCCTCCGCTCGATCTCCAACCGCCACTGGTCGGAACGGACCATCATCGGCCTGGTGATGCAGTCCCTGGACAACTCCCTGACCACCTACCTGAAGCCGAAGGGCGCGGGCAAGGGCCTCCTGACCGCCCGTCAGGGCCATGGCTCCCCCAACCCCAAGCAGATCAGGGCGGCGACGGAGAGTGCGTCGGCGATCGCCGCGGAGATCAACGGCTTCGCCGGCAGCAACGTGGGCGAACTGATGGGCATGCCGCTTACCGCCCACTTCCTGGGCGGCTGTCCGATCGGTGACTCACGGGAGACGGGCGTGATCGACCCGTACCACCGCCTTTACGGCCACCCGGGCATCTCGGTGGTCGACGGCGCCGCGGTCTCCGCGAACCTGGGCGTCAACCCGTCCCTCACGATCACCGCCCAGGCCGAGCGCGCGATGTCGTACTGGCCGAACAACGGCGAGGCGGACCCGCGTCCGGCCCAGGGCGCCGCGTACGAGCGTCTGCAGCCGGTCGAGCCGAAGGCGCCGGCGGTCCCTGCGGAGGCGTTCGGCGCGCTGCGGCTGCCGTTCCTGGGGATGCCGACGGTAAGGCCCGCGAGCAAAGAACGTCAGTAACGAGGGAGCGCAAACAAAGAGAAGGACCCGCGCCCCCCTCCGAGCGCAGGTCCTTCTCTTGTTCTTGCCGGAGGCTTACGCCTCCGTGCCCGCCTTCCGGCGACGCATCGCGAACACCGCACCCGCACCGGCGACGACGGCGACACCGCCGACCAGGCCGATCATCGGCAGGGCGGAGCTGGAGCCGGTGTCGGCGAGGTTGCCGGTCGGCAGGTCGGAGACGCTGCCCTGGGGCTTGTGGACCGGGTCCTTGGAGCCGCTGTCGCCCGGCGTGGCCGTACCCGGGTCGGGGTTCGAGGAGCCGGCCTTCAGGACCTCGAAGTCGTACTGGGCCCAGCCCTCGGCGATGCAGTCCTGGCCGTCGACGTTGTCGATGTAGGCGCCGGAGCCGAAGGAGTAGGCGTCGCCCGCGGGGGCCTTCTTGTCGATGCTGACGCGCAGGTCGACGGACTCGCTGGCCCCGGCCTTCAGCTTGTCGACGTAGAAGAAGTAGTCGCCGGCCCAGTCGTCGTTGCCGATCCGGTCCCAGCTGCCGGTCTCCGGGTTCTTGAACTCCAGGTCGACGTACGGGCTCAGGAACTTCGCCTCCTCGAACTCGTAGTTCTCGACCTCGGCGTAGAAGGCGACACCCTTGATGTCGGCCTTCGAGTCATTGGTGACGACCAGCTCGAAGCCGTGGAAGCCGTCGCCCGCGACGATCTTGCCCGGCAGGCCCTTGATGTCGGCGGACACCTGGGCGTCGCTGTAGTCCTCGTCGAGGTCCTCGCAGAACGGGACGTCCGGGTCCGTCGGCGTCTCGCTCGGCTCGGCGGAGACCGAGGGGGAGGCGGAGGTCGATGAGGAGACGGACGCCGAGGGCGAGGCGGAGTCGCTCGTGCTCGCGCTCGGCGAGACGCTGGTCGACGACGCGTCGGACGGCAGGAGGGTCTCGCCGGGCGTCGGCGACGCGGTGTCGCTCGGGCTCTGCGAGGGAGACTCGGTGACGACCGTCTCGGTCGGGGTGGCAGAGGGCGACTCGTCGGCGAACGCGGCGGGCGCGGACAGCAGAGCCAGCGGGGCTATGACAGCTGTCGCCGCTGCGGCGGCCATGACACGGCGAAGCTTCATGAAGACCTCAATACCTCGGGACATCCAGGAGCGGGGCACGGGCGTGACCCCTGATTCTGAACATGTGACATGCGGTGGCTGTGAATGGTTGCTCTTCGCTCACAGAAAATTTATGTGCGCTGGATCACATGCGGATCGCTCGCCAGGACTTGGGCGTGGGCCTGTTGTGGATTTGCTTTCGGATCGCCTAGAACTATCCCCCGTGTCTGATAATCAGTCCGGCGGTAAGCCGTCCAAAGAGCCCGAGCCGTCGGTTCCCGACGACATATGGGAGAAGTTCACCCGCGACACCGAGCGGGACATCCGCGCCTCCGCGCAGAAGGAGCCGTCCGCGCGGGCACGGATGGTCGCTGAGCGGCTGCGGCAGCAGGATGCGCGCGGCGAACAGCCCGAGGGCTGGCGCACCGGCCCTGCGTGGCAGGAGATGGATGGCCGGGCGGCGAGGCGACGGCGCCGGTGGGCGCTGGTCGGCGTGCCGCTGGCGATCGCCGTGGCCGTGGTGGCCATGAAGCCGTCTCTGCTCCCGGGCGACCCCTTCGGCTCCGCCTCTTCGGGTGGAACCTCCGACGCCTCTCCGCTGCCCGAGGAGACGACCCCGCCGTCCGCGCCGCCGTCGGCGGTGGACCCTGATGTCCCGACCCTAGCCAGGCCGTTCGCCGGATCACCCGCCCAGCAGTACTCGAACGGCGCGGCCGGAATCGTCCTGCCGTCGGCCAAGGCGACGGGCTCGTTGTCGAAGGCCCAGGTGGAACGGGCGCTGCGGCAGACCAGGCAGCTTCTGATCGATGCGAACCTCGACCCGGCCACCCTGCGCGGCGAACGCCCCGAAGCCGTGTTCAAGGTGATCGAGCCCACCCAGAAGGACCTGCTCGGCGAGCTGAACACCGCCCTGCGCCGACCGGACGAGAAGCATGATCCGCTGTTGATGTTCAGCCGGTTCAACCCCGCCGAGGTGCGCCTGACCGGTCGGGTGGTCAAGACTCGCGGACGGATGACGTTCAAGGCGGGCAAGAGCGACACCGTCGTCGTGCACGCCGACTACACCTTCGTCTACCCGCTGGTGCACGCCGACGCGGGCGCGACCGAGGTGGCCCGCACGATCGTGCGCCGGGTCCTCGACATCGAGCTCTACGACCCGGCCAAGTACCAGGTCACCGCGGGGAAGATCAACGTCGCCCGCTACGAAAGCACGTTCGGCAACTCGGACTGCGAGGTGTCCGACGGCTATTTCCACCCGCACTTCGACTCGGACACCGCCACGACGGGTGCCGACCCCACCGGCCCGACCATCGACCCCTACGACCGCAGCGGTGACGCGGACGACGAAGTGGGCGACGGGACGTGCGGGACCGCCACGCGTACGTGAGTCCCGGGTGTTCGTGAGTCCCGTGCGCCGGACGGAGCGAAGGGCCCCGCGGGGCGGAGCCGCGGGGCCCTTCTCCGTCAGCACCGGCGTCAGGGCGGCGCCGGTGCCTGGGGGAAGCGGCGCCGGGGGGTTGCGCCGCATTGTTGGTCTGTACCCACGGTCGTGGTCCGGTTGCGCGGGGAACGCGTGCCCGGTCTGGACCAATGGCAGTCAGGGGTTGCAGGTCAATGGGCTTGCCTGCCAAGGGACTTGGGGTGGTTCTTGCATCGTGCTGGAAGGTCGTCGAGTACGCAACCTTTTGACCCGGGCTTGTACTTTTTGGCCCTTGCGCTGTGCCGACCGTGCTGTCCTGGCTGTGCTGTGTCGACCCTGTTCTGCCGGTCGGCCCCGGGCGTCCCCGGAGCCGGCCGTTCTCGGGGTGACCGGGCTGCTGTCCCCTGCAGTCCGGTCACAACCCTGGAGCCACGCGTGGTTTGTGCGGGCCCGCTCCTGGCTGGCGCGGACACCGGTACCAACGAAGAGGGCGTACGGCGGTCACGCGCCGGACGGGTGAGACGGCGCCCGAACTCAGATACGACCCCGGCACAGCTCCAGCAACGTCATCGCGAGCGAGGTGCCGGGCCTGCCCAGCGCCTCCCGGTAGCGGCTGAGGACCTCCAGCTCACGGGACAGGTTCACGCGCCGCCCGCCGGAGGTGATCCGGGCCTCCTGGATCACGGCGGACACGGCCATCCGCTCCTGGACGAGACCGATGATCCGGTCGTCGAGGGCGTCGACGCGTTCACGTGCGCCGGCGATCACTTGGGTGGCGTCGGCGGTGGCGTCGGTGGTGGTCATACGGAGCTCCTTGTCGGACGGGGTGGTGCGCCCCGGACCGGCAGGACCCGGAAAACGGCAGGCGCCCCGGGCCTTGTCGGCCCGGGGCGCCTGGGGAGTCGCTTGTCAGTTGCTCAAGCAGCACGACCATGGCAGCCGGTGGGCCGGTTGCCATAGGTAAAGAGGAAGGTCGGGTGCGTGAGCATGGCGCCAGTATGCACGGGAGCGGGAGCCTTTCCAATCCGAGGCGGCACTTTTCAGCGCCGGTGCGGGCATCTTCAGCCCGTCCGGCGATTGAGGACGAGGCCGTCCAGGCCGAAGCGGGGGTCCGGGGGCGGCAGCCCCCAGCGACGGGAAGGTGTCCAACCGCCACCCCGGTAGAATCGCCCCCACAGACCCCCGCCCAACCGCCGGAAGGCCCCCGTGTCAGCAGCGACCCCCGCCCCCGACACCGTCCTGGTCGTCGACTTCGGTGCGCAGTACGCCCAGCTCATCGCCCGCCGAGTCCGCGAGGCCCGGGTCTACAGCGAGATCGTGCCGAGCACCATGCCGGTCGAGGAGATTCTCGCCAAGAACCCCGCGGCGATCATCCTCTCCGGCGGCCCCTCGTCGGTGTACGCGGAGGGCGCCCCCAGCGTCGACCGCGCCCTCTTCGAGGCCGGCGTCCCCGTCTTCGGCATGTGCTACGGCTTCCAGCTGATGGCGACCGCCCTCGGCGGCACGGTCGACAACACGGGAGCCCGCGAGTACGGCCGTACACAACTGGCCGTCACCAAGCCGTCCTCCACCCTCTTCGAGGGCACCCCGGCGGACCAGGCGGTGTGGATGTCCCACGGCGACGCCTGCTCCGCCGCCCCCGAGGGCTTCTCGGTCACGGCGTCCACGGACGTCGTCCCGGTCGCCGCCTTCGAGAACGACGAGAAGAAGCTGTACGGGGTCCAGTACCACCCCGAGGTCATGCACTCCACGCACGGCCAGCAGGTCCTCGAACACTTCCTCTACCGGGGCGCGGGCCTGACCCCGTCCTGGACCACCGGCAACGTCATCGACGAGCAGGTGGCGCTGATCCGCGAACAGGTCGGCGACAAGCGCGCCGTCTGCGGCCTCTCCGGCGGCGTGGACTCGGCGGTCGCCGCAGCCCTCGTACAGAAGGCCATCGGCTCCCAGCTGACCTGCGTGTACGTCGACCACGGGCTGATGCGCAAGGGCGAGACCGAGCAGGTCGAGAAGGACTTCGTCGCCTCGACCGGCGTCACGCTGAAGGTCGTCGACGCCGAGGAGCGTTTCCTCAACGCGCTCGCCGGGGTCTCCGACCCCGAGGAGAAGCGGAAGATCATCGGGCGCGAGTTCATCCGTGTCTTCGAACAGGCGCAGGCTGAGATCATCGCTGACGAGGGTCCCGAGGTCGCCTTCCTGGTGCAGGGCACCCTCTACCCCGATGTGGTCGAGTCCGGTGGCGGTACCGGCACCGCCAACATCAAGTCCCACCACAACGTGGGCGGGCTGCCCGAGGACCTCGAGTTCGAGCTGATCGAGCCGCTGCGCCAGCTCTTCAAGGACGAGGTCCGGATGGTCGGCCAGGAGCTCGGCCTGCCGGAGGAGATCGTCCAGCGCCAGCCGTTCCCCGGCCCCGGCCTCGGCATCCGCATCGTCGGCGAGGTCACCAAGGACCGCCTCGACCTCCTCCGCGAGGCCGACGCGATCGCCCGCGAGGAACTCACGGCCGCCGGCCTCGACCGCGACATCTGGCAGTGCCCGGTGGTCCTCCTCGCGGACGTGCGCAGCGTCGGCGTCCAGGGCGACGGCCGTACGTACGGCCACCCGATCGTCCTGCGCCCGGTCTCCTCCGAGGACGCGATGACCGCGGACTGGTCCCGCCTCCCTTACGAGGTCCTGGCGAAGATCTCCACGCGCATCACGAACGAGGTCGCGGACGTCAACCGAGTCGTCCTCGACGTGACGAGCAAGCCGCCGGGCACCATCGAGTGGGAGTAGTCCCGCGGGCGGCCGTGCGTGTCACGTCCGCTTGAGGGTCCGCACCGGCTCGCCGGGCTGCCAGACCTGCACGACCAGGTACTTCTCGTCCTCGACGTACGTCCGCACGACCTCCGTCAGCTCGGTACGGAAGAGGTGGAACGGCTCCGGCGGTTCCACCTCCGCGGCGTACGCGGCCTTGGCGGCCGGGTCCTCGACCTCGTACGCCCGCCCGCTGATCCGCACATCACCGCCGCCCATGTCCGTCCCCGAGCCGGGATTCGCCTGGAGCGCGAAACGGGGATCGCGGCGCAGGTCCCGTGCCTTCAGCGAGTCCGGCATCATGGCGAGCCACAACTCGCCGTGCAGGAAGCGGACTTCGAGGCCGGAGGTGCGCGGGGAGCCGTCCCTGCGCAGGGTGGCGAGAGTGTGGTGCGTGAAGGCGCGGAAGCGCTCTTCGACGGTTGTGGCCAGCTCGGGTTCCGTGGTGGTGAATACTGCCCAGTTCATGGAACCGAGTCTGACGCGGATACCCGACATCCTTTGACGTGTATTCGCCGCCTCCCTGCTCCCTCTTGCCGGCGTCTCGTCGGTGTCTCGGGTCCCTGGCCCAGGTATCTGTTTCATCTCTTCGCAAACATCCCTGTTCTCCTGCGCGGACCGACGGTAACTTCCGCTCCGTAAAGGAACCCAGTGCTGGAGGACCTATGCACGGGCCCACTCCGCCCCTGCCGTTGCCCACCGACCAGCTGCAGTTCGCGATGCCCCCGATGTACGAGTCGCTCGACGACGAGCGAAGGCACCGCAAGGAACGGCTGGCCGGAGCGATCAGGCTGTTCGGACGGTTCGGCTTCGAGGACGGTGTCTCGGGGCACATCACGGCGCGCGACCCCGAGTACAGCAACTGCTTCTGGGTGAACCCGTTCGGGATCCCCTTCAAGCAGGTCACCGTGAGCGACCTCGTCATGGCCAACCAGGACGGCCAGGTCATCGAGGGCCGCTACCACATCAACCAGGCGGCCTTCACCGTGCACGCCCAGGTGCACGCCGCCCGCCCGGACGTCGTCGCCGTGGCCCACTGCCACTCCGTGCACGGCCGTGCCCTGTCCGCCCTCGGCGATCTCCTCGACCCGATCACCCAGGAGAGCTGCGCCTTCTACGAGGACCACGCGCTCTACGACGCGTACACGGGCGTCGCCGTGGACGCCGACGAGGGCCGGCGCATCGCGTCCGCGCTGGGCTCCCGCAAGGCCCTCGTGCTGCGCAACCACGGGCTGCTCACGGTGGGCGACTCCGTGGACGCGGCGGCCTGGTGGTTCCTGTCGATGGAACGGTCGAGCCAGGTCCAGCTGACGGCGCGGGCGGCGGGCCGACCCATCCTGATCGACCACAAACAGGCGGTCTCGACGCGGGAGCAGCTCGGCGGCGACCTGGTCGCGTGGATCAACTACCAGCCCCTGTGGCGGGACATCAGCAGGAGCGAGCCGGACCTGTTGGGTTAGCGGGCCTGGGGGAGCCGGCAGCCCCGAGCGGGCCGGAAACCCCGAGTGGGTCAGAAGCCCCGCAGGACGGTCGCCTTGGTGGTCGCGAACTCCTCGTCCGTGAGCACGCCCTCGCGGTGCAGCTCGCCCAACTCCCGGAGCCTGCGCAGGAGTACGTCGTGATGGTCGGACCGGGGCGGGATCTCGGGCGTGGGGCGGGGCCGCTCCACGTGGTCGACCGCTCGGGTGGAGGGGTGCGGCAGGCGGGCGGTGACCGCGGTCGCGACGAGTGCCGTGAGCAGGTCACGGCGGGTGCTCCCCCACAGGTCGAGGGCGTAGGGGTCCTTCTCGGGCGGCAGCTTGGAGAACACCGTCTCGCGGGTCACGAAGCGCATGAAGCCGTCCTGGTAGCCGGAGTTGGGCAGCCAGTCGACCTGGACGAGATCGTGGGTGGAGATGATGCGGGGGCCGGTGGCGCGCTTGATCCGGTCGGCGGTGTCGGCCCAGTCGATGCGGACCTGTGTACCGTCGAACGACACCATGCCGTCGCTGGACCGCACCGACACCGGCACGGGCGGGCCCGGGAGCAGATACGCCTTGGCCGGCTCCTCGGGAACCTGGTCGAGGAGCAGGGCGTGCCGGATCTCCTCGGCGACGTACTCGGCGACTCCGGACCGGTCGATGTCCACGATCAGCCGGTACGGGTCGGCGGCCTCCGGCAGCCGTCCGCCGGTCGCCTGGAGCAGCGGGTCGGCGCCCTCGCGGAGCCGGAGCCGCAACCGCCCACGTTTGCGTTCGGGTTCGTAGACGATGCCCGAGACGGCTTCCAGGGGCACGGCGACCTCGCCGTACGTCTGCCGGAACAGCGGCACGGAACGGTGGAGACCCGGCGTGATCCTGACCGTGCTGCCGTCGAAGGCCCAGGTTCCGTCGCGCTGGATGATCTCGGCCATACGCGAATTCTCGCAGCCGGGTCAACACGGAGGTCGTGGTTTCACTCGCCTTTTCCGCTGCCGGGGCCGACCTGCCGTACACGACGGGTGTTAGGTAGGGCACAATTCGCTCTCGTCGTGGGGGAGTTGCGCGAGCCAGGATTCGGGCTCCATAAGTCACGGTGTGCCCCGGTTTGATCCAGCATGGTTTCCGGTGTCGGTTCCGGTGGGTTTTCCGGTGTGTTGATGTCCTGGTTCGTGATGTGTCGTGTCGGGTGCGGGGAAGGCGGGCGGCGGGCGTGGCGTTGCAGGAGGCGAGGCAAGGTGTGCTGCCCGGGGAGCACGGGGGTGGCTGCGCCTGCGGGGACTGCCCGCACGGGGCGCGTACGGGACACCGGCGTGCGGTCGCCGAGTTCCTGCTCATGCGGGAGGGGTTCGCGGCCGGGCAGGGGCTGCCCGCCGCGGTGGCGCACTCGGCCTCGGCCTCCCGCCAGTGGGTCTCGGACGAACTGACCCAGTCCGCGGCGGTCGTCGCCGAGCGCGGCCGGGCCGAGGGCGAGGTGTGGCTCGCCCGGCTGTGGCGCCGCACGGCGTTCACGGTGTGGGTGCTGATCGGCGTCCTGCTGCTCGTCCAGGCGCTCACCGCGATCGGGGCGGGCTGGACCGCCGCCCGGACGGCCGGACTGGTGGCCGCCGTACTGGTCGGCGGCGCGCTGACCGCCGCGTCCTGGTTCCACCGGGCGCGGGGCGGGGCGCTGGCGCCCCTGATCGGCGAGGACAACCGCCTGTCCACCTCCCGAGTGGTGGCGGCGAGCTGGGTGCTGTTCCTGGCGTACGCCGTTCTCGTGCTGGTCGGCCGACTGGCCGCTGCCTCGGGCCACGAGGAGCGCGACGCGCTGATCGCCGGCCTCGACCTCGCCCGGGGCGCGGGCGTCGTGACCGTCCTCGCGGTGGTGTGCGCCATCGCGGTGCTCGTACGCAGGGTGGTCGGCCTGCGCGTCCTCGGCCAACGCCTGCAGAAGGTACGCGCGGACCGCCCCCGCGCGGCCGACCTCCTGACGGACGACGCGGGCCGCGGCACGTTCGCGGACATCCAGTACGTGATGATCGGCACGGTCGCTCTCCTGTTCGCGGTCGTACGGCTGGCCCGGCGCCCTGATCAGTTGCCGGACCTGCCGTGGGGGCTGGCGGTGGTGGTGCTGGTGTCGGCGGCGACCTACGTGGCCGGCAAGTACTCGGAGGGCGGCCGGCCGGTGATCCTGTCGGTCGTCCGGTCCCGGGAGGCGGGCGACCTGGACGGCCCGATCCGCACCGGCGACGACATCGAGATCCGCGGCGCCGGCTTCGTGCCCCCGGGCGCGGGCACCGCCGACCGGCTGTCCCGCATGGTCGTCCGCATCGGCCCGGTCCACGTCCATGTCCCCCTGGTTCCGGTGCCCGGCGGCTTCAGCAACCCCCGCGACGAGGTACTGACGGTGCCGGTACCGGCGGATGTGGAGCCCGGCCGGGTGGAGGTGCAGGTGGTGACCGCGGCGGGCGTGGAGACGAACCGGTGCGTGATCGATGTGACGGACTGATCGATATGACGGACTGAGGGGTCGGTTCGGGTGGGTCTGCCTCCGGTGGTGGGGTTTCGCATCGCGCGCCATGCCGTGGCGAAGCCGGGGCCGGGGCCGCGCCGGGGGTATCCGTCCTCGGACGGGCGTGAAATCGGATGGTCACCAACGCGCCGGTGCTGACACGCCGGTCGCTGCGGACGGAGCCTCCCGACACGTCCCCTGCCGTGGTACGGCGGCTGCGGCCGGGCGGGGGCTTGCGCCTCCCGGCTTGCCCGGCCACCGCTGCTTCCCAGCTGTAACCGGGAAAAATGCCGTGCCGGAGGTGAGCGAGGTCACGTTGTCGTGCGTATGGTCTGTTGAGGGGTCAACGTTGGCAGGCGAGAGGCGGCTAGGGCGATGGCTCACAGCACTCGAACGGACACGCACTCCCCTTATCTCGACGGCGACCGGGACTGGCGGAACACCGCCACTCGCTACGCCCTGCTGCCCCTGCGCGTCTTCCTTGGCGTCACCTTCATCTACGCCGGCCTGGACAAACTCACCGACAGTTCCTTCTTCGCCAGCTCCGGATCAGGCTCCGTCGGTGACCTGATGCGCTCGGTCCGCGACTCCTCCGCGATCCCGGCTCTGGTGGACCTCGCCCTCAAGAACCCTTCCGGCTTCGGCTACGCCATCGCCTTCGGTGAGCTGGCCGTCGGTATCGGCACACTGCTGGGGCTGCTGGCCCGGCTGGCGGCGGTCGGTGGCGCCCTGATCTCGCTCAGCCTCTGGCTGACCGTGAGCTGGGCCTCCGATCCGTACTACTACGGGAACGATCTGCCGTACCTGTTTTGCTGGGTACCTCTGATGCTGGCTGGGGCTTCCGTCTGGTCATTGGATGCCTGGTTCAGGGGTCGACGGCGGGGCCGGGGCCAGTCGGGGGCCTGGAGGTAAGTCAGAGCTTCTCCTGGTCGGGCAGGTGCCGGTACAGGGTCGCCCTGGACACTCCCAGAGCCTTCGCTATGGCGTTGACGCTCTCACCCTTGGCCTTCCTCGCCTTGGCCACGGTGAGGAGATCATCGTTGATGACTGTGGGGCGTCCTCCGGTGCGACCTTGCGCCTTGGCTGCTGCCAGCCCGGCCTTGGTCCTGTCCTTGATGAGGGAGCGCTCGAACTCCGCCATGGCGGCGATGATCCGGAAGAAGAGACGGCCGTCGGCGGACGTTGTGTCTACGGCGCTGAGAGCCCCTGTCAGCACCTTGAAGCCAACGCCACGGCCTCTCAGGCCGTCCACGATGCCCACAAGGTCGATGAGGGACCTGCCAAGCCTGTCGAGCTTCCAGACGACGAGAGTGTCTCCCGCCCTCAGGTAGTCGAGTACGGCTGTCAGTTCAGGGCGATCGGTGTTCTTGCCTGATGCCTTGTCTTCAAAGATCCGAGAGCATCCCGCCTCGGTGAGCGCATCTCCCTGAAGCTGTGCGTCCTGGTCGTCGGTTGAGACTCGGGCGTAGCCGATGAGGTGGCCGGTGGTGGTGTTCGTCGTCACACCTCGACTGTCTCATAACGCGTCTCAAAACATCAGCCACTTCGAATAGTTGTGAGACGACTTTTGGGCACCTCTGGGGGTCTCTGTGGCGCTCGTTGCCTCCGTCTCGTAAACCAAGGTTTCTGAGACACGACCCGGGGTGTCCGGCGGCGTGCACCGGGGGTAATGAGGGTGGAGTTACCTGGCGTGGACCGCAGGGGTAGGTTCCTTCGGCGCTGTACGGGTTTCAGGACTTGCCGCGTTTCGTGCATCGCGTGCACTGACAGGGAGGCCAAGCCGGGGTGATGAGGGGCTGAAGGTCGTCCGCCGTGGACACGGTTCGCTCAGGTTCCCAGGTCTTCCCTGAGTCGCGGGAGACCCGCATGGTCATCAAGGGGCGGTCGTCGAAGAGTCCAACCGCTTTCTCGGAGCTCATGAGTTGTGTGCCTCGGCGTGATGCTGGCGCAGCTTGACGTTCGCATCAGAGATGGCGCTGTAGTCGCTTCTCGACTGGGAATTCTTTCGACGTACGCAGATGTCGAGACAGACGCTGCATCCTGGTACCGCTCTTGGCTCTGGCGGCAGTTCGTTGAGCCCGTAGCCCTGAGGTTGCCGTGTCCTCGCCATCAGTCCTCCCCGGTTTCGTGACCCATCCATGGTCCACCGGTTGGCGAGCAACGCCGATCAATATTCCCGTTGCTGACTAAAGATCATCGATAGCGGTCTGCACACTGCTCAAGAAACTCCCTTGCTTCACCTCTGAATAGAGCGTGACGCTCGAACGAGGTAAAGACGGCAAGGTACTCATAGATGTCACGGGGATCACGAAAGACCATGCGGCCAGTGAAGTTCTCGACCGTGGCCAATCGGTCGTCATAGACGCTGAAGGTGTTCATCGGTCCGCGTGGTATCACCGTGCCCATCGGGATAACTCCCATGCGGATGTTGGGGAGGTGGGAGACTGACGTGAGGCGGTCAATCTGAACGGCCAGGGCGGAGTGAGGGACGACTGCCCACCTCACTGCCTGTTCCGTGAGGAGGAACGTGAACGTCTTCGTCGTGTCGTAGAGAACTGCCTGACGCTCCAGTTTCCTCGTGATGGTCTTGGAAGGGTCGCCCGGCGTGTGGCTCAGGCTGGCGCGGATGTACTCCGGTGTCGCCAACAGCCCTGTGATCATCGCTGGCAGAAAGTACCGCAGCTCTGTCGCTTCAGACTCCAGTGAGGCCAACTCCGTCTGACGCTTCTCCATCCCTCTGCGCCAGGAAGAGCGCTTGTCCTGCCACTCGGTGTTGGCGATCCGAGCAAGGGCGGTAACCTCTGTAACCAACTCAGGGGGAGCGTCCAGGGCGCGAAGGATTCGTTCGACGTCGACCAGCTTCGGTGTCTTCTTGCCGGTCTCGAACTTGCTGATCTGGCTCTGGGACATGTTGCAGCGCCTTGCGAGCCGATCTCCCGTGAGACCGGCTCGCTTACGCAACTCGCGGAGCTTTTCTGCCAGATCAGTCCTCGACTGCCCTAGCTGCTCGGGCTCGAACGTCACTCGTCACTCGGCTTCTTTCGCGTACTCGAAGAACGGTACGGAGTGGGCCAGAGCTATGCGCTTCCACTCCAGATACGGAGCGATGTCTCCAGTGAACAGTTCACGGTTGATCTGTGTCCCGTCTGGGCGGAAGTTGAGGCGCACCACTTGCGTCTCGTCGAACATCCACCAGTCGGTTCCCGAGAGCGGCAGGCCATAGTCATCGTCTGTGACATCGAGGATGCGCATATCCTCCCCAGCTTGGATGTTCCCGGGGATTCCCCAAGCGAATTGGTATCGCTGATAGTCCGTCAACGGTCGTCGTACGATCCGTACTCGCCCGATGCTCCGTCCCGATGCCGCGTAGCCGTGAACGCGCTCATGCCAGCGTGAGTTGTGATCGGCAGGCTTGGGTTCCCCCCGAAGGAACCGAGCAACGTTCTCGGTCTCCTTTGGCATGGTGTAGGTGGGCTGAGCCTCGAACCGCCATGCGTCACGTTCGTAGGCGTCGAATGTCCTGCGCCACTCGTCACCATCCAAGAGCACGTACGGCCTCCCTGAGCACTGCTTCGGGGATCTCTACCAGAGCCTCACCCCTGGGCGGCTGGAAGGCGCTGGACACGTCCCCCTGGACCACGATGGAGCCGCTTGCCGTGCGGTAGACGTTTGGGCAGTCGTCGTCATCGCAGTTGGGTCCGTCGAGCTTGCCGGTGAGACGGGTCAGTTCTTCACGCGCCATGGTGCCCCCTCGTCTGTGACCCCTGTTGGGGCTCTTGCTGATCGACGCTACGTAGGCTGTTGTTCCTCGTCCATGCCGGAACCGAACTATTCCCGATGCGGAATAAACGATCTTTGACCACGCTGCCCCTCGCCCTGTGTGGTCCCCCTGAGGGTGCTGTCGGCCGCGCGTGGTGTGGCCCTGCTCTCAGATGCTCAGGCTGCTGTCCCGGAGCTGAACAAAGGACGCGTACATTATTTATGTGGGGGGTTGTATATACCCCCCACGAAAAGAGCCTCCAGGAGTCACTGGTACTGGTGGGCATCCCCGCTCAAGAGGGATGCCCTCTGAGTCAGTGAATAGTGAATGGCTCACTTCGGTTTCCTAGGTCCACTTCTCCACCGAAGTCGGTGGTGTTGGAGACTCCCTTGGTGAGGGGATTTAGCCGGATGGTGATTCCTGCCTTCAACAGGTGACGTGTTCTCTCGACCTCATTTCCTTTGTTCCTCTCCCACATGTGACGGAAGGTCTCCCCGGTGTCCCGGTACTCGTATCTATCCGGCTTGTCTCCTTCGGCTGTCAGAGAGTCATGTTCCTCATAGAGGGCTGCAATCTCTTCCTCTGTGGCTTTCTTTGCGAATCCCGATGAGTTCTTGCCGCCGGGGCGGAGAGATCTCTGTAGTTCCGTTACATACTCTTCGATCTCCCGGAGTCTCTGAGAGTTGTTCGACCCCTTTACGTAGTGACGCTCGTGCATAGGGAAGTCCCCGATGGTTCCGAGGATCATCGTCTCGACAAGCTCCTCCACCTTCTCGGCGCGGAAGGCGTACCCCTTGCCGCAGGACTCCCGATTCGCTGCTTTATTGCATCGATACACCGGCTTGCCTTGCTGTCTCTCCGGGTTGAATAGATACAGGTTCTTGCCGCATCCGCCGCAGAGCACAACTCCGCGATAGGCGGTCGTGTTCTTGGTGGAGCGACGGGCGGCACCGGGGCGTCCGTTCATCTCATCTTGGAGCTTCGCCCATTCGTCGTCTGTGAGAATGGGGTCTGCCATCCGGATCTTCCCCTCGGAAGTGAGGATGGCTTGCGATACCCCGTACTTCTTTCCGGGAACCTTCACCTCCTCGCATTTCCAGCCGAGGATGGTTTCTGACCTCAGAATGTTAGTGATGGTGCGGCTCCGCCACACGGGCATAGACGTGCCGTTTTTCTTTCGGCGCTCGGACGTTCTCTCGCCCGCAGGAGAGGGAACCCCTCTGGTGGTGAAGTCGTCACAGATGGTCGAGTAAGGCTCCCCGTCCTCGACTACTCGTTTGTACATCTCCCGGATGGCTTGCTTTTGATTCTCCCGAACTCGAAGCCTCATCGCGCCATCGGTGTCACGGAAGGACTCGTAACCGTAGGGAGGGTTGCCCTTAGCCCAGACGTTCTTTGACTTGGCGTAGCTCTGGAACGACTTCACTCGCATGGAGATGTTCTGCGCTTCGGTCTCGGCGATAGCCGCGAACAGGTCGATGATGACGTGCCGGAATGGGCCGATCATGTCGAGCACAGGTTCTTTGACCGAAACCAAGGCCTTGCCGCCGTGTGCAGTCGCCCACTTGATCATGTCCTGCATGTCGACGACCTTGCGGACGAACCGGTCCATCTTCCAGAACAGCAACAGGTCGAACTCTGGCGCCCGGTTGTTCAGCCACTCCCCGAGTTCTGGTCTCTTGAAGGGGTGTGACTTGGTGGCGGAGATGTGAGCGTCTCTGGCTACGCCTACTACCTGCCAGCCGAGATGCTGCCTCTCGTTCACGTAGGCCGTGCAGTCCTGGAGCTGTCGTTTCAGCGAGGTGGATGCATCGGTCTCGTTGCTGATCCTGAGGGCGATCAGTACACGCACAGGCTTCATGGATGATGACCCTGCAACAGCAGTACGCAAGTGATCTCCCCTACCTGATGGCCTGGCTCCCCCTGGTCCTCGCCGGCGCGTCCGTCTTCTCCGTGGACGCCGCCCTACGGGCACGACGGCGGCAGCGGTCCGGGGGATATCGCTAGCAGGTGGTCAGGTGGTCAGGTGATGGGGAAGTCGGCGCGCGTGAGCGTGTCGGCGGGCGGCGGGCCGGTCGGTTCAGTTGGGTACCTTCGGTGGCCTTGTCGGTCCTGCCGTATCCGTCGCGTCGTCGGTGGGTGCCGCCGCGCGGCGAGACCTTGTGCGGCGGCGTATCGCCCCGGTCAGAAGGGCCACCACACCTGCCAGGGTCAGGCCGAACACCAGGAGTGGGATCACCGCGAACCAGGGTGTCTCCCAGGCGTCGCCCGCGTCGCCCACATAGGTGACGCCGGCGATGGTGACGAAGAGGCCGGCGATCAGCTTTCCGGGCTGCAACTCATGACGTAGCACGGGTCACCTCCGCCTGTCCCAGGCCGACTTCGAGGTCGATGTCGACCGTGCCCGCGTTGGCGCTCCCGCTCGTCGGCGACAGCGTGACCTGCTTGTGCTTACCCGGTGCCACGTCCACGTCCTGTCTGTCTTCGCCGGGCAACTGGATGTCACCTATGCCCACCTCGATGTCCGCCCGCACTGTGACGCCCTTCGGCACGATCACCTCGATCCGGCCCGCGCCCACCTCGACCGCCGTTGTCACCGTCTGCCCCTTGGTGAGGCGTAGCCCGGTCAGGTCCAGCGTGGCTACGCCCGTACCGAGGTCATACCTCGGTAGAACCTCTGCCACCGTGGTCGGCGCCCACTGCGTGCGCACCCAGTGGGTGCTGACGTCCTTGGGCAGGGCGGCCGAGCCCGCCAGCAGGGCCGCCGTGATGATCGCCAGGAAGATCGATCCCGCTCCGGTACGACCGAGGAACGCGCTGACCGCGATGCCGACGCCGAACACCGTGAGCGCGCAGGCCAGGCCGGTCTGCAAGCTGGTGGCGAGTGCCTCGTCGTCCCATTTCACGGCGGTACCGAGGAAACCGGCGAGGAGGGCGAGCAGAAGGATCCAGCCGCCGATCCAGCGTGGGCCGCGCGGCTTCGGCTGGCTGGGCCAGGAGGCCCGTATGCCCGGATGGAGTCCGCCGTAGTTGCCGTGGGTGATGTTGACCGCCGCCGAGATGTCCCGGTCGCGGGTGTCGTGGGGGCCCCACAGATAACCCGTACCGCCGACGTGGGTGCCGTCCTTGACGATGGGGTCGCGCCACCAGGACGGGTAGGCGGAGGGGACCGGGGGCGCCTGGGCCTCGGGTGGGGCGTCGGCGACGGCCTGGGCGGCCAGTGGGTCGGGGTCGGGGGCGCCGCGGTTGCGCGACCAGTAGCCGGCGCCCGCGAGGAGAATGGACAGTATGACGGCGAAGGAGAGCACCCCGCCGTTCTTCAACATCGTCAGGAACACACCGCAGCCGACCAGAGCGAAGAGCACGGCCGCCAGCGCCTGGCCGTCCACGCGTCCGGTGAGCAGTTTGCGGACCTCGTTCTCCTCCTCGTCGTCGTACGGCACGATCAGCCAGGCGAAGCCGTAGAAGATGAGGCCGATACCGCCGGTCGCGGAGAGCACCGCGAGCGTGATCCGGAAGATCACCGGGTCCATGTCGCACGTCCGCCCGAGCCCCGCGCACACGCCGCCCAGCATCTTCTGACGTCGGTCGCGCCGGAACCTGGCCGGCAACTGCTCGTCGGCGCTGGCAGCCGTGGCAGCCGTGGGGGATGCCGCAGAGGTGTGGGAACTCGCGTGCGCTTCCGCGCCCGCACCTGAACCCCTGTCCGCTCGTGCGCCCGTGTCCGGGTGCTCGGGCGCGCGCGGTTCCCCTTTCTCCGTGGGCGGGGTCGCCGCGGCGGGTGCGGCATCCTGCGGCCCGGCGCCCGGGGTGGGGCGCGGGCCGGAGCCGGGTCCCGGACCCGTCGCGGCGTGTGCGTGATCTGTCATGCGTCCATGGTGGCGCCTGAGACGGCCCGGCGGCAGCCGGAATGACCCTGGGTGAACCCTGATATCGGCCCTGAGAGAGGGCGGGGGAAACGTTCGAGGGAAGGGAGGCTCGAAGATCAGGGGAGTCTCGGGGGCCGACCCTGATGCCCGGGCCCGCCGGGCGTGTGAACATCGATGGCATGCCGGATGCCGCAGCGTTGCCACTCGTCGAACCGCGGCCCCCGCGCAAGCTCTACCGCAGCAGCGACGGACGCTGGCTCGGAGGCGTGGCGCGAGGGCTCGCAGGGCACCTCGGGCTGCCCGTGATCTGGCTGCGCCTCATGTTCGTCGGCTTGTTCATGGCGGACGGACTTGGTGCGCTGCTGTACGCGGCCTTCTGGTTCTTCGTCCCGCTCGGTGTCGGCGGCGTCGAGGCCCAGCGGCCCCCGTCCCTCGTCAGCACCGAGACCTCGCTCGACGGCCGCCGCAGACTCGTCGCCCGCAAGCCGGACAAGGGGCAGATCGTCGCCCTGCTCCTCATGGTCGTCGTGGCCATGGTGTTCGTCGGCAATGTGAATCTCGGCGGAGGCGCCAAGGCCTATCTGTTCCCGACCGTGCTCGTCGCCGCCGGCGTCGCCCTGGTCTGGCGCCAGGCGGACAACTCGCGGCGGGCCCGCTGGATGGAGGTCGGTGGCCGTCGGCGCACGCTCACCCTCGTCCGAGCCGCGGCCGGCGTCATGCTGGTCACGGCGGGCGTGTCCGGCGTCTTCGTCCTGCAGGGCTCCGCCGCCCACCTCGGCTCGGTACTGCAGGCAGCGCTCGCGGTGCTGGTCGGGACGGCGCTGCTGGCCGGTCCGTATCTCGTCCGTATGACCCAGGACCTCTCCGAGGAGCGCCTGATGCGCATTCGCGCCCAGGAGCGCGCGGAGGTCGCCGCCCATGTGCACGACTCGGTGCTGCACACCCTGACCCTGATCCAGCGCAACGCGGAGAGCGCGAACGAGGTGCGCCGCCTGGCCCGCGCACAGGAGCGCGAACTGCGCAACTGGCTCTACAAACCGGCGGGCACCGGAAAGGAAGAGGACGACGAACCCGGCACCCTCGCCGAAGCTGTGCGGCGCAGCGCGGCCGAGGTCGAGGACAAACACGGTGTCCCCATAGAGGTGGTGGTCGTCGGTGACTGCCCGCTCGACGACAGAACCGGCGCACAGATGCAGGCCGCGAGGGAAGCGATGGTGAACGCCGCCAAGTACGGTGGCGAGGGCGGCGCGGTGCAGGTCTACGCCGAGGTCGAGGGCAGGACGGTCTTCGTGTCCGTCCGGGACCGCGGCCCCGGCTTCGACCTCGACTCCATACCCGTCGACCGCATGGGCGTCAGAGAATCGATCATCGGCCGTATGGAGCGTCACGGTGGTACGGCGCGACTGCGCGCGGTACCGAGCGGCGGCACGGAGGTCGAGCTGGAGATGGAGAGGGCGGAGAGCACGTCATGAGCGAGGCGCACGGGGACAACAGGCAGACCGGTTCGGCCGGTTCGGCGGAGTCGGGCGAGCCGACGGCACCTGCCGAGCCGACGGCGGATGCCGTGGCCGGACAGGTCGGCGAGTCCGCCGCCGTCGGCGGCAGTGGTGACGCGGTCGGGCGGCGGGTGCGTGTGGTGCTCGTCGACGACCACCGTATGTTCCGTACGGGTGTTCAGGCCGAGATCGGGGAGACCGAGCGGACCGGCGTCGAGGTGATCGGCGAGGCCGCCGACGTCGACCAGGCGGTCACCGTCATCACCGCCACCCGGCCCGAGGTGGTCCTCCTCGACGTCCATCTGCCGGGCGGTGGCGGTGTCGAAGTGCTGCGCCGCTGTGCCCCGTTGATGGCCGACGCGACCCAGCCGGTCCGTTTCCTCGCGCTGTCCGTCTCGGATGCCGCGGAGGACGTCATCGGCGTGATCCGCGGCGGCGCGCGGGGATACGTCACGAAGACGATTACCGGCACGGACCTCGTCGACTCGATCTTCCGCGTCCAGGACGGCGACGCGGTGTTCTCGCCGCGCCTCGCCGGGTTCGTCCTGGACGCGTTCGCGTCCACCGACGCTCCGCCGGTGGACGAGGACCTCGACCGTCTCACCCAGCGCGAGCGAGAGGTACTGCGGCTGATCGCCAGGGGCTACGCGTACAAGGAGATCGCCAAGCAGCTCTTCATCTCCGTGAAGACGGTGGAGTCGCATGTGTCGGCAGTGCTCAGGAAGCTCCAGTTGTCGAACCGGCACGAATTGACGCGGTGGGCCACGGCACGGCGTCTCGTCTAGGCCAAGGCCGGGCCCTGCCTCACACCACCCTCGTGGCTCCCGCGAACGGCATCTCGTCCAGAGGTGCCACCCGTACCGGCGCCGACGGGTTCGGGGCGTGGATCATCTGGCCACGGCCCACATAGATGCCCACATGACTGATGCCCGAGTAGAAGAACACCAGGTCGCCAGGGAGGAGTTCGGACTGTGAGACACGCCGGCCGGCGTTGATCTGGGCGTAGGTGGTGCGGGGCACGGAGATGCCCGCGGAGCGGTACGCGGCCTGGATGAGGCCCGAGCAGTCGAAGGCGTCCGGCCCGGTGGCGCCCCAGACATAGGGGCTGCCGAGCTTCTGGTAGGCGTAGGAAACAGCCGCGGCCGCACGCGAGTTGGGTGCTTCGGCCACTCCGGAAGCCCGGGACGTCCCGGAAGCGCCGGACGCCCCAGTGGCTCCAGTTGTCCCTGGCGCCCCCAGGCCCTCCCGGGCACCCGCCGACGACCGTGAGGCGTGCTCTCCGCCCCAGCCGCCGTCGCCACTGGCGCCCTCCGCCGTGAGCCGGGCGCGTTCCTCCGTGCTGAGGCGGGACAGCAGTCGGCGGGCCTCACCCAGCTTTCCCGTCACGGTCTTCTTGTGGTGGTTCAGCTCGGCCTGGCGGGCCTTGAGGGAGGTCAGTTCGACGTGGGCGGCCCCGCGGAGCTGCTCGATCTCCCGCAGTTGCTCGCGCACCCGGGCCACGTTCGACGCCTGTCTGCTGCCCGCCCGTTCGGCGAACGCGGCGCCGTCCAGATAGCCGTCGGGGTCCTCGGAGAGGGCGAGTTGCAGCGAGGGGTCGAGCCCGCCGGAGCGGTACTGTGCCGCGGCCATCGAACCCAGCGCCTCCCGAGCCGAGTTGAGCCGTTCCTCCTTGCGCGCCGCCTCGTCCCGCAGGGTGCCCAGCCGCCGCTCCGCCCGATCGGCCTTCTCCTTCGAACCGTTGTACTTCTCGGTGGCGACCTCCGCCTCCTCGTACAGCTTGTGCACCTTGGCCTCGACCTGCGCGGAGGTCAGCTGTGGCTCGGCGTACCCGATGCCGTCGAAGCCCGTCGCCGTCGCCGCGCCCGCGAGGGCGATCGTCGCGGCGGTGCGGGCCGTATTGCCGTTGAGCGAGCGCTGTCGGGGCTTGCGGTGCGCTGCCACCGGGGTGTCACGTCCTTTCGTACGACCGCCACTGCGGTCACCGCCGGACGGCTGCCTGGGAAGCGGACCCAGGAGGGCGGTTGCGCGTCCGGCGGCGGCTCGCACAGGGGGAGCGGTCCGCCGCCGGACTTTCTCGGCGGTGGTGTCCGACTGCCGCCCCTGGCCCGGGCGGCGGTGGGGAGCCGGGCACCTGGTGGAGGACGCTAAACCTGAGTGGGGCGCGGGGGTAACGCCATGTACGGAACTGGCTTCAGTCGATCACCGGGTGACCGCATGCGACCGTGATCCAGTTCCGGCGCCGCCGACTTCACGCAGACGGCTGACCGATGCGGAGGTTCACGGGGCACGTGGGGGTGACACGGTGCTATGGGGTGCATATATGCGAGGTCTCCGGGCGCCGTGGCTACGCCTCGCGAACGCCGTACGCCTGGCCCGGTGTCGTACGGCGTGGGCGCCGCTGGCTAGGCTCCGGGCTCATGGACGTACTCATCCATCTCTTCGTCGGCCTGCACATCATCGGCATCGCCTCGCTCCTGGGCGGGTTTCTCACCCAGTTGAAGGCGCTGGGGCAGGGCGTGGCCCGCTTCGTGCCCGCGATGCTGCACGGCGCCTTCACCATGCTGGTCACCGGTGTCGCCCTGGTGGGTCTCAACCAGGCCGACGACCAGCCGGTCAACAACATCAAGATCGCTGTGAAGCTGGCCCTGCTGATCGTGATCCTCGGCCTCGTCTACGTGAAGCGGGACGACGAGACCGTGGACAAGCGGCTGTTCGGGCTGGTCGGCCTGTTCACCACAGCGAACATCTTCATCGCCGTGCTCTGGACCTGACCTGACCTGGCCTGAACAGACCGGACCTCCCGTCCGCTGTGCGTCAGGCCGGGCGCACCACGCTGTGGATCGTCGACTCGCCGTCGTAGAAAATCGATTCCTCACGGACGTACGCACCCGGCTTCGGGGCGTGGATCATCATGCCGTTGCCGATGTACAGGCCGACGTGGCTGATGTCGTCGCAGAAGAAGACCAGGTCACCCGGCTGGATGTCGGAGAAGGAGACCGTCGTGCCCGCGTTCACCTGGTCGTAGGTGGTGCGCGGGAGGGTGACTCCGGCAGCCCTCCAGGCGGCCTGGGTGAGGCTCGAGCAGTCGTACGAGTCCGGACCCGTCGCACCCCAGACGTACGGCTTGCCGACCTGTGCGCGCGCGAAGGCCAGGGTTTTCTCGGCCTTGGTGGCGTACGAGGAGTCGGGGATCGTCGTCGACATGTCCGGGGCGGTGCTGCCCATCGACTGCTGCGCAGCCGCTGCCGCTGCTTCATTTCGGCGCTGTTGCTCCGCCGCCGTCTGTTGCTGCTCGGCGAGTTCCTGCGCCTGGCGGCGAGCCCGCGCCTGCTTCTCCCGTTCGATCGCCGCGAGCCGCAGCTTCTCCTCGGCGGTGAGGCGGGAGAGCAGCCGGCGGGCCTGCACCAGCTTCGTCTGGACGGCGGTCTTGGTCGTCTGCAGCTCGTCCTGGGACTCGGTGAGCGACTCGAGGGCCGCAGCGGCCTTCTGGCGCTTCCGCGTCGTCTCGGCCTGCTGGGTGACGTAGTCATCGGCCGCGTCCTTCTGGCGGGCGGTCGGACGGCCCATCAGCTGGTTCTGGTCGAGGTAGTCCTGCGGGTCGTCCGCGAGCAGGAAGGTCGCCGTACGGTACTGGGCGGTGGCGACGGAACCCAGTTCCGCGCGCGCGTCGTTGACCTTCTGGGTGCGGTGGGCCACGTCGTCCATCAGGGCGTCGACGCGCGCCTGCTGCTTGGTGGCCTTCTCCTTGGCGGCGTTGTACACGTCGGCGGCCGACTCGGCCTTGTGGTAGAGGTCGTCGTCCTCCGCCTCGACCTCCTCCATGCTCGGCCGGTCGTCGGCCGAGGGCGCCGGGGGCGTGCTGGGCTCCGCGGGCGCGGCGTTGGCGGTCTGCGTCAGCAGGGCTACGGAGGCGGTCAGGGCCGCCGTGGCGAAGGCTGGGGTTTGTATGCCTGCTACGCGCGTTCCCGTAGGACGCGACTTGCGGTGCGACGACGCCAAGGGAGGCGACTCCTTCCACGTTCCGCCTACCGGGTTAGCTGTCGGGTTCGGGCGGGTAGTTCGGAAGGATTGCCCTACGGTCCTTGCCCTGGACGGCAGTCGGACCGATTCACCCCAAGTGCTCGGTGGGTCCCCGGCTCCTGCCGCAGGGCGGCACGATCGGACTCGGCGGAGGCCGCGCGGCCCGGCGATGTTCGCCGGTGGGGGTCGTGCGGCCTTACGGCACGCTAACCAACAGGTGTGGTTCCTGTGAAGGTTGGTGACCGTTATGTCCGATACGTTTTTGTGACCTTGGTCCTAAACATGGCTCACTGTGATCAATCAGAAATGGTCTGTGGCAGTAGCCGGTGAATTGCGGAGTTGGCCCTGTTTCGGAACCGCTGTCCGGACAGGCCCGGTCGTCCGGCGCGGATACCGGGGGATGTTTTCGGGGTGGGGGCGGGCTGTCAGTGGGGAGGCCTAGACTCGGAGAGCGATGAGCAGCCTCTTTGACGACAGCTTCCTGGCGGACCTCCAGGGCCCTCGGGCCCGCGAGGAGGAACCCCCGCCGCCGCCCGAGGACGAGCATGTGCCGGAGCCCGTTCCGGACGACCTGTTCGGCGGGAAGTTCGACGCGCCGCCGGACAGGGACGCGTACTACCGCGACGGCGCCCCCCGCCCGGTGGTCGACCCGGCCGCGCTCCTGGACGGGCTGAACGAGAACCAGCGCGCGGCCGTCGTGCACGCCGACACCCCTCTGCTCATCGTGGCGGGCGCCGGCTCCGGCAAGACACGTGTGCTCACGCACCGCATCGCGTATCTGCTCGGCGAGCGGGGCGTCCACCCCGGCCAGATCCTCGCGATCACCTTCACCAACAAGGCCGCCGGCGAGATGAAGGAGCGCGTCGAACACCTCGTCGGCCCGCGCGCGAACGCCATGTGGGTGATGACGTTCCACAGCGCGTGCGTGCGGATTCTCCGGCGGGAGAGCAAGAGGCTCGGCTTCACCTCCTCCTTCTCCATCTACGACGCCGCCGACAGCAAGCGGCTGATGGCGCTCGTCTGCCGCGATCTGGATCTGGACCCCAAGCGTTTCCCGCCCAAGTCCTTCAGCGCGAAGATCTCCAACCTGAAGAACGAGCTGATCGACGAGGAGGACTTCGCCGCCCAGGCGAGCGACGGTTTCGAGAAGACCCTCGCCCAGGCGTACGCGATGTACCAGTCGCGGCTGCGTGAGGCCAACGCGCTCGACTTCGACGACCTGATCATGACGACGGTCAACCTGCTGCGCGCCTTCCCGGACGTCGCCGAGCACTACCGCCGCCGCTTCCGGCACGTCCTCGTCGACGAGTACCAGGACACCAACCACGCCCAGTACGCGCTCGTACGGGAACTCGTCGGCACCGCCGAGCACACCGGCGACGACGCCGACGTACCGCCGAGCGAGCACGACCTGCCGCCCGCCGAGCTGTGCGTGGTGGGTGACGCCGACCAGTCGATCTACGCTTTCCGGGGCGCGACGATCCGCAACATCCTCCAGTTCGAGGAGGACTACGCGGACGCGACGACGATCATGCTCGAACAGAACTACCGCTCCACGCAGACGATCCTGAGCGCCGCCAACGCGGTCATCGAGCGCAACGAGTCGCGCCGCCCCAAGAACCTGTGGACCAACGCGGGCGAGGGCGCGCGCATCACCGGCTATGTCGCCGACACGGAGCACGACGAGGCGCAGTTCGTCGCCGAGGAGATAGACCGGCTGACGGACGCGGGCGACGCGAAGGCGGGAGACGTCGCCGTCTTCTACCGGACGAACGCCCAGTCCCGTGTCTTCGAGGAGATCTTCATCCGCGTCGGCCTGCCCTACAAGGTCGTCGGCGGCGTCCGCTTCTACGAGCGCAGGGAGGTCCGGGACGTCCTGGCCTACCTGCGCGTCCTCGCCAACCCGGAGGACTCGGTGCCGCTGCGCCGCATCCTCAACGTCCCCAAGCGCGGCATCGGCGACCGCGCGGAGGCGATGATCGACGCGCTGTCCCAGCGCGAGAAGATCAGCTTCCCGCAGGCGCTGAAGCGCGTGGACGAGGCGTACGGAATGGCCTCGCGGTCGACCAACGCGGTCAAGCGGTTCAACACGCTGATGGAGGACCTGAGGACGATCGTGGAGTCGGGCGCCGGCCCGGCGACCGTACTGGAAGCCGTCCTCGAACGCACGGGCTACCTCGCCGAGTTGCAGGCGTCGACCGACCCGCAGGACGAGACCCGGATCGAGAACCTCCAGGAACTCGCCGCGGTCGCCCTGGAGTTCGAGCAGGAATCAGCGGCGGCTGGGGAAGCAGGCGAGGCGGACCAGGACCAGCCCGTGGACGGCGAACCGCCGGCCCCGGCCGGGCTCGCCGCGTTCCTGGAGCGGGTCGCGCTGGTCGCCGACTCGGACCAGATCCCCGACGAGGACGACGACGGCTCCGGCGTCATCACCCTGATGACCCTGCACACCGCCAAGGGCCTTGAGTTTCCCGTGGTGTTCCTGACCGGCATGGAGGACGGCGTCTTCCCGCACATGCGTGCCCTCGGCCAGGCCAAGGAACTTGAGGAGGAGCGGCGGCTCGCGTACGTCGGCATCACGCGCGCGCGTGAACGGCTGTACCTGACGCGCTCGTCACTGCGCAGCGCGTGGGGGCAGCCGTCGTACAACCCGCCCTCGCGTTTCCTGGAGGAGATCCCGGCGGCCCATCTGGAGTGGAAGCGCACGGGCGCGATGGCTCCGGCCACGTCCTCGGGCCCGGCCTCCGGGGTGACGTCCTCGCTGTCGTCCTCGCGCTCGCGCTCCGCGGCCTCGGGCGCGGCCGGCTTCGCCACACGCCGGGGCGGTGTCGAGAAGCCGGTCGTCGCGCTGGCGGTGGGGGACAGGGTCACGCACGACCAGTTCGGGCTGGGCACCGTGGTGGGTGTCAACGGCACGGGCTCGAACGCCGAGGCGACGGTCGACTTCGGCGAGGCCAAGCCGAAGCGGCTGCTGCTGCGGTACGCGCCGGTGGAGAAGTTGTGACGGGGCACCCGGGCATCGTCGAGATGCCCGGGTCACGCCGGTAACCAGGCAGGGGAAAGGGACCGGACCGGACAGGAACTACGTCGGGTCGAGGCCGTGGCTGCGCAGCCACGGGAGCGGGTCGATCGCCGAGCCGCCTGCGGGCCGTACCTCGAAGTGCAGGTGCGGGCCGGTCGAGTTGCCGGAGTTCCCGGAGTACGCGATGGGATCGCCGGCCTTGACCGTCGTACCGGACGGGACCTGGTAGGTGGAGAGGTGGCAGTACCACGTCTCCGTGCCGTCCTTGTCGGTCAGGATCATCATGTTGCCGTAGGCGCTGTTCCACTGCGTCCGTACGGTGCCGTCGGTCGCGGCCATCACCGTCGTGCCGTACGAGACGGGGAAGTCGATCCCGGTGTGCACGGACATCCAGTTGATGCCGGCCTGGCCGAAGTAGGCGCTGAGGCCGCGCTGTTGGACCGGGAGGGCGTACTTCGGGCGCAGTCGCTCCTTGCGGGCGGCTTCCGCCGCCGCCGCCTTCTTGTCGGCGAGCTGCTGGGCCTTGAGGTCGATACGTTCCTGCGTACGGCTGGCCCGGTCGGCGAAGTCGTCGGCGCCCGCGGAGAGGCTCTCCAGCTGGGAGTCCAGCTTGTTGTTCGCGGTGGACGGCTTCACGGCGACACCGTCCGGCGCCGATGCCGTCGTGTTCTGCTCGCTGTCACCGCTCATCCCGCCCACGGAGGCGGCGGCGATACCCGCGACCCCCATCACGCAGGCGGACGGAACGGCGATGGTCAGCAGGGCGGAACGTTTGGCCGGGGGTCGACGCCGGGACCGGCCCGCGTTGCGTGCAGCCGTACGGGACGCCGCGCGCCCGGCTCCGGGCAGCACGCCCGGGGCCTCTTCCTGGCCGTCGAGAAGCGAAGCCTCGGCGGGCAGCTCGCCGTCGGCGAAGGGATCCGACTCGTCGTCGGCGAGGGCGTGCCGGTCGTACTCCGCTGCGTCCACCATGTCCGTGACCTGCTCGAACATCGTGGTGGCCTGCTGGTCGTACTCGTGCTCATGCGCGTGGTCGTACTCGGTGGACGGGGCCGACGTGCTGTCGTCCGGGCCGCTGTCCGAGTTCCACTGGGTGGCGTCGTACACACCGGAGTCGAAGGCCTGCGTGCCCCATTCCCAGTGCTGGGTCTGGTCGGCCGGGCCGGCCTGCTCGGGCTGGAGCCAGGCGTTCGCATCCCAGTTGCCGCTGGTGTCGCCGCCCGGAGGCGTCGTCTGTGCGGGGATGCCGGCGAGCTGCTCGTAGCCGGGCGCCCAGGTGGTGGTGTCGTACGCCCCGGTGTCGTGGGCGGCGTGGTGCTGGGCCGCGTACGGGTCGTAGTTCAGGGTCTGGTGACTGCCGGTGGACCACTGGGAGTTGTCGTACGAACCGGTGGTGTCCCCGCCCGGCATGTTGCCGAAGAGAGGGTCGGTTTCGAAATTACCGGTGCCGGTACCCGTGCCCATGCCCGCCTCGAAACCGTTGGCGAAGGTGGGGTCGTGCGTGGTGAAGTCACCGAAAGGGACTTCCTGTGTGCCGTACGACGCGTAATGAGCCGTCGCGGCATCGGAAGCCGGAGCCGGGGTGGTCATGGTCCCCGACGGGTGACGTTCGTTCACCAACTTCTCTTTCGCCTCGACGACAAGGGCTGGCAGAGCAGTGCGGCGACTGTACCCGGCGGTACGCGGGCACGACAATCTTCCGCAGGTTTCGTGCTTGGGGGAAACGGGCATTCGGCCGTGTTTCGGGGGACTGCGGGCATGGGTTTGGCCTGGCGTTCGAAGATTGTTCGAATCTCGGAGGCTGTTCGGCGGTCCTGAACCGCCTGTGGGTGGCGTTCGGAGCCGCTTTCACGCCACAGTCAGTCCGCCGGCTTGGGCCTGGTCGGTCCGAGCCACGGCGGTGAGGGAGTGGTCGCTCTCGTCCAGGGCCTGCCGTATCCCGGTTGCGACGGCGGGGTGCACGGGCAGGGCGAGGTGGCCGATGCCGGTGACCTGCACGTTCTGCGCCAACAGGTCCGGGTGATCGACGCAGGCCGTCTCCGGCGGGTCCATCACGTGGTCCAGATCGCTCCAGAAGCTGACGAAGCGCGTACGGCAGTCCGGCGCGGGCAGGCGCAGTTCCTCGATGACCTCCGAGCCGGGGCGCATCTGGCGGACGATCGGGTGCGCGTCGGCCAGCGGGACGACCCGGGTGCCGGAGTGCGGCGTACCGAGGGTGACAAGCGTACGGACGCGGAGGTCACCGCCGAGGCGCTGCACGTAGTAGCGCGCGATCAGGCCGCCCAGGCTGTGCCCGACGATGTCCACCCGCGGCTGGCCCGTGCGCCTGCATATCTCCTCTATGTGCCGGCCGAGCAGCTCGGCCGCGGTGCGGATGTCGCAGGTCAGCGGGGAGTAGTTGAGCGACTCGATCTGCTGTCGGCCGTGCTGGGCGAGGGAGCGGCGCAGCAGGACGAAGACGGAGCGGTTGTCGATGAAGCCGTGGAGGAGGACGACAGGGGGTTTCGGCTCCGTCGGCAGGCGGGTGAGGGAGGCGGCGGTGGTGCGGTCTCCGGGGAGCGCAGAGGGGTCGGGGGTCGTCGGCCGGCGTTCCTGGACGATGCCCGACGGATAGAGGAGCAGATGTCCCGCCAGGATCGCGATCTCCAGGGCGGTCGCCTTGAGCAGCGCAGCGGAGAGTCCCGTCAGACTGCTCGGCAGGACGCGCCGGCAGAGTGGAAGCAGGGGCAGTGCTGCCCGGATGACCTTCATGGCCGACCTCCTGTCGGCACACGGGAGGACTTCTCTGTCCCCCATGTGCCCTCGTGGGGGGTCGCGACGAGGGCGGCCGGTGGTGGCGTCGGTGGTGGTGCACGAGTGAGGCGTGCGGCGTGTGTGACGCCAAGGGGTGGCGAAGCTCCTTGCCGGATGGCGACGAAGCTCCCCGCTGTCGTGCCCTTACTGCCCTTCGTGCCATCTCCGACGCACCGCACCCCCACGGCGCGCGGCTCGCGACGCGGTGGTGCGACGACCTCGATGTGACTCCCCTCGCGCCGGTCCCACCGGTGCGCGGTGAACGTGTCCCATCATGTGATTTCCCCCTCGGAATCCGTCGCGAAACTGCCGGTTACGGGATGCTGGACATAACGTTCGTTCACTTCATGGAGGCAGCGATGGGTGTGGCAGCCGGTCCGATCCGCGTGGTGGTGGCGAAGCCGGGGCTCGACGGGGACGACCGCGAGGCCGAGATGATCGCCCGGGCGCTGCGGGACGCCGGTATGGAGGTCATCTACACCGGCCTCCACCAGACCCCCGAGCAGATCGTCGGCACCGCGATCCAGGAGGACGCCGACGCGATCGGGCTCTCCACCCCCTCGGGCGCCCACAACACGCTCTTCGCGGCTGTGGTCGACCTCCTGCGGGAGCACGACGCGGCGGACATCAAGGTGTTCGGCGGTGAGATCGCCTCTGGGGCGACCACGGCTTCGGTCGTGGAGTGGGTGCGGCTGAACGTACGGGAGTCGGCGGGGGCGTAGTGCGTACTGGCGTAGGGCCTGGGGTGCGGGTGGTTCTCGGTCGTGCCTCAGGCTTCTCCCACCTACCCGCCCGTTGTCAGTTCCTCCGCCATGGCCGCGCGCAGGCGCAGCGTGCCCACGAGGCGCTGGAAGGCCTCCGCCCAGTAGCTTCCGGCGCCCGGTGACGCATCCTCCCCTTCGTCGGGTACTGCCAGCAAGCCGTCGAGGCGGCCGGCCTCGGAGGGGTCCAGGCAGCGTTCCGCGAGCCCCATCACTCCGCTGAAGCTCCACGGGTAACTCCCCGCGTCCCGGGCGATATTGAGCGCGTCGACCACTGCCCGCCCGAGCGGCGGAGCCCACGGCACCGCGCACACCCCGAGCAGTTGGAAGGCCTCGGACAGCCCATGCGTCGCGATGAACTCCGCCACCCAGTCGGCCCGTTCGGCGGAGCTCAGCGTGGCGAGGAGCTTCGCCCGCTCCGCCAGGGACACCGCCCCGGGCCCGCCGGCCTCGGGTGTCGAGGGTGTGCCGAGGAGCGCCCGGGACCAGTCGGCGTTCCGCTGTCGCACCGCCGCCCGGCACCACGCGGCGTGCAGCTCGCCCCGCCAGTCGTCGGCCACCGGCAGCGCCACGATCTCCTCGGGCGTACGTCCACCGAGCCGCCCCGGCCACGAGCCGAGCGGGGCGGCCTCCACCAACTGGCCGAGCCACCAAGACCGTTCACCGCGTCCCGCCGGGGCTTTGGCCACGACGCCGTCGCGCTCCATGCCCGCGTCGCACTCGTGCGGCGCCTCGACGACGAGCGAGGGCTCGCCCCTTGTACCGCCGCCCTCGCCGTCGGCGCTGTCCGTGTGGTCGAGCGCCACGCACGCTCCCGCGCGGACCGCCATCCGTGCGGCGAGTGCCGAATCCGGCAGCGCGGACAGCAACTCCGCCGCTGTCGCCCGGACGTTGCGGCTACGGTCGGCCAACGCCCGCTCCAGGAACGGCTCGTCCTCGGCGTGCAGTCCCGCGCGAAGCGAGTCGAGGAACATCAGCCGGTCCTCGGCGCGTTCCGTCAGCCAGGTCGTCTCCAGCAACTCCCGGGCGGCGGCGGGCTCCCGCGCGCGTATCGCCGCGAGGAGGGAGACGCGTTCGGCGAACAGACCTTCCTGCCACAGGATTTGGATCCGCTCCGTCTCCTCGGCCCCGGGCAGGGCCGTGCCTCCGCCCGGGGTCGAGCGCAGGGCGAACCGCCAGTCCGGGTTCAGCCGGGCGAGCCACAGCGCGCGCGGTCCCGCGAACGCCAGCGCCGCCGGACGCAGATCCGTACGTCCCCTGGCCGCGTCGAGCAGCGCGGGCAGCACCTGTGCAGGGGCCGCGAAACCATGCGTGTTCGCCGCCGTGAGCCACTGGGGCAGCAGCTCCATCAGATCCGGCGCCGTGCCCCTGCGACCGCTGCCGCCGGGGGTGCCGGGCCGGTCGGCCAGCAGGAGCGACAACCGGCGGGCCGCCGCCGGGGGCAGCGGCGGGCGCGGGTCCGCCGCGGCGGGCTCCGGCCGCGTAGCCGCCGGGGCCGGCTGCAGACCTGCCCGCCGCCGTACGGTCTCCACGGCCGCCGCGTCGAGCAGCGCGCCCGGCGCCTGCCTGCCCGGCGGGCAGCCCGGGGGCGTACGTCGCTCGGTACCGAGCAGCGCCGCGGTGACCAGCTCCTCCCAGGCATCGGCGGCCGACGAGCCCATGGGGACGGATGCCCTGCTGCCGTTCACAAGATTCCCTTTCGTCGTCGAGTCATCAAGTCAGCTAGTTGTGGCGCCGTCAGTCGCGGCGCGTCGAGCCGCCTCAGCACAGCGGGACCGCCTGTCCCGCCGCCCCCTCCGGCCAGGCCGTCAGAGGAGTGAACCCCCGATGACCGCACTCACCGAAGACCGTGACGGGGGCCCCGCCCGAGAGCGCGACGAGGCGCCACAGGCCCGGGTGTGCGACGGCGGACGGGGCCACGGGCAGCGCCAAGTCGGTTTCGGCGTCCGCCAGTTGCCAGGAGCCGCCGTCCGGCACGGGTATGACCCGGTCCAGCGTCACCGGGAAGGAGTCCAGCCAGGGGTCGTCCTGGAGCGCCTCTCCGTAGCGCTCCGCCGCGCGCGTGGTCGTCGTTCCCGGCGGCCGTAGCTCCGTCGGCGCGGGCGAGGTGAACCGCTCGCCCAGGGCCGCCCGCAACTGCCCGGCGCCGGGATACGTGGACACCTCGGCCTCGAATGTCAGGCCGACCGGCAGCGCCAGTTCGGGGGCGCGACCGGCCGCTCCGTACGAGAGCAGGAGGACGGCACGGCCCGACTCCGCGCCGTGCAGCCAGATCCTGCGGGTCGTCAGACGGGCGTCCGCCGTCTCATATTGGGCGAGGACCAGCCACTGGTCGCGCACCGGAGGGCCGTCCGCCGAGCCGGGCAGGCCGATCCGTGACCGCACCGTCGCCGCCAGACCGTCCGGCAGCTCGTCCCGGCGCAGCCAGCCCCGGTCGAGGAGGTGGAGCAGCGCGCACTCCTCCAGCAGCCGCACCGGCCAGCCCGGACCGGACGCCGGTATGGCCCCCAACTCCCTTACCCGTGCGGCCAGTCCGGGGGCCTGGGCGTCGACCATCCGGGCCGCGGTCTCCTCCCACAGCCCGTACCCCGCCTGTTCCGCGGTGGCCAGGCCGCCGCGGAGCAGGTCGGCGAGGCGCTGCTCCAGTTCTGTCGCCCCCGCCGTGATCCGCTCGGCGCGGCGCTCCGCCCTGCGCCGCGCGGCCTCCGGATCACCGGACCCTGACGGGGAACCGGCCGAGTCCGCCGCTCGTTTCTCCTCCGCGCGCTTCCGCCGCCCCGCCAGCCACTCCTCCGCCCAGCCCGGGGCCTCCCCTCGCGGCACCGCGCCGTCCTCGCCCGCCCAGAGCAGCAGCAGCCCTAGCGCGTGCTTGCAGGGGAACTTGCGGCTCGGACAACTGCACTTGTACGCGGGCCCGGTGGCGTCCGCGATGTCGACGACCGTCTGATACGGCTTGCTGCCACTGCCCTTGCACAGTCCCCACACCGTCCCCTCGTCAGAACTGCCGGCCTCCGACCACGGCCCGGCCGCGCCGAGTTTGCTTCCCGCTTTGCGTGACGAGACGTCAGGCGCCAGTGCCAGCACCTGATCCGCCGTCCAGCGCACCCCCTGCTGAGTCATGACACCGAAGGTAGATCCCGGCACTGACAATCGGTCCTCGCTGCGATCTCCACTCAGCGCTAGAAACGGCATTTTCGCAGGTCAGAACGCATTGTCAGTGGCGTGGTGCAGTGTGGACACCAGATCCGAACGGGCCAAGACCGGCCGAGCTGGAGGGGGACCGAGCCATGCCTGTTTCCGCTGAACCGACATCCGTCGACCCGCGTCACGAGCAGTCCGCGCACGCGAACGGCACGGAGGAACTGCGCCCGCACGCCGAGGACGCCTTCGCCGCCGAGCTCGCGGCGCTGGCCGCGCAGGACGACCGCCCGCGCCCGGCCCGCTGGAAACTGTCGCCGTGGGCCGTCGCGACCTACCTGCAGGGCGGCACCCTGCCCGACGGCACGGTGATCACACCGAAGTACGTGGGCCCGCGCCGCATCGTCGAGGTCGCCGTCACGACCCTGGCGACCGACCGTGCCCTGTTGCTGCTCGGCGTGCCCGGTACGGCGAAGACCTGGGTGTCCGAACACCTGGCGGCGGCGGTCAGCGGCGACTCGACGCTGCTGGTCCAGGGCACGGCCGGCACGCCGGAGGAGGCGATCCGGTACGGCTGGAACTACGCGCGGCTGCTCGCGCACGGCCCGAGCCGCGAGGCCCTCGTGCCCAGCCCCGTCATGCGGGCGATGGCGGAGGGGATGACGGCCCGGGTAGAGGAGCTGACCCGTATCCCGGCCGACGTACAGGACACGCTGATCACGATCCTGTCGGAAAAGAACCTGCCGATACCGGAGTTGGGGCAGGAGGTGCAGGCGGTACGCGGGTTCAACCTGATCGCGACGGCCAACGACCGTGACCGTGGGGTCAACGAGCTGTCGAGCGCCCTGCGCCGCCGCTTCAACACCGTGGTGCTGCCGCTGCCGGAGAGCGCCGATGCCGAGGTCGACATCGTCTCGCGCCGGGTCGACCAGATCGGCCGCTCACTCGACCTGCCGGCCGTACCGGACGGCGTCGACGAGATCCGTCGCGTCGTGACCGTCTTCCGTGAACTGCGCGACGGGGTCACGTCCGACGGCCGGACGAAGCTGAAGTCGCCCAGCGGCACGCTGTCCACCGCCGAGGCGATCTCGGTCGTCACCAGCGGCCTGGCCCTGGCGGCCCACTTCGGCGACGGCGTTCTGCGGGCCTCCGACGTCGCAGCGGGCATCCTCGGCGCCGTCGTCCGCGATCCGGCGGCCGACCGGGTCGTCTGGCAGGAGTACCTGGAGGCGGTGGTCCGCGAACGCGACGGCTGGAAGGACTTCTACCGCGCGTGCCGGGAGGTGAGCGCGTGAGCCGGGCTGTGGTTGCGGGCGCGGATGGACGGGGGCGGGTGTACGGGATGTCGGTGGGAGGCGGTTCGGTGTCCGTGCGGGTCGGTGGCGTGAGCGAAGCGGTCGGTGACGACGACTCGTCGTGGAACAGGAGGGGGCGGTGTGAGGGACATTGAGGCCGGAGCTGGGCCGTTGCTGCTCGGTGTGCGGCACCACGGGCCCGGGTCGGCGCGGGCGGTGCGGGCAGCGTTGGAGGCGGCGCGGCCGGCGGTCGTACTGATCGAGGGGCCGCCCGAGGCCGACGCCCTGATCCCGCTGGCCGCCGACGAGGACATGCGTCCGCCGGTCGCCCTGCTGGCCCACGCCGTGGACGAACCGGGCCGCTCGGCCTTCTGGCCGCTGGCCGAGTTCTCCCCGGAGTGGGTGGCGATCCGCTGGGCTCTCGAACACGGGGTCCCGGCCCGCTTCATCGACCTCCCGGCCACGCACACGCTGGCCTGGGAGAACGAGAACGAGAACGAGGGCGAGGGCCAGGGCGAGGGAAGCGACGGCCGTTCGCCGGAACCGGATGCGGACACCGCCCGCGATGCCGATCACGCTGGTCATGCCGATCTGCGGGTCGATCCGCTCGCCGTCCTCGCGCGGACCGGTGGTTACGACGATCCGGAGCGCTGGTGGGAGGACGTCGTCGAGCACCGGGGGACGGGGGAGGGCGACGCGTTCGCGCCCTTCGAGGTGCTCGAAGAGGCGATGGGCGCGCTGCGCGAGGTGTACGGAACCGGGGGCCATGACCGGGATCCGGTGCGGGAGGCGTACATGCGGCTCCAAGTGCGTTCGGCGCAGCGGGAGTTCGGGGACGGGGCGGTGGCCGTGGTGTGCGGGGCATGGCATGTGCCCGCGCTGCGGCAGAAGACCGCCGTCGCCGCCGACCGGGCGCTGCTGAAAGGGCTGCCGAAGGTCAAGGTGGATGTGACCTGGGTGCCGTGGACGCATCGCAGGCTCGCACGGGCCAGCGGTTACGGGGCGGGCATCGACTCGCCCGGCTGGTACGGCCATCTGTTCGGCGCGCGGGACCGGCCGGTCGAGCGGTGGATGACCAAGGTGGCCGGGCTGCTGCGCGACGAGGACAGGATGGTCTCCTCGGCGCACGTCATCGAGGCGGTGCGGCTGGCGGAGACGCTCGCCGCGATGCGGGGCCGCCCGCTGCCGGGGCTCACCGAGACGACCGACGCGGTGCGGGCGGTGATGTGTGAGGGCTCGGACGTCCCGCTGGCCCTGGTGCAGGACCGGCTCGTCGTCGGGGACGTGCTCGGGGAGGTGCCTCAGGCGGCGCCCGCTGTGCCGTTGCAGCGGGACCTGACGCGGCTTCAGCGTCGGTTGCGGCTCAAACCGGAGGCGCTGGAAAGGGAGTTGGAGCTCGACCTGCGCAAGGACACCGACGCCGAACGCAGTCGGTTGCTGCACCGCCTGCGGCTGCTCGGGATCGGCTGGGGCGAGCCGGCGGCGTCGCGCGGCAGTACCGGCACCTTCCGGGAGACGTGGCGGCTGCGGTGGGAGCCGGAGCTGGCGGTACGGGTCGCCGAGGCCGGTGTGTGGGGGACGACCGTGCTCTCGGCGGCGACCGCCAGGGCGGAGGCCGACGCCGTCGGCGCGGGCTCGCTGGCCGACGTGACCGCACTCGCCGAGCGTTGTCTGCTCGCCGAACTGGCCGACGCGCTCCCCGTGGTGATGCGCGTCCTCGCCGACCGCGCGGCCCTGGACGCCGACGTGGGTCACCTGGCCCAGGCTCTGCCGGCGCTGGTCCGGTCCCTGCGCTACGGCGACGTACGCGGCACGGACACCCGGGCGCTGGCCGGGGTCGCGGCGGGTCTCGCCGAGCGTGTCTTCGTCGGCCTGCCCCCGGCCTGCGCCGCGCTCGACACGGAGGCCGCCGAGGAGATGCGGCGCCATGTGGACGCGGTGCACGGGGCGGTGGGACTGCTCGGGGAAGCCTCGGGCACGAACGCGGCTCTGGCGGAAGACCCGGCAGATACTGCGGCTGCAGGGGAGTCTCCGGGCGTCGTCTCCGAGGGCGTGGCTGCGGAGAGCCCCGCGAGGGCCTCTGAGCCCGAGGACGCTCCTGCGAGTGGCACCTCTGCCTCCTCATCCCCGAGCGCTTCCCCGGGCGCTCCTGCGGGCGCCGCCGAGGATGTCCCCGCGCCGGGACAGCACAGCAAGCTGCGGCGCCGTTGGCACTCCGTGCTTCGGGTGTTGTCCGCGCGGGACAGCGTGGCCGGAGTCGTGCGGGGGCGGGCCGCGCGGCTGCTGCTGGACGACGGGGAACTGGCGCAGGACGAGGCGGCGGTCCTCATGGGGCTCGTGCTGTCGCCCGGGACGGCGCCGGGGGACGCGGCAGCGTGGATCGAGGGGTTCGTCGGGGGCGGCTCCGGGGGCGGGATGCTGCTGGTGCACGACGAACGGCTGCTCGGGCTGGTCGACGCCTGGCTGACCGGGGTGTCGGCGGAGGCGTTCACCGATGTGCTGCCCCTGCTGCGGCGGACCTTCTCGGTGTACGAGCCCGGGGTGCGCAGAACCCTGGGGGAACTGGTCCGGCGTGGTCCGGGGAAGCGGGGGAGCGCGGTGGCCGGCGCCGCCGGTCTGCCGGGCTTCGCACCCGAACTCGACGCCCGGCGAGCGGATGCCGTGCTGCCGGTGCTGCGGCTGCTGCTGGGGCCGTCGGACGCGGGTGACGGGGGCGTCGACGACAACAACCTTGTGGGGGTGGGGACATGACGACGGCGACCGAGTCGGCGGATCCGGCACAGGAGCGGTTGCGCCGGTGGCGGCTCGTGCTCGGGGGCGACGCGGCGGACGGTACCGGGTGCGCGCTCTCCAAGCAGGACGCCGCGATGGACGGGGCGCTCACCGCGCTCTACGGGAGAGGGGACGGGGGCAAGGACCGGGCGGGGCGGGACCGTTCGGCGGGGCTCGGGGCGTCCGCGCCGTCGGTCGCGCGGTGGCTCGGCGACATCCGGACGTACTTCCCGTCGTCCGTCGTCCAGATCATGCAACGGGACGCCATCGACCGGCTCGGCCTCTCCGCCCTCCTGCTGGAGCCCGAGATGCTGGAGGCGGTCGAGGCGGACGTCCACCTCGTCGGCACGCTGCTCTCCCTCAACAAGGCGATGCCGGAGACGACGAAGGAGACGGCGAGAGCGGTCGTACGCAAGGTGGTCGTGGACCTCGAGAAGCGGCTCGCAACGCGGACCCGGGCCACGCTCACCGGTGCGCTGGACCGCAGTGCCCGCATCAGCAGGCCGCGCCATCACGACATCGACTGGAACCGCACGATCGCGGCCAACCTCAAGCACTACCTCCCCGAGTACCGCACGATCGTGCCGGAGCGGCTCATCGGCTACGGGCGCGCCTCCCAGTCGGTGAAGAAGGAGGTCGTGCTGTGCATCGACCAGTCGGGGTCGATGGCTGCGTCGGTGGTGTACGCGTCGGTGTTCGGGGCGGTGCTGGCGTCCATGCGGTCGATCGACACCAGGCTCGTCGTCTTCGACACGGCGGTCGTCGACCTCACCGATCAGCTCGACGACCCGGTGGATGTGCTGTTCGGTACGCAGCTCGGCGGCGGCACGGACATCAACAGGGCGCTCGCCTACTGCCAGTCGCAGATCACCCGGCCCGCCGAGACCGTCGTCGTGCTGATCAGCGACCTCTACGAGGGAGGCATACGCGACGAGATGCTGAAGCGGGTCACTGCGATGAAGGCGTCCGGGGTGCAGTTCGTGACGCTGCTCGCGCTGTCGGACGAGGGGGCGCCGGCGTACGACAGGGAGCACGCGGCGGCACTCGCGGCGCTGGGCGCACCGGCGTTCGCCTGCACGCCCGATCTGTTCCCGGACATCATGGCCGCAGCGATCGAGAAGCGCCCGTTGCCGATACCCGACACCGCGTGAACCGAGTGAGCTGAGTGAACCGAGTGACGTGAGGGCGTCTTCGGGTGGCAAAAGGGGCATGAGCGCGCATCGGGAACGGGGGGACTTGCGCGACCTCGGGAGGGCCGTGCGAAGATCGGCGCCGCCTCGTCCTGCTCCTCGCTGTTCCTAGATGATCGCGGTTGCCCGACGCTCGTCGTCAAGTCGCCGCCCGGGAGAGTCCGTCCTCTTGAACTGGCCAGCCGCCCTGTTCGCCGCCGTACTGCGTGTGACGCGTACGGCCGCGGGGCGGCGCGCGCTGCGAGTCGCGGTCCTGGTGGGCGGGTTGTTCGGGTTCGGGTTCCTCTGCGGGGAGCGGGCGCACGCGGCTGAGGACGCGCCGCTGGTGCGGGTCGATGTGGTTCGGCCGGTGGACGAGAGGGCGGGTCCACCGGTTGGTGGTCTGGTCGAGGCCATGACCGAGAAGTCGGCGGAGGCCCCGACAGAGGTCTCGGCGCAGACGCAGACGTCGCCCGCCTTGCCGACGCTTCCTGAAGTGCTTGCGTTACCTGTACTCCCTGTACTTCCGGAACTCACCGAGTTGTCGGCGCTTCCGGGGATTCCAGAGCCGCTCGTGCTTCCGGGCGTGCCTGCAGCGCCCGCTGCCGAATCGGCGGTCCCGAGCAGGGTGGGCACGGCGATGGGCATGACGTCGCGTTGAGCCGGCGGGCTCCGGTGTGCCTCGTGCCGGGGGTTGCCCCGATCGCTGCGGGGCCGGGGCCGGGGCCGGGACATTCCGGTGAGCCCCGCCTGAGCAGGGCTTTCTCTCTCCTCCCCTCGTCTCCCCTCCCGTCTCCTCCTCCCCCCGTTCTCTTTCATCGCCGGGTGCGAAATCGTCCGTCGGGTCGAAACGGCACGCGACGACTGCACGGAGTGCCAGCCGGGAACGCGACTCCTGCGTATCCGAGCCGGCCTCCGCGCACCTGACTCCCGCACGCCTGACGTGCGGATCTTCCGGACTCCGCCGGGAAAGTCCTCGTACGGCCGAATGCCATCGGTCCGGTCAGGGCGTGCCCGGCGGGTGGCGGTGAGCGGCTCCCCAAGGGGTGGGGAACCGCTCACCGGGGGACCGTCAAAGCTGTTGGCGGGCCTTCCAGGGGCCTCACCGGGTCCACCCCAGCCCGGTGAGGCCTCACCTTTGCGCCCCTATGCATTCGTAACGCGTCTTTACGCCCCTCGCGCGGGCCGATCCGGGGTTGATCCGAGGTTGATTCGGGGCCGTCAGTGGCACTCTGTGACAGGTATCACCGCTCAGGTGTGATTCCTGATTTAGGGACCTGCGGGGTGCGGCGATAACCTGCGGGACGGACATGCCGCGCGCTCGGACATCGTGTGCGCCACCCCTGTGACACAGCGGACGTCACGTTGCCCATCGCGGCACGCCCACGGAGACAGCAGACCGTAGAGCGGCGAGACCACTGATAGGGACGGACGCGCGTGGACCTGTTCGAGTACCAGGCGAGGGACCTCTTCGCCAAGCACGGTGTACCGGTGCTGGCCGGTGAAGTCATCGACACGCCTGAGGCGGCGCGCGCGGCGACCGAGCGTCTGGGCGGCAAGTCCGTCATCAAGGCGCAGGTGAAGGTCGGTGGGCGTGGAAAGGCCGGCGGCGTGAAGCTCGCCGCCACCCCGGACGAGGCCGTCGCCCGCGCGACGGACATCCTCGGCATGGACATCAAGGGCCACACGGTCCACAAGGTGATGATCGCCGAGACCGCCCCCGAGATCGTCGAGGAGTACTACGTCTCGTACCTCCTCGACCGCACCAACCGCACCTTCCTCGCCATGGCGTCCGTCCAGGGCGGCGTGGAGATCGAGGTCGTCGCGGAGGAGAACCCCGAGGCTCTCGCGAAGGTCCCGGTCGACGCCAACGAAGGCGTGAGCATCGAGAAGGCCCGAGAGATCGTCGCGCAGGCGAAGTTCCCGGCCGAGGTCGCCGAGCAGGTCGCCGAGATCCTCGTGACCCTGTGGGACACCTTCATCAAGGAGGACGCCCTCCTCGTCGAGGTCAACCCCCTCGCCAAGGTCGCCTCCGGCAAGGTCATCGCCCTCGACGGCAAGGTCTCCCTGGACGAGAACGCGGAGTTCCGCCAGCCGGACCACGCCGCGCTCGAGGACAAGGACGCGGCCAACCCGCTGGAGGCCGCTGCCAAGGCCAAGAACCTCAACTACGTCAAGCTCGACGGTGAGGTCGGCATCATCGGCAACGGCGCGGGTCTCGTCATGAGCACCCTCGACGTCGTCGCGTACGCCGGTGAGGCGCACGGCGGGGTCAAGCCCGCCAACTTCCTCGACATCGGCGGTGGCGCCTCCGCCGCCGTCATGGCGAACGGCCTGGAGATCATCCTCGGCGACCCGGACGTCAAGTCCGTGTTCGTCAACGTCTTCGGCGGCATCACCGCGTGCGACGAGGTCGCCAACGGCATCGTGCAGGCGCTGCAGCTGCTCGCGGACAAGGGCGAGGAAGTCTCCAAGCCCCTCGTCGTCCGTCTCGACGGCAACAACGCCGAGCTGGGTCGCAAGATCCTCTCCGACGCCAACCACCCGCTGGTCCAGCGTGTGGACACCATGGACGGCGCGGCCGACAAGGCCGCCGAGCTCGCGGCTGCGAAGTAAGGAAGAGGGACAGACACAGCCATGGCTATCTTCCTCGACAAAGACAGCAAGATCATCGTCCAGGGCATGACCGGTGCCACGGGCATGAAGCACACCAAGCTCATGCTGGCGGACGGCTCCAACATCGTCGGCGGGGTGAACCCGCGCAAGGCGGGCACCTCCGTCGACATCGACGGCACCGAGATCCCGGTCTTCGGCACGGTCGCCGAGGCGATCGAGAAGACGGGCGCGAACGTGTCGGTCCTCTTCGTACCGCCGGCCTTCGCGAAGGCCGCCGTGGTCGAGGCGATCGACGCGGAGATCCCCCTCGCGGTCGTCATCACCGAGGGCATCGCCGTCCACGACTCCGCCGCCTTCTGGGCGTACGCGAAGTCGAAGGGCAACAAGACCCGGATCATCGGCCCGAACTGCCCCGGTCTCATCACCCCGGGCCAGTCGAACGCCGGCATCATCCCGGGCGACATCACGAAGCCGGGCCGGATCGGTCTGGTCTCGAAGTCCGGCACGCTGACTTACCAGATGATGTACGAGCTGCGTGACATCGGCTTCTCGTCGGCCGTCGGTATCGGTGGCGACCCGGTCATCGGTACGACGCACATCGACGCGCTGGCCGCGTTCGAGGCGGACCCCGACACCGACCTGATCGTGATGATCGGTGAGATCGGTGGTGACGCGGAGGAGCGTGCCGCGGACTTCATCGCGAAGAACGTGACGAAGCCGGTCGTCGGCTACGTCGCGGGCTTCACGGCCCCCGAGGGCAAGACGATGGGCCACGCCGGTGCCATCGTCTCCGGCTCGTCGGGTACGGCCGCCGCGAAGAAGGAGGCCCTTGAGGCCGCCGGTGTCAAGGTCGGCAAGACGCCGACCGAGACGGCGAAGCTGGCGCGTGAGATCCTCGCCGGCTGACGTTTCCTCGCGGTACTGAGCTGAACGTATGTGGGCCCGTTCCCTTCGCCGGGGCGGGCCCACAGCCATGCGTATCTCACCTCGGGTCCGGCAGGACCCTCTCCGGGCCGCTCGGCGTCGTGTCCTGGAGTTTCTTGCGGAGCTTTTGTTCCGTCCGGGACAACGGTCCCGGGGCTGCCTGCGGTGGCACCCCTTGCACTGTCGTCCCCGGAGCCACCGGCGGCTCGTACCGCGTCGGAGCCGTGTGGAGGGTGAACGTGGTGGCGCCGATCAGGGCGACGGTGAAGGCGATCGCCGCCTGGGTCCAGTTCCGGGCGCGACGTTCGCTGCCCGCGCGGACGGACGAGGGACGGGGGGCGCGCAGCCTGGCGTGGGTGGCCAGGCCCGCCAGCCGGGGCGCGAGATGGCCCGGATCCGTGAGATCCGGCAGGCGGGTCGCCACCGTCTCGCGGGCGTGGAGAAGGCGGCCTGCCGCCGCCCGGGTGCTCGCCTCCGTCTCCGCCGCCGTCTCGGGCAGGCCGAGGCCCAGACCGTCGTGGAGGAGCAGGGTGCGGCGGTACGGCGGGGGGAGTTTCAGGAGGACGGACAGGAGAGCGCGGTCGGCCGGGTCGGCGGGCGGGGCCTCCGGGTGACGGTGGCGGGCGCGGAAGCGGTGCCAGGGGGAGAGGGCGCACTCGTACGCCGTCGCCCGTACCCACCCCGCCGGGTCCGGGTCCACGGCCACCTCGGGCCAGCGGTGCCAGGCCAACTGGAACGCCCGTTCGACCGACTCGCGCGCCAACTCCCGCCGCCCGGTGAGGAGATAGGTCTGCCGCACGAGGGCCGGGGCGCAGAACGCGTAGAGCGCGTCGAAGGCCTGAGTGGGCGTCAGGGGGGCGACGGGGGCGTCGGCCGGCCCCTCATCCACTACGGCTGCGGCTACGGGCGCCGGTACGGACACAGGTGCCGACGCCAGCAGGCTCGCGTACGCCTGTGCCTTGCGTCCGCGCGGTGTCGTACGGCCGGTCTCCCACGCGCGTACCGTCTCGCGGCTGACGCCCACCCGTGTCGCGACCTGAGCCCGCGTCAGCGACTGGGACTCGCGCAGGCGCCGGCGTTCGGCGGGCGGGGGCAGCGGGATGGTGGGATTTTGCGTCACCAGGGGCCCCTTAGCGCGTAAAAGTACATAAAACGTATATTGAGTGACACGTCGTAAGTTCGCCTGTTACAGCGGGAAAGCGCGTGTCGTTGGGAGCATGGCGCTCGTGACCCAGACGACCGATCGCCGGCTTCCCTTCCTGTCCCCGCGTACCCGGGTCCGCTCCCGGGGCCGTTTCCGGTTGCGTGATCGGCTCCGCGACCGGTTGCGCGACCGTTCCCCCGGACTGGGCGCAGGCCTGCTCGGCGGCGCGGTCGCGGCCGGGCTCGGGCTCGGTTCGTTCGCCGTGCTCGTCATGGTGCTGTGGATCAGCTCGCCGTATCCGGACAGTGGACCCGACGGCGCGCTGCACATCGCCGCCGCGCTCTGGCTGCTCGCCCACGGCGCCGAACTCGTCCGCGTGGACAGCCTGTCCGGCACCCCCGCTCCCGTCGGCGTCACCCCTCTTCTGCTGCTCGCGCTCCCGGTATGGCTGCTGCACCGCGCCGCCCGCGACGCGACGGAGGGCCCTGAGGAAGAGGGTGCGACACAGGACGCGCCCCTCCTTCCCGCCCGTACCGTCTGGCTCGGCGTCGTCGCCGGGTATCTGACCGTCGGCGGGAGCGTCGCGCTGTACGCGGCCGGGGGCGGGCTGCGTCCCGACTGGGCGTGGACGGCCGTATGCGTCCCGCTGCTCGTCATGGCGGCGGCCGGCGCCGGGGTGTGGACGGCGTACGGCCGACCGTGCGGTCCCCTGTCGCCCCGGGTGCTGTATCTGCTGCCCAGGTCGGTACGCCGACGCGTGCTGGACCCGGATGCCCGTGGCCGGGGTCTGGCCGCCGGGCGGGCCGCCGGGGCGGGTACCGCCGTGTTCGTCGGGGGCGGGGCGCTGCTCGTCGCGGTGTCGCTGGTGGGGCACGGCGGGGCCGCCCGGGCCTCCTTCCTCCAGCTGACGGAGGCATGGTCGGGCCGGATCGCCGTACTGCTGCTCTGTCTGGCCCTCATCCCCAACGCGGCGCTGTGGGGCGCGTCCTACGCCCTCGGCCCGGGCTTCGCGCTCGGCGCGGGCCACGTCACCGGGCCGCTGGCCTCCGACCCGGCGCCACTGCTGCCACCGTTCCCGCTGCTGTCGGCGGTACCGGACGCAGGCCCGGGCACCCCGCTGGCCTGGGCGGTCACCGCGGTACCGGTGGCGGCCGGGCTGACCGTGGCCTGGTTCACGGCGCGGGCGGCAGGGGCAGGCTCCGGGGAAGGAAAGACGCCGTGGTCGGGCGGGCGTACCGCCGCGAACGCGGGTCTCGCCGCCACCCTGTGCGCGGGCGCGCTCGCGATGCTGGCCGCGCTGGCGGGCGGGCCGCTCGGGAGCGACGCGCTCGCCCATGTCGGGCCGGTGTGGTGGCAGACGGGCGCGGCGACGCTGGCTTGGACGGCCGCCGTCGCCGTACCGACGGCCCTGGGGCTGCGCGCGTGGCGGCTGCGGAAGCGGCCGAAGGCCACTGGCACGGACACCGGCACCGGCACGCTGAAGCTGACGCCCCCGACAGCGCCCGACGGGACGGGGAAGCCGCACGAGACGGCCGCCGACGACGCCTACGAGGCGAGCGACCCCTACGAGTTGGAGGCCGTCTACGACTTCCTCCCGGCCGACCTGCCGTCACCGTCGGTGTCACCGCCGCCCTCGCCCTGGTACGACGACACCGCGTCCCGCGAGGCCCGCTGGGCAGCACTCAAGGAGGCGTCGTCGACGCCACCACCGGAGTTGGAGCCGGAGCCGGAGCCGGAGGAGGCTCAGCCGTAGCCGTGGGCAAAGCTGTTCGCGGGTCTAGCTGTTCGTGCCGAACACCTTCTGGAGTGGCTCCGGGAGCAGGTCGTTGCAGGCCTTCTCGGCGGTGGTCGTGAGGGCGTCGTTCGCGCACGTGTAGTAGTCGCGGTACATGAACTGGAGGCTGAACGTCCCGGCGACCATGAGGAGTGCCAGGGAGGCCGTGACCAGACCGCTGATCGCGGCCGTCCGCTGCGGCCGACCTCCGCCACCCGTGCCCTGCGCGGGCGCCGGGGTGTCCGGGTTCGGGGTGCGGGGCTTGGCGCGCAGGGCACCGATGCCCCAGTTCAGGGCGAGCGCGCCGAGCAGCAGCGCCACGTACGGCCAGTTGAAGAGGGCGAAGAAGAAGGCCCACATACCGCACAGCAGTGCGTACCGCGCCTGGCGCTGGGCCGGGTCTGTCGGGTCCCAGCGCGGGTTGGTGCCCTGTCCGTCGCCCTGGCCCTCGGGGCCGCCCTGGCCTCCCTGTCCGCCGGACCGGCCGGTGCGGTCGCCGAAGACGCCCGGGGAACGGCCGGGCTGCCGGTCGCTCCACAGGCTGCCCCACGGAGAGTTGCCGCCGTCGCCGGAGGCGTCGTCGCCCGCCGGACGCCGGGGCTGCCAGGGCCTGTCCGGTGTGCCCTCCGGGGGCGGTGCGAACGGGTTGTCGTCCTGGGCCGCGCTTCCCTGACCGTCGTCGTTCGCGCCGGTACCGCCGGTGTCGCCGTTCTTCTTGCCCGAGGGCGCGTCGGGCGGGGACGCGGGGCGCTCCCGCAGCAGCACAGACTGCGGGGTGAGCGTGAGGAGTCGCAGGCTGCGGTCCGACATCAAGTGAGCGTCTTCCCCTTGTTGATCACGGCCGTTGGTTCACGGCTGTCGATACGGCTGTCCATTACGGCTGTTCGGCATGAGCCGCCACCCCGTGAACGCACCGCATGACCACGGCGTTCCCGGACCGGCTCCTCCCAGACGCTACCTTCCGGCCACGCCCCCGTCCCGTGGGGGCTGTCCGGAGTGCCGGTATCGTTGCTGGCGGTCGGCCGCTTCGTAGACTTCCCCGTATCCCGGGGCGCGAAGCATTCGTACGACCATACAAACGCTCCCCCGAGAAAGGGCCCCGCCGTGGCCGAGTCCCAGGCCGCCAAGCGTCTTGTCGTGCTGGTCTCCGGATCCGGTACGAACCTGCAGGCGCTCCTCGACACCGTCGCGGCCACCGGCACCGGGGCCTACGGGGCCGAGATCGTCGCCGTCGGGGCCGACCGTGACGGCATCGAGGGGCTCGCGCGCGCGGAGCGGGCCGGGCTGCCGACCTTCGTGTGCCGGGTGAAGGACCACGGGACCCGGGCGGAGTGGGACGCGGCGCTCGCCGGAGCGGTGGCCGCGTACGAACCCGATCTGGTGGTCTCCGCCGGGTTCATGAAGATCGTGGGCAAGGAGTTCCTGGCCCTGTTCGGCGGGCGGTTCGTGAACACGCATCCCGCCCTGCTGCCCAGTTTTCCGGGGGCCCACGGCGTTCGCGACGCGCTCGCGTACGGCGCCAGGGTCACCGGCTGCACCGTCCACTTCGTCGACGACGGCGTCGACACCGGACCGATCATCGCCCAGGGCGTGGTGGAGATCCGGGACGAGGACGACGAGAGCGCTCTGCACGAGCGCATCAAGGAAGTCGAGCGAAGGCTGCTCGTCGATGTCGTGGGGCGGCTCGCCCGCAACGGCTATCGCATCGAGGGACGAAAGGTAGTTATCCAGTGACCGCCGACACCGCCGACATCACTGTCACGGCCGAGAGCGACAAGCGGGCCCTTCGCCGGGCGCTCGTCAGCGTCTACGACAAGACCGGCCTGGAGGAGCTGGCCCGTGGCCTGCACGAGGCCGGCGTGGAACTCGTCTCCACGGGATCGACGGCGGGCCGGATCGCCGCCGCCGGCGTCCCCGTCACCAAGGTCGAGGAGCTCACCGGCTTCCCCGAGTGCCTGGACGGCCGGGTCAAGACCCTGCACCCCAAGGTGCACGCGGGCATCCTCGCCGACCTGCGCTTGGAGGACCACCGCACTCAGCTCGCCGAGCTGGGCGTCGAGCCCTTCGACCTGGTCGTCGTCAACCTCTACCCGTTCCGCGAGACCGTCGCCTCCGGCGCCTCGCCCGACGAGTGCGTGGAGCAGATCGACATCGGTGGCCCGTCGATGGTCCGCGCCGCCGCCAAGAACCACCCGTCGGTCGCCGTGGTCACCAGCCCGGCGCGGTACGCCGACGTGCTGAGCGCCGTACAGACCGGCGGCTTCGACCTCACCACCCGCAAGCGGCTCGCCGCGGAGGCCTTCCAGCACACCGCCGCGTACGACGTGGCGGTGGCCTCCTGGTTCGCGTCGTCGTACGCCCCGGTGGACGAGTCGCAGTTCCCCGACTTCCTCGGCGCCACCTGGGAGCGCGAGAACACCCTCCGCTACGGCGAGAACCCGCACCAGCCCGCCGCCCTGTACGTCAACGGCACGGGCGGCGGTCTCGCCAAGGCCGAGCAGCTGCACGGCAAGGAGATGTCGTACAACAACTACACGGACACGGACGCCGCCCGCCGTGCCGCGTACGACCACGACGAGCCCTGCGTCGCGATCATCAAGCACGCCAACCCGTGCGGTATCGCGGTCGGTTCGGACGTCGCCGAGGCGCACCGCAAGGCGCACGCGTGCGACCCGCTGTCGGCGTTCGGTGGTGTGATCGCCGTCAACCGGCCGGTCAGCAGGGAACTGGCGGAGCAGGTCGCGGAGATCTTCACCGAGGTCATCGTCGCGCCCGGCTACGAGGAGGGGGCGCTGGAGGCCCTCGCCAAGAAGAAGAACATCCGGGTGCTCAGGGCCGACGGCGCGCCCGCCAACCCGGTCGAGGTCAAGCCGATCGACGGCGGTGTGCTGCTCCAGGTGACGGACCGTCTCCAGGCCGACGGCGACGACCCGGCCAACTGGACGCTGGCGACGGGCGAGGCGCTGTCGGCGTCCGAGCTCGCGGAACTCGCCTTCGCCTGGAAGGCGTGCCGGGCGGTCAAGTCCAACGCCATCCTGCTGGCCAAGGGCGGCGCCTCGGTCGGCGTCGGCATGGGCCAGGTCAACCGCGTCGACTCGGCGAAGCTGGCGGTCGAGCGGGCGGGGGAGGAGCGTGCGCGCGGTGCGTACGCGGCCTCGGACGCGTTCTTCCCGTTCCCGGACGGCCTGGAGATCCTGACGGCGGCCGGCGTCAAGGCCGTGGTGCAGCCCGGCGGCTCGATGCGGGACGAGCTGGTCGTGGAGGCCGCGAAGAAGGCGGGCGTCACGATGTACTTCACGGGGACGCGGCACTTCTTCCACTGAGACTGAGACTGAGACTGAATACGGCTGCGGCCCACGGGAACTCCGGTTCCGGTGGGCCGCAGCCGTACGTTCAGGCGTGACGAGCAGCAGCCCGCGCCCGCTCTCGTCCTCGGGGCCGGCGTCACGCGTCACCAGCCGGGAGGAGGCGCCGGTGACCGCTGCCTACTGGTGGGCCGCCGGGTACTTCGCCCGGCCGAACCAGGCCGCGCCCTCGGACTTGCCGACGAACACCGCGACGAGGATGCCGAGCACGGTGTGGATCAGGCCGACGACGATGAACGGGTAGATGCCGAGTACGGCGGTGATGATCGCGAACACCATGGTGGTGATCCGGATGCCGCTGCCGCCGCTGCCGAACTTCGCGCCCAGGACGATCGCGAAGACGCCCCAGGCGACGGCGAACAGGGTGATGGCCCACAGGGCGCCGGCCGAGTAGTCGGCGAGCTGCTGGAAGTCGACGTCGTCCTTGAGCTGCTTGTCGTTCTTCGCCGCGTGGATCGCGACCGCGGACAGCGCGATGAGGATGGCGCCGAGCACCTGGAAGCCCGCGATGACGAAGAGCATCACGCGGGCGGCCTTCACATTGCCCGGCATCGTGAGCGGGCCGCCCGGGTAGCCGCCGTAGCCCTGCTGCCCGTAGCCAGGCTGCCCGTACCCCTGCTGGCCGAGCGGCGGGGCCGACGGGTAGCCGTAGCCGGGCTGCTGGGGCGGGGTCTCCTGGGGGTAGCCGTAACCGGGCGCAGGCTGCTGGGGCTGCTGCTGGGGCGGGCCGTAGGGGTTGTTCGGGTCGCCGAAACTCATGGCGGGGGTTCCTCCGTATGCGTCAAGTGCGGGGACGACGCGAGGCACCGAACGGAGGAAGGTGATGTACAGATGCGGTCCGCCCCCCGGCCCTGCCCGCGGCACTGTGCTGCCTGTCGCTTTATCGTTCTTTGTTCGCTTGTTCTTGTCCAGCCGCATTGTGCTTGTGTTGTGCAAGTGCAACATCTGTGATCATGCGGGTACGGCGCTGGGCACCCGGATCGGCACCCGGATCGGCACCCGGATCGGAACCCTGATTGGAACCCGGAGGCGGTCATCCGCGAGGATGGGGCCATGACCGCCCAGATTCTCGATGGCAAGGCCACCGCAGCCGCGATCAAGTCCGATCTGACCGCCCGCGTGGCGGCGCTGAAGGAGAAGGGCGTCACGCCCGGCCTCGGCACGATCCTCGTCGGGGAAGACCCCGGCAGCCAGAAGTACGTCGCGGGCAAGCACCGCGACTGCGCGCAGGTGGGCATCGCCTCCATCCAGCGCGAACTGCCCGCCACGGCCACCCAGGAGGAGATCGAGGCGGCGGTCCGCGAGCTGAACGAGGACCCCGCCTGCACCGGCTACATCGTCCAGCTGCCCCTCCCCAAGGGCATCGACGAGAACCGCGTCCTCGAACTGATGGACCCCGACAAGGACGCGGACGGCCTCCACCCGATGAACCTCGGCCGCCTCGTCCTGAACGAGCCGGCCCCGCTGCCCTGCACCCCCAACGGCATCCTCGCCCTGCTCCGTCGCCACGGCGTCGAGATCAAGGGCGCGGAGGTCGTGGTCGTCGGCCGCGGTGTCACCATCGGCCGCACGATGCCGCTGCTCCTGACCCGGCGCAGTGAGAACGCGACGGTGACGCAGTGCCACACGGGTACGCGTGACCTGGCCGCCCATCTCCGCCGCGCCGACATCATCGTCGCCGCCGCGGGCTCGCCCCACCTCGTCCGTCCCGAGGACGTGAAGCCGGGCGCCGCCGTCCTCGACGTCGGTGTCTCGCGCAACGACGAGGGCAAGATCGTGGGCGACGTTCACCCGGGCGTCGCCGAGGTCGCCGCCTGGATCTCCCCGAACCCCGGCGGGGTCGGCCCGATGACCCGCGCCCAGCTGCTCGTCAACGTGGTCGAGGCGGCGGAGCGCAGTGTCGGCTGAGGCGGAGGACAGGCGGGCGGAGCCCGCGTCGGCGTCCGCGCCGGCATCGGGTGAGGTGCCCGAGCCCACTGTCGTCGACCCCGTCAGCGCGCCGGACGCCGAGGGGCGTCCCCGGCGTACGACGCGTCGCTTCCCCCTCTTCACGCGGGACACCGCGCGACCCGAGGGAGGCGGCCGGGCGGCTTCGGGGGACGCGCCGGCGCCCGTTCGGCAGTGGCCGATCCTCGTCGTGCTGGGCACGGTCGGGATCGGGCTCCTGATGACCGCGCTCGACGTGTTCCGGTACGGGCTGCTGCTGATCGGGGCCGCGCTGCTGGCCGGCGCGGTGCTGCGCTGGGTGGTGCCGGACGTCGGGATGCTCGCCGTACGGTCCCGGTTCACGGACATGGTCACGTACACGGTGCTGGGTACGGCCATCGTGCTGCTGGCGATGATGGCGCAGCCGAGGCCGTGGCTGACGATCCCGTTCCTGGACGACACGCTGCACTACACGATCAGCAGCCAGGGCGGGTAGGGCCGTAGACCGTACTTCGGCCCGGCGGGAACCGTTGCACCCTCTGACGTCGTCAAATGCCTCGGACCGGCCGACGAACGCCTAGGAGGACGCGCGATGAGCGCCTGGCAGCCGCTGCCGGACGATCTGCCGCCGGAGGTGCGGCACTTCGTCGAGCAGGTGCGGCTCCTCAAGGACCGCACCGGGCTCAGCCTCGCCGCGCTGGGCGCGCGCACCGCCTACAGCAAGTCCTCCTGGCAGCGGTACCTCAACGCGACCCAGCCGCCGCCTCGGCAGGCGATAGCCGCCCTGTGCCGGGTCGCGGGCCTCACCCCTGCCGACGCCGAGCGCTTCGGCGTCCGCTGGGAGCTGGCGGTGCAGGCCTGGCCCCGGCCGTCGGCCCCGGATCCGGCGAAGCCGGAGCGGCAGGACGGGGTGGACGGGGCGGACGGGGTGTACGAGGAGGAGGTGCCCACCCTTCCGTGGTGGGTGGAGTCCGGGACCGGGTCCGCAGGGGTCTCCGGGGTCTCCGGTGAGAGGCCCGTGGACTCGTCGCGGCGGGTGCTGCTCGTCGCCGTACTCCTCGTGCTGGTGCTCGCGCTCGTCTCTGTGGTCGGCGCTGTCGCTTTTGGTTGACGGTGTTGAGGGAATGTGACATCCATGCGTCCGAAGTGACCGTTCTTGTGCTTTCTGTGGGGCGATGTGTCGATAAGTTCGAGGAACCGCAACCGGGGCGCAACGCGACAGGGTTAATGTGGTCAATCGGGGTGGTCCGGGGTGTCCCGCGCGTTATCCAGGGGTTCGGTCGGCCGTGGGGGCTGTCGGTGGAACACTGGACCGTAGGCCGGGGGCGTGCAACGGTGCACCTTCAGGCCCGACAATGCTCCTGTGCGCCCCCACCCCGGGAACCGAGATCCTTACTGGGCGCATCCGTGTGGGTAGTCAGGACAGTCAGGAAAAGGATTCGGCCAAGGGATCCACGGCACCACCACGCACGGGAGAACAACCGGCACGACCGGGGGGAATGAGGGGGAAGCAATGCCTCGTTGGAGGGCCTTGCCGGATGAACTGGATCCGCAGGTCAGGGAGTTCGCGAGCCAGCTGCGCAGGCTCGTGGACCGCAGCGGCCTGAACATCGCGGCGCTGGCCGACCGCACGGGCTACAGCAAGACGTCGTGGGAGCGTTATCTCAACGGCCGGCTGCTCGCGCCCAAGGGTGCGATCGTCGCGCTTGCCGAGGTCACCGGTACCAATCCTGTGCACCTGACCACGATGTGGGAGCTGGCCGAGCGCGCCTGGAGCCGCTCGGAGATGCGCCACGACATGACGATGGAGGCAATCCGGATCTCGCAGGCGCGCGCCGCGCTGGGGGAGTTCGGGGCGACAGCCGTCGAGACGAAGAACGGGAGCGGCAAGAGCGGGCGGTCCGCCCGGAGCGCGACGGTGACTCCGGGAATCGCCGGACCCGCCGGCGTCTCACCGACCGTGCCGCCGCAGCCGACGGCCACGGAGACCCGCGACTCGGCGGGCGACGTGCGGGCCGGCGCGGCACGCGGCGGTGTTTCCGGCGGCTCGGTGAGTTCCGCGAGTTCGTCGGGTTCCGTCTCGGCCGAGAGCAACTCGTGGGGCATGGCCGGGTACCAGGGACCGGCGGCGAGAGGTGGCGCCGGGGGGCGCCCGGCCTCGCCCTCGGGACCGGCCGGATCCTCCGGGGCCTCGGGATTTCCGAGCGCGCCGCCCTGGACTCCCGGTACGCCCACGGGGGCGCGCGGCGAACCGCCGCAGGACGCCCGGCCGGCCGGCAGCGGCGGATCCGGCGGTTCGCGGCGCAAGCGGCGGCTCACGATGTTCCTCGCGGGCGTTGTGGGAGCGTCGGTGGTGGTCGCGGCGGCCTGGTTCTTCACAAATCAGGGCGACGACACGCCGGAGGCGAGCAAGCCGAGCGCCTCTCCGACCACCTCGGTCGGCACGAATCCCGACCTGCCGGTCGGTGTGAAGTGCAGCGGCGCCGCGTGCACCGGCAAGGACCCGGAGAACATGGGCTGCGGCGGCGAGCTGGCGCAGACCGCCAACAGCGTCACCGTCGGCACCACACTTGTCGAGGTCCGCTACAGCAAGACCTGCCAGGCGGCGTGGGCGCGCATCACACAGGCCGCCCCGGGCGACCAGGTCGACGTCACCGCCTCCGGCGCGGCCAAGCAGGCCGGCGCGGTCGACACGGACACCGACGCGTACACGCCGATGGTGGCCGTGAAGGACGCGGGCGACGCGACGGCGTGCGTCACGCTCAAGGCGACCGGGCAGAAGGGCTGCACGCAGTAAGGCTGTACGCAGTAGGTCCGCACCCAGTGGGGCGCGGGCCCAGGGCACCCTCCCCTCGTACGGAATCGCGGACTCGCGGAATCGCCGTACGAGGGGAATGCCCGGCCCGATTCGGGGCAGGCGGGGAAGTACCCCCGCGGAGTCCGGCAAGGTCGGTCCCCGTGCGACGGCCGCTCGTCCCCTCTCCCCCCCCGGACGAGCGGCCGTCGTTTGCCGTGACACCCTGAACGCGCACGGCGAACGCGACTCCGCGAACTCGGCTCTGTGGGGTGGGCCACACGGGACCCGTACATCCGGGATCCCGGATGCGCGATAGCCTGACGGCGGATCTCTCTTGACGCCAAGAGATCGATCATCCGAACCGGGGCAGCGACGCCCCACCGCCAGCTGTCCTACGGAGAACGCCATGACCCGCACTCCCGTGAACGTCACCGTCACCGGCGCGGCCGGCCAGATCGGTTACGCCCTGCTCTTCCGCATCGCCTCCGGCCAGTTGCTCGGCGCGGACGTGCCGGTCAGGCTCCGCCTCCTGGAGATCACCCCGGCGCTCAAGGCCGCCGAGGGCACCGCGATGGAGCTGGACGACTGCGCCTTCCCGCTGCTCCAGGGCATCGACATCACGGACGACGCGAACGTAGCCTTCGACGGCGCCAACGTCGCCCTCCTGGTGGGCGCCCGCCCGCGCACCAAGGGCATGGAGCGCGGTGACCTCCTGTCGGCCAACGGCGGCATCTTCAAGCCCCAGGGCAAGGCCATCAACGACAACGCCGCGGACGACATCAAGGTCCTCGTCGTCGGCAACCCGGCCAACACCAACGCGTTGATCGCCCAGGCCGCCGCTCCGGACGTACCGGCCGAGCGCTTCACCGCGATGACCCGCCTCGACCACAACCGCGCGCTCACGCAGCTCGCGAAGAAGACGGGCTCGACGGTCGCCGACATCAAGCGCCTGACGATCTGGGGCAACCACTCCGCCACCCAGTACCCCGACATCTTCCACGCCACCGTCGGCGGCAAGAACGCCGCCGAGGTCGTCAGCGACGAGAAGTGGCTCGCCGAGGACTTCATCCCTACCGTCGCCAAGCGTGGCGCCGCGATCATCGAGGCCCGTGGCGCGTCCTCGGCCGCCTCCGCCGCCAACGCTGCCATCGACCACATCCACACCTGGGTCAACGGCACGGCCGACGGCGACTGGACCTCCATGGGTATCCCGTCCGACGGCTCGTACGGCGTCCCGGCGGGCCTCATCTCCTCCTTCCCGGTCACCACGAAGGACGGCGTGTACGAGATCGTCCAGGGCCTGGACATCAACGAGTTCTCCCGCGCCCGTATCGACGCCTCGGTGCAGGAGCTGGCGGAGGAGCGCGACGCGGTGCGCGGCCTCGGCCTCATCTGAGCCCCAACAGCTCTTCTCACGAGCCCCGTTCAGGCTTCGGCCGGACGGGGCTCGGGTGTGTCCGGCTCCGCCCGCGCCGCCTCCGCCTTCGTGAGCGGGGCCCGTCGGCCCTGACAATCCGCTGTCCCCGGAACGTCCGTACCTCTATGCTGATGGGCTGTCAACTGGCCCTTTTGTAAGGGCCGTTACACGCATCGGGGGAGTCGCGTGAGTACCGCACACGTGCCGCAGCAACCACAGCCGACACCAGCCGTACCACCCGCACCGGCGCCCACACCACCGCACGCCAGTGAGGCCACCCGGCTGCTGTGCGCCGGCACCTATCTGGACTCCGGATACCGCGACCGGGTCATCGAGGAACTGCACCTCAACGAACAGCGGATCGTGGCGCCCTCACTCGGCTTCGACGCGGCCCGCGTCCTCGCGCACGCCCTGCGGGCCAGACGCCAGGAGCTGATGTGGGCCGGGGCGATCCTGGGGCTGTGGGTGATCGGCGCGGCGCTGACCGGCGGTCTGCTGGCCCTCTTCCTGCTTCCCGTCGTGTACATCGCGGTCGGGTCCTGGATCCGGGGCCGTGCCGCGTACCCGCCCCTGTACCGGCGGGTGCCCGCCTTCCTGCTCCGCTGGTGGGGCCGGTTCCTGTTCGCGGTGCTACTGCTCCTCACGGCGGCCGTCGCGTTCGGCGTCCTCGACAACGACTCGTCGAGCGGCTCGTCCTCCGGTTCGTACGACTCCGGCCTCTACGGCGGCAACGCCTTCTCCGACTCGCCGAGCGCGTCCGACGTACTGGTGCCGTCCAGCGACAACGTCGACAGCCTGATCAACCCCTGGCAGGCCTGGATCACGTTCGCGATGTTCGCCCTGATCGCGCTGTGCGTGGCCGCGCAGCGGGGCCAGTTCGCCAAGGCGCTGGCCGCGGAACTGTCCCCGCAGCGCTTCCCGGACGCCGCCTCGGACCCGGCCGAGCAGGCCGAGGGGCTGCGGTTCCAGCGGCTGAAGGACCGTATCCGGCTCGAACAGCACGCGCCGTTGATCATGTATAACGAGGCGCGGCCGTTCCGAGGGGCGGGCGCGGCCTACCAGACGTGGGTCCTCGCCGTGGAGTTGCGGCCCGACGCGATGAAGAAGCAGCAGCCGCTCGGCAACCGAGTCGTACTGGAGAAGATCCGGCCGCTGATCGAACAGCTGCGGCTGCCCGCTGAGTACGCCGGTCAGCTCGGGCGGGACCGGCTGCGCCGGCTGGAGATCGACGAGTGCGTGTTCCTGCCCGCCGAGGGGATCCTGCGGCGCGACGAGGCGCCGTACAACCCGCAGGCTTTCGAGGATCACCGGGCGCGCGCGGTGGAGGAGGGTGCCGAGAAGAGACGTCATTTCCTGCGCATCCGCGTCGGCGGCTGGGAGGAGGAGCTGGTCGTCACGGTCTTCGTGCGCATCCATACCCAGGGCCGCATGCTCACCCTGGAGGTCGCCCCGCACGTCCTGACGCCGGTGCGCGAGGACTTCAAGAACGCCGACCGCGCCGCACACCGCTTCCGCCACAACAACGCGCTCGGCAAGGGCGCCTGGGCCGTCGCGCAGGTCCCCGGCTCCGTGGCCCGCTCACTGGTGACGCTCGGCAAGGGCCTGCTGTACGTCTGGCGGCTGCTGACCGGCGGGTACGCAGGGGCGCTGCCCGACGGGCCGAGCCTGTCCGTGCGGGAGCTGGGCTCCGTACCCCTCGGGTCCGACTTCCAGGAGATGGACGTCCTGCGCTACCTGAAGAACGTGCAGGACCGGGTGGCGAACGGGGTGCGGATCGCGCTGGCCGAATCCGGTTACCAGACCGGCGAGTTCATGCAGAAGATCACCACCATCAACAACAACGGCGACGTGACGAACAATTTCGCCCGCGTCGACAACAGCACCTTCGCTATCGGCAGTAACGCCACTGCCTCCTCCACGACCGGCGGCGCCGCGCCGCAGACGGGATCCGGCACCGATGGCCACTGATGAACCGAACGAACTGAACTCACCGAACGAACTGAATGCACCGAACGAACCGAGCGTCAGCATCGGTGATGTCTCGCACAGCACCTTCGCCGTCGGCAGCCACGCGCGTGCCGTCGCCCACCACGGCACGGCTCCCCAGCGCGACGAGGCGGCCGAGGAACTCCTGAAGGCGGTACGCGAGTTGCGCGCCGACCTGACGCGGGTGCGCGCCAGCGAGGAGACGGAGGCACTGAGTACGGCCCTGGCGGAGACGGAGGAGGAGATCACCCGCACCGGCCGGGCGGCTCCCACGCGCCGGGAAAGACTGCGGGAGCTGCTCACCGACTCCCAGACCCTGCTGAACGTGCTCGCCTCGGCCGGTGCCGTGGCGGCCCTCCTGGGGATGTGAGGGGACCACGATGAGCGGGGGATCGCGGTACTGGAACGAGGAGACCCAGCGCTGGGAGGACACCGGGAGCCACGGCGGCGCTCAGACGACTCCACCACCACCACCTCGACCGAACTTCCTGCCGACCGGCCCGGGACCGGGACCGGGACCGGGACCGGCGGGATCGGACGACGCGTCGGTGTCCGGGCCACCGGCAGCCGATCCGGCGGGTGCGAGTGCGGGTGAGTGGCCGCCTGCGCCCGCGCCGGCCGAGGCGCCCACGGTGTCCGCGCCCGTCGGGTGGCCGGGAGCCGCAGCGCAGGGCGTCTGGCCGACGCCGACTTTTGGAGAGGCCACGGCGGACGACGTCGGCCGCCCTCCTTCCGGTGAGGGGGCGAACGCGTCCTGGCCGCCCGCCGGTCCGCCCGCCGCGCCCGTAGGCACCGGTGGCCAGAGACGGCGGCTCATGCGGTCCGTGCTCATCGGCGCTGCCGTCGTCGCCGTCGCCGCGAGCCTGGTGCTGACCTTCCTGGTCGGCCGCGGAGACGACGACAAGGACAAACGGACGACCACGGCCCACGAGTCCACGGCGTCCCCGACATCCCCGACGCCCGTCACGTCGGAGCCGACGGACATGACCGGGTCGCCCGCCGAGGGCACGGCCTCGCCCTCCGTGTCCGCGTTCGCGTCCGAACCGCCCGTCGGCTACGCGGTGTACGCGGACCAGGAGGGCTTCCGGATCGCACTCCCCCAGGGGTGGACACGCACCACGGTGGACTCCTCGTACGGCATCCGTGTGGTCAACTACCGCAGTTCGGACCGCGCCCGCCGGATTCAGGTGTACCAGGTGTCGGAGCCGTCGCCGGCCGAGTCGTTCGAGCTGTATCTCTCGGACGAGACGGCGAAGGCGCCCGGTTTCGCGAAGCTCGGCCTGGAGACCCTCGACGACGGCACCTTCACGGGATCCCGGCTGGAGTATCTGGCCGACTCGATACGGGGCGAACCCGACCCCGGCACCTGGCACGTCTACGACGAGCGTTTCGTGGCCTCGGACAGCAACATCTACGCCATCGCCGCGTACGGCCCGGACTCGGACGGCCGCGACGACGAACTGGAACTCCTCAACACGGCGTTGGCCTGGTTCTGCCCGCCCTTCGGCGCCTGCGACGAGGTGGGACAGGACTGACGGAGTGTGGATTCCACAGGATTCCACAGCTGAGACCCCCTGAATTCGGTGAAATCGGGTGTCTGGCAGGGCCGTTGTGTGCACGCTCAGTGCATGACCGACTACAGGGATGATGTTCCGGCGTATCTGACGATCCGTGTCACCGCCCAGGAGGGCCCGATCGCGGCCTTCGCGGAGCAGGAGGCGGGGGAGGCCGCGCGGCGGTATCCCGACCTGATGGGGCTGGGCATCCCGGAGTTCTTCCATGCCAGGGAGTGTGAGACAGGCGGCTGGGAGCTCTACGGCTACGGCAGCGACACCCCGCAGGGCTCCCGGGACTCCCTCGGCTCGGTGTTCCGGCTGCGCGCCAGCGAGGCGGAGGACGCCGGGGACGAGGTCGCCCGGCGCAAGTGGATGGCGGCGGCGGTACGCATGGACCGGGAGGTCGTGAACGACGTGCGGGTGCGCGGCGAGCGATTCCGGATCGTGCGCGCCTCCCGCTTCGTCCGGATGGGGCCGAACGGGCCCGAGCCGCCCCGCCCCTCCGACCCCGACCCGGCGGAGGTCGGCGAGGCGTACCGGGTGGGACCGCGCACCAAGGGTTTCGTGGTCGACCCCATCACCGGTACCGGGCTGTCCGACGGCATCCTCAAACTGGACCTCATCCAGTTCGTCGGCATCGCGCCCGGCGCACCGCAGGCGGTCCGGGACGAGGCGCGACGGGCACTCCACACGCACCCGGGCGGGGTCCTGCTGCCCGCCGTCTACATGATCTCCGAGCGGGTGGACGGGAGTTGGCGTGCGCACAACCCCGGCTCCTCCGACTCCACACCCCAGGGCGCGCGGGACTCCCTGGCCTACTGGCTGCGCGTGATGGCCCCCTTCACCCTGAGGCTGAGTGAGGAGAAGGCAGCGGAGTACGCCCTGATCGCCGACCACGTCGACGAGAAGCGTTCCAACGGCGCGACTGTCGACGGCATCCGCTACCGCGTCACCCGGGTCGAGCGCCTGATCAGGGTCGGCCCCGACGGCCCCGAGGGCCCGCGCCCCTCCGACTTCGACCCCGAACCGCCCGTCGACGTGCAGACACGCCGGCTCAAGGAACAGGGCCTGTGGAAGGAAGAGGACGACGAGCCCGTCCAACTCAGCCAACGCAGCATGGAGTTGAAGAGCCGCTGGGAGGCGGAGGAGGAGCGGCGACGGGTGGCGCGCGAGAGGAAGCAGGCGAAAAAGGGCACGGTGGAGGGGTGAGCGAGTAGGGAGGTCTACCGGGGCGGGCCTCCGTACGTTCACGGACTACGCGGTCTGGGAGCCCCCGCCGGTCAGCCTGTTGACGGGGCCGGCCTGACAGTGACCAGGAGTGGCGCACGGACGCCGAGCCGGGCGGCGGAGTCGGCGACGACCTCCGCCAGCCAGCCGATCGCGTCGCACGACCACTCGGCGAGTTCTCCGCGCAGCACCACGCCATGCACGGCCGGGCCGTTCCAGAAGCTGTCGTGGAACGGCGGGGCGAGGGCCGGTTCCGTGACGCCTCCGCCGGTGACGTCGTGGGACTCGCACACGAACACGTCCTGGCCCAGGCAACCCAGGTCGTCGGTGAGTTGCTTCGCGACAGCGAGGACAGAGGGGTCGCGACCGCTGCTGACGCCGACCTCCACAAGTGTCCGCGCTCGCGGATCGCGCTCGGCGAACCAGTCGACCGTGCGCATGGACAGCACGGTCGCGTACGGCGGACGTGACGAGGCGTCGAGCCCGTCGACCGGCATGAGGATCTGTACGGCGGAGAGCCGCAGTGTGCCCACCCGTACTGCTGTGCTCTGTCACGTCGGCTCCTATTCCGTTTCCGATATTTTCCGTCAGTTCCTTCAGCTTGCTGATCCCGGAGTACTTTTCAGCGTATACAGTAATCCCATGACCATCACTGAACCCATATCCCGAGTCGCCCTCAAGAAAATCACCCCCGAGGTCTCCGCCTCGATGGGCGCGCTGCACGGCGCCGCCGTTTCCGCCGCGCAGGATGCCAAGGTCGAGCCCGAACTCCTGGAACTGATCAGGATTCGCGCCTCCCAGCTCAACGGCTGCGCGTTCTGCCTCGACATGCACACCAAGGACGCCCGCGCCCAGGGCGAGACCGAGCAGCGGATCTACGCCCTGAACGCCTGGCGGGAGACCCCCTTCTTCACCGAACGGGAGCGCGCCGCACTGGCGTTGACCGAGGCAGTGACCCTGGTGCACGACGGGCACGTCCCCGACGACGTCTACGCCGAGGCCGCCTCCGTCTTCGACGAGGCACAGGTCGCCGCGCTGATCTGGGCGGCCACCGTCATCAACGCGTACAACCGGATCGCCATCGCGACGCGGATGGTTCCCGGCGGTTATCAGCCGGTTCGGAAGAGCAGCTGAATTCAGATACAGACATGAAGGGGTAGGGGGACGGTGAATTCGCATCACCCTCCCCCTACCCCTTCTTTTTTCTTACCTTTCGGTTATTGCAGCGGCTCCGTCAAGCCCTCCAGCCATTGCCGCCATTCAGCGGCCCGCACTGCGCGCCCCGCCCGCATAAGCGGCTGAGTTCCGCCCGTCCATTCCGTCACCGGGCGGATTCCGTGCAGCGCGTTCACGAGCCACACCTCGCGGCCGTCCAGATCGGCGAGGGTGCGTTCGCGGTGGGCGACGCGGATGCCGGTGCGCTGGGCGCGTTCCTGGATGAGGGCGACGGTGACTCCGGCCAGGACGGGGAGCTGCGGCGAGGGCATGCACAGGGTGTCGTCCTCCCACCACAGGACGCTGGAGTGGATGCCCTCCAGGACCAGGCCCGAGGGGGCGATCAGCACCGCCTCGTCCGCGCCCTCGGCGACCGCCCGTTGCCGGAGTCGGGCCAGGATGTCCAGGTCGGGGCCCTTGCGGCGGGGGACGGTGCGCGGGTCGGTCTGGCCGGCCGACCAGACCCGTACGCCCGTGCCGAGCGGTGGTGCGTGGCGGAGAAGGAGCCTCAACTCCCTTGACTCGGCGCCTAGTTCGACCCGGGGGAACCACTCCCCGGTGCGCGGCAGCGCGACGGTCATGTCCCGCCAGAAGTCCACCAGTTGGCGCAGCGAGGGACCGCCGGAGTCGCCGCACGCCCGCAGGAAACGCTCCCGGTGCCGGCCGAGGCCGCGTACCCGGCCGTCGCGCAGCAGCCAGGAGTCGGCGACCACCAGTCGCTCACCGACGGTCGGCACGTAGCTCTGTGCGTCCGGCCCGGTCAGGCCCCGGCGCGGCGACCACGCCAACAGCCCTTCCGTGGCTGCTGGTTGTGTTGCTGTTCGCGTCATCAAGTGCTCTTTCTTGCTTTTCTTGATACCTCGGTCAGTACTTGCGGCCCGCCACCGCCGGTGCCCCGTTCCGGGGCCCGTACGGCGCGTGCTCCAGCCACGATCCGCACCACGGCAGCACCGGTGCGAGTGCCGCCGCCGCGCGCTGCTTGGCCCGGACGATCCGCCCCCGTGGCCGCAGATGGTCCAGCGCGTTGCCGGCGGCGGCGCTGTTGAACACGGCCGCGGCGTGCCGCACTTCGGCGAACTCTGCGACCGCTCCCACCAGCCCCGTCCGGGCCACCGCAGCTATCGCCTCCGCCGCGGCAGCCGCGTCCGCGATCCCGCTGTTCATCCCGCGCGCCCCGAACGGCGGGAACAGGTGCGCCGCCTCCCCGGCGAGCAGCACCCGCCGGTGCCGGTCCGTGAACGCGTCCGCGACCTTGCGCAGAAAGCGGTACGTCGACACCCACAGGATCTGCGACCCGTACCCGGGTGCCTCCAGGACCGACGGCAGCCACTGCCGTACGGCCTCCTCAGTGCCGTACGCCTCCTGCGGGTCGTCGTCGCGGCACTGGAGGTCGATCTGGAAGCCACCGGTGAACGGCACCCGCATCACGCTCCGGCCGCCCACGCCCGGGTGTTCGTAGTGGAAGACGCGCTCCAGGGGGAGTTCGGCGCCGGGGATGTCGGCGACGTCCACGACCACGTGGAAGCCCTCGGACCGTGTGCCGTCCATGGTGATCCCCAACTCCGCCCGTACGGCGGAGCGGGCGCCGTCGGCGGCCACGACGTGGGTGCCGCGCCAGACGCCGCCGTCGGAGTCGGTGAGGGTGACCCCGGTCGGCGAGGACCGGACGCCCGTCACCCGTACGCCCCACGCGAACTCCACGCCCGCGTCCCGGCAGGCGGCCCGCAGCAGGCGCTCGGTGTCCACCTGGCGCAGGCTGGTGAAGGGCGGGATGTTCGCGGGCGCCTTCGGCTGCTCGGGGAAGGTGCGGGAGTAGACCTCGCGGCCCCGGTACAGCGTGCGCCGGGTGTGCCATGTCCGCCCGTACGACGCGAACTCGGCGGCCAGGCCCGGACGCATCCCGTCCAGCAGCCGCAGGGTCTCGCGGTGCACGAACAGGGCGCGGCTGCCCGGGCGTTCACGGTCCTCGGGGTCCGCCTCCAGAACGAGGACGGGCAGCCCGTGGGCGCGCAGACCGAGGGCGGCCGAGAGGCCGACGGGACCCGCGCCCACGACCAGTACCTGCTCCGCCGTCCGTTCTGCTCCCTGTGCCGCTTCCTGCCCCGGGGGTGTCATGTGCGTGCGCCCTCGGCGAGCATGCGGGTGATCTCCACCCGTTTCACCTTCCACGTCGCTGTCATCGGCAGCTCCTCGAACCGCCACTGACGGGGCTCGGCCATCGTCGGCAGATCGGCGGTCGCCTGACGCCAGCGGTCCGGGTCCAACGGCATCTCGTCCCGTACGCACACCACCGGCACCGGCTCACGGTCGGCGCCCGCCACGATGACGACCTCGCGCAGCTCCTCCAGCCGGTCCATCAGCGTGTCCTCGACCTCCAGATTGCTGTGCACGGAGTCGATCTGGTCGACCTCGCGGTCGATGAGATACAGCGCGCCGAGCCTGCTCCGGTACCCCATGTCGCCCATTTGCCACCACCCGTCGCCGTCGAGCTGGCGCTGGTACTGCTCGCGCGCTCCGAGGTAGGTGAGGATGCGCCCACGCGTGCGGGCCTCGATGCGGCCCGGCTTCCCGGGCGCGGCGGGCCGGCCGTTGTCGTCCGTGACCCGGACCCGGGTGAAGCCGGGTATCCCGATCCCGACCCGGCGGCCGTCCGCCTTCGCGACACTGCGCCGGGTGAACCACTGGAACGCGACCGGCCCGGTCTCGCTCTGCCCGTACAGCTGGATCAGCCAGGCGTTACGGCGCTTCGACGCGCCCAGCAGCCGCCGTACGGTACGCGGATGGATCGCGTCGAACGTCGACCCGTACGACCGTACGCGCGAGAGGGGTTGACCCGGTGCGTCCGCCAACTCCTCCCACAGCACGAAGGTGTTGGGGTGGGTCTCGACGATGCCCGGGCGATGGCGGGCGAGCAGTGGGCCCACGGCGGCCGGCGTCGGGTCGGTGATCAGGAGCAGCGGGCTGCCGAAGTGCAGGAGTACGCCGAGGAGATGGTAGAAGCGCGAGTGCACGAAGGACATGTGAAGCGCGGCCGTCTCGCCACGCGTGGGCCAGCCCATCGCCTGCTGCGGTACGAGGCGGTTCCACATGGTGTTCGCGCAGTGCACGGCGAGCTTGGGTATGCCGGTGGTGCCCGAACTGTGGGTGATCAGGGCGGGTTCGCGGGGGTGGAGGCGGACGGGGGCGGCGGGCTCGGCACCCGCGTACATCGCCAGGGGCTCGGCCCCGGGCGCGTCGGCGGCATCGGCAACGGCGTCGACGGAGAGGGTTCGGCGTACGAGCGGGGAGAGGTCCAACTCGCTCAGCGGGCCGGTGAGTTTGGCGCTGTCGGTGAGCAGCCAGGGGCGCTGCAGCCGGGCCAGCAGTTGTCCGACGACCGGTCCGGCGAGGCCGGGGGACAGCAGCACGGGGACCGCGCCGATACGGGAGACGGCACAGGTCAGCAGCACGATGTCGACGTTGTCCGTCTTGTGGACGACCACCTGCTCGGACGGTCGCACTCCGGCCGCCCACAGTCGGGCCGACAACTCCTCGACCAAATCGGCGAGTTGGCTGTAGCTGAGGTCGACGCCGAGCTCGGGGCTGACGTCGAGCGGCCGGTCCAGGGTGACGAAGACGGCTCCGTGCCGGTCGGCGGCCCGCCGGAAGGCCGGGCCCAGATAGAAACCGCGGTCGGCGAGCAGGGGCTGCGGCTGTGGCATGCGCCCGTTCCCTTCTGAAGTACGGCAGGCAGTCGTGGACGGTGTGGGGGTTGCGGTGGCCCCTGGGGTCACCAGGCGCCCTGGCGGACCAGATGGCGGCGGAGTTTGCCGGTCGGGGTGCGGGGCAGTGACGGGACGAAGCTGACGCTCCGGGGGGCCTTGAAGGCGGCGAGACGGGCGCGGGCCAGCTCGATGAGTTCGGTCTCCAGGCCCGCCCGGACCTGCCCGACGGGGACGACGAAGGCACGCAGCCTGCTGAAGCCCCGCTCGTCGGTGAGAGCGGCCACGGCGACCTCCTTCACCGCCGGGTGGGTGCGCAGTACGGCCTCCACCTCCAGCGGTGAGACCGTGATGCCGCCGACCATCTCCATGTCGTCGGCGCGGCCCAGATGTCGGTAGGAGCCGTCCGGTTCACGCACCGCCCGGTCCCTGGTGGCCAGCCAGCCGCCGACCAGTGAACGGGCTGTCTCCTCGGGCCGGTTGAGGTAGCTGCTCGTCACCGTGGGCCCACGCACCCAGAGTTCACCCTCGGCGCCTTCGTCGGCGTCGGACAGCGGATGCCCGGCGCGGTCGCGCAGCTCGACCTCGAAACCGGGGACGGGACGGCCGACCGTACCGGGGTGGTTGTGGTCGAGGCTGTTGGCGCAGAAGGCGTGCCCGGCCTCCGTCGAGCCGATCTGTTCCAGCACGGGCGCGCCGAGCAACTCGCCCACCTGCTGCCGGAGTCCGTCCGGCAGACCCTCGCCGGCCGACACGGCGGCCCGTACGGAGGCGAAGCAGGCCTGGTGGCCGTTGCCCCGGTCGGCGACCAGGGCCGCGTACGCGGACGGCACGGAGTAGAGGAGCGTCACCCGGTGCCGGGCGACGAGTTCGTCGACGGCGGCCGGGGCCGGACGCCGGTCGACCAGGACGGCCGACGAGCCGGAGAAGAGCGGGAAGACGAAGGCGTTGCCGAAGCCGTATGCGAAGTACAGCTTCGAGACGGACAGCGTGACGTCGTCCTGGGTGATCCGCAGCAGACGGCGCCCGATGAGGTCGTGGTAGGTCTTCGGGTCGCCGTGACAGTGCACAACTCCCTTGGGGTGCCCGGTGGTTCCGGACGTGTACTGCACGTACAGCGGAGTGTGCGCGTCCACCGGGTGGGCGGTGGCGGCCGGTTCGGCGGTGGGGGCGAGGGCGGCGAGCTGGTCGGCGCCGAGGACGGGCCGCCCCGCGAAACGCCCCTCTCGCCCCGCTCCTGCTCCCTCTCCCTCGCTCTCCTCCAGGCCGGGCCCGGTCACGCACAGCACGGCCTCGGCGTCCTCTGTCATGAACGCGTGGTCGGCGGGCGGGAGTTCGGGGTTGACCAGGACGGCCACCGCGCCGAGCCGGGCGGCGGCCAGGAAGACGGTCACCCAGGTGATGCCGTCGGGTAGCGCGAGGAGCACCCGGTCGCCGGCCCCCACCCCGTGCCGGGCGAGCACCGTCGCCGTACGGGCGGCCAGCTCGTGCACCTCGCCGTGCGTCCAGGAACGGTGCCCCTGATGGCTCTGGTGGAAGGCGGCCCGGTCGCTCCAACCACGCCGCTCGGCGAGGGCGGCGAGATGGGTGGCGAGGTTGCCGGGCGCGTCGGCATCAGCGGGGGAGTGGGAGAGGGAGGACACGGGGGCAGGAGCCGGGGGTGCGGTGGTGGACGGGTGGGTCGTCATCGGGCGGCCTCCTCGGCGGTGGCCGACCAGGACGAGGGCTGCGGGTGCAGGTCGTACTCCGCGCGCTCCTCGTCCTCCTGGTACTTCTCGTACTCCTGGTACTGCTGGTAGGCCCGCATCTGCGCGGCCGTCTTCAGGAGCATCTCGTCGTACTCCGCGACCGGGTCCGAGGCGAGGACGATCGCGCCGCCCGCGCCCAGCTGCATCTCGCCGTCGGCGATCACGGCGGTCCGGATCACGATGCTGAGATCCGCGCCGCCGCTGCACCCCAGGTAGCCGAGGGCCCCGGAGTACACGCCACGGGCCTCGGTCTCCAGCGAGTCGATGATCTCCATCGTGCGGAGCTTGGGCGCGCCCGTCATGGAGCCGCCGGGGAAGCAGGCGCGGATCGCGTCCACCGAGTCGGTGTCCTCGCGCAGCCGTCCCTCGACGTAGGAGACGAGCTGGTGCACGGTCGCGTACGTCTCGGCGACCATGAGCCGGGAGACTCGTACCGTGCCGGTGCGGCAGACCTGGCCCAGGTCGTTGCGGAGCAGGTCGACGATCATCAGGTTCTCGGCGCGCGTCTTGTCGTCGGCGGCGAGCGAGTCCCGGAGACGGTCGTCCTCCTCCGGGTCGTCGCCACGCGGGGCGGTGCCCTTGATGGGCCTGGCCTCGGCCATGCCGTCCCGGGTGATCCGCAGGAACCGCTCGGGGGAGGAGCCGGCCACCTCCAGGTCCCCGAACCGCAGGAAGGCGGCGTACGGCGCCGGGTTGACGCGGCGCAGGACCCGGTAGTAGTCGTACGCGTCGGCCGGGGCGGGCAGGCGGGCCGCGTTGGTCAGACAGACCTCGTAGCTCGTGCCGGCCGTCAACTCCCGTCGGCAGGCCGCGATGTCGGCGAGATAGGTGGCCCGGTCGCGCACCAGCCAGGGTTCCGCCGAGGCGGGATCCGGGTCGGCGGCCGGTACGGGGTGCGGCGGCTGCTGACCGGCCACGAAGGAGAGTTGGGCCAGCGCGCTGTCGAGCCAGTCGGCGGCCTCCAGAGTGGCCTGCGGACCGTCCTCGGCGACGCAGACGGCGTACGTGTAGCCCTCCTGGTGGTCCACCGCGATCAGCCGGTCGGCGAACAGCCAGCAGGCGTCGGGGGTCTGGGCCTCGTGGACGCCTGGCGAGGCTCCGCAGTCGGCCTTCGTCTCGTACCCGAAGTAGCCGACGTATCCGCCGGTGAAGTCGAAGGGCAGGCCGGTGGCGTCGACATGACGGTTCGTCAACTGTCGCTTCAGGTAGTCGAAGACGCTCGCCCTGACCTTGCGCGTCGGCCGCCCGTCCCGCTCGATCTCGCAGACGCCGCTCGTGACGTCGTACCGCACGAACTCGGCGAGCGGACCGGACCCGTCCCCGAAGAACGAGAACCGCGACCGCCCCTTCTCGACCTGTGAACTGTCCAGCCAGAACGCGCGCGGTGAGCCGGCGTACATCCGGCCGAAGGCGGCCTCCGTGTCCACGGCGCCGGCGATCCGGCGGGTGTGCAGCCGGTGCGTGGGCCGCTGCTGCGGGGAGCGCCGCTGGGCGGGGATACGGGCGGTACGGGGGATGAGCACCGGGGAGGAGGGCTCGGGCATCGCCGCCGCGGTGCGGGTGACCGCGGTGTTCTTGGTACGGAGCTTGCGGGCGCGTTCCGCCGTGAGGTTGCGGAAGTTCATGAGCATGCGGCGCCCGTACTCGGTGAGGACCGACTCCGGGTGGAACTGCACTCCCCACAGGGGGCGGGTGCGGTGCCGCAGCCCCATCAGGACGCCGTCCTCGGCCCAGGCAGTGGCCTCGAGGGTGTCGGGCAGCGGCTCGCGCACGGAGAGGGAGTGGTAGCGCACGGCGGTGAAGTTCTGCGGCAGCCCCTTGAAGAGGTCCCGCTCGTCGTGCCGGATCGTGGAGAGATGCCCGTGACGGGGCTCCGGGGCGGGCACGATCCCGCCGCTCTCACCGAGCGCGATGCCCTGGTGGCCGAGGCAGACGCCGAGTACTGGTATCCGCGACTCGGCGAGTACACGCGCGCTGATCCCGAAGTCGCGGGGGGCGGCGGGGTGCCCGGGTCCGGGGGAGACGACCACGTTCTCGAACTTGTCGAATTCCAGCAGACTGTCGACTCTGCTGGTCAGCGTGTCGTTGCGGATCACCGTCGGCTCTTCGCCGTTGACCTCCGCGATCAGCTGGAACAGGTTGTACGTGTACGAGTCATAATTGTCGATGAGCAGGGTCTTCACCCGCGCCCACCTCCCTTGCATCGTTCATGCCGCCGTTCACGCGGTTCGCCTTTTGTGCCGTCCACGAAGTGCCTGGAGCGGCGGGTAGAGCCATTTCTTGAAGAAACGCTGAAGGCGCGGCATGAGAATCCAGGTGACGAGTGCCGTCACGGCCAGACACAGCAGTAGAGTGCGAATGAGCGCATTTACGCCGCCGAGGAACGGAAGAATGGTCAGATTGAATATGAGCACAGGTGGAAAAACCGCACTCATATTCACGAACCAGAGCTTCCACTTGTCCGGCGGGCGCGGTGGAGCGGCCGGTGCCGGGGCGGTGGCCGGTGAGTCCGTCTGGGATTCGAACCACACCTTGGAGCCCTGGACGGTACGGCATCCGGTCTCCCGGGCGAGCCCCTCCACCCTGGCCGCCCACTGCGCCCAACTGGCGGAGTTCTCCCAGGCCAGGGCCGTACTCTCACTGTCGAAGCGGTAGACCACATGCCACTCCGCCTCTCCGTCGACAAGCACACCACCCCCCAGAAAACCAGGCTCGCGCGCCCTCGCACGCAGCACGGCCCACCCCCAGGAGTGGAACTCGGTCTCGCGGCCGGGGATCACTTGATACGCCACCGTGATGGTGACGGGATTCCTGGTCACATCGTCGTATACGCAGCAAGAACCGATCACGCTCAAATCTTCAACGAAGATTTTCGAAACCTCCGCGAGGATGTCCGGAAGGTTACTTTTTATCGGCTTTTAGGTCGGCTTGCCGTGTTCTTTCGAGTGATACCCGGGGTAACTTTTCTGGAATTCAGGAAAGGGCTTGCCCGGGGGAGCGGGAAAGCTGCACGATCGATATTCGATCGGCATTCGATCGTCATCCGGCCGATGTGAGGGAGTTCTATGTCCAGGTACGACTGGGATATGACCCACGAAGGAATCGAGCGGGCCCGGTCCGTGATCGAACCCGTACGAAAAGAAGTGACCGCCCACCCGATTTACCAGCGGATAAACACCAGGGAACACATGGCGACGTTCATGGAACACCATGTGTTCGCGGTATGGGATTTCATGTCCCTGCTCAAGTCGCTGCAACGGGAGCTGACCTGTGTCGACGTCCCCTGGGTGCCGCGCGGGTCGGAGGTGAGCCGGCGCCTCATCAACGACATCGTGCTCGTGGAGGAGAGCGACGAGCTGAACGGCGGCTTCACCAGCCACTTCGAGCTGTACCGCGCCGGCATGGGCGAGGCGGGGGCGGACACGTCCCGTATCGACACGTTCGTCGCGCTGGTGGGAGAGGGGCACGACGTGAACTCGGCGTTGCGGGTCGCCCAAGTCCCCGGCCCCGCAGCCGAGTTCGTCCGCACCACGTTCGAGATCATCGACGACCGGCCACTGCACTGCCGGGCCGCGGCCTTCGCCTTCTCCCGGGAGGACCTCATCCCGGACATGTTCGACCAGGTCATCAAGGAGGAGGGGACGGACCGGTTCCCCCTGTTCCGCGACTACCTGTCCCGCCACATCGAGGTCGACGGCGAGGAGCACACGCCCATGGCGATGCAGATGGTCGCCGACCTGTGCGGTACGAGCGACGAGCACTGGGCGGAGGCGGCGGAGACGGCGACGGACGCGCTGGAGGCGAGGGTGCGGTTGTGGGACGGGGTGCTGGAGGGGATGGGGTGACCGGGGCGGGGATTTTCCCACCCGCCTGCCTGGTTCCGGTCCGGCTGCCGGGCGCCCTTCAACCTCTCTGGGCCGGCGAGACCTATTCCGGGGCCTCGCCGAACCGGGCCAGCGCCAGCGCGCCCACCACGGCGACCCCGAACCCCGCGACCGCCAGCCACCCCAGCCCCTCCCGGGTTCGGTCCCCCAGCCACACCACCCCGATCAGCGCCGGCCCGATCGTCTCCCCGATCACCATCCCCGCCGTCGGCACGGTCACAGCACCCCGCTGCAACGCCGACGTCAGCGCGAGAAACGCCGCCCCGCCCCCCAGCACCAGCGCGTACACCGCCGCGTTCCCCATCAACGCCCGCACCGACACCTCGTCGATGAGCCGCACCGACACCTCGACCACCCCGAACCCGAACCCGGCCGCCAATCCGAGCACCAGTCCCCGTCCCCGCTCCGGCAGCCGCCCGCCCAGCAACCCCAGTACCAGCACGCCCACGGCGGTCGCGAGCATCGCGTACCTCAGTGCGTCCGACCCCGCCCGCTCGCCCTCCGTCCCCGACGCCAGCCCCAGCATCCCCAGCCCGGCGCACACCACCCCCACCGCGGCCCACTCCACCCCGCTCAGACGTACCCGCAGCAGCCGGGCGGCGACCACCGCGGTGACGGCGAGACTCGCGGCCAACGCCGCGCCGACGGCGTAGATCGGAAGGGACCGCAGCGCGGCGATCTGGAAGACGAAGCCGAGCCCGTCCAGCGCCAGCCCGGCGATGTACCGCCACTGCCGCAACGCCCGCAGCAACAAGGCCGCGTCGCCACCCGGGCCGCCACCCCCCGAGGGGTCGGTACCGGCCGCCGCCCGCGCGGCCACCGCCTGCAACACCGTCGCCGTACCGAAGCAGACCGCCGCGCTGAGCGCGCACACCATTCCAAAGAGCACAAAGCGACTCTAGGTGGGCAGGAGACGGGCGGGGGCGGCCGGGGCCAGGTGTGTACCGTCCTTGGGCGGTCCTTAAGCTGAGCCGACTTCAAACCGAGCCGAACGTCAACGGGGAGACAAGAACATGGCTGACGCACGCAGACAACCCGGCAGAAGACTCCGCTCGGGCACCGTCGTACTCGGTGGCATGGGCCTTCTCGCCGCCGCCCTCACCGCCTGCTCCTCCGACGACCCCGACAAGCGCTGTGTCGACCGCGACAGTTATAACGCGGCCAAGGGCTACAAGGTCGTCGCCGACAAGAACTGCAAGACCACCACGACCGTCAACGGCGCCCACTACTACGGCGGCAAGAAGAAGTCCGGCTGGGTGAAGGGCGGCTCCTTCACCAAGTCCGGCAAGTCCGGCAAGGGCAGCGGCAGTTCGAGTAGCGGTGACGACAGCAGCAGCCACACCGGGGTCTCCCGCGGCGGCCTCGGCGGCGGCGACGGCAGCTCGGGCGGCTGAGCCCGTCATGCAGCGCCGCACGATCGAACCCCGTCCCGACTGGCAGCGGACCGTCGAGGCGCAGGGGCTCATCTACCCGCTCACCCGCCACCCCGACGACTCCCTGCGCCCCTACTGGGACGAGAGCGCGTACTACGTCTTCTCGCTCCCGGAGGTGGAGGCGCTGGAGGAGACCGTCGAGGAACTCCACGGCATGTGTCTCGCGGCGGCCGACCACATCGTCACCGCGAACCGCTTCGCCGACCTCGGCATCACCGACCCGCGCATCGCGGCAGCGGTCGCCGAGGCCTGGCACCGCCGTGCCGAACTCCCGTCCGTCTACGGCCGGTTCGACCTCCGCTACGACGGCACGGGCCCCGCGAAGCTCATCGAGTACAACGCCGACACCCCCACCTCCCTCGTCGAGGCCGCCTCCCCCCAGTGGTTCTGGATGGAGGACCGCTTCCCGGGCGCGGACCAGTGGAACTCACTCCACGAACGTCTGATCGCCGCCTGGCAGAAGCAGGCCGCCCTCCTCCCGCCCGGCAGCCCCCTCCACTTCGCGCACTCCGCCGCCGACGAGATCGGCGAGGACCTGATGACCGTCGCGTATCTGAAGGAGACGGCGGAGCAGGCGGGCCTCGACACCGACTGGATCTCCGTGGAGGAGATCGGCTGGGACGCGCTCTCCGGCCGCTTCGTCGACAACCAACTCCGGTTCATCCGCAGCTGCTTCAAGCTCTATCCGTGGGAATGGCTCACCACCGACGAGTTCGCGGACCATGTCCTCGACACCCTGGACAACGGCGGCGGCACGGGCAGCACCCTGTGGATCGAACCGGCCTGGAAGATGCTCCTCAGCAACAAGGCCCTCCTCGCCGTCCTCTGGGAGCTCTACCCGGACCACCCCAATCTCCTCCCCGCCTACCTGGACGGGCCACGGGAACTGGCGCACACGACCGGTTACGTCACCAAGCCGCTCCTCGGCCGGGAGGGCGCCGGCGTGACGATCCACAAGCCGCACACCGCTCCCGCCCCCGCTCCCGCGAGCGTCGAAGAGCCCTGCTGCTACCAGGAGTTGGCACCCCTGCCCACCTTCGACGGCAACCACGTCGTCCTCGGCGCCTGGGTCGTCGAGAACGAGTCGGCGGGCCTCGGCATCCGCGAGTCGGCCGGCCTGGTCACGGACGAGTACGCCCGCTTCCTGCCCCACGTGATCCTCTGACACCCGCCGCTCCTGTGTGGGCGGGCGTCGCTCGCATGGTGGACAGGGCGGCTCGGCCCTCCGGCCTGCCCGGTAGGCTGACCGGCGGGCCGTGACTGGCGCGCTGGGATGGGACCGACCATCGGGAAGCGGCCCCAGGACCCCGAGCAACCCGTTGCCGGGGTCCGTGAGTGAGTGCCGTGCGCCTGGGCCGAGCCGTGAACGCCGAACGCCACGTCCGGAGGTCCCCATGTCAGCCGAGCCCCTCTCCACCGAATCCACCGCCTTCCGCAGCGCCCTCGACGTGATCCGCGCCGTCGAGCCCCGCGTCGCCGACGCCATCGGCCAGGAGGTCGCCGACCAGCGCGAGATGCTCAAGCTGATCGCCTCCGAGAACTACGCCTCCCCGGCCACCCTGCTGGCCATGGGCAACTGGTTCAGCGACAAGTACGCCGAGGGCACGATCGGCCGCCGCTTCTACGCCGGCTGTCGCAACGTCGACACCGTCGAGTCGCTCGCCGCCGAGCACGCCCGCGAACTCTTCGGCGCCCGGCACGCCTACGTCCAGCCGCACTCCGGCATCGACGCCAACCTCGTCGCCTTCTGGTCCGTCCTCGCCGACCGCGTCGAGGTCCCGTTCCTGGAGAAGACCGGTGCCCGCCAGGTCAACGACCTCTCCGACGCCGACTGGGCCGAGCTGCGCCAGGCCTTCGGCAACCAGCGCATGCTCGGCATGTCCCTGGACGCCGGCGGCCACCTCACCCACGGCTTCCGCCCCAACATCTCCGGCAAGATGTTCGACCAGCGCTCCTACGGCACCGACCCGGCGACCGGCCTCATCGACTACGAGGCGCTGCGCACGACGGCCCGCGACTTCAAGCCGCTGATCATCGTCGCGGGCTACTCCGCGTACCCCCGGCTGGTGAACTTCCGGATCATGCGCGAGATCGCCGACGAGGTCGGCGCGACCCTCATGGTCGACATGGCGCACTTCGCCGGCCTGGTCGCGGGCAAGGTCCTCACCGGTGACTTCGACCCGGTCCCGCACGCCCAGATCGTGACGACCACCACGCACAAGTCGCTGCGCGGCCCGCGCGGCGGCATGGTCCTGTGCGACGACTCCCTCAAGGACCAGGTCGACCGCGGCTGCCCGATGGTCCTCGGCGGCCCCCTCCCGCACGTCATGGCCGCCAAGGCCGTCGCCCTCGCCGAGGCCAGGCAGCCCGCCTTCCAGGACTACGCCCAGCGCATCGTCGACAACGCCCGCGCCCTCGCCGAGGGCCTGATGAGCCGGGGTGCCACCCTCGTCACCGGCGGCACCGACAACCACCTCAACCTGATCGACGTCGGCTCCTCCTACGGCCTCACCGGCCGCCAGGCCGAGACCGCGCTCCTCGACTCGGGCATCGTCACCAACCGCAACGCCATCCCGGCCGACCCGAACGGCGCCTGGTACACCTCGGGCATCCGTATCGGCACGCCCGCGCTGACCACGCGAGGCCTGGGCACCGCCGAGATGGACGAGGTCGCCGGTCTCATCGACCGCGTCCTCACCGCCACGGAGCCCGGCACGACCAAGTCGGGCATCCCCTCCAAGGCCCAGCACATCCTCGACCCGAAGGTCTCGGACGAGATCTCCCGCCGCGCGACCGACCTGGTGGCCGGCTTCCCGCTGTACCCGGAGATCGACCTCGGCTGAGGCGGACGCGTCCCAGGAGGCGTAGCGGTCCTGGAGTCCCGCCGGGGTGCCCTTTCGAGGGCACCCCTCGGGCAGCGCTACAAGTCGATCAACTCCTGACGAGGCCCCGGTCGGCGTCCCTTGCCCGACCCGGTCGGCTGGATCCGCGAGGCGAACGGTCGAAGGACCAGCGCCAGAACCGCGCCGGCCGCCGCGCCCGGTATCGCCCACCACCATTCTGTGGCGTGGGCCGCGCGGGTCGGGGTGGCCGGCGCCGAGGCCGCGGTCGGTGCGGTGGCGTCCCCGGCCGCCGGCTCCTGCGGTGCCGGGGGAACTATTGCTGACCCTTCGGGGGACGCTTTGCCCAGGACTCCGAGCTGCCTGAACAGCGCGCGCAGCTCGGCCGGTCGGTCGGCCTTGTGCCAGTAGCCGGTCAAGGACTCCATGTCGTCCGTCGTGTGGATCCAGACGTCCTTGTTGTTGCCCGGCAGTTTCGGATAGACACGGTCGTAGCGCCACGGCGTTATGTCGTGGGCCATCCATGTGACGTTGATCTGCTGCCCGGCCTCCTCTTCGAACTCCTTGGGCTTTTCGAGAACGTCGGCGGTCGAGGCGCCCAGCAGGCGGACCAACTCGCCGTACTCCTCGTGCGAGTAGTACAGAGCCGTGCTCTCCGCGCTCTGCGGTGAGACCACCAGGACGCTGGTCGGCCCGCCCGCCACCGCGGACGGTGCTGCCAGCAGAACCCCGGCCAGAGCCAGCACCAACGCCCCTGTCGCCGCGGCCAGTTCACGAATCCCGCGCATCCCAACCCCCTACCAACAGCAGTCGAGCCGCGTACGAACCGCCCGCACGCCGCCTGTCACTTCTGGTACACCGCTCGACCCGCCGAGGTTCCCACTCCGCACCCACCGATCGACCTCATCGGCCTAATCGGCGGACTTCGCGATTTCCAGCGCCCGGGCCTGCGAAGCCACGCCCTCCAGTCGGAGCGTCACCGTCACATCCCTGGAGTCTCCCGGGCCCCCGGCGTCCCCGGTGTCGCCCGCCGCCCCCTCGTGGGTCCACAGCAGCGTCGGCCCCGCCGTCCGCTGCGAGCGGGTGAAGTGTTCGCCCGTCTCGTCCACCAGCCAGAGGCTCAGCAGGTGCGGGCGGGGGAACCACAGGGCAAGGTCCCGCGGGTTGCCGTCGGACGACGCGTCGCCGCTCAGCGACAGCCACGCCGGTTGCTCCTGCACCGTCTTCGTGAACCCGATGTCCAGCCGCGCCGGATACTCGTCGAGCCGGATCGTGCGTCCGTTCTCGTGCCAGCACAGGCTCATCAGGAACCGCCCTACGGGCTCGCGGGTGACCTCCACGGTGTCCGGAGCACCGAGCGCGTCCGGCACGAGCGGGGCGAATCCGGCGCGCTCCCCGGCCTGAGCGAGCGACACCGACCGTCCGCATCCGGGCGCCTCGGCTCCCGGCGAGGGCACCGCCGACGGGTCGTACCGCACCTCGACCCCGCCGAAGCCGAACCAGTCGAAGACGGCGGCCCGGACCGGGGGCGTCAGCACGAGCACCGTCAGCAGACCGCACAGGGCGGCTACCAGCGTTCGCCTGCGCACCCGCGCCCAGCGCCGGACCGTCCGCCAGCGCTCGCCGATCCCGGACGCGCCGATCCCGGACAGGTCCGCCCCCGATGCTCCGGTCCTCGGCGGCTCGGCCACCGGCACGGGCAGGTGCTCGGCCAGTATCTGTCCGAGCACCCGCTCGACCATGGTCTCGGAACCGGCCTCGCCCGGCGTGCCCAACGACCGCCCGAGCGCCCGCAGTTCCTCGGGCAGCCGGGACACCTCGCCGCGCGCCTCCCCAGCCCCGCGCAGCCCCGTCCCACCGCCGGTCCCTCGGGAGCCGACCCCCCACCACCCACCACGAGAGCTGCCCCGTACACCGGCACCGCCCGACGCCTTCGGTACGCCCGTACCGAAAGCCGCGCCCGAACGAGACGTGTCTTTGTCGCCCGCCCCCTGGCCGACGCCGCCCGGCAGTTCCCTCGCGCCGGCGCTGCGAGCGCCCCCGGAACCGGCCTCCTCCAGGCCGTCCGCCCCGTCCGCCGTGCCGTCCGACTGCCCGGCTACGCCGATACCGCGAGCCCCACTCGAACCGGAACCGGCCCCGGTACCCCCTGGGCTGTCCGCCCCCAGCCCCGGGCCCTCCGCCTCTCCGGACAGCCCGCCCTCGCCGCCGTACACCTCGCGCTCCTCGTGCCCCATGCTCTCGTCACCCACGCTCACTACCTCCCTCCCCAGCCCCGTCCCGATCCCGAGGCCGGAAATCCGGCAGCAGTCGGCTCAGCTTCCGCAGGGCACGGTTGAGGCGGGACTTCACCGTGCCGCGGGGCCAGCCCAGGGCCTGAGCCGTTTCGGGTTCGTCCATTTCCAGCAGGTAGCGGTAGGTGACGACCAGGCGGTGTTCCTCGCTCAGCCGTTCCAGGGCGGACTGGAGGGCCGCGCGGCGCTCCGTTTCCAGTGTCGCCAGCGCCGGGTCCGCCGATTCCGGTATCAGCGGCTCTGCGCCCACCAGGCATGCCTCCCGGCCGGCGAGCGTGCGCTGGCGCGCCGCCGTCCGGACTGTGTTCCTCGTCTCATTGGCGACGATTGACAGCAGCCACGGCTTGAACGCCGCGCCGTCTCTGAATCGCCCCAGCGCGCAGTACGCCTTGACGAAGGCCTGCTGCACCACGTCCTCCGCGTCCGCACCGGCGCCCAGAGCCGTGGCCGCCCTGAGTGCGAGAGCCGTATGAGCGCGGACCAACTCCGCGTACGCCTCCGGCTCTCCGGCGCGTACGCGTGCGATCACCGCAGCCTCATCGACGATGCGGCCCCCCTCCCGCGTCCTCACATCTTTGGTACACCGCTCGACCCGGATCGGTTCCCACCCGCGTCCAAGCAGTTTCCGATTCTGTTTCCGATCAGTGGTCGACCCGTGTCCGTACCCGTACCGGAGCGGGCCCCGATACCTGAGAGAATGGGGAGCATGGCTTCAGACCGTCCCCGCGTGCTCTCCGGGATCCAGCCCACCGCAGGCTCGTTCCACCTCGGCAACTACCTCGGCGCCGTACGCCAGTGGGTGGCCCTGCAGGAGTCCCATGACGCGTTCTACATGGTCGTCGACCTGCACGCGATCACGGTCCCGCAGGACCCGAAGGAGCTCACGGCCAACACCCGGCTGGCCGCCGCGCAGCTCCTCGCGGCCGGGCTCGACCCCGACCGCTGCACGCTGTTCGTCCAGAGCCATGTCCCCGAGCACGCGCAGCTCGCCTGGATCATGAACTGCCTCACCGGTTTCGGCGAGGCGTCCCGGATGACCCAGTTCAAGGACAAGTCCGCCAAGCAGGGTGCCGACCGGGCGAGCGTCGGGCTGTTCACGTACCCGATCCTCCAGGTCGCCGACATCCTGCTCTACCAGGCGCACGAGGTGCCGGTGGGCGAGGACCAGCGCCAGCACATCGAGCTGACCCGTGACCTCGCCGAGCGCTTCAACGGCCGTTTCGGCGAGACCTTCACGATCCCGAAGCCGTACATCCTGAAGGAGACGGCGAAGATCTACGACCTTCAGGACCCGTCGATCAAGATGAGCAAGTCGGCGTCCACGCCCAAGGGCCTCATCAACCTCCTCGACGAGCCGAAGGCCACCGCAAAGAAGATCAGGAGCGCGGTCACGGACACGGACACCGTGATCCGCTTCGACCCGAAGGAGAAGCCGGGCATCAGCAACCTGCTCGGCATCTACTCGACCCTCACCGGCACGGATATCGCCGAACTTGAGCGGACATACGACGGCAAGGGCTACGGTGCGCTCAAGGTGGACCTCGCCGATGTCGTGGTCGACTTCGTGACGCCGTTCCGGGAGCGCACCCAGCAGTATCTGGACGACCCGGAGACACTCGACTCGATTTTGGGCAAGGGTGCTGAGAAGGCACGGGCCGTCGCCGCGGAGACGCTCGCCCAGACGTACGGGCGAGTGGGTTTCCTGCCCGCGAAGCACTGAGAAGCACCGAGTATCACTGGGAAGTGCTGGGGAGCACTGAACCGCAGTCGCATGGGTACCTGTACCACCGCACGGCGCACGAAGCGGTATCAGAGCGCTGCACATCACTATGGTTGCGCCTGCCCGCAGACCCGCCGTGGCCGTACAGTCGATAGCCGACCGGTACGAGCAACAGCCCATATGAGCAATACGGGCACCAGCAACACCGCACACGCGACACCGCACGAGTAACACCGGGACGACGAACAGGAGACGACGTGGGGACCGTAACGATCGGTGTGTCGATCTCGGTCCCGGAGCCCCACGGCAGCCTGCTCCAGGAGCGGCGTGCGGGCTTCGGCGACACCGCCGCACACGGTATCCCCACCCATGTCACCCTGTTGCCGCCCACGGAAGTCGACTCCGAGGCGTTGCCCGCCATCGACGCGCACCTCGTCGAGGTGGCCGCCACGGGCCGGCCCTTCCCGATGCGGCTCTCCGGGACGGGCACCTTCCGGCCGGTGTCGCCCGTTGTGTTTGTCAAGATCGTCGAGGGCGCCGAGGCCTGCACCTGGCTGCAGAAGCAGGTCCGTGACGCTTCCGGGCCGGTGGCGCGCGAGCTCCAGTTCCCGTACCACCCGCATGTGACGGTCGCGCACAGCATCGCCGAGGAGGCGATGGACCGCGCCTTCGCGGAACTCGCCGACTACGAGGCCGACTGGCCCTGCACCGGCTTCGCGCTCTACGAGCGGGGGCCCGACGAGGTGTGGCGCAAGCTGCGCGAGTTCACCTTCGGCGCGGCCGTCGTGCCGCCGCAGGCGGCCCATGTGGAGCGCGGCCCGCTTCCGACCAGGTAGAACCCCCCAAAAACCACCACCATCAGGCGCTTCCGGGGTACAAGGTCATCATGGACTGGCTGAAGAAGCTCCCCGGCGTCGGACCGATCGTCGTCCGACTGATGACCACGCACGTGTGGCGGTCGTACGAGCGTCTCGACCGCGTGAAGTGGTCGCGACTGGCCGCGGCGATGACCTTCATCAGCTTCGTGGCGCTGTTCCCACTCCTGACCGTGGCCGCCGCGATCGCCGCCGCCACGCTCAGCACCGGACGGCAGAACGAGCTCCAGGAGAAGATCGCCGAGCAGGTGCCCGGCATCTCCGAGCAGCTGGACATCAACGGTCTGGTCCAGAACGCCGGCACGATCGGGGTGATCGCCGGTGCCGTGCTGCTGTTCACCGGCATCGGGTGGGTCGGCTCGATGCGGGAGTGTCTGCGGGCGGTGTGGGAGTTGCCCGAGGACGAGGGGAACCCCGTCCTGCGCAAGGTCAAGGACACGGGTGTGCTGGTCGGGCTCGGTGGCGCCGTCCTCGTCACGATCGCCGCGTCCACCATCGCCTCGGCGGCGGTCGGCTGGACGGCGCGGGGACTGGGCATCGACGAGGCGGGCTGGGGCGCGGTCCTGCTCCGCCTCGCGGCGTTCGCGGTCGCGGTCCTCGCCGACTTTCTCCTGCTCCTGTACGTCCTCACGCTGCTGCCCGGCGTGGAACCGACCCGGCGTCGGCTGTTCGTCGCCGCGCTGATCGGCGCGGCCGGCTTCGAACTGCTGAAGCTGCTGCTCAGCAGCTATATGCAGGGGGTGGCGGCGAAGAGCATGTACGGCGCGTTCGGTGTGCCCGTGGCGCTGCTGCTGTGGATCAACTTCACGTCGAAACTCATCCTGTTCTGCGCGTCCTGGACGGCGACGGGGCCTCCGGCGTCCGAGGCCGAGCCCGAGTCGTCCGTGCCTGAAGGCTGAGGCTGGTGCAGCCCAGGCCGTGTTTCCCACCCACCCGCCCGTTCACCGCCTGTGTCCAGCTCGGGCAACACCTCTTCAGCGCCGGCCGACACCAATCAGCCCGTCCGGCGTTTGAGGACGAGGCCCCTTCAGGGCCGAAAGCGGGGGCCTGGGGGCACAGCCCCCAGGGATGGGACGGGTAAGGGCGGCGGGGGCGAGGAATCCCCGCGCCAACCCCCACCTCACCGCCGACGCCGCACCAGCTCCGGCAGCGGCCACCGCCGGTTGATCAGAAACGCGCCCCCCGCCAGGACCACGACCACCCCACCGGCGATGCCGAGCGCGACACCCATCCCGCCCCCGTCCGACCCGGCCCCGGAGGACGCCTGCGCGACCGGGGACGCGGAGGAATCGCCCTTTCCGGACCCGTCACCCTCGCCGCCCCCCGCCTCTCCGGAGTCGGAACCGGGGTCCGCGGTATCCGTCGAGCCCGGCTGGGCGCTCGCCCCCTCCGCCCCCTTGGGCGCCACCAGCTCACCCACCGGCTGCACCTTCCCGGACGCCCTGAAGCCCCAGTCGAGCAGCCGCGCGGTCTCCTTGTAGACCTCGTTGTGCTCGCTCTTCTCCGGGTTCATGACCGTGACCAGCAGCACCTTGCCACCCCGCTCGGCAACCCCCGTGAAGGTCGCGCCCGCGTTGGTGGTGTTGCCGTTCTTCACGCCCGCGATGCCCTGGTACACGGAGATGTCCGAGTCGCCGGCGAGCAGCCGGTTGGTGTTCTGGATCTCGAAGGACCCGCGAACCAGCTTCCCCTTCTTGTCCTTCTTCGTCTCACCGGGGAATTTGGCCGAAACGGTCGAGCAGTACTCGCGGAAGTCCTTCTTCTGCAGCCCGGAACGGGCGAACAGCGTCAGGTCGTACGCCGAGGACACCTGCCCCGGCTCGTCGTAGCCGTCGGGGCTCACCACGTTGGTGTCGAGGGCCTGCAGCTCCTCCGCGTGCTTGTTCATCTCCTTGACCGTGGCGCCGACGCCACCGTTCATGTGGGAGAGCACATGCACCGCGTCGTTGCCGGAGCGCAGGAAGACGCCGAGCCACAGGTCATGGACCGTGTACGTCTCCTTCTCCTTTATGCCGACCATGCTGGAGCCCGCGCCGACGTCCGCCAGCTCGGCGGACGTGACCTTGTGCTTCAGCGTCCTCGGGAACTTGGGCAGCACGGTGTCCGCGAACAGCATCTTCAAGGTGCTCGCCGGGGGCAGCCGCCAGTGCGCGTTGTGGGCGGCGAGCACATCGCCGGACTCGGCGTCCGAGACGATCCACGAGCGGGCGGTGATGTCCTTGGGGATCACCGGTACCCCGTCGGCGAGGTTCACCTGCGTCCCGGCCTGCGCGAGCCGCTTCCCGCCCACGGCCGACATCTTCGCCGGGGGAGTCACCGACGGTGAGGCGCTCGGCGTCGGCTTGGGGGCCGCGAACGCCGGTACGGGCGCGGTCAGCGCGGCGGTCAACAGGGTGGCGGAGGTGACCAGCAAGGTTCGCTTGGCGGTCTTTTTCGAGGCGGGCACGTCGGAGAACGTACATGTACCAGCCCGCGAAGTTGTACCGCCCCCGGGGCGAACCCGCCAACCGCCCTCGCCACCCCGGCCGCGGGTCCAGGTACCGAGCGGCGATACTGAACCCATGCTGTGCTCTTCCGGGGGACGACTCCCGGACCCCCGGCCGACTGGGCCGGATCGAGTTGCCCGGTGAAGTGATGAAAGGCCCTTTTTTGTGAAGCTCAGCCGCCCCGTCTCCTGGTTCCTGCTCGCCTTCGGGGTGTGGAGCTGGGTCATATGGGTCACTTTCATCAAGAATCTGGTCAAGGACGGCAGTGGTCTCGCGTTCAACGACGCGGGCACTCCGACCGCGTACTTCTGGGTGCACCTGGTGCTCGCGGTCGTCTCCTTCGTATTGGGGACGATCGTCGGGGGCATCGGGTTGCGCGGACTGCGCGCTTTGCGCCAGACCTCATAACGGGGGACACATCCGCATGGTCATCGTTTTCCTGCTCGCCGCCGTCGCCGCTCTGGTGGGGCTGCACTGGTACGTCTGGCGCCGCCTGGTGCGCGACACGACCGCCGGCCCCGGCCTCGCCCGCCGCGTCGGCACGGTGGTGTTCGTCGCCCTGCCCGTCATGATGGTCGCGGCCCTGGCCGCCGAGCGCGGCGGCGCGCCCTTCTGGCTCCAGCGCACACTGGCCTGGCCGGGCTTCCTGTGGCTGGCCCTGTTCATCTACCTGGGGCTGGCGCTGATCGCGGGCGAGCTCGTACGGCCACTGCTGCGACGGTTCCTGGAGCGGCGCCGACCGGCCGAGGCACCCGTACCGCCGTCCGTACCGCTCCGCAGGGCGGAGACCGTCCCGGCGGGAGCACCCGAGCCCCCGGAAGCCGTCCCGGGGACCCCCGACACACCCGATACACCCGACACCCCGGATTCCCCCCGTCTCCTCGCCGCCCCCTCCCGGCGTCTCTTCGTCTCCCGTGTGGTGGCCGGCGCCGCGGCCGCGACCGCCGTCGGGACCGTCGGATACGGCACATACGGCGTCGTGCGCGGCCCCCGCGTGAAGCGCGTCACCGTGCCGCTGGCCAAACTCCCGCGCGGCGCCCACGGGTTCAGGATCGCCGTAGTCAGCGACATCCACCTCGGGCCCGTCCTCGGCCGGGGTTTCGCGCAGAAGGTCGTCGACACGATCAACTCCACCCAGCCCGATCTGATCGCTGTCGTCGGCGACTTGGTCGACGGCAGTGTCAAGGACCTCGGGCCGGCAGCCGCCCCTCTCGCCCAACTCCGGGCGCGGCACGGGGCGTTCTTCGTGACGGGGAACCACGAGTACTTCTCCGGCGCCGAGGAGTGGGTCGAGGAGGTACGGCGGCTCGGTCTGCGCCCGCTGGAGAACGCGCGCGTCGAACTGCCCGCCTTCGACCTCGCCGGTGTCAACGACATCGCCGGTGAGAGCGAGGGCCAGGGCCCCGACTTCACCAAGGCGCTCGGCGACCGGGACACATCGAGGGCGAGCGTGCTGCTGGCCCACCAGCCGGTGCAGATCCACGACGCCGTCGACTTCGGTGTCGACCTCCAGCTCTCCGGCCACACCCACGGCGGCCAGCTGTGGCCCGGCAACCTCGTCGCCGACCTCGCCAACCCCACCCTCGCGGGCCTGGAGCGGTACGGGGACACGCAGTTGTACGTCTCCCGGGGTGCCGGCGCATGGGGTCCGCCCACGCGGGTGGGGGCACCGTCGGACATCACCGTGGTGGAACTGGCGTCCAGGCAGGCCTGATCACAACCGCCCTCGGTCAGGTGAACACAGGCTCGACGGCCGCTGGTTGGATCACTTGTCGGTTCAACCGGCCGACCGGCCTCCGGGAGGTATGAAATTGCGGTCGACGGTCATGTACTGGTCGGCGGTGGTCCGCCGTGTCGCGCCCGCCGCCGGGTTGGTCGCGCTCGTGGTCGGCGGCGCCATGCTCGCGGTGCTGCTCGTGGGCGACGGGGCGCCCGTCGCGTCGGCGCTCGGACAGAGCACGCTCGCCGGGCTGATCTGCGGTGTCGCCTTCTTGCTGGTCGTACCCGTGCCGGACACGGTCGCCGCCGCCCGCACAGCCTCCCACTACGGGCTGCCGCTGGAGCCGGCGGCGGCGCGTCTGCCCGCCGTCCGCCGGGTAGTGGCCGACACTCCGGGCATCACGGCGTTCCAACTGGCCGACAGTGCCCTGCACACCATCACGAAGGCGCAGACCCCGGTGGTCGCCGAGGTGCTGGAGTTGGGGCACGGAAAGGTGTCCCTGATCTGCGGGACGCCGTACGGCCCTCAGGTCCAGGTGTCCATCGACATCGCCGTCACCGACGGCAGGGCCGTCGCGGTCATCACCTGCCGGCCCACCACCAGTTGGAAACGCCTTGACGGCGGGGCGAGTTGGGCGATTGCGGGCGCCCTGGAACATCATGTGCGGGCGGCTCTGCCCGAGCGCTGACCGAGGCCTGAAACCCGCCGGTAACAGGTCGTCAGTAACGTCTTTCCCATCTCGCAAGAAGCCCCTTCCTCGCGTTAAACACCTGTGATTAGGTGATCAGCGCCACAGGGGAGTCGCCTGTGCAGGGGGCCTGGGGAGGGCACACCGATGCGCTCGGTACGCATGCGGATTCTCGCGGCGCTGCTCATTGTTTCGGCCGCGGGAGCGGTCGGCTGGCAGCTGATGCCGACGGGGGCCGACCACGGAAAAACGATCACCGTCGGCACCACCGACTCCGTGACCGCCCTCGATCCGGCCGGCGCCTACGACGCCGGTTCCTGGGCTATGTTCAGCAACGTCTTCCAGTCACTGCTGACCTACCGGCCGGACGGCACGGCCCCCGTCCCGGACGCGGCGAAGAGCTGTGGCTTCAAGGGCTCCGGCCTGCGCACCTACGTCTGCGTCCTGCGTGACGACCTCGACTTTCCGAGCGGCCGGAGGATGACCGCCGAGGACGTGAAGTTCTCCTTCGAGCGCGTCAAGCACATCAACTCCGACGTCGGCCCCGCGTCCCTGCTCGGCACCCTCGCCTCGGTCGACGCCAAGGGCCTGACGGTCACCTTCCACCTCAACTCACCCGACGCCACCTTCCCGTTCAAGGTGGCCACCGGAGCCGGTGCGATCGTCGACCGCGAGCGCTATTCGAAGGACGGCCTGCGCACCGACACCGGCGCCGACGGCACCGGACCGTACGTCCTGAAGACGTATACGAAGGAGAAGCAGGCGCTCCTCGAACCCAACGAGCACTACAAGGGCGCCGTGAAGAGCACCGGCCGCCCCATCCGCCTGCGCTACTACGCCGATCCGGCGGCCCTCGACAAGGCCTGGAAGGCGAAGCAGATCGACGTCGCCACCCGCCAGTTGCCGCCCGCGGTCCTCGCCGGACTCTCGCCCAGCGACCCCGGCCAGCAGGTCATCGAGGCCGCCAGCGCCGAGACCCGCAACCTCGTCGTCAACGTCCGCGCGAGCTCCCCCCTCCACGACCCGCTCGTCCGCCGCGCGTTGGCCTGGCTGGTCAACCGGGAGGAACTCGCCGGCACGGTGTACCAGGGGACGGCCGAGCCCCTCTACTCACTGATCCCGGCAGGCCTCACCGGCCACACCACCTCATTCTTCGACGAGTACCCCAAGCCCAACGTCAAGCGGGCCCGCGCTCTGCTCACCGAGGCGGGCGTGGAACTCCCGGTCAGCTTCACCTACGGCTACGCCAAGGGTCGCGGCGTCGCCGCCGAGGAGGCGGCCCTGCTGAAGCGGCAGCTGGAGAAGGGCGGCCTGTTCAAGGTCACCGTCAAGGGCTACGAGTGGACCGACTACCAGAAGCGGTACGCGGCGGGGAAGCTGGACGCCTACGCCGTCGGCTGGGTCGCCGACTTCCCCGACCCGGACACGTTCACCGGTCCGCTCGTCGGCACCGGCAACAGCATGAAGAACGAGTACAGCAGCAAGAAGGTGGACCGGCTGATCCTGGACAGCCGCCAGTACGCCGACCGCGCCCGCGCCGCCCAGGACTTCCGCGCACTCCAGCAACTGATCGCCCAGGACGTGCCCGTCATCCCGCTGTGGCAGCGCAAGGAGTACGTCGTCAGCAGCGTGGACGTCAGTGGCGGCCAGTACCTCTCGGACGGCACCGGGGTTTTCCGGCTCTGGACCCTCGACTGGATCTGACCGGGTCCGGCTGCCCGTTCCGGCTGCCCCGTCCGCCTGACACGGACTAGGTGACGCTGGGAGGGTACCCAAAGCAGCATCAGATGTGCTGATGGTGTGGACCGGGTGAGGAGCAGACGTGTTGAGGCGCAACTCCTTCCGGCTGCCCCGGCACCCGGCGTCCGTCGAGCTCGCCCGGCGCCGGGTACACGACCACCTGGCCGACTGGGGACACAGCACCGACGGCCCGGCGCTCACGGACGCCGTCCTGCTCGTCTCCGAGCTGGCGACCAACGTCGTACGCCACGGCCCCCTCCTTGAACCGGAGTTCGAGGTCGCCGTCACCGCACTCTCCGACGGCTCCTGCCTCATAGAGGTCTCCGACGAGAGCACCACAGAACCCCGCCTCCGCCCGGTGACGGACTGGGAGGAACACGGCCGCGGCCTCCACCTGGTCGAGGACATCGCGGAGGCCTGGGGGGTCTGGAGCAGGGGACGACACGGCAAGACGGTATGGGCACTGGTCACAGCGCCGGGATAAGGGCGCCCCGCAGGGGCACGTCCTCAGGGGCGCGGGGCTGTGTCGTTGTGCGGCTCCGCCGCGTGGGCGCGACCAGCCACAACGGACCGGCAGACAAAGGCACTTAGCACTTGGCAACGCCCGTTCACGGACACACCGCCCGCTCCGGCAGAGCGACGGTCACCGCCACCCCCTCGCCCGGCGCCGTCCGAACACTCACTTCCCCGCCGTGCGCCAGCACAACCCCCTGCACGATCGCCAGCCCCAGCCCACTCCCCGCCCCACCCCCCGCCCGGAAGAACCGGTCGAACATCCGCGCCGCGTCCTCCGGCGCCAGCCCGGGCCCCCGGTCCGCGACACACAGCCGTACGACACCGTCCACCCGCTCCACACCGAGCCGCACCGGCACATCGGCGGACGTATGCGTACGGACGTTGCCGACCAGGTTGCCCAGCACCTGCCTGAGCCCCGACTCGTCGGCCCGCACCAGGATCGCCCCGTCGGCGGCCACACTGATCGGCCGGTCCGGTTCCTGGACCCGCAGGTCCTCCGCCGCGTCCCTTACGAGGCGGCTCAAGTCAACGTTTCTCAGCCGCAGTTCGGGCTGCTGGTCGAGACGGGCCAGCGTGAGCAGCTCGTCCACCAGGCGCCCCATGCGGTCCGCCTCGCCGTTCATCCGGTCCCAGGCACGCCGACGCTCCTGCGGGTCGGTCAGCATGCCCTTGTCGTACAGCTGGAGGTAGCCGCGGATCGCGGACAGCGGGGTGCGCAGTTCGTGCGAGGCGTCGGCGACGAAGAGGCGCAGCTGGGCCGCGCTGCGCTCGCGGGTGCGGTACGCCGACTCGACCTGGTGGAGCATGGTGTTGAGGGCGACCCGCAGCTGTTCGACCTCGAGGGTGGCCTCGCGGCTGGAGGGGACACGACGCGTGAGATCGCCCTCGGCGATGGCCGTCGACGTCTCGACCATGTCCTCCAGGGGCGCCATACGACGGCTCACGCTGAACATCGTGAGCACGGCGAGCAGCGCCAGCAGCAGCGTCCCGACGGCGAGGTCGAGCTTCAGAGCCTTGCCGAGGACGTCGTGCAGGGCGTCCGTCGAGGTGGCCAGGAGCACGGTCTTGCCGTCGGCGAGGTGGGCGGCGGTGACGCGGTAGGGGGCGTCCCGTACCCGGATGTCGTGGGGTTCGTCGTCGCGGGCGAGGGCGGACGGGTCGGAGACGGCGGCGGCGAGGGCGCGCTGGTCGGCGGTGGCCTCGAACCTGGCGACGGGCATGGCCTGCCCCTCCTCGCCGACGACCACGAAGATGCCGTCGGACACGAGGGAGTCGGCGTTCGTGAAGCCGGCCGTCCTTGAACCGTTGGTCGTCGAACCGGCGGTCGTTGAACCGTCGGGCGTGGAGCCGGAGTCGGAGTCGGAGGAGTCGGACCCCGCTGAACCGCCGCTGCCGCTGTCGTCGCTGTCCTCACCGGCGGCGTGCCGGTACCTGTCCGTCAGGGCGGCGAACGCGGTCAGCGAGTCGATCTGTTCCAGAGTGATCCGGGAGTTGCCGATCGAGTCCCGGGAGCCCATCAGCTGGGTGTCGACGCTGTCCAGCAGATACAGCCGCATGCCCATCACGCTCACGCCGGTCGCCACGACGATGCCGAGGGCGAGCAGCACCACGTTGGCCAGCGTCAGCTTGACGCGCAGCGAGTGGATACCGCGCTTGCAGTGGAAGGTGCGGTCCCATCCCGCCCCGAAGGCGCGCCCCCACCCCATGCCGATCGCGAGGAGACTCATGCCAGCCCGTATCCGACACCGCGCCGGGTGGTGATCACGGGCGGTCCGAGCGCGTCGAGTTTGCGCCGCAGATAGCTGATGTACGTCTCGACGACGGTCGATTCGGGCGGTGTGTGCTCGTACTGCCAGACGTGCCGCAGGAGTTGCTCTTTGGGCACGATCCGGCCGCCGTTGCGCACCAGGAACCGCAGCAGCGCGTACTCCGTGGGGGTCAGCTCGACGGTGCCGCCCGCGCGGTGCACGCTGTACGTCGACTCGTCCAGTTCCAGGTCGCCGTAGCGCAGCGGGGGCCGCTGGGGCAGCACGTCGGCGGGCCGGGTCCGGCGCAGTACGGCGGTGATCCGTGCGACCACCTCGTCGATGTTGAACGGCTTGGTGATGTAGTCGTCGCCGAACCCGAGGGCGCCGACTATCTCACCCGGCGCGTCCCGCGCGGTCAAGAAGACGAGTGCCAACTCCGGCCTGCGGGCGCGCAGTTCACGCCCGAGGGCCCGGCCGTCGCCGTCCGGGAGCATGATGTCGAGCAGCGCGACGTCCGGGCGGGTGCGCTCGGCGAGCGTGAGCGCCTCGCGGACGGTGCCCGCGACCATCACCTCGAAGCGGTGGTAGCGCAGGGCGATGGCGAGGACGTCCGCGATGCTCGGTTCGTCCTCCACCACCAGCACGGTGCCTGTGCCTGTCACTGTGCCTGTAGCCGTCATGCCCCCAGTATCGGCGGGGCCACCGACAGCCGGACCCCGTTCGCGCTTTGGAGTTCCTTGAGAGTCATGGCCGTCCGGTGTCCACACCCGCGCGCCACCACCAATCCTGTTGCCCAGGACCTGGGGGACCAACCGAACCAACCAATCCAACCAACCTGACGAACAAGGGGTGTTGAGCGTGGCGGCATTGGCGCGGTGGTGCTATCGGCACCGGCTGGTGGTCCTGTTGATATGGGTGGGGGCCGTGTTCGGACTGGGCTTCGCGGGCTCCGCCGCGGGCACGGACTACGCGAACACCTTCTCTCTCCCCAACACGGACTCCACGCGTGCGTACGACCTGATGGAGAAGGCCTTCCCGCAGTCCTCGGGTGACACCGACACGGTCGTGTGGAAGGTCGACGACGGCACGGTACGCGACGAGTCGGTACGGTCCCGGATCGAGCCGAAGCTGGCGGAGATAGCGAAGATGGCGGGGGTCGGCGAGGTCACCAGCCCATACGCCGCCGATGGCGCCGGCGCCGCCCAGATCAGCGAGAACGGGCGGATCGCCTACGCGCAGATCACCTTCACCGAGCAGGCGAACGGGGTGCCCAAGGCGACGGTCGAGGACGTCGTCGAGACCGCCCAGGCCGCCGAACGCGACGGACTCCAGGTGGAGTTGGGTGGCCAGGCGATCGCCAGGACTGAGGAAGCGCCCGCCGGCATCGCCGAGACTGTGGGCATCCTGGCCGCGGCGGTCGTCCTGTTCCTCGCCTTCGGCTCCCTCTTCGCGATGCTGCTGCCGCTGGTCGTGGCGATCGCGGCCCTCGGCACCGGCCTGATGGCCACCTCCCTGCTCAGCCATGTCACCGACGTCCCCGAAGTCGCCCCGCTGCTCGGCTCGTTGATCGGCCTGGGCGTCGGCATCGACTACGCGCTGTTCATCGTCACCCGGCACCGCCGGGGCATCCTGCGCGGCATGAAGCCCGAGGACGCGGCGGTGACGGCGCTCAACACCTCGGGCCGAGCCGTGCTGTTCGCGGGCGGCACGGTGTGCATCGCCCTCGCCGGGATGCTCGTGATGAACATGCGCTTCCTGGACGGCGTGGTCGTCGCGACCTCCCTCACGGTCGTCCTGAGCGTCCTCGCCGCGACAACTCTCCTCCCGGCGCTCCTCGGCCTCCTCGGCATGCGCGTCCTCAGCCGCAGGCAGCGCCGCCGACTGGCCGCGACGGGACCGGAGTCGGCCGAGGCGAGCGGGCTCGCGGCGCGCTGGTCGTCGTACGTCGAAAGGCGCCCGCGCTCCACCGCTGCGATGGCCCTGGTGGCGATGCTGATCCTCGCGTTCCCCGTCCTGTCCATCCGGCTCGGCGCGACCGACCAGGGCAACCGCCAGGAGTCGACGACCACCCGCCAGACGTACGACCTGCTGGCGGAGGGCTTCGGCCCCGGCTTCAACGGCCCGCTCCAGGTGGTGGTCGCCAAGGGTGACGCGAACGCGCTGGTCGCGACGATCCGTACGACGGACGGTGTGGCGCAGGCAGCGGCGGCGCCCCCGTCCCAGGGCATCACGGTGATCCAGGTCGTCCCGACGACGTCACCCCAGTCGAAGGCCACGGACCAGCTGATCGACCGTCTGCGCGACGAGGTCATCCCGGCCTCCGGGGCCGAGGCCCACGTCGGCGGGGTGACGGCGATCTTCAAGGACTTCGCGGCGGTGACGGGCGACCGCCTGCCGTACTTCGTGGCGGCGATCATCTCCCTGGGGTTCCTGCTCCTGATGGTGGCGTTCCGCTCCCTGGTCGTCCCCCTCACCGCCGCGCTGATGAACCTGATCGCGGCGGCGGCCTCCTTCGGCGTCCTGGTCGCGATCTTCCAGTGGGGCTGGGGCACGGAACTGCTCGGCATCGGCAAGGAGGGCCCGATCACGGCGTTCCTCCCGGTGATCATGCTCTCCCTCCTCTTCGGCCTCTCGATGGACTACCAGGTGTTCCTGGTGAGCCGCATGCACGAGGAGTGGGTCCACACGAAGGACAACGCGCGGGCGGTCCGCGTCGGTCTCGCGGAAACCAGCAGGGTCATCAACTGCGCGGCCCTGATCATGATCTGCGTCTTCTCGGCCTTCGTCCTGAGCGGCGACCTGGAGGGCGCGATGGCGGGCATCGGCCTCGCGGCGGCGGTGGCGCTGGACGCGTTCATCCTCCGTACGGCCCTGGTGCCGGCCGCGATGCACCTGCTCGGCAACTCCAACTGGTGGCTGCCGGCGGGCCTGGAGGAGCGCCTGCCCCATCTGGCGGTGGAGCCGAAGGAGGACCCGGAGGCAACGGAACCCGCGAGGCCCACGGGCAGCGCGTCGGTCGTCCACGGCTACGTACGTGACGCCGAGGGCGCGCCGGTCGAGGGCGCGACGGTGACTCTCCGGTCGAAGGGCGGACGCCAACTGGACCGGGTCACCTCCCTGGCGGACGGCTCGTACATCCTCTCCGTCCCGGCCCCGGGCGCGTACCTGCTGGCGGCGACGGCGGTCTCGTACGGCTCCCGGGCACGACAGGTGACGGTGGAGGACGGCCCGCTGGTGTACGACGTGGAGCTGAGCGAGGCGTCGGAGGCGTCGGAGGAGGAAGCGGCGCGGTGAACTGACCTTCCCGGCCGCTTACTTGGCCTGCTTGGCCTGCTTGGCCTGCTTGACCTGTTTGCCCTTCCCGGGATCCGCGCCCTTCGAGGGCTCCTCGGGAAGGGCGTTGGTCATCCCCGGCAGGAAGTCGCTGAACAGGTCGTGGACTTCGAGGACGAGCGGGCGCAGCACCCGGAAGCGGGCCAGGGACACACCACGGGCGGTGAGCCGGGCGCCGCGTCCGGCGAGCCGGTAGGTGCGCTCACGGCCCTCCGTACGGTCGTAGATCCAGTACATGACCATGCCCATCTGGGACAGCCACATCAACTCGGGCAGCACGTCCCGGAGTTCCTCCGGAACCTTGGCCTTCGATCCGGCGAGCACTTCCCTGTGCACGTCGATGGCCTGCGTGCGCGCGTGCTCCGACTCGGGGGAGAAGGGGCTGAGGGGGCTGTTCGGGTCGGCGGCGGTCTTGAAGAACTGCACGGCGAACTCGTGGTAGGAAGCGGACACATCGAGCCAGGCCCGGTACACCCCGGCCAGCCGCGCCTCCAAGTCCGTCTCCCGGTCCAGGACTTCACGCGCGGCCACCTGGTACTCGCGGGCGAGCCGGTCGTAGAAGCCCTGGATCAGGTGCTCCTTGCCGGCGAAGTAGTAGTACGCGTTGCCGACCGAGACCCCGGCCTCCTGAGCGATGGCCCGCATGGTCGTCTTGTCGTACCCCCGCTCCTTGAACAGCCGCATGGCTGTCTCCAGGATCAGTGCACGCGTCTGCTCACTCTTCGCGGGAGCAGGAGCGGAGGCCGCAGGAGACTCGGGCGACTCGGAGGACACAGAGGACGCGGAGGACTCAGGGAGCTCAGGGGACTCGGGGCTGTCTTTCGCTGCTGACACGGAAGGAGCCTAACCAGTGGAGCAGGTGCCGCTGTCACAGCCGGGCGGAGTGCCGGGTGAGATGCCGAGTGGGTTGTGGACCCACCCGAAGCGCGGATCGTACGACCACCCGTCGGGCCGCCGGTACACGCGGCCACTCCTGTCGGTACCCCACCGGCTCCCGCGCCACTTGGCGGCGGCAAGCACGGCACCCTTGGCGAGGCGGGCCCCGGCCGGGGTGGCGAACCGATGGGCGAGGGGCCGGTGCTCACGCAAGGCCCACAGCACGACGACCCAGGCACCGGCACCGCGATAGACCTGCCCGGAGTCCCCGACGACGGTGACGTCGTCGAGGGTGGCGGAGTGGTCGAGGGTCGGAAACATCATCCGTGCCCGCTCCGAGCCCGCCGGAACCATCACCAACGGCACCAGCTGAGACTGCCGTGCGAGCCACTCGCGCACGAAGGTGCAGAGTTCGCACTCGGCGTCGTACAGGACGGTGAGCCGGCGGACCGGAACGCCCCCCGTGGCGTCCCGGTCCGCGCGGGCGGTGGTGTTGTCCCCCGACCCCACCGCTTCAATGTGGTTCATCGCGGTCACGCCCCGGCCGCGGGGGCGACCCAGCCCTGCGGCGCGACAGGCGGCACCTGCTCCCGCTCCATGACGCTCCGCCGGCGGATCTTGCTGAGGACGAACACGTTGGCGAGGTGCATGACGCCCAGCACGAGCAGCACCACACCGAGCTTGGTCGAGAGCGCCTCGAAGACCTCCCGGGTGCTGGCGATGTCCCCGTCACCGCTCAGATAGAGGGTCACGAACCCGAGGTTGACGAGATAGAACCCGACGACGAGCAGATGGTTGACGGCCTCGGCGAGCTTCTCGTTCCCCCGCAGCACATCGGAGAGGAAAACCCGCCCGTTGCTGCTGAGGGTCCGCGCGACCCAGACGGTCAGTGCGACGCTGACCAGCAGGTATATGACGTATGCGACGACTGTGAGGTCCATGTCTTCGTCCTTGTCCCCGGGCCTCTTGAACGACTTGAACGCGTTCAAAAGTGCTTACGGGGAAGACTGTAGACCTGTTTTTGAACACGTTCAAGTAGTAACCGGAGTGGGCTGGTGGCGTTGGGACAACTGTGAGCACCGCACGCGAAGAAGAGCAGGAGGAATGGTTCGACCCCGAACCGCCGTACCGCTGGCCGATCCCGCCCCCGGAGGGCTGGACCGCCGACGACCTCGACCGCATCCCCGGTCTCCCAAGCCACACGGAACTGCTCGACGGAAGCCTCGTCTTCGTCAGCCCGCAGACACGCTTCCACTCCCGCACGCTGCGCCTGCTGGAGCACGCCCTGCTGGAACAGGCCCCGGGTCACCTGGATGTCCTGTCACGGATGACCGTCAAACTGGACACCAGGAACCGCCCCGAACCGGACGTCATCGTCTTCCCGGAGACAGCGAACACCGGCCCGGACCAGACCTGGTACGAGCCGGAGGACATCCTCTTGGCGGTGGAGGTGGCCGCCGCGGACACCCAGGACCGAGACCGCGAGGTCAAGCCCCGCAAGTACGCGGGGGCAGGGGTGCCGCACTTCTGGAGGGTCGAGCGGGACGAGCGGGACGGCGGCAAGGGGATCCCCGTCGTCTACGTCTACGAACTCGACCCCGCCACCAAGGCCTACGCCCTCACCAGCATCTTCCACGACCGCTTGAAACTGACCGTGCCCTTTGACATCGACATCGACCTGACGGCGATCAATCGCCGCCCGGGTTCATGACCACCTGGCTTCATGACCACCCGGGTTCACGACCGCGCGAGTTCCGGCCGCTTCGTGTAGTCCGTGAAGCCGATGACGTTGCCCCAGGGGTCGGCGATCTCGACGGTCCAACCCGTGGCCACGGACATCGGGGCGTCGAGCGGGGTGATGCCGGCCGTGGCCAGGGCGCGGGCCGCAGCCTTGGCGTCCGGCACCTCCAGCCAGATCCGGGGGGAGGCCCACGGCGGCGCCCGGTGGCCGAGAGCCTCCTCGACCCGCAGCAACAGCCCCGGGGTCTCGGCACCGACCCTCAGCACGGCGATCCCGGCCTCGTCGACACGAGCGGTGACGCCGAACCCGGCACGCTCGTAGAAGGCGACCGCCTCGGCGAGTTCACCGACGGGCAGCAGCACGTTGTCGAAACCGAGCAGTTCGTACGACTCGTCATCTGACATGGCGTCAGGGTAAGGGGATGGTCGGCGGAATCCTGGGAGGCTGGAGCAGGCAGACGGGCGCTGTGACGTACGTGATCAGGGAGTCCGGTTCGACTGCCCGGCGTCAAGGACATCGACGATGTCGAGGCTGACCTTGGCACCCATCGGTTCGCGTCACTCGACTGGGTGCCCGGCACGCTCGAGGGCCCCGTTTCCTGCGGAAACGGGGCCCTCGACAACGTACATACGCCCGCTCAGCCCACAGCGATCCGGGTCTTCCAGTAGCTCTTCGCGCGGGTGCGGGGATGGCCGGCGGATTTGCGGTCACTGCATACGGTGCAGAAGAGCTGGCGGGGGGTTTCGGCTTCAGTGGGGACCGCTCTTCTCGGAAAACTTCCGATTGCACCAAGTGTTTCTGGCCGGAACCGACGTCCTTCTTGCGGACAAGTCCTCGAAAGATATCGAGGACATGAAGGTCGGCGATGAGGTGTTGGCCACGGACCCCAAGACGGGGGAGACTGGCCCGCGCAAGGTGACCCGCCTGATCATCACTGAGGGCGACAAACACTTCAACGAGCTGTCCATTGCCACGGATGACGGAATCGTGAAGCTCACAGCCACCCATGAGCACCCCTTCTGGGTGCCCGAACTCGGGCAGTGGGTGGCTGCACGCGACCTCGAAGTAGGCATGCACCTGCGCAAGCCGGACGGCTCGACCCTGACAGTCGCTGCTAACCGCCCCTTCTCGAAGCGGGCCCGCACGTACAACCTGACGGTCGATGACCTGCACGCGTACTATGTGCTGGCGAGCGAGACGCCGGTGCTGGTGCATAATGCTAGTTCGTGTACGAGTGGAATAACTCCGCTGCCGCTTTGGGGCGGAAGGCGCATGCTGAATTCAGTGACGTGATGGACGGTCGCTCCCACCTCGGCTATGAGGGCGAGTTCACACTGCCCAGCGGTCGGCGCCCGGATGGTGGGTTTACGGACCCCGCTACTGGAACCCGAGTGCCCATTGAGCTCAATCCAGATACCCGTGCGCAAATCAGGCGCGGCCGAAAAGAGCTTGGCGCATATGAGCAGGAGATGGGCGTGCCGTCCGGGTCTGGGCAGCTATGGGTGTACAGGATCGGGAAGAATGGGACGACGTCGTACCAGAGGATTCAGTAAGGTGGTCGATCGATGAGCAGTGAGCTGAAGCCATTGATTGCGCAAGCTGGCGATTTTTTGAAGCGGGAATACGGTTTTCGCGTCAAAGGTCGAATCGCCATCCGTGAGGATCAACTTCTGCGTTCAGTGGTGTTCCACCCTGAGAAGACTGCGACCAAGGGAGCTTGTAGATTCGACGTAACACTGAACCTTGGCCTGCCAGGCCTAAGCTCAATGTCGCCGACTCGCAGGATCTATGTAGTTTCTGCCTCGCTCGGGAAAATTAGCCGCCTAAGGGATCCAGCAAGAGGACGATTTGAGCTGACCGGTGAAAATTCGGACACCGAAGTAATCTCCAACGTTCTTTCGCTTCTCTCGGACCTATGCTCTGATTTCTTTATTTCATTGCCGGGGCCGAGTGACCTTCTGGACCTTCTTGACAACCCAGAAGAGTTCAAGCGGCTCGATCTGTGGCCATGGAATGAGCTCCCGAGGCTGGAATTGGCCAGCGTATATTGCGCCTTCTTGGGGAAAGGAGAGTTGGCGAGTCAATGGGAAGGTCCAGCAATTCAATGCGCACTGGATGGCGGCATGGAATACGCTGTCGAGCGGGTGCGTGCCAATGTGGCAGAGGCGCTAGAAGCCAGACGGCGAGCTTCTGGCCTCACCGAGTAGATCTTTCCTTTTGCGCATATTTGGGTACTGTCGTCAAGGGTCCCGTTTGGGACACCTGACGGCAGTAGCTGACGGCAACGGCGGCGGACAGGGTCGCACGCGCGGTACATGCCGTGCGTCAACGGCATTCAGGAGTACCTGAGTCGATCGCGCTGCCAAGGAACTGCGGCATCGCCGGAACGGAGAGCGCAGATAAGACCTGCGAGGTGCTCCGCGGGTTGTACGCCGTGGGGCGGCATTTGCAACCGGTGGGCTCGGCAGCCCTGATCACAGCAGTGCCTCCGGCAGCGGCAGCGCGCCACCCCGCCCTCAGCCTCCGTCCCCAACCCCCGGTTACACCCCGTCCACCCCGTCCCGCACAACCTCCCGCGCCACAGTCCCCCGCGCCCCCGCCAACTCGGCCGCGACACGAGCGGACCGCTCCTCACCCGCAGCGACCACCCCCGCCACCGGCCCCGCGTCCAGAAGCCGACGCCGTCGCAAGTGGGTAGGCGGGTGGGTCGCGTCGACGCTGTGGCCGCGCAACGCGCCCACGCGGCGCTGACGTTCGTACTCGGACTCCGGGATGGAGCCCATGTGCGCCGCCAACTCCTCCCACAGGCCGTCCCCTTCGGTGCCCCGAAGCTGCCCGCTGCGGCGCAGCCGTCGGCTGTTCACCTCGCGGCGCAGGGTGATGTCGATGGAGTCGCTGACGAGGAGACGGTCCATCAGACCGACCGCCGCGTCCGTCGAACCGGCGCGCGCTGCAGCCGAGTCGGCGAGGTACTCGCTGCGCTGACTGGAGCGCAGGGTGAGGGTGTCGAGCAGCATCAGTACGCCCTGGACGAGCAGGCGCGGCGGGACGCACACCAGGTTGGTGACCACCTGGACCGGCGTCGGGTTCGGGATGGGGGAGAGGTAGTAGAGCCAGAGGCCCAATGAGCGAAACGCCGTCCCCAGCACCAGACCTCGCCGCGTGTCCCCGTTGCTGTAGTGGCCCAACTCGTGGCCCAGCAGGGCGATTCGGTGCTCGGGGGTGAGGGACTCCCACAGTGGGAGGCCCAGCGTGAGGAGGCGGCCACGGAGGCCGTACGCCTGCACACTCGCGTTCGTCTCGGCGTTGACCGCGACGACGTCCACACCCCTGGTCCCCGACGCCTCGGCGATCTCGTCGATCAGCGCGAACAGTTCGGGCGCGTCCGGGCGGCGCAGGACGACGCCGGCGTCCTCGTCCTTGGGGAGCCGGTTCAGCCGGGGGCGCAGCGCCCAGCCCAGCAGCAACAGGAACCCCCCGGGCAGCATGCGGAATTCGCCCCAGCCGCTCACCACCCACCAGATCCCGGTCACGGCGAGAACGGCCGTCAACGCGTGGATCAGCAGCGCGATCACGTACGCCAGTACACCGGACACGTCACGACGGGCCCGCTGCGCGTCGGCCGCGTCCGTGCTCATCGTCGCCAGCAGATTCTCGCCGTGTCGCTGCGCCAGCCTGCGGCGCAGGGTCTCCAGCCTGCCCTTCTTCTCCTCCGGACCACCCGGATCCACGTTCCAGTCGCAGGCCGGACACCATTTGGTGAACCGCCTGTCCGCCTGGATCTCCGTACCGCACTCAGGGCACCGGCTCGATTCCAGCACGCCTTCAGTGATGGTGCGCATCGCTGCGGACCTCCCCCTCGACCTCACCCCAGAGGTCGCTCTGCTCATGACATTTTGGGGTCGATCATGCCAGTGCCTTTGAAGTTGGGGCGGTGAGGGGTCTGAAGACTTCCCTGTGCGCCGACCCCCGCCTCACGCCACAACCACCCGTGTCCCGTTGAAGTTGGCGACGACCTCCAACTCTCCGCCCAAGGCCGCGACGTAGGCAGCCACCGTTCCCACCTCTGCGGACGATGTCCTGCCGCGCTCGATGGCGGACACCCGTTCCTGCCGTACGTGCATGCGGTCGGCTACTTCGCGCTGGGTGAGGCCGAGCTGGCGGCGCATCTCGGCGAGCCGGTGCGCGCGGGCTTCGGCCACCATGCGTCGGGCCCCTGCTGAGATCTCGTCCAGGTCCTCCGCGTCGAAGACCTCCGCCTTGACCTCGTCCCAGGAGTGGAAACTGGTCATGTTTATGCCTCCTTCTGCTGCCGCTGCTTCAGGTGAACGAGCCACTCCGCATGCCGGGCTTCGGCCATGGGGATGGCGCGGCGGTACCACTCGGTCCACTGGCCTGCCTGTCACCGGCCACGAGAAGGACGGCGTTGCGTTCCGGATCGAAGACGAACAGGATGCGGATCTCACTGCTTCCGGTCGAGCCGGGGCGCAGCTCCTTGAGGTGGTGCAGAGTCGAACCCTTGATCCGGTCCACCAGGGGACGCCCGAGATCAGGCCTTCGTCGACGAGGGCCTGAATCGCCTGGCCCACGAGCTGTGCCGTGGCCCGGTCGTCCTTGCGGAGTTCGTGCAGCCAGTCGCGGCCCTCCCCGGCCATTTCAAGACGCCAGGCCATCGAACCTCATTGAGTAGTACGCTTTCATACTAGTACCCTTGCGTACTGTCGACCACTTGGGAGGGGCGGCGAACCGCGTTCACCCGATCGTGGTCGACTTCACGACGAGCACGCGCTGCTGACCGGCACCGGACGGCGTACGCCGATGGATGTGGAGACAGGCGCGCTCGTTGACGTCGACTTCAGGCTCGCGCTCATCCTCGGCTGACAGGCCCGCCGCCGGTGAGGGGTGAGGCAGCCCCACCCCTCACCGGATCAGAGGATCAAAAGGTCAGAGGGTCATCGGGTCCTCAACACCCGCCCACGCGCCGCGAACCCACCACCACATCGTCCATCCGCACGTCGTACGACGACGGTGTCGGGTCGGCCTGGTACAGCTGCCAGCCCAGCTTCAGCTTGTCGAACGCCGGGAAGGCGAAGTCGGAGTCCTGGGCGCCGCCGTGGTGGGTGGCGTCGACCGTCAGATCCGACTGCTCGGCCCCGTCGAAGTACACCGTGACCCGGCTGTCCGCAGCGTCCAGATGGAACTCCACGCAACTCCAACTCCCCGCCACCGCCGGTGCCGACGTCTTCCACGACGTCCAGTCGCCCGTCGGGCCCAGGTCTGAGCCGACGCCCCAGAAGTTGCCCTTGTCCGTGGGGGCGTACTGGCCGCCCAACGGACGTACGAGGGTGGGGGAGTCGGCGCCCGAGGCCTCCGCGATCGTCCAGTGGGCCCAGTCGGGGGCCGTGGGGAAGGCATCCACGCGCAGGCGCAGGCGGGCCCAGTAACTGTTGCCGGGCGTCGAGAGGTTGGGGAAGACGACGAACGCTCGGCCGTTGCCCTGCGTACGGATGCGGAGTTCGCGGCCCTTGCCGGTCGCGCTCCGGGCGACGGTCAGGGTGCCGTTGGAGGTGTCCGTCGTCCAGCCGCGGCCGGCGGTCACCGGGCCGAGGGGAAGGTGGTCGAAGTTCTCCCGCGCAAACGTCGCGTGCGGGAGGGGAGTTGCCGAGGCGGTGGGGGGTATCGCGAGCAGCGTGGCCGCCGTGGCTGCGGCGGCCGACAGTGCTGCGATCGATTTCCTCAGGATGGTCATGTGCCCAGTCTGTAACGGGAGTTGACCAAGTTCCTAGTGGTACTGGTGGGTATCGAGGGGTGTGTGGCCGCGATCACCGCAAGGCCGAGACGCCCGGCGGACAAACGCCTGGTGGCCGTGCTTCTGTCGAGACAGAAGCACGGCCACCGGAGAGCAATGCGAGACCGGACGGATCACCAGGATCAGAACCGCCGAGTGATCAGCGCCCTCTTCACTTCCTGGATCGCCTTCGTGACCTCGATGCCACGCGGGCATGCGTCCGTGCAGTTGAACGTGGTCCGGCAGCGCCAGACGCCGTCCCGGTCGTTCAGGATCTCCAGGCGCTGCTCGCCCGCCTCGTCACGCGAGTCGAAGATGAAACGGTGGGCGTTGACGATCGCCGCCGGGCCGAAGTACTGGCCGTCGTTCCAGAACACCGGGCACGACGACGTGCACGCCGCGCACAGGATGCACTTCGTCGTGTCGTCGAACCGCTCCCGGTCCTCCGCCGTCTGGAGGCGCTCGCGCGTCGGCTCGTTGGTGTCCTTCGTGATGAGGAAGGGCATCACGTCGCGGTACGCCTGGAAGAACGGGTCCATGTCGACGATCAGGTCCTTCAGGACCGTCAGGCCCTTGATGGCCTCGACCGTGATCGGCTTGGCGGGGTTGATGTCCTTGATCAGGGTCTTGCAGGCAAGGCGGTTCTTGCCGTTGATCCGCATGGCGTCCGAGCCGCAGATGCCGTGCGCGCAGGAGCGACGGAACGTCAGTGAACCGTCCTGCTCCCACTTGATCTTGTGGAGGGCGTCGAGGACGCGCTCCTTCGGGTCGATCTCCAGCTTGAAGTCTTCCCAGACCGCCTCGGCCGCCAGCTCCGGGTTGAAGCGGCGGATGCGGAAGGTGACCGTGATGTACGGGGAGTCGGCGAAGCCGGGCTCGGGCTCGCCGGCCGCGTCCGCCTTGTCCAGAACAGGGGTTGCCATCAGTACTTACGCTCCATCGGCTGGTAGCGGGTCTGGACGACCGGCTTGTAGTCGAGACGGATGGACTCGGTGCCGTCGTCGCCCACCTCGCGGTACGCCATGGTGTGGCGCATGAAGTTGACGTCGTCGCGGGTCGGGTAGTCCTCGCGGTAGTGACCGCCGCGCGACTCCTTGCGGGCCAGGGCCGACACCGCCATGACCTCGGCGAGGTCCAGGAGGTTGCCGAGCTCGATGGCCTCCAGCAGGTCGGTGTTGAACCGCTTGCCCTTGTCCTGGATCGAGACGTTCCGGTAGCGCTCGCGGAGTTCCGCGATCTTCTCCACCGCCGTCTTGATGGTCTGCTCCGTACGGAACACCATGACGTTCGCGTCCATGGTCTCCTGGAGCTCCAGGCGCAGCGCGGCGACCCGCTCCGTGCCCGTGGACTCGCGCAGGTGCTCCACCTGGGAGATCACCAACTCCGCCGGGTTCTCGGGGAGTTCGACGAAGTCGGCCTTCTGGCTGTACTCCGCCGCCGCGATACCGGCCCGCTTCCCGAACACGTTGATGTCCAGGAGGCTGTTCGTGCCGAGGCGGTTGGCGCCGTGCACCGACACACACGCGACCTCGCCGGCCGCGTACAGGCCGGGCACCACCGTCGTGTTGTCGCGGAGCACCTCGCCCTCGACGTTCGTCGGGATGCCGCCCATCGCGTAGTGCGCGGTGGGCTGGATCGGGATCGGGTCCGTGTACGGCTCGATGCCCAGGTAGGTGCGCGCGAACTCGGTGATGTCGGGCAGCTTGGCGTCCAGCTGCTCCGGCGGGAGGTGGGTGAGGTCGAGGTAGACGTGGTCGCCCTCGGGACCGCAGCCCCGCCCCTCGCGGATCTCCGTGTAGATGGACCGCGACACGACGTCACGCGACGCCAGGTCCTTCATCACCGGCGCGTACTTCTCCATGAAGCGCTCGCCGTCCTTGTTGCGGAGGATGCCGCCCTCACCGCGGGCGCCCTCCGTCAGCAGGATGCCCATGCGCCAGATGCCGGTCGGGTGGAACTGGAAGAACTCCATGTCCTCCAGCGGCAGCCCGCGACGGTAGACCGCCGCCTGGCCGTCACCCGTCAGCGTGTGCGCGTTCGACGTCACCTTGAAGAACTTGCCGCAGCCGCCGGACGCGTAGATCACGGCCTTCGCCTGGAAGACGTGGATCTCACCGGTGGCGAGTTCGTACGCGATGACGCCGGCCGACCGCTTCACACCGTCGATCTCGACGATCAGCTGGTCGAGGACGTAGAACTCGTTGAAGAACTCCACGCCCTCCTTCACGCAGTTCTGGTACAGCGTCTGGAGGATCATGTGACCGGTGCGGTCGGCCGCGTAGCAGGACCGGCGGACCGGCGCCTCACCGTGGTTGCGCGAGTGGCCGCCGAAGCGGCGCTGGTCGATCGTGCCGTCGGGCGTGCGGTTGAACGGCAGGCCCATCTTCTCCAGGTCGAGGACCGAGTCGATGGCCTCCTTCGCCAGGATCTCGGCGGCGTCCTGGTCGACCAGGTAGTCACCGCCCTTGATCGTGTCGAAGGTGTGCCACTCCCAGTTGTCCTCCTCCACGTTGGCGAGCGCGGCGGCCATACCGCCCTGCGCGGCGCCCGTGTGGGACCTGGTCGGGTAGAGCTTCGTCAGTACGGCGGTACGGCTGCGCTTCGTCGACTCGATCGCGGCGCGCATGCCGGCGCCGCCCGCGCCGACGATGACGGTGTCGTACTTGTGGATCTTCATCAGAATTACCTCAGCCCCTTGTGACCCGGTGGCCTAGCGGATGTTCGGGTCGAAGGTGAAGATCACCAGCGTGCCCAGCAGGATCGTGAACACCGTGGCGGTGTAGAGCAGGCCCTTGAGCCACAGTCGGGTGTTCGCGCGCTCCGCGTAGTCATTGATGACGGTGCGCAGGCCGTTGGCACCGTGCAGCATCGCCAGCCACAGCATCAGCAGGTCCCAGACCTGCCAGAACGGCGAGGCCCAGCGGCCGGCCACGAAGGCGAAACCGATCTTGGAGACACCGCCGTCCAGCACCAGCTGGATGAGGAGGTGACCCAGGACCAGCACGACCAGGACGATGCCGGACAGCCGCATGAACAGCCAGCCGTACATCTCGAAGTTGCCCCGGGTGGACTTGGGGGTCTTCTTGGTGCGCTTGCGCGGGGCCTCGATCAGGGGAGCCGGGTTGTCGGCGTCGTACCCCGCGAACGTGCCCGCGCCCTCGACGGGGCCGATGCCCGAGGCGGTGGATTCAGTCGTCGCCATGTGCGTCAGCTCCCGAACAGTTCACGAGCGGCGTGGCCGAGGACGGGGTAGACCGCCCCGATCATCAGCACGACCCACAGGCCGACGACGGTCCACAGCATCTGCTTCTGGTAGCGCGGGCCCTTCGACCAGAAGTCGACGGCGATGACGCGCAGGCCGTTCAGCGCGTGGAAGAGGATGGCGGCGACGAGGCCGTACTCCAGCACGGCGACGATCGGCGTCTTGTACGTGGCCACAACCTTGTCGTAGGCCTCGGGAGAGACACGGACGAGAGCGGTGTCCAGGACGTGTACGAACAGGAAGAAGAAGATGAGGACGCCGGTGACTCGATGAGCCACCCAGGACCACATTCCTTCCCGGCCGCGGTACAGCGTTCCAGCCGGCACGGAAAACCCTCCGGGAGCGGGGATTGGGGCCGCGCCGGCTTCGGTGTCGGACGGGCCCGGCCGGGTACGGTCCACCGGCCCTCGCCATCGTAGCGACGTGTTGTCGGAACGCTTACAGCGGGCCTACCGATGTGATCAAACAGGCTCGTACGGGCTACTGGGGGAGTCGCTTGCGGTTGTTTCGCCGGGTGCGGGTCAGATGTGGCTGGTCGCGCCCCGCGGCGGAGCCGCAATATGTTGCAGCCCCGCGCCCCTTACGTGCCTCGCCAGCCGTTGCCTTGCCAGGCGCCGCAGTTCCTCCGCCGCGACAACCCGCTCCTCCTCCGGATCGTTCGTCAACCGGGACCGGATGCCTGTCAGGACCTGATCGAGGGCTTCCTCCGGGGAGGTGTGGTCGACGCAGATGACGAACACATGGCCGAAGCGACTCTCGTACGCCGCATGCGCGGCCCCCAGGGCCGTGTGCGCCGCCGCGTACACCCCGTCCGGCAGTGCGGGCAGCGCCTCGGCGGCCAGGGCCTCGGCGAGGTCGCCCGGGGTCAGGTCGTACGCCGCCTCGTCCGCTGCCGCGAGCAGGGAGTCCAGGTCGGGGTAGGGCCGGTGGTCGGCGAGACGGCGGGCCCAGCGGAGGCTGCGCAGGCAGGTGAGGAGCGCGCGCTCGATGTCCTCGGCGGGCTCGGTGTTGAACCGTGCCAGGCTCCGCGGCGTAGGAGAGGGGGACTCGGTGCGCGTCTGTGCCGGCATGGCGAGCGGGCCGGAGAGCTGGGGAAGACGGTGCGCGGACAGCGTGAGTCCTCGGAGGTCTGGGTCGGAATGTGAGATGCGCCTGGAGAATGGAGAGGCGCCGCTCACATTATCGAGAGTGGTCAGGAGCTGTCCGACGGAGGTCTGAATTTCACCCGAACGGGAGAGTTTCGGAACGTACGGTGGACGCTTCCGGTGGGGTGGCGTCGTAGGTTCGGAGGTGGAGGCGATCCAGGAGGTGCGTGGCATGCGGGCGATACGTGAGGCTCTGGCAGGTGGGACCCGGTGACCGGGCGGAGGCGACGGGCTCCTGAGCGGAAACGGAAACGGGGTCTGAGCGGGAAGACGTACGGACAGGGGTCCGGGTTGCTTCTCGGGGCCGGTGTTCTCGTCGCGGCCGGTGCGGTGGGGGTGACCGTCGCCTTCTGGCCGGTCGGCAGCACGGGCACCGATACCGGTGACGACACCGGCAGGGACATCGCGTCGACCGGCGCGGCGCGCTCCTCGGACGTGGACGCGGATGGAGGGGACAACTCCGCTTCCACCGCCTCCCGCGCTCCTTCCCCCGCCCCCTCTCCCGCCCGCGTCTACCCCCTCTCCAAGACCCCCCGCACCATCCCCGCCGTACGCGAGCACGTACCCGCCCGGGGTCCGGGCTGGCGCCCCGTCTCGACGTCCCGGGTGGTGGTCACCGCCGGCGGCCTCGCCGACGAGGGGAAGCTGCTCGCCGGTGAGCTGCGGATGACGTACGGCGGTACCGTCGCCCCCCGTGCCGGGGACGTCCAGCTCAAGCTGGACCCGGGACAGGCGGCGAAGGGCCCCGAGTCCTACACCCTCACCGTCAAAAGCGGCCGTGTCACCGTGGCCGCCCCCGCCGAAGCCGGCGTCTTCTACGGCACCCGCACCCTCAAGCAGGAGGTGGCCGGCGGGAGCACCGCCTCCGAGGGCGTCGTGCGCGACCGGCCGGCCAAGGCGCAGCGCGGGCTGATGCTGGACATCGCCCGCAAGCACTTCACGGCGGCCTGGATCGAGGACCGCGTCCGTGAGCTGGGCGACCTCAAGTTCAACGAGCTGGGCCTGCACTTCTCCGACGACCAGGGCTTCCGGATCGCCTCCGACACCCACCCGGAGGTCGTCTCCGGGGACCACCTCACCAAGGCCGAGGTCCGCCGCATCCTCGCCCTCGCCGCGAGCCGTCACATCACCGTCGTGCCCGAGATCGACTCCCCGGGCCACCTGGGCGCGGTCCTCGCCGCCCACCCGGACCTCCAGCTGAAGAACGCGCAGGGCACGGCGGCACGCGGGGCGATCGACATCTCCGAACCCGGGGCCGCGAAGATCGTCGACGACCTGCTGGGCGAGTACGCCGACCTCTTCCCGGGCGCGTCCTGGCACCTGGGCGGCGACGAGTACCGGGCCCTGGCCGTGTCCAACCCGGCTGCCTCCTACCCGCAGCTCGCCGCCGCTGCCACCGCGAAGTACGGATCCGGCGCCGACGTCTCCGACCTCGCGACGGGCTGGCTCAACGACCGCGCCGCGACCGTCCGCGCCCACAACCGGACGAACCTGCGCGCCTGGAACGACGGCTTCTACAAGTCGAGCTCGGTCCAGCCGGGCAAGGACATCCAGGTCGCCTACTGGACCGGCAAGGAGATCGGCGCCCGCCAGCCGACCGCCTATCTGAGCGCGGGCCGCAAGGTCGTCAACTACAACGACGAGTACCTGTACTACGTGCTCGGGCAGCCGAACACCTTCGTCTATCCCACCGGCGAGCGGATCTACAAGCAGTGGACCCCCCGGGTGCTGCGCGGCAGTACGGCAGTCTCCGCGTCGTACGACGGGCAGATCCTCGGCGGGGTCTTCGCCGTCTGGTGCGACCTCGCCGGGTCACAGACCCAGAACCAGGTGGCCGCCGGGATACGGATGCCACTGCGGGCGACCGTGCAGAAGCTGTGGGATCCCCGGGCCCAACCGCCCCTGTCCTGGACCGATTTCAAGAAGCTGGCGACCCGGTTGGGCTGAAAGCGGCTGGACGGACGGGCCGGGCGAACCATAGGTTCCGCACGAGTAGCACACGTATTCGTGTGTTCGGCGTGGCCCTGGGGAGGGGCGGCGCCCGGCTTCTTGTCCCGGGGGATCCGCATGATCTGCAAGCACTGCAAGCTGTCCACGGCCGCGACCCCCGAGGGTCTGTGCTGGGACTGTGCCGACGCCACCGACGAGCCCAGGTCCGGGCGCACGTTCGCGTCCCAGCCCGTGCCCTCGGCACCGCCCGTACCCACTGGTCCCTCCGGTCCCGTCGTCCAGCCGCACGGACCGGCCTCGCTGCGCTCGCCGGTCGGACTCGGCAAGGCCGTCGCCGTACTGCTCGGAGTGGTCCTCGCCAGTGACCTCTTCGCCGTCTACGCCGGCATCAACATGTACGACACGATGGGCTCCCTCGCGGACGACGGCCTCGGCTACGGCGGCTACAACGCCCTCATGCGCCGCGCCGACCACGCGGACACGCTCTACGCCGCCGCCGGAGTCGCGCAGACGGTGACCTTCGTCGCGACGGTCGTCTTCTACCTGGTCTGGTTCCTGCGCGTGCGGGTCAACGCCGAGGTGTTCAACCCGTTCGGGCACAGCATGAAGCGCGCCTGGGCGGGCTGGGGCTGGTTCGTGCCGGTCGTGAGCCTGTGGTTCCCGCGCCGGATCATGCTGGACATCTGGGACGCGAGCACTCCTGCCGACGCCCGTGCCTCGCACGCGCTCGTCAACGCCTGGTGGACGCTGTGGCTCGTCGCGCTCCTCACCAACAGGCTCGGGTCCAGCGGGTACGACCGCGCTGACACGGCGGAGGAGATCCAGTACGCCACCGGCCAGGTGCTCTTCTCCGACGCCGTCGACATCGTGGCAGCCGTCCTCGCGATCCTCGTGGTGCTCCGGCTGACCCGCATGCAGCACGAGAGGGCCCTGCACGGCCCCGTGCCCCCGGCCATCTGACGTCCGATTGTCGGAGCTATGGCCAACTCGCTCGTGTCTGTGGTGTATTCGGCGCGGGCAGAGCGAGCAGAACCGAAACGCCAGGGGGATGGCATTGGGTTACTGGGGCTACTTGATCGTGGGCAGGAGCGAGCGTCCGCTCGCGGAGACCGACGCCCTGCGCGCGGTGCGCGGTGCGCTGACCTCGCGCGAACGGCGGGACGACGGCTGGCAGGTGTGGGAGTACCCGAGCGGCGACGGTGACGTCGGCAGCATGAACACGCTCGCCATGGAGACCGGCGCGCCCGCGCTCTTCGGGTACGTCATGGACAGCCACTGTGTGGTGCTGGAGGCGGCGGCGCCCGCGAGCGGGGCGTGGACCACCTGTCTGGCGCGCGAGGCCATGGCCGGGTACCTGGGCGCCGGGCAGGGCGAGGGGGAGGGAGAGGCCGAGGGCGAGGAAGGCGCCGGGCTCACGCTCGACGACTACTTCCTGGAACCCGGCGACGCCGCCGAACGCGCGGTCGGCTGGGCCGCCGAGGCGGGTCACACGGTGAACGCCGCGCCGCTCCTCGACGTACTGACTTCGGAACCCGACCCGTTGGCCGAAAATCTGTTCTTCCGGTTCCTCGACCGACTTGGTGTTCTGCCCCTGTGACACTCCGGGTACTTTGCACGCAGCTAGGGAAAGTACGGGCTCCGTAAGGGATGGCGCCCTCGGAGGGAGGCGTGCATGAGCCTGGTGGAACTGATTGCCGACGCCGACGAGCGTGGCCTGACGGTCAGCGGACTGGCTTGTTTGGACCGGTGTGTGTCTCTCCTGGGCGGTGACGACGAGAGCCTGCGCCCCCTGTGGACCAGCCTCGCCGACGGCAGCGACGCGGAGGAGTGGGCGACCCGCCTGGAACAGACCCGGGTCAAGCTCGGCCGCGAGGAGGTCGCCGACGCCGACGACCCGGCCGCCCTTCGTGCCGCGCCTCCGGCCGTCCCCGTGGCCTCCGCCGAGGGTGAGGCCACCCTCCTCGCCCGGCGGATGCTCGCCACCGCCCCCGCCAACCGGTCCGCCGCCGAGGTGCGTGCATGGGCCGACGACTGCTCCGTCGCCGCTCTCCGTATCCACCGGCTCCTGGACGCCTCCGCCTCCGGCCCGTCCTCGATCGACTCCCACCGTGAAGGCCGTACGGAGGGCATCCCGCCCCTCGTGGCGGCCGAACTGCGGCGTCAGATCACCGTCCTGGAACTGCTCGCCGGACACGGTTCCGGCGGACTGCGGCAGGCGCTGGCGGTGTCGACGGAGGGGCGGCGCGTCCTGCGCGCGGTGGTGTCGAGACGGGCACGCGGACGGGCCTGAGCGCCAGGGACGACCACCCGGCGCTGTCCATGAGCGCGCCGACCACGTCAGCCGCGCCGGTCCCCGCACTGGAGGTGCCGACTGGAAAGGCACGGGGTTGGCGTGGGCGTCGCGACTGGGGCAACGGCGCGAACGACACGAGCGGCGACGGAGGGTCCCGCAGTCCGCCGATGGCAACGACCGGGGCCGCCACCCCCCACAGGAGAGGCCCCGGCCGTCGCGCGGCACGGGCCGCGCGGCGGCCCGTATCTCCTACAGCGTCGCGGGTGCGTTTTCTGTCACACCGTCACCGGATCACGAGTTAGTTGCACGTTGTACGGACATGGACGAGGAACGCTTTCACGCCGTAACGTGCTTTTCGCTACAGGCTGCGGACGACAGGCAACTGCATCCACTGACGTCTTGAGGTGTGCGCGGTGCAGGGGGACGACGCGGAGCTGACCACCGCGGTGCTTGCGGCACAGACCGGGGACGAGACCGCGTTCCGGACTGTGTACCGCTCGGTGCACCCACGGCTGCTCGGGTATGTGCGGACACTGGTCGGCGACCCGGACGCCGAGGACGTGACGTCCGAGGCCTGGCTCCAGATCGCCCGTGACCTGGACCGGTTCAGCGGAGACGCGGACCGGTTCCGGGGCTGGGCCGCCCGGATCGCCCGCAACCGTGCCCTCGATCACATACGGATGCGTGGGCGCCGCCCCGCCATAGGCGGTGACGAGACCGAGCTGTCCGGTCGGCCCGCCGACTCCGACACGGCGGGCGAGGCCATGGAGTTGCTGGCCACCGACAGTACCCTCTCCCTCATCGCCCAGCTTCCGCAGGACCAGGCCGAGGCCGTCGTCCTGCGGGTGGTCGTCGGTCTCGACGCCAAGACCGCCGCCGAGACCCTCGGCAAACGCCCCGGAGCCGTCCGCACGGCGGCGCACCGAGGGCTGAGACGGCTCGCGGAGCTGCTCGGCGAGGACCCGGACGCGACCGACGCGCTCGACGCGCTGCCGCCCCCACGGGAACCGCACGGACGTGCGGTTTCGTCGGCCGGTGTGACGCATACGCGTTCGCGGACGCAGAAGGACATGTGATGGCCGACGACGACCCGTACAGGTGGCTGGACCGCGCTGCGGCGGAGCGTTTGCTGAGCGGGGAACCGCTGGAGCCTTCACTGGAGTCCGCCGGTCCCGAAGCCCGTGACCAGGCCGAGCTGATCGCCAAGACCCTGGGCGCGCTCTCCGTGGACACTCCGCCGGGCAGCGCCGAACTCCCGGGCGAGGCCGCCGCGTTGGCCGCTTTCCGCAAGGCCCGCCCGGCCCCGGACCTCACCACCGTTGCCCCCGCGACCGCCAGGCCGTCCGCGTCGGACCCGGGCTCGGACCTGGGCCTCGTACGGGTGGGCGCGTTCGGGCGTTCCGGTGCCTCCCCCCGGAGTGGCGCCCGTGCGGCCCGCTGGGGCCGTCCCCTGAGGCTGGGGCTCGGTGCCGCGCTGGCCGTCGGCATGGTCGGCTCGGTCGCGATGGCCGCCGGCGTCGGGGTCCTGCCGAACCCGTTCGGCGGCGACGAGCCGGGCCGCCCCGACGCCACAGTGTCGGCCGGCGCGTCACGCGACCCCGTGCAGGCCTCGCCGTCGCCGGACGTGACCCGGGGCAAGGGCGTCCCGTCCGACAGGCCCGACAGCACGGCCGGGAGCTCCTCCGGCAAGGGCACCGCGGGGGGCGACGAGCCCCAGGACAGCGAGGCCGGCGAGGGACAGGGGTCCCACTCCGACCCGGGCCGGCCCGGAGACTGGCGCAGCGCACTCGCCCTGTCCTGCCGCGACATGCGCAGCGGCAAGAAACTGGAGGCGGAGCGCAGACGGGCGCTGGAGAAGGCGGCCAAGGGTTCCGGGAAGGTGCCGCAGTACTGCGAGGACACCCTGAAGGACGAACCGTCCGTCCGCTCGAACGCCGACCCGGGCACCGGCAGCGGGGTGGGCAGGGGAGACACCGGTGCCGAGGACGGCCAGAACGGCGCCGGTGACACCGGAGGCACGGGCAACGGCTTGAGCGGCGGCGACGGCAATGGCGGTGGCGGTGGCAATGGCCACGGAAACGGCCACGGGAGCGGCAACGGCAACGGCGGGGGCCACGGCAGCCGGGCCGTGGCGAAGCCGACACCCACCCCGACGACCTTCACCGCGCTCAGGGCGGACGAGCCCCGGTACCAACCGGCGCCGAACCCCGCCCCGTCGTACGGAGTCCTGCCGCTGCCGACGGCCACCTGAGCCCGTACGCCCGGCAGCGAACCTCTCCGCACCGCAGTGCGCCGCTCCGACCTGTGCGGACGCGCGCCAGTGAAGTTCTCAGGTGCCGGGTGTGACACTTTCGGCGGCGCCGACGCAGTAGACAGTGAGCCGACTGGTCATCGGTTCCTCGCACAGAGCCGGGGGTTCCCCCCGTACCTTCGGCTCGTGCACCTGGCGCGGGCGGGACACGTTCCCCCGGTCCCGTCCGCGCCCCAGATCATCCTCACCGCCGCAGGCTCACGGGCTCACCAGTAGATGACGACCTTGTCGCCGGTGCTCACCTCGGCGAAGATCGCGGCGATCGCCGTCTCGTCCCGGATGTTCACACAGCCGTGCGAGGCGCCGCCGTAGCCGCGGGCCGCGAAGTCGGCGGAGTAGTGGACCGCCTGGCCGCCGCTGAAGAACATCGCGTAGGGCATGGGGGAGTCGTAGAGCGTCGACACGTGGTGCCGTGACTTCCAGTAGACGCTGAAGACGCCCTCCCGGGTCGGCGTGTACTGGCTGCCGAACCGCACGGCCACCGTCGAGACGGTCCGGCCGTCGATCATCCAGCGCAGCGTCCGGCTCGTCTTGCTGATGCACAGCACCCGGCCCCTGAGACAGCGCGGATCGGCGTAGGCGGCCGGCTGGCCGCCCATCAGATACAGCTCCCACTGTCCGGGCTCGTGCGTCATCCGCAGCAGCCGCTGCCAGGTGACCGTGTCGGTCCGCCCGGTGCGCGGCAGCCCGCGCTTGCCCTGGAAGCCCTTGACGGCGTTCTCCGTCAGATCGTCGTACGACCCGGTCGGCCCGTCGTAGAGCCAGGCGACCTGACGCAGCCGCGCCTGGAGTTCCCGCACGTCCCGCCCGCTGTCACCACGCGACCAGAGAACGGTGGCGGGCGGGGAGGGAGCGGGGTCCGCCTTCTTGGGTGTGGGTGTGGGTGTGGGCGCCGGTGTGGCCGTGGCGCCGGGTTTGTCGTCGGGCGGGTGTGAGACCTGGATGTGCACAGGCGACCGCGGGTCACCGTCCGGGTCGGTGGTCTGCAGAGTGCAGCCGCCCACGGCGAGAGCCGTGAGAACGGCGAACATCACCTTTCGCATGCCCGTAGTACGCAAGCCGGACCCCCCGAAGCTCATCACCTGACCCCCGTGCAAGTTACGCCGAGGAACCCACCATGACGCGTGTGTCGGCATCAGGACTACCCGTCGAACCGGTGTACAGGCCCGCCGCGCCTTCCGATGTCCTCTGAGCTGGGCAATTCTTCCGAATGGGTGATCGGAAGGGGAAAGCGCACGCCCCCGGTTACTCTCGTGAAGTGTGAGCCCTGCCAAGGAGGATGCCGTGGCCGTACTGCAACACGAGCTGACGTTGGGCGAAGCCGCCGACCAGCTCTCCCGTGCACTGCCTGGGCACCGCGTGGAGATTCTCCAGGGGAGGCTCACTGTGACACCGCCGCCGGACGGCTCGCACGCGCTGTCGTTGACTTGGCTTGTCGAAGCATTCGGAGGGGCTGGAGCCCGGAAGGCCGGGCTCAGGTATGTCCAGGGCATCGGCCTGTGGCTTCCTACTGCGGCCGATGACTACTCGATCCCCGACTTCTCCGTCGTCGACGAGGACTTCCGGGACGCCCTCGTCCAGAAGAACTGCTACGCCCCGAATGTCTTCCGCCTGATGGTGGAAGTGACGTCCTCGAACTGGTCCGACGACCTCGGCCCCAAGGTCGAGTGCTACGCCGAAGCCGGCATTCCCGTCTACATCGTGGTCGACCGCAAACACGACGAGGTGCTGCTCTACCAGGACCCGGTGAACGGGAAGTACGACGTGCCCCAACGCTTCAAGCGTGGCCAGGACTTCCCCGTCCCCGAATCTGTCGGTGTCACCCTCGGCCTTTGCGTGGACACGCTCCTCGACGGCGACTGACCGAAATCCCAACCCGGATTGTCGTACCCCCGTGCGACACTCCCCCCATGTTCGGCGTAACCGACCTCCCCACGTATCTCACCGGCCTGGTCCTGATCGTCCTGCTGCCCGGCCCCAACTCCCTCTACGTCCTGTCCGTCGCCGCCCGCCGTGGCGTCCGCGTCGGATACACGGCCGCGGCGGGCGTCTGGTGCGGGGACATCGTGCTGATGACCCTCTCGGCGGCCGGGGTGGCCTCGCTGCTCCAGACGAACGCCCTGCTGTTCGGGATCGTGAAATTCGCGGGCGCCGGTTATCTGACGTGGCTCGCGATCGGCATGCTGCGCGCCGCCTGGGGCATGTGGCGCACGCGGCGGGCAGAGGCCGAGGTCCAGGAAGCGCTCGTCGGCGCCGACGAGCGGCCCTATCGCCGTGCCCTCGTCATCAGCCTCTTCAACCCGAAGGCGATTCTCTTCTTTGTCGCCTTCTTCGTGCAGTTCGTCGACCCCGGATACGCCTACCCGGCCGTCTCCTTCGTGGTCCTCGGCGCCTTCGCCCAGCTCGCCAGCTTCCTCTATCTCACCGCGCTGATATTCGGCGGGACCAGGCTGGCTGCCGCCTTCCGGCGCCGTCGGAGACTGTCGGCGGGGGCGACCTCGGCGGCGGGCGCGCTGTTCATCGGCTTCGCCGTGAAGCTGTCGCTGGCCGGTTCCTAGCCGAGGCTGCTGCCCATGGTTGCCGCGTACTCCCGAAGCCCCTCCGCAGAGGCCCCCGCCCAGCCGACATAGCCGTCCGGGCGGACGAGGAAGACGCCGGTGCCGTACGCCTCGTACGAGCTGAGGCGGACCGTGGGGACGGAGAGCGGCGGCAGTGCCGTGGCCGTGCCCACCGTCAGCAGGGTCCAGTGCGGGCCGCGGAACGTGTCGAAGAGGCGTACGCCGTCCACCGTGCCGTCCGGGGCGCGGTCGCCCGCGTGGACCGGGCCCGGCGCCGGGCGGGTCTCCGCCGCCAGTGACGAGTCGCGGTAGCCCAGTGCGAGCTGCCGGGTCGCCTCACCGCGCCTGATCTCGCCCCGGTGGACACCCGTCGAGATGCCCAGCATCTGCCCGGCGATCGGCCGGCGCTCCTCCTCGTACGTGGCCAGCAGAGACTCGGCCACCCCGCCCCGCAGCACCGCGCCCAGCTTCCAGCCCAGGTTGTACGCGTCCTGGACGCTCGTGTTCAGGCCCTGGCCCCCGGCGGGGGAGTGGACGTGCGCCGCGTCCCCCGCGAGGAACACCCGGCCGGAGCGGAAGCTGTCCGCCAGTGCCGCGCGCGGGCGGAAGTCGGAGGCCCAGCGGACCTCGGTCAGGTCCTCGGGGGCAAGGTGCGAGCGGGCTGCGGCGACCTTGCGGATGCCTTCCAGGGACAGGTCCGGGTGGTCCCCATCCGGGAACTGGGCCACCAGCTGGAAGTCCTCCGTCCCGGCCAGCGGGCAGATCGCGAGGAAGCCCGTGCCGTCCGCCTGCGGCGGGAAGACATGCCAGTTGTCGCGGTCCAGGCCGGTGATCCGCACGTCCGCCACGAGGATCGGGTTCGGGTCGACCGTCTCGCCCGTCATTCCGATGCCCAGCGCCCGGCGGATCGTCGAGCGGCCACCGTCGGCCGCGACGACATACCGCGCACGGACGGGCTCACCGGCGGTGAAGGCGACGGTCACGCCGTCCTCGTCCTGCTCCAGCCCCACCACCTCGCGCTCGAACTCCACCCGCCCGCCCAGCTCCGTCAGCCGCGCGAACAGGATCTCCTGCGTCCTCCACTGCGGCACCATCCACGGCTCGGCGCCGTACGGCGAAGCCCCGGCCCTCTCCGACTCCTCCGCCGGGTCGAACATCCGGTGCTCGCCCACCCGCCTGCCGTCCTGCCAGATCATCCCGACCGGATACGGGCCGCCGGCCGCCCGGATCGCGTCCACCACCCCGAGGTCGTCGAAGACCTCCATCGTGCGCGGCTGGATGCCCTTGCCCCGCGACCCGGGGAACAGCCCCTCGGCCCGCTCCACGACCACCGCGTCCACCCCGCGCCGCGCGAGGTCCACGGCGAGCGCCAGCCCGGTGGGACCCGCGCCCACCACCAGTACGTCAGCCACCAGTACGTCGGTCATCACGACCATCTCCTTAACGTTGTTAAGTTGCCTTGCCTTCGAGAGTGGACTTAACAGTGTTAAGTTGTCAAGCGTGAGCACGGAACCAGCAGAATCAGCAGAATCGGCGGGACCAGCAGAGCCGGCGCGACGACCCGAACGGCCCGAACGGCCCGGCCGACGAGCCCCCCTCGACCGCGAACGTGTCGTGGACACCGCCCTGAGCCTCCTGAACGAGGTCGGCCTCGACGGGCTCACCCTGCGTGCCATCGCCAAGGAGCTGGACGTCAAGGCACCCGCCCTGTACTGGCACTTCAAGGACAAGCAGGCCCTGCTCGACGAGATGGCGACCGAGATGTACCGGCGGATGGTCCGGGACACCTCCCTCGACCCCGGCCTCGACTGGCGGGAGCGGATCCTGGTGGCCAACCGGGGACTGCGTGCCGCGCTGCTCGGCTACCGCGACGGCGCGAAGGTCTTCAGCGGCTCGCGCTTCACCGGTACCGAGCACGCCGTCCAGATCGAGGAGAACCTCCGCTGTTTCGTCGACGCCGGCTTCACCCTCGCTCAGGCGATCCGCGCCACCATGACGGCGTACGTGTACACCATGGGCTTCGTCACGGAGGAACAGGGCGTCCACCCCGTTCCGGGCGAGCGTCGCGACGGGTACGACGTCGAGGAACGGGCCCGGCGGCTGGCCGACTTCCCGCTGGCCGCCGCGACGGGCGGCGAGATTTTCGCGGGGTACGACCACCAGTTCGAGGAAGGACTGGCACTGCTGCTCGCGGGCATCGAGCTGAGGTACCGGGTCGTGCCGTGACTCCGCGCCTGACATCGTGGTTTCACAGGTCCCTGCGGGTCCGAGCACAGGTCCACGGCAGTAGGACCGGAAGTGAAGAGCCGGCGTCCGGCGCCCGCGCATCGCCTCATGTCAGTCGGTCTGCCGTTGAGAGAGCCCAGGTGCACCCGTGACCGTACGCCCCCCGACACTTTCCGTGATCGTCCCCTGTCACCACGTCGAGTCCTGCGTCCCGGCGACGGTGACGAGCCTCGTCAACAACGACCACGTCCAGGTCACGGACATCGAACGCGCCGTCCACCGAGCCCCCGAGGGCCGTCGGCACATCGCCCTCGACCCGCGCGACTCGATCCTCCCCGTCGACGAGCCGACCATGGTCGGCTACCCGTACGCCTGGGCGGACGACCCCGAGGCCCGGCGACTGCGAAAGAAGGCGCTGCGCGCCTACTGCGTCGCCATCGCGCACCGACTGCTCGAACGAGACCGGTTCGAGCGGAGCGTGGCCGCGAGGCCGCGCCGGCTGAGCGCCGGGGCGCTGAACCGGATGACGGAGGACGAGCTCCGTGAGGCTCTCGTCGGCATGGGCGAGACCCGTGTGCGCATGCTGCGGGGCGGCATGAAGGTGATCGCGGCATGATCCAGATCTTCCTCGCGGCGACGCAGTACGCCGCGGCGACCGTCACCGCAGCGATCCGCGCCGGACTGTTCGGCCCGCGCGTGGACCACAGACGCGTCCTCGTGGTCAGCAACGCCGCCGCGAACCCCGAGGTCGGCACCCCACTGGACCGGATGGCGGGCTTCGAGACGCTGCGCCCCGAGTTCGACGAGGTGCGCTCCTGGAACGAGTTCGTCTACCCGCACCACCCCGCCGCCTGGTCCCCGACCGCCAGGGACACTCCGATGTGGGAGAGTGCCGTACGCCTCGCCTGGAACCTCGGCGACGAGCCCGTCGAGATCGCCTGCGAGTCGATCCAGGCCAACCCCTCCCGAGCGGTCGCCGAGATCTTCGCGGACAGCCCGATCCACGTCTATGCGGACGGACTGATGAGCTACGGCCCCACCCGCAACCGCATCCCGCACGGCATGAGCACCCGCATCGCCCGCGTCCTGCACCTCGACCTCATACCGGGCCTGCGCCCCATGCTGCTCGCCGAGTACGGCGTGGAGCCGGTGGCGATCCCGAACGAGCCGATCGTCGCCGTACTGAACGAGATCGGTGAGCAGGGCGCGGACCTCGTCGCCGAGCGCGTACCGGCCGAAAACCGGCCCACCGCCGTGCTGCTCGGGCAGTACCTCTCCGCCATCGACCTCATCTCGCAGGAGGAAGAGGAGCAGCTGCACGTACGGATGCTGTGCGCGGCGGCGAAGGCCGGCCACACCGGCATCCTGTTCAAGCCCCACCCCAGCGCCCCGGCCGCGTACTCCAGCTCCCTGGAGACCGCCGCGAGGGAGCTGGCCGTGCACCTGACCGTGCTGCGCGAGCCGGTGCTGGCCGAGACGGTCTTCGCGTACCTGAAGCCGTCGCTCGTCATCGGCTGCTTCTCCACCGCCCTGATGACCGCCGTGACCTTCTACGGCATTCCAGCCGCCCGCGTCGGTACGGAGGCGCTCCTCGACCGGATCACACCGTACGAGAACAGCAACCGTGTCCCGCTCACCATCATCGACGCGGCGCTCCCCGACGCCGAGCGAGGGCCGGCGGACTTCATGGGCACGCCGGTCGACGCCGGTGCGGCCGAGCGGCTGGCGCCGCTGGTGCGCGCGGTGGGGTACTGCATGCAGTCCCGCAAACACCCCGGCCTGCGCGACGAGGTCGCCGCCTGGCTGACCACCCAACTGGCGGCGAACACCCATTACTTCAAGCGCCGCCGCCTGACCAGTCTTCAGCTCCCCGGCGGCAGCCCGGTCCGCGCTCGGAGGCTGCGCCGCAACCCGACGGTACGGAAGGTCGTACGGCGTATCCGTGCCGTACAGGCGCGGCGCCGCCCCCGTGGGGCAGCGCCGCGCCTGTACGGTGGGGCCGGTTCAGGCCTTCCGGAAACGGGCCGCCTGGACCGTCATCGTCCGCTTCAGCCGGGGCCCGAACGGCTTCTCGACCGTGCGGTGGATCACCCAGGCCAGGACCAGCATGCTCGTGATGGTGGCGGCGAGCGTCAGATACGGGTCCAGGCCGAGTCCCCGGTGCAGCACGCGGATGAAGAACCAGCCCAGGTGCTCGTGGATCAGGTAGAAGGGGTACGTCAGCGCCCCCGCGACCGTCAGCCAGCGCCAGTTCATCCAGCTCAGCCAGCCCAGCGCCACCACCGCGACGGCCACGAAGGCGAGCAGGACGATGAGCTGGATGACCTGCGGGTTGCGGTGGAAGTCGCCGGTCGCGCCGGGGTGCCACAGGGACGTCGTCGCGTAGCGCTGCCCCATCAGGAACGAGACGGCGACTATGCCCCAGGTCAGCAGGTCGCTGCCGAACTTGTGGATCAGGAAGAGCGCCAGGCCGCCGATGAAGTAGTGCGCGTACTCCGGCATCACGATCGCGTTCACCAGCGGGTCCTTGGTGACCCCGGCGAGCCCGCTGGCGAGCGTCCACAGGAGGCAGAAGATCACCACGCTCCGGTAGTTGACGCCCTTCCAGACCACGAGCAGCGCGAACAGCGCGTAGAAGCGCAGCTCGGCCCAGAGCGTCCAGCACACGCCGAGCACCCGCTTCACGCCCATGGGCTGCTGCAGCATCGTGAAGTTGACCATGATCTCGTCGGTCCGCAGCGGGTGGACGACCACGGGCAGCAGGAACGCGGCGACGGTGATGATGACGATCGCGGCCCAGTACGCCGGATAGAGGCGGGCTATACGTGAGCGGAAGAAGTCGCCGACCGTCTTGCCCCAGCTGCTCATGCAGATCACGAAGCCGCTGATGACGAAGAAGAACTGCACACCGAGGCAGCCGTAGGTCGCGGCCTGGGACAGGGTCGGGAACATCAGGCCGGGCGACTGGGTCCAGGATTCGGAGACCGTGCCGCCTCTGCCGGCGTAGTGATAGAGGCAGACCATGAGGGCGGCCAGGAGCCGCAGGCCGTCCAGTGCGCGCAGACGGCTTGCGCTCCGTCGCGGAGCGGGCACGGCCGGGGCGGAAGCAGGTTCGGCTTCCCCTGCCCGCGCACCCTGTGGCGATGCCGGATGCGGGGGTGCCATGGTCTGGTCGGCCGCGGTCATCGTGAAGCCTTTCGGGACAAGGGCTGTGGGCCGCAGGGACCGAAGGGGTCAGGGGCAGCGCACGGCATCCACACAGGAGTTGTACGGGTGAAGGATAGGACAGTGTATTGACAGCCGAGGGCGTACATGGGTTGCCCCCCGTTTCGCAACGAAACGGGGGGCGGCTGTCGTACGGTCGAGGCCGCTTCTACTTCTTCACCGTCTTGCCCAGCGCACGCGCCCGGCGAGCGATGCGGCGCACGGTCGCGTTGCGCGGGATGAACGCCAGCTGCACGGGTACGGAGCCGGGCAGGGCGAGCGCGGTCAGACGGCGGCGCTTGAAGTAGCGCCAGGTGTGCGCGTTGAGCCGCGTGGAGAGGTAGGCCTCGGCCGCCGGCCGCAGCTGCGGATAGATCTTCGGCTGCATGGCGAACCCGATGGCCTTGACCAGTCCGGTCAGGTCCTCGTCCACCTGCTTGCGTGTGGGCATCGCCCACTTGGCCACCGCGGGACCGTCCTCCAGATCGGGCAGCACCGCGTCGACGATGGCCAGCGGCACCCGGTTGCTGTTCTGGTAGGGCGCGAGCCGCGCCAGCAGGGTGTCCGTGCCGACCCGGGCGACCGGGATCCCGTACAGCCCGGCCGCTGTGAGCAGTCCGGTGGAGAAGCAGCCGACCACGAGCGAGGGCCGGGCGTGCTGGAAGATCACCTCGGCGAGCACGGGCCGGTCCAGCACGGTGAGTTCGGCGCCGAGCTTCTTCGCCTCGTCCTCCAGTGTGCGCGACCAGTGCGAGGGCGCGACCGGGTGCGGCTTGAAGACGATCCGGCGGTGTCCTCGTGCCACGGCACCGCGCATCATGCGAAGGTGCAGCTCCTCCTCCTCCTCGGGAGTGAGGATGCCGAGCGCCGAAAGGTACTGGCCGAGCAGCAGGGCCGGCCCGTCGGTCGAGCCGGCCGCGGCGACCGTCTCGCCGTCGCTCTCACGCGCGGCCTCCCCGAGTTCACCGAGAACCTTGAGGAACGCCTCGGACGGCACCAGTTCCGGCTCCACCCCGAACTCGGTGAGCAGCAGCGGCTTGAGCCCCGGTACGAGATCGAGGTGCAGCAGCCGTCTGATGTTGGTGCCGACCAGCGGGTCGATCTTGTCGCGAGTGGGCCCGTAGCTCATGAGGCCGTCCGCGTAGACGTCGACGGGTGAGCCGGTGAACAACCGGCACAGCGCCAGTGCGGGATTGACCTGGACGGACTCGACGGCCAGGCGGACGTCGTCGTCACCGAGATTCCACAGCAGCCGCAGGTGCCGCTCCCATATGGGGATGTCGTCGGCGCGCGGGCTCCAGCCGCTGGGGTGGAACGGGGCGATCGTCTCGTTCCACGAGAGCACCTCGTCGAAACGCTCACGGATCCGCTCGAACCCGGACATCTCATCCAGGCCTGGTGTGATCTCGGGAGCGGCGGCGTTGTTGGTGATCAGCAGCAGCCGCCGGTCGGCCGGTTCGAACAGCCCGGCGTCGAGCGCGGCGGCCACCGTGGCGGCGCCGTACAGCGTGGACGCGCAGAAGATCTGAGTGCTGCGAGCCATCAGCCGGCCACCGTCCCGGCGGAAACGGGCCTGCGCCGTACCCGGCGCAGCCGGCCGGCGCGCTGGGCGTCCATGGAGTTGATCGCCTCCGTGAGGACGTCCTGCGGCATCCGCTTCAGGGCGGCGGAGCTCAGTGTGCGCAATTCTCGAGCCACGGCGGGTTCGAACCTCTCGATCGATCCGAGATGATGGGCGATGATCGCGCAGTAGGTGCGCACTGCCTTGGGCAGCAGCTTATCGGCGTCCACATCCCGGGCGGTCTCCTCGATCACCTGGTCGAAGGCCCGGATGAAGTCCAGTTGCCGTACGTCACCGATCTGGGTGAGGGACGACATGACCCCGCGCCGGTAGAAGACACCGAGCAGTCCCACCGCGGCGAACGACTCCGCCTCCCGGTGCAGTTTCCAGATCCACGGCCGGTCCTCCGCCGTGCGCAGCCCGTCGGTGAAGTGCAGGATTCCGCGGTCGACGAGCCGGCGGTGGTAGATGCCCGCCCAGGCGTAGGCGTAGTCGACGGACGTGGAGCGGTCGGTCGGCAGGATCGCGTCCCGGGGTGACATCACCACCTTGCGCCGACCATGAGGGACCCGGTGGATCGTGCGTGCCCTTCCGGTGCACTGCACATGATCCGTACGGACGAAATCGCAGCCCAACTCCTCAATTGCGGCGAGGAGTTGGGGGAAATATCCGGGCGCGAGCCAGTCGTCGCCGTCGAGGAACGTGAGGTATTCGCCACGCGCTTTGTCGATACCGGTGTTGCGGGCGGTGGCCAGGCCTCCGTTCTTCTCGTGGCTGACCAGCACGGCGCCCGGAAGCTCGCGCTCTGCGCGCGCGAGGATGTCCGGAGTGTCGTCGCGAGAACAGTCGTCGACGAGAATGAACTCGAAGTCCTCTCGCGCGTTGGCGCGGAGGCTCTTCAGAGTGTCGGGCGCGTATTGCTGCACGTTGTAGAACGGCACGATGACGGAGAGCTTGACCACGGGTCCAGGTTAGAGCCTCTTCGGACCTCCTACTTTACCCAGGGTTTGATGCGGGGCGAACTGCGTGTGTCGGCCTGGTGAATCAAGGGGGTTTCTGTATGTATGACGCTTCGAATCAAGCTGCGGCGACCCCTTGTTAACTCTTTGTTGCCTTGGGATTGGGTGGAAGCACCCCATGTCGGCTTAAGGTCTTGGGCGTGCCAGCCAGTACCACGAGCCCCATGAGGGTTGCCGTCCTCGCCGATTCCGACACTCGGTGGAAATGGGGTGCGCTCACAGCAAGCCGTATTTCTCCTGATAATTCCGACATTCATCTTGACGGCTACCTCCTCAGAGGTAGAGCCACCCCCACCGCCCGCCAGCTCCAGGAGGTCGGTGTCAGGGCGGACTCGCTCCGCGAGGTGACCGCCCTGGAGTTCCTGCGGGCCATGGACCAGGAGGAGCCGTACGACATCCTCGTGCTCGCTCTGGTCGGCGGTGGCGTCCAGGCGATGCTGCACGGTCTGGCGCAGGTGTGGGACGACACGGCTCTGCGCCCCGTCGTCGTCACCGGCTATGTCGGGGTCGTCTACGAAAAGCTCACTGACGGTCTTCTGCTGCGGCACGGCGCCGACCTGGTCCTCGCGAACTCCCGCCAGGACGCCGACCGTTTCAAGGCCGTTTACGACGGAGTCGGCGCCGATTCGTCATCTGTGACCGAAGTCGCACTTCCGTTCCTGGGTGGCGCGACTTACACAGGTGAGCATGGTCACCCGTACACCGTGGTGTTCGCCGCTCAGCCCTCCGTCCCGGAGAGCCGCAAGGACCGCACGTATCTCCTCGACCGGCTCGTGCAGCACGCCAAGCTGCACCCCGAGCGCGAGGTGCTGCTCAAGCTGCGCTCCAAGCCGGGCGAGCACACCACGCACATCGAGGAACTGCCCTACCAGAAACTGGCCCAGCGCGCCGACCTTCCGCCGAACTTCAAGCTCGTATACGGGCACATGGGCGAGGTCCTGGACCGCACGGACCTGCTGGTCACCATCAGCTCCACGGCCGCCCTGGAGTCCCTGCACCGCAGCATCCCGACCGTCGTGCTGAGCGACCTCGGGGTGCGCGAGGCGCTCGGCAACCACCACTTCGTGGGCTCCGGCTGCCTCGCCTCCTGGGAGCAGCTCGACGCCGGTCACCAGCCCGTTCCCGATGCCGGGTGGGTGGCCCGGCAAGGGGTCGCCGCAGATGGCTCGTACGAGACGGCCTTCGACGCCGCACGCGACAGGATCGACCGTCTTCTGGGATCCTCGAAGCTTCCGCCCCTGGCCCCGTACTACACACCGATGACGGCTCCCGGATATTTGCCGGGTATTCTCGCTCGGCACCACCTCGGCCCCGACGGCGTTCCGCTGCCCGGAGCGCCGGCCGCCGACAAGGAGCCGGGAGCGGTGCGGCAGATCGTGCGTCGCGCGGCCCGCGGCGCCTACCGGCACGGCGTGCAGCGCGTCGCGCCCGTGATCCGGCGGATGGGGGAACTGTGACCCACCGGATCCCCCGTCGAACACGCGAAGAGCGTCAAGGAGTACAGGCAATGTCCAACCCGGAGTCCAACCCGGAAGCGGGCCGAGCGACCGCGCGGCCCCGCGTGCTCGCAGTGATCCCCGCGAGAGGGGGCTCCAAGGGCGTGCCCGCGAAGAACCTGCTGCCCGTCGGAGGGGTCCCGCTGGTCGCCCGCGCGGTGCGCGAGTGCCTCGCGGCCAAGCTGGTCACGGACGTCGTCGTCTCCACCGACGACCAGGCGATCGCCGCCGCCGCCCGCCAGGCCGGCGCCGAGGTCGTGCTGCGCCCCGCCGCCATCGCCGGTGACACCGCGACCTCCGAGGCCGCTGTCCTGCACGCCATGGACGCCCACGAGACGCTGCACGACGCCAAGGTCGACGTGGTCCTGCTCGTCCAGTGCACCAGCCCGTTCATCATCCGCGAGGACGTCGACGGCGTGGTGAACGCGGTCGTGCACAACGGCGCGGACAGCGCGCTGACCGTCGCGCCCTTCCACGGCTTCATCTGGCGCGACGCCGCCGACGACCCGCAGCCGGCGCCCGGCGAGCTCACGGCCGTCGAGGGCGGCACCGGCTCCGTGGCCACCGAGACGGTGACCGTCGGCGGCGGTGGCTATGGTGTAAATCACGACAAGTCCTTCCGGCCGCGCCGCCAGGACCGCCCCCAGGACCTCCTGGAGACCGGCGCCGTCTACGCCATGGACGCGACGGGCTTCCGCAAGTCGAAGCACCGTTTCTTCGGTCACACCGAACCCGTGCGCACCGACCCGGCCCGCGTGCTGGAGATCGACGACCCGCACGACCTCGCCCGCGCCCGGGCCCTCGCGACGCTCTTCGACGCGAACCGCCCCGGCGCCCTCCCGACCGCCGACGACATCGACGCGGTCGTACTCGACTTCGACGGCACCCAGACAGACGACAGGGTGCTGATCGACTCCGAAGGACGGGAAATCGTCTCCGTGCATCGCGGTGACGGACTCGGCATCGCCGCTCTGCGCAAGAGCGGCCTCAATATGCTGATCCTGTCCTCGGAGAAGAACCCGGTCGTCGCCGCCCGCGCACGGAAGCTACAGCTGCCCGTGCTGCACGGCATCGACCGGAAAGACCTCGCACTGAAGCAGTGGTGCGAGGAGCAGGGCATCGCGCCGGAGCGCGTGCTCTACGTCGGAAACGACGTCAACGACCTCCCGTGCTTCGCCCTCGTGGGCTGGCCCGTGGCGGTCGCAAGCGCCCACGACGTTGTGCGCGGCGCCGCACGCGCGGTCACCACCGTTCCCGGCGGCGACGGCGCGATCCGAGAGATCGCCAGCTGGATCCTCGGCCCCTCTCTCGACCCCCTCAACAAGAAGTAAGGAACCAAAAGTCATGACCTCCACCCGCTTGCGCTCGTTCGGCTCGAAGACCGCCGGCCCCGGCCAGCCCGTGTACATCTGCGGCGAGATCGGCATCAACCACAACGGTGACCTTGAGAACGCCTTCAAGCTGATCGACGTGGCCGCCGAGGCCGGCTGCGACGCGGTCAAGTTCCAGAAGCGCACCCCGGAGATCTGCACCCCGCGCGACCAGTGGGACATCGAGCGCGACACCCCCTGGGGCCGCATGACCTACATCGACTACCGCCACCGTGTGGAGTTCGGTGAGGACGACTACCGCAAGATCGACGAGCACTGCAAGAAGCGCGGCATCGACTGGTTCGCCTCCCCGTGGGACACCGAGGCCGTCGCGTTCCTGGAGAAGTTCGACGTCCCGGCCCACAAGGTCGCCTCCGCGTCCCTGACGGACGACGAGCTGCTCGTCGCCCTCCGGCAGACCGGCCGTACGGTCATCCTGTCGACGGGTATGTCCACCCCGAAGCAGATCCGTCACGCGGTCGAGGTGCTGGGCAGCGACAACATCCTGCTCTGCCACGCGACGTCGACGTACCCGGCGAAGGCCGAGGAGCTCAACCTCCGCGTGATCAACACGCTGGAGAAGGAGTACCCGAACGTCCCGATCGGCTACTCCGGCCACGAGACGGGCCTGCAGACCACGCTGGCCGCGGTCGCCCTCGGTGCCACCTTCGTCGAGCGTCACATCACCCTCGACCGCGCGATGTGGGGCTCCGACCAGGCCGCCTCCGTCGAGCCGCAGGGTCTGGTCCGCCTCGTCCGTGACATCCGCACCATCTCCGAGTCCCTCGGCGACGGTGTCAAGAAGGTCTACGAGTCCGAGATCGGCCCGATGAAGAAGCTCCGTCGCGTCACCGGCGTCATCGCCGACGCCGAGGTCGCGGCTGCGGCGGGCGAGCCCGTCACTGCCTGATCCGCAGCACTCAGCGGCCTCACCGGCGCCAGCCGGTGACCACTGTCGTCCACGCGGATCCCCCAGTCCGTACTCACGGAAGCGACGGTCGTACGTCGATGAGCCCACGCGCCGGTACCACCGGCCCCCAAACTCTCGCCTTTGTCGAGAGCCCGGTCCAGCTTCTGAACGTGCTGGAATGGGCGCATGTGCATGCGCACGCGCTCAGCCCGGAGGGGGCCGGCGGTCCGGCGCCGGCTGTTTCCGCCCGCAAAAAGAGTAAATTTTCCAGAAGGGTCCCCGGACAGGCGTCGCGCCGCTGGCGCAGAGGCCGGAGCCGGCCGGAGATCCACCGGGAACCCGCCGGTGGCGGACTGACCCTGGTGGTCCTCTCCCCGGTCGACCCGATGACCCGGGGTCAGCTGCGCCGCATGGCCGAACTCGCCCGCGAGGAGGGTCACGAGGTCCGCTGGGAGGACGCGCGGGCCGGAACCTCGGCCCCTTTCCGCACGATCGGCGGTCTCGCCCCCCTGCTGCGCAGGACGGAGCGGATCGTGATGGGGGACCCGTTCTCCCGCTACGTACAGGTACTTCTCAACATCACCAAGGCCCGCGACCTCGTCGTGGTCGACGACGGCACGGCGACCATGGAGTTCGTCTCCCAGCTCGCGCGCGGTGAGCGCCTGGTGCGCTGGCATCGCAAGTCGCAGCGTCCCGGAGCACGGGACCTGCTGTTCATCCCGGTGTCGTCGAAGGCCCGCCGCCGGCTGACCCCGGGCGGCAGGCGCCGGGTCGAGATCTTCTCCTCGATGCCGATCGGGGAGACCCCCAAAGGCGTCGAGGTCACGTCCAACGACTTCGCCTGGACCCGCTCCCGCTTCGGCCCCCCGGTCATCTCCGAGGGCGCCGACATGGTCGGTACGTCGCTCGTCGAGACGGGCGTGGTCGACGCCGACCGCTACCGCGACGCGGTCCGTACCCTGGCCAAGACCCACGGTGTGACGCGCTACTTCGCCCACCGCCGGGAGAGCGCCGAGAAACTCCAGGACCTGGCGGCCTGCACGGGCCTGGAGGTGGTCCGCCCGGACCTCCCCCTGGAACTGATCGCCCGCCGCGGCCCCATCGGCCGTACGATCCTCAGCTTCCCCTCGACGGTCGTCCACACGCTCCCGCTGGCCCTGGCGGGCACGGACGTCAAGGTCGCCGTCTGCGACATCGACCCGGCCTGGCTCACGGCGAACGCGTCACCGCGGGCGCAGGGGTTCCTGTCGGGCGTCACGGGCTCGGCCCGGGACGTGCAGCGCGTGTCGACGGAGTCGGACCAGCCGGTGAAGGAAGCGAAGGCGACGGGCTGAGCACCCGTGTCCCCTGAGACTCTTCAGGTGTCCCTCGTCACACAGAACTCGTTGCCCTCCGGGTCCAGCAGGACCACATGGTCGTCGTGGCGGGCGAAGACGGTGGCACCCAGCGCCGTGAGCCGGTCGAGCTCGGTGGCGGGATCGGGCGCCGACAGATCCAGGTGGAGCCGGTTCTTCACGCGCTTGGGCTCCGGAACGCGCTGGAGGAAGATGCGGGGACCCCCGTCCAGCGGCTCCAGCAGGACCGTCGGGTCGTCCTCCGGACCATCGATCCCCAGCGCCCGCAGCCGGGCGAGTTCGGCCTCGTCGTACGGGGCGACGGCGTATCCGTCGAGCGCGGCGGCCCAGAAGCGGGCCAGCGAGGCGGGGTGGGCCGAGTCGACGACGATGTCCTGGAGGCGTGCCATACGGGCATGATGCGGGCGTGGACGGCCGGTCGTCCGCCCGATTTCCCGACCCGGGGCTAAGCCGACGGCTTGCGCGCCAGCAGGTACGCGCGCTGCCGGATCTCGCCCTCGTACGGTTCGCGGACCGTTTGCGCGTGCAGAGTCAGGCCCGCCTTCGCCAGGAGTCCGGCCACCCTGTCGGGCGTACGGAACCAGTAGTCCAGCGACATCTCGTGGCCGAAGCGTTCCGCGAGGTGCAGGGGGCCGTCGTCGGAGCCCGTCTGGAAGCCCAGGAGGACATGGCCGCCGGGGGCCAGGACGCGGCGGAACTCCGCGAACACCGTGGGCAGGGCCGCGTCCGGGACGTGGATGATCGAGTAGAGGGCCAGGACTCCGCCCAGGGTCTCGTCCGGGAGGTCCAGGGATGTCATCGACCCGACGTGGAACCGGAGCCCGGGGTGGGCCCGGCGGGCCAGCGCCACCATGCGCGGGGACAGGTCCACGCCGAACACCGGGACGCCGAGGGCGTGCAGTCTCGCGGTCACATCGCCGGGGCCGGAGCCGATGTCCGCGACGGGCGCGGGGCCCTGCGCCCGCACCAGCTCGGCGAAGGCGGCGAGGAGGGCGCGGTCCAGGGGAAGATCCGCCAAGTGGTCCGCGTATCGCTCCGTGTAGTCGGCGGCCATGGCGTCGTAGGACGCGCGGGTGGCGTGGAGGAAGTCCGGTGAGTCCGGTACGGCGGCCTGTATGGAGTCCGGTACGGACGCCTGGTTCGGGGCGGTCACGGGGGTGCACGTTACCCGGGGGCGGTGCGGCCCAAGGGGCGTTTAAGCGGGCGGCGGAGACTGTGGGCCAATGTTCATGTGCCGTGACCCCGGACGTTTCGGTGGGTGGACAGTCCCGTCGGCGCGGTGGACGGCGTGGCATCGTGGACGGAGGTAAACGCAAGTGGCTGCCGGGAAAGGGCCGCTATTTTACCCGTTCCAGTTCGCGAGTATGCCTCCGGCGGTCAGATTTTCTTCCTCTAACAGGTTGAAATTTTGTTGATCCTGGTCAGCCGACCGCCCGGGCGTCCTACCCTTCAGAGGGTGAACCACATGATGTCCCGAGAGTCCGAGGCCGATCTCCCCGGGGAAGCCGCGCTTCCCGGCACGCTGCCGGAGGCGTTGCGCGCCGAGCTTGTCGCGTTCCGGCGCGACCTGCACATGCACCCGGAGCTCGGCAACCAGGAGTTCCGCACCACCGCAGCCATCAAGGCACGGCTGGAGAAGGCCGGCCTCAAGCCGCGCGTGCTCGCCACCGGAACCGGGCTCATCTGTGACATCGGCGACATCGGCGCCGACCCCGAGGGCCAGGACGGCGGCACCGCCGTGCCCGCGCTCGCCCTGCGCGCCGACATCGACGCCCTCCCCATCCCGGACACGAAGAGTGACTGCGCGTATCGCTCCACCGTGCCCGGCCGCGCCCACGCCTGCGGCCACGACGTCCACACCACCGTCGTCCTCGGCGCCGGGCTCGTCCTCGCCGAGCTGCACCGGCAGGGCGCTCTGCCGCGGCCGGTGCGGCTGCTCTTCCAGCCCGCCGAGGAGATCCTGCCCGGCGGCGCCGCCGACGCGATCGAGTCCGGCGCGCTCGACGGGGTCGGCCGGATCATCGCCGTGCACTGCGACCCGAAGGTCGACGCCGGGCGGATCGGGCTGCGCCACGGTCCCATCACCTCCGCGTGCGACCGCCTGGACATCTCGCTCGACGGCCCCGGCGGCCACACCGCGCGCCCCCACCTCACCACCGACCTGGTCGCCGCCGCCGCCCGCGTCGCCACCGAGGTGCCCGCGCTCGTCGCCAAGCGCGTCGACGCCCGCAGTGGGCTCTCGGTGACCTGGGGGCGGATCGAGTCGGGGCACGCCTGCAACGTGATCCCCCAGCACGCCGAGCTCTCCGGGACCGTCCGCTGCCTCGACCTCGACACCTGGCACCAGGCTCCCGACCTCGTCCACGCGGCGATCGACGAGATCGCCGGCCTGTACCGGGCCAAGTCCGAGATCACCTACGTGCGCGGGGTGCCGCCCGTCGTCAACGACGCGGAGGTCACGGAGCTGTTGCGTGACGCCATGACCGCCCGGCGCGGCACCCACTCCGTCGAGGACACCGCGCAGAGCCTCGGCGGCGAGGACTTCTCCTGGTACCTGGAGCACGTGCCCGGCGCGATGGCCCGGCTCGGCGTGCGCAGGCCGGGGGAGCGGGGATCGCGCGATCTGCATCAGGGCGACTTCGACGCCGACGAGTACGCGATCACGGTCGGTGTGGAACTTTTCACCGCCGCCGCGCTCATCGACGCGCAGGAGCGACAGAAGTAGGAAGGCCGGGGAACGGTGCCTGCTGTGCGTCCTGTTTCTCGGACGGGCTCACGCCATCCAGAAGAAGACGGCCGTCAGCCGCTTCTCCTCGATTGTCGTCCCGCAGTAACCGGTCGCGCTGTGCACGAGGTTGGCGTTGTAGAGGAGCAGGCGGTTGTACTTGTGCGGGACGCGTACGTCCTCCTCGAAGGCGTCCGGTGCCACGAACCGGGTGCCCAGCGCCTCGACCAAATTGTTGTGCGGGGCTTGGACCGTGTTGCCGCCGAGCCGTCCGCCGGGCAGGGACTGGCGGAAGAAGCTGGTGCCGCAGTCCTTGGGGACGCCCGGGTTGAGGTAGAGCACGGCCGCGTACCGGCACAGTGCCCGTGAGTCCGTGTGCGGGCGGGGCGTGCTCTCGCCCTCGCCGACCACCTGGACGCAGTTGTGGTTGAGGGTGCCGCCGCCGGGGGCCTTTTGCACCCAGAGTTCCTTCGCACCGGTCGCCTGCCTCACCAGCCGCTCGATCCGCCCCAGCTCGGCTGGTTCGAGACCCGGCATGGCCCGCAGTCCGGGCCAGCTCTCCGAGGTGTAGGGGTGGCCCTTCGTCCAGTCGTCCTTGGCGAGACACTGCTCGCGCACGGCGTCCACGCCGGGCAGGACATCGTCCAGGACCCAGTAGTCGCGGCCCTTGGTGGGCTTGCGGTAGGGCAATACCGGGAGGGCGGGGCGGGCAGGGGCGGCCCGGAAGGGAGGTGGTGGCTGTGGGGGCATGGGTCAGAAGGTAGGGCGGGCCTGGTTTTACTTTTGTCCGTACTCGGTCACTTTTTGCCCGGCTTCGGTCAATCTTCGGTCATTGACATCCTCCCCCTCTTAAAAGAGGGGGATTCCAACCCAGGTGGGTTGAGGTTCACGGACGCTCGAACGGTCGGTGGCCGCTGTCATCCCTCCGGCACCGGCTGTTCGCCGGGGGCGGGGAATTCCGCCCTGTCCTGCCGCGACGTTGGTTGCTGCGTTGGTGTCCGCGTTGCAGGTGAAGCCGCAGGAGGAACAGACGAACTCGGCTTGGCTCTTGCGCGAGTTCTTGTCGATCCATCCGCAGGCGCTGCACCGCAGACTCGTGTACGGGGCGGGCACGTCTTCGACGCGTCCGGGGGCCTTGTGCTCGGTGCGCTGACGCAGGAGGCCCCAGCCCTGGGCGAGGATGCTCCGGTTCAGTCCGGCCTTGGCGGCGCGGCCGTTCTTCAGGAACATGCCGGGCGTCTCGGGGTCGGCCTTCGGCTTGGCCTTGGCGGTCATGTTGCGGATGCTCAGCTTCTCGAAGCGCACCAGGTCGTAGGTGCGGGCGAGCATCGTTGAGGTCTTCTCGCACCAGTCCTTACGCCGGTCGGCTTCGCGGGCCTTGAGTTTGGCGACCTTCGCGTACTCGGCGGTCTTCTCCGGGCTGCCCTTCTTCGCCCTCGCCGCACGCCGCTGGTGCTTGCGGATCTGCGCCCGCTCTTTGGTCGTGAGCTGCGGACAGTCGAGCGTGCGGCCATCCGACAGGGCGGCGGTGATCTTCACGCCCCGGTCGATGCCAATGATCTCACCGGTCCCGGGCGCGTCGATCGGCTCGGGGATGACCGCGAACGCGATGTGCCACTGCCCGTTCTTCAGCGTGACGCGGAACGTCTTCGCCGACGGGAGCCCGGTGCGGGTGAGGCGGAAGTGCACCCAGCCGCAGCCGGGCACCTTGACCTGCGCCCACCGCTTGTTCAGCTTCTGCACCACCACGGACCGGCCCATGACTTGTTTCTTGGTTTTCGGGTTGATCTTCGCCGTGCCGTCGTCGTTGAACTCGGGTACCCGGTCGGTACCGATGACCCGGAAGCCCTCGTGCTTGAACCGCTTGCGCCAGGTCGGTTCCCCGAACCCGGACGTGAACTTGGCGTTCTTGGCCTTCGCGAAGTCTTTGAGGGCCTGCTGCATCACATCGGCGTTGCCCGCGCGCAGCCACTCGTTCTCGCGCCGGGCTTCGGTGAGCTGCTTGCACTGCTCTGCGAAACCAGGCGCGGCCTTGCGGCCCTTGTACCAGTGCGAGTGCTGCTCAACAGCAAGGTTCCAGACGTACCGGGCGTGCGCACAGTGATTCGAGCATGACGCTCGCCTGCTCGCTCGTCGGGTACATCCGGAAACGTGACATGCCGTCACTTTAATGGCACCATGACGGCATGGTCAAATTCACGCTCCGCATCCCCGACGACTTCCATGCCCGGCTGACCGCTCAGGCTTCCGACGACCGGCGGTCCCTCAACTCCGAGCTGCTCTACCTGCTTGAGGCCGGCCTCACCGCCGTCGCTCCCGAGACGCCGGATCGCCCTGACGGCGATTCGGCTACCTCTACCCCGCTACGCGGGAGCGGGCATTCACCCCGGCCCTGAAGGACCGGGCACCCTGCCCGGAAGCCAGGTGGACGTCTCTCCCGGCGTTCCTTGGCGCGCCCGGCCGGGCATCGTTTCCCGCGCATGCGTCGCTTGGGTTCCGCGCGGGGCGCCATCCTGTTCGTCACGTGAGCCGCGACTGCGGCCACAGTAGGACAACCCTGTTGGGCGCCTGTCTGGAAACCTCGGGGCCCCTCAGTGACTTGTTTCTCGGAGGGCCCGGTTCTCCCAAGTTGCGGTGGCCCGGCTCGGCGTCCGCACGCCCGGTGAGCGGAACGTACGTGATCTGCGCCAGGGTGGCTTCGATGCCGACGAGTCCGCCATCACGGTGGCGTGGAGATCTTCACGGCGGCGGCGCTGCTGAACGCTGTTTAGGCTGACTGGACGAGGACGTTCGGCATATAGCGGTCAGCCTCGTCCAGAGCCGCCAAGTATGCGCGGGCAGGCTGTCCTGACTGCTCGATCACATGGGGTGTGTGCCCGACACGACGGCTATTCTCCAGGTCGCCGTACTCCCACTGACGTGCACAGACAAGGCCTGTTCAACCAGGTCTGTGTACACCTGACCAATGGTGATGGGGCTGTCGCATTTGACACGGTTGGGCGCTTGGGTCGGGTGCTTGCGGTCGACGATGGTCACTGTGCCCGCTCCCGAGCAACTGGCATGCACGGTGTAGACGTCCGTCAACGGCTTGAACACGGGAAGGTCCGTGTCCGCAGTGCCATTGGTCACGGGGACGAGGAATTGTGCCTTGGCCGGAAGGTCGAGCCCCGAGCCTTTGACGGACTGGCTGGACTGAGTAGGCTGCGCGGTGTGGGAACTCTTGGTGTCGCGGGTTGCGGTGTCGTCAGTTGCCGCGCAGGCGGCCGTGAGCGACAGGACGAGCAGTGTGGGGACGGCGATGGTACGGCGACCCATGGAATCTCCTTGGTGGAATGACGCGGCCCCGGTGTCAAGGCCGGAGCCGCGCCTGTGGTCAGCCGAGATCAGTTGATCTCCCAGCCCTCTCGATAGGGCGCCCACACCGTCATGTTCTTCTTATTGGTCACCGAGCAGTCACCGTTGAGCGTGGCCGTGTAGCCCTTGATGTTCTCCTTCATGATTCCGTAGTCGCCGGTGACGGTCGAGTGTGCCTGTACCTTGCCGCTGGTTCCGACGTGCAGCGACGACGTCCAGCTCTTCGAGGCGTTGAAGTTCACTTCGGCTTTGATCTTTCCGAGCCACATCACCTTGTACTCCCCGCTGAGGGTGAGGGAGCCGCCTATGCTTGTAGTTCCCGACTTCTCTGAACTGAAGTTGTAATTGATCGCGTAGGACTTGTTGTTCGTGACGTATGTCGAGTACTTCACGGACATCGTGTTCTTCACGTTTTGCGTGATGTGAACAAAAGGTCCTCCCTCGCTGCAGTGGCTGCTCGGCGAGGAGTCGGGCTCGCTCAACTTCGGGCCGTCGACCTCGCCCGGGATCGAAAGATCCTCCTGCAGTGCCTCGTCGCTTTCCACTCCAGTCGCGGCCGCCACCGAATTGACGGTCGACGGCTGCGCATCGAGGTCGTCGGCGAGTGCCGGTGTTGCACTGCCCATGAGCAGCAATCCGGTCATGACTGCTGCGGCATGTATCTTCAACGCTTTTGCCCCCTGAATTTCCGGCCACCCGGTGGCGGATCGCCGTTACGCATTGATCGAACCACGGGATGACATGGCAATGACAGGAAGTTGAGCGAATCTTGAGGGTTCGCGGAATCGTTCGACTTATCGAACCGCCGTTCAAGGTCAAGGCAGGTCTTCAGGCGCGCGGTCTGGGATGGTGTTCCGCTAGCCTCGATCTTTCTTGAGGGTCCGCCGACGGAGTCGGTGGACCCTTTTGCTTTCCGGAGCTGATGCCGGGCAGGCCGGTGGCCCGGCTGTCGCGTCGGGTGGGCGCCGGGTTCCACTGCCCGGGGCGGGTGATGCTGTCGCGGGGACGGTGGGTTGCTGGTCAGCCGGGGTCGGGCAGGAGCGCGAGCCGTTCGAGGGCGGCGGTGATCTTGTCGGTCCAGGGCCAGTGCCGGGCGAGGCGGAGAATCCTGCGCCGACCGGTGGTGACGAGCTGGCCGGCTGCGGAGAACAGGCGGAACCGCAAGCGACGCGGTTCCCAGAGCCTTGCCCGGCCGGTCAGGGCGAGCATGGGCATCCATGCCAGCAGGTCGAGCGCGATCTGGACGATCTCCATCCAGACCCGGTTCTGGGCGGTGTCGTGCAGGGGCAGGTTGCGCAGGCCGGTGGCCCGGGCGTTGCGGATCCGGTCCTCGGTCCGTGCCCGGAGCCGGTGACGCAGCTCGAGGGCGGCGATCGGCCGGCCGGTGGTGTTGGTCGCGAAGCAGGTGATCCGCATGCCGTCCGCGTCCGTGATCCTCAACTGGGCGCCGGGATGGGGCCGTTCCCTGCGGACGATGAGCCGCATGCCCTTGGGCCAGCCGTTAAGGAGCTTGCCGGTGAGCTCGGCGACCCAGGCCCCGTCCCGGGCCTCACCGTCGCTCTCGACGGCCGGGGTCCAAGCCGAGGCGGGGACCTTCAGTACGTGTTCGTGGATTGCTTCGGTGACCGTCATGCCGACCGAGTAGGACAGCCATCGGCCCCGCTTCGTGAGCCAGGAGACGAAGTCGTGGGTGCCGCCGGCGGAGTCCGTGCGGATCAGCGTCTGCCGTCCTCGTCGGTAGCGCTTGGGTGGTTGGGCCAGGGCGAGTTGGGCGGTGGTGATGTGGTCGGCGGCGGTGTTGGAGCCCGCGTTTCCTGGTCTGAGGAGGGTGGCGACGGCCTCTCCGGTTCCGCCCGGTCCGTGGTCGACGAAGGCCGTCAACGGGTGATGGCCGTAGGTCTTCTTCCAGGTCGCGGCCGCGTCCTGATTGTCGGAGTGGGCGATCACGAGGACGCCGTCGAGGTCGACAGTGACCTGACCGTCGGCGTCCGGGGCGTTCTCGCCCGCCAACGACCAGGCACGATGACGGACTTCGGAGCGTGCGGACCGGACGGCCTGCAGGGCTTTCCCGCCGGATGCGGCGAGGGTGTCGATCAGGCGGGAGACGGTCGGGTCGGAGGCGACCGGGCCGAAGACGGCCGGCTCACACCGCAGCATGGCGACGTCCGCGAGGCAGTCCCCGCCCAGTGCGACAGCCATGGCGACGTCCAGGAGGATCTTGCCGGGATCGTGGACGGCCCGCGGCTTCCGCCACGGAACCAGAGCTGCGGATATCGCCTGGTCAAGGTCCGTCTTGCGGACCGTCTCCAGCAGCAGGACCGCACCGGCCTGCGAGACCACCTGCCGACCGTCTCCCTGGACACGGACACGTGGGTACGACGAGATAGGCTCTCTCACCTGGAAAGTGCTCTTTTCCTTGCAGTCAACAGGACCCTCAGCAAGTCCTATCGTTGCAGGTCAAGGGCACTTTCCGTGTTTCTGATCAGCTCTTGGACAGCCCACCTCGTGAAAGCGCGAGGCTAGAGGGTCAGTCGTCACATTCCCGCCTGCTTGGCAACGCCGCGCATGCTCCCTTGCAAGGGGCCCCGCTCGCCGCACCAGGCACAGACTCACGTATCACCCCACCGGTACGAGGGCCTGCGCCCGGCAGGCCGAGAGCGCGCCTACTCGGACATCAGCCGCTCCCGTGGCGGGCGCCAAGCCCGCCCTCCGGGCGGACGACGGGAAGGTGATGACCGGCCCTGGGAGTCACTGGGGAGGGCGTACTCGCAGGCACCCGGCGTGCCACCCTCTTCCGTGCCCCTTCCATGTACCTTCGTCCCTTTGCTTCACCCGGCCGTAACCGTGCGTGGGTAAACGTAACCCCGCTCGGCACGAATCGATAACGGCCTCTCGAAACCCCGTTCCCCTCCCTGTCTACGCGCGTTACTGTGCGCCGCAATCGCTGCCGCAGGTGGCGCATTGGGTAAGCGGGCCGGGGACGGTGCCGTGGGGATGAAGGGGTGCCTGCTGTGCGTCTTATTTCTCGGAGGACTCGGTTCTCTCAAGCTGCGGTGGCCGTTGCGGTCGTCGCCCTCACGGCTGCCGGTTGCGGTGAGTCCAGCAAGAAGGCCGAAAGCGCCGACACGTCGTCGGGCACGTACTCGGGCAAGGGCATCGGCCTCGCCTACGACATCGGCGGCAAGGGCGACCAGTCCTTCAACGACGCCGCCTACGCCGGCTTCGAGAAGGCCAGCACCGAGTTCAAGATGGGCGGCCGGGACATCGAGCCGCAGGACGGCGAGTCCGACGCGGACAAGGTCCAGCGCCTCACCCAGCTCGCCCAGGCCGGCTACAACCCGGTCATAGGTGTCGGCTTCGTCTACGGGCCCGCCGTCAAGGAGGTCGCCGCCAAGTTCCCGAAGACCTCCTTCGGCATCATCGACGACGAGTCGGTCGCCGCGAAGAACGTCACCGACCTCGTCTTCCACGAGGAGCAGGCCTCGTACCTGGCCGGCGTCGCCGCCGCCAAGGCGACGAAGGTGAACCACATCGGCTTCATCGGCGGCGTGGACATCCCGCTCATCCACAAGTTCGAGGCGGGCTACGTCCAGGGCGCCAAGTCCGTCAACCCCAGCATCAAGATCGAGTCGCAGTACCTGACGGAGACGCCCCAGGAGGGCGGCTTCGCCAGCCCCGACAAGGGCAAGGACGCGGCGAGCGGCCAGATCGAGGCCGGCGCCGACGTGATCTACGCCGCGGCCGGTCTGTCCGGTCAGGGCGTGATCTCCGAGGCCGCCGCCAAGAAGATCTGGGCGATCGGTGTCGACTCCGACCAGTACAGCCAGCAGGCGCTCGCCGCGTACAAGGACTACATCCTCGGCTCGGCCCTGAAGAACGTCGGCGGCGCGGTCTATGACCTGTCCAAGTCCGTGTACGAGGGCAAGCCGCTGACCGGCGTCGTGCGCGCCGACCTCAAGTCGGGCGGCGTCGGTTTCGCCGACACCAACCCGAAGTACAAGGCGATGACGGACGTCGTGGCCGCGGTCGACAAGGCCAAGCAGGACATCATCGACGGCAAGGTCACCGTCAACACCAAGTGACAACGACGCGGCGATGAGCCGAGTCGGACAGCGAGCGGCGCCCTGGTCCACGAGACCGGGGCGCCGCTCGTCGTACGGAACGACGTGACCTCTGCGCCGTCTACGTCTTCTACGCCATCCAGAAGAAGACGGCCGTCATCCGCTTCTCCTCGATTGTCGTCCCGCAGTAACCGGTCGCGCTGTGCACGAGGTTGGCGTTGTAGAGGAGCAGGCGGTTGTACTTGTGCGGGACGCGTACGTCCTCCTCGAAGGCGTCCGGTGCCACGAACCGGGTGCCCAGCGCCTCGACCAAATTGTTGTGCGGGGCTTGGACCGTGTTGCCGCCGAGCCGTCCGCCGGGCAGGGACTGGCGGAAGAAGCTGGTGCCGCAGTCCTTGGGGACGCCCGGGTTGAGGTAGAGCACGGCCGCGTACCGGCACAGTGCCCGTGAGTCCGTGTGCGGGCGGGGCGTGCTCTCACCCTCGCCGACCACCTGGACGCAGTTGTGGTTGAGGGTGCCGCCGCCGGGCGCCTTCTGCACCCAGAGTTCCTTCGCACCGGTCGCCTGCCTCACCAGCCGCTCGATCCGCCCCAGCTCGGCTGGTTCGAGACCCGGCATGGCCCGCAGTCCGGGCCAGCTCTCCGAGGTGTACGGGTGGCCCTCGGTCCAGTCGTCCTTGGCGAGACACCGCTCCCGTACGGCGTCCACGCCGGGCAGGACGTCGTCGAGGACCCAGTAGTCGCGGCCCTTGGTGGGCTTGCGGTAGGGCAGCACGGGCAGCGGGGCACGGGAGGCATGGGCCGGGCGGGCGAGGGGCGCCCTGGGGGAAGAGGGTGGCTGTGGGGGCATGGGCCAGAACGTAGGGCGGGCTTGGTTTTGCCTGTGTCTGCACTCGGTCAACCTTGTCCCGGCTTTGGTCAACCTTCGGTCAGCGATCAGTCGGTAGATGGTCAGCGGACCGCTGTCCCGGTGGCCCCGCATACGCCCGGCCGGGCATTGTTCCTGCACATACGCCGTTTGCCTCCCACGATGGGCGCCCCGCTGTTCGTAGTGTGGGCCGCGACTGCGGCCACAGCTCGATAACGGACCGGACAGTTGGGGTTTTCCGTCTGGTCTACGCGCGTTACGCTGCGGCGGAACCTGCGCCTGGTAGGCGCTTGCACAAAGGAGTACCTTCCCATGCGCCGGCTGTCCCGAATCGCGGTTGCGGGTATCGCGTCCGCCACCCTCGCCGTCACTGCCTCTGCCTGCGGCAGCTCGTCCACCTCCTCGTCCTCCTCCAGCAGCGACAGCGCGGGCAAGGGTCTCGCCCTCGCCTACGACGTCGGCGGCAAGGGCGACCAGTCCTTCAACGACGCCGCGACCGCCGGCATGGACAAGGCCGACGCGGAGTTCGGCTACAAGAGCACCGCCGTCGAGCCGCAGGACGGCGAGTCCGACGCGGACAAGTCCCAGCGCCTGGAGCAGCTCGCCAAGCAGGGCTACAACCCGGTGATCGGCGTCGGCTTCGCGTACGCGCCCGCCGTCAAGGAGGTCGCCGCCAAGTTCCCGAAGGTGACCTTCGGCGTCGTCGACGACGAGCAGATCACGGCCGACAACGTCGCGGACTTGGTCTTCACCGAGGAGCAGGGCTCCTACCTCGCCGGTGTCACGGCCGCCCTCACCACCAAGACGAACGTCGTCGGCTTCGTCGGCGGTGTGGACGTCCCGCTCATCCACAAGTTCGAGGCGGGCTTCAAGCAGGGCGTCGAGGACACCAAGAAGGGTGTCACGGTCAAGTCGCAGTACCTGACCGAGACCGCGCAGGAGGGCGGCTTCTCCAGCCCTGACAAGGGTGAGAACGCGGCCGAGGGTCAGATCGACGCCAAGGCGGACGTCGTCTACGCCGCCGCTGGCCTCTCCGGCCAGGGTGTGATCAAGGCCGCCGCCGCGCACAAGATCTGGGCGATCGGTGTCGACTCGGACCAGTACAAGCAGGACGCGCTGGCCAAGTACAAGGACTCGATCCTGACGTCGGTCTTGAAGGACGTCGCCGGCGCCGTCTACAACCTGGCCAAGTCGGTCAAGGACGGCAAGCCCGAGACCGGTGTGGTCCGTGCGGACCTCGCCTCGGGCGGTGTCGGCCTGGCCGACTCCAACCCGGTCTTCAAGGACAACGCCACCCTGCAGGCCGCGCTGACGAAGGCCGAGGCCGGCATCAAGGACGGTTCGATCAAGGTCAAGACCTCCTGACGTCGGAGGACTTGAGGGTGGTCAACGAGGCGCTGTAATCACAGCGTTACGGCCACGGAACGGGGTGCGGAAAGGATGGTCAATCCGCACCCCGTTCGCGCGGCAGAATGCTCGGAACGGATCGGTACGGATCAATCAGTAAATGATCATGTGCGATCAGATCCGGGCACTATTTAAAGCAGGGGCGCTACGCGCGTAGAGAGGCCCCCTTCTCAAGGAGAGTGCGCCATCGACGCGTCCAGCAGCCCTCCGCTCACCGCTCAGTCGACGACCGCGGTCGAGCTGACGGGCATCACCAAGCGGTTCCCCGGTGTCGTCGCCAACCACGACATCCACCTCACGGTCAAAAAGGGCACCGTGCACGCCCTCGTCGGCGAGAACGGGGCCGGTAAGTCTACCCTGATGAAGATCCTCTACGGCATGCAGAAGCCGGACGAGGGCACCATCGCGGTCGACGCTGAGCAGGTGGCCTTCTCATCGCCGGCCGACGCCATCGCGCGCGGCATCGGCATGGTCCACCAGCACTTCATGCTCGCCGACAACCTCACCGTCCTGGAGAACGTCGTCCTGGGCAGCGAGAAGCTCCACGGCATCGGTGGCGGCGCCCGCCGGAAGATCAAGGAGATCTCCGACCGCTACGGGCTCAGCGTCCGCCCGGACGCCCTCGTAGAGGACCTCGGTGTCGCCGACCGTCAGCGCGTCGAGATCCTCAAGGTCCTCTACCGGGGCGCCCGGACCCTCATCCTCGACGAGCCCACCGCCGTCCTCGTCCCGCAGGAGGTCGACGCACTCTTCGAGAACCTGCGCGAACTCAAGGCCGAGGGCCTGGCCGTCATCTTCATCTCCCACAAGCTGGGCGAGGTCCTGTCGGTCGCCGACGAGATCACCGTCATCCGGCGTGGTACGACGGTCGGCACAGCCGTCCCCGCCGACACGACCCCGCGTCAGCTCGCCGAACTGATGGTGGGCAGCGAGCTGCCGACGCCGGAGACCAGCGAGTCGACGGTCACCGACCGCCCCGTGCTCCAGGTCGACAGGCTACGCCTGGAGGCGGAGGGCGGCCGGGCCGTCCTCGACGACATCACCTTCACCATCCACGCGGGCGAGGTCCTCGGCCTCGCCGGCGTCGAGGGCAACGGCCAGACCGAGCTGATCGAGGCTCTCATCGGCCTCCAGAGCGCCGATTCCGGCGCCATCGTCCTCGAAGGCGACGAGATCACCCCCTGGCCCACCCGCAAGCGCCGCGAGCACGGCGTCGGCTACATCCCTGAGGACCGCCACCGTCACGGCCTGCTCCTCGAAGCCCCGCTCTGGGAGAACCGCATCCTCGGCCATGTCACCGAGAAGCCCAACAGCAAGGGCAAGCGCGGCTTCTGGCTCGACCCGAAGGGCGCCCAGGAGGACACCCGCCGGATCGTCGAGGCGTACGACGTCCGCACCCCCGGCATCGACGTCACCGCCGCCTCCCTCTCCGGCGGCAACCAGCAGAAGCTGATCGTCGGCCGCGAGATGACCCACAAGCCGCGCTTCCTGATCGCCGCCCACCCCACCCGGGGTGTGGACGTCGGCGCCCAGGCGCAGATCTGGGACCAGATCCGCGAGGCCCGCCGCGAAGGCCTGGCCGTGCTGCTGATCTCCGCCGACCTGGACGAGCTGATCGGGCTGTCGGACACCCTGCGCGTCATCTACAACGGCAGGCTGGTCGCCGACGCCGACCCGGCCACCATCACGCCGGAGGAACTGGGCTCGGCCATGACGGGTGCCGCGACCGGCCACCTGGAGCACGTCGAAGAACTCGCAGAGAGCACAGCGACCGAAGCCAGCGCGGCAGACACCGCCCCGGAGGACGAGGCCCGATGAAGAAGTTCGACAAGGAGCGACTGCTCCTCGCGCTGGCCGGGCCGGTCATCGCGCTCGTCGCGGCGATCGCCTTGACCTCGATCGTGCTCCTCGCCTCGGGCCGCAACCCGTTCGAGCCGTACTCCCTGATGCTGGAACAGGCGTCGTTCTCCGACGTCCAGGTCCTGATCGTCAACCAGGCGTCGATGTACTACATCGCCGCCCTCGCGGTCGCCCTCGGCTTCCGTATGAACCTCTTCAACATCGGCGTCGACGGCCAGTACCGCCTCGGCGCGATGATGACCGCCGCCGTCGGCGCGAACGTCTCGCTGCCGGCCGTCCTTCAGATCCCCCTCCTCCTCCTGGTCGCCATGCTCACCGGCGCCTTCTGGGCCGGAATCGCGGGCGTCCTGAAGGTCACCCGGGGGGTCAGCGAGGTCGTCGCGACGATCATGCTCAACGCGATCGCCACCAGCCTCATCGGCTGGCTGATGCTCTCCGACAACCTGGGCGTACAGGTCGGCAACAACAACACGACCGGTGTGATGAAGGAGTCCGGCTGGGTCCCGGGCATCGACCTTGGCGCGGACGTCGGCGAGATCTACGGCCTGGTCTTCCTCGCCGTCCTCATGGGCGTCCTGTACTGGGCCGTCCTCAACCGCACCCGCTTCGGCTTCGACCTGCGCGCCACCGGCGAGTCCGAGTCCGCCGCCGCGGCCTCCGGCGTCGACGCCAAGCGCATGGTTCTCATCTCGATGCTGATCTCCGGCGGTGTGGCGGGCATGTCCGGTCTGCCTCTGCTGCTCGGCGAGGTCCACACCTACAGCCTGAGCTTCCCGGCGGGCCTCGGCTTCACCGCCATCGGCATCGCCCTCCTAGGCCGCAACAACCCCGGCGGCATCGCGTTCGCCGCCCTGCTGTGGGCCTTCCTCGACAAGGCGTCCCCTGCCCTCGACTACGCGACCCCGGTGGCGTACGAGAAGGAGATCGCCACCATCATGCAGGGCCTGATCGTCTTCGCGGTCGTCATCTCGTACGAGGCCGTACGCCAGTGGGGCCTGCGCCGCCAGCAGCGTCAGGTGGGCGCCGAACTGGCCGCAGCCGCCGCCGACAACCACACCACCCAGAAGGAGGTGGCGGCCCGATGAGCACCCAGACCATCGCCAAGCCGCAGGCGCAGCAGCCCGGCAAGGGCAAACGCCGGATCTCGCTCCCGGTACTCCTGCTGATCATCGCGGGTGTGCTGATTCTGACGTCGGTCGTCCGCCTGATCACGGGCGCCGACGGCATCACCTCCACCGGCCAGATGTCGACGGCGCTGCGGCTCGCCGTCCCGATCGGCCTCGCCGGTCTCGGCGGTCTGTGGGCCGAGCGCGCGGGCGTCGTCAACATCGGCCTCGAAGGCATGATGATCCTCGGCACCTGGTTCGGTGCCTGGGCCGGCTACCAGTGGGGCCCGTGGGTGGGCATCATCTTCGGCATCCTCGGCGGTTGCCTCGGGGCCGTCCTGCACGCCGTCGCGACGGTGACCTTCAACGTCAACCACATCGTCTCCGGTGTGGCCATCAACATCCTCGCCCTGGGCACCGCCCGCTACCTCTCGAAGTTCACCTTCGAGGAGGCTCAGGGGGGCTCCTCCAAACAGTCTCCGCCGATCGACTCCCTAGGCACCTTCGACATCCCAGGGCTGTCGGGCTGGCTGGACACGCTCAACCAGAAGCACTGGTTCCTGATCTCCGACATCGGGGGCCTCCTCGGCGGTCTGGTCACCGACCTCTCCCCGCTGACGGTCATCGCGGTGGCCCTCGTACCCGCCAGCTGGTGGATCCTGTGGCGCACCGCCTTCGGCCTGCGACTGCGCTCCTGTGGTGAGAACCCGGTGGCCGCCGAGTCGCTCGGCGTCAACGTCTACAAGTACAAGTACCTGGCCGTGATCATCTCGGGCGGCTTCGCCGGCCTCGGCGGCGCGTTCCTGTCGATCGTCGCCTCGAACGTGTACCTCGACGGCCAGACTGCGGGGCGCGGCTACATCGGCCTCGCCGCGATGATCTTCGGCAACTGGATGCCGGGCGGACTCGCCCTCGGCGCGGGCTTGTTCGGCTACACCGACAGCCTCAACCTGCGCGGCGGCACGACCAACGTGCACGCGCTGATCCTGCTGCTGGCGATCCTGCTGGTGGTGGGCGCGGCCTACCTGGTGTGGAAGAAGCGGTACGTGCCCGCCGTCGTCACCGCGGTCATCTCGGTCGTGATGTTCTTCTGGTACGCCGACACGAACGAGGTCCCCCGCCAGCTCGTGACGGCGGCGCCCTACATCGTGACCCTGCTGGTCCTCTCCTTCTCGGCGCAGCGCCTGCGGATGCCGAAGGCGGACGGCATGCCCTACCGAAGGGGCCAGGGCAAGTGAGCGTCGACGAGGTCGACTGGGAGAAGCTGCGGGCGGTGGCCCGGGACGCGATGTCCCGGGCGTACGCCCCCTACTCGGGTTACCCGGTCGGCGTCGCGGCCCTGGTCGACGACGGCCGCACGGTCTCGGGCTGCAACGTCGAGAACGCCTCGTACGGGATCGGGCTGTGCGCCGAGTGCGGCCTGGTCTCCCAGCTCCAGCTGACCGGCGGCGGCCGGCTGACGCACTTCACGTGCGTGGACGGCAAGGGCGAGATCCTCGTCCCGTGCGGTCGCTGCCGGCAGCTGCTGTACGAGTTCGGCGGCGCGAGCCTGCTGCTGGAGACCCCGGCGGGCATCCTGCCCCTCTCGGAGATGCTCCCCCAGGCCTTCGGCCCGGACCATCTCACCAAGTAACTCCCGTACGGCCCCCCGGAGTCGGTCGAATGCCCACTCCGGGGGGCCGCACAGTTCGCAGAACGACCGGTTCTCAGGACGACTGGAACCACCGGAAGGAAGCCAAGCCATGGCCATGGACGTCATCTCCGTCATCCGCACCAAGCGGGACCGCGGTGAACTCAGCGACGAGCAGATCGACTGGGTCATCGACGCGTACACGCACGGCGTGGTCGCCGACGAGCAGATGTCCGCGCTCGCCATGGCGATCCTGCTGAACGGCATGAACCGCCGCGAGATCGCCCGCTGGACGGCGGCGATGATCGCGTCCGGCGAGCGCATGAACTTCGACGCCCTGTCCCGTCCGACGGCAGACAAGCACTCGACGGGCGGCGTCGGCGACAAGATCACCCTCCCGCTCGCCCCCCTGGTCGCTGCCTGCGGCGCCGCCGTACCGCAGCTCTCGGGCCGCGGCCTCGGCCACACGGGCGGCACGCTGGACAAGCTGGAGTCGATCCCGGGCTGGCGCGCACTGCTGTCGAACGAGGAGATGCTGCACGTCCTGGACACGACCGGTGCGGTCATCTGCGCGGCGGGCGACGGCCTGGCCCCGGCCGACAAGAAGCTGTACGCGCTGCGGGACGTCACCGGCACGGTGGAAGCCATCCCGCTGATCGCCTCCTCGATCATGTCGAAGAAGATCGCGGAGGGCACCGGCTCCCTGGTCCTGGACGTGAAGGTGGGCACGGGCGCCTTCATGAAGACCATCGAGGACGCACGGGAACTGGCGTCCACGATGGTGGGCCTGGGTACTGATCATGGTGTTCGCACGGTGGCCCTCCTCACCGACATGTCGACTCCGCTCGGCCTGACGGCCGGCAACGCGCTGGAGGTACGGGAGTCGGTCGAGGTCCTCGCGGGCGGCGGCCCCGCCGATGTCGTCGAGCTGACCCTCGCCCTGGCCCGCGAGATGCTGGACGCGGCCGGTGTTCGCGATGCCGACCCGGCGAAGGCGCTGGCCGACGGCTCGGCGATGGACGTGTGGCGCCGGATGATCGCGGCCCAGGGCGGCGATCCCGACGCCACCCTCCCCACATCGAAGGAACAGCACGTCATCAAGGCCCCGTCCTCGGGCGTCCTGACCCGCCTGGACGCGTACGGCGTCGGCGTCGCCGCCTGGCGGCTGGGCGCGGGGCGTGCACGCAAGGAGGACCCGGTGCAGGCGGGCGCGGGCGTCGAGCTGCACGCCAAGCCGGGCGACACGGTCACGGCGGGCCAGCCCCTGCTGACCCTCCACACGGACACCCCGGACCGCTTCGAGTACGCGCTCCAGGCGGTCGAAGGTTCGTACGACATCGGCGCGGCGGGCACGGACTTCGCGGCGGCGCCGGTGGTGCTGGAGCGCATCGCCTGAGCCGGTAGCGGGGCGGAGCGAGCGTACGGGCGCCCGGGTGGGGGAGTGATCCCCTGCCCGGGCGCTGCTCGTTCGCTCAGCCCAGCAGGGCCGCGACGACCACCAGCACGGGTACGGCCAGGACGGTCGACAGCAGGATCGACTCGCGGGCCAGGGTCTCCCCCACGCGGTAGCGGCTCGCGTACGTGAAGAGGTTCTGGGCGGCGGGCAGGGCCGAGGTCACCACCACGTCGAGCAGGGGCGCGCCGTGCAGGCCGAAGACACTCGCGGCCAGCGCCCAGGCGACCACCGGCTGGCCCACCGACTTCAGGGCGACCGACAGCAGTACGGGAGTCCGCTCGGAGCCGCGCAACGGCCAGGTGCTGCCGGACAGTGAGATACCGAACGCCATCAGCACCGCCGGGACGGACATGTTGCCGATCAGGGTCAGCGGGTCCATCACCGGCGCGGGGACGGTCAGCCCCGTCGCCGCCACCAGCACCCCGGCGAGCGTGGCGACGGCGATGGGGTTGCGTACCGGTGTGATCAACTGCCGCCACAGCGGCCCCTTCTCGCCGGTGCTCGTCAGATCGAGGACGGTCAGCGCGACCGGCGTGACCACGAGCAACTGGAACAGCAGTACCGGCGCGACGAGCGAGGCGTCCCCCAGCACGTACACAGCGATGGGGATACCGAGGTTGCCCGAGTTGACGTAACTGGAGCAGAGGGCGCCGATCGTCGTACGTCCGGCACCCCAGCGGCGTACGACGCCCACCGCGACGAAGACACTCGCCGCCGCGATCGTGCTCAGCGCGGTGACCAGGAGCCGGCTGGAGAAGATCACCGACAGGTCGGCCCGGGCGAGCATGGTGAACAGCAGAGCCGGGGTGGCCACATGGAAGGCGAGCTTGGTCAGGACCTCGCGTCCGTTGTCCCCGAGGTAGCCGCGCAGCCCGATCACATAGCCGACGCCGATGACCACCGCGATCACCGCGAACCCGGTCAGCACGCCCTGCACGGGACCTCCTTGGCGAGCCGGGAGGAAGGGAGGCCGTGGGGTATCGCGGGCGGGGACGGTTCGTGGGGCATACACGCAACCCTCCGGGGGAGGAGGGGCACGCGTCAAAGCGATCTCAACGGGTGGGCTTCAGCGGGTGGGCTCAAACGCGCGAGCGATGAGTTACGGGCGGCCGTGCGGTCTACCGTTCGTGGACGCCATGACACCCGCTGTACTCGTGCTGGCCGGCCCCGTCACCCGCGAAGGGGTGACGGGGCTGTGCGAGGACGTGCATGCCCTGTTGGTGACTGGGACCGGCGGTGGCGGTGGTGGTCGTGATCCGGTCGTGGTGTGCGATGTGGCCGGGCTGGGGCCGCCGGGCCTGGACACGGTGGAACTGCTGGCCCGGGTCCAGCTCACCGCCCGCCGGGCCGGAGGCCGGATACGCCTCCGGGACCCGGCGCCCGCCCTACTCGCCTTCCTGGACCTGGTCGGTCTCCGCTTCGACGTCGAGGGGGAGCGAGAGGGGAAGGCCGAACAGCGGGAACCAGCGCTTGGTGTCGAGGAAGCAGTGGAACCCGGTGATCCGGCCCTCTGAGATCTCCAGCACCTGGACCGCCCAGGGGGAGTAGCCGCCCGTCTCCTCGTCCGGCTTGTACTGGGCGAAGCCCGGCAGCCCGTTGACGGCGACCGGCACGAGGTGCGAGCCCGCGCAGGCGGCGCCGAGTGTCGTCATGAAGCCGGTGATGTCCTCCGGCCCGGTCAGCCACAGGTCGAACGGCGGCATCGTCATGACGGCGTCCTCGTGCAGCAGCGCGGTGAGCGCCGTCATGTCGTAGCCCTCGAACGCGGCGACATAGCGTTCGAGGAGCTTCTGTTGCTCTTCGCTGAGCGGGTCGGAGACGGCGGCACCGGCACCGACCCCGGCCGTGGCACTGTCCCGCTCGGCGAGGGTCGCCCGGGCCCGCTGGAGGGCACTGTTTACCGACACGACCGAGGTTTCGAGGAGCTCGGCGACCTCGCTCGCCTTCCAGGCCAGCACCTCGCGGAGGATCAGCACGGCCCGTTGTTTCGCGGGGAGTTGCTGCAGGGCCGCCATGAAGGCGAGCCGCACGGACTCCTTGGCCACGGCGGCCTCCGCCGGGTCCTCGACGGTCGGCAGCACACGGGCGTCCGGCATCGGTTCCAGCCAGGTGTTGTCGGGGCGGGGAGAGAGGGCGGCCCGGGCGAGGGGGGTGGAGTCGGTGAGGTCCATGGGACGGGCGCGCTTGTTGCCGGCGGTCAGCATGTCCAGACAGACGTTGGTGGCGATCCGATACAGCCACGACCGCAGGCTCGACCGCCCCTCGAACTTCTCGTGGTTCCGCCAGGCGCGGACCATGGTGTCCTGCACGGCGTCCTCGGCCTCGAAGGAGGAGCCGAGCATGCGGTAGCAGTACCCGGTCAGTTCGACGCGGTGCCGTTCCAGTTGTACGTCGAGGTCTGTCGCAGTAGCCGTACTGTCACCCATCGCCAACCCACCCCATGGCTGCCTTCGTCGCCACATGGCGACCCAACACGAAGAAAGCTAGCGCAGGGGACTGACAACGGCCCCGGGAGAAGGGTTTTCGCCCCCGCCGCCCCTACCCGTCCCATCCCGTTCCTGGGGGCTGCGCCCCCAGACCCCCGCTTCGGCCCTGAAGGGGCCTCGTCCTCAAACGCCGGACGGGCTGACAATCCAGCCTCTCCGGCGTTTGAGGAGCGGGGGTTCGGGGGCAGCGCCCCCGAGGACGGGACGGGTAGGGGCGGCGGGGGCGAGGGAAAAGCTTGGGTCACGCTGCCGCCGGCACCCGCACACTCCGTGCCGCCCGGGACCCCATCACCGTGACCGTCACAACCCCGGCCACCGCCAGCAATCCCAACCCCACCGTCCCCGACCAGCCACCCGCGTGGAACGCCACCGCTCCCAACGTACTGCCGGCGCTGGAGCCGATGTAGTACGCCGACTGGTACAGCGCCGACGCCTGCGCACGCCCCACCTTCGCCGTGTGGCTCACCGCCGACGACGCCACCGCGTGCCCCGCGAAGAACCCCGCCGTGATCAGCACCAGGCCCAGCAGAACCAGCGCCAGGTTGTCCGACAGGGACAGCAGCAGGCCTGCCGTCGTCGTGCCGCCGGCCAGGTACAGCGCACCCCGGCGCCCCAGGCGGCCCACCAGCCTCCCCGCCGTCGACGCCGACACCGTACCCACCAGGTACACCAGGAAGACCGAGCCGACGATGCCCTGGGGCAGGCTGAAGGGCGCCTCCGTCAGGCGGTACCCGATCACCGTGTAGACCCCGCCGAACACCGTCATGAACAGCGCGCCGATCGCGTACAGCCGCCGCAGCAAGGGGTTCGACAGGTGTGTACGGACCGTGCGAGCCAGAACCCTCGGCCGCAGCGAGCCCGTCCGGAAGTGACGCGGCGCGGGGAGCAGCAGCCGGAAGGCCACCGCGCAGCCCACGGCCACGACGCCGATCACGGCGACCGCGACCCGCCAGCCCCACTCCTGCGCGACCCAGCCGGTGATGACCCGGCCGCTCATCCCGCCCACGCTGTTGCCTGCCACGAACAGGCCGATCGCCGTGATCAGCGCCTTGGGCCGGACCTCCTCGGCCAGATACGCGGTCGCCGACGCAGGCAGCCCTGCCAGCGCGGCGCCCTGCACCGCCCGCAGCGCGACCAGCGCGCCCAGCGACGGGGCGAGCGGCACCAGCAGCCCGACCGTCGCCGCCACGGCCAGCGACCCGGTCATCACCGCACGCCGCCCGAACCGTTCCGACAGCGCGCTCATCGGGAGGACGAACAGAGCCAGCGCACCGGTCGCCGCCGACACCGTCCAGCTCGCGTCGCTCGCCGGCACCCCGAACTCGCCGGAGATCAACGGCAGCAGCGCCTGCGTGGAGTAGAGGAGCGCGAACGTCGCGACGCCTGCGAGGAACAGCGCGAAGCTCATCCGCCGGTAGCCGGGACCACCCGGGGCCATACGGGAGTCGACGACGGGGGGCGAGGGGAGCGACGGAGGGGCGGCGGCCACGATCGTGGCCGCCCCGGTACTGGCAGCAGGCATGCCTCGAAGTTACGTACGCCCCCGTTCATCCGTCCAATGCACGGAAACCCCATAATCGTTCCCATGGTGCATCAGCAGAGGTCAGAAGCTCGCCTGTCACCGTCCAGTGACACGGAAGACATTGTCACCGCCCTCGCCCCACGCCTGTCCTACTTCGCCGGAGTCGCCCGCACGGAGCACGTCACCCGCGCCGCCCAGGAGATGCAGGTCCCGCAGTCGACGCTCTCCCGGGCGATCGTCCGCCTCGAACAGGATCTAGGCGTGGACCTCTTCGCCCGCCGGGGACGGACCGTCTCCCTCACCCCCGCGGGCCGTACGTTCCTCGCCTCCGTCGAGCGGGCCCTCGCCGAGATCGAGCGGGCCGCCGACGAGGTACGCGCCGACGCCGACCCCGCCACCGGCAAGGTCGCCTTCGGTTTCCTGCACACCATGGGCGCCGAGACCGTCCCCGGCCTGCTGCACGCCTTCCGCGCCGACCATCCCCGGGTCCGCTTCACCCTCGTACAGAACTACGGCGAGGCCATGATCGAACGCCTGCGCTCCGGTGAACTGGACCTCTGCCTCACCTCGCCCGTCCCCGACGCCCCCGACCTGGTCGCCCGCCGCCTGGACGAACAGAAACTCCGTCTGGTCGTCCCCGCCGACCATCGCCTCGCCACCCGCAGGCGAGTCCGCCTGGCCGAAGCGGCCGACGAAACCTTCGTCACCCTGGAACCCGGCTACGGCCTCCGCCGCATCACCGACGACCTCTGCCAGCAGGCCGGCTTCCGCCCCCGCATCGCCTTCGAGGGAGAGGAGGCGGAAACCTTGAGGGGCCTGGTGGCGGCCGGGCTGGGCGTAGCCCTCCTGCCTCCTCCGGCTGTCCCCCGCCCGGGAGTCGCAGAACTGACGGTCACATCCCCGAGGGCGGCAAGGGAGATCGGCGTCGCCTGGCTGGACGGCCATCCAGACACCCCACCAGTGGCCGCGTTCAAGAAATTCCTGCTCTCACGCAGGGGCAACCTGCTTCCCACGTGAGGACGGGCGGACCTGTTTTCAGGGGCGCGGGGCTGTGACATTCGCGGCTCCGCCGCGTGGGCGCGACCAGCCGCCACCTGCCCGCACCCCGAACACAACCCCAACCGCCCCGAACCTACCGCCGCAAAGACCGCCCGAACCCCGCAGCCAACGGCATCCTCAACCCCAGTGGCGGCGGAGCCATCAACGCGTCCTGCACAGGCCGGGAAAACCCCCGCCCGAACAGCACCTCCATCACGAAGTCCTCCGCCAGCGCGTGCACTTCCTGCCGGTACTGATGCAACCCGTGTCCGTCCGCGTGCACTTCGAACCGGCAGATGTCCCGGTTCGCCTTCTTCGCCCGCGCCGCGAACCGGAACGACAGTTCGGGGTCGGTCCGTTGGTCGTTCGTGCCGTGCACGATCAGCACCCGCCGCGCGGTCAGCTGCCGTACCGGTTCCGGCGGCGCAGCCACATCCTCCTCGGGCAGCCAGGGCGCCAGCGCCAGTACGGAGTTGACGGCCTCGTGGTCCGCCGCGCGCAGCGCCGCCCGGCCGCCCATGTCGACGCCGGCCAGGCACACGGAGACATCGCCGTACCGTCGTACGACCTCGTCGACGGCCCAGCGCGCGTCGTGCGCGAGCATCGCCTCGGTGCCGTTCCAGCCGCGGCAGCGGTAGTGGACGACGTGCACGGCGAGCCCGTCCGTACGGCCCGCGCGGGCGAGCCGGCGGCCCAAGGTCCGTACGGAGGCGGCGGCCAGCATGGGGGACGGCCTGCGGGTCGATACCTCGTCACCGCCGGGAAGCAGCAGGACCACGCCGCTGACCGACGTCGGCTCCGGGCCCATCGCCTTTCCGAGCCGGGCCTGTCGTACCGGCGTCCCTTGGTGTGCCATGACAGAACACTCTCAGAAGCGCCGGTGTACGCGACCCGTCCTCGCGGTCACCGTTACATATCGACGGAAACGTACAGGCAAAGAGAGGGAGAAAAGGTGGGAGGGACAGCGGGCGATCTACGCGCGTAGGAGCTAGAGTGCGGAAATGACGAGCCAGAGTGATCGGACGACGAGCCAGACGAGTCGGAAGACGGCCCAGAGTGCGACCGTGACCGCGAGCGTGAGCCCCGGTCCCAGTCCCACCCCGGACCAGATCCGCCGCGCCCCCAAGGTCCTGCTGCACGACCACCTCGACGGCGGCCTGCGCCCCGGCACGATCGTCGACCTGGCCCGCGACACGGGCTACACCCAACTGCCGCAGACCGACCCCGACAAGCTCGGCGCCTGGTTCCGCGACGCGGCCGACTCCGGTTCCCTGGAGCGGTACTTGGAGACCTTCGCCCACACCTGCGCCGTCATGCAGACCCGCGACGCCCTCGTCCGGGTCGCCGCCGAGTGCGCCGAGGACCTCGCCGAGGACGGTGTCGTCTACGCCGAGGTGCGGTACGCGCCCGAGCAGCACCTCGAAGCCGGGCTCACCCTCGAAGAGGTCGTCGAGGCCGTCAACGAGGGCTTCCGGGAAGGCGAGCGGCGGGCCCGGGAGAACGGTCACCGCATCCGGGTCGGCGCCCTGCTCACCGCGATGCGGCACGCCGCCCGCTCCCTGGAGATCGCCGAACTGGCGAACCGGTACCGCGATCTGGGTGTCGTCGGGTTCGACATCGCCGGGGCCGAGGCCGGCTTCCCGCCCACCCGGCACCTCGACGCGTTCGAGTACCTCAAGCGCGAGAACAACCACTTCACCATCCATGCCGGCGAGGCCTTCGGGCTCCCCTCCATCTGGCAGGCCCTCCAGTGGTGCGGCGCCGACCGGCTCGGCCACGGCGTGCGCATCATCGACGACATCCAGGTCCAGGACGACGGCTCGGTGAAACTCGGCCGCCTGGCCTCCTATGTACGGGACAAGCGGATCCCCCTCGAACTGTGCCCCAGCTCCAACCTGCAGACCGGCGCCGCCTCCTCCTACGCCGAGCACCCCATCGGGCTGCTGCGCAAGCTGCACTTCCGCGCGACCGTGAACACCGACAACCGGCTGATGTCGGGTACCGGAATGAGCCGGGAATTCGAGCATCTTGTCGAAGCATTCGCTTATACGCTCGACGACCTGCAATGGTTCTCTGTCAATGCTATGAAGTCAGCATTCATTCCTTTCGATGAACGACTGGCGATGATCAATGACGTCATCAAGCCCGGATATGCCGAGCTGAAATCCGAATGGTTGTTCCGGCAGACCGCCTCCACCAGCGGTTCTGTCGAGGCGTAGGGCTGATTCGGGGGTCCGGGAAGCGGTCGGGTCGGTGTGACTCGACCGCTTTTCGATGTTTGCGGCGGGCGGCTTCTCGTGTTTACGGTCATGGACCGCTCACATCCCCGTCTCGCATTCAAGGACGCATTCACTATGAAGCAGTCTGCTGCCAAGACCCTCGGTGTCGCCGCTCTCGGTGCCGCCTTCGCCGCGGCGGGTGCGGGTGCCGCCAACGCAGCCCCGGCCCTTCCCGCCCTCCCGGACTCCGCCGCGCTGGGCTCCGTGACCCAGACGCTGCCCGTGGAGAGCGCGTCGAAGGCGCTGCCGGGTGCCGCCGAGGCCGTGGCCCAGGGACAGAGTGCGCTCGGCGCGGGCGTGGCCGCCGCGCAGCCTGCCGTCACGAAGGTGCTGTCCGAGGGCCCGACCGCGCCGGTCTCCGGTCTGCTCGGTGGCCTCCCGCTGCAGGGCCTGCCCACCCACGGCCTCCCGCTGAACGGCATTCCGCTCGGCTGACCCACCCCGTGAACGCGCCGATGGGGCGCACCCCTGATGAAGGGGTGCGCCCCATCGGCGCGTTCACGGGGGTCGTCGGGGTCTTGAGGGACTTCAGGGTCGTCCGGGCCGGCTACCAGGCGGCGTGGGCCTTGTTCTCGTACTTCTCGGAGGGCAGCAGGATCCACATGGCTATGTAGAGCAGGAACTGCGGGCCGGGCAGCAGACACGAGAGCACGAAGATCACGCGCATCGTCGTCGCCGAGGTGCCGAAGCGCCGTGCCAGCGCGGCACACACTCCGCCGATCATGCGGCCGTTGGTGGGGCGGGCAAGGGCGGTCATGGCGTCTCCTCGTCGAGTCCGGAAAGTCCGGTGCGTGGGACCGGCTTGTCCGGTCGCCTCATCTGCACTCAACGTTACGGACGCGAGGAGGACGAAGCATCGCTCTACGGGGCGATCCCGACCCTGGGAATCGTCGGGGTCCTACCCTGAGTCGCATCCTCCGTGCGGACGGCTGCCAGGCGCCTGCGGTCGCTCCTGCGACGGAGCCATGACCGTACGGCGGGCACCACGGCGACATACGTGAGGCCCACGCCCACCGTGTTCAGGAGCAGCGAGTCGACGTCCACGACCTGACCGGGCACGCCGGTCTGCAACAGCTCGATGCCCAGCGAGGTCATGGCACCGGCCATGACGGTACGGACGAGCGAGGCGAGCGGGGACACATCGAGGCGTCCGCCCGCCATCGGCAGCAGCACCCCCAGCGGAGCCAGCAGGGCCAGCCCCTCCGTGATGCGCTGGACCGCCTCGTGCCAGCCGAGGGTCAGATCGGCCCGTATGCCCGCGAAGGGCCGCAGGTTGGCGGGCAGCTGCCACGGGACGTCGAGCGGACGCAGCGTGATCCAGGCGACGAGCACGAGATGGGCGACGAGGAGGACACCTCCCGCCGCACGGATGCGAATGGCGGCACTTTCGCCGCCAGAACCATGACGCTGCACGCCCCCCAAGACGCGGCCACCGGCACGATCGGTTCCGGGTTGCCCCCATACAGGCGAGTGAGGCATGTGCCACACGGGAGCCGGCACCCCGCCGGGACGGGTCCCAGGACGGGTCCTAGGTGCCTTCCAGCCCCGACGACGGCGGCACCTGGGCCCCCGGCCGGGAGCGGACTTCCGGGGTGCACGCGTACCGGCGCAGCGGGTCGGTGCCCGGGCCGCCCAGGACGACGGAGCCGTCTCCGCCGGCGGCGGCCGAGTCGGAGAACGTACAGACGATCTGGGCGAGGGCGTACGAAGCGAGGTCGGCCGGGGACATGCTCAGGCGCAGGGTGTCCTGGGGATCCTTCGGGCCCGGGCCGCGCACGCTCATCCCGCCGCGTACGTCCGTCGTGTAGCGGGCCTCGGTCTCGCTCGCCGTCGGAGTCCTGGCCAGCTCGTCCAGCAGGCCCTGGGCCACCAGGACGCGCCGCTCCGCCTCCGCCGTACCGTCGGGGACGCGCACCGCGCGGTCGACGGTCACCAGCTGGGAGGAGCAGAGGAGGAACACCTGGACCCGGACGCCCGCGGACGTCTCCACGGCGACGTCCGGCGTGGAGGGCGTGGAGGGGGCGGAGGCGTCCGAGAGGGAGCAGGGGACGCGGGAGGGCGCCGGACCGAAGTCCGTCGGGACCTCGGTGGCCCGGATCCCGCACCCGGCGAGCAGCACGGCGAGCGCCCCGAGCAGCGGGACGGCCGACCAACGGCGCGCGCCACGAACACCTCGTACGCCCCCTGCGCCTCGTACGCCTCTTACGTTCGTCACGCGCTCTCCCCGTCGCCGTTCGCGCCGTCCGGCTCGGCCGGTGTCTCCGTCAGTGCCGACGGGTCCCTGGGGAGCCGCAGGGTGAACACCGCGCCGCCCTTCGGGGAGTTGGCGGCGGTGATCTCGCCGCCGTGGATGTGGGCGTTCTCCAGGGCGATGGACAGGCCCAGGCCGCTGCCCTCCGAGCGGGGGCGGGAGGCGCTCGCCTTGTAGAAGCGGTCGAAGACATGCGGCAGGACGTCCTCGGGAATGCCCGGACCGTTGTCCTGCACCTCGATCAGCAGGTCGCCGCCACCGTCGCCGTTGTCGGACGCGCACACCGACACCCGTACCGGCGAGCCGCCGTGCTTGAGGGCGTTGCCGATGAGGTTGGCCAGGATGACGTCCAGGCGGCGCGGGTCGAGCAGGGACATGATGCCGCGCTCGGCGTCCAGTTCGACCGCGTCCAGCCAGGCGCGGGCGTCCATGCAGGCCGTGATCTGGTCGGCGATGTCGACGTTGTCGAGGACCAGCCGGGCGGTGCCCGCGTCGAAGCGGGTGACCTCCATCAGGTTCTCCACCAGGGAGTTGAGCCGCAGGGTCTCGCTGACCACCAGCCGTACCGCCGGTTCGATCATCGGGTCGACGCTGCCGGTCTCCGCGTCCAACTCCTCTTCGAGGATCTCCGTCACGGCGGTGATCGCGGTGAGTGGCGTACGCAGCTCGTGGGACATGTCCGCCACGAACCGCCGCGAGGCCTCGTCGCGGGCGCTCATGTCGGCGACCCGCTTCTCCAGCGCCTCCGCCGTGTGGTTGAACGTCCGGGCGAGGTCGGCCAGTTCGTCCGTGCCCGACACCAGCAACCGGGTGTCCAGCTTCCCCTCGCCGAGCCGCCGGGCCGCGATACCCAGGCGCTGCACCGGCTTCAGTACGGTCGTCGCGGCGGCCTGTGCGAGCAGCGCCGAGCCGATCAGCGCGAGGCCGGTGGCGATGCCCAGCGACCAGGCCAGCGAGTTGAGGTCCTTCTCCTCGGGCTCCAGCGACTTCAGCATGTAGCCGGCCGGACCGCCACCGATCACCTTCGTGCCCGCGACCAGGTACGGCTTGTCGCCGTCTATGATCCGCTGCCAGTACAGGTGGTACGGGGACTTGTTGTTCGAGGTGATCGACTGCTCCTTGCCGACCGCCGTACGCAGCGACTCGGGCACGTCCTCCAGTGAGAAGGGGTCCAGCGCCCCGGAGTTGCCGACGAGCGTCCGCCCGCTCTCATCCTCGGCGACCAGCAGCACACTGAACCGCTGGCTGCTGGCGGCCATCTGGCCCGCCGTGTGCTGCAGTTCGCCCTGTGTGGGGTTGGTCGGCAGAATGCCCGCGCGGTTCTGCATCTCCTGCTGGAAGTCGCGCAGCACCGCGTCCTGCGTACGCGTGAGCACGGCCTCGCGGTTGAGCCAGTACGCGATCCCGGAGGCCGACACGGCCGCCGTCAGCGCCACCAGACCGAAGACCACGACGAGGCGCAGCCGCAGGCTGGTGAAGCGCAGCCCGGAAAGTATCGCCCTGCGCGCCGCGGCCCAGCCGCGGAGCTTGTCCTGCGGTTTGGTCACTGAGGCGAGTCCAGCCGGTAGCCGACCCCGCGGACGGTACGGATCAACGTCGGCGACGACGGCACGTCCTCGACCTTGGCGCGCAGCCGCTGCACACACGCGTCCACCAGCCGTGAGTCGCCCAGGTAGTCGTGCTCCCAGACCAGCCGCAGCAACTGCTGCCGGGACAGCGCCTGACCGGGCCGCCGGCTCAGCTCCAGGAGCAGCCGCAGCTCGGTGGGCGTCAGCTGCAGGTCCTCGCCGTTCTTCGTCACCGTCATCGCCGACCGGTCGATGACCAGCGAACCGAAGGTCGCCGAGTCGCTGGACTCCCGCTCCCCGCGCCGCAGCACGGCCCGGATGCGGGCGTCGAGCACCCGCCCCTGCACCGGTTTGACGACATAGTCGTCGGCGCCGGACTCCAGCCCGACGACCACGTCGATGTCGTCGCTGCGCGCGGTGAGCAGAATGATCGGCAGCTGGTCCGTGCGCCGGATGCGCCGGCACACCTCGAACCCGTCGATACCGGGCAGCATCACGTCCAGCACGATCAGATCCGGCCGCTGCTCACGCAGCAGCTTCAGACCGTCCTCACCGGTGGCAGCGGTGGCAACCCGGTGGCCCTGGCGGGTCAAAGACAGCTCCAGGGCCGTACGGATGGCGTCGTCGTCCTCGATCAGCAACAGGGAAGGCACGGATGCATTCTGGCCCATGGCATGGCCGGGCTGCGACTGTCAGGTGCTTGTCGGGCGATTTCGGGGTGTCGGCGGGCCTCTACCGCGCCACTCTGTGACCTTCCTGTGTTGTTCGCCGTCGTGTTCCTGAGAAGTGCCCCTGTTGCACGCCTGTGACAGTCGGCGGACACCGTCATGAAGTGGCGTGGGCAAGCTTCTCGGCACAGGCAAGGGAGCACATCGGACCGGGCCGAAGACGGTAAGTCCACGACGGGGGGCGCGAGATGAGCACGCTGCACAGCACAAGCGCGAACGCAGTGATCACGCGTCTGCACGACGTCACCAGGACCACCGAGAAGTCCGGTGCCGTGAACGGACGGGGGTGCGTTCGCGGCACCGGGCGTCAGCACACCACGTACATGTCGGTGGTTGACGCACACACGGGGGGAAGCGGAAGCGGCGCCACGGGGGAAACGGGGCGCACGGGGGCCGCGTACAGGGAGTCCACGGGGGAGCGTCGTTCGCTGTCGGAGGCGGAGTTCACCGCCTACGTCCAGGAGCGCCGCGCCTCCCTGTACGCAACCGCCTACCACCTCACCGGTGACCGCTTCGAGGCCGAGGACCTGCTCCAGAGCGCGCTGTTCTCGACGTACCGGGCCTGGGACCGGATCAGCGACAAGGCCGCGGTCGGCGGATATCTCCGCCGGACGATGACCAATCTGCACATCAGCGCGTGGCGCCGCCGCAAGCTGAACGAGTACCCGACCGAGGAACTGCCGGAGACGGCCGGCGACACGGACGCGATGCGCGGCACGGAGCTGCGCGCGGTCCTGTGGCAGGCGCTCGCCCGGCTCCCCGAACTCCAGCGGACGATGCTGGTCCTTCGTTACTACGAGGGCCGCACGGACCCGGAGATCGCGGAGATCCTCGACATCAGTGTCGGCACGGTGAAGTCCAGCATCTGGCGGTCGCTCCGCCGGATGCGTGAGGACGAGGTCCTCAGCTTCGGCCGTGACGAGGAGGAATCCTTCGGGGAGCTGGTCGCCTGAGGGTGTGGGGGAAGCACCGCTCGGGGGAGCGGTAAACGGGGGGAAGCACGGGGGAAGCACCACCAGGGGGGAACCACCGGGGCTGGGGGGCCGCGGGGGTGGCACCACACGGGGGAAGCACAAAAGAAGCGGGACTGGAGGGCCGGGGGGTCCATCCAGTCCCGCTTTTCGTGCGCGTGCGCGTGTGCGGGATGCCGGGGTGTACGGGGTGCGGGCGTCAGGCCGCCGTGCTCGTCTGTGTGCGGCGGCCCGCCGCCGCGTCCGCCAGTCTGCCCATCGCCTCGTCCCGGTCGCACGCGTGGGCGCCCAGGGCCGTCTGGCGGGCCACGATGGAGCGCTCGGCGCGCATCAGGCGCCAGCCGCGGCGCAGCAGGAACGGTACCGACTTGCGGCCCTCGCGCAGATCCCGCAGGAAGCGTCGGCGGAACGTCTTGGCCGGCCCACGGCTCAGGCAGAGCGCGTCCGCGAGGACGCCCTCCTCCCGGCAGCGCGCGACGATCTCGGCGGCGAAGATGCCCTCCGCGATGAACAGGGACGTCCGGCCGATCTCGACGCTCTCCTCGCCCGTGCGCTCGCTCAGCGAGATGTCGTACACCGGGACGTTCGTACGACCCGTGCGGCACAGCTCGGTGATCGCGGCGACCGCCGTGTCCGCGTCCCACGACTGCGGGTGGTCCCAGTCGATGTCGGTGCTTCCCAGGACCTGCGGCAGCGTCGGGTCGGCGCCCTCCTTGTAGAAGTCGTCGAGCCGCAGCACCGGAAGACCGGAGCGGGCCGCGAGGAGGGACTTGCCGGAGCCTGAAGGGCCGCAGAGCAGCACGACTCGCGTGGGTATGGACGGGTGGGAGGTCACGAGACACCAGTGTGAGGCATCGGGCGCCCGCCTGCCGACCCCGCGGGTCGGCTTTGAAAGGTGCGTCACACGTCAACTACCCTACGTGTCGATCCGATTACCCGGCGCACCAGAAGGCGGCCACCAGTCATGGCACGACGAACGTCCACCCAGAACCAGACCGCCCAGCGCGCCCTGATCGCCCTCGCGGCCACCGGCGCGGCCCTGGGGGCGGGTGCCGCGACGGCCTCCGCCGCCGAGGGCGGGCCCGCGGTGGATGTCATGCGCACCAGCCCCACCTCGCTGGGGAACATCGACCCGCAGTCGGGTCTGGCGGCGCTCACCGGCTCGGTCGGCTATGTCACGGGTGCGGTGCAGGGCCTCAAGCCCAACCCCCTCGCCGGTACGGGCGTCGACCCGCTCGACAACGGCGTGGGCACCCAGCTCGCCGACTTCCAGCCGGTTGCTTCGCAGATGCTGACCGGGCCTGTCGCGCAGGCGCAGTCGATCGGGAGCATTCCGGTGCTGGGGGAGGCCTTGGGGGTCTTGGGCGGTTGAGGTGCGGGGGAGGGGCGGGGAGCTGCTGAAAGGATGCAGCCCCGCGCCCCTACTGGCGGCCTACGGCCGCCTAGTAGGACGAACCTCCGGCTCCCAGTGAGCCCGTCGGGTGCCAGACCGTCTTCGTCTCCAGGAAGGCGGTCATGCGTTCGGTGCCCGGGGTGGCGAACCACTGCGCGTTGTCCACAGTCTGTGGACGCAGGACGCGCTTGAGGTTGTCGGCCGCCGCGATCTCCAGCTCCTTCGCGAGCACCTCGTCCGCGCCCGCCAGGTCGATCGCGTTGACGTCCTGGTGCGCGGCTAGCGACGGGGTGATCTCCGCCGTACGGCCGGAGAGGATGTTGACGACTCCGCCGGGTACGTCCGAGGTGGCCAGGACCTCGCCGAGGGAGAGCGCGGGAAGCGGTGACTTCTCGCTGGCGACCACGATCGCCGTGTTGCCGGTGGCGATCACCGGGGCGAGGACCGACACCAGGCCCAGGAACGACGACTCCTGGGGGGCGAGGACGACGACCACGCCGGTAGGTTCGGGGGAGGAGAGGTTGAAGTACGGTCCCGCGACCGGGTTTCCGCCGCCGACGACCTGGGCGATCTTGTCGGTCCAGCCCGCGTACCAGACCCAGCGGTCGATCGCCGCGTCCACCTGGGCGGTCGCCTTCGGCTTCGACAGGCCCTCCGCCTCCGCGACCTCCCGGACGAACTGCTCCTTGCGGCCCTCCAGCATCTCGGCGACGCGGTAGAGGATCTGACCGCGGTTGTACGCCGTGGCCCCGGCCCAGCCGCCGAACGCCTTGCGCGCGGCGACGACCGCGTCACGGGCGTCCTTGCGGGAGGAGAGCGGGGCGTTGGCCAGCCACTTGCCCTTCGAGTCCGTCACCTCGTACACCCGGCCGCTCTCGGAACGCGGGAACTTCCCGCCCACGTACAGCTTGTAGGTCTTGAAGACGGACAGACGTGCGTCCGGTCGTGTGTCCACTCGGGGGTCAGACATCGAGGTACGCCTCCAGGCCGTGGCGACCGCCCTCGCGGCCGAAGCCCGACTCCTTGTAGCCGCCGAACGGCGAGGTGGGGTCGAACTTGTTGAACGTGTTGGACCAGACGACGCCGGCGCGAAGCTTGTTGGCCACGGCGAGGATCCGCGAGCCCTTCTCCGTCCAGATGCCCGCCGACAGGCCGTACTGGGTGTTGTTGGCCTTGGCGACGGCCTCGTCCGGGGTACGGAAGCTGAGGACCGAGAGCACCGGGCCGAAGATCTCGTCGCGGGCGATGGTGTGCGCCTGGGTGACGTTCGTGAAGAGCGTCGGGGCGAACCAGTAGCCGGAGGACGGGAGTTCGCAGGCCGGGGACCAGCGCTCGGCGCCCTCCGCCTCGCCCGCCTCGACGAGCGAGGTGATCCGGGCGAGCTGCTCGGCGGAGTTGATCGCGCCGATGTCGGTGTTCTTGTCCAGTGGGTCGCCGAGGCGGAGGGTGGAGAGCCTGCGCTTGAGCGAGTCGAGCAACTCGTCCTGGATCGACTCCTGTACGAGGAGCCGGGAACCCGCGCAGCAGACCTGGCCCTGGTTGAAGAAGATGCCGGTGACGATGCCCTCGACGGCCTGGTCGATCGGTGCGTCGTCGAAGACGATGTTCGCGCCCTTGCCGCCCAGTTCGAGGGTGAGCTTCTTGCGGGTGCCGGCGACGGTGCGCGCGATCTCCTTGCCGACGGCCGTCGACCCGGTGAACGCGACCTTGTTGACGTCCGGGTGCGCGACGAGCGCGGCCCCCGTGTCGCCGTACCCGGGAAGGATGTTGACGACGCCCTTGGGCAGGCCCGCCTGGCGGCAGATGTCCGCGAAGAACAGCGCCGACAGGGGAGTGGTCTCGGCGGGCTTCAGGACGACCGTGTTGCCGGTCGCCAGGGCCGGGGCGATCTTCCAGGCCAGCATCAGGAGCGGGAAGTTCCAGGGGATGACCTGGCCCGCGACGCCCAGCGGCTTCGGGTTCGCGCCGAAGCCGGCGTGGCCGAGCTTGTCGGCCCAGCCCGCGTAGTAGAAGAAGTGCGCGGCGACCAGGGGGAGGTCCGCGTCGCGCGTCTCCTTGATGGGCTTGCCGTTGTCCAGGGTCTCCAGGACGGCGAGCTCGCGGGAGCGCTCCTGGATGATGCGGGCGATGCGGAACAGGTACTTGGCGCGCTCGGAGCCGGGCAGCGCCGACCACTTCTCGAAGGCCTTGCGGGCGGCCTTCACCGCACGCTCGACGTCCGCCTCGCCCGCCTGGGCGACCTCGGCGAGGACCTCCTCGGTGGAGGGGGAGACGGTCTTGAAGACCCTGCCTTCGGCGGCTTCGACGAACTCGCCGTCGATGAACAGGCCGTAGGAGGGAGCGATGTCGACGACGGCGCGGGACTCGGGCGCCGGTGCGTACTCGAATGCGGATGACCGCTTCTCGATGGTCATGGTGATCAGTCCACCGTCACGTAGTCGGGGCCGGAGTAGCGGCCGGTGGCCAGCTTCTGGCGCTGCATCAGCAGGTCGTTCAGCAGCGAGGAGGCCCCGAAGCGGAACCAGTGGTTGTCGAGCCAGTCCTCGCCCACGGTCTCGTTGACCACGACCAGGAACTTCACGGCGTCCTTGGTGGTACGGATGCCACCGGCCGGCTTCACGCCCACCTGGACGCCGGTCTGCGCGCGGAAGTCGCGTACGGCCTCCAGCATCAGGAGGGTGTTCGCGGGCGTCGCGTTCACGGCCACCTTGCCGGTGGACGTCTTGATGAAGTCGGCCCCGGCGATCATGCCGAGCCAGGAGGCGCGCCGGATGTTGTCGTACGTCGACAGCTCGCCGGTCTCGAAGATGACCTTGAGCCGGGCGGACGCCCCGCAGGCCTCCTTCACGGCGACGATCTCCTCGTACACCTTCAGGTAGTTGCCCGCGAGGAACGCGCCGCGGTCGATGACCATGTCGATCTCGTCGGCACCGGCGGCGACGGCGTCACGCACGTCGGCCAGCTTCACGCCGATCGCGGCCCGGCCGGCGGGGAAGGCGGTGGCGACGGAGGCGACCTTGACGGTGGACCCGGCGACGGCCTCCTTCGCGACGGCCACCATGTCGGGGTAGACGCAGACCGCGGCCGTGGCGGGGGCCGTGCGGTCGGTCGGGTCGGGGCGGACGGCCTTGGCGCCGAGCGACCGGACCTTGCCGGCGGTGTCCGCGCCTTCCAGCGTCGTCAGATCGACCATCGAGATGGCGAGGTCGATGGCGTACGCCTTCGCGGTCGTCTTGATGGAACGTGTGCCGAGGGAGGCGGCGCGCGCCTCCAGGCCGACCGCGTCGACGCCGGGCAGCCCGTGAAGGTAGCGGCGCAGCGTGCTGTCGGACGCGGTCACGTCCTTGAGCGGGAGTGCGGTTGATGCAGTGGTGGGCATGGTCACAAGCCGAGCATATCTACGCGCGTAGCGGCTGTACAGCCCGGGAAATAGGTGAGGGTGGCCGGGTCCGGGCCTGGGGGCTGGTCCGGGGACTGGCCCCAGGACTGGCCCTGGGACGGACATATGCGGTGAACGGGTTGCCGGGCGGGAAACGCGGTCCGGGCGGCACCGGCGGCAGGCGGCGTTCGGGGCGTCGGGCAGAATCGGGGGTATGACGACCCCGGACCACCCGTCGCCCGCGCAGGGCCCTACGCAACCCGTGTCTCCCGACCGGGTCTACCGGTCACTCTCCTCCCTCGTGGCCGGAGTGCTGCTGCTCGGGCTCGCGGGCTGGCTCGGCGGTGACGCGCTGATCGTCGGCCACGGGCGGACCCCGTGGCTGGCGCTCGCCACGCTGCTCCTCGCCGTACCGCTGGTGATCGCCTTCACCCTGCGGCCCGCCGTGCTGGCCAACGACCACCGGCTGCGCGTGCGCAACCCGTTCCGGATCATCGTGCTGCCCTGGGGGACCGTGGCCGGGTTCCGGTCGGGCTTCTCGAACGAGGCCGTCGCCGAGTCCGGGGCCAAGTACCAGCTCTGGGCCGTCCCCGTCTCGCTGCGCGCCCGTAAGCGGGCCAACCGGGCCAGGGTGCGTGAGGCCCGCGAGGCCGGTCGCCCCGGCGGTCGGATGCCCCTGATCCCGCCCGGTCCTACCCGCGCCCAGAACGACCAGATCATGGACGACCTGAGCCAGCTGTGGGAGGCCCGGGAGAAGGCGGCCACCTCACAGGGCGAGGTCACCGTGAAATGGGCGTACGAGATCATGGCGCCCGCTGCCGCTGGTGCGGTCCTGCTGGCGATTCTGCTCGCGGTCGGCTGACCCGCGTGGCCTTCCCCGACGAGTCGTTGCGGCTGCCCTCCGCCTCCATACCCGACGGCTGCCGCGACTGGACCACCGCTCGCGCCGCGGGCTGGTCGGCCGCACTGCCACCGCGCTGGACCTTCCTCCGGGTGCGCCGCTCGGTCGCGGCCGGACTCGCCACCCTGGTGCTGTGCGTGGGCGCCCTGGTGGCGATGGCGGGCGGTTTGTGGCCGTTCGTCGCCGCCGGGTTCGCGGTGTACGTGCTGTGGGTGCTCGCCCGGCCCGAGCTCGTGTGGGTCGGCGCGCCCCTGCTGCTGCTCGCCCTCGCCGCGGAGGCCTCCTCGAAGTCGTGGGCGCTGACCGGCTTCGGCGTGGTGGTCGTGCTGGGCTCCTGGGCTGTCGTGGCCGTACGGCTGCGGGCGCGAGGTGAGCAGCTGGAGCGGGCCGTGGCGGCTGCCGGTGGCGTCGCCGTGCCCGTGCCGGGGGCCGATGCTCCTGTACGGCGTGGGCGGCTGCTGTTCCCGCTGGGGGTCGTCATACTCGCGCTCGGCGTCCTGGCCGGGAGCACCGCCGGTCTCTGGGGCTCGGCCGAGGACCAGGAGGGCGCCTGGGTCGTCACCGTCTTCCTGGCCGGCCTCGGGGTGACCGCGCTGGCCTCAGCATGGCTCGGCCGGCAGCGGGCGGGCGCGCTGCGCGGGGCTCCGGTGCCGGTGCTGCGCGTCCTCGTCCGGGACGACGCGCAGGGCGGCACGGAGGTGTACGCCGCCGACGATCTCGCCGCCGAGCGTCCCCTGTTCACCGTCGACCTCACCTCCTTCGACGAGGACGACTATGACGAGGAGAACGAGGAGAACGAGGGCCATGGGGACGAGGGCGGGGACGATCCGGCCGGTGGGGAAGATGACGGTGACGGTGACGACGAGCTTCGGCGGGTGCTTCTCGGCCTCGACGACGACACCCTCGGGCCGGTCCGGGAGGCCGTTCTCTACGGCGCTCCTTTCGACGGCGCCGAGATCCTCGTCGTCAGCGCCGACGAGGATCCCGAGCAGCCGCCGCTGACGGAGTGGTCGGCGGGACCGGTCCGGCCGCTGTCCCCGGACGCGGGTCGCAGGCGGGTCGCCCAGCACCGCGAGCACGCCGCCGACAGCATCCAACTGGAGCTTCAGGGGCGGGAGTTGGCCGGGCAGCAGGCGATGGTCGGCAAGGTGCGGCGGTGGCGGGCGGGCTGGCTGGACTGGCTGGCCACCGTGTTTCTCGTGCTGTGGGGCCTGTGGCTGGGCGGGCTCTGGTTCGACGAGTCCGGCCTCTCGACGTGGAAGCTGGCGCTTCTCCTCGTGCTCGGGCTGTACGGGGCGGTCCGCGTCCCGATGAAGCTGGCCTGGCGTGTCACCGCCGACCGGTCCGGCATCTGGATCACTGGACTGCGCGGACCCCGGCACGTGCCCTGGGCCGACCTCCGTTTCGTACGGCGCCGGTCCCTGGAGCTGAAGATCGACTGGCAGGACGGCGACTGGACGGTCTCCGCGCCCCGCTGGGGCCGGCTCCAGCGATACCGGGGGCTGACCCACCCGTACGACGCCCTGGCCGCCGAACTGACCGCCATGCGCCTCGACGCCGAGCTGCGGCCGACCGGCGAGAGCGACGCGGCGCAACGGGGACGGCCGCTCTGGCCGCTGGCCGCGGTACTGGCGGCGGTGTGGGTGGTGGCGTTGGTGGCGGCGCGCTGAGAGCGGGCGCCGGGCGGGCCAGGGCCGGCCCGTACCCCGCCCGGCTGATCCCCCGGAGGACAGCCGACAGTCCCGACGCCGGACCAGCACAGGTGAGCAGGGCGACGAGGGGCCCCGCGTCCGGGGCATGATCCGCCGGGCGGGCCTCAGGGCGCGCTCGGCCGGACCAGGGACAGGTACGCGCCGCAGTACGCAGACAGGGCCACCGCCGCCGTGATCGCGCACGCGCGGAAGCGGCGGAAGCGGCGGGCGGCGCGGGCGAGACGGACCGCGAGGGGCAGCAGGAGCGGGAAGCCCGGGACGAGGAAGCGGGGTGGCTCCAGGTACGGGGCTACGGGGCGGTATCCGGTCACCGTTCCCCGGAGCCGGAGCCGGAGCCGGAGCCGGAGCCGGAGCCGGAGCCGGAGCCGGTGGTGGAGCGTGCGTCAGTGAGCGGGCGGGCGCAAATCACCCGATGGGGTGCCTCCGGTCGGGGGCACCCCATCGTGAGTGAGGGATCCCGTGAGGGATTCCTGTACGTCCGGCCGGACGCGGCTCAGATGCCCGCCGCCGCGGAAAGGTCCCGCTTGATCGTCTCCAGCAGGTCCGTCGCCTTCGCGCGGGCCGCCGGGAGATCCGCGTGCGTGGGCACCGGGAGGACGACCTCCAGGTAGCACTTCAGCTTGGGCTCCGTACCGCTGGGGCGGACGATGACGCGGGCGCCGTCGAGCGTGTAGCGCAGGCCGTCCGTGGGCGGGAGCGTCTCCGTGCCCTTGGTGAGGTCCTCGGCCTTCGTGATCGGCAGGCCCGCGAGCTGAGTCGGGGGCTGCTCGCGCAGGCGGCTCATGGCGTTGGCGATGACCGACAGGTCCTCGACGCGGACCGAGAGCTGGTCGGTGCCGTGCAGACCGTGCTCGACCGCGATGTCGTCGAGCAGGTCGAGGAGCGTACGGCCCTCGGCCTTCAGCTCGGAGGCGAGTTCCGTGATGGCGAGCGCTGCGGTGATGCCGTCCTTGTCGCGTACGCCCTCAGGGTCCACGCAGTAGCCGAGGGCCTCCTCGTAGCCGTAGCGCAGGCCCTCCACGCGGGCGATCCACTTGAAGCCGGTGAGGGTCTCCTCGTACGGCAGACCCGCCTTCTCGGCGATCCGGCCGAGGAGGGACGAGGAGACGATCGACTCGGCGAACGTGCCCCGCGCTCCGTGCCGGACCAGATGGGTCGCGAGGAGGGCACCGACCTCGTCGCCGCGCAGCATGCGCCAGCCGTCGCCGGGAACGGGTACGGCTGCCGCGCAGCGGTCCGCGTCCGGGTCGTTCGCGATGATCAGGTCCGGGTTCGTCTCGCGGGCCTTCGCGAAGGCGAGGTCCATCGCGCCGGGCTCTTCCGGGTTGGGGAAGGCGACGGTCGGGAAGTCCGGGTCGGGGTCGGCCTGTTCGGCGACCAGCTCGGGGGCGGGGAAACCGGCCCGGGCGAAGGCCGCGAGGAGGGTGTCCCGGCCGACGCCGTGCATCGCGGTGTAGACCGTGCGGGCGGTACGGGGCGAGCCGGGGGTGAGAACGGCGTCCGTACGGGCCAGGTAGGCGTTCAGGACGGTGTCGTCGAGGATCTCCCAGCCGGATTCCGGACGCGGAACGTTCGCGAGGGCGCGTACCGCTTCGATCTCGGCGGCGATCTCGGCGTCGGCGGGCGGGACGATCTGGGAACCGTCGCCCAGGTACACCTTGTAGCCGTTGTCGCGGGGCGGGTTGTGGCTGGCGGTGACCTCCACGCCCGCGACGGCGCCGAGGTGCCTTATGGCGAACGCCAGTACGGGGGTGGGGAGGGGGTGGGGGAGGACAGCCGCCCTGAGGCCGGCGCCGGTCATCACGGCGGCGGTGTCCTGGGCGAAGTCCGCCGACTTGTGGCGGGCGTCGTAGCCGATGACGACGAGGCCGTCGGTCTCGCCCTTCGCCTTGAGATACGCGGCGAGGCCGGCGGCGGCGCGGATGACGACCGAGCGGTTCATGCGCATGGGGCCGGCGCCGAGTTCGCCGCGGAGGCCCGCGGTGCCGAACTGGAGGGTGCCGGTGAAGCGGGTGGTGAGTTCGGGGAGGTCCTGGGCGTCGATGAGCTTGGCGAGTTCCTCACGGGTTTCGGCGTCGGGGTCCTCGGCCAGCCACGCCTTGGCGCGTGCGATGAGTTCGTCGTCGTGCACGTCGGTGCCTCTCGTTGTGGTGGTGCGTTGCGTGGTCGGGTGCGGGCCCATTGTTGTCGCCCCCGCCGCCCCTACCCGTCCCATCCTTCTGGGGCTCCGCCCCAGACCCCGCTCCTCAAACGCCGGAGGGGCTGAAAATGCCCGGCGAAGGGGGGTCTGGTCAGAGCGAGCGCGCCTCTTGCCAGGGCTACAGGCGGTCCAGGACCTTGGTCAGGAGGGCGCCCATGCGGGTTGCGCTGTCCCGGCCAGCTTGGAGGACCTCCTCGTGGTTCAGGGGTTCCCCTGTCATACCCGCCGCGAGGTTCGTCACCAGGGAGATGCCCAGGATCTCGGCGCCGGCCTCCCGCGCCGCGATCGCCTCCAGCACCGTCGACATCCCGACCAGGTCCGCGCCGATGGTCCGCGCCATCCGGATCTCGGCCGGCGTCTCGTAGTGCGGGCCCGTGAACTGGGCGTACACGCCCTCCTCGAGGCTCGGGTCGATCTCCTTGCACAGGGCGCGCAGCCGCGGCGAGTACAGGTCCGTGAGGTCGACGAAGTTCGCGCCGACGATCGGGGACGTCGCCGTGAGGTTGATGTGGTCGCTGATCAGGACCGGCTGGCCGGGGCGCATGTCGGCGCGCAGGCCGCCGCAGCCGTTGGTCAGGACGATGGTCTTGCAGCCGGCGGCCACGGCGGTACGGACACCGTGCGCCACGGACGCGACGCCCCGGCCCTCGTAGTAGTGCGTGCGGCCCAGGAAGACCAGCGCGCGCTTGTCACCGATCCGGTACGAGCGGATCTTGCCGCCGTGGCCCTCGACCGCCGACGGCGGGAAGCCCGGCAGGTCGGTGACCTGGAACTCGGCCTCGGGGTCGCCCAGGGCGTCCACGGCCGGTGCCCAGCCGGAGCCCATCACGAGGGCGACGTCGTGGGTCTCGGCGCCCGTGAGCTCCCGCAGGCGCGCGGCGGCGGCGTCGGCGGCGGAGTAGGGGTCGCCCTGGATGTCGTCCGGAAGAAGAGATGCGTTCACGCGCATGAGGGTATCCGGTTCGAGCCTACGCGCGTAGATGACGGAGGTTACGGGATGACGATCGTTGTCTTGTCGTTTCCATACAAGGGGCGGAGGGGCCCGGGGAGGACTTGGTGGGGAGGGGTCAACAGGGACGTTTTCTCAGTTCCATCACATAGTCGTGCGGTGCCCCCGCCGACTCCGCCGCGTCGGCGATCTCGCCCAGGTTCCGGGCCGACGGCAGGCCGCCCTCGTACCCGTTGAGGACGTACACCCACGCCGGTTCCTTGCCCTCCAGCGTTTCGACGCGCAGCCGCATCCGGCGGTAGATGTCGAGGCCCACGCCCTCCCAGCGGTCCAGGGAGTCCTCGTCGAGCGGGGCGACCTCGTACAGGGCGACGAAGACCTGGGAGCGCGGTGCCTCGACGATTGTCGGGAGGGCGCCCTCCCAGCCCATGTGCTCGCCGCCGAACGTCAGCCGCCAGCCGGTCAGCCAGCCGGTGGCGCGCAGCGGCGAGTGCGGTGCGCGGCGCGTCATGAGCCGGGCGTCGAGATTGCCGGCGTAGGCGGCGTAGAGCGACATGGATCGAGAGTACGGCAGCGGACACGGCCGTCACTCCGGCAGCACACGCCGCTTCCGTACCCGTACAGACGTCCGTCATCGCCCGTGCCGCACCCGTCGGCCGTCCCCCTGCTACCGGCTCCGGGACCTGTGCGGCGGACCCGGGGCGTCGGCACCCCGGCGCGTACGGGACAATGGGGTATGTGACTCGGATCGTGATCATTGGTGGCGGACCCGGCGGCTACGAAGCGGCGCTGGTGGCAGCGCAACTCGGTGCGGAGGTGACCGTCGTCGACTGCGACGGTCTGGGCGGGGCGTCGGTGCTCACCGACTGCGTACCGTCGAAGACCCTGATCGCCACGGCCGAGGTGATGACCACCTTCGACTCCTCGTACGAGGAACTGGGGATCATCGTCGCCGACGACACCCCACCCGACAAGCAGGCGGCCCGCGTCGTCGGTGTCGACCTCGGCAAGGTCAACCGACGGGTGAAGCGCCTCGCCCTCGCCCAGTCGCACGACATCACCGCCTCCGTCACCCGGGCCGGTGCCCGTGTCCTGCGCGGGCGCGGGCGGCTCGACGGCCTCCAGGGCGTCGACGGCTCCCGCAAGGTCGTCGTACGGGCCGTGGACGGCAGCGAGGAGACCCTCGTCGCCGACGCCGTGCTGATCGCCACCGGCGGACACCCGCGTGAGCTGGAAGACGCGCAGCCCGATGGTGAGCGCATCCTCAACTGGACCCAGGTCTACGACCTCACCGAGCTGCCCGAGGAACTCATCGTGGTCGGGTCCGGTGTCACCGGAGCCGAGTTCGCCGGTGCCTACCAGGCCCTCGGGTCCAAGGTCACCCTCGTCTCCTCCCGTGACCGCGTGCTGCCGGGTGAGGACCCCGACGCCGCCGCCGTCCTCGAAGAGGTCTTCCGGCGCCGTGGCATGAACGTCATGGCCCGCTCCCGCGCGGAGTCCGCCAAGCGCGTCGGCGACCGGGTCGAGGTCACCCTCGCCGACGGGCGTGTCATCAGCGGCTCGCACTGTCTGATGGCCGTCGGCGCGATTCCCAACAGCGCCGGGATGGGCCTGGAGGAGGCCGGGGTCAAGCTCCGCGACTCCGGGCACATCTGGACCGACAAGGTGTCGAGGACGACGGCCCCGGGCGTGTACGCCGCCGGTGACGTGACCGGTGTCTTCGCCCTCGCGTCCGTCGCCGCCATGCAGGGCCGTATCGCCATGTACCACTTCCTCGGCGACGCGGTGGCCCCCCTCAACCTCAAGACCGTCTCCTCCAACGTCTTCACCGACCCCGAGATCGCGACCGTCGGCTACACCCAGGCCGATGTCGACTCCGGGAAGATCGAGGCAGTGGTCGTCAAACTGCCGCTGCTGCGCAATCCGCGCGCGAAGATGCAGGGCATCCGGGACGGTTTCGTCAAGCTCATGTGCCGTCCGGGCACCGGGATTGTCGTGGGCGGGTGCGTCGTGTCGCCGCGCGCCTCCGAACTCATCCACCCGATCTCGATCGCCGTCGACAACAATCTGACGGTCGAGCAGATCGCGAACGCGTTCACGGTCTATCCCTCCCTTTCAGGATCGATCGCCGAGGTCGCCCGGCAGCTTCACACGCGCAAGGCGGCGGGCGAGGCCTGACGGTCGGGAGGTGCCGGTGGGGCGCCAGAGAGAGCAACTTCCCGCTGGTCACGGGGATTTGTCGGCCATTCCTGCGGCATAAGCCGGGGAGATAGGCGCGTATACCACTTCCCGTACCCCCCTGCGAACAACTTCTGCTATTCGGCGCAAACTGCTGAAAGCAGACGGTCCTTGGGGTTACTGTCAGTTTCGTGTTCGCTGCAGAACGTCGTCAATTGATCCTCGAAATGGTGCGTGCCAATGGAGCCGTGTCGCTCCGTGAGCTCGCCCGCGTCGTCCAGACCTCCGAAGTGACCGTACGGCGGGACGTGCGCGCACTGGAGGCAGAAGGACTCCTCGACCGCCGGCATGGCGGTGCGGTATTGCCGGGCGGGTTCACGCGAGAATCCGGCTTTCCGCAGAAATCCCATCTCGCGACCGCCGAGAAGACGGCCATCGCCGACCTCGCCGCGAGCTTCGTCGAAGAGGGCGAGGCCATCGTGGTCGGGGCGGGGACCACCACGCAGGAGCTGGCACGCCGGCTCGCGCGGGTCCCCGGGCTGACCGTCGTCACCAACTCCCTGTTGGTGGCCCAGGCGTTGGCCCACGCGAACAGAGTGGAGGTCGTGATGACCGGTGGCACTCTGCGCGGTTCCAACTACGCCCTGGTCGGCAGTGGCGCCGAGCAGTCCCTGCACGGGCTGCGGGTGTCCAAGGCCTTCCTCTCCGGAAGCGGGCTCACCGCCGAACGCGGGCTGTCCACCTCCAACATGCTGTCGGCGTCCGTCGACCGCGCGCTGGTGCAGGCCGCCGCCGAGGTCGTCGTGCTCGCCGATCACACCAAGCTCGGTTCGGACACCATGTTCCAGACCGTGCCCACGGATGTGATCACCCGCCTCGTCACCGACGAACCGCCCGTCCACGACGACCGCGCCGGTACGGAACTCCAGGCCCTGGCCGATCAGGGAGTGCAGATCGCCGTGGCCGGATCGTCGGGCTCGGGCAACAGCTCCCCGGGAAACGGGCCGCAGGGCGGTGAGCAGGTCCCCACGCGTCAACAGCGCCGGGACGTGCCGCTTCCCAACCCGCGCCGGGGACAGCTCCCCGGCGGCGCGGCGGGCCATCCGCTGCGCGGCACGATGCTGGGCGAGCAGCCCGGCGGACCCGGTGAGCGCGAGCGGGAACGAGCCCGGGTGGCGGACCTCCGCCGCCGCTGACCGTCGTCGAACCGGGTAACCCGGCCAACCGGGTTACTGGGGTACGGCCTTCAGGCCCCGCAGTGTCAGGGTCAGGAGGCGGTCGGCCAGGTCCGGGTCGTCCGGGGTCTCCTCGGCCGCCAGCGCGATGGCGTTGGTGAGCTGGAGCAGGTCGCCGATGGAGACGTCGGTGCGCAGAGTGCCGGCACGCTGGGCGCGGGCGAGCAGGGCCGCGCCCGCCTCCCGCATCGGGTTGCTGCACCTGGCCAGGGCCGAGTCGGCGTCGTACGACACCGACATGAGCGCCCGTGCCAGGCCGCGGTACTCACCGGCGTGCGTGACGATCTCGCGCAGCCAGGTCACCAGCGCGGTGCACGGTTCCGGGTCGGTCAGCAGTTCGCGGGAGCGGACCAGCAGGTCACTCACCGCGTCCTCGAAGACCGCGCTCAGCAGGGCGTGCCGGTTGGGGAAGTGGCGGTAGAGCGTGCCGATACCTACGCCTGCGCGGCGGGCGACATCTTCCAGGGAGGTGTCCGTGCCGTGTGCTGCGAAGGCGGAGCGGGCTTCTGCGAGGAGGCGCTCGTAGTTGCGGCGGGCATCCGCGCGTAGGCCTGCCGGCGGGTGGGCCATGGGTTCACCTGCCCTTCCTGTACTTGTTCCGGGGGTTCAGCATGCCATTACCAGTCGCCGTGGTGGGTGCGGTGCGTGGCGGGCTGACGGTCCGTTGTGGCTTGTCGCGCCCCGCGGCGGAGCCGCAGATCGGATACAGCCCCGCGCCCCTGGCGTACGGGCGCTGCGCGCACCGTACGCCATGAAAAGAAGCGCCCGGCGGACTGAGTGATCAGTCCGCCGGGCGCCTCGTGGTGCTGTGCGGGTCAGTCCTTGATCTCGCAGATGGGGGCGCCGGAGGTGAGGGAGGCGCCGACTTCGGCGGCGAGGGCCTTGATGGTGCCGGTCTTGTGGGCGTTGAGGGGCTGTTCCATTTTCATGGCTTCGAGGACGACGATGAGGTCGCCTTCCTTGACTTCCTGGCCTTCTTCGACGGCGACTTTGACGATGGTGCCCTGCATGGGGGAGGCGAGGGTGTCGCCGGAGGCTGCCGGGCCGGTCTTCTTGGCGGCGCGGCGTTTGGGTTTGGCGCCGGCGGCGAGGCCGGTGCGGGCCAGGGACATGCCCAGGGAGATGGGCAGGGAGACCTCCAGGCGTTTGCCGCCGACCTCGACGACCACGGTCTCGCGGCCTGCCTCCTCGTCCGCCTCGATGTCGGCGGGCACGGCGAAGGCGGGGATGTCGTTGACGAACTCGGTCTCGATCCACCGGGTGTGGACCGTGAACGGGGCGTCGGAGCCGGTGAGTTCGGGTGCGAAGGCGGGGTCGGTGACGACTTTGCGGTGGAAGGGGATGGCGGTGGCCATGCCCTCGACCTGGAATTCGGCCAGGGCGCGGGCGGCGCGTTGGAGGGCCTGGGCGCGGGTGGCGCCGGTGACGATCAGTTTGGCGAGGAGTGAGTCCCAGGCCGGGCCGATGACGCTGCCGGACTCGACGCCCGCGTCGAGGCGGACTCCGGGGCCCGAGGGTGGGGTGAAGGTGGTGACGGTGCCGGGGGCGGGCAGGAAGCCGCGGCCGGGGTCCTCGCCGTTGATGCGGAACTCGATGGAGTGACCGCGCAGTTCGGGGTCGCCGTAGCCGAGTGGTTCGCCGTCGGCGATGCGGAACATTTCGCGGACGAGGTCGATGCCGGCGACCTCCTCGGTGACGGGGTGTTCGACCTGGAGGCGGGTGTTGACCTCGAGGAAGGAGATCGTGCCGTCGGTGCCGACGAGGAACTCGACGGTCCCGGCGCCGACGTAGCCGGCTTCCTTCAGGATGGCCTTGGACGACGCGTACAGTTCCGCGACCTGCGCCTCGGACAGGAAGGGGGCGGGGGCCTCCTCGACCAGTTTCTGGTGGCGGCGCTGCAGGGAGCAGTCGCGGGTGGAGACGACGACCACGTTGCCGTGGGAGTCGGCCAGGCACTGGGTCTCCACGTGGCGGGGTTTGTCGAGGTAGCGCTCGACGAAGCACTCGCCGCGTCCGAACGCGGCGACGGCCTCGCGGACGGCGGAGTCGTAGAGTTCGGGGACTTCTTCGAGATTCCGGGCGACTTTGAGGCCGCGTCCGCCGCCGCCGAAGGCGGCCTTGATCGCGATGGGCAGGCCGTGCTGTTGGGCGAAGGCGACGACCTCGTCCGCGCCGGTGACGGGGTCGGGGGTGCCGGCGACCAGGGGGGCGCCGGCACGCTGGGCGATGTGGCGGGCGGCGACCTTGTCGCCGAGGTCGCGGATGGCCTGTGGGGGCGGGCCGATCCAGGTCAGGCCGGCGTCGATGACTGCCTGGGCGAAGTCGGCGTTCTCCGAGAGGAAGCCGTATCCGGGATGGATCGCGTCCGCCCCCGAGTCCTTGGCGGCCTGCAACACCTTGGCGAAGTCGAGATAACTGCTCGCCGGGGTGTCACCGCCCAAAGCGAACGCCTCATCCGCGGCACGCACATGAAGCGCGTCCCGGTCCGGGTCGGCGTACACGGCCACGCTCGCGATCCCGGCATCCTGACAGGCCCGGGCAACGCGGACAGCGATTTCGCCACGGTTGGCGATGAGCACCTTGCGCACGATTGAGGCTCCCTCCTTGAAACAAGCCGAGTTTAGGGACTGCCGACACGGCGCATCGACCCGTCCCCACTGGTGAGCTTGCCCACACGGAGCGTGATGCGAGGCTCGCCCTACCCGTGAAATCCCTTGTCGCACCTATGTACGCGGGACTCCATCGGGAAACCCTAGCCCCCTGATGTGGTCAAGGTCTCTGTGAGAGCGTGCTGCGGCCCACTCGGTTTCTTTGTGGACATCCTACGAACGGCCCAATGATTCTCTGCCCGCCGAGGAACCTCCGCCGAACCCTTGTCCACAGGTTTACCGGTTAGTAGCGTTCAGGATGTACCGAACGTAGTACCAGCTGAACTTACTAGTGGTAACAGCAGCCTTGCTCGTACGGCGCCCACGCGGCGACCGTGCGCAGTCGAAAGTGGGTGGGGGCCGGTGGTCCGCAGACCGGTGGCATGGATCGTCGCGATCGTCCTCTTCGTGGAGGCGTTCGGCATAGCCGCACTGAACTGGTTCCTGGGGATCGTGGCCGACAACCAGCGGATGTCCCTCGCGGGCCTCGACCCGGACATGATGTCCGTGTCCTCGAAGATCGGCGGCGTGGTCTTCGGTCTCTACTTCGCGCTGTGCGGCGTGGTGGCCCTGCTCGTCGCCTGGCGCGACCGCTCCCCGGCCGGGCTCGGCCGCATCCTGCTGATCAGCGTGGCCGTGGTGCACGCGCTGCTGGGTGCGTTCGCCTGGGGGCTCGTGGGCGTACCGGCGTTCCTCACCATGGTCGTGGTGCTGACGCTGGTGGTGCTCCTGCTGATGACGTACGACAGGCAGGACCCCACCGCGACCGAGGCCTCCGATGTCCCCGAGGACGCCTCCCCGCTGACGCCCCCGCCGGCGCCCAGCACCCCCTGACCGCCTCCGCCCCGGCTACTTCTCCCGGGGCGTCCACAACTCCGTGATGCCGACGCCCAGTTCGGCGAGCAGTTTGCGTACGAGCGGCAGGCTGATGCCGATGACGTTGCCGTGGCCGCCGTCGATGCCGTCGATGAACGGCGCCGAGCGGCCGTCGAGTGTGAACGCCCCGGCGACGTGGAGGGGCTCGCCCGAGGCGACGTACGCGGCGATCTCCTCGTCCGTCGGCTCGCCGAAGCGGACCACGGTGGACGCGGTCGCCGAGACGGAGCGCCCCGTCGCGGTGTCGTGGACGCAGTGGCCGGTCTCGAGCGTGCCCGCCCGGCCGCGCATCGACTTCCAGCGGGCGGTGGCCTCCTCGGCGTCGGCGGGCTTGCCGTACGCCTCGCCGTCGAGGTCGAGGACGGAGTCGCAGCCGATCACCAGTGCGCCGTGCACCTCGGGCAGCGCGGCCACCACGGCGGCCTTGGCCTCGGCGAGGACGAGGGCCAGTTCGGCCGGGGTCGGCGCGGTCACGGCGTCCTCGTCGAACCCGCTGACGATCACCTCGGGGTCGAGTCCGGCCTGCCTGAGCAGGTTGAGCCGGGCGGGGGACTGGGAGGCGAGCACGAGGCGGCGGCGCGGCTGATCATCGGTCATGCGGCCAGGGTATCGGCGGCGTACTGGGCCCGGACAGGCCCTACAGCACGCCGAGCACGATCATCGCGAGCAGCATGGCCAGCGCCATGAGGAACCCGAGCCGCCGAAGCATCTGCTGCGCGTCGCGCAGTTCCTTCGGCGGCTCGTTCTCGGGGTCGGACCACAACATTCCACCAGCGTGCGGCCTAACGGGGCGGGGCGCCTGAGTAGGCGTACTCAAATCGGCGCCCTTTCCGTACACCCCGCGGCCCCTGAAGGCCTCCGGTCACGCGGGCCAGTACGTCCGGGTCCATGATGTCCGGCCCGGCTGGGGGAGGCGGTGGGACGCGATCCTCGCCGGATCCGCCCAGGCGTCCTTCGTGCCGGGTGTGCCGGGCGCCGCGGAGGACGCCGCCACGGCGCGGGCTCGGACCACCGCCAGGGCGGCGGCGAGCTCCTCGGGGGTCGGATTGCCCCGTACGACCTTGATGTTCACAACGGCTCCTGAACTGTCTGAACGGTCTGCGCGATCTGCTCGGTCCGGACGGTCTAGAGGGGGATGTTGCCGTGCTTCTTCGGGGGCAGGGACTCGCGCTTCGTACGGAGCTGGCGCAGGCCCCGTACGACCTGGCGGCGGGTGTCGGACGGCAGGATCACCGCGTCGACGTAACCACGCTCGGCCGCGATGTAGGGGTTGAGGAGGTGGTCCTCGTACTCCTGGATGAGGCGGGCGCGGACCACGTCCAGGTCCTCACCGTTCGCCTCCGCCTCCGCGATCGTGCGGCGGTGCAGGATGTTGACCGCGCCCTGGGCGCCCATCACCGCGATCTGGGCGGTCGGCCAGGCCAGGTTGAGGTCGGCGCCCAGGTGCTTGGAGCCCATGACGTCGTAGGCGCCGCCGAAGGCCTTGCGGGTGATGACCGTGATGAGCGGGACGGTCGCCTCCGCGTAGGCGTAGATCAGCTTCGCGCCCCTGCGGATGATGCCGGTGTGCTCCTGGTCGACGCCCGGCAGGAAGCCGGGGACGTCCACGAAGGTGAGGACCGGGACGTTGAAGGCGTCGCAGGTACGGACGAAGCGGGCCGCCTTCTCCGACGCGTCGATGTCGAGGCAGCCCGCGAACTGCATCGGCTGGTTGGCGACGACACCGACCGGACGGCCCTCCACCCGGCCGAACCCGGTGAGGATGTTCGGCGCGAAGAGGGACTGCGTCTCGAAGAACTCGGCGTCGTCCAGGACGTGTTCGATCACCGTATGCATGTCGTACGGCTGGTTCGCGCTGTCCGGGATCAGGACGTCCAGCTCGCGGTCCTCGTCCGTGACGGCGAGGTCCGCCTCCTCCGGGAACAGCGGGGGCTCGCTGAGGTTGTTGGACGGCAGGTACGACAGCAGCTGCTTGACGTACTCGATGGCGTCCTTCTCGTCGCCGGCCATGTGATGGGCCACGCCCGACGCGGAGTTGTGGGTGCGGGCGCCGCCCAGCTCCTCCATGCCGACGTCCTCGCCGGTGACCGTCTTGATGACGTCCGGGCCGGTGATGAACATGTGCGAGGTCTGGTCGACCATGACCGTGAAGTCGGTGATGGCGGGCGAGTACACGGCGCCGCCCGCGCAGGGGCCCACGACAAGGCTGATCTGCGGGATGACCCCGGACGCATGGGTGTTGCGGCGGAAGATCTCGCCGTACGCGCCCAGGGACGCCACGCCCTCCTGGATACGGGCGCCGCCCGAGTCGTTGATGCCGATGACCGGACAGCCGGTCTTCAGCGCGAAGTCCATGACCTTGACGATCTTCTGCCCGTACACCTCGCCCAGCGCACCGCCGAAGACGGTGAAGTCCTGCGAGAACACGGCGATCGGACGGCCGTCGACGGTGCCGTAACCGGTCACCACGCCGTCTCCGTACGGGCGGTTGTTCTCCAGCCCGAAGTTGGTGGAGCGATGGGTGGCGAACTCGTCCAGTTCCACGAACGAGTCCTCGTCGAGGAGCAGTTCGATCCGCTCACGGGCCGTCAGTTTGCCCTTGGCGTGCTGCTTCTCGACAGCCCGTCCCGATCCGGCGTGCGTCGCCGCCTCGACGCGGCGCTGCAGGTCGGCGAGCTTGCCCGCGGTGGTGTGGATGTCGATCTGCTGCGGCTGTACCGGCTCGGCCATCGGGATGCGGCTCCCTGCAAAGAGTGACGTGCTCAGAAGGGGGGTTGGCTACTCATCCGTAGCGTAGTGGCGTGCCTACCCATCGGCAGTGCGGCGTTTACCACACTCCTCTCCTCTTCACAGAGGGGCAGGGAAGATCTCCAGAAGACGTCACGTGAGCACGCGGCCACGCATATGCTCACGATGTCGCGGCGGGACACGCCGGAGAGGTGACATCGCGAGAGCGGTCGAGCGCCTGTGAACCTCAGCCCTCAGGGGCTGGAATCCATCCCCCTCTGCGGGATGGAGGATGTCAAATCTAGTGTGGCTTGCATGATGGAGACGCCACCGAATGATGAAGGTAACCCGCCCGACGGGCACGGTGAGCCGAGGTCGGACCGCTGGTCCGACCTCGACCGCCCCCCTCTGAACGCCGCTGGCCTGCGCAGGGCCCTCGTGCGCGAGGGCAGCCTGTGGTCCGACGTGAACGTGGTGCGGAGTACCGGCTCGACCAACGCGGACATGGTCGCCCTCGCGAGCGCGGGCAAGGCGGAGGAGGGGCTGATCCTGCTCGCCGAGGAGCAGACCGCCGGGCGCGGGCGGCTGGACCGGCAGTGGACGGCGCCCGCTCGTTCCGGGCTGTTCTTCTCCGTGCTGCTGAAACCGACGCAGGTCCCCGTGGCCCGCTGGGGCTGGCTGCCGCTGCTCACCGGGGTCGCGGTGGCGACGGGGCTGTCACGTGCCGCCGGCGTCGACACGTCCCTCAAATGGCCCAATGACCTGCTGGTGAGCGTGGGGGGCGCGGAGCGCAAGGCGGGCGGGATCCTCGCGGAGCGGTCCGGCGAGGACGGTGTGGTGATCGGCATCGGCATCAACGTCACCCTGCGCGAGGACGAGCTGCCGGTGCCGACGGCGGGGTCGCTGGCGCTGGCCGGGGCGGTGACGACGGACCGGGATCCGCTGCTGCGGGCGGTACTGCGGTCGCTGGAGCAGTGGTACGTCCGGTGGCGGTCGGTGGAGGGGGACCCGGTGTCGTCCGGCCTGCAGGAGACCTATGCGGCGGGCTGCGCGACGTTGGGGCGGACGGTGCGGGCGGAGTTGCCGGGGGATCGGTCGATCGTGGGCGAGGCGGTTGCCGTGGACGGGGACGGACGGTTGGTGCTCGCCACGGGGGAGGGGGTGCAGGAGCCGGTGGGGGCGGGAGATGTGGTGCACCTGCGGCCGGCGTAGGTCCGGCTTTCGCCCCGCGCCCCTACCCGTCCCTCCCCAAGAGGGGGACCCCATCGGGGCTCCGCCCCCGAACCCCCGCTCCTCAAACTCCCCCAGAGGGGGGACCCCAAGGGACCGAATAGTCAGCTCCGGTACGTCGTCACTGCTGGACCTGACGGAGTGAGGCCGTATCGTTGAGGGCGGTCGATATCTGACCGTGACAGATCGGAAGGGCAGCAGGCGTGACCGTCGACGACACGGGCTCCGACACGGCGGGCGGCCGGGTGGACGGCCAGGATGCCGACCCCGGTGAGGATCCGCTCGCCCTGCGCCTCGAACAGCTCATCCTGGGCGCCGAGCGGCGCTACACCCCTTTTCAGGCCGCCCGCAGCGCCGGTGTCTCCATGGAACTCGCGTCCCGTTTCTGGCGGGCGATGGGTTTCGCCGACATCGGACAGGCCAAGGCGCTGACGGAGGCGGACGTCCTCGCACTGCGCCGGCTCGCCGGTCTCGTCGAGGCGGGGCTGCTCAGCGAGGCGATGGCCGTGCAGGTGGCGCGCTCCACGGGGCAGACCACCGCCCGTCTGGCCGAGTGGCAGATCGACTCCTTCCTGGAGGGGCTGACCGAGCCGCCCGAGCCCGGAATGACGCGCACCGAGGTGACGTATCCGCTGATCGAGCTGCTCCTGCCCGAGCTGGAGGAGTTCATCGTGTACGTCTGGCGGCGCCAGCTCGCCGCCGCGACCGGGCGGGTCGTGCAGGCCGCCGACGACGAGGAGATGGTCGACCGGCGGCTCGCCGTCTGCTTCGCCGACCTGGTCGGCTTCACGCGGCTGACCCGGCGGATGGAGGAGGAGGAGCTCGGCGAACTCGTCGAGGCCTTCGAGACCACGGCAGCCGACCTGGTGGCGGCGAACGGCGGGCGGCTCGTCAAGACGCTCGGCGACGAGGTGCTGTACGCGGCGGACGAGCCGGGCGTGGCCGCCGAGATCGCGCTGCGGCTGATCGAGACGATGGCCCACGACGAGACGATGCCCGAGCTGCGGGTCGGGATGGCCTTCGGCACGGTGACCACCCGTATGGGTGATGTGTTCGGGTCGACGGTGAATCTGGCCTCGCGGTTGACGTCGATAGCGCCACGGGACGCCGTGCTCGTCGACGCGGCCTTCGCGGAGGAGCTGATCCGTACCGGGGACGCGCCCGCCTCCGAGGCGGAGGCGGCCGAGGCCGCCGCCACCGCGGAGAAAGAGGGCGAGGAGCCGCCGGTGTACCGCTTCGCGCTCCAGCCGATGTGGCAGCGGCCCGTGCGCGGGCTCGGCGTGGTCGAGCCCTGGCTGCTGACCCGGCGGGCCGGCCCCGTCGCGTAGCACTGGCCGGCCACCGCTGGTCCTCTCCGCTCCTCTCCGCTCCCGCTCAGTGGCGGTGGTTCAGCGCGTCCACGCACAGGCCGATGATCGGTACGCACACTCCGCCCGGCTTCGCGGGCTGCGGGGCCGGTGCGGGGGCCTTCGGGGGCTCGGGCGTCGGCGCGGGGGCCGGTGCCGCCTGCTGCGGGGGCTGTGGCTGGGGCTGGGGGGCCACCGGGGCCGGTGTCGACGCCGCCGGGCGCGACTGGCCGGGCGTGGTGACGGGCGCCGGTGTGTCGGGCTGCTGCGGGATCGTGGTGGCGTCGGCGGCGGGCCCGCGTGATGTGGGGAGCGCGCCGAGGGGGAAGGGCCGCAGCGGGCCCGTCGCGTTCGGCAGGGCGGTCGGGAGTGCCGTCGGGGGCGTGGTCGGGACGGGGGTCGCGCCGCCCATGGGGGCACTCGCCGACGGGGTCGCCGTGGGGGCGCCGCCGACGGTGGCCGCCGTGTTGCCCGTGCGGTCGGCCGAGGTGCCTGTGCCTGTACTGGTGTCCGAGTCCGTGTTCGCGCCGGCGTTCGTGTCCGCGTCCAGGTCGGACTGGGCCTGTGCCCTGCCGAGGCCCACACCACCGTCGGGTGCCAGCCGTACGAGGCTCAGGACCCCGGCGGCCAGCGCGAAGCCGCCCGCCGCGAGCAGGACCTTGCGGGGGCGAGGCTTGCGGTGCCGGCCCCGGGGGCGGTTGAGGAGGGGCGTGGGCGGGGCCTCGGGCGCGGGGCGCGTCGAAGGAGGCGGGGGAGGGGTCCATGGCCGGGCGGGGGCCTGGAACCGCGGCGGGACGCCGTGTGGAGCCTGGGGCGGGACCTGGGGCGGGACCTGCGCGTGCCTTGGTGTGCCTGTCTCGACCGGCCTTGTCGTCGTGTCCGTCATCGCGATCCCTCCCCGTTGCGCTCGCGCCCCGGGTGCGCCGTGGCCGAGCGCACGTTATGCGCTCTGGCGAGGGGAATTTCCGGAGATCGGCGCCATGTCACCCGAACGAGGAGAGTGGCCTTCCGGGTCTCTTCTCCCTCCGCCCGTTCTTCCCCTGGGTGCGGGCGGGCTGCGATGATCGGGGCGACCGTAGTTAACCTGCGTTAACCAGGAGGGTGTCATGGGCGAGGAAGGGTCCGAGGGGCGGTCCGAGGAACGGTTCGGGGAGTTCGTCGTGGTGCGGCGGCACGGGTTCGTCGCCGAGCTGGTCCTCGATCGGCCGAAGGCCATGAACGCGGTCTCCTCCGCCATGGCCCGGTCCATCGCCGGTGCGTGTGCCGCGCTGGCCGCCGACCGTGACGTACGCGCGGTGGTGCTGACCTCCACCCATGAGCGGGCGTTCTGTGTCGGGGCCGACCTCAAGGAGCGGAACTCGATGTCCGACGCCGAACTGATCCGGCAGCGGCCGGTGGCCCGGGGCGCCTACACCGGCGTACTGGAGCTGCCGATGCCGACGGTCGCCGCGGTGCACGGGTTCGCGCTGGGGGGCGGGTTCGAGCTGGCCCTGTCCTGCGATCTGATCGTGGCGGACGCCACGGCGGTGGTGGGGTTGCCCGAGGTGTCCGTGGGCGTGATTCCGGGCGGTGGCGGTACGCAGTTGCTGCCCCGGCGGGTGGGCGCGGCGCGGGCCGCCGAGCTGGTCTTCACCGCGCGGCGGGTGGAGGCGGTCGAGGCGCGGGAGCTGGGACTGGTGGACGTGCTGGTGGAGCAGGGGCGCGACGGGGAGGAGGCGCTGGCGCTGGCGTCCCGGATCGCGGCGAACTCTCCTGTGGGGGTACGGGCGGCCAAGCGGGCGTTGCGGGTGGGGTTCGGGCTGGACCTGCGGGCGGGCCTCGAGGTGGAGGACGCAGCGTGGCGTTCCGTCGCCTTTTCGGGCGATCGGGCGGAGGGGGCCGCGGCGTTCGCCGAGAAGCGGTCGCCCGTCTGGCCGGGGGAGTAGTTTTCCCGCCTCCGACGACCTTGAAAGGGTCCTTCCGTAGGGGGCCACCCCCCTGTTCGCCCTCTCGATGTCTCAATTCATCCCAAACCTTCCTAACCTGGATCAATGGGTGAGGAAAGCCGGCTCCGCGCCGTCGTGACGCTCGCGCAGGGCATGGCCGCGGCGCAGAGCCCCCGCGAGTCCTGGCGTGCCGCCGCGCTCGGTGCCTGTCACGCGCTGAGCGGCAACTTTGCCGCGCTGTCGGTGTGGGAGCGGGAGCTGGGGCGGCTGCGGGTTCTGGTGAACGTGGGGGAGCGGGCCGCCGACGAGGAGGAGTTCCCGGAGGGCGAGGCCTATCCCGTGCACCAGTTCCCGGAGATCACCGAGTTCCTGCACGAGCGATGGGCGGGCGGCGGTGAGCCCAATGCCTGGGTCGAGACCGCCCAGGGGCCCGCGCGCGGGTCGTCGGCGGGGCGTGCCGGGTACTGCCATCAGCGCGTCGCCGCCCTGCGGCGGCGGGGACGCGGCTGTTGTGTCGTCGCCCCTGTCGTGCTGCACGGCCGGGCGTGGGGTGAGCTGTATGTCGCCCGGCCCGTCGGTGCCCCCGTCTTCGGCCGTGCCGACGCCGACTTCGCCACCGTCCTGGCCTCCGTCGTCGCCGCCGGGATCGCCCAGACCGAGCGGCTGGAGGAGGCCCGGCGGCTCGCCTTCACCGACGCGCTCACCGGGCTTGCCAACCGCCGTGCTGTGGACGCCCACCTCGACGAGGCGATCGAGCGGCACCGGCGGGACGGTGTCGTGGTCAGCCTCGTCGTCTGTGATCTGAACGGGCTCAAACGCGTCAACGACACCCTGGGGCACGCGGTCGGCGACCGGCTCCTCGAACGGTTCGGGTCGGTGCTGTCGCTGTGCGGGGCCATGCTGCCGGGAGCCCTCGCCGCGCGTCTCGGGGGTGACGAGTTCTGCCTGCTGGTGGTCGGTGCGCCTGCGGACGACGTGGTCCGGGCGGGTGTCGAACTGTGCCGTCGCGCCGCCGAGTTGGAGCTGGGGGAGGGGGTCGCGTGCGGGATCGCCTCGACCGCCGACGGGATCGGGCCGGTGCGGACGGCTCGCCGGTTGTTCCGGCTTGCAGATGCGGCGCAGTACCGGGCGAAGGCGGTCCATGCGGACCGGCCGGTCGTCGCGGGGCGCGAGGGGCCCGACGACCCGGTGGTACGGCTCGCCGAGGAGCCCTCCGGGGAGGCGGTTGTTGAGCGGCGGCGGTTCCGTGGGCGTCGGCTGTGAGGTGCGGGGTGTTGGTGCGGGCGCCTGCTGGGGGCTGCCGCCCCCAGACCCCCGCTCCGGCCCTGAACGGGCCTTGTCCTCAAACGCCGGACGGGCTGGATGGGTAAGGGGTGTACCGGGCACCCGGTAGTGACATCTTCGAATTCACTGGTTACGCTCCTGAATATGGATATGCACACTGTGGTGGTGGGGACGTCCGGGACGTCCGCGGCCGACGTGCTCGCTGTGGCGCGGGGCGGGGCTCGGATCGAGCTGTCCGGGGAGGCTGTCGCCGCCCTGTCGAAGGCTCGCGGGATCATCGACGCGCTGGCCGCCAAGCCTGAGCCCGTGTACGGCGTGAGCACCGGGTTCGGTGCCCTCGCGAGCCGGCACATCAGCCCCGAACTGCGCGCCCAGCTGCAGCGCAACATCGTCCGCTCGCACGCCGCCGGCATGGGACCGCGGGTCGAGCGCGAGGTCGTACGGGCGCTGATGTTCCTGCGGCTCAAGACCGTCTGCTCGGGGCACACGGGCGTGCGGCCCGAGGTCGCGCAGACCATGGCCGACGTGCTCAACGCCGGGATCACCCCGGTCGTGCACGAGTACGGCTCCCTGGGCTGCTCCGGCGACCTCGCGCCCCTCTCCCACTGCGCCCTCACGCTCATGGGCGAGGGCGACGCGGAAGGGCCGGACGGAGTCGTGAAGCCGGCCGCCGGACTCCTCGCCGAACACGGCATCGCTCCCGTCGAACTGCGCGAGAAGGAGGGACTCGCCCTTCTCAACGGCACCGACGGCATGCTCGGCATGCTGATCATGGCGCTCGCCGACCTCGACACCCTCTACAAGTCCGCCGACGTCACCGCCGCGCTCTCCCTGGAGGCGCTCCTCGGCACCGAGAAGGTGCTCGCGCCCGAGCTGCACGCCATCCGGCCGCACCCGGGACAGGGGGCCAGCGCGGCCAACATGCTCGCCGTGCTCAAGGGCTCGGAGCTCACCGGGCACCACCAGGACGGCGCGCCCCGCGTCCAGGACGCCTACTCCGTGCGCTGCGCCCCGCAGGTCGCCGGCGCCGGGCGCGACACCATGGCGCACGCGAGGCTCGTCGCCGAGCGGGAGCTGGCCTCGTCCGTCGACAATCCCGTCGTCCTGCCCGACGGGCGGGTCGAGTCCAACGGGAACTTCCACGGCGCCCCGGTGGCGTACGTCCTCGACTTCCTCGCCATCGCCGCCGCCGACCTGGGATCCATCGCCGAGCGGCGCACGGACCGCCTTCTCGACAAGAACCGCTCGCACGGGCTGCCGCCGTTCCTCGCGGACGACGCCGGTGTGGACAGCGGGCTGATGATCGCCCAGTACACGCAGGCCGCCCTGGTCAGCGAGTTGAAGCGGCTGGCGGTGCCTGCTTCGGCGGACTCGATTCCCTCCTCCGCGATGCAGGAGGACCATGTCTCGATGGGCTGGTCGGCGGCGCGCAAACTCCGTACGGCCGTCGACAACCTCGCCAGGATCATCGCCGTCGAGCTGTACGCGGCCACGCGCGCCATCGAGCTGCGGGAGGGGCTGACGCCGGCGCCCGCGTCCCGGGCCGTCATCGACGCCGTACGGGCGGCGGGGGTCGAGGGGCCGGGGCCCGACCGGTTCCTGGCGCCCGACCTCGCCGCGGCTGACGCGTTCGTGCGGGGCGGGCACCTGGTCACGGCGGTGGAACCGGTGACCGGGCCCTTGCAGTAGCCGCTGTCAGCCAGCCGCTCGTGGTGAGCGGGTCGGGGGCCTGTCGGTGCTGCCGGTCAGGTCCTCGTCCCGCTCAGAAGCCCAGGCGCTCCCGCCGTAGCGAATAGACCACGAAACCGGCCCCCAGGGTGAGGGAGAACGTGCCGCCGACGACGTACGGCGTGGTGTCGAAGCTGCCGGTGTCGGCGAGGCGGGTGCCGTCGTCGTCGGCGGCCGAGTCCGAGGTCGTCGTCGCCGTGGTGGTGGTCGTGGTGGCGGTCGTACTCGTGCTTGTGCTCGTACTTGTCCTTGCAGCCGTGCTCGTGCCCGAACGCTTGGCGGTGCTCGTTATGGAGATCTGCCGGGTGTGCTCCGACATCGTGGACATGGACGTGTCCGCTCTGTGCCGTTGCTCCACCGGCTTCTCGGCCGTCGCGTTGGCGGACGGGACGAACCACAGGGCACCCAGCAGGGTGCCCGCGGCGGTGGCGGTCAACAACGATCGACGTGCGGATGACACGGAATATCGATCCCCTTGTGGCGCTGGCGAATTGGCCGTGACCCCGATGTTAATGACAGGCGTGGGTCGTGGGAAAGTTGCGGGAGCTGTGAGCCGTACGCTCTGCGTCCATGAGTACATCAGAGACATCACGTTTTGTACGGCTTCGGGTGGAACTGGTCGTCGAGGTCGACGACGTGGACGCCCTTACGAAAGCCGCGTTGCAGCGGATCGCCGGTGACACCGAGATGCCGGCCGACGAGCGGGTGCACGCGGAGGACACTGTGACGGAAGACACCGCGGAGGCGCTCGCGTACCTCGTGGACCCGTTCGACCTGGTCGGCGAGGTGCCGGGGACCGAACTGGCGCAGGCCTCGTGGAGCAGCGAGGAGATCGACTACGACCCGGATTCGCCGGATTGGGATCTGGACGAGGATGATGAGGCGGACGGCGATGAAGTGGTCGGCGAGCGGGTAGACGGCTGAGGCCGCTGGGGAAAAAGGTGACCCCGGGCGGCAACCGCCGACCGGGGTTTCGTCGTCTCAGGAGAAGCAGTGACCGGCAGTGGCACCACGCGACCCGGTGGAGTACGGGATGAGCGGACAGCTCCCTGTGACCCAGGCGACGTGGTGTCCCCCACACATCGAGTGAATGTGGAACGGGACGCACTGGTCGTAGCGTTGAGTTGTGTTGAAACGTGTTACGGGGATCTGCAGGTTTCGTACGGGGACCCTCGCTGGTTCTGGTTGGGGATTCGGCAACGATGGAGAAGCGTGTGATGACGGACAGTAGGCGGCGCAAGGGTCTGACGGCCGCGTCCGCCCTGCTCGGTGGCGTGTTGGTGCTCTCTGCGTGCAGCGGAGGCGACAGCGACAGTGCCTCCAAGGGCGACAGCGGTACCGACAGCTCGCAGGCCAAGGCCGACGAGGCGGCGGCCGAGAAGACCTCCGAGGCCCAGATCAAGATCACACCCGGGGACGGTTCGAACAACGCCTCCATCAACAACGCCGCCCAGGTGGCGGTGACCAAGGGCACCCTCACGGCCGTGGAGATGAAGACGGCGGACGGTACCGCTGTCGCCGGTGAAATATCTGCCGACAAGACCAGCTGGAAGCCGAGCGCCCAGCTGGAGCGCGCCACCACCTACAAGGTGACGGCGACGGCGGCGGACGCCGACGGCCGTGCCGCGCACGAGAACGCCTCGTTCACCACGGTCGCCGCCGCGAACAGCTTCGTCGGCTACTTCACGCCCGAGGACGGCTCGACCGTCGGTGTGGGCATGCCCGTGTCGATCAACTTCGACAAGGCGATCACCGCGAAGGCGGACGTCCAGAAGGCCGTCACGGTCTCCTCGACCAGCGGGCAGGAGGTCGTCTGCCACTGGTTCAACGACACCCGCATGGACTGCCGGCCCGATGACTACTGGAAGGAGAACTCCACCGTCACGCTGAAGCTGGCGCTCGACGGCGTGGAGGGCTCGAAGGGCGTCTTCGGCGTGCAGCAGAAGACGGTCACCTTCAAGATCGGCCGCAACCAGGTGTCCATCGTCGACGCCAAGACGAAGACGATGAAGATCATGCACAACGGTACGGTCGTCAAGACCATCCCGATCTCCGCCGGTTCGCCCGAGAACAAGACGTACGAGGGCAAGATGGTGATCTCCGAGAAGTTCAAGGAGACCCGGATGAACGGCGCCACGGTCGGCTTCACGGACGACGACGGCAAGGGCGAGTACGACATCAAGGACGTGCCGCACGCCATGCGTCTGACCACGTCCGGCACCTTCGTGCACGGCAACTACTGGAGCTCCGACGGCACCTTCGGCAGTGCCAACGTCAGCCACGGCTGCGTCGGCCTGAACGACACCAAGGGCGCCAACGACAAGAACTCCGCGGGCTACTGGTTCTACGAGAACTCGATCGTCGGTGACGTCGTCGACGTCCGGAACACCGGTGACAAGACCGTCGACCCGGCCAACGGCCTCAACGGCTGGAACCTGAACTGGGCGGACTGGAAGGCGGGTTCGGCGGTCTGAGTTCCTCAAGGCCTGCCTGACGCACACTCACCGCACAGCTTTCCGATGCCGCCCCCAGGGGCGGCATCGGTTTTTCCTGGGTGTCTCCTGGCTGTTCCCTGGCTGTTCCCTGGGCTCGTCACAGCCTTCTCATGCATCTCTTATGCAGGACTTATCGCGTCATCACGCGGCGTACCTAGCTTGCGGCCATGTTCTTCACCTACCTGAGGCGCGAACTGCGCCGCCGTCGTAAAGCGGCACTCGTCGTCGCCTCCGGGCTCGCGCTCGGCATCGCCCTGGTCATCGTGGTCACCTCGGTGTCCGCGGGCATGTCGAAAGCGCAGGACAAGGTCCTCGAGTCGCTGTACGGACTCGGCACCGACATGACCGTCACCAAGGCCGCCGCGGCCCAGACCGGCGCCGGTGCCACCCAGCGCCCGCGCTTCCAGTTCGACGCGCGGCCCGACGGCAGCGACTCCGACGCGGAGCAGAGCAGCGACCGGGTGTTCGTCCAGGGCTTCCAGACCCTGGCCGCCTCCACGGTCACCAAGGTCGACACGCAGAAGGGCGTCTCGGACGCCGTCGGCGGACTGAGCCTCCAGGTCGTCAAGGTCAGCGGCCAGTTCCGGCAGGGCCAGTTCCAGCAGGACCAGCAGGGCAGCGGCGGCAACCAGGGCGGCGGACGCCCCGGCGGTGGCTCAACTGCCGCTCCCCAGGGGCGTGTCGAGGGCGGCGGCGCCAACTTCGACGTCAACAACTACTCGGTGTACGGCACCGACGTCACCAAGCCGGCCCTCGGCCCGCTGACCTCCTCGAAGATCACCAGCGGCCGTACCTTCACGACCTCCGAGACCGATGCCAAGGTCGTGGTCGTCGACGCCTCCTACGCCAAGGAGAAGAAGCTCAAGGTCGGCAGCACGGTCACCATCAAGAGCGTCAAGTACAAGGCCATCGGCATCGCCACCCCCGAGAGCGGCGACTCGGCGGCCAACCTCTACATCCCGCTGAAGCAGGCCCAGACCCTCAGCGACTCCAAGGACAAGGTCACCACGATCTACGTCCAGGCGACCGACTCCCAGCAGATCACCGCGGTCAAGTCGACGATCCAGAAGAACATCTCGGGTACGACCGTCACGACGTCCGCCGATCTCGCCAGCACCGTCTCCGGGTCCCTGTCCACCGCCTCCGACCTGGCCTCCAACGTCGGTAAGTGGCTGTCCATCGCGGTGCTCGTCGCCGCCTTCCTGGTCGCGGGCCTGCTCACCTCCTCGGCCGTCTCCCGCCGGGTGCGGGAGTTCGGCACGCTGAAGGCGCTCGGCTGGAAGTCGGGCCGGGTCACCCGGCAGGTCGTCGGCGAGGCCGTCGTCAACGGGCTGGTGGGCGGCGCCCTCGGTATCGCGCTCGGCCTCGCCGGTGCGTATGTCGTCACCGCGATCAGCCCGGAACTCCAGGCGGAGGTGGGCAGTTCGGGCGGGAACGGCGGTGGCGGCGGTGGCGGCTTCCCCGGCGGTGGTGGCGGTGGCTTCGGCCGGCAGGCCGCGACCAAGGCCCTGACGGTCGCGCTCACCGCGCCCGTCGCGCTCTCCACCATCACCCTCGCGGTCGGCCTCGCAGTCGCCGGTGGCCTGATTGCCGGCGCATTCGGCGGCTGGCGAGCGTCCAGGCTGCGCCCGGCGGACGCGCTGAGGCGAGTCGAGTAGGACGCGGAGTTCGGCTACGGCCGACGGGGGCCCGGCTTCCCCGGGCCGCATATGCGGCCCCGCCCCGTGGGAGCGACCAGCCCTCACCGGCCCGCCGGCCGACAAACGACGACGCACCACCCCGAACCCCACCCAGGAGTCACCCACATGTACGAACTCAAGGGCGTGACCAAGCGCTACACCCGAGGCAGGGAAACCGTGGACGCCCTCGCGGGCATCGACCTCACCATCGCCGACGGCGACCGTCTGGTCATCCAGGGCCCCACCGGCGGCGGCAAGTCCACCCTCCTGCAAATGCTCGGCGGCCTCGACCGTCCCACCGGCGGCAGCATCGACCTCGACGGCACGGATCTTGCCAAACTGTCCGAGAGTCGCCTCACGAAGGTCCGCAGCGAAAACATCGGCTTCGTCTTCCAGAGCTTCAATCTCATTCCGACCCTCTCGGCCCAGGAAAACGTCGAGACCGCTCTCGTACCCCTCGGTGTGAAGGGCCGGGAGCGCCGCGAACGGGCCGCCGAGGCGCTGAAGTCGGTGGGGCTCGGGGAGCGGCTCGGGCATCTGCCGGGGGAGATGTCCGGCGGTCAGCAGCAGCGCGTCGCCATCGCTCGTGCGCTGGTCAAGCAGCCGAAGGTGCTGCTCGCCGACGAGCCCACCGGCAACCTCGACGAGTCGATGCGCGACGAGATCATGGACGTACTCGAAACCATGTGGAAGGAGCTCGGGCTCACTTTCATCATGGTCACGCACGATTCGGCGATCGCGAGGAAAGCCCCGCGGCTGGCGGTCATCCGCAAGGGGAAGATCACCGTGAAGGAGAACGCCGGTTCGTAGAGTCCGTAAGGTCCGCAAGGCCCGCAAGATTTCGTAACTGGCTCGTAACAGCCAAAAGCGTAATCCTCCAGTCTATTGAGCGGCTGATCACCCCTCGGCATAATTCACGGTCGGGGGGTGTGCGCGCATGCGTACGGGAGTCCCCTCTGCCGGGTGAACGGGGAACTGCCCGGCACTTCAGCCAGCGCTCCAGGGGGAGACTTGCGCACAGAAGTGAAAAGAGCATGCGCGGCAACCGTGGCCACGGCCGCGGCGGTTGCCCTCGCGGCGGGCATGACCGGCCCGGCGTCCGCGAAGGCAGACGCGAAGAGCGAGCAGCAGCGTATGACCAGCGCCGCGCAGAAGCTCAAGCCCGCGCACCGCATCACGCTGATCACCGGTGACCGTGTCGCCGTCGACGCGAAGGGCCGCGTCGTCGGTCTGGAGCGGGCGGCGGGCCGCGAGAAGATACCCGCCCAGATCCGCAAGGCCGACGGGCACACGTTCGTCGTCCCGGCCGACGCGGCCCGGCTGGTCTCGAGCGGCAAGCTCGACCAACGGCTGTTCGACGTAACGGAGTTGAACAAGGCGGCGACCCGCAGGTCCCAGCAGAAGGGACTGAAGGTCATCGTCGGCTACTCGGGGGCGGCGACCGCCACCAAGGCCGATGTCCGCGACGCGGGCACCCTCCGTCAGACGCTGAAGTCCCTGAACGCGGACGCCGTGCAGACGCCGCAGAAGGACACTCCCGAACTCTGGGACGCGGTGACCAACGGCGACAGGACCGCCGCCGGGATCGCGCACGTCTGGCTCGACGGCACCCGCAAGGCCAGCCTCGACAAGTCCGTGCCGCAGATCGGCGCGCCGAAGGCCTGGGCGGCCGGCTTCGACGGCAAGGGTGTCAAGATCGCCGTCCTGGACACGGGTGTCGACGCCACCCACCCGGACCTCAAGAACCAGGTGATCGCGGCCAAGAACTTCTCCACGGCCACGAGCAGCACCGACAAGTTCGGTCACGGCACGCACGTCGCGTCCATCGCGGCGGGCACCGGGGCCAAGTCGGGCGGCAAGTACAAGGGTGTCGCACCCGGCGCCAAGATCCTCAACGGCAAGGTCCTGGACGACACCGGTTCCGGTGACGACTCGGGCATCATCGCCGGCATGGAGTGGGCGGCCGAGCAGGGCGCCCAGGTCGTCAACCTCAGCCTCGGCGGCCAGGACACCCCCGAGGTGGACCCGCTGGAGGCGACGGTCAACAAGCTGTCCGCCGAGAAGGGCATCCTCTTCGCGATCGCGGCGGGCAACTCCGGTCCGGAGACGGTCGGTTCGCCGGGCAGCGCCGACGCGGCGCTCACCGTCGGCGCGGTCGACGACAAGGACCTGCTGGCCGACTTCTCCAGCACCGGCCCGCGCGTCGGCGACGGCGCCATCAAGCCGGACGTGACCGCGCCCGGCGTGGACATCACGGCCGCCTCCGCCAAGGGCAGCGTCATCGAGCAGGAGGTCGGCGAGAAGCCGGCCGGGTACCTCACCATCTCGGGCACGTCGATGGCGACGCCGCATGTGGCGGGCGCGGCGGCGATCCTCAAGCAGGAGCACCCGGACTGGACGTACGCCGAGATCAAGGGCGCGCTCACCGGCTCGGCGAAGGGCGGCAAGTACACGCCGTTCCAGCAGGGTTCGGGCCGGATCCAGGTCGACAAGGCCATCAAGCAGACCGTGATCGCCGACCCCGCGTCGGTGAGCTTCGGCACGCAGCAGTGGCCGCACACCGACGACACCCCGGCGACCAAGCCGCTGACGTACCGCAACCTCGGCAAGACCGACGTCACGCTGAAGCTGACGGCGACCGCGACCAACCCGAAGGGCCAGGCCGCTCCGGCCGGCTTCTTCAAGCTGGCCGCGACGACCCTGAAGGTCCCGGCGGGCGGCACCGCCTCGGTCGGCTACACCGTCAACACCAAGCTGGGCGGCACTCTCGACGGCGCGTACTCCTCGTACGTGACGGCGACGGCCGGCGCCCAGACCGTCCGTACGGGTGCGGCGGTCAACCGTGAGGTCGAGTCGTACGACGTCACGGTCAAGCACATCGACAAGGCGGGTCAGCCGACGGGCGAGTACAACACGGTCCTCTTCGGCTACGCCGGCCTGGGCAACGGCCGCGGTTACCAGGTCCCGACGGCCACCACCGGCATCACGACCATGCGGCTGCCCAAGGGCACGTACCTCCTGGACGGCTGGATCGCGAAGGACTTCACCAAGCCCGACATGGGCGGCGAGGGCCTCGACTGGGTGGTCCAGCCGAAGCTGGCGGTCACCAAGAACACCTCGGTGACGATCGACGCCCGCACCACCAAGCCGGCGGACATCACGGTGCCGGACGCCGCCGCCAAGCCGCTCAGCGCGACGATCGACTACCTGTACGACGCGCCGGGCATCGGTATCGGCGTGATCCTCGACTCCTTCGCGAACCTGCGGATGGCTCACCTCGGCCCGGAGGTCACCGGCCTCTCCCAGACCTGGTTCGGCCAGTTCAGCAAGGGCGCGGGCGCGGAGTACGACGCGATCACCACCGCCAAGGTCAAGAAGATCCAGGGTGACAAGGTCCGCCACTTCAAGGCGAGCGAGTTCGCCACGGTGACGAACCGGCTCGGTTCCGGATCGCCCAACAAGACCGGTGGGCTCGGCGTGATCGCCTTCCTGCCCGAGGACGTCGGTTTCGGCGCGCTCGTCGAGCAGGCCCTGCCGGCCACGCGGACGTTGTACGTGTCCACGGGTGAGAAGGTCGAGTGGTTCCTCGACTTCACCCAGTTCAAGGGCAAGGACGCACAGGGCTTCCCGGTCCCCGAGGCCTACTACACGCTCGGGAACTCGCAGAAGGTGACGCCGGGCGGCAAGTACACGCGCACCTTCAACACCGCGGTCTTCGGTCCTCGGCTGCTGTCGGACTACGGCGTCTTCCGTGACGGCAACAACATCTACGGCACCATCCCGCTGTTCGCCGACGGCGCGGGCAACCCCGGCTCGTCCGAATTCACGTCGGTGACGACGACGCTCTACCGCAACGGCCAGAAGGTCGGCACGAACGACGACCCGCTGTTCGGCGGGAAGGCGTTCACGGTGCCGGCGGGCGACGCCGCGTACAAGCTGACCACGTCGGTCAAGCGCAGCGTCAAGGTCGCCCAGGCGTCCACGCGGATCGACGCGAGCTGGACGTTCCGCTCCAAGAAGCCGGGGGTGGACGGGGCCCAGCTCCCGGTCTCCTCGGCCCGCTTCAACGCGGCCGTCGGCCTGGACAACAAGGTCGCGGCGGGCAAGAAGGCCACGTTCCCGGTCGTCGTCGAGGGCGCGGCGCGCGGCAGCAACCTGAAGTCGCTGTCGGTGTACGCGTCGTACGACTACGGCAAGACCTGGAAGAAGCTGACCGTGAAGAACGGGAAGATCACCGTCGTGAACCCGGCGAAGGGGGCGGCGATCTCCTTCCACGCGAAGATCAGCGACAAGAAGGGCAACAAGTCGACGATCTCGATCTACAACGCGTACTACGGCAAGTAAGTCGCCTTTGACGCAGGCGTCGACGTAGGTGTCGAGGCGGGCGTTGATGCAGGTGTCCACGTAGGTGTCTACGTAGGTGTCGGCGGACGGCCGGTCGGGGGGAACTCCCCCCGACCGGCCGTCCGTGCGTTTCAGCCCTTCAGGTGCCCGCACCCGCTCTCGTCGCGTCCCGCCCCCAACTGGCGAGCAGGCGCAAGGCCTCCGCCGACGGTGACCCCGGTTCCGCGTGGTAGACGAGCAGCGTCTGGTCGCTGTCGTCCGGGAGTCTGAACGACTCGAAGTTCAGGGTCAGTTCGCCCACCAGGGGATGCCGGAACCGCTTCACCCCGTAGCTCTTCTCCTTGACGTCGTGGGTCGCCCACAGCCGCCGGAACTCCTCGCTCTTCACCGACAGCTCACCCACCAGCGCGGCCAGCCTCGGGTCCTCCGGATAGCAGCCGGCGTCCATCCGCAGATGGCAGACGATGTCGATCGCCTTCTGCTCCCAGTCCATGAACAGGTCGTGGTACTCCGGCCGCAGGAACACCAGCCGCGCCCAGTTCAGGTCCTGCGGAGGCAGCTCGGCCCAGTCCCCGAAGAGGGACGCGGTCATCGCGTTCCACGCGAGGATGTCCGTACGCCGCCCGGCGATGTACGCCGGTACGCCGTCCATCGTGTCGAGCAGCTGCCGCAGCGTCCCGCGTACGACCTGTGCCCGCACCGACGGCTTCTTCTTGTGCTGCTTCGGCTTGGCGAGGTGGGTGAGGTGGGCGTGCTCCGCGCCCGTCAGCCGCAGGGCGCGGGAGATGGCGTCGAGGACCTCGGCGGAGACGTTCTGCCCGTTCCCCTGTTCGAGCCGCGTGTAGTAGGCGACGGACACCCCGGCGAGCTGGGCCAGCTCCTCGCGGCGCAGCCCGGGCACCCGGCGGTGCCGCCCGAAGTCCGGCAGCCCCACGTCCTCCGGCTTGAGCCGGGCCCGCCGGGTGCGCAGGAACTCGCTGAGCTCGGCACGCCGGTCCAGGGCAGCACCGGCCCCAGCGCCGGCCCCGGTGTTCAGCCCGTTCCCGGAGGTGTGCGCCGAATACGCTGACTCGGGAGACTCGGGATGTTCGTCCATACGGTCCATTATTCCCGGTCGTACGAACACGAGCCTGACCCCGCCAGTGGTACGACCGCTGGACGTACGCAGAAGCGTGGACTGGGTGAATGCGAGAACCTTGGGCAGACTGAATGTCGCACCCGGTCAGAAGGCGGCCGGGCGCGAATCCCCCCGAGGAGAACTCCCGGCATGACCACTGTCGCTGCATACGCCGCCCCGTCCGCCAAGGCTCCCCTGGAGCGCACCACCATCGAGCGTCGCGACGTCCGCGAGTTCGATGTCCTGATCGACATCAAGTTCGCCGGTATCTGTCACTCCGACATCCACCAGGCCCGCGAGGGCTGGGGCGAGGCCATCTTCCCGATGGTTCCCGGCCACGAGATCGCCGGTGTGGTCGAGGCCGTCGGTTCCGGTGTCACCAAGTTCGCGGTCGGCGACCACGTGGGCGTCGGCTGCATGGTCGACTCGTGCCGCGAGTGCGACAACTGCAAGGCCGACCTGGAGCAGTACTGCACCGGCGGCGGCATGACCGGCACGTACAACGCTCTCGACAAGAACGGTGAGCCGACCTACGGCGGCTACTCCCAGAAGATCGTCGTGGACGAGAACTACACGGTCCGCATCCCCGACGGCCTGGCCCTCGACGTGGCCGCGCCGCTGCTCTGCGCCGGCATCACCACGTACTCCCCGCTGAAGCACTGGAACGCCGGCCCCGGCAAGAAGGTCGCGATCCTCGGCATGGGCGGCCTCGGCCACATGGGCGTCAAGATCGCGCACGCGCTCGGCGCCGAGGTCACCGTCCTCTCGCAGTCCCTCCGCAAGAAGGAGGACGGCCTGAAGCTGGGCGCGGCGCACTACTACGCCACCAGCGACGAGGCCACCTTCAAGGAGCTGCGCGGCACCTTCGACATCATCCTGTCCACGGTCTCGGCCCCGCTGAACCTGGACACCTACCTGTCGCTCCTCAAGACGGACGGCGCGTTCGTGAACGTCGGCGCCCCCGAGGAGCCCGTCGCGCTGAACCTCTTCTCGGTGATCGCCGGCCGCAAGACCCTCGCCGGCTCCGGCATCGGCGGCATCCAGGAGACCCAGGAGATGCTGGACTTCTGCGCCGAGCACGGCCTGGGCTCCGAGATCGAGCTGATCAGCGCGTCCGAGATCAACGAGGCGTACGAGCGGGTCCTGGCGAGCGATGTGCGGTACCGCTTCGTGATCGACGCGGCGACGATCTAGCGCCGTCGGGGGGCGCGTATTCGGCCGCGGGTCCGTCGTGGCTGGTCGAGCCCACGCGGCGGAGCCGCATGTCGACACAGCCCCGCGCCCCTGGAGGACGGGGCTGCGCCCCTGTCCCCTAGGCGTGATCCAGGCGACGGTTTCCAGGGGCGGCCAGGAGCCACAGCAAGTACGGGCCGCCCACCAACGCCGTGAGTGCCCCCACTGGGATTTCCAGTGGGGGCAGCAGCGTGCGGGCCACCAGATCGGCCCCCACCAGCACCACCGCCCCCGTCAACGCCGATCCCAGCAGAGGCAGTTGAGGCGTACGGGTGAGCCGCCTCGCCAGTTGTGGCGCGGTGAGCGCGACGAACCCGATCGGTCCGGCGGCGCCGGTCGCGGTGGCGGCGAGGACGACCCCGAGGACGGTCAGCCCGAGCTGTGTCCGCCGCACCCGCACCCCGAGCGCGGCGGCGGTGTCGGCGTCGAGCCCGAGCGGTCGCAGAGCCCGGCTCGCCCACACCAACGCCGGCAGACACAGCAGCAGTACGACGGCCAGCGGCCCCGCCTGCTCCCACCCCCGCCCGTTGAGACTCCCCGTGAGCCACAGCTTGACCTGCTCGGCGGCCTCCAGCTCACTGTCGGTGAGGTACAGCTGGACCACAGCGGAGAGCGCGACGCCGATCCCCACCCCCGTGAGCACGAACCGGCTCGCCTGCATCCCACGCCGCCACGCGAGCACGTACACCAGCGCGGCAGCCGAGATCCCGCCCGCGACGGACACGGCGGGCATGGCACCCGGGGAGGCCACCACCCCGGTGGCGAGCGCCAGCACGGTCGCGGCGGCGGCGCCGTGCCCGACGCCGATGACGTCCGGGCTGGCCAGCGGATTGCGCGTCACGCTCTGCACGAGCGCCCCGGCGAGCCCGAGGGCGGCCCCGACGAGCACCCCGAGCACGATCCGCGGCACCCGCAGTTCGTTGACGACGAGGTCGTACGCCCCGCCCCCGCGCCGCACGGTCGCCCACACCTCCCCGGGCGGGACGTACGTCTGTCCGACGCACGCGGACACCGCCATCACCAGGGCGAGCAGCGCGAGGAGCAGGACGGCGACGATGCCTGACCGCCGGTGCAGTAGAAGGGAGAGGCGGGGCCGGGGCCGCAGCACGACGACCCCGCGAGGAAGGGAACCGCCCCGGGTGTCCCGGCGTACCGGAGTTCCGCTCACGTACTCGCCACCTTCCGCCGTACGAGCACCACCAGCACCGGCACGCCCACCAGCGCCGTCATGACACCGGCGGGGACCTCGGCCGGAGCCCGTACGACCCGTCCGGCCACGTCGGCGGCCAGCAGGAGCGCGGCGCCGAGCAGGGCCGACAGCGGGAGGACGAGGCGATGGCCACCGCGGACGAGGCGTCGGGCCAGGTGGGGCACTGCTAGGCCGATGAACGCGATCGGCCCGGCGGCGGCGACCGCGGCGGCCGTCAGCAGGGTGGCGCCGAGCGCCGCAGTCCCCCGTACGGCATGCACCCGGTGCCCGAGCGCACGGGCCGTGTCGTCGCCCAGCGCGAGGGCGTCGAGACCACGGGCGCAGCCCAGCACGAGCAGCGCCCCGCAGAGCAGGAACGGCAGCATGCGCCCCACGGTGTCGGCGTCCCGCCCGCTGAGCGCGCCCACCTGCCAGAAGCGGAACTGGTCGAGCGTGGCGGAGGAGGAGGTGAGGACGACGGTGGTGGCACCGGCGGTCATCGCGGACAGGGCGGTACCCGCCAGCGCGAGCTTCACGGGCGAGGCGCCGCCACGGCCGCGCGCCGCGATGGCGTACACGAGACAGGCGGCGGCCACGGCCCCGGCGAACGCGTACCAGACGTACCCGCCGAAGCCGTTCGCGAGCCCGAGCGCGATGGCGATCACGACACCGGCCGCCGCGCCCTGACTGAGCCCGAGGATCCCCGGGTCGGCGAGCGGATTCCTAGTGACGGCCTGCAACGCGGCCCCGGCGAGCCCGAGGGCGGCCCCGGCGGTGAGCCCGATCTCGGTCCGGGGCACCCGCAGCGAACGTACGACCAGCGCGTCCGGGGTGCTCCCGCCGTGCAGCAGCGCGTCGAGAACGGCGCCCGGCGGCACAGGGCGGGTGCCGACGGCGAGGCTGAGCAGAGCGACGCCGACCACGGCCAGGAGGGCGAGGAGGGCGATGGCGGTGGAGGCCGCGGTACGTGCGGTCCGCGAGGTACGTGCGGTACCCGCTGTACCCGCTGTACGGGCGGTCACTTGCCGAGGTGCTCGGCGAGCTGCCGTACGACGAGACGGGCGGCGGTCGGGCCGGCGTTGAGGTACCAGGGGTCGTCGTCGACCTTGACGGCGTGCCCGGCGGTGACGGCCTTCATGGACTTCCAGAGCGGCCCGGCGACGACACTCGCCGCGTCGGTCTTGTCGGCGTCGCCCTGCACGGAGTAGAAGATCCAGTCGGCGTCGGCGGTGTCGATGCTCTCGGCCCCGATGTCCTCCGAAATGGCCCTGAACTGCTGGGACTTGGGCCGCCCGAGGCCCATGTCCACGGCGATGGACCCGGTGAAGGAGGAGACTCCGAACATACGGGTGCGGTCGGGAGTGAAGCGGATCATGGAGACGGTGGTGGAGCCGAGTCCGCCGCCCTGCTTGCCGGCGCCGGCGGCGGTGCCTGCGATGTCGTCGACGAGCTTCTGGGCTTCCTCCCCCTTGCCCACCGCGTCCCCGACGAGCAGCAGGTCCCGCTTCCAGTTGATGCCGTTGCCGGCGGTGACGACGGTCGGGGCGATCTTGGAGAGCTTCGGGTAGAGGTCGGCGAGCGAGTCGTTGGCGAGGATGAGATCGGGCTTGGCGGCGGCGAGGGTCTCCAGGTTCGGTGCCTGGCGGGTCCCCGCGTCGGTCATGGCGGCGAGCTTCGCCTTGTACTGCGGGAAGGCGTCGGCGAGATAGTCGGGGACGAGCCCGGCGTTGCCGGCACGGGTGGTGGCGGCGGGGACGAGCCCGAGGGAGAGCAGGTCGTCGAGCTGCCCGGTGCTGAGGACGGCGACACGGGTGGGCGCGGCCTTGAGAGCGGTGGAGCCCTTGAAGTGCGTGACGGTACGGGGGAATTCGCCGTCCGTGTCGACATCGGAACCCATCCCGGCGGCGAGGGCGGAGGGAGCGGCGGAGGGTCCGTCGTCGGAGCCCTCGGAGGCCCCGATGACGGGGTTGCGGGCGTCGGCACCGACCGCCTTGGCATCGTTGTCGGAGGCCGACGAGCAGCTGGTCAGCAGCCCTCCGGCGAGGATCGCGACCACGAGGGGCTGCCACTTCGACGTACGCACTTTGTTCACTCCGCTGCTTTGCTTTTCCGCCACTCCGGCATTGCTAAGGCAAGGCTTACCTTAACTTTGCTTCCTGCGTGGTGCGGACCGGGGTCGTGATGTGGAGGTCTGACGTGGGGGTGTCACGTGGGGGTGTGACGCGGAGGTCTGACGTGTGTGTGGGGCTCGAGTGAGCCTTTGGCCATCACGTCCCGCTGGTGTCGTCGAACGTCCACACGGCACGGGCGCCCGGGCCGACGACCAGGGCCGAGTGGCCGAGCCGTTCCTTGTGCCGGTGGCTCACGGACCGGTTGAGGGACATCTCGACCCGCCGCACTCCCGCGTGTTCACGCGCGACGACGTCGTAGCGGATCGTGGTGCCGCCGCCCTTCGCGACGACGCCGCCGCCCGCCACCGACCGGACGGCGAAGCCGCCTGCCCGCAGCAGCGGCACCGTGGCGGCGAGGTCGCGTGCGGTGACCGCGAGGCGGACCGAGGTGATGTCCCGCATCAGGTGGTCGCGGTAGAGGTCGGGCAGATAGCGCTCCCGGCCGACGTCACCGGGGAAGGCGGCCGGTTCGGTGTTGCTGCGCGGGTCGGCGAAGTACTCGGGCGTGTACTCCATCGCCCAGGCGCCGTACGCGTCGCACTGGGCGGTGGTGAGGGCCGCGTCGAACCACGGCACCGGGACGCCGTCGCCGAAGTCCCGTGTCTGCCGGAACAGGACCGGGTCGGTGACCCCGCCCGCCCGCAACCGCTCGATGACAGTGGCCAGATCGCCCACCCGCTCGGTCGACAGGCCCGTTCCGGCGGAGCCGAGGGTGCTGTCCTGGCCGGGCAGGTCGCCGACGCCGAACAGTTCGAGGTAGGTCTCGCGGCCTGTCAGATACCGGCCGGTCCAGATCTCGCCGCCGGCCCCGGTCGTGGTGCGGACCTGGAAGTTGGCGAACCTCCGCAGATAGGCGGAATGCTCGATGGCGTCGGCGGTCTCCCGGTCGAACACCCCGTAGGCGTGGTTGTAGTAGAGCAACTGCCTTCCAGGCGACGGTGGTTGATTCTCCCGAGCGGGTGTCGCGCTCGCGGTACCACCCTGCACCGTCGCCGTGAGGGCCATGGCGACGACCATGATCATCCATAGTTTCCTTCGAAGCAGCATGTGGGTGATCGTAGGACCCGGGGTTTGTGTCTCCGTTTATTCCAGGGCGCCGTCCGCCGTCCTCCATGCGCCATCGCTCGCCCGCGACTTCGATCGACGGTGACGCACAATCGGTCGGCACAATGGGGCGGTGACGGGCGGTAAGGGCAGGAGGCACGGCGAAGCCGTACGGCCTGCTCAGGTGGTCGCGGTGCCGCCGAGGAGCACGAACGGGGCGCGGCCCTCACTGCCGTCCGGCAAGCGCCAGCCGGCGGTGACGTGCCCTCGGGCCTCGGTCGGGTCGAGGCCGGGGTCCTGCTGTTCCGGCTGCGCCAACTGTTCCGACCGCGTCGGCTGTTCCGGTGGGAGGACGCGGGTCACCTGAAGGGTCAGGGCGCTCCCCGGCTCGCCGCTGCCCGCCGTCACGGTCTCCACCACTACGACGGTGCCGTGCTCCCCATCGGTGACGGCAACGGACGCGACCTCGGCAGAGACCCCGGCCCCCGTGAAGCAACCGGTGACGGAGGGGTCGGGGGTGTCGCTCACGCCCTGTGCCTGCGCCTCGGCGCGGCCTTGGAGGAGCGCGAGCAACTGGCCGACGACCACCGGGTCGTGGGCCCCGTCGTAGAGCCAGCGCTTGCCCAGCACCCCGTGCTCGGACGTGCCCACGAGGGCCTCGTCGGCTGCTCCGTCGAGCGGCGCGCCCCGGTAGCCGAGCGGTACGTGATAGGAGACCGGCTGCTCGCCGGACGTGTCCGTGACCACCATGAACTCGATACCCACCTCTCCTTCCGGATCATCGAGCCGAAAGCCCCCGGCTTTGCTCAACTCCGGCTCACGCGCCGCGCCGACATACCAGGGACGCGTGGGAAGCCAGGCCGTGAGCAGCTCCAGCTTGCCGGGGGACATGGTCGTGTGGTGGATGACAGCCATGCCTCGTGAACTTCTTCGCCGGACGGAAGATTCCGCGTGGCGACCACCACATCGAGGGCTCGCGAGGCCCCTTCCGCTGGCCCGACCCAATCAAACGGTCCGGGGCAGTTGGTGCGCATCGCCGTCTTCTCGGGTTGATCTCAGGCCGGTGCTGTACCCGTTGGCCCGGGCTTGGTTGCCTTGACTGCCAGGACGATCGGGGTCGGTGCCCCGTCCTCGGCGAACCGGTCGAGCTTCAGACCGGCGTCGAGGAACGCGTGCAACAGTTCGGGAAGTGGGCGGTGCATGGCGCCCACCTTGTCGCGCACCCCCTTGTTCGTCCAGGACTCCTTCGTCCAGTAGCCGCTGTCGAGGTAGCCAGGGTGGATCACCACTGCTTCCGGGTCGCTGAAGTCGGCGAATCCGCCGCAGAAGCTGGGGTGGACGCCGATGTGCACGAACGTGCCGCCCGGCTGGAGGACCCGCGCGGCCTCACGTAACACCGCCGGATATCCGGGCATGTCCGTGTGGACCATCATCGCGATCACGGCTGGAACGGACTCGTCCCGCAGGGGCAGCTGCTCGGCATCGGCCTGGGCGACCGGCAGCCGTTCGTGGCCGTGGGCCAGCATCCGCCCGGAGAGGTCGATACCCACCGGTGTCCAGCCCAGTTCGCGCACCAGAGCCGCGTGGACGCCCGTACCGCAGCCGATCTCCAGGCAGGTGCCACCGCCTTCACCTTCACCGAGCAGGTCACGCAGGAGGCCGCCCAGGCTCAGAGGGTGGCCGTCTCCTGGGGTCTGGCGAGAAACTCCGTCTCGTACCAGTCCGCGATCTCGTCGTATGCCGCTGTCGGCGCCATCGGTTCCTCCGACACGTCGTGGTCATTCCTCCGGAGACTGCCCGCCCAGGCCACCGCTGCCCGGGATTCCGCCCGAGGCGGAACTGCCCGGTTTCACGCGTGCCGCCCGGGCAGGACATCGCACCGCGGAAGGCGACAGTTCGGGTCCTGCGGCCCAGCACGGCTCTGGTTACTGCCCAGTCATGTTGACCTGCGGCTATGGCGGGGTGGGCCGCCTTTGGTGAGTGGATATGCGAGACGGTGATTGCTGGGTAGAGTCGTCTGGTTACAACTGGTTGTGGGGACAACCAAAGTGTTTCCCGGCTGCCAATGTCCTGGGGAGGGCCTGCAGCACATGAGTCGTCGCTCTACTGGTTCTGTCGGCGTCTGGGCCGAGATGCAACGGCAGCAGCAGCGCCAGCTGGAAGCCGCGGCCAGACGGCAGAGGCAGGAAGCACAACAGGCGCGGGCCTACCAGAGGCGAGCCGCCCAGAGCCACCGCGAGTACCGCCAGGCAGACGCGCAGCGTCGCACGGAGGAACTGGACGTACAGGTCGCGTCACTGCAGGCTCTTCTCGCCGTCGGTTGCGGGGCCCCGGCGTTCAGTGCGGCGGCACTCATGCGGGCCGAGACGGTCCAGCCCTACTCCGCCGGGTCGTTGGCCTATGCCCTGCCCATGCCCAGCCCGGATCAGTACCAGGCACAGGGTGGCTGGACGGCGAGCCGTCGCGCGCAGGCGCAGGCCGAGGCGCGGGCGCGCTTCGAGCGGGACTGGCAGGCCGCACAGGCCGCGGAAGCTCAACGCCAGCAGCAACTCGCCGTATCCCAGAGGGAGTACCAGCAGTGGGCGAGTACTCAGCTGGCAGAGGTCCGTCGACACAATGCCGGCATTCGTGAGGTGACCGAAGGCGTCAGACGGGGAGACCCCGGTTCGGTGGTCGAGTACTTCTCCGCCGCTCTCTATTCGTCGGGCGCGTGGCCCGAGGACTTCCCCCGCCACGTGTCGGCGGCGTACGACCCGGCGGCCCGACAGCTGGTTCTTGACTGGGAGTTGCCCGGATACGCCGTGGTCCCCGAAGCGAAGTCCGTGCGGTATATGTCCTCCCTCGACCAGGACAAGGAATCCCCGCGCCCGGTGAGCCAGCGCCGCGCCCTGTACAGGGAGGTTCTCGCGCAGTGCGTACTGCTCGTCCTGCACGAGCTTTTCGCCGCGGACGAGCTGGGCGTGCTGGAGTCGGTGTCCTTGAACGGGTTCGTGGACGAGCACGACCCGACGACGGGCCAACGCGGCCACATCTTCCTCGTGACGGCGATGGCCTCGGGGTCGTCGTTCCGCGCGTTGCATCTGGCCCAGGTGGACGCGGTCAGCTGCCTGACCGACGGACTACGAGGGCAACTCTCGGCGCGGCCGGACCAACTCGCCACCGTACGGCCGAGTCGGCGGCCGCAGGATGTCGGCAATCGCGTTGTTGCCCATGGCGGCGATGACGAACCCGATCTGTTCGCCATGGATCCGATCGCGTTCGAGGATCTCGTGGCCGATCTCTTCCGGGCCATGGGCATGCAGGCGGTGACCACGCAGCGCTCGAACGACGGCGGTGTGGATGTCAACGCGCTTGATCCGACACCGATTCGCGGCGGCAAGATCGTCGTGCAGGTGAAGCGCTACCGCAACACGGTGCCACCCACCGCTGTGCGTGACCTCTACGGCACCGTCCAGGACGCCGGCGCCAACAAGGGCGTCCTCGTGACGACTTCAGGGTTCGGCCCCGGCTCACATACCTTCGCCAACGGCAAACCCCTGGAACTGATCTCAGGAGCCGAGCTCGTCGACCTGCTGCACCGTCATGGGCTGCGTGGGCGACTGGGCGAGGGGGGTGGACGCCCGACAGCGGCGGGACCGACGCCCGTAGGGCCCGTCACACAGCTGCCCGCCGACTACAACATCCTGGGCATGTCGTGGACCGGAAGCGTCGCCCTGGACGTGTGCGCTCTCGTCTGCCGTGGCAACAGTGTGCTCAGCGATGATCACTTCGTCTTCTTCAACAACCACCAGACACCTGACGGCGCGGTGCGAGCTCTTCCCGCCGCCGCACCGGACAAAGCCGCGATCTGTGTGACCTTCGACGGGCTGCCGGAGGACGCGGACCGGTTCGTGCTCGTGGCCGCCATCGACCCAGAGGTGAATCCGGACGCCGACCTGTCCGGTTTCACGGACGCGTGCATCCGGCTCCTCGATCCAGGGATGACCGAACTGGGACGCCTTGAGGTCTCCGACGGTCGGCCTGGTGAGACTGCCCTGGTGCTTGGTTCCTTCCGCCGAAGGTCCAACGGGGACTGGGACTTCGTGCTCGGAGGCAAGGGCTACAGGGGCGGTCTCGAGGAACTCGTGCAGGACTTCGGCATCGTGGTGGAGTAGGGCCGCCGGGGGTCCGCACACTCCTGCGGCCCGCCGCGCCCGGTTGTCCGGACGGTCGGTCGCGCGGCCCCGGTGCGCGGCGGCCTGCCCGGTCATGTGCCCCACAGGCCCTCGTCGAGTCAAACCCGTACGGCGATACTCGCTACTCGTGAGACGTGATGATCTCCGCCGGGCAGTCCCGCCAACCGGGGACCCGTGGTCGTCACGCTCAACCAGGCCGTGATGCGCACGAGTTGTTCATGTTCTCGTTGCTGATCCTCACACGACGGCGCGGGGCTGAGGGTGCGGGATCAATTACCGTGCGCGGAAGGCCGACGAACCGCGCAGTCCCGGCTCAGGGACCTGCGTGACATCCGTGCCGCACCCACGACCTGGTTCAGATCTCAAAGTTCAGCGTTCAGCGTTCAGAGTTCAAAAAACGTTCTGGAGACAAGCTCGATGAAACTCGCCAAGCGTCTCATCCTCACCACCACCGCTCTCACCGCCGTGGCAGCCGGAACCCTCCTGAGTGCGACCGTCGGTCAGGCGGCAACCGTGCAGTCCGCCCGCCACGGCGTCGACGCTCCCGCCGCGCTGAAGGTTCCCGACGGCAACCGGCTGACCGGTGTCTTCTCCGCCGCAGGTGTCCAGACCTACACCTGCACCGACGGCGTCTGGAAGCTGCTGGAGCCCGCGGCCACTCTCTGGGCCAAGAACGACCGCTCCCACCGCACGGTGGCCCTCCACTCCCGTGGCCCCGTCTGGGTTTCGACGGTGGACGGCAGCGCGGTCAACGCCGCCGCCATCGCCAACTCGCCCAAGACCGGCACGATCCCGGAGCTCCTCCTGCAGTCCACCGCCACCCGGGGCACCGGCGTCTTCGCGGGCGTCTCCTACATCCAGCGCCTCAACACCCACGGCGGCGTCGCCCCCGCGACCACCTGCACCGGCACCGACCAGGTGAGCGTTCCGTACTCCGCGACGTACACGTTCTACAAGCCCGCCAAGTAGTCACGGACCGTCAACTGCCTTGATTTCAGGGGCAGAAGTGACGTGAAGCGACTGCCCCCGGTAGCGTCAGGCGCCGGGGACAGTCGTGTCACCTCAACGCGTATCGCGCGCTCCTCGATTCCGCTCTCGGCAACGAGATCGGCGTCCTGGAGCAACGGCGGAAGGTGTCCGCCCCGGGGACTCGATCGGCATTCTCCGTCACGGTCAGCGGGACGCCGGCCGTGTGAGCAGGTGATCCTCGCTGTGCACCGATCGCCATTTCCAGAACCGTCAGCCCGCAGCCCACCGGAGACGGTGAGCGCGAGCGCGGCCGAGTCGCACACGCATACCCCTAGGACGGAACAGCGGCGCCGGCCTCTGACTCGTCGGTCCCCGGGTCCTGTGACGGTTCGCGGAGCTGCTCGCGCACGTAGTTCCAGACCACCGCGATCAGCGCGGCGATCGGTACCGCGAGCAGACTGCCCACGATGCCGGCCAGGCTGCCGCCCAACGTCACCGCCAGCAGGATCGCCCCCGCGTGGAGGCCGAGCCCACGACTCTGGATCATGGGCTGGAACACGTTGCCCTCCAGCTGCTGCACCACGACGATGATGGCCAGCACGATCAGCGCGTCCGTCAGGCCGTTGGAGACCAGCGCGATGAGAACCGCGACGAAACCGGCGAACAGGGCACCGATGATCGGCACGAACGCGGAGACGAAGGTCAGCACCGCCAGCGGGAGCACCAGCGGTACCCCGAGAATCCACAGTCCCAGGCCGATCAGGACGGCGTCGAGCAGGCCGACGACCGCCTGAGAACGTACGAACGCTCCCAGGGTGTCCCAGCCGCGCGCGGCCACGGTCGGGACGTCGGTGGCGAGCCGACCGGGCAGTTGATGGGCGAGCCACGGCAGGAACCGCGGGCCGTCCTTGAGGAAGAAGAACATCAGGAAGAGGGCCAGGACAGCGGTGACCAGGCCGTTCACCACGGTGCTCACTCCCGTGACGGCAACGCCGACCACGCTGCCCAGACCGTCCTGCGCGCGGGAGACCGCGGTGTCGAAGGCCTTGTCGATCTCGGCGTCACCGATGTTCAACGGCGGCCCGGCGGCCCACTCGCGCAACTTCTGGATGCCTTCGACCACACCGTCGGTCAGGTCGCCGGACTGGGATGCCACCGGTACCGCGATCAGTGCCACGAAGCCCAGGGCGACCAGGAGGAACAGCACAGTCACGGTAGACGCGGCCAGGGCGGGTTTCCATCCGTGACGACGCAGGAAGCGGGTCGGCGGCCAGGTCAGTGTGGTCAGGAGCAGGCCGACCACGAGCGGCCAGACGATCGACCACATCCGGCCCAGGATCCACAGAGTCACCGCGAGCATCAGCAGGATGAGCAGCAGCTCGCCGGAGGCACGCGCCGTCGTGCGGAGCGCGGCGCGGGTTTTTGTGGAACTCAACGAGGCAGTCACGGATGCACCCTATGGTTACTCACGTCACACGGATATGGCTGATCACGGTGTGCCTACCCCGGCGCACGAGAGATACCGGAGGATCACCGATCTTCTGGGGTACCGCTCTCCCGGGCCTCAAGAAGCTCGTCGGCGTGATCGAGTGCCCAGCGGCCGAGTACCGCCATCGGGCCCTCGACCAGACTCCGTCCCAAGCCGGTCAGGGCGTACTCGACGCGAGGCGGCGCCTCGGCGTGTGCGTGGCGGTCGAGCAGGCCGGCGGCGAGCAGCCGGTGCAGGGACTCGGTGAGCACCTTGTCGCTGATGCCGCCGATCGCGGTGCGCAGCTCACGGCGTCGGCGCGGCCCCAGGCGAAGAGCCGCCAGCACCACGGGATCCCAGGTGTGGGTGAAGAGATCGGTGGCCGCGCGCAGACGGCAGTCGGCGACGAAATCGAGGCAGTGGGCGTCGTGATCAGTCATCTCGCCGCCCATCATGCGGTGTTGGTCACGCACCGATCGGTGCGTAACGCCCTGCATACCTTGCCTACCCAACCAATCACGGTTCGAGAGGCAGTGAGGCAGTGACGATGCGCATCGGGATCCTGGGAACAGGGACACTCGCGGCGGCCCTGGGTGAGGGCTGGGCACGGGCGGGGCATGAGGTGGTGATCGGCGGGCGGTCGCAGGTGAAGGCGGAGAGGCTTGCCGAGCGGCTGGGGCACGGTGTGCTCGCCGTCCCACCGCGTGAGGTGGTCACCGGGCGCGATGCGGTGCTGCTCGCCGTGTCCTGGGACGGTGTCGAGGGGACGCTGAAACTGGCGGGCGCGGCAGACGGCGTACTCGACGGGACGCCGTTGATCGATCCCACGAACGCCGTGGCACATGGTGTCGGCACTCTGCTCACCGGAGAGGGCGAGTCGATGGCCGGACGGATCGCCGGGCTCGCTCCAGGCGCGCGGGTAGTGAAGGCGTTCCACCTCTTTCCCGCCGCCCGGTGGACGAGCCCGCCCGACGACGGCCACTCCCGTGTGACGGTGGCGATGTGCGGCGACGATGCGACGGCACTCGACGTCGTCGGCGAGCTGGTCCGTGACGTCGGCGGGATCCCGGCGACTCTGGGGGCGCTGGACCGCGTCCGACAGTTGGAGGAGGTGGCGGGTTTCGTCATCGGCCTGGCCTTCGCGGGCTTCGACCCCAACTCCGCCATCCCCCAGGTCCCCTCAGTCCCCTCAGTCTCCTCAGTCCCCTCGGACGACAGCCCCGCCAGCTCACAGGGGTAGCCGTGTCCCTGCCTCCAGCGCCGGCGCGACTACCGCAGGGGCGGTTGGCCGGGCACGGAATTGCCTGGAACCCTCGCGCGTTGAGGCAGGTGGGCATGGGATGCCGGTGGTGGGCGAGCCGAGCAGCCCGAGTGACCGAGCCGACAGAAATTGGAGGGGCCTCGATGGCTGCGCAGACGCAGAGGGTGGTGCTGGCGGGTGGATGCTTCTGGGGGATGGAGGACCTGATCCGCCGGCTCCCGGGCGTGACGGCGACCCGGGTCGGTTACACCGGCGGGGACGTGCCGAACGCGACGTACCGGAACCATGGCACGCACGCGGAGGCCATCGAGATCCTCTTCGACCCCGAGACGACCGGTTTCCGCGCGATCCTGGAGCTCTTCTTCCAGATCCACGACCCGAGCACCAAGAACCGCCAGGGCAACGACATCGGCCTCAGCTACCGCTCGGCGATCTACTACGTCGATGACGAGCAGAAGCGCGTCGCCGAGGACACGATCGCGGACGTGGACGCCTCCGGACTGTGGCCGGGCAAGGTCGTCACCGAGGTGGAGCCGGTAGGCCCCTTCTGGGAGGCCGAGCCCGAGCACCAGGACTATCTGCAGCGTTACCCGAACGGCTACACCTGCCACTTCCCGCGCCCGGGATGGCGGCTGCCCGCCCGCGCGGAGAGCTGACCACGGGACGGCTCGGCGGCGGGCGCAGGCCGACCGGCCGAGGCGCTGCGGCCGGGCCGTCCCTGCGCCTGCTCGCGGGGCTGGGGATGACGATGGGGACGAGGATGAGGTAGGTCGAGTTCGGTGGGCTCGGGCGGCATCGGCGAGAACAGCGCCGATGCCGCCCGTATTTGTGCTGCCTCCGGGTGGGGGCCGACGGGGTCAGCCCGCCCCGACTCCTGCCTCGGCCCCCGCCGACACGACCGCCTGCGCCGACAGGTTCCGGATCCGGCAGTAGCGCGCCGTCATCCCCGTGCCGTGGTAGCGCCACGGGAGGGCATCCACGTAGCCGTCGACCAGTCTGAACTGCTCGATCGCGGCCTCGTCGCGGTCCTGGAGGGACAGGTAGTACGCCAGGAGGTGGCGCAGTTCCGGGAGGCGCGGGTGGGCCGGGTCGGCCGCCGCCGCGTCGGCGAGGCCGGCGTTCACGCGGGCGATCATCTCGGGGGTGCGGTCGGCGGCGCTGTCGTCCGAGTCGTCGTGCTCGAAGTGGGCGATCAGCGGGAGGACCGTCAACAGGCTGCCCAGCGGTGCGGAGGCCGCCGCGCGCTCGGCGAACTCGGTCGCGAGCTCCTCCGAGCCCCGCCACTTCTTGCACCAGTACTGGAGTGCCGAGAAGTGGGCCTCGTAGTGGTGGGGGTCGCGGGCGGTGAGTTCCGACCACAGCCTGTCCATCTCGGAGTGCGGGTAGCCGAGGCCGAGCGCGGTCCAGATCTCCGTGACGTACGGGGTCGGGTCGTCCGGGCTGAGCGCCGCGGCCCTCGCTATCTCCTGGCGGGAGCGCTGCAGCAACCGGTGGAAGCCCGCGAACTGTTCGCCCGTCGTGTTGTTCGCCCGCTTGGCGCCCCGGATGTTCCAGGCGAGGATCACCGTGCTCCGGGCACGGACCAGGGCCGCGTCCGGGTCGTCGGAGCCGCCCGGCCCGTCGGCCTCCCAGGCGAGGAGCCAGCCGTCGTCCTCGGCGGCGATGTCCGCCAGCAGATATGAGGCGAGGGAACGGCGGTCCCAGTCCCGGCCGATGCCGCGCAGCAGTTCCGCGGCGGCCTTCCAACCGGCGTCGCCGCCGCCCCGTACCGCGTCGAGCGCCGTCTCCCAGTCGGCCGGCAGCGGCCCCGCGGACTTCGTGCTCTGGCGTTCGGCGGGGAGGAGACCGAGCTGTTCGGCGGCTTCGACACCGCCGTCGCCGTCCTCGCCGCCGTCCGTTCCCTTCGTCTGAGCGACGAACTCCTTGACGAAGACCCCGCCCAGCCAGAGCACGACGATCAGGGTGGGTACGGCCAGGATGCCCAGGATCCACAGCAGTACGGTCATCGGGGGGCGTCCGTTTCTCGGGGGGAGCGGGGAGCGGGGGGAAGCAGGGCGCGCAGCGGGGCGGTGTCCGGGGGGTCGGCGAGGGCCGTGTCCACGGCGACGGCGATCGCGGCGTCGAGCCCGGGGGCACCGTCGTCCGGTGTGCTGTCCGGCGCCGGGAGCAGACGCGCCTTCGCCGGCTGCTCCCAGGAGAACTCCCAGCGCATCCGGGAGCGCGCGCTGAACTCCGCCATCACCATGCTGTGCAGCGAGTTGTGCAGCGTCGGGCGCACGAACTCCCGGAACGCGCGTCCCTTCGCCGCGACCGCCTCGTCCGACAGCGGCAACCGGCGCGCCAGCTGCCACAGTTGGCCGTTGTCGATGAGGGTGAGGAGGGCCGGGAGGGTGGGGCGGTCCTTTGTGTACAGGGCCAGGGCCCGGTGCAGCGGAGTGCTGAGCGCGGCGAGGTTGCCCGCCATCGCGCCGTCGAGGAGTTCCTGCCAGTCGGCGGCACGCCGCAACTGCCGTACCTCGTCCGTCAGGACGGTGTCCTCCAGCGCGGCGAACGTGCGCTCCTCGTCGGCCAGGACGGCGATGGCCGCGCCGTGGGCCTCGTCCGCGCGGCCGTCGGCGGGGAGCAGCTCGATCCGGCGTACGCGGTCGGTGACAGGCGGGTGGGAGTCGTACGGCGATACCGGCTCCGTGGGCAACTCGCTGCGCATGCCCGCCAGTTCGAGCTGGCGGGCGGTCAGCATCCGGCCGAAGCCGCCGAACACCTCACCGCGCGGCGGCAGCAGCCCGGCGTCGGCGCCCAGGGTGGCGTAGCTGCGCGCGTAGAACGCGAACGCGCCGGTCAGCACCGGGATTTCGCGCAGTGCGGACGCGGTGGCGTCGCGTCCGGCGATCCGGGCGGCCGAGGCGTCGGCGGCGTACTCCCGGCGGCGGGAGTCGGCGAGCGTGGCGCGGAGGTACAACTCGGCGTACGCCGTGTAGATCCGGGCCAGCACGCGGTACGTGATGCCCGCGCCGCCCGTGTCGATCTCCCGGCCGTCCTTGCCCCTGGCCTGGGCCCTGGCGTTCTTCCGCTCCTGCCGGGCCCGCTCCCGGGCCTCCGTGCTGCCGGCCCGCTCCTCGAAGTTCCTTATGGTGCGCAGGAGTTGGACACGTCCGCGCAGGGTGGGGGCGGCCAGGCGGGTGTCGGAGCCGGCGTAATGGCCCAGTTCATGGGCGAGGACCGCGCGCAGTTGGGCCTCGGTCAGGCCCTGCATCAGGGGTACGCCGAGACAGAGCGTGCGCGGGCCGGGGAGCAGGCCGAGCAGGCGGGCGTCCTCGCTGACGGCGGCGTTGACGTCGCCGGTGAGCAGGATGCGGGACGGGGCGCGGGTGCCGACCTGGTCGGCCAACTCCCGCACAGCACGCCAGAGTTCCGGCTCGTCCGCCTCGGTCACGGGCAGGCCTGCGGGCTCCTCGCCCTTCGGTGTGCGCAGCATGAGCAGGCCGCGGACCAACGGAATCGCCAGCAGTACGGAGATGACGGCCAGCTTTGTCGCGAGGGCGGTCGGGGCGTGCGCGAAGAGCAGGTAGTCGGTGCCGGCGAGTACCGCCAGCAGGAGCACGCCGAGCAGATAGAAGCCGGCGAGCAGTACGAGAGCGCGCAGCGCGCGCAGGGTCGAGCCCATCGGGCCGGGATCCCTCCACGGGGAACGGGGACGGTAGGAAGGGCGCGCGGCCGAGCGGTGGGGTCATGACCGGCTGGTGGGGGAAAGCGGAGTATCGCGTACGGGCACGCGGGCAGGCAAGACATGATCATGCCACCGGACGGGCGCTCCCTGACCTTCCCCTGCCCCCGGCGCCTCTGACTCTCACAGCCACCGTCCCGCGTCCACCCTCACCGCAGCAGCGTCGCCGGGTTCCCGCCGTTCGCCTCGTAGCCTGCCACCGCCAGCGCCCGGTACACCGCGAACTCCGACGCCGGGTCGGCGGTGAGGGTCCAGGGGAGGGCGCCCACATGGCCGTCCACGTGCACCAGCTGGTTCATGGCCTCCGCCCAGCGCTCGGAGCGCACCAGGAAGAAGATCAGCAGGTGGCGTACGTGGGCGAGCATCGGGTCGCCCGGCCGGGCCGCGTGGACCGCGTACAACGCGCCGTGGATCGACTTCGTCACCACCTCGCTCTGGTAGAAGCCGCTGACCAGGTTCACCTCGGGCAGATGCTCGAAGACCGCGAACAGGGGCATCGCCGCCAGCAGCGAACCCTGCGGAGCCCGGGCCGCCGCCGCTTCCGCGAACGACATCGCCAGCGCGCGTGAGCCGTGCCACTTCTCGCACCAGTAGTGCAGGGCCGCGAGATGCGCCCCCATGTGCTCCGGCGCGCGGTCGAGGATCTTCAGCCAGAGCTGCTCGAACTCCGGCCGGGAGTACGCCAGTCCGCGCGCCACCGACAGCTCGACGATGTACGGGATCGGGTCACCGGGGGAGAGGAGCGCCGCGTCGCCGCACGCCGCCTTCGCCTCCTCCATGATGATCCGGAACTCGTCCGTGCCGGGCGTCGACGTCCGCCACGCCTGCTGCACCAGGAACTCCGCGTGCACCGCCGCGCCGCCCGCGTCCTTGGGCGTCTCCGTCCGCCACACCCGCAGCCACTGGCCGCCCGGCGACTCGCTCACCCCGCCGGGGCGCTGCCGCAGCTCCAGCGACGCGGCGCCCGCGAAGGCCTGCACGCGCTGCCAGCGCCGCTCGCCGTCCCTCTCCGTGCCGGCGAGCAGCTGCGCCGCCGCTCTGTAGTCCCGCGTGCGCTGCACGACGTCCAGGACGTCCAGCAGATCCTGGTCCGGGCCGGGCATACGGACGTCCAGCTCCTCCTGCCGCACGAAGCCGTAGTTCGCCGGGTCCGCGGCGTCCGGGTCGCCGGGGGAGACCTGCTGAATACCGGCACTCCTGCGCCGCACGAACGGCAACACCACGAAGCCCAGCATGACCAGCGCCATCAGGACCCAGAGAATCTGCATGCCCCAAGCGAACCAGACGCCTCTGACAATTGGCGAACCAGGCCCGCCCCGCACCGGGCCCCGGGGCGGTGGCAGTCAACAAACCCTCGGGCGCATTACCCTCGGTGCACATGAGCGACAGGCACATCAGTCAGCACTTCGAGACCCTCGCGATCCACGCGGGCAACACCGCGGATCCCCTCACCGGCGCGGTCGTCCCGCCGATCTACCAGGTCTCGACCTACAAGCAGGACGGCGTCGGCGGGCTGCGCGGCGGCTACGAGTACAGCCGCAGCGCCAATCCGACCCGTACCGCCCTCGAAGAGAACCTCGCGGCGCTGGAGGGCGGTCGCCGCGGACTCGCGTTCGCGTCCGGACTGGCGGCCGAGGACTGCCTGTTGCGTACGCTGCTCAGCCCCGGCGACCACGTGGTCATCCCGAACGACGCGTACGGCGGCACGTTCCGTCTCTTCGCGAAGGTCGTCGCCCGCTGGGGCGTCGAATGGTCGGTCGCCGACACCAGCGACCCGGCCTCCGTACGGGCCGCCCTCACCCCGAAGACCAAGGCCGTCTGGGTGGAGACGCCCTCCAACCCCCTCCTCGGCATCACCGACATCGCCGCGGTCGCCCAGATCGCCCGTGAGGCAGGCGCCCGGCTCGTCGTCGACAACACCTTCGCCACGCCCTACCTCCAGCAGCCGCTGGCCCTCGGCGCGGACGTCGTCGTGCACTCCCTGACCAAGTACATGGGCGGCCACTCCGACGTCGTCGGCGGCGCGCTGGTCACCGGTGACCAGGAACTCGGCGAGGAGCTGGCGTACCACCAGAACGCGATGGGCGCCGTCGCCGGCCCCTTCGACTCCTGGCTGGTGCTGCGCGGCGCCAAGACGCTCGCCGTGCGGATGGACCGGCACAGCGAGAACGCCACAAAGATCGCCGACATGCTCACCCGGCACGCGCGCGTGACGCGCGTTCTCTACCCGGGGCTCCCGGAGCACCCCGGTCACGAGGTCGCCGCCAAGCAGATGCGGGCGTTCGGCGGCATGGTGTCGTTCCAGGTCCAGGGCGGCGAGGAGGCGGCCGTCGAGGTCTGCAACCGTGCCAAGGTGTTCACGCTCGGCGAGTCCCTCGGCGGCGTGGAGTCCCTGATCGAGCACCCGGGGCGCATGACGCACGCCTCCGTCGCCGGGTCGGCCCTGGAGGTTCCGGGCGACCTCGTACGCCTTTCCGTGGGCATCGAGAACGTCGACGACCTCCTGGAAGACCTCCAGCAGGCCCTCGGCTAGAGAGGCCTCTCACCAGCCGTTCAGAGGTGGAGTCGTCTTCGACGGCGGCTCCACCCAGGGGTGGACCATCCCCGCCCACACGCTGAAGACGACCACCGCGAAGAGCAGCAGCAGCCACATCAGCCGCCGCGCCGCCCGCCTGCGCCGCAACATGTGGCTGCCACGCCGTACGACCTCCACGTACAGGTCGGGCGGTACCGGAGGCGGCGTACCCTCCATCAGCTGCCGCGCGGCGGCCTCCCGGTCCCGCCGGCTCACGACGGCACCACCTTCGGCCCGGCCACAGTCGGCGCCGGCCCCCGCGGCGGATGCAGAAGCGTCGCCGTCGCCCGGTCGCAGATCGTGTGCACGCGCTCCGTGGGCAGACCGAGCAGCGCCGCCGTCTGCTCCTCACCGACCCCCTCGTACAGCCGCAGGACCAGGATCAGCCGCTGCTGGGGGGTGAGCAGCGCCAGCGCGCTGCCGGGGTGCGGGCGGGCCCGGCCGAGACCGCCGTACTGGTGCCAGGCCCCGTGCGCGAAGCGTACGGCGAGATACTGGCGGGTCCGGTCGTACGGGTCCTCGCCGCGCATCCGGTCCCAGCACGCGTACGTGTGCGCGAAGGCGTGTATGAGCAGGCGCCGCGCGCGCGGGTTGTCGCGCGGCGCCTCCGCCGTGAGCAACGTGGCCGTGTACAGCAGCCGGCCCGCCGCGCCCGCGACGAACGCCTCGAAGTCCCTGGCCGGTCCGGCACCCTGGGACACCTGCCGTTCTCGCACCGTGCCTCCCGCCGTACGACAAGGACCCGGTCTCATCTGAGGCCAGGTGCCGCCCGCCGGTCAAGAGCCAGGACGCAGGAGCTGTCAGGAGTCGGTCAGGAGGCGGACTCCGGTTCCCCCACCGGGATGCCCTGCGAGGCCTGACGGGCGGAGAGCGCGGTGTTGAAGCGCGTGAGGAGCGTGCAGAACACCTCGCGCTCCTCCGGTGCCCACTCCTCCGTCAGCTCGGCCATCAACTGACGCCTCGACGAACGGACTTCCTCCAGCCGCGAGAGCCCGCGCGGGGACAGCTGGAGGACCACCGCCCGCCCGTCCTCAGGGTGCGAGGTGCGCTTGACGAGGCCCGTGTCGACGAGCGGAGCCACCTGTCGGGTGACCGTCGACGAGTCGATGCCCATGCTCGCGGCGAGCGCCTTGACGCCCATCGGGCCTTCCTTGTCGAGGCGGTTGAGCAGCAGATACGCGGCGCGGTCCATGGAGTTGCGCACCTGCCCGACTCCCCCGAGCCGGGTCTGTTCGGCACGGCGCGCGAACACCGCGACCTCGTGCTGCAACGTGTCGAGGAGACCGCTGTCACCGACGGTCGTCATGTCCATCGACATTTCAGGTGTTGTGGGCATGGCCGGGGGCTCGCTTCATCAAAGGGGTGCTGGGTTGGGGGACAGGGTACGCGGCAGAAAGGCGGCCCGTACCGACGCTGCGAAAACCGATCTCGGAGCTTGGTCACACCGTGAGCGCGCGCCTGTGAACTGCGAGACTTGGGTCATGAGCTACAGCACGGCTGACTCCTTGCACTCCCTGAGGCCCGTCACGCTCGACGACGTACGCGGTGCCCAGAAGATGCTCATGGGTGTGGCACGGGTGACGGCCATGGAGGGCAGCCGGTATCTGTCCCAGCTGGTGGGCGCGCCGGTGCACCTCAAGTGCGAGAACCTCCAGCGGACCGGGTCCTTCAAGCTGCGCGGAGCGTACGTCCGTATCGCCGGGCTGCTGCCCGAGGAGCGGGCCGCCGGTGTCGTCGCGGCCAGTGCGGGCAACCACGCGCAGGGGGTCGCGCTGGCCTCGGCGCTGCTCGGCGTGCGTGCCACCGTGTTCATGCCGCAGGGTGCCCCGCTGCCGAAGATCAGCGCCACCCGCGAGTACGGCGCCGAGGTGAGGCTGCACGGCCAGGTCGTCGACGAGACGCTGATCGCCGCCCAGGAGCACGCGGACCGGACGGGCGCGGTGCTGATCCACCCCTTCGACCACGCCGACATCATCGCCGGGCAGGGCACGGTGGGCCTGGAGATCCTGGAACAGTGCCCCGAGGTACGCACGATCCTCGTCGGGATCGGCGGGGGCGGCCTGGCCGCCGGGATCGCGGTCGCAGTGAAGTCGGTGCGGCCCGACGTACGGATCGTGGGCGTACAGGCGGCGGGAGCCGCCGCGTATCCGCCCTCGCTGGCGGCCGGTCGGCCGGTGTCGGTCGCCAACCCGGTCACGATGGCCGACGGGATCAAGGTCGGGCGGCCCGGCGACGTGCCGTTCGGGATCATCGGCGAGCTGGTCGACGAGGTCCGCACGGTCAGCGAGGACGAGCTGTCGGCCGCGCTGCTGCTCTGCCTGGAGCGCGCCAAGCTCGTCGTGGAACCGGCGGGGGCGAGCCCGGTCGCGGCACTGCTGAGCGAGCCCGGGGCCTTCGAGGGACCGGTCGTCGCGGTGCTGTCCGGCGGCAACGTCGACCCGGTGCTGCTGGAGCGCATCCTGCGTCACGGCATGGCCGCACAGGGCCGCTACCTGGCGGTTCGGCTGCGTCTGACGGACCGGCCGGGCGCCCTCGCGACGCTGCTCGGGGTGTTGTCAGTGGTCGACGCTAATGTCCTCGACGTGAGCCATGTCCGGACCGATCCGCGGCTGGGGCTCACGGAGGCGGAGGTCGAGCTGCACCTGGAGACGAAGGGTCCGACGCACTGCGCCGAGGTCGGTCTGGCGCTGCGCGAGGCCGGATACCTCGTCATCGACTGAGGTCACTCACTCGGACGGGTGGCCTCCGGAAAAATGTATTGAGAGACGCGATACATCGCGTTATGGTGTGTGTCACGCCACTGCACCCGCACTCTCGGCCGCTCTCTCATCCTCAACCTCAACCCAATCCTTCTTCTCCGGCTCGCCGGGCGGGACGAAGGAGAAAAATCTAGGCTCTTGCGGTAATCCCCAACGACGTGGAGAACAGATATGCCAGGCGCCATCTATGCCGAAGGCCTGGTGAAGACCTTCGGTGACGTAAGGGCTCTGGACGGCGTCGATCTGGACGTCCCGGAGGGCACGGTCCTCGGTCTGCTCGGGCCGAACGGAGCCGGCAAGACCACCACCGTCCGCTGTCTGACGACCCTGCTGCGGCCCGACAGCGGCTCGGCGGTCGTCGCGGGCATCGACGTCCTGAAGCACCCCGACGCCGTCCGCCGCTCGATCGGCCTCTCCGGCCAGTTCGCCGCGGTCGACGAGTATCTGACCGGCCGCGAGAACCTCCAGATGGTCGGTCAGCTGTACCAGATGAAGGCGAAGGCGGCGAAGGCCCGCGCGGCCGAACTGCTGGAGCAGTTCCACCTCGCGGACGCCGCCGACCGCCCCGCGAAGACCTACTCCGGAGGCATGCGCCGCCGACTCGACCTCGCGGCGGCCCTGGTCGTCTCTCCGCCGGTGATGTTCATGGACGAACCGACGACCGGCCTCGACCCGCGCAACCGCCAGCAACTGTGGGAAGTAATCAAGCAGTTGGTCTCCGGAGGGACGACGCTGCTGCTGACCACGCAGTATCTGGAGGAGGCCGACCACCTCGCGCACGACATCGCGGTGGTCGACCACGGCCGTGTCATCGCCCGCGGCACCTCCGACCAGCTCAAGGCCCGCACCGGCGGCGAGCGCGTCGAGGTCGTCGTGCACGAGCGCGAGCACATAACGACCGCGTCCGAGGTGCTGGGCGCCTTCGGTAAGGGCCAGGGCGAGGTCACCGTCCAGGAACACATGCGCAAACTCACGGTGCCCGTCACAGGCGGCGCGAAGCTCCTCGCGGAGGTCATCCGTGAACTGGACACCCGCGGCATCGAGATCGACGACATCGGCCTGCGCCGCCCGACCCTCGACGACGTCTTCCTCTCCCTGACGGGCCACCTGGCCGAGGTGAAGGACGAGGAGAACGGCGCGAAGCAAAGCGGGAAAGAGAACGGAAAGGAGACCGACAAGTGAGTGCCGTCACCGACGCGGTGCCCGCAACGGCGCCCACGAACCCCTTCAGCCAACTGATCCGCGACTCCCTGGTCATCGCGAAGCGGAACCTGCTCCGCATGACCAGGATCCCCGAGATGGTGATATTCGGGCTGATCCAACCAATCATGTTCGTGGTGCTCTTCGCGTACGTCTTCGGTGGCTCCATGAACATCGACGGCTCCACGGACCCCGGCACCTACCGCGAGTTCCTGATGGCCGGCATCTTCGCCCAGACCGTCACCTTCGCCACGGCGGGTGCCGGCGCGGGCATCGCCGACGACATGCACAAGGGCCTCATCGACCGCTTCCGCTCCCTGCCCATGGCGCGCGGCGCGGTGCTCACCGGGCGCACGCTCGCCGACCTCGTGCAGACGGCGCTCACGCTGTTCGTACTGGCGGTGGTCGCCCTGCTGGTCGGCTGGCGCACCCACACCAACATCGGTGAGGTGCTCGGTGCCTTCGGGCTGCTTCTCCTGACGGGATACGCGTTCACCTGGATCGGCGCCCTGATCGGCCTGTCCGTGCGTACGCCCGAGGCGGCGACGTCCGGCGGACTGATCTGGCTCTTCCCGGTCACCTTCGTGTCGAACGCGTTCGTGGACTCCAGCCGGATGACCCCCTGGCTGCGTCACGTCGCCGACTGGAACCCGTTCAGCGCCACGGTGCAGGCCTGCCGGCAACTGTTCGGCAACCCCGGCGTCTCACCGTCGGACGCCTGGCCCATGCAGCACCCCGTGTGGGCCTCGGTCATCTACTCGGTCCTGATCGTCCTCATATTCAGGACCCTGGCGGTCCGCAAGTACCGCTCCGCCACGGCATGACGGCGACCCGGGCATGACGATGCCCCCGGCGCCCACTGGGCGCCGGGGGCTCGTAAGGGCCGAGGCAAGGGATTCCGACGGGTCCGACAGGTTCGAAGGGTCGGTTCCGGAAGGTCAGCTCTGGTAGGGCACTGCCTTCAGGATCTTCACGTTGGCGCGCTTGCCGTTGGGCAGCTCGTACTGCGCGTCCGCGCCGACCTTCTTGCCGCTCACCCCGCTGCCGAGCGGAGACTGCGGCGAGTAGGTCTCGATGTCGGAGCTGGCGTACTCGCGTGACGCGAGCAGGAAGGTCAGCGTGTCGTCCTCGTCGCCGTCGAAGGCGATGGTCACGACCATGCCGGGCGCGACCGCACCGTTCGCCGCCGGAGCCTCGCCGACCTTCGCGTTCTCCAGGAGCTGGGTCAGCTGGCGCACACGGAGTTCCTGCTTGCCCTGCTCCTCCTTGGCGGCGTGATACCCGCCGTTCTCGCGCAGGTCGCCCTCCTCGCGTGCAGCGGCGATCTTGGCGGAGATCTCCGTGCGCGCAGGACCAGTAAGGTGCTCAAGCTCGTCCTTGAGCTTGTTGTACGCCTCCTGGGTGAGCCAGGTGACGTTCTCGCTGGTCTGGGTCACAGGTGCTCCTCGTAGGTACTGGGAATACAAAGCAACGCCCTACCAGAAGAATGTTCCTTCACGGATGGGCGAAACCACGAGCCTAACAATTCAGCGGCGACAGGGGGAGGACATAAGCCATCAGAAAAACGTCAGCGCAGGTCAGCACTTGTGTGATGAGTGTGACCCCACTGATGACCCCCGCTGATGGCCCCACTGATGACCCGGCCGGCGGCCTCAGTCGCTGTGACAGCCGAGCAGCTCGGCCGTGGTCCCCTGGGACGTCGTACGGAGTGTGACGAGCCGGTCGATGCGGGTGGCGTCACCGTCGAAGCGGAAGTCGGCGCGGCCGACCTCGGCACCGTTCTCGGCCTGGGAGCGGACCGTGCAGTAGCCGTTCGTGCCGGAGTCCTTGCGGACCTCCAGATGCACTTTGACCGAGTCGTCGTACGTCTTGAAGGTGATGATCTCGGCGCTGATCTTGTTGCCGACGACGTAGTGGTAACCGAACCAGCCGACCACGACGAGCAGTACCGAACCGAGGACAGCGGCGACGATCTTGAGCTTGCGGTCGGCCCGCTCGTCCGTGGAGCGGCCGTACCGTCCCTCGGGCAGTCGCGTGCTCGCCGTACTCATGATCGTCCTCTCCGCGAAGGCCCGGAAAGCCGGGCCCCGGAATTATTGGCCGCTCGGTTCGGTCACTATAGAAGCCGCTCATCGCACCCGCTCACACCGGATGCCGACTTACGAGGATTGAGTCTTGACTGACCAGCTGCGACTGATGGCCGTGCACGCGCACCCCGACGACGAGTCGAGCAAGGGTGCGGCCACCATGGCGAAGTACGTGTCCGAGGGGGTGGACGTGCTCGTCGTGACCTGCACGGGCGGGGAGCGCGGGTCCATCCTCAACCCGAAACTGCAGGGCGACAAGTACATCGAGGAGAACATCCACGAGGTACGCAAGAAGGAGATGGACGAGGCCCGCGAGATCCTCGGCATCAAGCAGGAGTGGCTCGGTTTCGTCGACTCCGGCCTGCCCGAGGGCGACCCGCTGCCTCCGCTCCCCGAGGGCTGCTTCGCCCTGGAGGACGTGGACAAGGCGGCCGGGGAACTGGTGAAGCAGATCCGCTCGTTCCGCCCGCAGGTGATCACGACGTACGACGAGAACGGCGGGTACCCGCACCCCGACCACATCATGACCCACACGATCTCGATGGTGGCCTTCGAGGGCGCCGCCGACCCCGAGACCTACCCGGAGTCGGAATTCGGCCCGGTGTACCAGCCGCGGAAGCTGTACTACAACCAGGGCTTCAACCGGCCGCGCACCGAGGCGCTGCACAACGCGCTGATCGAGCGCGGCATGGAGTCGCCGTACGGGGACTGGCTGAAGCGGTGGTCGGAGTTCGAGCGCACCGAGCGCACGCTGACCACGCATGTTCCGTGCGCCGATTTCTTCGAGATCCGCGACAAGGCGCTGCTCGCGCACGCCACCCAGATCGACCCCGACGGGGGCTGGTTCCGGGTGCCGATGGAGCTTCAGCGGGAGGTCTGGCCGACGGAGGAGTACGAGCTCGCGAAGTCGCTCGTGGACACTTCCCTCCCCGAGGACGACCTCTTTGCGGGCATCCGCGACAATGCCTGACATGAGCGCAAGCGCAAGCCTGGCAATGACACATCTCCTTCCGTTCGCGGCGGAGGTCGACGAGGACAAGGTGACCCCCGGTGTCCTCGGCTTCATCGTGTTCGCGGTGATGGCTCTCGCCGTGTGGGCCCTGATGAAGTCCATGAACAAGCAGATGGGCAGGATCGAGTTCAAGGAGGCGCCGGACCCCGAGCAAACCCCCGCCGCCACCAAGGAAACGGCAAGCGGGGCGGCCAACGGAGCGGCCAGGGGATCGGCCAAGGGTTCCGCGCAGGACTGAGGCCGCACCGGGTGCCCTGCACCCGGTGACCGTGCCTCCCGCCCTACCGCCGGCCTGCCGCCGCCACCGGCACCCCCATGACCTCCCGGGCGTGCCGGTTCGGGATCATGCCCAGGCGCCACCCCTGCCAGCCCGACTCCAGGGCCACACCGCGCTCCAGGAGGAGCTGGTAGGCGTCGACGAAGTCGTCGAGCTTGTCGTCGCGGGACGGGTGGCGGCTGCGGGAGAGCTGGGACAGCTCCTCCTGGGCCACCGCCGTGCCGATGTCGACGCCGCCGGGGGCCGCGTACGGCAGCAGGGTGCAGCGCAGGAAACGCGCCCAGTCCTCGCCGCGCCGGTCGCCGTACGAGGTGAACAGGCCGATCGCCTCGTCGCACAGAGCCAGCGCCTGCTGGGTGCGGGCGTTGCCCGCGTCGACGATCGCGAGCTCCAGGCAGGTCCAGGCCTCGCCGTGGGCCACCCCGATGCGCTGGAAGTCGGCGCGGGCGTCCACCAGGAGCTGGCGGGCGAAGCCCGAGTTGCGCAGCGAGCCCGTCTGGACGGCCCGCTGGTCACGGGTGACGCGGGCCGAGTGATGGCGGGCGCAGGCCAGGCCGTAGACGTCCCGGATGCGGGAGAACATCGTGCGGGAACGTTCCAGCTCGCGGACCGCCAGATCCAGGTTGCCCGTCTCCTCCAGGGACTGGCCCAGGTAGTAGACCGACCACGCCTCGCCGCGCGCGTCCTCGTTGTCCCGGTGCACGGCCGCCGCCCGCCGCAGCCCGTCCACCGCCGCCGACGCGTCCCCGGCGACCAGCCGGGCCCGGGCCAGCTGGGTCAGGGCCCAGGCCTCGCCACGGGCGTCGCGCGTACGGCCGTACAGATCGAGGGCCGTGCGCAGTTCGGACTCGGCGCGCGGTACGTCGCCCATCCGCAGGCCCAGTTGACCGAGCTGGAAGTGGGCCCACGCCTCGCCGTGGATCGACTCGCCCTCCTTGTGCAGGACCAGGGAACGGGTCAGCAGGTCCCAGGCCTCGGCGAGGCGGGAGCGGTCACGCTCGACGGCGGCGAGGGCGTGCATCGTCCAGGCGCGGTCGGTCGCCAGTTCGGGCGCCTGCTGGAGGTCCAGGGCCTCCTGGAGTTTCGCCGCCGCCTCGATCAGGTTGCCCTGGTGATGCAGCGTGATGCCGAGCGAGCACAGGGCCCGGGCGGCGCCCGCGTCGTGGTGGGCCTCCATGTACAGCTCGACGACCGAGGTGAGCGTTGTGCGTGCCTTGTCCAGCTCGCCCAGCTGACGGGCCGCGATACCCGTACGCCACTGCACCGAGCGGACCAGCAGCCCCTGGTCCACCGACTCCGCCAGCTCACTGATCTCGCCGAGCCGGTAGAGATCGCCGCGCAGCAGGCAGTAGTCGCACAACGCGCCCAGCAGGTTGAGTACGGCGGCCTGGTTGACGCCGTCCGCGTGCCGCAGCGTCGCCGTGATGAAGCTCGACTCGTCGTCCAGCCAGCGCAGCGCCTCGTCGAGGGAGGTGAAGCCGTGCGGGCTGAAGCGGTCCGAGCGGGTCGACATGTTGCCGTCGACCAGGCGCAGCACCGAGTCGGCCAGCTCGCCGTAGCTCACGATCAGGCGTTCCTGCGCGGCCGTGCGCTCCGCCGGTTCCTCCTCGTCCTGGAGGCGGGCCTGCGCGAAGGCACGGACCAGGTCGTGCAGGCGGTAACGGCTGCCCCGGACATGGTCGATCAGGCCCGCGCGGGCGAGCGCGTCAAGCTGACGGGTCGCCTCCGTCCGGTCCGTGGCGAGGAGGGCAGCGGCAGCAGCCGCGCCGAGCGAGGCCCGGCCTGCCAGCGCCAGCCTGCGCAGCAGCCGCCGGGCCTGATCCGACTGGTCGGTGTAACGCAGCCACAGCACCCGCTCCACCGGCTCGACCGGGCCGTACGCGCCCAGGTCGGCGGCCAGCCGGCGCTGGCTGCGCGGGCCCAGCGAGGAGCCCGCGACGCGCAGCGCCAGTGGCAGCCCGCCGCACAACTCCCTTATCCGCTCGGCGGATTCGGCATCGTACGGACTTGATCCCGACCCCGGCTCGGCCTGCGCGGACGCGTTCAGCAGCTCCTCCGCGCCCGCCGCGTCCAGGGGCTCCACTGGCAGCTGATGGACCCAGAAGGGCAGGTCTGCCGGAAGGGCGAGAGGCTCGCGGGCGGTGACGATGACGAGGCTGTCGGAGCGCTCCGGGATGAGCGTGCGGACCTGCTCGGGGTCCTGGGCGTCGTCCAGGACGATCGTCACCGGGACCCCGGTGAGATGCTGGTTGTAGAGCTCGGTCAGCCTTCTGACCTGCTGGTCCGGTGAGGAACGCTCGCGGAAGAGCGACTGTTCGCGGGAGGCGCCGAGCCGGTTGAGCAGGTACAGAAGGGCGTCGCGGGTGGGCAGCGGCGGCTCCTTCGGACTGTCGCCGCGCAGATCCACCACGCACGCGCCCCGGAACTGGTCCCGCAGATCGTGCGCCGCGTGGATGGCGAGCGCGCTGCGGCCACTGCCGGACGCGCCGTGCAGGACGACCAGGGTCGGCCGGGTCTCCGTACTCGCCCGGGCCGCGTGCACCCACTGCCGGATACGGGCCAGTTCCTGCCGTCGGCCCGCGAACGGCTCGTCCGGGTCCGGGAGTTGGGCGAACGACTGATCGAGGACGCTACGCGTGCGGGCCGCCGCGCTCTTGTCGCTGCCGCGCAGCCTCGGCCCCGACTTCTTCGGCCCGGTGGACGCGCTGAGCACCCGCTGCTGGTCGAGGAACGGCCGGATGCCGCGTACCTCCAGCGCCGTCAGCCAGGTCAGCCGCAGCTGTTCGGGCCCGCCGGGCTGACTCACCGCTCCGGCCCGGTGGTGGGCGGCCGGCAGATGGGAGGCGGTCACCTTTAGGACGGTCGCGGCGGCGCCCACGACACCCACGGTCAGCGCCGCCCCCACGGCGGTGCCTGTGCCGGTGCCGAGCGCCAGGTCGGCGATGCCTGCCGCGAGCGCGGCAACAGCCGCCACCAGCAACGGAGTTCCGGCACCCTCCCGGGCGTAGCGCTGCCCGAAGGTGAGCTGCCCGGCCTTCGCCTCGTCGAGCGCCCGCGTGTACGCGGCGTACTCCTCCGCGGACGACTGCGCCATGGTGTCCAGCGCCCCGCGCGCCCGGGTGAGCAGCGCACCCCCGTCCGTACGCCCCCCGGACTGCCGCACCTCTTCCTCCACGGCCCGGCCCAACAGCCGCTCGGCTTCCGCCCGGTGGCTGTCCCGCATGGTGTCCCCCTCTGACGTCACCTGCTTTGCCTATGAGTGTCCGTCGCGGAAGGCAAGAGCGCGAGAGGGCCAACGATCAGTGGAGCCGGGTCCGTGACGTTCGAGTGGCTCGCTCGTTCATCCGTATGTCGAGATCATTATCGATCCGGGGGTGTGGAAAAGCGTGATGAGAGTCGACCGGCCGGACTGATTCCGGTTGTTTCCTATGCGCGGACGTCCGAGGACATCCGCCAGCGTGACGGACACGGTGTGCGCCATCAGTTGCTCATCAATGAGCGGACCGCGCACGAACATGGCTGCAGGGTGGTCGAGGCCTACAGCGACAACGGCCTCAGCGCGTCCAGGGCAGGGATCGTGCGGCCTGAGTTCAACCGTCTGGTCGCCGACCTGGTGCGTGGGCACACCGACAGCGGACAACAGATCGAAGGGGTCGTCTGCGTCGCGGACGACCGGCTGTATCGCCGGGCGGAGGATCTTGCACAGTTCTTCGAGGCACTGACCTGTCGGCCGGGACGCGTTTACGTCGATGCGGAGGGCGTCCGAGATCCGTACTCGCAGGATGGGTTGATGCAGGCCGTGCGCTCGCTGAACGCGGCGATCACGGAAACGCGAATCCGGAGCAGGAGGCTGACGGACTGGCACTGGGCGCGCGCCGTCGAGGGGGTGCCGCACAGCGGGCCGCGTCCCTTCGGCTGGCGGGAGGACAGGATCACTCTTCACCCGGATGAGGCCCAACTCGTCGAGCAGGCGATCACGGACCGCATCGAAGGGAAGGCGATCCGGGCCATCGCGCGGGACTGGTGTGATCTCGGAGCCACCGGCACCCGTGGCGGTAGACCCAACGCCCAGACGGTCACACAGATCCTCACCGCGCCCAGGGTGTGCGGATACCGGGCGAACAGGGGTGAGCTGCTGCTGATGCCGGAGACGCGGCAGCCCGTACTGGGCCAGTGGGAACCCATCGTGGCCCCAGATCAGTGGCAAGCAGTATGCGGGACGTTTTCGCCCGGCAGTCTCTACCTGCACAGGGGCAGTGGTGCTCCGAGACTCACTGGGAAGAGGAAACCTGCCCCCAGTCGCCTCGCCACTGGCTTTCTCCGCTGTGGGGCGGAGCGCCCCGACGGCACGATGTGCTGCGGAGCGATGTGCGCTCAGAAAGGGAGAAGCAAGCGGAGTCCCTACGTCTATGCCTGCCGTAGCTGCGGGCGATGTGCCATCAGCGGACCGTTGGCCGACGAGACCCTGGAACACCTGCTGTTTCCCGAAACTCCGGAGCATACGAGGCTGCCCGAGTCTGTGCGACAACGCTGGCAGTCCGGCGAGATGAGTCTTGAGGAAAAGCGAGGAGTCATCGCGTCCGTCCTCACCCATTGCATCGTCCGACCTGGGATGAAGGGAAGCCGTGTGTGGGACTACTCGCGGCTGGAACCCGTCCGACGCTGAGGGGATCGGGTTGCGTCGGTGGGCGTGACCTTATGAGAAGTGGCCGTCGCACGGTTGGCCGGGCCCGTCCGGCAGGATGGACCCCATGCCGAACCGACTGGCCCATGAGACGTCCCCCTATCTCCTCCAGCACGCCGACAACCCGGTCGACTGGTGGCCCTGGTCGGCCGAGGCCTTCGCGGAGGCGCGACAGCGGGGTGTTGCCGTACACCTGAGCGTCGGCTATTCCAGCTGCCATTGGTGTCATGTCCTAGCTCGCGAGAGCTTTGAGGACGAAGCAGTCGCCGCTTTCATGAACGAGCACTTCGTGAACATCAAGGTCGACCGCGAGGAGCGTCCCGACGTCGACGCCGTCTACATGGAGGCCGTCCAGGCGGCGACCGGACAGGGCGGCTGGCCCATGACGGTGTTTCTCACGCCGGACGCCGAGCCCTTCTACTTCGGTACCTACTTCCCGCCCGAGCCCCGCAGCGGCATGCCCTCCTTCCGGGAGGTGCTGGAGGGGGTCCGGGCCGCCTGGACCGACCGGCGGGACGAGGTCTCCGAGGTCGCAGGGAAGATCACACGGGACCTCGCCGAGAGGGAGCTCCAGTACGGCGGCACCGAGGCGCCCGGTGAGGAGGAGCAGGCGCGGGCGCTGCTCGGGCTCACCCGGGAGTACGACGCCCAGCGCGGCGGATTCGGCGGCGCCCCGAAGTTCCCGCCGTCCATGGCCCTGGAGTTCCTGCTGCGGCACAGCGCCCGTACGGGGGCCGAGGGGGCGCTGCAGATGGCCCAGGACACCTGCGAGCGCATGGCCAGGGGCGGGATCTACGACCAGCTCGGCGGTGGCTTCGCCCGGTACTCCGTCGACCGGGAGTGGGTCGTGCCCCACTTCGAGAAGATGCTGTACGACAACGCGCTGCTGTGCCGTGTGTACGCCCATCTCTGGCGCGCCACCGGTTCCGAGCTCGCCCGGCGCGTCGCACTGGAGACCGCCGACTTCATGGTGCGTGAACTCCGCACGAACGAAGGGGGGTTCGCTTCCGCGCTCGATGCCGACAGCGACGACGGGGCAGGCAAGCACGTCGAAGGTGCCTACTACGTGTGGACGCCGGCCCAGCTCACCGAGGTGCTCGGCGACGAGGACGCGGAGCTTGCCGCGCACTACTTCGGCGTGACGGCGGACGGCACCTTCGAGGAGGGCGCATCTGTTCTCCAACTTCCGCAGCACGAGGGCGTGTTCGACGCCGAGAAGATCGAGTCCGTCAAGGCGCGATTGCTCGACGCCCGTCGCGAGAGGCCCGCTCCCGGGCGGGACGACAAGGTGGTCGCCGCGTGGAACGGGCTCGCCGTCGCCGCGCTCGCCGAGGCCGGCGCCTACTTCGAGCGGCCGGACCTCGTGGACGCCGCGCTGGCCGGCGCCGATCTCCTCGTACGGGTTCATCTGGACGACCGGGTCCACCTCGCCCGTACCAGCAAGGACGGTCAAGTCGGAACGAACGCCGGGGTGTTGGAGGACTACGCCGATGTCGCCGAGGGGTTCCTCGCCCTTGCCTCCGTGACGGGGGAAGGGGTGTGGCTGGAGTTCGCCGGATTCCTGCTCGACCATGTGCTCGTGCGGTTCGTCGACGCGGAGTCGGGTGCCCTGTACGACACCGCCAGTGACGCCGAGCAGCTCATCCGGCGGCCTCAGGATCCGACCGACAACGCGGTGCCCTCCGGGTGGACGGCCGCCGCGGGGGCGCTGCTCGGGTACGCCGCCCAGACCGGTTCCGAGCCCCATCGGGCCGCCGCCGAGCGGGCGTTGGGGGTCGTGAAGGCGCTCGGTCCGCGTGTGCCGCGGTTCATCGGGTGGGGGCTCGCTGTCGCCGAGGCGCTGCTCGACGGGCCCCGGGAGGTTGCCGTCGTCGGGCCGGCGCTCGATGATCCGGCCACAACTGTCCTGCACCGTACGGCACTTCTGTCCACCGCTCCGGGTGCTGTCGTCGCGGCGGGGACTGCGGACAGTGACGAGTTGCCGTTGCTCGGCGGGCGGATTCTCGTCGGCGGTGAACCGACCGCGTACGTCTGCCGTAACTTCACCTGTGACGTTCCGACGACCGATCCGGAGCGCCTGCGCGTCGCGCTGGGCGGCTGAAAGATGCCCCAACCAGGGTGAACCGGGAGAGAACGCGGCTTCCTGCGCCGCGTTCGGCGGGCTGGATTTACGGATGTGTTCCGATACATCCGGCTAGAGGCTCCACCGTTCGGAAACATGCTATTTATCGGAAGAGTTCGCCCCCTTCACACTCCTCCCCTAGGTTCGCCACCGGAACGCGGCAGGGGTAACTCCCTGTCGCGACAGGGGGTATGGGATCTGGGGGGATCTGTTGCTCACATCTGTCTTCATCGCTGCCGTTTCGCTGGCCCTGTTCTGGATGGCCGCCTTCACCTTGTGGTGGCAGATGCACGCCTGGCGTACGCCGGAAGTGCTTGCCTCCACCCGATTCAACAGACCGGACGGCGGTGAGGGACTGTCGTTCTCGCTCCTGCTGCCCGCCCGGCACGAGCAGGCCGTCCTGGACCACACCATCCAGCGCCTCCTCGAATCCGGTCATACCGACTTCGAGATCATCGTCATCGTCGGGCACGACGACCCCGAGACCGCGGCGGTGGCCGATCGGGCCGCCGAACGCGACGCGCGCGTCCGGGTCGTCGTGGACACCCACGAGAGGAAGAACAAGCCGAGGGCCATGAACACGGCGTTGCCGCACTGCCGCGGCGACATCGTCGGGGTCTTCGACGCGGAGGACCAGGTCCACCCGGAGCTGCTCTCCCACGTCGACCACGCGTTCCGGACCACCGGCGCGGACGTCGTCCAGGGCGGTGTCCAGCTCATCAACTTCAACTCCAGCTGGTACAGCCTGCGCAACTGCCTGGAGTACTTCTTCTGGTTCCGGTCGCGGCTCCATCTGCACGCGCAGAAGGGGTTCATCCCACTCGGCGGCAACACCGTCTTCGTACGGACCGAGGTGCTGCGGGACGCGGCCGGCTGGGACCCCGACTGCCTTGCCGAGGACTGTGATCTGGGCGTACGGCTGTCCAGCGTCGGCAAGAAGGTCGTCGTCGCCTACGACTCCGACATGGTGACCAGGGAGGAGACCCCGGGCTCGCTGATGTCGCTGCTCAAGCAGCGCACCCGCTGGAACCAGGGCTTCCTTCAGGTGTACCGGAAGGGGGACTGGAAACAACTCCCGGGATTCGGGCAGCGGTTGCTTGCCCGCTACACCCTGATGACGCCCTATCTCCAGGCGATCTCCGGGGTGGTGATCCCGCTCAACGTGGCTGTCGCGCTCTTCCTCGACGTGCCCGTCGGGGTCGCGTTCATCACGTTCCTGCCGCTCGTCACCGCCATGGTGACCTTCGTCTTCGAGCTCGTCGGACTGCACGACTTCGGCAAGCAGTACGGGCTCCGGGTCCGTCCCGTCCACTATCTCAAGCTCGTCGTGGGCGGCCCCTTCTACCAGGTGGTCCTCGCCGGGGCCGCCGTGCGCGCCGTGTGGCGTGAGCAACGCGGCCGCAGCGACTGGGAGTTGACCAGTCACGTCGGCGCACACCTCAACTCCGTTGAGTTCCGAGAGGATGTTCCCGCGTGACTTCCACCCTCCCCGCGGTGACCACGGTTCCCAAGGTCCCCGCACAGCGGCAGCCTGCGCCCGAAATTGGTTCCGCGCCTCGGGAAACTCCGTCGCCGAGCCGCTGGGGCCGCCTCCGATCCGCCCGCCCCGACCTTCTGACCTGCGGTCTTCTGCTCGTGGTCATCATGGTCGTGCAGGGCTGGAACATCGCCGACTATCCGACCCTGAGCGACGACGAGGGCACCTACCTCGCGCAGGCGTGGGCCGTGCAGCAGGGCAAGGGCCTCGCCCACTACACGTACTGGTACGACCATCCGCCCCTCGGCTGGATCCAGCTGGCCGCCCTGACCTGGATCCCGTCACTGTTCAGCCCCGACTCGATGACCGTCGGCTCGATGCGCGTCGCGATGCTGCTGGTCAGCGCGGCCAGCGCGGTCCTCGTCTACGTCCTGGGGCGCCGTCTGTCACTGCCCCGCTGGGCCGCGGGCCTCGCCATGGCGCTGTTCGGACTCTCGCCGCTGTCGGTCGTGCTCCAGCGGGAGATCTTCCTCGACAACATCGCGGTGATGTGGGTGCTGCTCGCCTTCACCCTCGCGGCCTCCCCGAGCCGTCACCTGTGGCACCACTTCGGCGCCGGTCTCGCGGCTGCGGCGGCGGTGCTCACCAAGGAGACGGTGCTCGTCATCCTGCCCGCCCTGCTGGTCACCATGTGGCGGCACGGCCACCGCGACACCCGCAAGTTCGCGCTCACCGGGGCCATCACCGCCTGCGCCCTGATCGGCCTCTCCTACCCCCTGTTCGCCCTGCTCAAGGGCGAGTTGTTCCCGGGCGGCGGCCACGTCTCGCTGTTCGACGGGCTCACGTACCAGATGACCAGGCCCGGTTCGGGTTTCATCCTCGACAAGGGCTCCGGCTCGTACGGCGTCCTGCAGTCCTGGCTCTACTACGACCGTGTGCTGCCCCTCGGGGGCCTCGCCGGCGCCCTGCTCCTCATCGCCTCCTGGCGCTGGTCGGTGACCGCCCGTGCACTCGCCGGACCGGCCCTCACCGTCGGCATCCTCGCCCTGGTCGCGATGCGCCCCAGCGGCTATCTGCCCGCGATGTACGTCATCCAGGCGCTGCCCTTCCTCGCCCTGGTCCTCGCCGGAGGCATCGCGAGCGTCGCCCACGCGGTACTGCGCCGGCGGCGCGCCGAAGGAGAGAAACGGCGACTCACCTGGGTGCGGTACGCGGTTGCCGCGGTCCTCGTCGCCGCGTCGGCCGCGTACGTCGTGCCGCGCTGGTACGACGGTGACCGTACCGCCCTCACCGCCGACGCCAACGCCCCGTACCGCGCCGCCTCCAGGTGGCTCGCTACCGAGGTTGCCGACCCGGCGCACACCCGGGTGCTCGTCGACGACGCGCTCTGGCTCGACCTCGTGCACGCGGGGTACAAGCCCGGGCTCGGCGTCATCTGGTTCTACAAGGCCGACCTCGACCCGGCCGTGACGAAGACGATGCCCAGGGGCTGGAAGGACCTGGACTACGTCGTCGCCTCTCCGACAGTACGGCGCGACGCGGTCGATCTGCCCAACGTCAAGGCCGCGATGGACCATTCGACCCCGGTGGCCACCTTCGGCACCGGTGACGACCGGATCGAGATCCGCCATATCGAGGCCACGGGAGGCGTCGTCCGATGAGCAGCTTCGAAAGCACTGTCCCCGGTGAACTGGGCGATCCGGCCGTACGCGCGGCGGAAGTGGCGGAGCCCGGTGCCGTCACCATCGTCGTACCGACTTTCAACGAGTCCGCGAACATCGGGGAGTTGCTGCGCCGGATCACCGAGTCGGTGCCGTCGCGGCTGCCCTGCGAGGTCGTCTTCGTCGACGACTCCACGGACGACACGCCCGCGGTGATCTCCGAGGCCGCGCAGGACTGCCCGTTCCCCGTCACCGTCATCCACCGCGAGGAGGCGGTGGGCGGGCTCGGTGGCGCGGTCGTCGAGGGCATCAAGGCGGCGACCTCCGACTGGATCGTCGTCATGGACGGCGACTGCCAGCATCCGCCTTCCCTGGTACCTGAGTTGGTGGCCACCGGTGAGCGGGCCAACGCCGGGCTCGTGGTCGCCTCCCGGTACATCAAGGGCGGCAGCCGGGCCGGGCTCGCGGGCAACTACCGCGTGGCCGTGTCCCGTTGCGCGACCTGGCTGACCAAATCCCTGTTCCCGCGCAGGCTGCACGGCATCAGCGACCCGATGAGCGGGTTCTTCGCGATCCGGCGCAGCGCGGTCACCGCCGACATCCTCCAGCCCCTCGGCTACAAGATCCTCCTCGAACTGGCCGTCCGCAGCCGCCCCCGCGAGGTCACCGAGGTCCCCTTCGTATTCCAGGACCGATACGCCGGCGAGTCCAAGTCCTCGGCCCAGGAGGGCCTGCGATTCCTGCGCCATCTGGTCGGCCTGCGCTCCGCCTCGCCCGCCGCCCGCATGGTCGGCTTCGGCCTGATCGGCGCCACCGGCTTCCTGCCGAACCTGCTCGGGCTGTACGGGCTCACCGCGACCGGTCTGCACTACGTACCGGCCGAGATTCTCGCCAACCAACTGGGCGTCGCCTGGAACTTCCTGCTCATCGAGCATCTGCTGTTCCGCGACCGCCGTCGGCACCGCCGCTGGTGGGACCGTGCCGGCCGGTTCGCGGTGATCGCCAACCTCGACCTCGTCCTGCGGCTGCCGCTCATCGCGCTGTTCGTGGACCGGTTCGGGATGGGCGTGCTGCCCGCCACCGCGCTCGCGCTGGTGACGACCTTCGTCCTGCGCTTCGTCGGAACCGAAGCGCTGGTCTATCTGCCGCGTCGGGGTCACCAGGGAGCCGCGTGCGAAAGCGAAGCAGCGAGGAGAGCCGCGTGAGACCGTTCAGCACATTCCGCACAGCAGGAAGAGCAGTAGGAAGAGCTGCGGGAAAACCAGCGGGAAAACCAGCAGGTAGATCAACTGTCCGAAGAAGAACTGCGTTTGTCGGGGTCGGGGCCCTGACCGCCGGCCTCCTCCTCACCTCGCCCCAGCCCGCGTCCGCCGCCAACCTCGTCCTCAACCCCGGCTTCGAGACGGTGGGCAGCGGCGACATGCCGTACTGCTGGGAGAAGTCCGGGTGGGGCGACAACGACTTCACCTTCTCCACCGTCACCGGCGGCCACTCGGGCTCGAAGGCCATGAAGGTCGAGCTGACCCGGCGGGTGAGTGGCGACCGCAAGGCGCTGATCACCGAGGACACGACCTGCGCGCCCGTGGTGACCGCGGGCAAGCAGTACGACCTCGGGCTCTGGTACAAGACGACCACCCCCGACGCGGCCATCACTCTGTTCCGGCACGACACGACGCTCGGCTGGCAGTACTGGACCGACCTCAAAACCCTGGAGATGCAGGGTAGTTGGACCCAGGCCACGGTCCGCACACCGGCGGTCCCGGCCGGCACCGACCGCATCACGTGGGGCGTCTCGGTGTACGGCACGGGCTCCGCGACGACCGACGACTACACGATGGAGCAGGTCGTCGACCCGGTCCCGCCCGCCACCTGCACCGGCACCGCCGAGGAGTGCGCCAACGGGAAGTGGACGGTGCTGCCCACACAGAACCCGGTCCGCTCCATGCACTCCGTCGTCCTCAACAACGGCAAGGTGTTGCTGATCGCGGGCTCCGGCAACAGCGAGGAGCAGTTCAACGCGGGCACGTTCACCAGCGCGGTGTACGACCCGGCCAACGGCACCTACAAGGTCATCCCCACGCCGAAGGACATGTTCTGCTCCGGGCACGTCCAGCTCCAGGACGGGCGTGTGCTGGTGATGAGCGGCAACAAGGCGTACCCGGTCGCGGGCGGGCACGGCTACGAGGGCTTCAAGGACTCGTACATCTTCGACCCGGTGACTGAGACGTACAGCAAGACGAACGACCTGAACGACGGTCACTGGTACCCGTCGGCGACCGCCCTCGGCAACGGTGACGTGATCTCCTTCGGCGGGCTCAAGGAGGATTCGACGGGTTCGGTGACCGCCGAGCTGTGGTCGGACGCGCAGCAGAAGTGGCTGCCGCTGTGGCAGGTCAACCAGACCTGGTCGTACTGGGGTCTCTACCCGTCGATGATCCTGATGCAGGACGGCCGCCTCTTCTACTCGGGCAGCCATGTCTTCGGCAACGGCACGCCCGGCACCGGGTCGGCGATCTACGACTACGCGGCCAACACGACGACCGCGATCTCCGGGCTCCAGAACAAGGACCAGCGCGACCAGTCGGCGAGTGTGCTGCTGCCGCCGGCCCAGGACCAGCGGGTGCTGACGCTGGGCGGTGGCAACATCGAGTCCAATCCGGACGCGGGCCGGCTGACCGACGTCATCGACCTCAAGGCGGCCAACCCCGCGTACGTGGCGGGTCCGCCGCTGCCGCAGGGCACGGTCGACCTCGGCAACGGTCCGGTCGCCGAAACCGGCAGCCAGGGCAAGATGTACGTCTCCGCCGTACTGCTGCCGGACGGCAAGGTGCTGGAGACCGGCGGCGCACTGCACAACCGGGCCAACCCGGTCTTCGAGTCGTCGATCTACGACCCGGCGGCGAACACCTTCGACCCGGTGGCCGCCGATCCGCAGGCCCGCGGCTACCACTCGTCGTCGTTCCTGCTGCCCGACGGCCGGGTGATGTCGACCGGTGACAACCCGGGCAACGGCACCTGGAACCACAACGTGTCGATCTACACCCCGCCGTACCTCCTCAAGGGCACGCGTCCGACGATCACTTCGGTGATCGACGGTGAGTGGAACTACGGCGACACGCAGCGCATCACGGTCGACCGCCCCATCGTCAAGGCGGAGTTGATCCGCCCGGCCGCGGTCACGCACTCCTCGGACCCGAACCAGCGGTTCGTGGACCTGCCCCTGTCGGTCGACGGCAACAACATCGACCTCAACGTGACGAGCAACCCCAACCTGGCCCCGCCCGGCTGGTACATGCTCTTCGCGGTCGACGCCAACGGCGTTCCCTCGGTGGCGAAGTGGGTCCACCTCCAGGGGCCGGCGGCACTGTCGTCGACGGCGATGTCCATGTCGATGCCCGCGGAATCCTCCGACGCGACCCCTTCCGCGCACATCCACTCCTTCGCGGACGGCCTGAAGGGCAAGGTCACCGGCCCCGGCAAGAAGCGTGCCTCGCAGCAGGTCAGCCCGACCCTCTCGGGCTGTGACCGCCACTACGGCTCGATCAACGTCTGCGTCCCGACGGTGTTCCCGGCGGAGGTCAAGAAGACGACGGCCGCCCGCTGCGCCTGGCTCAAGGCCAACGACTACGGCCGCCTGAAGATCAACGGCAAGGACGACCCCCTCGGCCTCGATCCGAGCCGCAACGGGGTGGCCTGCGAGAAACAGGACCTGAGGAAGAGCGCGAGGAAGTGAGGTAGCGGTAAGGGGACCGGTCCCCAACTACCGGAGGGCGCACCCGCGTTGGTGGGTGCGCCCGCCGGCAGTGACCGCAGCTCAGGAAGAGGTCCGCGTGGGCAGCCCGTGCTCGAAGACGGTCACTGTGCGGTCCAACAGGTCGGCCAGGTTGTCCTTGAAGTCGTTCTGCGCCCAGTAGACGGTGACCTCCGACAGGCCGCCGATCAGGGACATCGCGTAGACGCGGACCTCCAGGTCGGCGGGGTCGCGGCCGGTGCGTTCCGCGATGACGCGGCAGAGGAGGCGGCCGGTTTCGGACATGCTCTCGATCATGCGGGCACGCACCGCCGGGACCTCCAGCATCATTCGGCTGCGCAGCCGGGTCACCTCGGTCTCTTCCATCGAGCTGATGCCGACGGCCCGCTTCAGGACGTATCGCAGGGAGTCGATCCACGGTTCGTCCGCCGGGCGTGCGCGCAGTTCCTCCTCCAGCATGGAGTCGTACTCGTCGGTGAGGACGATGTCCTCCTTGGTGGGGAAGTAGCGGAAGACCGTGGACTGCGACACCTCGGCGAGCTCGGCGATCTGCTCGATCGTCGTGGCGTCGTATCCCTGGTGCCCGATCAGTTCGTACGTCGCGGCACGGATCGCCATCCGGGTCTTGATCTTCTTCCGCTCACGGAGGCCCAGCTGGGGGCGGTCGGCGAGGGGAGAGGTGCGTGCGGCCGTCATGCGTTCATTGTCGGCCATCGGGCTGGTCGGTAGCCATGTCAGGGGTGGAGGGCGTCGGGTTCGCCGACGCGGGCCCGGTGTGTGCCGGGGTGTTGGGGAGGAACGCCCCGGCCAGCATCGCCGCCGCCAGAGCCGCCACCCCGCTCACCAGCAGGACGACGCCCATGCCATGGACGTACGCACTGTTCGCTGAGGTCAGTAGCTGTGCCGAGCCCGTTCGCTCCGCGATCAGGTGGGCCGCCACCACCGAGTCGCCGGCCGTGTCCGCGGCACCGGCGGGCAGGCCCGTGACGTCGAGGCGGTCGCGGAACGTGCTCGCCAGCAGGCTGCCCAGCAGGGCGACGCCGATCGCGCCGCCCACCTGACGCAGCGTCATCAGGAGTCCGGAGCCACTCCCCGCGCGGTCGGCGGGCAGGGCGGCCAGGGCGCCGTCCATCGCCGGGACGACGGCGAAGCCGAATCCGAATCCGGCGATGGTCAGCCACAGCGCCGTGTAGCCGTAGCCCGCGTCGACCGTCGTACGGCTGCCCAGGATCGCCGCGAAGCTCAGGACCACCAGGCCGGCGGCCACCGTCGCCCGAGAGCCGAACCGGGCGCTCACGGGCTGCGCCGCACGGGCGGCCACCGACAGGCCGGCCATCAGCGGCAGCAGCCGTACGCCCGTGCCCAGCGCGTCACTGCCCAGTACCGCCTGGAGATACGGCGGCAGTACGAACATCAGGCCGGACAGGACGAACATCACCAGCGTCACCGCGACCGTGTTCAGCAGGAAGCCCCGCTGGGAGAGCAGCGTCATGTCGAGCATGGGGCGGGTGGCGCGGCGTTCGCGCAGGACGAGGGCCGTCAGGAGTACGGCCGCCGCGGCGAACAGGGTGAGGACCAGCGGGTCGGTCCAGCCCCGGGTGGGGGCCTCGATGATCGCGTAGATGAGCGCGCCCAGGCCCGTCACCGTGAGCGCGGTGGAGACCACGTCCACCTTGGGGGAGGCCGGGTCGCGGGTCTCGGGGAGGAGGAACACGCAGGCCGCGATCCCGATGGCGACCATCGGGACGTTGATCAGGAAGACCGAGCCCCACCAGAAGTGGTTGAGCAGCCAGCCGCCGATGATCGGGCCGAGCGGCATTCCGAGCGCGGAGCCGGCGGAGATGATGCCGACGGCCTTGGTGCGCTCGTGGGGCGGGAAGAGCGAGGGCAGGACGGAGAGGGCCAGGGGCATGACCAGGGCCGCGCCGACGCCCATCAGCGCTCGGGCCGCGACGATCCAGTTCACGTCACCCGCCAGCGCTCCGAGGAGCGACCCGGCGAGGAAGACGCCGAGCCCGGCGATCAGCATCCGGCGCCGCCCGAAGCGGTCGCCGAGGAGACCTGCCGGGAGCATCAGCGCGGCGAACACGACGATGTACGCGTCCGCCATCCACTGCTGCTCGCCGGTGCTCGCGCCGAGCTGCTCGGCCATCGTCGGCAGCGCGACGTTGAGGATCGTCATGTCGAAGCCGAGGACGAGCATGCTCGCGACCAGGGCGCCCAGGGCCCACCAGCGGCGGGGGTCGAGGGGTGGGGTGGTGTCTGTGCCGGTGTCCGGTCCAGTGACAGTAGCCATAAAATGAGAGTAGCTCTCAAAAGGTGGTGGCTGTCAATTGGATTGACTGTGAGGGTGCGGAAATCGGAGGTGAGGGCACAAAAAAATGGCCGCGACTCGGAAGTCGCGGCCGTCCATGAGGGAGGGAAGGAAGGGAGGGGGGCGAGGAGAGGGGGCAGGGGGGCAGGGGATCGGGGATCACCCGTGCTGGTACGCCACGATCGAGATGCCGATGTAGTGCGCGACGAAGGCCGCGAGGGTCAGGGAGTGGAACACCTCGTGGAAACCGAACCAGCGCGGTGACGGGTTGGGGCGCTGGAGGCCGTAGATCACGCCGCCCGCGCTGTAGAGGAGCCCGCCGACGAGGACCAGTACCAGGACGGTGATGCCGCCCGCGCGCATGAAGTCCGGGAGGAAGAAGACGGCCGCCCAGCCCATCGCGATGTAGCAGGGGGTGTAGAGCCAGCGTGGGGCGCCGACCCAGAACACGCGGAAGGCGATGCCGGCCACGGCTGCGCCCCAGATGCCCCACAGCAGCCACTGCCCCTTGCTCGCCGGGAGCAGCAGCATCGTCAGCGGGGTGTACGTGCCCGCGATGATCAGGAAGATGTTCGCGTGGTCGAGCCTGCGCAGGACGCCGTCCATGCGCGGGCTCCAGGTGCCGCGGTGGTAGAGCGCGCTCACGCCGAACAGCAGGCAGGCGGTCAGGGTGAAGATCCCGCAGGCGATGCGCGCCCGGCTCGAACTGGCGAGCGCGGTGAGTACCAGGCCGGAGATGAGTACGGCCGGAAACATGCCGAGATGCAGCCAGCCGCGCAGCTTGGGCTTGATCTCATCGGAATGTGGCAGCGAGAGCGCCAGGGGACCGCGGCCGACGGCCGGCGGGTCCAGGGGCGCGTCGGGGGCGGACGCAGTCATGACGGCAATCGTACCTACGCAACCGTAAGTTACGCGTCAGTTCGAGGACAGGAAGGGCCGGAAGTGGCCAGCCTCTCATATGCATTGGGACGACATCGGGGGTGCCTCGACACTCGGACACGCCAGGTGAATACGGGGTGACCCGGAGGAAACGCCTGGGCGGGCGGCGAATGAGTGGCGATGGTCACGTCGCTCAGCTGTGAGGCCCTCTGGACAGATGGGCGCTCCGGTCGGATGATCAAATGAGTGCGGTCGGCACCGGATGAGCGCCATTGATCAATACCGTGAAGCATCCGGGTCGCGGCCCCCAAGGGGCAGTCAATAAAAAACCCTCATTCAAGGAGCAGATCGTGGCGCGCGACATCGCGGCTCCCGTTCCCCCTGACACCTTCCTCTCAGGCACCGTCCCGACCAACCACAAGCAACTGGTCTCGTGGGTCAACGAGATCGCAGAACTGACGCAGCCGGACAACGTGGTCTGGTGTGACGGATCCGAGGCCGAGTACGAGCGACTGTGCGAAGAGCTCGTCCAAAAAGGCACGTTCAGGAAACTGGACCCGATCAAGCGCCCCAACTCCTACTACGCGGCCTCCGACCCGACCGATGTCGCGCGGGTCGAGGACCGTACCTTCATCTGCTCCGAGAAGGAGGAGGACGCGGGCCCGACCAACCACTGGAAGGATCCCGCCGAGATGCGGGACATCTTCGCGGGGGAGAAGGGCGTCTTCCGCGGCTCGATGAAGGGCCGGACGATGTACGTCGTCCCGTTCTGCATGGGCCCGCTCGGCTCGGACCTCTCCGCCATCGGCGTGGAGATCACCGACTCGGCGTACGTCGCCGTGTCCATGCGCACGATGACGCGTATGGGCAGCGCCGTCCTCGACGAACTCGGCAGTGACGGCTTCTTCGTGCGTGCTGTGCACACGCTCGGAGCGCCGCTGGCCGAGGGCGAGGCCGACGTGCCGTGGCCGTGCAACTCCACGAAGTACATCTCGCACTTCCCGGAGAGCCGAGAGATCTGGTCGTACGGCTCCGGGTACGGCGGCAACGCCCTGCTCGGCAAGAAGTGCTACGCGCTGCGCATCGCGTCCGTCATGGCGCGTGACGAGGGCTGGCTCGCCGAGCACATGCTGATCCTCAAGCTCACGCCTCCGCAGGGCGAGTCGAAGTACGTGGCGGCGGCCTTCCCGTCGGCCTGCGGCAAGACGAACCTCGCGATGCTGGAGCCGACGGTCGGCGGCTGGACCGTCGAGACGATCGGCGACGACATCGCCTGGATGCGCTTCGGTGAGGACGGCCGTCTCTACGCCATCAACCCCGAGGCCGGTTTCTTCGGCGTCGCGCCCGGCACCGGTGAGCACACCAACGCCAACGCGATGAAGACGCTGTGGGGCAACTCGGTCTTCACGAACGTGGCGTTGACCGACGACGGCGACGTCTGGTGGGAGGGCATGACGGAGGAGACTCCGGCCCATCTGACGGACTGGAAGGGCAACTCCTGGACGCCTGAGTCCGGAGTCCCGGCAGCCCACCCCAACGCCCGCTTCACCACTCCCGCCTCCCAGTGCCCGATCATCGCGCCCGAGTGGGAGGACCCGAGGGGCGTGCCGATCTCGGCGATCCTGTTCGGCGGGCGACGCGCCACGGCCGTACCGCTGGTCACGGAGTCCTTCGACTGGAACCACGGTGTCTTCCTGGGCGCGAACGTGGCCTCCGAGAAGACCGCCGCCGCCGAGGGCAAGGTCGGTGAGCTGCGCCGCGACCCCTTCGCCATGCTGCCGTTCTGCGGCTACAACATGGGCGACTACATGGCGCACTGGATCGACGTGGCGAAGGACAAGGACCAGTCCAAGCTGCCGAAGATCTACTACGTCAACTGGTTCCGCAAGAACGACGAGGGCAAGTTCGTGTGGCCCGGGTTCGGTGAGAACAGCCGGGTCCTGAAGTGGATCGTGGACCGGCTGGACGGGAAGGCCGAGGGTGTCGAGACGCCGATCGGTGTCCTGCCGGCCAAGGGCGCGCTCGACACGGACGGTCTCGAACTCTCCGAGTCCGACCTGGACTTCCTGCTCACGGTCGACAAGGAGGTGTGGCGCGAGGAGGCGGCGCTGGTTCCCGAGCACCTGAACACGTACGGCGAGCACACTCCGAAGGAACTGTGGGACGAGTACCGGGCGCTGGTGCAGCGCCTGGGCTGAGGCCCGCTTCTATCACTCCGCGGCCGGTCGGACTTGCCCTGACCTGCGACGTCGTCATGACCGGCCGCGGTGGTTCCTTCTCGCCCCCGCCGCCCTTACCCGTCTCATCCCTGGGGGCTGGGCCCCCAGACCCCCGCTTCGGCCCTGAAGGGGCCTCGTCCTCAAACGCCGGACGGGCTGGGTATTTCAGCCCCTCCGGCGTTTGAGGAGCGGGGGTTCGGGGGCAGCGCCCCCGAGGAATATTCCGGGCGTCGGCTATGCGCGGTCCTCCAGGTAGCGGGTGTGCGTCTCCTGGCGTCGGGCCTCCGCCTCGCGGAGACTCACCGCCAACCGTTCCGCCTCCTCGTGCAGCAACCCGAGCTGTCGTTCCAGGTGCCGTTCCGGCGGTTCGGCGCCCGGGGTGAGCCGGGTCCACCACCGGGTCCGTACGAAGGTGTCGACCGCCTCCGGTACGTCCTGCCGTACGGCCCGGGAGAGCGCGTGGACGCCCTCCGGGTCGGTCGCCAGCACCTCACCGGACCAGCTGGGGTCCAGCAGTGCCGTGAGGAGTCTGGTCAGCTCTGTGAGCCGGCCATCGGCGGCGGGCGGCAGTTCGACGCCTTCGAGGTACGTCAGCAGCCGACCGAAATCCCCGCGCAGCTCGTCGAGTTGGGCGGAGAGCTGCGCGGACGGATCCGGGAAGTCCGGCACCGGCTGCCGCTCCGGCGGGGCGATCAGCGCGCCCGCGCCGTACAGTCCGGCGACGACGACCGGCCAGTACGGTCCCGCCACACCGGTGAACGTCAGGCCCAGGCCCACCAGCCCGCACGCGCTCCCGGCGATGTTCTTGCGGGACTCCAGGAACCCCACGATGCCCATGAACCTACTGGTAGCCACGGATCTCCTTGAACGCGCCGTCGAGCGAGCCCTCCTGGGCGTCGAAGAGACGACCACCGGTCAGGTCGGCGATGTGCGCCAGCTCGGACCGGTCGGAGTCGCCGAAGAGGATGGGGAAGACGGGTATCTCCCGCTGCCGGCCCGGAAGTTGCCGGTAGAAGCCGTCGAACTCCGCCGCCTTCGCGCCCGCCGTGTTCTCGCCGTCCGTCATCAGCACGATCGAGGTGAACGTGTCCCGGTCGGCGCCGAGTTGCTCGTACGCCTTCTCCAGCGAGGTGTAGATCGCGGTGCCGCCGTCCGCCGCCAGCCCGTCGGTGTCCCGGCGGATCGCGTCGAGTCCGCTCTGCGGATCGGAGGGGCTCACCACATGCGTCCGTACGCTCTTCACGTCCGAGCCGAACGGCATCAGCGTGACCTCCTCGCGCTGCCGGAAGTCGCCGGTGAGACCGCGCAGCGCCTGCTTCAGCCCGGCCAGCCGTTCGCCCTCCATCGAGCCCGAGGTGTCGAGGACGTACACGGTCCGAGAGGGGCGGCGCAGCTCGTTCTCGTACGCGTCGAGCAGGCCGTCGGCGACGGATCGGCTGCCGGGGAAGGGGAGTTCACGGCGGCGGGAGGTGTCGAGGCCGGCCGCGGGCGGTACGGAGGCGACGACCGGGCGCCGGTGGGTGACGTCGGTGATCTCGCGCTGCGTCGCCGGGGTGCGCAGGGCCTCCGTCAGCCGGCGGACGTCCTCCCGGGTCGCCGCGTCGGTCGACGCGAGCGAGGTGACCGGGTAGTCGGCCGTGACGACTCCGTCGCGCGGGCGGATCACCGTGAGTCCGGGGATGCCCTTGAGGACGGACTCGTAGTTGAGCAGGGCGTCGACGGTGCCGCGCCGCTCGTACGCGGCAGCCAGCCAGCCCGACGAACCGGACGTCAGCTTCTGCCCCTTGAAGAACTCCTTCAGCCGCGGGGACGCCTTCGCCACCTCGGCGTCGGTCAGCGCGGACTGCGCCCCGGACAGCCCCGAGGCGACCGAAACCAGCGTGGAGAAGCCGGAGTTGGAGCGCGCGGGGTCGGTCATGCCGTACGTCAGCTTGCCGTCCCGTACCGCCTCCTCGACCTGGGACCAGGTGACCTGGTCGGGCTTCCAGCCCAACTCCCCTACGGTGGCGGCCCGCACGCCGATCGCGACCGGGCTCGACATGACGGACGTCTCGGACACGACCTTCTTCGCCGCGTCGGGACGCAGCCGCAGATAGTCGTTGGAGGACAGCCACAGGGCGTCGTACACCCCGTCGGTCTTCCCCTTCGCCAGCAGCTCGACGGCGTCGAGGGTGCCCATGTAGGTGGGCCTGACCTTGATGCCGGTGTCCTTCTCGACCTTGTCGAGGACCGGCTTCATGTCGGAGAGCTCGCTGGAGGCGAGGACACGGAGGGTGCCGGGCTCGGGAGCGGCCGGGGCAGCCGGGTCCTGGGACGATTTCTGCGCCGTACAGCCGGAGGCCGTGACGGTGGCGGTCAGGAGGGCGAGCGCGAGTGCGGCGGTTGCCGTGCGCCGGTGTCTCCTGCTCGTACCAGTGCTCATAGCTGTGCTCATACCTGGCCTCCGTCCAGCGCGCCCCGGGACCGGCTGCGCTCCAAGTAGGCGCTCGCGTGCTGGAGTTCGGAGGTGAGCGACTCCACCGTCGCCGCCATCGCCTCCGTCGCCTGGACCTTGTAGGTGTCGATGGTGTCGAGGGTGCGGTAGATCTGCTGGAAGGCGTTGCGGAGGGTCTCCGCCCCGACGGCAGGATCGGCGGCGATCCGCTGGATCTCGCCGCTCTGCGTGGCGAGCATCTCCGCGTTGCCCCGGATGAGGTCCTCGGTCGTCCCGCGCAGCGCGTTGACCTGCTCGATGACCTTCTTCTGGTTGTCGAGGGCGGTGGCCAGCATCACGGAGATGCGCAGTGCGGACACGGTCGTGGTGGCCGCGCGGTCGACCCCCTTGATCAGCTCGTCGTTGTTGCGGCGTACGACGTCCATGGCGAGGTAGCCCTGGGCGCACACCGCGAGCTGGGTCAGCAGGTCCTGGTGCTTCTGCCGGACCGGGAAGAGCACGTCGGCCCGCAGGTTGTCGGCGCCCGCCGGATCGGCCGTGTCGACGGCGCCGATGTGCTGCTCGACGGCGGAGTCCAGGGCTTCGGTCAGGACGACGTACTCCTGGAGCTTGCCCATGGTCTCCCAGAGGCGGACGCGTTCGGTCTGGAGGGCCGCGCTGTCTCTGCGCAGTTCGTCCTGGCCGCCGCGCAGCGAGCCCACGATCTTGTTCAGGGTCGCCTGCGAGGAGGCGTACTTCGCGACGTGGTCGCGCAGCTTGTTGCCGCCGGGCAGCTTGGAGAGGAACTTCCGCCCCTTGCTCGTGGGCAGGTCACGCGGGTCCAGGTCCTCCACCACGCGCCGGAGTTCGACGAGCGAGCCCGCGACCTGCGACTGGGCGTCACCGCCGTTGCTCGGCAGGCTGCGGACGGCCCGTTCCAGCATGCGGTTGGACTGCGCGGCGGCGGTCCGCATCTCGCCGGCGCCGAGGCCGGTGATCTCCCCGACCCGGCCCGCGAACTCGGGCGAGCGGGCGTCGAGGGCGGCGAGCCTGCCGACGTACTCGGCGGCCTTGCGGGCCATGTCCGTACGGACGCTTTCGTCGACGGGAACGAGACCGCCGGCCTTCTCGCGCGGCACGGCCGCGACGGGCTCGGGCGGGGTGAGCGTGAAGATGTCGTCGCCGCTCTGACTGCTGTTCTGGCTCGTGTTGTGGGTCGTGCTGTCGGCCGTGTGCTGGCTCGGCTTCTGAAAGTTCACGTGTGATCCCCCCTGGTTACGACTGTCCCCGGGCCCGGCGCGCCATCTCGTGCAGCACCTTGGAGGTGGGCACGGGCACCTGCCGGAAGCCGGTCAGTCTCTGGTTGAGGTAGGCGGCGTGGGCGGCGGTGGCGGCGACGAACTCGGCGGCGTCGCCCTGCGGCCGGAACCCGTGCCGGACGGCCAGCTTGCGCAACACCGGGTCTTCGCTGAGGAGTTGGCCGAGTGCGCGGCCCTCTTCGGTGAGCGGTACGACGGTGTGGTCGCTGTTGGCGGTGGTGTCGGGGTAGAGGACGGTGAGGTCCCCGGCGGCGCTCTGCCCTCCGCCGGTGCTGTCCCCGAGCAACGAGGCGACCTGCGACTCGTACACCAGGACCAGCGGGTTTCCGGCGCCGCTCACGAAGTCCCTGAACGCCGCGTCGGAGCTGGGCTGTTGGGCGCCCTGGACGCTGACCAGCTTGTGCATCAGGGGCGCCGTGCGGTCGATGTCGGCCTCGCTCGCCACCACCCGGCCCCCGTTCGCCACATAGCTGGTGGCGGCGAGGTAGAGGGCGCCGGAGCTGGAGCTCTCCGGGTCGGTGGAGGCGATGTAGAGGGTGCCGGTCAACTCCCCGTACTTTTCGGCGCCCTTGAGCTGCTGCCAGGTGCGGTCCTTGTCGGCGGCGGCGAGATAGGCGGACATCTTGAGGGTGCCGCGGTGCTGCCCCTTGTCGAGCGTCGCGAGTCCGCCCGCGGCGAGCACCTCGGCGGCGTTGCGGTGGGCCACGACGACGAGCGGTGAGTAGAAGGGACGCGGCAGGGGCTGCCGTGCCTTGTACTTGGCGGCCAGTTCGTCGGCGGGCGCCTGGCTGGACGGGAAGGCGAAGTCGTACCCCTTGAGGTCCAGCCCTTCCATGGCCCACGACCCGGAGGTCTCCGTCCGCACGGTGTAGCCCTTGGCGGCAAGGGCCTTCACCACGTCGGGATCGGCGAAGAACTCTGCCTTCTCCGACCCGATAACTCCACGCACGGTCTTCGTTGCCGTGCTCCGGTCCCCGTTGTCCCGGCCTGCCACGACGGCTGCCACCACGCCGCCGATCAGCAGGACCGCGAGGACAATCCCTGCGATTCGTCTCACGCCCGGAGCGTGCTCCCGGAATCCAACGTTCCCCGGTTACGAGGGTGAACGGAGGGTGAAGCACTGGTCCCGGTACGCAACGGAAACCGGCCAACCGACGGGGCGGCCCCCTTGAGGGGGCGGCAGCCCCTCAGGGGGCGCGGGGAACTGCGCGACAAGCCACGACGTACCAGCAGTCGCCGCACATCGCGGAACCTCCCACGGCGAACCGCACCGCACCCGACGGCACTTCACAACCCGGCGGAACAAGAACCCCTGCTCAAGCGAACGCAGTGCTGTGGCACCCGGTCCGCGCGTCGCTGCGGGAGCGCGCGGACCGGGGCCGTCGAGGAGAGCCCGGGGGAGGGCTCAGCGGGACGCGAGGGCGCGAGGCTCGGTGGCCTCGGTCGCTGCCTCGGCGTGGGCGTCCATGCGCTCGGCGGCGAGAATCGCGGCGGCCGTGTCGGCGCGGGAGGCCGCGACGACCAGGGCCCGTCCGGCGAGCGTGTGGGCGCGCTGGTGCAGGGCGGCGAGGTCGGGGGCGGCGGTCGCGGGGGCCGAGGCGCGGACCGGCGTACGGCCATGGCGCAGTCGGCCCACCTGGCCGGCTAGGCGCTCGGCGGCGGTGTCCAGGTCGGCGGAGGGTGCGAGGGCGCGCAGCTCGTCGGTGGCGGTGAGGAGTGCGGCGAGATGGCCGGCCAGCTGGATGTCCAGCTCGTCCTCGCGTGACCTGTGGGGGAAGTCCGAGGCGGTGCCGGCCAGTGCGCTGCGGGTGCTGTGGACCGACGGGGTGCGGATCGGTTCGTACATGGGAGATGGCCTCCTGTGCGCTGACAGGAAGCCATCCTAGCTTAGATTCAGTCTAAAGTTGAGCCCGATCGCGGATAAGTGGTTCCAGGATGTTTACGGCTGGCTGTAGCTCTCCAGGAAGGTGCCGATGCGGGTCACCGCGTCGCGCAGGTCACCGACCGTGGGCAGCGTCACGACGCGGAAGTGGTCCTGCTCGGGCCAGTTGAAGCCCGTACCGTGCACGACCATGATTTTCTCGCGGCGGAGCAGGTCCAGGACCATCCGCCGGTCGTCCTTGATCTTGAAGACGTTCGGGTCGAGGCGCGGGAAGAGATAGAGCGCGCCCTTCGGCTTCACGCAGGTGACGCCCGGAATCTGGGTGAGCAGGTCGTACGCGACATCCATCTGCTCCTTGAGCCGCCCGCCCGGCAGCACCAGGTCGTTGATGGTCTGCCGCCCACTGAGCGCGGCGACGACACCGTGCTGCCCCGGCATGTTGGCGCACAGGCGCATGTTGGCCAGGATCGTCAGGCCCTCGATGTACGAGTCGGCGTGCGCGCGGGGCCCGGAGATCGCCATCCAGCCGACCCGGTAACCGGCGACGCGGTACGCCTTCGACATACCGTTGAACGTGAGCGTGAGGAGATCGGGGGCGATCTTCGCGGTCGAGGTGTGCGTGGTGCCGTCGTACAGGATCTTGTCGTAGATCTCGTCCGAGCAGACCAGGAGGTTGTGGCGGCGGGCGATGTCCGTCAGCCCCCGGAGCATGGCGTCGTCGTACACCGCGCCCGTCGGGTTGTTCGGGTTGATGATGACGATCGCCTTGGTGCGGTCGGTGACCTTGCGCTCGATGTCCGCGAGGTCCGGCATCCAGTCGGCCTGCTCGTCGCAGCGGTAGTGGACCGCCGTACCGCCGGAGAGGGAGACCGCCGCGGTCCACAGGGGGTAGTCGGGCGCGGGTACGAGCACCTCGTCGCCGTCGTCGAGCAGGGCCTGCATCGCCATGACGATCAGCTCGGAGACGCCGTTGCCGACGAACACGTGCTCGACGTCCGTCTCGATGCCGAGGGTCTGGTTGTGCATGACGACCGCCCGGCGCGCCGCCAGCAGCCCCTTCGCGTCGCCGTACCCGTGGGCCGACGACACGTTGCGGAGGATGTCCTCCAGGATCTCGGGCGGGGCCTCGAAGCCGAAGGCGGCCGGGTTCCCGGTGTTCAGCTTGAGAATCCGATGCCCCGCCGCCTCAAGCCGCATCGCCTCTTCGAGAACCGGACCCCGGATCTCGTAACAGACGTTGGCGAGCTTGGTCGACTGGATCAGCTGCATAGCGGTGAGTTTACGGCGGGGTAACGCGCGGGGCGCCGTGTTATCCGCCACGTGGGATCGGGGCGGGGCGCGGAAGGCGAACGTGCTTTCGCTGCGGGGCGTCGGCCGGGGGTGGTTCGCTGCGAAGCTTCCCGGTGCGTCCGCAACCCGTCTGGATGGCGTCCACGATGACCAGCGCGCCCGCCGCGTCGGCGAGTTTCACGCAGGCGGGCGAGTCAGGCGCGGGTCGACAAGCTGTGCCCACGCCCGCCCTCTCCGTTGCGGGGGCCCGAACGCGCCCCCGCACTGGCAGAGCTCAGCGAGTCCGCCAGTGCGGGTTCCCGCCACCGGCCGCACCCTCGGGAGAGGGGGCGGAGCGGCGCGCGAGCATGGTGGCCTGAAGGAACGGCCGGGTCAGCGGGTGAAGGTGGTCCGGTGCTCCTTGAGCGCGGCGCAGTTGGAGCCGGTCACCTGCACGTACACGTTGCTGATGCTGCCGCCCCAGGTGACGCAGTGGCTCTTGCCGTACGCGTAAACCGGTCCCGCGTACGAGGTGTACTGCCCGAAGTCCTCGTCGTACTCGTCGGTGTCGGGGATGTAGACATAGGCGGACATGTCCAGGACGGTGCCCGGGTTCGTGCGGATGGTCGCGACGCAGTTCTTGCCGTTGGAGGAGTTGTACGTGAGGTAGACGGTGCCCAGTGAGCCGACGGGCGCCGAGTTCACGGTCTTGTAGGCGCTTCCGCAGACTTTCTGCGCCGTGGTGTTGGGTGCGGCTGAGGCGGGCGCTGCCAGGGCAGTGGTGGTCCCCACTGCCAGGGCGGCGAAGGCGGCCGCCGTTAAGACCGAACGGTTGAAACTCATATTTCCCCCTTGTGTTCTTTGCGGTTGGTTGCTCCTGTCTGGTCTGACACGCGGCACATCGGAACGGTTGTACGCGGCCCGCAAAAAACGTGTGGCCTGAGCATCGTCCGTACACGGGTACCCGGACGTCGGTGTCCGCGCGGGCACGATGCCGGTGTGCGGAAGACGCCACTGGTTGGCGTTGTCCCGGACGATGTCGACACCGGCCTTCATCGCCAGCTCGGGCCGCACGAGCGTGACGTCCAGCGTCTCCCTCGCGTCGCCGGCGGACAAAGGTCAGCCTGTCGGGGAGGGGCGCGCCCGGTGCGCACAATCCCGCCAACTCGCGGCCGGAAACGATTCCTTGCCCCAGCAGCCCCTCCCGCATCACAATGCGCATGACAAAAAGCGAGCGGCCGGAAAACCTCCGGTCGTTCCTTCGTACGAGGGGACCCCCACATGAACAAGCCTCTCCTTGCCGCGCTCGCAGCCCTGGTGATCACCGGGGCGGGAGCGGCACCCGCGGTCGCCGCGCAGGCCGACACGGCCGCGCCCGCCGCGAAGAGCGCCGTGGTCAAGGCCTCGGCCGAGGTGGCCGCCGCACCGGCCATCCAGGCCGTCAACTTCGCCGGCACTGTCTCGCTCTCCAACTGTTCCGGCTCGCTCGTCCGCTTCCCGAACTCCGAGGCCGACGACCCGGCGCTGGTCATGTCCAACGGGCACTGCCTGGAGACGGGCTTCCCGGAGGCCGGCGAGGTCATCGTCGACCAGGCGTCCACCCGTACCTTCGGGCTGCTCAACGCCGCAGCGACCCGCGTCGCCACCCTGCGCGCCAGCAAGATCGCGTACGCGACGATGACCGACACGGACGTGTCGATCTACCAGCTCACGACCACCTACGCGGCGATCAAGAGCTCGTACAACATCAACCCGCTCACGCTCAACACCACCCACCCGGTCGTCGGCACCGCGATCACCGTCGTCTCCGGCTACTGGAAGCGGACGTACGCCTGCAACGTCGACGGCTTCGCCTACCGCCTCAAGGAAGGCGAGTGGACCTGGAAGGACTCGGTCCGCTACACCTCCGCCTGCCAGACCATCGGCGGCACCTCGGGCTCGCCGGTCGTCGACAACGCCACCGGCAACGTCGTCGCCGTCAACAACACCGGCAACGAGGATGGTGCGCGCTGCACCGACAACAACCCCTGCGAGGTCGACGCCAACGGCACGGTGACCGTTCGCGCGGGCATCAACTATGCCCAGGAGACCTACCAGATCCCGGCGTGCTTCGGCCTCGACAACAAGCTGAACCTCAGCGCGAGCGGTTGCACCTTGCCGAAGCCGTAACGCTCCGCGGGGGCGGGATCGGTCGTGGTGCGTCTGCTGCGCCGTTGTGGCTGGTCGCGCAGTTCCCCGCGCCCCTTCAGGGGCGCGGGGCTGAGCGGCGGACCGCCCTGCCCGCCAGTACGTCCGTTCTGCGGCCGTCCTCCATCACGAACCGGCCGTCGATCAGTACGTACGGGATGCCCGTCGGGAGCGTGCGCGGCGCCTCGAAGGTTGAGCCCGCCGCGACGGTTGCCGCGTCGAAGAGGACCAGGTCGGCTCGGTAGCCCTCGCGGACCAGGCCCCGGTCCGGCAGCCGCAGCCGGGCCGCCGGGCGCGAGGTCAGGTGGGCCACGCACTCCTCCAGGGAGAGGACCTCCAACTCCCTTACGTACCGCCCGAGATACCGCGGGAACGTGCCGTACGCGCGCGGATGCGGTTTCGTGCCCTGGAGGATGCCGTCCGAGCCGCCCGTGTGGACGCGGTGGCGCATGATCGCCCGGACGTTCTCCTCGTGGCCGACGTGCTGGAGGATCGTCGTGCCCAGGCGGTCGGTCAGCAGCAGATTGCGGGCCGTCGACCAGGGGGTCCCACCGTTCGCCTTCGCCGACTCCTGGACCGTGCGGCCCACGAAGTCGTTCAACGCCGGGTCCGTCACCCCGGAGATCTCGATCGTGTCCCACTCGATCGGTACGCCGTGGCAGCCGTCCGCGCCGACGAACTCCATGTCGTGACGGATGCGTTCGGCTGTGTCGGCGTCCGTCAGGCGTCGCAGGATCTCCTCCGGGCCGCCCTCGCTCGCCCAACTCGGCAGCATCGCCACGAGCGTTGTGGAGCCGGGCGTGTAGGGATACGTGTCCAGGGTCAGGTCCGCTCCCGCCGCCAGCGCCTCGTCGAGCAGTGACAGCAGCTCCGGTGCCCGGCCCTCGTTCACGCCGAAGTTCATGGTGGCGTGGGCGAGATGGAGCGGGCAGCCCGCCTCGCGGGTCAGTTCCACCATCTCCGCGTACGCCTCCAACGCGCCCGCCCCGTACGACCGGTGGTGCGGGCAGTAGTAGCCGCCGTACGACGCCACCACCCGGCAGAGTTCCGTGAGTTCGGCATCCTTGGCGTACATGCCGGGCGTGTAGGTGAGCCCCGACGACATGCCCACCGCGCCCTGTGCCATCCCCTCCGTGACCAACTGCCGCATCCGGTCCAGCTCCTGGGGCGTCGCGTCCCGGTCGTCCCAGCCGACGGCGAGCATCCGTACCGTGCCCTGCGGGATCAGATAGGCCGCGTTGACGGCGATGCCCTCGCCGTCGAAACCGTGGTCGAGACGGTCCAGGTACTCGCCCACGGAACGCCAGTCGAACTCGATGTCGTCGCCGTGGCCGTTCCAGCCGGTGATCGCGCGGCGGACCTCGGCGAGGGTGCGGTCGTCGACCGGGGCGTACGACAGCCCGTCCTGGCCCAGGACTTCGAGGGTCACCCCCTGCGCCGCCTTCGCGCTGTGATCGGGGTCGCGGAGCAGGGCCAGGTCGCTGTGGGCGTGCATGTCGATGAAGCCAGGGGAGAGGGCCAGACCCTCCGCGTCCAACTCCCTGCGCGCCTTGGGGCGTTGACATCCTGCCGCTGCCGCCTCCTGGACGATCGACACGATCCGCCCGCCGTCGATCACCACATCGGCGCGGTACGACGGCCCGCCGGAGCCGTCCACGACGTCCGCGTCCCGAATGACGAGCTCATCCACGCCGGGCCTCCTCAACAGTTGGAGATCGCAGATCGGAGATCAGAAGAACGTGCGGATGTACTCGACGACTGTGCCGTCCGCCTCGGCGACCGGGATCAGCTGCCACTTGTCGAACGACGTGCACGGGTGGGACAGCCCCAGGCCCAGCCAGTCGCCGACCTCCAGATCCGCCTCCGGGGCCGTACGCAGCCAGGCGTGCTGGTCGGAGAGCCCGGTGACCGAGATGCCGGTGGCGGGCCGCTCCGGAGCCCCCTCCCTGCGGATCGCCTGGGGTACCGGCAGGTCAAGGTCGTACGCCGCGTCCCGCTTGCCCGCGTTGACGAAGGCCTGCTCGGAGGACGGACGTGAGACGACCTGCGTCCACAGGCGGAAGGCGGGCTCCAGGGCGCCTTCCTCAGGGACCCGGTTGAACGGGGTGACCTTGCGATAGCGGCCGTCGTCGTGCGAGACGTACGCCCCCGAGCGCAGCAACTTCAGTACAGGGAGAGACAGTTCGGGGATCTCCCCGAAGACGTCGGCGACCGCGTCGAACCAGGCGCTGCCGCCCGCGCTCACGATGACCTCCTCGGCTCCGTCGAACCGTCCCGCCTTGTCGAAGTCCGCCGCCAGGGCCACCAGCCGCCGCAGCCACGCCCGCACCCGATCCGGGTCGGACTGCGGCACCTCGCCCTCGTACCCCGCGACCCCGACCAGCCGCAGCGTCGGTACGGCGGCCACCGCGTCGGCGACCGCCGCGCACTCCGCCTCCGTGCGTACGCCGGTCCGGGCGCCCTCGCCGGCGCCGAGTTCGACGACCACGTCCAGTGGACGGGCACCCGCCGCCGCCCTCGCCTCCGTGAGAGCCGCGTCCATCAGTTCCGCCCCGCGCACGGAGTCGACGTAACAGACGAATCGGAAGTCCGGGTCGGCGGTCAGCTCCGCGGCGATCCAGCGCAGGGCCGCCGGGTCGACCAACTCGTTGGCCAGGAAAACCCGTTGGATGCCGAACGCGCGGGCGACGCGCACCTGGTGGGGGACCGCGAGGGTGATGCCCCAGGCGCCGTGGTCGAGCTGGCGCCGGAAGAGCTGGGGGGCCATGGAGGTCTTGCCGTGCGGGGCGAAGGCGAGGCCGTGGCGGGCCGCGTACGTCTCCATCAGCTCCAGGTTGTGGGTGAGGCGCTCGGCGGAGAGGGTCAGTACGGGGGTGGTGAAGCCGCCGGTGAAGAGGTTGCGGCGCTGGGCGGCCAGCTCGCCGACGGTCAGGCCGTCGGCGTCCGGCGGGAGGCCCTTGAAGCGGGCGTCGACGCGTTCGGCGGCCAGCCGGGCGAGCGCTCCGGCGACCTCGACACCCCGGCTGCCCTCGACACCCTCGTCGCGCTCGATGTCCTCGGCGCCCATGGGACCTCCCTCGTCAAACTCGTTGCGCTACTTGCAACGAGCATTGCGTATATTGCTCACCGCTGTCTAACATCTCGCCAACGCGGGGTCAACGGAGCCGCCGCCTCCCCCGCATCACCGAGGAGCTACGACGATCGTGACCATCACGGGCCCCCGCAACGCCCCCGACGTCGTGGAGATCGTGGACGTCGTCGCGCTCGGCGAGTCCATGGTCACCTTCCTGCCCTCCCGGCCCGGCCGCCTCGCCGACGTACCGTCCTTCGAGCGTGCCATCGGCGGCGCCGAGTCCAACGTGGCGTGCGCCCTCGCCGCCGCCGGCCACTCCGCCCGCTGGATCAGCCGCGTCGGCGCCGACGGCTTCGGCGACCACCTGGTCGGGGCGATCGGGTGGTACGGGGTGGACGTGGCGTCCGTACGGCGTGATCCGGCGCGTCCGACGGGCGTGTACTTCCGTACGGCGGGGGACCGTGAGACCGACGCGCACGAGGTGGCGTACTACCGCGCCGGTTCGGCGGCCTCGGTGCTGTCGGCGGAGAACGTGGACCTGGCGGCGGCGCGCGCGGGGCGGGTGCTGCATCTGTCCGGGATCACGGCGGCCCTGTCCGGCGACTGTCTCGACCTGCTGTGGGAGTTGACCGAGGCCCGGCCGGGGCGGCCGCTCGTCTCCTTCGACGTCAACTTCCGCCCGGGACTGTGGACCGACGCCCACGGGCCGCGGGTCCTGCTCGACCTCGCGCGCCGGGCCGACCTCGTCTTCGTCGGCGCCGACGAGGCACGGGACGCCTGGGGGCTGGACGGGGCCCGTGCTGTCGCAGAGGCGCTGCCCGAGCCGGGCCTCGTCGTCGTCAAGCAGGGCGGGGGAGGAGCCGTCGCCTTCGGAAGGGACAGCGGTGCCACCCACGTTCCGGCGCCCCGGGTCGACGTCGTCGCGGCAGTGGGCGCCGGCGACGCCTTCGCTGCCGGGTTCCTCTCGGCCACCCTTCGGGGTCTCCCCGTACGGGACCGCATCCGGCACGGCCACCTCATGGCCGCCGCCGTCCTCACCGCCCCCGGCGATCTCGCCGCTCCACCCGCCCGCGACCACGCCGACCGGCTGGCCGCTCTCGACGACACGGTGTGGGGGACACTTCGACTCGGCCCCGGCTGGACGCAAGCCGAGCAGGCCCCCGAGGAGGTACGCACCCCATGAGCCAGACCGTCGACCGCGCGCTGAGCATCCTGCCGTTGCTCGCCGAGGGCCCCGCCGACCTCGGCCGGGTCGCCGACCGGCTCGGCGTCCACAAGTCCACCGCCCTGAGGCTGCTGCGCACCCTGCACGAGCACGGACTCGTCTACCGCCAGTCCGACCAGCGCTACCGCCTCGGCGCCCGCCTCTTCGCGCTCGCCCAGGAAGCCGTCGAGAACCTCGACATCCGGGAGATCGCCCACCCCCACCTCGTACGCCTCAACGAGCAGTGCGGGCACACCGTCCACCTCGCCGTGCACGAGGAGGGCGAGGTCCTCTACATCGACAAGGTCGAGAGCCGCTACCCGGTGCGCATGTACTCGCGGATCGGCAAGCCCGTCGCGATCACCGTCGCCGCCGTCGCCAAGCTGCTCCTCGCCGATCTGCCCGAGCCCGAGCGGCGTGCCGTCGCCGACAAGCTCGACTACCCCATGTACACCTCCCGCTCCACCCCCAACGCCCCCGCTTTCCTAAGGGAGTTGGAGAAGGTGCGCGAGCAGGGCTGGGCCACCGACCTCGGCGGTCACGAGGAGTCCATCAACTGCGTCGCGGCCCCCATCAGCGGTACCGACGGACGCGTGGTCGCCGCCATGTCCGTCTCCGCCCCCAACGTCGTCGTCACCGCCGACGAACTCCTCACCCTGCTCCCGCTGGTACGCCGTACGGCGGATGCCATCAGTGGTGAGTACTCCGGCAAGACCCCCACCCCCACCGTCACGCCCGCATCCACGCCCACGCCCAGGCCCATGCCCACGAAGGACAACGGTTGATGACAGACAAGATCGCTCTCGTCCCCAAGACCCACACCGCCCCGCCCGCCAGGTTCTCCCACGGCGTGAAGAAGGGGAACATCCTCCAGGTCGCCGGTCAGGTCGGCTTCCTGCCCGCCGTCGAGGGGCAGCCCCCCACGCCCGCCGGCCCGACCCTGGCCGAGCAGACCCTCCAGACCCTCGCCAACGTCAAGGCCATCCTGGAGGAGGGCGGCGCGAGCTGGGACGACGTGATGATGATCCGCGTCTACCTCACGGACGTCGACCACTTCGCCGAGATGAACGGCATCTACAACACCTACTTCGCGGAGCAGAACCTCACCGCACCCCCGGCCGCCCGCACCACGGTGTACGTGGGCCTCCCCGCGGGGCTCCTGATCGAGATCGACGCGCTGGCGGTACTGGACAACTGAGTCCCACCCCCGTGTCCCTCAGGGCACCGGGCCGTGTCCGATCTCCGTGGTGCCGCGCGGCGCCCAGGGCTCGGCGACGGGGTTCGGCGACAGGTTCGCGATGGCGGCCGTACCGAGCCTGTTCGTGCAGATCGCGTGATCTCTCCGGATCTCTGGGGCCCCTGCTGTCCCATGACACAGCAATGTCCGCCATACTTTCGCCTGTGGAGCAGCGCATAGGTTCGAGCAGCAAGCCCCTGAAAACCGCCGCGATCGACCCTGCGGCCATCCCCGGGCTCACTTCACCCGTGCCGGCCGAGCCGGAGGACGGGGTTCCGGCCCCGGTGGAGGAAGCCGCAGTGGAGGAGGTCACCCCGGAAGAGGCCACCCCGGCGCCGGACGGGGAAGCGGAGGCAGAGGTGGAGACCCCCGAGGTCGATGGCCCCGTCTTCGAGGCGTCCGACCGCCGGGCGAAGATCATCGCCGACCACAGTGGCGTACGGCTCTACCTGGACGACCAGGAGTGCGAGTTCCGCTGGGACGAGATCGGGGCCGTGGAGACGGAGACGTCCCGATTCGGCAAGCGGCTCACGGTGACGGTCCACACTCCGGACCGCCGCTGGTACCCGGTCGAGATCGAGGCGAAGGCGAAGTCCCAGCACCAGGAGTGGGAAACGGAGCTGGACGCGGTCCTGGACGCCTACTTCGAGGACGCCGACGAATCCGATGGCGCCGACGCATCCGAGGACGCCGACGCATCCGAGGTCGAGGAGAAGAGCGCCCCTTAAAGGGCGCGGGGAACTGCGCGGCCGGCCACAGACAGCGGGCCACGCAGCTCCCCACTACCTACCTCAGATGTTCATCAGGAGCAGTACTGCGCCTGCTTCCCGATGGACCGGTACATGCAGTCGGAGTTCTCCAGCAGCTGCAGCACCGCGTCCCGGTTACGGGCCGTCTCCCGGTCGATCACCTCGTCGGGCGGATAGAAACCGCCACCGGAGCTGGACGCCGGATACATCTCGAAGGTGTACGAGAAGATCTTCTGACTGCCCCAGAGGTAGTCGTCGATCGAGCCGTCCGTGATGTAGAGGTCGCTCGACTGCTCGGGCGTGTAGCCGTTGCTGGCGGCCATCTTCCCGCCGACCGTGGCGAAGGCGTCCCGGTCGTCCTGGGTCATGCCCGTCGTGGTGTTGGCGGTCGTGTACCCGAAGGGCCACAGCACCAGTTCGCTGTACGTGTGGAAGTCGATGCCCGTCTTGATCTGCTGGACGCCGCCGACGACCCGGGTGCGGACGAAGTTCGCGACCACCTTGACCTCGGGCGCGGACTCGGCGGCCGTACCGCGGTATGTCTCGGACGAGGTCGAGCCGGAGGAACCGCCGCAGCAGCCGAAGCGGTAGTCCCAGTTGCGGTTGAGGTCCGTGCCGACGTTCGACGAACCGCTGTTGGGCTGACGGTTCTTGCGCCACGAACGGTATGAACCGGTCGCGATGTCGTACTCGCCGCCGTCCGGGTTGAGGTCCGGGATGATCCAGATCTCACGGGAGTCGATCATCGACTTGACCCGCGAGTCGGTGGCGTAGGTGGACGTCAGGTTGCGCAGCAGGTAGAGCGCCATCTCGACAGTGAGATGCTCACGGGCGTGCTGGTGGTGGGTGAACAGCACCTCGGGCTCGGCCTCGTCGGTGCCGACGTTGTCGCTGAGCTTGATGGCGACGATGTTCCGGCCCGAGTACGAGGTACCGATGACCCGCTGACTGGCGATGGAGGAGTTGGCCGAGACGAGGGAGTTGATCTCCGAGGTCATCTCGGCGTAGTTGTGATAGCGGGAGTCGGCTGTGGGGAAGTCGAGCAGCCGTACGTCGTCGGCGCTGCTGGAGCGGTCCGGGGCCGAGCCCAACAGGGTGATCTCGTAGCCGCGTTGGGCCAGTTTCCTGGCCTGCTCGGCGCGGCCGGAGACGACGACCCTCTCCTCGTCGGCCTCGTCCACGGTCACACCCGACGCCATGATGTCGGTGCGGACGTCGGACGTGGAGTTCGCGAAGTTGATCTCGTACTGGCGGATGTCGTCGGCCGAGGCCGCCGGGCGCTTGCCGCTGGTCGCGGTGGCGTTGTCGGGTGTCGTGGAGGTGAGGCCGACGGCGAGGGCGAGCGACAGCAGGCCGACAGCGGCGGCGGACCGTCTGCCGCTGCGGGCACCTTGGCCTCGTGTGCGAAGTCGCATGAAGTCTCCTGATTTCTCCGGGAGTTCCGGGATCTCCGGAAGCTGGGGAGTGGAGCGGGGGGTGGTTCTTCGGTGCGACGGACTGGTGCGGGGTGTGGCGCCATCGTGCGGCCATGACATGGGCAGGTCAAGAGTGCCTGGCGGGGCGATGGCGTGAACCGATGGCGTGAACCGACTGACGCCCTCTTGTGCACCCCCGCCTCTTTGCGCTTTCTTTACGCACATGGCGGACACCACAGGGAACACCACGGAAACAGGGGCCACGGACGCCCCAGGGCCCAACTCAACTCCCCGTAAGTCCAGTTGGAAGTACATCGGCCCGGGGATCGTCGTCGCGGCGACCGGCGTCGGCGCCGGCGACCTGGTGGCGACACTCATCGCCGGCAGCAACTTCGGCTACACCCTCCTGTGGGCCGCCGTACTCGGCTGCCTGGTCAAGATCTCCCTCGCCGAGGCGGCCGGCCGCTGGCACCTCGCCACCGGCCGCACCCTCTTCGACGGCTGGGCGAGCCTCGGTCGCTGGACGACGTACTTCTTCGTCGCGTACGTCGTGATCTGGGGCTTCGTCTACGGCGCGGCGGCGATGTCGTCGAGCGCGCTGCCGCTCCAGGCACTGTTCCCGGACGTCATGGACCTCAAGGCATGGGCGATCCTGTGCGGGTTGTCGGGCCTGGTCTTCGTCTGGTTCAACAAGTACGAGGTCTTCGAGAAGGTCATGACCGTGCTGGTGGGCGTGATGTTCGTCGTCACGGTCTATCTGGCGATCCGGGTCACCCCGAACCTCGGGGACGCCTTCGCCGGCCTGCTGCCCGTCCTCCCCGACGAGAAGGACTCGATCCTCAACACGCTGGGCCTGGTCGGCGGCGTGGGCGGCACCATCACCCTCGCGGCGTACGGCTATTGGGTCAACGCGAAGGGCTGGACCAACACCGGCTGGATGAAGGTGATGCGCCTCGACAACCGCGTCGCGTACGTGACGACGGGCATCTTCGTGGTGGCGATGCTGTTCGTGGGCGCGGAGTTGCTGCATTCGGCCAATGTGTCGATCGCGAGCGGCGACAAGGGCCTGATCCAGCTGAGCGACATCCTGGAGGACAAGTACGGCACGGCGACCGCGAAGTTCTTCCTGATCGGCTTCTTCGCCACCTCCTACACGTCACTGATCGGCGTCTGGCACGGCGTGAGCCTGATGTTCGCGGACTTCGTGGAACGCTTCCGCGGAACCCGGACGACGGGCGAGGAGGTCGCCTCGGGCACCCGCCAGCGGTCGTGGCCGTTCCGCGCGTACCTGCTGTGGCTGACCTTCCCGCCCATCGTCCTGCTCTTCCAGGGCCAGCCCTTCCGCCTGATCATCCTGTACGGCGTCCTCGGCGCGGCCTTCCTCCCCTTCCTGGCCGGCACCCTGCTGGTCCTGCTCAACTCCTCCCGCACACCCGCCGAATGGCGCAACCGGCTGCTGAGCAACGCGATGCTGGTGATCGCGGGCCTGCTGTTCCTGGTGCTGTGCGTGAAGCAGATCTGGGACCAGCCGTGGTCGGAGTTCTTCTGAGCCCCCTTGCGCATTCAGTCCAATCAGTCCATTCAGTGCCCAGAGCCCTTTGGCGCAGGCTCAGTTGGGGGGCGGGGGCTGCAGACCCTGCCACTTCGAGTCGGTGGCGATCGCCTTGAGCTGGTCGAGGGTCAGGGCGGGATTCTCCCGGGTCGGGCCGGTGATCTGGCTGGCGGAGTTGAAGGCGCTGACGGCCACCCGCAGACCGTCGGGCCAGATGGCGTCGGCGGTCCGCATGACGAGCCCCAGCCCCTTGTCGTCGCCGACTCCCTGACGGACGGCGACCTTGATCCCGTCGGGCAGGGTCACGGCGCCCGAGCCCTCGCCGAAGAGCTCGCCCTCGACGTCGCTCATGTTGGGCTGCACATTGATCTGGACGAAGCTCTTGCCCTCGCCGTCGTCGACGACGACATAGCCGTACTCGGTCTCATCGGTGTCCTCGGCGCTCTTGCCGACCACGCTGAGGCCCTTCGGGAGCAGACCGGTGAGTGTCGTCAGGATGGTGGCGCTGTCGACTCCGGAAGGCCGGCTGGACGCCGACGGGGTCGACGGGGTCGACGAGACCGAGGGGGTCCCCGTAGCGCCGGCCGCGGGAATGGCGTTGACGGCCCTGAGCCACGCCGGGGCGGTGACGAAGGCCTTCAACTGGCTGCTGGACAGAGGCGGTTCGGGACGACTGACGGGCTTGCCCCGCTCGGCGGCGGCATTCCACTCACGCAACGACACATGCTCCCCGTCGGGCGTGACGAGGTCCGCCGTCCACAGCTTCGTGCCGACGGGACTGTCCGAGTGCTCGTACCCCTTGAGGATCCTGAGCACCGCACCGCCGGTCAGCGTGCTCCTCGCGCAGTCGTCGTACTGGACGAACGCCGGGTCCGGGCACTCGGTCACCTCCCGGGTCGGCACGCTCCCCGGCTCCAGCCGGTCGAGGCCGACGGAGAGAGCCGCGGCGCCCTTCCCGTCGTCGAACACGGCATACGCGTGCGGACCCAGCTCCGAGTCCGTGCCACGCGCCGACTCCTCGCTGAGCGCACCCTCCGGCAACAACTCCTTGAGGGTGCCGAGCAGTTGGGCGCCGGAGACGGGGGGCGGGGTGGCGGTACCGGTGGCGTCACCGGGCCCGACCGTGGTCCCGCCGGACCCCACGTTCCGCTGTCCGGTCCCGTCGCCGCCCCAGGGCGCGACCAGCGCGCCGACCACCCCCACCAACGCGATCGCGGCGGCGCCGCTCACGACAGCGGTCCGGCGGCGCATTCGGAGCCGACGCCCGCGGCTCTCACCACCGGCGACGAGGGCGGCCCGATCGGCGTCGAAGGCACCGCCGGCGTTGCGCAGGGCGGCGCCGAGCCGGTCCTCGAACCGGTCGTCACGATGTTCAACGGACATGGGGAACCACCACTTCTGCTGTGTACGGGAATTGTGTACCGGGACGGGGAGGAGAGGGGTGGGGAGGAGAAGAGAGGGGTGGGGTGGGGGGAAGGGACGCGGATGTCAGCGGACCGCGTACTCGCCGATTTCCTCGCCGAGGAGGATGCGCAACCGGGCGAGTGCGCGGACGCAACGGGTGCGTACGGCGGCCGAGCTGACGTTCATCGCACGCGCCGTCTCCTCGATGGACCGGTCCTCCCAGTACCGCAGAACGACCACCGCCCGGTCCTTGGGCGGGAGTTGGGCGAGTGCTTCGACGAGGGTGAGCCGCATGGTCACGTCGGCTCCGGCGGAGGGGACGGGCATCTCGGGCAGCACGTCGGTGGCCCGCTCGGAACTGCTGCGGCGTCGCTGATGCGTGAGAAAGGCACGGGTGAGCACGGTCTGCGCGTACCCCGCAGGGTTGTTGGCCCGGGAGACGCGCCCCCAGTTGACGTACAACCGCCCGAGGGTCTCCTGCACCAGGTCCTCGGCGAGGTATGTGTCCCCGGCGGTGAGCAGACACGCGGAGCGGTACAGATGCCCCGCGCGCGCCACCGCGAACTCCGCGTACTCGTCCGCGCGGACCTTTCTCATACGTTTCCCCCGTTGCGTGCTCGCGCCCAGGTCGTGGGCGCGTGGTCTGTACACACCTCATTGACGCGATGGGCAGGGGGAAATGTTGCAGGGAAACCTTGGAGAGTCTCAGCGAGCCTCAGAGGAGGTGGTCGGCTTTCCCCGCCTTGATCTCGAGGATGAGGGTACGGAGGGCTTCACGGGTGTCGGCGAGATAGGTGTCCTCGGCACCGGCAACGGCTATGTAGGCGTTGCCGGTGGGGTCGGTGCCTAGGCGGAAGCAGGAGTTTCCCTCGCCGCAGAACGGGTCTTCCCAGGTGATGTCGTGCATGGATGGCTCCCTCAGAGTTGGTCGGCGATGTCCTGGATGAATTCGCGCGACGCCTCCGGTGACAGGGCGAGGCCCTCCATCCAGTCCAGGTGGGCACGGTACTTCGCCAACTGGCCTTCTGCGTGGAGGAAATCCGGTCCGTGTGAGTTGTCGATCTGAACGGTGTCGAGCTGAGGAACGGGCCCTTCCGCGTACAGCACCGTCTGCCCGGCCCCCGGAAATGTCCCGGCGTCGAAGGGAATGACCAGCAACGTCACGTTGTCCTGTTCGGACCTGTTCGCGAGCTGCAAGAGCTGAACTCTGACGACGTCCCGGCCGCCGAACTGCATCCGGAGGGCTGCCTCGTGCACGACGGCGACGAACTCGGGCGGATTGCCGCCGTCCAGTACCTGCTGGCGTTCCGCGCGATGGGCCAGCCGTAGGGCGATCTCATGCTCCGGGAGCGGGGGGAGGACGGCCCGAAAGACCGCGAGCGCGTGGTCGGACGTCTGGAGGAGACCCGGGATGTGCACCGTGTACGCCGCTCGCATACGCACGGAGTGTGCCTCCAACTCCGCGATGTCCAGCATCCCCTGGGGAAGGGACCCCCGGTATTTGTCCCACCAGCCCCGTGCGGCGGGTTGGGCCATCTCTGCCAGAGCTTCGACGTAGGGCTCGTCGTGGCAGCCGCAATTGCAGGCGAGGGTGCGCACACGGTCCGGGCTGATGGCACGCACGCCGGACTCGATATGCGAGATCTTGCCTCGATCCACGCCCAGCAATCCGGCGGCGTACTCCCCGGACATGCCCGCTGACGTGCGCATTCTGCGTACCTCGAACCCCAGTCGCCGCTGGCGTTCCGTGGGCGACGTCCTCGCTGCCATGCCGTTCCTTCCGCCGGGTGATCGTCAACAGCTTGCCGCTTGTTTGTGCGACCCAGCCACGATCGTGCGCAATTTCCACCCAGCGGGGCCAATCTTGGCCCCGCTGTGGCTACATTAGGTAATGCGCACGCTACACACGGCAGTTGGAAGCGCATCGCGCGAGCCTGCCCGCAGCCTCCTTCCCCGGGAGGGGCGGACTCGCGTCAGGGAGACAGGCCACCGACTGCGATCACGCCCGTACACGCACACCAAGGAGCCCCGATGCCAGTCCCCAACTCCCGCTGTCCAGCCGCCCCCACGTTCCCGGCAGACCCAACCCGCCCCACGCCCGAAACCCTCCGGTACAGCCTGACTCTCCCGGCGGCACTGGCGAGCCCGGCGATGGCGAGCGCGGCGGCCACGGCGTTCCTGCGTGCCCACGACCTGGCCGACATGCTGGACCCAGCCCTGCAGGCGGTATCCGAACTCACGGCAACGGCATGCCAGTTCACGGAGTCCATGGACTTCTACCTCGCCCTCCGCTACCGCGCCGCCACGCTCCGGGTGATCGTCTACGACAGCCACCCCCGCCACACCCAACCGAACCTCGCGGCAGCGTGTGACACCCGCCGCCGAGCCTCCCTGCGGGTGCTGGCCTGCGTATGCCGGGCCTGCGAGGGCGACTGGGGCTTCGGCGCGTCCCGAGAACCGGGCGGCGGGACGCGCATGTGGGCGACGCTGCCGCGAGAGACGGCGGCGAAGTACGGACAGGAAGGGAACGGGAGTCGGCTCAGCGATTGACGGCTTGGATCTCCTGAACGACGACGGCTTGCTCGGCCCCGAACTCACCGTCGGGCAGGGCCTGCGGGTTGTTGACACCCGTGCCGGTCCAGTGGATCTTCCAGGTGATGGTGGCGCGGAGAGGGTAGGTCCCGTCGCCGGAGGAGCGCAGGTACTTCACTCCACAGGGCGGGGTCTGCTTCGACTTCCCGGCGGCGTAGGGCTCCCCGATCCGCCCGTTGACGAACGTGCAGACGCCGGACGCGGGGTAGACCTGCGCGTCGGCGGTGCCGGGCTCGATCCTCAGGGAGACGGGCTCGGCGACGGTGGTGGCCTCGACATTGAGAATCGGGACGGACGCGGTCACCGACACCGGCTTGAACTGGGCCGCGTCCAGCCAGGCCCAGGTCGGAAGGTTCACCTTGGTGGCGCCGGCGGGAGCGAGGGTCACCTTTGTGGAGGGGACGCGGATCTCGGCGTACGCAAGGTCGGCGAGCATCTTCGGTGTGATCGCCTCGGCGATGTCGGCGGGCGGGGCTGCGCCGGTGTCGACCCAGAAGTAGTCCTTGGTGCAGTCGAGCGCGCCGGGTTCCCCCGCGCGGCCTTCGCTGACGTAAGAACCCCAGAAGTAGCCCTTGCCTGTCTTGTCCTTGTTGAAGTCCTTGTAGGGCTTGCCATTGACGAACCGGTCCCGCTGCGAGACGTCCCACCCGTTGCCGGTCGAACCGGCATTCCAGACCGGTTCCCTGGCCTTCTGGAACTGTTCCGGGGTGTACATCGGCGCGTAGTAGCAGGCGGGCGGAGTCCAGTTCGACGCCGAGGTGACACGGCCGGTCGACTGGCCGTGGCCGTTGTTGTCGCGGTTGAAGATGACTTCACCGGCGGTGGCGGAGATCGTGCCCTTGCCGTCCGTGTTGCCGGAGGGACCCGTGGTGGAACCCTGCCCGTCACCGGGTCCGTACGCCACAGCTGTGCTCGACAATCCCGCGGCGCACACGACCGCAGTCGCACCCAACGCCACGACCGTGCTCCACCTGCTTATGCCGTGCATGTCTTGTCCCCCCGCTTCGAGACCAGATTGATCGCCTGCCACACGCCCTGCTCGCTCTTCTCCAGGCGTGTGTTGTACAGCACGTACGGGCTCTCACTCGAAGGCGTTCGGTCGACCTTGTTGGTCTTCCGGTTCTTGTTGAACCCCTTGCTCTCATCGGCGCAGTAGACGACGGACGCCTCTGTCTCGCCCGACAAGGTGACCTGCGGCGCGTAGTAACGAGTCGTCCCGGTGAAGGACATGTTGGCGTCGATATACGCCTGCACCCACGCGACCGCGTCGCTCAGTGCCTTGTCCCGGTAGTAGAAGGAAAGGTTCGGCGTACCTGTGTCGCCGCGCACGATGGCGTCGTTCGTCGCATCGATCCGCCCAGCGGTGTCCGCAAGGACTGAGTCCTTGGCCGCGTCTCCCGTCTTCCAGCTCTCGAACTTGTCCGTGACATCCGACGGCAGCTCGATCTTCGGCCGGTCGGCGGAGTCGGCCGAGGCGGACGCCGTCGGCGATGTCGAGGTCTCGCTACCGGTATCGGCCCCGGCGATCTTGTCGTTGTCCTTCGATCCGCTGTCGTCGCCGCCACAGGCAGTCAACAGCAGGGCCGCGGAGGCGACGAGCGCGGCAGCAACGGGCAAAGAGCGGCGCTTCAAGGTGGACTCCCCGTGAGACAGAAGTGCTGGCAAACTCAAGACGGTATCGGTGGGCCCGGTGGTTCCGCCAGGCAACCAAGGTTGCACTGTGGCAACGGCAAAGGACTGATCGCCGTACATGCCCCTTCGGCTCGATGGTCAGGCCCCGCATCTGACACCTCCACAAGTGGACGTGATCTTCACCTCCCTCTGCGCCGCACAGCATGACCCACACCGCTTCTGATCAGTTCCTTGCCCCTTCCGAACTTCCCGTCGAATACCCGTGCGCAGTAAGTTCGCGTGTGCGTACGACTGTTGTCGTTTAGGTTCGGGTGACGGGGGTTGCGGGATGGCGGGGTACCGGCCGGCTGACTGGCATGTGCTGGACCTGGACAAGGACCCGACGCCGGGTGATCCGGACCGTGTGCGTCAACTGGCTCGTACGTTGCATGAGTTCGCGGATGATGTCGCGGACGGGTTGCGGTTGATCAAGGGGATGGCGTCGGAGAACGAGACGCTGGAGTGGGCGGGGAAGACCGCTGAGGTGTTCCAGGACGAGTTCTCGGACGTACCCAAGAATCTGAAGAAGCTGAAGAGGTCGTACGACCTGTGCGGTGACGCGCTGGTGGATTACTGGCCGAAGTTGGAGCGGGCGCAGGCGCTGGCCGACAAGGCGCTCGCCAAGGGCCGGGAGGCACAGGCCGACCTGTCCTCGGCCAAGTCCCGTCTCTCCTCCGCCGATTCGTGGATGACGCGGGCGGCCAAGGAGTCCGACAAGTACAAGGACGATCCGACGGGCAGTAAGGCCGCGGAGAAGCCGGACGAGGCGAAGGTCCGGGCCGCCACCCGCGACGCGCAACATGCCAAGTCGGCCCAGAGCAGCGCGCAGTCGGATGTGGACGGCGCGCAGTCCGCCCTGGACGCGGCGAAGAAGATGGCCGAGGACGCGCGCAGGATGCGTGAGGACGCGGCGGGTGAGGCGAAGCGGAGGATCGACGAGGCGTCGGACGCCGGTATTCAGAACCGGAGTTGGTGGGAGGACGTCGGGGACTGGTTCACCGACAACTGGGACACCATCGTCGCGGTCTGCAAGATCGTCGTCGCTGTGGTCGGGGTTGTGGCGATGATCATCGGGGGGCCGATTCTCGGTGCGATCGTGCTGATCGCGGCCCTGATCGTGCTGGCGGACACGCTCTACAAGTATTCCAAGGGGCAGGCGTCTCTATGGGACGTGGGCCTCGCGGCGCTGGACTGCATACCGGGCATGAAGGGACTGACCACGCTCGGAGGTCTCGCCAAGGGAATGAAGGCGTTCGGCAAACTCGGCCTCAAAGGCATGGCTCTGGGCGTGCGAGGGCTGGGCAAGGGTGCGAAGGGCGCGCTCGCGGAGGGCGCCAAAGGTGCCTACAACCGGCTCAAATCCAAGATCTTCGCATGTGGCGACCCAGTCGATGTCGCAACTGGTGCGATGTATCTTCAGCAGACCGACATCGAGCTGCCCGGCGTACTGCCTCTCAACTTTGTCCGCCGAACCGCCTCGAACTATCGCAGCGGCTGGTGGTTCGGACCGTCCTGGTCCTCCACGCTCGACCAACGGCTTGAGACGGACGAGGAGAACGCCGTCTTCGTCACCGATGACGGCATGCTCCTCGCCTACCGGCGCCCATCAGCGCCGGGAACCCCCGTGTTCCCGGCGCAAGGACCTCGTTGGCCGTTGACGCTGCTCGACGGCGGCGGCTACCGGATCCACGACCCTGACTCAGGACACACGCGTGAATTCGCCGCCCCAGCCGATGGCCTGGCACTCCTGCGGAGCATCACGGACCGGAACGGCAACGTCATCGCCTTCGACCACGGGGCGGACGGAACGCCACTCGCAATACGGCATTCTGCGGGACACCGGCTCGCCTTCACCGTCGACGAGGGCAGAGTCACGGCACTGCGGCTGGTCGGCGCCGGCCAGGACGGAGCCGACGTCACCATCAGGCGCTTCGCGTACACGGACGGCCAACTCACGGACGTCGTCGGATCATCCGGTGTGCCCCTGCGCCTCAGGTACGACGAACGGTTGCGAGTCACGTCCTGGACGGACACCAACGGCAGCTCGTACAGCTATGAGTACGACGATCAGGACCGATGCACGGCTCAGGGCGGAGAAGCGGGCCTTCTCGCCTTCACGTTCGCCTACGACGGTGCCGACGCGCACTGGCCTGACCACCGTGTCACCACAGTGACGAGCCCGTCCGGAGCAGTGAGCCGATACGTCGTCAACCCCGACTGCCAAGTGGTGGCGGAGGCGGATCCCCTGGGCGGCCTCACCAGGATGGCGTACGACGCCGACCATCATCTCCTGTCGCGTACCGACCCGCTCGGGCGTACGACGAGCGTGGTGAACGACGACCAGGGCCGTCCCGTGGCCGTCGTGCGCCCCGACGGCGCGCGCACTGAGTACACGTACAACGAACTCGGTCTCCTCAGCGACATCACCCTGCCTGACCACAACACGGTGCGCTGCCAATACGACGAGCGAGGGAACCGCACCTCGATCGTCGACGCGGACGGCGCCGTGTTCCGGTACGCCTACTCGGCGACGGGGCACATGCGCGGGCTCACCGACCCGCTCGGACACCTCACCACGGTCCGCACCGACCCGGCCGGGCTCCCCGTTGAGATCGCGGATCCGCTCGGCGGAGTCGTCCGCCATGAACGGGACGCCTTCGGCCGCACCATTCGGCTGACGGATCAACTGGAAAACGTCACTCGCCTCGAATGGTCCACGGAAGGCAGGCTCACACGCCAGACCGACGCGGACGGGAGCGAGATATGGGAGTACGACGGAGAAGGCAACTGCAGACAGCACCGGGACGCCGCCGGTCACGTCAGCACCTATGAGTACGGCCAATTCGACCTGCTGACGGCGCGGACGGATCCCACGGGAGCCCGCTTCACCTATACCTACGACACTGATCTGCGTCTCACCAAGGTCACCGCGCCCACAGGCGAAACGTGGCGGTACGAGTACGACGCCGCCGGACGAATGGTGTCCGAAACAGACTTCGGTGGCATCACCACGGCTTACGCCTATGACCTCGCGGGGCAGCTCGTCGCTCGCACGAATGCTCTCGGGCAGGTCGTGCACAGTGACCACGACGTTCTGGGACGGATGATCCGTAAGCGAGCGGACGGGACGACCACGGAATTCCGCTACGACCTCTGCGGGCGCCTCATGGAGGCGACCGGCCCGGATGCGACGATCAGTGTGACCCGAGACCGCGCAGGCCGGCTCCTGGCGGAGACAACGAACGGCCGGAGTCTTGCCCACACCTACGACCCGGCCGGGCGCCGCCGTACACGGACGACCCCCAGTGGCGCGGAGAGCTGCTGGAGCTATGACACGGCTGGCAGCGCCGTCGAACTCGTCAGCTCCGGCCACACCATCCGGTTCGACCGCGACCACGCAGGCCAGGAAATCAGCCGCCGCATCGGTGAGAGCACGATCGTCTCGCATACGTACGACCCGCTCGGACGCGTCACCTCCCAGTCCCTCGTCCAGGACGGACACACGAGAAGCCTGCGCCGGTACAACTACCGACCCGATGGCCACCTGGCGGGAGTCGAGCGCCTCCACGGTGTGCCGAGCCGTTACGAGTTGGACCCGCTCGGACGGATTACGGCGGCCACTGGCCCGCAGGGTTCCGAGCGATACGACTACGACTCCCACGGCAATCAGACCGAGGCGTCGTGGCCCTCCGCATTCCCCGGGCAAGAAGCCCTGGGGGAGCGAACGCATCGAGGGCTGCGCCTGGAACGCGCCGGAGCGATGCGATACGAATACGACGCGCAGGGCCGCGTCACCCTCCGTCAGAAAACGCGACTGTCACGCAAGCCGGACACCTGGCGCTACGAGTGGGACGCGGAAGACAGGCTGACGGCGGCCACGACTCCGGACGGTACCCGGTGGACGTACCGTTACGACCCGCTCGGGCGCCGTATCGCCAAGGAACGGCACGCCGCTGAACACGCGAGTGTCGCCGAATGCACGGAGTTCGTCTGGGACGGCACCACCTTGTGCGAACAGACGACCACGTCCGTTCAGCAGCCCGACCCTGTCACGCTGACCTGGGACCACCAGGGCATGCATCCCATTACACAGACGGAGCGAATAACCGACGCGGGTGCACCGCAAGAAGAGCAGGACGAGATCGACCGTCGCTTCTTCAGCATCGTCACCGATCTCGTCGGAACCCCCACCGAGTTGGTGGACGAGGAGGGGGACACCGCCTGGTACGCGCAGTCCACCGTGTGGGGTACGACGGTCTGGAACCGTTCTGCCAGGGCGTACACCCCGTTGCGCTTCCCCGGCCAGTATTTCGACCAGGAAACGGGTCTGCACTACAACCTGTTCCGGCACTACGATCCCGAAACGGCCCGCTACCTGACACGTGATCCGCTGGGTCTGGCAGCCGGGCCCAACCCCGTCACCTACGTGCACAACCCGCTCACTTGGGCCGACCCGCTGGGGTTGACCCCCTGTGAGGATGCGGCCAAGCAGGCCGCCGCGCGCAACGAGACGGTGTTGGGCAAGGAGATACCCACACGTTCAGAAGGCTCGGTGGGCAGCGCCACGAGCCACGACTACAAGAAGACGTTCTTCGCTGCGCATCCGGAGCTCCAAGGGAAAGTTGTCGTACACCACGCAATTGAGCAGCAAACCCTCAAGCGTTACCCCGGCCTTTTCTCTGCGGATGAGATGCACTCTCTGGAGAATCTTCGCGGAATCCCCAAGGGAGATATCAACAGCAGGGTCCATCTCAGTCAGATTCGCATCGAATGGAATCAGTTCTACAACAGTCACCCGAATCCCACAAGGCAGGAGGTTCTTGATCAAGTCACGCGTGTCGATGATATGCTTGGCAACTGGTTCAACCCGCGCGCCCGATAGTGGCGTTCGCGTAAGCAGGGAGATGAGTCCAAGAAATGTGGCGTGAGATTGTCGAAGAGTTCACATCTGCGGAGCCGCGCGATCCCGCAGAACCAGGCGCTGTCGACCGCATCGAAGAGGCCCTCGGGCAGTCACTTCCCGAAGACCTCCGCAGCTTCCTGCTGGAGACAGACGGATTGGGCGGAGCGTACGGCACCGACGTCGTCTGGCCTGCCGAGCGCATCCTGAACGACAATCTCCACTTCCGGAACGACACACAGTTCCAGCAGCTATACATGCCTTTCGACTCGCTCATCTTCTTCGGCGACAACGGCGGGGGAGACCAGTTCGCCTTCGTGCGGAAACCGGAACGAGACGATGTGTTTGTCTGGGACCACGAAACGGACGGCCGCAACTTTGTTTCCGCCGGCCTGGGAAGCTACTTGCGCAGCGCGCTGGGGAGCGGCGGGGAAGACTGGTACCGATAATTTTTTCCCGGGACATTCGCACCGTAGTGATGGGCTTCCGTAGCGCGGAGCCGCTTCCCGGTCTGCCCGACAGTTGGCACTGGTCGCCGGCTCCCGGAATCGACTTCGTGGGGGCGCTGTCCGCCGACGGTAAGCGGCTGCTCCAACTGAGCGGCCGCAATTCCTACGACCGGAACCTCGCCGTAAGCACCCTCCGTTTCGCCCGGGACCACGAGGACGCGCTCTTCGCCCGTAATCCCTTTCTGGGCTCGCGCGACGGCTTCGAACCGCCGGCCGGCCATCGCTTTGACGCGGTCGTGGGTATCGCGCCCGAGGTCCACCGCTTCTACCGCGTGGAGAACCCGGACCTGACCCAGCACGTCCGGCTGACCTTTCCGGCGTACTCCTGCGAGTTCTCCGGCGACGAAACGCTGGACGAGGCCGTCACCAGGTACCGCATGCTGCGCCTGAACCATCTCGGCCGCGAACCTCTCCCCTTCCTGAAGATGCGGTACGCCAACACGCGGACCCGCGGCAAGAGCACAAATCCGGGACGGGGCTTCACAGAGCCGGTGCGGCTCGTGGAGGAGCTTCGGCTGATGGAGGACGGAACCGGCAGCTTCGTCGAGTTCGAGAACCGGCACGGCGATGTATGGCGTGCCGAATGGCACGGCGCCTGGTTCGTCGCCGAGTGGAACACCCGGAACGGCACACCGCGGGAGACTGGGCTCGACGAACTTGTCGAGTTCGCCACCGCGAAACTGTACGTGTGAGAGACCGGCGCCCCTGCCGGTGGAGGGATGAAGCGCTTCCCGAAGGGGATCAGCGTGCGGCTTCTGCGGATTCTGGCTGAGGAGTTCCTCATCGAACTTGATGGGGAGATGCTCGACTATTTCCGTGAGATCGCCGAGGAGATGGTCAGCCGGTTCGGAATCTCCAGAGCGGAAGCCGTGGCCCGGATCAACTCGACGTACGAGGGAGCTCAGACCGATCCGTACCCCGACCTTATGTGTCATGAGATGCCGGAGTACTGGGCTTACGGCCTTTACTTCGAGTCACGGGAGGGTCAGTTGCCGTACGGCGCGCCTGGCGAAGACCTCTCCGAGTGGGAAGTGAGGCCGGCTCCTCCCGCGCACTCACTATTTTGGACGATCAGAACGTGATCCGCAGCAGCTCCCGCTGCTGCGTAACAGCTACGGGCGAAGGTCGAATATGACGACCGTTGGGAGTTTTCTTGTGAATCCAGAAACACTCCATTCGCTCTATAGCCACGTCCCGGATCTCGTTGACGTCAGGATCAGATCGATCAATCTGAACTGGCGCGGGCCCACGGTAACGCTCCGCGTCGACCTGCCCTCCTTTCCCGGTTCGGCACCACAGGAGTGGACCGACGCGGGTATGGACACGGTGCAGTGCCAACTTCAGTTCCTGGCAGTGGAGAACATCTCCCTCATCGACTGGGATCCGCCATCCGTCGGCTGCGTCGAGATGTCGTCATGGGGCAGGCAGAGTCGTATGCGGGTGGTCGCCGACGGTCGAGGGGTAGCGCTCCGATTCGACTGCAGTGAGTCCGTGCGCGTTGGCCACGTGAGCGCATTCCGAATTCACGCCGATGGATCGGACAACGGACCGCATCTCTTCGTGAGTAAGATAGACGCCCGACGGCACAACTTCCTTCCCCCGACCGATGAGAAGACGTTCTATGAGCGCTGACTGGTCGCGGCTCCTTGCATCTTCCGAATACCTGGGGGAGCTGTACGACGGCGCCCCTCCCCCGACTGGCGCGTGCGACCTCTTTTACGTGCACATCGACGAACGGGAGGACTCGGTGACTCTGGGTTTCGATAGCAGGGTCTTCCCGGTGAATCTGCTCCCGGAGTGGAGGGGAAAGAACTTCAATGCCTTCGAGTTCCACCTGTTCTTCACGGGGGTGACCGGTCTACGGGTCACGGGCTGGGGGGCTTCTGAAGCCAAGGTGATCGATCTGACCGTCCGCGATCGAGGACACCTCGATGTGGCCCTCGGCTCCGAGGCTTCCGGTATTGCGTTCCGTGCCGCTGTGGTCCGGCTGGCCAGAGCACGTGCCTATCTCGCTACGGGCAACCTCTGAAATCGAGGGAAAGTACCCATGGTGGCGGCAACGGGCCGCGCAGGTCCGCTGTCGCCGCTCGGCTCGCCCGAAGGCGAGATGTCAGCCCCTGTCGGCCACAGGCGAAGCAGGTGAAGCCGGAGAAGTCGAAGAAACCGAAGAAGTAGACGGAGTCGCAGCAGCCCGGGTGGCTCTCCTGGCCGTCTGCCGTGATCTCAGCTCCCCTCTGAGGATGAACCCCCGAAGGACCGCGATGGCCAGAAACGCGACGCCGAAGCCGAATCTGGCCCATCCTCCGGCCCGGATGGTCCAGTAGAAGGCGGTGCCGCTGAAGAAGAGGCAGATGGCGATGATCAGGGGTTCGCGGATGTAGAAGGGCAGGACGCGGAGTATCAGGCTGATCAGCATCCGCGCAGTGGATCAGGCACGAACCGCTCAGACTGTGACGGAGGCCACAATTCCGGAGATGAGGTTTACGCGCGAAGTTGTCGAAGGTGTGAAGAATCTTGGCAGGTCCATCCTCGAAAGGTGCATCCGCTTCGGTAGGGGCGCCCCGCCAACTACCCTCCCGGGCACCCGACTTGTGGCATATTCGCCTTACTCTCCGTCGATCAAGCTCCACCTTCCGTTAGTTGATCTAGAAGATTCGCTGTTGAGCGGGCCATGCCGTGGATAAGGTGCTGATGCAAGAGGACGTCACAGGGGCGATCTGAGGCGGTGGCCGACCACCCCGCCGCAGTGAACGGGGTGGTGTGCAGCGTGCCGACCGCGATAGCCGTCACCAGTTCCGACCTGGTGCTCCCACCGCATGACCGGCAGACCCCGCCCGCCGCCGTCCCGTCCCTCGACACCCTCGACGGCGCCCTCATGGGCATGCACACCCTCGTCGAGCAGCACGGGTACGTCATCGCTCTCTACCCGGCGTCCACGGACCCGGCCGTCACCCGGCGGCTGCACACCGTGCGTTCCGTCCTGGAGAGCGACCGTATCGCGCTGCTCGCCGTCGATCTGCCGCCCCTCGGAGTCGCCCTGCTCGCCCAGCAGTTGAGGCAGCTCTCCATGTGCGACTTCAGCCCGGGGGTGCTGGCCTCCTCCGCCCGGCTGCTCGCCCACTACATCTACGCAGGCGCCCACCTCGGCTCCGTCGCCAAGCTCGACCGGGTGCCCGTCTCCCTCAAGTCGCACGCCAAGTCCTGGGTACCGGGCGCGCAGTTCGCCGTACTGGCCAATCCACGAGCCCAGCTCGTACGGGTCGGCCAGGAGGAGTTGACCGGCCCCGAGTTCGGCACGCGACTGCTCGTCGCGCAGGGGCAGCCGCCCTCCGACTGGGTCACCTCGACCCTCGCACCCGCCTGGCGCGTGCAGGGCGTCGCGCCGGTTCCACTGCCCGCGGAGTCCGCGCGCTGGTGGGGGACCGGGAAGATCGTCGAGTTCGCGGCTGGGCTGCACGACGTCTCCGTGCTCTACCAACTGGTCTCCTCCGTACGCCGCGAGGAGTGCCACTGGTGCGGCCTCGAACTCATCGGCGACCGCTGCGGATTCTGCGCCGCCCCACTCGTATCGCCTTCGGAGCTTCCCGTGGCCCTCGGGCGGGCAGGAACCCCGGCAGGAGCATCAGGAACACCAGTACGAGCACTGCCCCGAGGTACGACGTAGACGTAAGAGATGTAGAAGACGTGTCCGTCCCCACCCCCGATCGAGGTTGTCCGCGTCATGAACTCACGCCAGCGCCGCGGCGTCATCCTGCTGGTCCTCTCGATCCTGTGCGCCATCGGCGCCTTCGTCGGAGTGCTCTCGGTGATCCGCGACGTGAACTCCAAGGTCGGCCCAGAGGTGACGGCGTACCGCCTCAAGAGCGACATCGCGCCCTACAAGGAGCTCACGGCCGACCAGTTCGAGAAGATCTCCATGCCGAAGCGGTGGTTGTCGGAGACGGCTGTCACGCGCGTCTCCCAGATCCGCGGCAAGGTCGCGGTGACCCGGTTGGAGAAGGGCTCCCTGCTGCAGAGCGACATGATCGTCGACCGGCCCGAACTGGCCGCCGGTGAGCAGGAGATCGCGATCCTGATCGACGCGTCGACCGGTGTGGCCGGAAAGATCAACCCGGGGTCGCTCGTCAACATCTACGCCACCTTCGAGTCCAAGGACAGCGACAAGGGCGTCGACGAGGCAAAACTGCTCGTCACGAACGTGCGCGTCATCGACGTCGGCAAACTCACCGCCCTGGAAACGGGGCAGTCGAGCAGCGAACGCCAGCGTACGGCGACGGAGGCCGTCCCGATCACCTTCGCGCTCAAGACGGCGGACGCCCAACGCGTCGCGTACGCCGAGTCGTTCGCCGAACACGTCCGCCTGTCCCTGGTCGCGGGCGGCGAGCTGACGGCCGTCCCCGATGCCGCCGACCGTACGTACACCCTCAACAAGGACAAGTAGGAGGCGGGCATGAGGTCCGTACGTACGAAGCCGCAGCCCCAGGGATGCTCCCGGCCCCAGCGACGGTCGCAGCCGCAGGCGTGCCTTCCGAGGGCGCGCCGATGACCATCCGCGTCCTCGCCGCCACCGCCGACATCGAGTCCGCCCGCGCCCTGAGCACCCTCCTCAGCCGGCTCCCCGACGCCGAACCCGCCCCGCCCGTCGCCGACTCGACCGCGCTGCTCGACACCCTGGCCCGGCTGGCCGCCGAGTCCCTCGACGAGCTGCCGGAAGTCGTCCTCGTGCACGAGCGGATAGGGCCCGTCCCGGCCCTCGACCTCGTACGCGACCTCGTGATGCGCTTCCCGGCCGTCGGCGTCGTCCTCATCACCGCCGACCCCAGCACCGGCGTCCTCACCGCCGCCATGGACTCCGGCGCCCGCGGCATCGTCCAACTGCCTCTGGGCTACGAGGCCTTGGCGGAGCGCGTGACGGCCGCAGCGGCCTGGTCGTCGGGCATGCGGCGCCATCTCGGCAGCACGGCACCGGAGTTGTTCGCGGGACCGGGCGGTACGGTCGTCACCGTGACCGGCGCCAAGGGCGGCGTCGGCGCCACTGTCACGGCCGTCCAACTCGCCCTCGCCGCACGGGCGTCGGGCCACACCGTCGCCCTCCTCGACCTGGACCTCCAGTCGGGGGACGTGGCCTCCTACCTGGACGTCCAGTTCCGCAGGTCGATCGCCGACCTGGCCGCCATCACGGACATCAACTCGCGCGTTCTCCAGGACGCCGTCTTCGTCCACGACTCCGGCGTCGGCCTGCTCCTCGCCCCCGCCGAGGGCGAACGCGGCGAGGAGGTCACCGACAGGGTCGCACGCCAGGTCGTCGCCGCCCTGCGCTCCCGCCACGACGTCGTCATCGTCGACTGCGGCGCCCGGATGGACTCTGCCACGGCCGCCGCCGTCGAGATGGCCGACCACGCCCTGCTCCTCGTCACCCCGGACGTCGTCGCCGTACGCGCCGCCAAACGCATGGTCCGCCTCTGGGACCGTCTCCAGATCCGCAAGGCCGAGGAGACCCTGACCGTCGTCAACAGGCAGTCCAAGGGTACGGAGATCCAGCCCTCGTTGGTCGAGAAGGTCACCGGCACCAAGGTCGCCCGCGCGACGATTCCCGCCGCGTTCAAGGAACTTCAGGGCGTTGTGGACGCCGGACGGCTCCAGGACCTGGACGCCCGGTCGACGGTCAAGCAGGCCCTCTGGTCGCTGGCGGGGGAGTTGGGGCTGGTCGTCGTCCAGGAAGGGGGCGGCGGCAAGCGACGTAAGTCGTCATCGTCGTCGGACCGGGGCACAACGGGCCTGCGCCGCCGCGGAGAACGCGGCGACCGAGGTGCCGTGACCCTCGAATTCGCTGGCATGTTCCCGCTGTTGCTCGTCGTGATGAGCATCCTGTGGCAGTGCGTGCTGTACGGCTACACGTACTCGTTGGCCGGCAACGCGGCGGACGAGGCGGCTCGCGCGGCCACCGCCGCCTACGCCCTCGACCCCGGCGGATACGCGGGAGCCTGCGAGAGCGCGGGCGGCGAGCACCTCCCCGGCGCCTGGAATGGCGCCGCTATCAACTGTGGTCCCGACGGCGAGATCATGAAGGCCACTGTCCGCGCCCAAGTACCGCTGTTCTTCCCGGGGTTCGACGTCAACTGGACGGTGAACGGCGAGGCGGGGGCGGCGCTGGAGGGGGACGAGAACTGATGAGGACATGGCGCCGGCGCCTCCGGGGCCGACTTGCGAACCGCCTCCGGGACGAGAGGGACCGGGGTTCCTCCATCCTGGAGTTCACCGGTTTCCTCCCGATCCTCATCATCATCGGCCTGGCCTGCATCCAGCTCGGCCTGATCGGCTACGGCATCAACCAGGCCGGTACGGGAGCCCGCGCGGCGGCCCGGGCGACCACCCTCGGTGGCGACGGGCCGGCGGCGGGCATCGCCTCCGTCAGCGGCTGGCTCAACCCCCAGGTGGACGCGCCGCTGGGCGCGGGCGAGACGAGCACCGCGACCGTGACCGTCACCGTCCCCGCGATCATCCCGATCTTCGACTCCTGGCCCGTGACGCGCAAAGTCACGATGCCCAACGACGAAGACGACTGACCCACTGACCAGGTGCGCTGACCGACCGAACAAGTTCACTGACCGACCGATCAACGCAAGCCGACTGGAGAGGAGTTGAGACAGAGACCATGAGCCTGCGCTCCCGCATAGCCTCCGCCGACGACAACGGCAACGGAGCCGCGCGTGAGGACGGCCACCTCGTCGCCGTCTACCGTGCCAAGCTCCTCGAAGAGATCGACCTCGCGGAGATGTCCAGCCTCGCGGCAGCGGAACGCCGCGTCCGGCTGGAACGGGTCCTCGGCCACATCATCAGCCGCGAGGGACCGGTTCTCTCCTCCGCCGAACGCTCCCAGCTCATCCGGCGAGTGGTCGACGAAGCCCTCGGCCTGGGCGTTCTCGAACCGCTCCTCGCCGACGCGTCGATCACCGAGATCATGGTCAACGGCCCCGACTCGATCTTCGTGGAACGAGCGGGCCGCGTCGAACAGCTCCCCATGCGCTTCGCGTCGAGCGAGCAGCTGATGCAGACCATCGAGCGGATCGTCTCCACGGTCAACAGGCGGGTGGACGAGTCGAATCCGATGGTCGACGCCCGTCTGCCCACCGGCGAACGCGTCAACGTCATCATCCCGCCGCTGTCCCTCACCGGCCCGACGCTCACGATCCGCCGCTTCCCCCGCGCCTACACCCTCCCGGAGTTGATCGGCCTCGGCTCGCTGGACGAGCAGATGCTGATGCTCCTCGCCGCGTTCGTCCGGGCCCGCTTCAACGTCATCGTCAGCGGCGGCACGGGCACCGGCAAGACGACGCTCCTCAACGCCCTGTCCGGCCTGGTCCCCTCCCACGAACGCATCATCACCATCGAGGACTCGGCCGAACTCCAGCTCCAGCAGGAGCATGTGATCCGCCTCGAATCCCGCCCGCCGAACGTGGAGGGCAAGGGGCAGATCACCATCCGCGACCTGGTCCGCAACTCCCTGCGCATGCGCCCCGACCGCATCATCGTCGGTGAGGTCCGAGGCGGTGAGACCCTCGACATGCTCCAGGCGATGTCCACGGGCCACGACGGGTCCCTGGCCACCGTCCACGCCAACTCGGCGGAGGACGCGCTGATGCGCCTGCAGACCCTGGGCTCGATGTCCGAAGTCATGATTCCCTTCGAGGCGTTGAAGGACCAGATCAACTCGGCGGTCGACGTGGTCGTCCAACTCGCCCGCCACGTCGACGGCACCCGTCGCATCGCGGAGATCGCCCTGCTGGTGTCCCACGGCCGCGAACAGTTCCGCATCGTGACCGTCTCCCGCTACGTCACCCGCCCGACCGGCCCCGACCGCGTCGCCCAGGGCTACTTCGAACACCTCCCGGTGCCGCGCCCGGTCGCCGAGAAGCTGTACCTGGCGAACGAATCGCTGCCCCCGGCGTTCGGAGTGGCCGAGGTGCTCGACGTACTGGACACAAGGCAGGCGATCGGATGAACACGCGGACGAGGACCGTCCCGAGGACCCGTACAACTGGGCGGAGCGAGCAGCCATGAACAACTCGGTCCCGCTGACGTTGGGCGCCACCATGCTGTGCTGCACGCTCGCCGTCGCGGGCGTGCACACGTACGCCGCCGGCCGCGCCCAGCGCCAGGCACTCGAAGACCGCCTCGCCGGGGGCGGCGCGCTGCACACCGCGGTCGGCCGCGTACGCCGGTTCGCGACCGTCGACCGCCGACTCCGCCGCACCCGCCTCGGCCGCGAGATCCACCTCCGCCTCTCGGCGACCGGACTGGACCTGACAGCGGGCGAGTTCTTCACGTACGTCGCGGCAGTCGGCGTCGCGCTGTGGCTGCTGGCAGCCGCCGTACTGGCCCCTTTCTTCGGCCCGATCGCCGCGCTGGTGACGGTCTGGGGCGCGGCGATCTTCCTCAACTGGCAGCGCCAGAAACGTATCGAGGCGTTCATCAACCAACTCCCCGACGTGGCGCGTCTGCTGGCGAACGCCACGGCGGCCGGCCTCGCCCTGCGTACGTCACTGGCGATGGCGGCGGAGGAACTGGAGGCCCCGGCAGGTGAGGAACTTGCCCGGGTGGCCGACCAGTTGAGCCTCGGACGGTCGATCGACGACGCACTGGGAGAACTGGCGGAACGCCTCCCCTCCCGTGAACTGGTCGTACTCGTCACCACGTTGGTGTTGGCGAACAAGGCGGGCGGCTCGGTGGTCAGCTCGCTCCGCAACCTCACCCAGACCCTGGAGGACCGCAAGGAGACGCGCAGGGAGGTCCGCACGATGCTGTCGGAGGTCAACGCGACGGCCTTCACGGTCCCTTGCCTGGGCCTCGGCTCACTCCTCCTCGTCAACTCCTCGAACGAGGGCGCGTTGGAGAAGGTGACCGGCTCCCCCCTCGGCCAGGGCCTGATCCTCCTCTCCCTGGGCCTGTACACGGTCGGCTTCTTCGTCATCCGCCGCCTGGGCAAGATCGAAGTCTGAGGGGAGTGAGTGATCCGATGCTGCCACTGCTACTTGCCTTGGTGATGGCGATCGCCGTCGCGGGCGCCCTGCTGGGCATCCGCATGATCCGGGCCGACGCCAAACTCCCCTCCGACCTGCTCCTCGCCCTGGAGGTGGGCGGTACCCGGGTCTCGAAGGCAGACTCGGCGGTGGACCGCATGGGCATGCGCTTCGCGCCCCTCGTCCTACGCCTGATGGGCCCTCGCCGGGTCGACGCGAAACGCCTGCGCATCGACATGGCGGGCAACCCCGGCGGCCTGACCATCACCCGCTACGCGGCCCGCCGAGCGGTCTACCTCACCTTCGGCGTCCTCCTCGGCCTGATCTTCCTCACCAACGGCCAACTGGTCCTCGCGGTCATTACGTTCGCGTTCGGAGTGACGGCCGCGGACGCGGCGATCTGGCAGGCGGTACGGGAACGCAAGGACGTCATCGACCGCACACTCCCCGACTTCCTGGACGTCCTCGCGGTCGTGGTCTCGGCGGGCCTGGGCTTTCGCCAGGCCCTGGACCGGGTGGCGGAGAAGTACGAGGGCCCCTGGGCGGACGAACTCCGCATCACACTCCGACAGATGGACCTGGGCGTCAGCCGCCGCCAGGCCTTCGACCAGCTCCGCAAGCGCAACTCCAGTGAGCAGGTGGCCCAGTTCGTCTCGGCGCTCCAGCAGGGCGAGGAACTCGGCTCCCCGATCGCCGAGACCCTGATCCAGATCGCCGCCGACATGCGCCGCACCGACGCCCAGGAATCCCGCCGCCGCGCAGCGAAGACGATCCCCAAGGCAACCCTCGTAACCCTGGTGTTCATGCTCCCGGCAACCATGATCCTCATCGCGACAGGCATGTTCCTCGGCTCGGGTGCGAACTTCGGCTCGATTCTGGGACGTTGAGGGCGGACGGGGTGACGAAGGTGATGAGAGCCGTGAAGGCAAGACGCAGCGAAAGCAGCGGCCGAGGACGGATCAGAGGCCGGATCCGGGTCCGGCTCCGGAACCGGGGCTACGACCCGACCGCCGGCTACCTGGCCGACGACGCCCCGGCCCCCGCCACCATCCGTCTCCAGCTGAACGCCCTGCAGGCTTTGTGCCGCCAGACGTTCGCGGTGCGCATGACGATGATCGCCCTCGGTGCCCCCTTCGCCATGACCAACACGGTGGAAGGCCCCCCGCGTTACACGGTCCTCGTGGCGGCCGTGCTTGGCATCGTGGCCTCGTACGCCATGTACCGGGACTGGGACCGCCTGGCCCCCCGCCTCCTCGCCCACCCCGCCCTGATGGCGGCGGACCTGACGCTCGCGGCGATACTCCTGCTCACCGCGTCACCCGCCTCCCCTCTCGCCTACGCCACGGCGTGCACCCCCCTCCTCGCAGGCCTCCTCTACGGCTGGCGAGGCTCGGGCGTCTTCACGGGCCTGCAACTCGTGGTACTCCTCACGGTCTACCGAGCCTGGGAAGCGCGCCCGGGAACAGGCACCAGCACTCTCCTCATAGCGGGCTTCTGTATCGGCGCCGGCATCATCGGTGTCACCTTGCGCAACCTGATGTTCCGCTTCGGTACGGCGAGCGAGGCACTCGCGGAGGCGAACTCCCGTCTGGCGGTCGCGGAGGCGGTGGAGTCCGAACGGGCGCGCCTGGCAAGGGAGATGCACGATTCGGTCACCAAGACCCTGTACGGCCTGTCGTTGGCGGCAGAGGCCCTCGCGGCATCGGCGAACGGCGGTACTGCGAACCCGGACCCGGACCCGGAATCGGTACGGCGCCACGCGGCGCTGGTGGCCTCGGCGGCCCGCCGAGCGGCAGCGGAGTCCCGCGACCTCCTCACCGACCTGCGCCACCACACGGACCTGACGGCACCGGACGTAGATCTGGTCGCCGAATTGGCGCAGAAGGCGGCGGAGTTCGAGCAGAGCACGAGAATCCGTACGCGTCTGAAGACGCCCATAGGAAGGCTCGACGCCCTCCCGCACCGGACGGCACACCACCTTCTGGCGATCGTGTCGGAAGCCCTGGAGAACACGCGCAGGCACGCGGACGCGACGAGCGTGACGCTGGAGGCGGAACCCTCCGGGGACGGCCTGATGCTCCGCATCACAGACGACGGAGTAGGCCTCCCCGCCCCACTGAACCTCGAAGCGACCACCAGAACAGGCCACTTCGGAATGCTGGGCATGGTGGAACGGGCGAGGTCGCTGGGTGCGGTGATTCACCTGGGCCGACTGGAGGAAGGGGGCGCAGAGATCCGAGTCGACGTGAGGTCACCCGGACTCGACTACGTGCCCCGGCCCCGGAAGGAGGTCGTATCGCATGCCCGGAGATGAATGGCCACAGCCGCTACGGGTGTTGGTGGCGGACGACAACCCCGTCGTACGGGCAGGCCTGACGGCACTGCTGGGCGGCCACCCGGACATCGATGTGGTGGCGGAGGCGTCGAACGGCACCGAGGCGGTGTCGGCGGCGGAGCGCGTACACCCTGACGTGGTGTTGCTCGACGTACGCATGCCCGGCACGGACGGCCTCACGGCCCTTCCCCAACTGGTCTCGCTGGCCCCGGTGATGATGCTGACGTACAGCAGCGAGCCGGAGATTGTACGGCAGGCGCTGCACAGAGGCGCTTCGGGCTACCTGATCCACGGGGGTTTCACGGCGGAGGAACTGGTGGAGGCGGTACGGGCGGTAGGCAGGGGGGCGAGAGCGATGGCACGGGCGGCGAAGGCACCGCACGCCTCCGTACTGAGACCGGACGTCGTGAATTCGCTCAGCGTTTCCTACGAACCGAACGAAAGCTCTTCGCATTTGCAACCGCTTGTGGCACCTTTGTGGCAAACCCGAGAGGCCCGGCTCGGCCGCGTGGCGACACTCGCCACCCGCGACCACGGCCGACCGGACTTCGGTTTGAGTTTGAGGGAGGTGGAGGTCATGGATCTCATTGCAGCGGGGGTGAACAACCAGCAGATCGCCGCCACCTGTTTCATCAGCGAGAAGACAGTCAAGAACCACATCAACCGCATCTTCGCAAAGCTGCAGAGTACGACACGGAGCGAAGCGATCGCCCGGTGGCTGGGTACGGCTCGGGAGGGGTGGCTGTGATGAGGCGTACCGCAGAGGGAAGTTGGGTCCCCGGACCCACGCGGAGTAGACCGTCTTTCACGTACGGTGGCCGGGTCAGTATTGACGTTCGGCGGAAGGGCAGGCGCAGTGGACAGGTTCAACAGGTGGGCGTGGACTGTCGTTTCCCGGATGCAGGGCGGGCAGCGGGACAGGGGAGCCGGGTTCGTGGAGTATGCCGGCCTGATGATCATCGTCGCCGGGATCTTCGTGCTGATCAAGAGTCTCAATCTGGGCACCCTGATCTCGGGGGCGATTCGCACTGCGGTCACCAGCGTCACCGGCGGCTGACCGCCGCACGAGTTCTTGGCGACCGTGGGCAGACCCTGCCGATCTACATCTGGCTGACGGGAATCCTGCTCTTCGCCGCCGTCGCCTTCTTCGTGTTCGCGCAAGCAGCGTCTGTCCGCAATGGAGCCCAGTCCGCGGCGGACGCTGCGGCGTTGGCGGCCGCACAGGACGCCCGGGACGAACTGGTGGACGGCTTGGTCGCCGCCATCGAGGCGGACGACGATGACTGGCTCGACTGGCTGAACGGTGACGAGTCAGTGGGCGATGGCGCCCAGGCCGCAGCGCAGGCACTGGCAGCCGACAACGACTCCATCCTTGAGGGCGAGGCCGTGCAGGTCGTGCAGGACGGATATCCCGGATTCCGGGTCAACATCCAGACCAACTACACCGTCGGCAACTCGATCATTCCAGGCACCGCGAGCATGAATGGCAGGGCCCACGCGACCGCTGTCATCCAGCCGCGCTGCGAGAACATTCCGCCCGTTGATCCCCTGGATCCCTTCGAGTTGGACTGTGACGGCGAAACCGTGACCATCGACCCTGGTCATTTCAATCCAGGCGACTTTCCCGACGCGTCTGAGCTGTTCTCTGTGTATCTGGTCCAGTGAGAGGAAGTTGTACCGATGAAATTTCGGCACACCATGAAGAGGCGTAGGGCAGTGGCCGCGGTGGCGATCGCGACCGGGTTGCTCCTCATGGTGGCGGGCTGCGGGGGAGGAGACGGCGGCAAGACGGACGAGAAGGCGTCTTCATCGGCACCCAGCCAAACCCAGAGTGGCGGAGACGAGAAGACGGAGTCCTCGGCGCCGGCCGCCGAACCCGCACTGGCCGAAGTGAAGAGCGGCGACATCACACTCACCGTCACCTCGGCAGTTCGTGATCAGGGTGGCTTCGCGACGGTGAACGGCACGGTCACCAACAGCGGCGGGAAGTTCTGGGTCGCGGGGGACTGGCTCGGTGACGAAAATGAGCTGATCAAGAACGGCCCCTCTCTCGCCGGAGCGTCGCTGGTCGACAGCAAGGCCAAGAAGAAGTACCTCGTCCTTCGGGACACCGATGGGCGCTGCCTGTGCACGAAGTTCGAGGGAGGAGGCGTCGACACGGGACAGACGGCCGACTGGTTCGCCCAGTTCCCCGCTCCTCCGGAGGGTTCCAACCAGGTGAACTTCCAAGTCGGCACGATGCCCCCGGCGTCGATCGAAATCTCCGAGGGCGAGTGACCATGGCAGTCACCAGCCGCTCCACCTCAACCGTTCTCACGGCCCTGGCGGTACTGGCCACCCTTTCCCTGACGGGCACACCCGCCGCCGCGGACGACGACGACCCCAGCGCCCTCCTGGGCACGGTCACCACCTCGCCACCCCCAAAGGTGGACCCCAACAGCCCCGGCCTGAAACTGGCCGCCGGCGCCACGCTCGCCCCGTCCAAAGTCCTCGACATCATGTCGGTCGTGGAGGACATGGGCGGCGAGGAACGCCGGGTGGACACGAGTGAGAGCGTGACCTTCGCGCTCCAGGCGGAGGTCCTGTTCCCGAAGAACAGCTCGAAGCTGAACCCGGAAGCCCGCTCCCGCATCCAGGCGATCGCCGACGAGATAAAGGCACAGAAGGCCACGAACGTCAGGGTCTTCGGCTTCACCGACAACCTCGGCTCGTACGCCCACGGCCTGACCCTCTCCAAGAACCGCGCGGAGGTCGTCCACGACGAACTGGCCGTCGGCCTGGGCCCGGACGTCACCTTCCAGGTACGCGGCTACAGCGAGGACTACCCGATCGCGGACAACGCCTCGGAACAGGGGCGGCGCAAGAACCGGCGCGTGGAGGTGACGTTCAAGAAGGGGGAGTGAGGGCCCGAGTCCCTCCAGCGCGCACCCCCCGCCGCATCTCCAACGGCGTCGTACTCCTCCAGCACGAGCGTGTGGACAGCGGCGGCCGGCACCAGTAACGGCCAGTACCAGTAACGGGGCCGGTACCAGTAATGGTGTTGTAGTGCATAGCCACGGCTCGACAGGAAAGCCCCATGACCACCCTCGGCGTCGTATTCCGCCCCCAACTCCCGCCCGAGCGACTGCGCGCCCTCGCCCAACTCGCCGATGACACCGGGCTCGAGGAGCTGTGGCTCTGGGAGGACTGTTTCCGTGAAGGGGGCATTTCCGCCGCCGCGGCTGCCCTCGCCTGGACCCAGCGCGTCCGAGTCGGCGTCGGCCTGCTGCCCGTACCCCTCCGGAACGTGGCCCTCACTGCGATGGAAGCCGCCACCCTGCACCGTCTCTTTCCCGGGCGGGCGGTGTTCGGCCTCGGGCACGGTGTGCAGGACTGGATGGGGCAGGTCGGGGCGCGGGTCGCGTCGCCGCTCACCCTGCTGCGGGAGCATCTGCTCGCGTTGCGCGCACTGCTCGACGGTGAACGGGTCACTGTCGACGGGCGGTACGTGAAGCTGGACGACGTCGGCCTCGACTGGCCGCCCGAGCCAGGGCTGCCCCTTCTCGCCGGGGCGACCGGGCCCCGTTCGCTGCGGCTGGCCGGTGAGGTCGCCGACGGGACCGTTCTCCATGCGGGTACCGCGCCCGACGGGGTGCGCCGGGCCCGCCGGCTGATCGAGGAGGGACGAGTGGCCGCCGGGCGGACGGACGCGGCGGGGCACATCCACCGTGTCGTCGTCTATCTCCTCGCCGCCACCGGGCCCCACGCCGGCGACCGGCTCCGTGCCGAACTGACCGCCGAAGGAGTCGCCTCCGTCCCCGATCTCGGCGTCGCCGGGGATGCCGGTGCCGTCGCCAGGGCCGTGGGGCGGCTCGTCGAGGCCGGCGCCGACACCGTCATCCTTCAGCCGACCGGGGACGAGCCCGACCCCGAGGGCTTCGTACGGTTCGTCGCGGAGGACGTCCAGCCGCTCGTCCCCTGACCCACCCACCCTGATTCCCCTGGCCCCGGTCGCCGCACCCGGCAATGTCAGTGCCCCCTGCCAGACTCCCCACCATGACCGACAACGTGACTGACGGCGGAACCGGCGACGACGTACAGCTCCGCGACGTCGTGGAAGCCGACCTGGAGTTTCTGCTTGCCTGCGAGCACGATCCCGAAGCCGCCCGGCGGTCGCGGTTCACGCCCCGGCCGCGGGACGCTTTCATGGCGCACTGGAAGTCGAAGATCCTCGGCGACAGCACCGTGTTCGTGCAGATGGTCACCGTGGGCAGCGAGCCCGCCGGCAGCATCGTCGCCTGGTGGGAGGGCGAGCAGGGCGTCGGCGGACGTCGGCGTCGCTTCATCGGGTACTGGCTCGGACGGCCTTACTGGGGGAGAGGGGTCGGAAGCGTCGCCCTCGGGCATTTCCTGCTGCGCGAGACCAACCGGCCCCTCTACGCCGATCCCTTCGCCGGGAACACCGCCTCCGTCCGCCTCCTCGAAAAGCACGGCTTCCGTCGCACCGGCACGGTCCGCTACGACGACAACGAGCACATCCTGCTCGTCCTCGACGCCGAGGGGTCATGAGGATCCATGGGGCCCCATGAAGCCCCACCAGGCGATCAACCCCTGAGCTGCGACGGTTCGTACGCCCCCGTCGCCCCGTCGATCAGCTCCCGCACGATGTCCATGTGCCCCGCGTGCCGTGCCGTCTCCGCCGTCATACGGACCAGGACCCAGCGCAGCGAGCACTCGTCGTCCCGCCAGGCCGGCTTGCCCAGGGTGTCCAGCGGGAGTTCCGTCAGCACGCGGTCGGCGGCGGCGCGGGCACGGGCGTAGAAGTCGGTGATCTGTGCCGTGGTCTCGTCGGGACCCGCGGTCATGTCCTCCCCCAGATAGGGGTCGAACCAGAAAGGCTCCGTCTCGCGGCCGAAGGTCTCGACGAACCAGCCGTACTCCACCGACGCCAGATGCTTCAGCAGCCCCAGCAGACTCGTCCCCGACGGTGTCATCGGTCTGCGGACCTGTTCCTCGCTGAGGCCCGCCAGCTTCCACAGGACCGAGTCCCGCTCCTGGTCGAGCTTCGCGCGCAGTGTCGTCGTCTCGTCATCGGCGTACAGCATGTCCCCGGCCACCTCTTCTTCCGTTCTTCTTCCGTTCTGCTTCCGTCGTGCGGCGGAAATTATCAGCGGTCACTGACAACTGCCTGCGAACATCGCCCCATGTCCGCGCCCGAGCCCACCACCCCCGTACACATCCCGGTACACATCCCGGTACACACCCCCGTACGCCCCTCCAGCCCCACCTTCGAACAACTCCTCGCCGAAGGTGCCGCCGTCCCCACCGACGGATGGGACTTCTCCTGGTTCGAAGGCCGGGCCACCGAGGCGCGGCCCTCCTGGGGATATGCGCGGGCCATGGGGGAGCGGCTGGCCTCTGTGTCCGCCGCTCTCGACGTGCACACCGGGGGCGGCGAGGTACTCAACACCGCTCCGAAGCTGCCCCCGCTCACCGTCGCCACCGAGGGCTGGCCGCCGAACGTCGTCAAGGCCACCGCCCTGCTCCACCCGCGCGGCGCGGCGGTCGTCGCCGTGCCGGACGACGCGCCGCTGCCCTTCGCCGCCGACGCCTTCGACCTGGTCGTCAGTCGGCACCCCGTCTCCCCGCACTGGACCGAGATCGCCCGTGTCCTGCGCCCCGGCGGTACGTACTTCGCCCAGCACGTCGGGCCCGCCGGCGCGTACGAACTCGTCGAGCACTTCCTCGGACCGCAGTCGGCCGAGCAGCTCAGCGCCCGCCATCCCGACCGTGAGCGGGCCGGTGCGGAAGCCGCCGGGCTGGAGATCGTCGAGCTGCGCGCCGAGCGGCTGCGGATGGAGTTCTACGACATCGCGGCCGTCGTGCACTTCCTGCGCAAGGTGATCTGGATGGTGCCCGGGTTCACTGTCGACGCCTACCGGCCCCGGCTCCGGTCCCTGCACGAGCGGATCGAGGCCGAGGGCTTGTTCGTGGCTCACAGCAGCCGCCATCTCTTCGACGCCCGCAAGCCCTCCGGCTGATCAGGCGCATCCGGTTGATCCATCGGAACCGGGTGAACTTCCCGCTCGGCCGGATCGATCGGCGACATGGCGCCGCATAAGCGGGATGAAAACATGACATCTGCTCTCTTATCAGTCGCAAACATCCGGATATCGCACCCACCCGTCCGAATATTGGCGAGATCTCGGCGCAGATGGTGCGATCGGGCGTGGCCGCACTCGCCGCCTGTGAGACATGTGCGCATATGCCCGAAAAGGTTTCACGAGGTTTCCACATCGTTATCGCAGCGGCTCGCAAGCGCGGCTCAGTGTCGCGTAACTTTGGGCAAAGGTAATTCGCGTGAGCAAAGTCGCGCGGACGGCACCGCGCAGAGGAGGGGCCTGCGCGGTGCCCTGCCTCCCTGCCCGGCGCTCGCGCCGGACCGTGCCGCGCCTGCTCAGCAGTCCTCCGGTCCCGTCCCGTCGGCCTGGATCGTGAGCCGTACGCCCCGGTGTACGCCCCACCTCTCCAGCGCCCCGGCCTCCGCCTCCAGGATCGACCGCACCCAGGGGCGGGGAAGCCCAACTCGGCCCGGACGCATGGTCCTTACCGCTCGGACCCGTGCCTTTCCGTCGAGATAGGCGACGTCGATCGCGAACCGCATCCCGAACGTGTGCACCGAACTCGCGGGCGTCAGCAGCAGCGCACCCTCGATTCCGTCCCGGCCCAGCAGCCCGCGTCGCCGTGCTCGTCCCGACTCGGCGAGCTCCAGCGGAATCGGCTCCGGTGTCTGAGGGGTGGTGAACGTGGCCATGGCTGTGAAGTTAGCCAGGGCGTCAAGCGGGCGTTCGCGACGGGGTCACCCCTGGGTGAGACGCCGGGTCCGGGGCCCTCACCCGAGCTCGTCCGAACTCGTCCTGCACCCGGATGGTCCAGGCGTGGTCGGGGGCCATGCGGCAGGGGGGTGAAACCCGTCCAGCCCCTCTGGATCTCCCTGGATGCCGCGATATTTCCTGGGAATCCGCTGTTTTCCAGCCATGATCCACCCATGGAAAAGGGCTTCCGGGACCATCCAGCGTTGCCGGGCGACTTCGGAGAGTAGTTGTTCCGCGCCAATGTACGCAGCATCACTCACGAAGGGTTATGGTGGAAGCCCCCCCTCGGGCCGGTCCGTATCCCCCCCACGGACCGGCCCGTTTTTTGTGCCCGGCCGGAGCAGCTGGATACCGCCGCTCTCCGACCCGCTTCTCCCGAGCCTCTTCTCCCGGCCTTTCCCCTCCCGTCTTCTCCACTTCTCCGCGCCTCCGCGCCTCCCTCCTCTCCTCGCTCCTCCCGGGAGCCAGGGTCCCCTTTGCCCACCCGTGTCCCTCCTGGGCGCGAGGCCCCCGTTCCCCCGGGCGCAAGGACCACCTTCCCGCAGCGGTACGCTTCCCCTCCGGGGATCGCCACCCCCGAGGACCGCCACACGGGCAGGGATCGCGCCAGGGATTGCGCCCGGCCGCGCCTGCCCGATCCGTACGGAGGGGCTGACAAACACGTGAACCTGCGCGACAACCTGCGCCGACTGCTGGTCAGGGTCTACACACGCAGGGTGGAGGGCCACCTCGACCACGACCAGGTGCCCAAGCACATCGGCGTCATCGTGGACGGCAACCGGCGCTGGGCGAAGGCGGCGGGCTCCACCACCGCCCAGGGGCACCGGGCCGGCGCGGACAAGATCGAGGAGTTCCTCGGCTGGTGCTCCGAGACCGATGTCGAGGTCGTCACCCTCTGGCTGCTCTCCACGGACAACGTCAACCGTCCGCCGGAGGAACTCGCGCCGCTCCTCGAGATCATCGAGAACGTCGTGACCTCCCTCGCCGCCGACGGCCGCTGGCGCGTCCACCACGTCGGCAACCTCGACCTGCTCCCCGGGCAGCTGCAGACCCAGCTCAAGGAGGCCGAGGAAGCCACCGCGCACGTGACGGGCGGGATACTGGTCAACGTCGCCATCGGCTACGGCGGCCGGCAGGAGATCGCCGACGCCGTGCGCTCGATGATGCTCGACGCCCACGACAAGGGCACCTCGCTGGAGGAACTCGCCGAGAACGTCGACATCGACCTGATCGGCAAGCACCTCTACACCAGCGACCAGCCCGACCCCGACCTCGTCATCCGAACCAGCGGCGAGCAGCGGCTGTCCGGGTTCATGCTCTGGCAGACGGCCCACTCGGAGTACTACTTCTGCGAGGTCTTCTGGCCGGCCTTCCGCAAGGTCGACTTCCTGCGCGCCATGCGCGACTACGCGGCCCGCCACCGGCGTTTCGGCGGCTGATCCCGGCTGATCCCGGCTGAAACCGGTCTGGCCCGGAAACCAGCCTCCAGGATGAAATTCACACCCTCTGGGACAGAAGTAACAAGGAGTTCACCAGCGCGCCGCCCTGCGGTGTGGCATGGCCGCGCATGTTCGAGGGCATAAGCCAAGCAGGTCGACACCCGAACCACGGGTGTCGTATCTCAGCAGACGGCACGGGGCCGTCCGCCCGGGAGGCCCTTTGCACCAGCCCGACCGTGTGGTCACAGCACGGGCGAACAGGCGGAGGGCCGGTTCTCGGCCCGCGCACTGGGGCCGTCGACCGGTCCAGATCTCCTTCGTCGCTCCCCGACCTCATCCGAGGGGGTACGTCCTTCCGTGGTGACCAGCACAAAGCGCCGTATGCCAGACCGGCGCACCTATGTCATCGACACCAGCGTCCTGCTGGCCGACCCAGGCGCCCTGAACCGCTTCGAGGAGCACGAAGTCGTGCTGCCGATCGTCGTGGTCACGGAGTTGGAGGCCAAACGGCACCATCCCGAACTCGGCTACTTCGCCCGGCAGGCCCTGCGCATGCTGGACGAGTTCCGCGTCCGGTTCGGCCGACTCGACGCCCCGATTCCGATCGGGGAGTTGGGTGGGACCCTCCGTGTCGAGCTCAACCACTCGGACCCCAGCGTGCTGCCAAGCGGCTATCGCCTGGGGGACAACGACTCCCGCATCCTCGCGGTCGCCCGCAATCTGCAGGCCGAGGGGTACGACGTCACAGTCGTGTCGAAGGACCTGCCGCTCAGGATCAAGGCCTCGTCCGTCGGGCTCCTCGCCGAGGAGTACCGCGCGGAGCTGGCCATCACGGGCTCCTCCGGCTGGACCGGAATGTCCGAACTGACCCTGCCCGGCGAACAGGTCGACCTCCTCTTCGAGGAAGGGCACGCCTACGTCCCCGAGGCCGCCGAACTGCCGGTGCACACCGGTCTGACGATCCAGTCGGAGCGCGGCAAGGCCCTGGGTCGCGTCACGGCCGAGGGCAACGTCCGCCTCGTACGCGGGGATCGCGAGGTGTTCGGTATCAAGGGGAGGAGCGCCGAGCAGCGGATCGCGCTCGACATCCTTCTCGATCCGGACATCGGGATCGTGTCGATGGGCGGCCGGGCAGGTACCGGCAAGTCGGCGCTGGCGCTGTGCGCCGGTCTGGAGGCCGTGCTGGAGCGGCGGCAGCACCAGAAGGTGATGGTCTTCCGGCCGTTGTACGCGGTGGGCGGTCAGGAGCTCGGCTATCTGCCCGGTTCCGAGTCCGAGAAGATGGGCCCCTGGGCCCAGGCGGTCTTCGACACGCTGTCCGCGGTCACCAGCCGCGAGGTCATCGAGGAGATCACCGCGCGCGGCATGCTCGAAGTGCTGCCCCTCACCCACATCCGCGGCCGGTCGCTCCACGACGCGTTCGTGATCGTGGACGAGGCGCAGTCGCTGGAGCGGAACGTCCTGCTCACCGTGCTGTCCCGAATCGGCGCCAACTCCCGGGTGGTTCTCACCCATGACGTGGCACAACGGGACAATCTACGGGTCGGCCGCTACGACGGTGTCGTGGCCGTCGTCGAGAAGCTGAAGGGGCACCCGCTCTTCGCGCATGTCACCCTCAACCGGTCCGAGCGGTCCCAGATCGCGGCCCTGGTGACCGAAATGCTGGAGGACGGGCACATCTGACCCTGTTGGGAGGATAGGGACCCGCTCGGGCAATTGGGCAATTGCGTCCGGTTACCCTGGAGTTCACGGAATGAGCGCCGTCCGGCAAAGGCGAAGAGCCTAGCCGGGCGGCGCTTCCATGTCTGCGGCTTTCCTCAAATCACCTGGGACAAACGAGGTGTGAGCTTTCACACGCAACTCAGAATTGCCACCCGGCGTCCTGGTGCGGCAGAGTCTCACTCCTGTCAGGCCCCGCATACGACACATCTGTACCGCCAGTAGTACGGCAGCACCGAAGCACCGCCTTCAACTCCATACCGTCGTCGTATGCCGCCCGCGCACCACGTGGCGCTCCCCGTAAAGGAGTTGCCCATCGGGCCCGTGTCTCCCGTGACCGCGCAGTTGGGAGGCCAGTGTCTTGGGGGCAAGATTGCGTCCGCCAGGGTCACCGAAGCGGGCGATGCTGGAAGGAAACCGTGTGAGCCGGATTTCGGTCCGGGGACTCGCAGTGGCCTCGGCCACCGCGGTCACCGCTGTCGGCGCAGTTACAGGTGTGGCCTCGGGCAGCACCGGAACCCCCAACGATGCCGAGGCCTTGGTAGCCGACACCACGCTGCTCACGGACATTCCCGTGGGTTCTCAGGCCGAGGTGCAGACCGCCTCCCTGACGCAGCAGGCCGACTTCCAGGCCATCGCCGCCGACGCCACCGCCAAGAAGGACATCGAGGAGTCTGCCCGCAAGCAGGCTGCCAAGGACGCGGTCGCCAAGCAGAAGGCGGCAGAGAAGGCCGCCGAGAAGGCCGAGGCAGAGGCCAAGGCGCGCAAGGAAGCGGAAGCGGCGGCCAGCCGTTCCGCGACGCGTGACGCGTCCAGCTTCCCCGTGCAGGCGTCGTACACGATCTCCCAGGTGCAGGACATGGCACGCGCGATCGTCCCGGCGGACCAGTTCCAGTGCTTCAGCAACATCGTGGACCACGAGTCCAGCTGGAACTATCAGGCGGACAACCCCAGTTCCGACGCGTTCGGTCTTGTGCAGGCGCTTCCGGGTTCCAAGATGTCCTCGGCGGGTGCCGACTGGGCGACGAACCCGGCCACCCAGATCAAGTGGGGCCTGAGCTACATGAACGGCCGCTACGACAGCCCGTGCGGCGCGTGGAACTTCTGGCAGGCCAACCACTACTACTGAGCCGTTCCGCACCTTTCGCGCTCAGTCGTCTCAACCTTTCCGAGCCCCTCACCGTCCTTCGGTGAGGGGCTTCGGCCATGTACGGTCGGATGCGGACCGCTGCTCCCGAGGCTCCGGAGGCTTTGGGGAGAAGGATGGGCAGAGGGAGATACGGGGGACGAGGGCGCATCATGTCGCGAGTGCCGCAGTGGCTCGGCCGGGTCGGCGTCCGGCTCACCGAGATGGGTGAGCGGCTGGACGCGCGCCGGGCCGAGGTGGAGAAGGAGCACGCGGACGACGGGGACCCGCCGTACGGCACTCCGGCACCGCCGGACACCTCACCGCCCGAGCGCGGGTACGAGCACGGGTACGAGGCGCAGGAACAGCCTCCCCGCGCGGCTACCACCACCACCCCGACGGGCCCCGGCGCGCTCGCCGTGCGGCCCGAGCCCGCCTCCGTCGTCCCGTGGGGCGTCCGGGTCGCCGCCGAGGCAGGCTGGCGGCTGCTGGTGCTCGCGGGCACTCTCTGGGTGCTGATGCGGGTCATCAGCGCGGTCCAACTCGTCGTCTTCGCCTTCGTGGTGGCGCTGCTCATCACCGCGCTGCTCCAGCCCGCGGTCGCCCGCCTCACCCGTTGGGGCATGCCGCGCGGGCCCGCGACCGCGCTGACCGCGATCCTCGGGTTCGTCGTGATGGGGCTGATCGGCTGGTTCGTGGCCTGGCAGGTCATCGAGAACACCGACCAGCTCTCCGACCAGGTCCAGGACGGCGTCGACGAACTGCGCAACTGGCTGCTCAACAGCCCCTTCCACGTCACCGACAAGCAGATCAACAAGATCGCCGAGAATCTGCGCGACGCGATCGGCGCCAATACGGACCAGATCACGTCGGTGGGTCTGGAGGGCGTCACGGTCGTCGTCGAGGCGCTGACCGGCATACTGCTGGCCGCCTTCTCGACGCTCTTCCTGCTCTACGACGGCAAGCGCATCTGGGAGTGGACGCTGAAGCTGGTTCCGGCGGCGGCCCGTCCCGGTGTCGCCGGCGCCGGTCCGCGAGCGTGGCGCACGCTGACGGCGTATGTGCGGGGCACGGTGATAGTGGCTCTGATCGACGCCATCTTCATCGGCATCGGCATCTACTTCCTGGACGTGCCGATGGCCGTCCCGCTGGCCGTCTTCATCTTCCTGTTCTCCTTCATCCCGCTGGTCGGCGCGGTCGCCTCGGGCGCTCTGGCGGTGGTGGTGGCGCTGGTGACCCAGGGCGTCTTCACGGCGGTGCTGGTGGTCGCCGTGGTGCTGGCCGTGCAACAGATCGAGGGTCACATCCTGCAGCCGTTCATCCTGGGCCGGGCGGTCCGGGTCCACCCGCTGGCGGTGGTGCTCTCGGTGGCGGCGGGCGGCATGGTGGCGGGGATCGGGGGCGCGGTGGTCGCCGTACCGCTGGTCGCGGTGACGAACACGGTCGTCGGCTATCTGCGCGTGTACTCCCAGGCGTACAACAACGCGTCGGACGCGCTGCGCCACTCGCCAGGGCCGCACGGCTCCACCGCAGTGGACATCGCCTTGACCAGGGCCCAGCAGCAAACCCACCAGAGCGAGCGACCCCAACAGGCAGAGCAGACCGAGCAGGCAGGGCAAGCACGGCAGGCGGGGCAGCCGGAGCGGCCCGAACAGGCTTCGCCGCCGTCCGGCCCGGCTCAGTAGGCGGCCGGTCGCCGCGCGGCGTGGTCGTGTCCAGGCGGGTGGAGCCCTGGAACCGGACGGCTCCGTGGCGCGCCCTTCGAGGGGCGCGGGGAACTGCGCGACCAGCCACAGCGAACCGGTGGTCGCCACGCGGCATGGCCGACACGGGCCGTTGCGGCTGGTCGACTCCATGGGGTCGAGCCGTGGGAAGGGACGGTTCCGTAGCGCGCCCTTCGAGGGGCGCGGGGAACTGCGCGACCGGCCGCAGCGGACCCGCGGTCGCCCCGAAGGTCAGGCGAGGACTTTCAGGGCCGGGCCCAGAGCGATCAGCAGCGGGATCAGCGGGGCCAGGGCGGCGGCCAGGGTCGTGGCGGCGCGGTAGGGCGCCTCCAGGCGCGGCGGAGGCGCCAGGAGACGCTCGACACGGTCGCCCAGTTGCCCGCGGGTGCACGCGCAGGACAACACGCCCCGGTGCCGGTTGAGTTCGATCAGGGCGAGCGCGGTGGTGCGGTGGCCGCAGCGCCGGGACGCGGTGTCGTCGGCGGCCAGTTCGACCAGGCGGTGCGTCTGGTCCCGGAAGTGCGCGAAGACCGGGACGCGCGGGAAGCCGGTGGCCAGCGCCTGCGAGAGATGCAGCAGCCAGTCGTGGCGGGCGCGGGCATGGCCGAGTTCATGGGCGAGTACGGCGTCCAGCTCGTGGTCGGACAGTCGGCGCAACGCGCCCGTGGTGACGACGAGTTGGGGCGTCGGGCCGGACAGCAGCCAGGCGTCGGGATACTCGTCCTCCAGGACCAGCAGCGGCCCCTTGGCGGCCGGGAAACCGGCGGGCAGGTCCGGCGCGCGCTCCCGCAGGTGCACGCGCCGCAGCCGGCGCCGTCTGCGTGCCTCGGCGAGTTCCCGGGCGAGCATGGCGACCGTCCAGGCCGCCCCGCAGGCCAGCAGCAGCGTCAGCACGGTGAGCCAGACGGGCGCCCGCCCCAGCTGGTAGGCGGCGGTGACCGCAGGAGGCGCCGGCGCGAAGGCGTGGGCCCGGACGGTCCCGAACGCGGCCGTCGTGCCCAGCGACAGCGCGGCGAGACAGCACACCAGCACGGTGGCGACCAGGCACTGCCACACCCACAGCCCGAGCACCGGCTCCCGGTCGGGCCAGCCGGCCCGGGTCAGCACAGGCGGCAGGACAGCGGCGGCGGTCAGGGCGACGGCGGCCATCAGCGCCAGGGCGACGGTCATTGCGGGTGGCTCCCTCAGTCGGAGAAGGGCGGTCCTCGCGGCCGGTACGACGAAGGCGGCGACGAACGGAGTGAGGGTGCGCCCATTGTCGGACGTACCGCCTGCCGCGTCCAGTCACCTGTTCCGCCCCGCCCCGCCCGTGATCGCCTACTCGGCGAGGATCGCCTCCGCGTCCAGCGTCGTGCCGACGGCCTGGACGACCGCCGCGATCCTGAACGCCTCCTGCACCGTCTCCCGGCCGATACCGGTACCCCGCAGCACCCGCTCGTGGGCGTCCAGGCAGGCGCCGCAGGCATTGATCGCCGACACCGCCACCGACCACAGCTCGACGTCGGTCCGCTCGACGCCCGGGTCACGGAGCGCGTTCGCCCGCAGACCGGCGCGCAGCCGCCCGTACTCCGGGTCGGAGAGCAGATGGCGGGTGCGGTGGAAGACGTTGTTCATCGCCATCACGGCGGCGGTCGACCGGGCGGCCGTGTACGCCTCGGGCGTCAGACGCGCCCTGGCCTCCGGCCCCAGCTCGCGCAGCACACGCGGCGAGCGGGACGCGATCGCGCACACCAGCAAGGTGCCCCACAGCTGCTGCCCGGTGAGCCCGGAGCGGTCGACGACCGACCCCAGGTTGAGGCGCAGGTCCGCCGCGAAGTCAGGCAGGGCGGACTTCAGTTCCGCGAGGCCCATACCCACTCACCACCATTGATCAGAGGAATCGTTACACTTGGTTGAGTCGATCAGTAAAAGCTATCAGTGGAACCTGTCAGTCAAAGGAAAAGTGGTGTGGGCGTGGCCGCCGCCAGGAACACCGACGGGCGCCGTCGGCCCAGTCTCGCCCAGCTGCGCGCATTCGCCGCCGTCGCCGAGCATCTGCACTTCCGGGACGCCGCTGCCGCGATCGGCATGAGCCAGCCCGCGCTCTCGGGTGCCGTCTCCGCGCTGGAGGAGACCCTCGGCGTCACCCTGGTGGAGCGCACCACCCGCAAGGTGCTGCTGTCGCCCGCCGGTGAGCGGCTCGCCGTACGCGCCCGGGCCGTGCTGGAGTCGGTCGCCGCGCTGATGGAGGAGGCCGAGGCCGTGCGCGCGCCCTTCACCGGGGCCCTGCGGCTCGGGGTGATCCCGACCGTCGCGCCCTACCTCCTGCCCACCGTCCTGCGCCTCGTCCACGACCGCTACCCGGACCTCGACCTCCAGGTCCACGAGGAGCAGACCGCCGGACTCCTCGACGGACTCACCACCGGCCGCCTCGACCTGCTCCTGATCGCCGTCCCGACCGGGCTGCCCGGCATCCTGGAACTCCCCCTCTTCGACGAGGACTTCGTGCTCGTCACGCCCCTCGGGCATCCCCTCGGCGGGCATACGGACATCCCGCGCGAGGCGCTTCGCGAACTCGACCTGCTCCTCCTGGACGAAGGGCACTGTCTGCGCGACCAGGCGCTCGACATCTGCCGGGAGGCCGGGCGGGCGGACGCCCCCGCCTCCACCACGGCCGCCGGTCTGTCCACCCTCGTCCAGCTCGTGGCCGGCGGCCTTGGCGTGACGCTGCTGCCGCACACCGCCGTCAAGGTCGAGGCGGGCCGCAGCGACCAGCTCAGCACCGGCCGCTTCGCCGCCCCGGCCCCGACCCGCCGGATCGGCCTCGCGATGCGCACGGGCGCCGTGCGGGGCGTGGAGTACGAGGAACTGGCGGCGGCCCTGCGGGAGGCGCTGAGGCCGCTGCCAGTGCGGGTGTGGGGCGACTGAACAGGTGACTGAAACAGGTGACAGTTCGATCAAATGAGCGTCGAACAAAGACCGTTGAACGGCGAGAGATTTCAACTTCCGTCAGGTAGCAAGACCCCGGTCTGAATATGCGCCCGGACTGATACACATACCCCCTCAGTGCTACGCGTCAGGCGTATGTGCGAAATGCCGATGAGCAGGGCCAAGGGGAGTGATGTCGGTCATCCGCGATTCCGTATCCGCGCACGCATCTCCGGATTCCCTTGGCCGGATCGGCTACGACCTGCTGCTGAACGCCCTGGCCGAATGTGGGCGCGAGGAGTTCACCGGGGCGCTGCGCGCAACCGGCAGCCCCGGCGGGATCTTCCATCTCCGGCGCGGACTCGTCGTCGGCGCCGAGAGCCCCGGCGCCCCGGGCCCGGAGGCCCTGCTTCTGCGCTCCCGCCGGATCAGCGGTGAGGACTGGGCCGAGCTGGTGCGCGAGGCCGGGGGAGCACGCTGGCCGGGCGCGGAACTGATCAGGCACGGGTACGCGGGCGCCGCCCAGCTGCGGGTCGTCTGCATGATGGCGTTACGGGACGCAGTCTTCGCGGTCGTCGCCGGCCGGGTGGACGCCTGCGAACGCGACCCCGGAGCCGAGCCGCTCGCCCCCGTTCCGGTGGGCGAGGGGCCGATCCGCCTCCTCCAGGACGCCAACCGCAAACTGGCCGCCCTCGCCGCGCTGCCCCACCCGGTACGCCCGAACCGTGAGCGCCCGAGCCCGAGTTCGGCGCCGGTCGCCGTGAGCGAGGGACAACTCACCCCCGTACAGCAGGAGTTGCTGGCCCAGGCCGACGGTCGCCTGACCGCCCGTGACCTCGCGTTCCGTACCGGCCGGGGGGTCTACACGGTGACGGTCGAGCTGGCGCGGCTGCTCGGTGCCGGGCTCCTGGAGTGCGACGAGGGGGCCGTGCCGCTCCCGGTCGTACGGCTGCCTGAGGAGGGCCTGCGGCAGCGCAGGTCACCCGCGCCCCCGCCACTCCCGACACCACCCCCGCCGTCCCCGTACGTGGACCCCGCCGTCGTCAACGCGCTGGCCGCCGTCCTCGCCTCCGACGCGCTGCCGCAGGCGCCCACTCCCACACTGCCCCGCCGCGATCCCGGCGCCAGTGGCATCACCGAATCTCTCGCCCCGGAAAAGCGCGGGACGAGCTGGAAAGGGTTCTTCCGCATGCGGAACGGAACTCATGGCAATTCCTAGAAGCCCATAGGGGAGTTGAATACATGGACCACAAAGCGCTGGCCATGGAAATGCGCGACCTGCGCGAAAAAGTGGACGGAATCACCGACACGGCGATAGCCGCGACCGACGGACTGCTCATAGCGGCGGACACCGCCGCGTCGATCGACCCCGAGAGCCTCGCAGCCATCGCCGCCGCGGGACTCGGCCTCGCCCGCCGGGCCGCCCAGGCCACCGGCCGGGGCACCCTGCGCCGGACGGTCACCTACGGCAGCCAGGGCTGCGCCGCGTTCTACGCCGTCGGGGACACCGCGCTGATGGTCGTACTCGGCGACGAGGGCGTCGACCTGGACCGGCTGCACCGTGCCACCCAGCCGGCGCTGCGCCGTATCGGATCGATCCTCACCGCGGCGGACCCCGCCGTGGCGACCGAAGGAGCGTGAAGGAAAGGATGGGGACGAAACGCATGACCACAGGCTTCTCCGACCAGGTCATGAGCCTGGTCAAGGCACTCCGTACCGATGCCCCCGAGTGTGTCGCGTCGGGGGTGGTCGACATGTCCACGGGGATGCTGCTCTCGTACGAGACGATCGACAACCATCCGCCGGAGGTCCTCGACCTGCTGGCGGGCGCGACCCTCGACCTGTTCCAGGGCCGTACGGTCGTGATGATCGAGGACGTGTTCAAGGAACGGCGGGGCACTCCCAGCGACCAGCACTTCTTCCAGGAGATCCTCGTCAACAGCGAGAACCTCACTCACCTGTTCGTGCGGCTGAACGAGCAGCAGGACGTCGTCGCTGTGGTCGTCTGCCGCAAGGCGGTCAACGTAGGCATGCTCTTCGCCCAGGTGCGGCGGGTGGTCAAGGAGTACAGCCTCTGAACACTGAAGAGCTGAACAGCCGCTGAGCGGAACGCGGACGGGCCCCTCCCCAGGAAACCGAGGTCCTGGGGAGGGGCCCGTGTGGTGGGCGGGTGCGGGAGGCCCTACTCCGTACGCAGGCCCTCCGGCCGCATCAGCCGCAGCAGCGGCGGCAGACTCAGCACCGTCACCAGCAGCGCGACGCCCGCGCCGATGCCGGTCATCGTCAGTACGGCGGCCCAGTCGATGCCGATCGACCTGCTCGTCATCTTCAGCAGGACGACGCCCAGGGTCAGTCCCACCACCGACGACAGCACGAGCCCCAGTCCGATCGGGATCGCCGTCTGCCACAGCACCGACAGGCTCAGCGTGCGCCGCCGGGTGCCGAAGGCGACCAGGGACGACAGCAGCTTCCGGCGCTCGCGCAGCTGCTCCAGCTGGGAGACCAGCAGGCTCACCCCGATCAGCAGCAGCACGCAGGTGGCGCCGACGAACAGGCCGGTGCGGATCGAGTTGAACTGCTTGGTGCGGTTGCTCGACGTCCAGGTGTAGGGCTCCGTGAGGGGGTCGATCCGCGCCGCCGTGTTGCGGACCAGGTCGGGGGCGTCCGCCACCTCGGGGTCGAGGCCGATGAAGATCTGTCCGGCGGCCTCCGCGACGGTCTCCTCGGGCATGGCGCCCGGAGTGGCCAGGATGCCGCCGCGCTCGGTCCCGGACGGGTCCTCGCGCACGCCGGCCTGCTTGAGGCCTGCCGGTACCGTCCAGGCGACCGACGGCTTCGTCGTCCGGGTGGCGGTCGGGCTGATCCACAACTCCCGGCCCGGCTTGACCAGTCGGGGCGTCTGCGTGTCGTACTCGGCGCCCCGCACGGTGAAGACGTCGCCGTCGTGGCACGAGGGCAGATGGCCCACCTCACGCAGTGTCGCGCAGTCGCCGATGGTCACCTCGACATAGCTTTCCGGGGACTTGGCCTTCTCGCCGACCGAGGCGAAGGAGATCATGGTGATCTTCCGTACGCCCTTGGTGCTGGTGAGTTCCTGGGCCGCCGAGGCCGGCGAGACGTTGTCGGGAGCGCTGAACTCCATCTGGGCCCGGTCGAGGTGCTGGTCCGACGCGGTCGTGTAGGCGCCGGAGACCCCGGCGAAGAATATCTGCAGCGCGATCGCACCTGCCACCGCCACCGCGATGCCGTTCACCATGCGGGCCGCCGAACCGCTGCTCAACTGGAGCCGCCGGACGGCCAGTTGCCAGGAAAGCCCGCCGGAGCCGAGCCGGGCGACCACTGCCTCGACAACCCAGGGCAGGAGCGCGGTGACCCCGATGAGCAGCAACGAGACACCGATGATGACAAGGGCGTCGTTGAACTGCCCGGCGCTGTCGCCCTGCCCGATCATGGGGGAGAGCGCCGCGACCCCGCCCAGCGGCAGCAGCAGCCGCCACCACAGCCGACGGCGCGGGGGCCGGGCCGTACGCACCACGCCGAGCGGCTCGATCACCACACCGCGCAGCGCGAACAGGGTGACCAGCACGGCGGCCAACGGCACGGCGACCGCGACCAAGACGGCCAGCGCGGGCGCCGGATTCAGGTCACTGGGGAACACGCTCATGTCGAGGACGGCGATGTAGCCCGCGGCCTGACGGCCGATCAGGAAGAAGACGCTGCCGAAGACGAGCCCGACCGTGGCACCCGCGAACGCTTCGCCCGCGGCGATCCGCCGGGTCATCCCGCCGTCGGCGCCCACCAGCCGCAGCGCGGCCAGCCGCCGGTCACGCCGCTCACCGCCGAACCGTACGGCCGTGGCGATGAAGACGCCGACCGGCATCAGCAGCACCACGAAGACGACGAGGGTGAGCAGGATCAGGATGGGGTCCATCCCCTCGGACGACGGATGCAGATCCCCGAACCGGTTGATCCGCGTCACCACACCGACATCGAAGTGCTTTTCGAGGCCCTCGCCACCCCGGTAGAAGGAGAGTTCGGCCGGGCCGAGGAGCCCGGTGTCGCCGATGGTACCGACGATCCGGTCCGACAGCCGCTCCCGGAGCAACCTGCCCTCGCCGGACTTCAGCAGCCGTTCGAGAGCGGGCGAGACGTACATCTCCCCTACTGCGGGAAAACCGTCGATCCCCGGCGGCAGGGGTGCTCGTACCCCCTCGGGCTCCAGCTCCCGCCCGTATACGTCGTCCGTGCGGAAGGTCGTGTCGACGCTCGCGACGATCAGCGTGTTGTCGGCCTTCGGCATCTGCTTGTCGACGTACATGATGGTCGTCCGGGCGTTCCCGCGCTCGCCCCGGCCCGACAGGGCGCTCGGGATGGCGGTCGTCAGCAGCAGCAGTGCCACCCCGAGCCCGACCCCGACGGCCGTCAGCAGGACCCGCCCCCAGCCCTCGCGCCCGCCCGTGAAGGCGAACCGGACCCCCATGCCCAGGTCCCTGCTCCACTGCCGAGCACTCATACGACGCGCTCCATGTCCCGCGACTTCCCGTCCCGTACGACGATCTCGCGGTCCGAGTAGGCGGCCACCCGCGCCTCGTGCGTGACGAGCACGACGGCGGCGTTGGTCGACCGGGCCGCCTCGGTGAGCAGCTCCATCACGCGCTCGCCGTTGAGCGAGTCGAGGGCGCCGGTGGGCTCGTCGGCGAACAGCACCCGCGGGCTGGTGACCAAAGCCCGGGCGACAGCCACCCGTTGGCCCTGGCCGCCGGACACCTCGCCGGGCCGCTTGCCCTTGAGGTCGTCGACCTCCAGCCGCTCCATCCAGGACAGCGCGGTCCGCTCGGCCTCCTTGCGGGAGGTCCCGTTGAGGCGGAGGGGGAGCGCCACGTTCTCGACGCAGGTGAGCTCCGGCACGAGCTGCCCGAACTGGAACACGAACCCGAACTCGGTGCGCCGCAGCTGACTCCGCTGCCCGTCGCTCATGCCGGCCATCTCGCGACCGTTGTACGTGATGGACCCCGAGTCGGGCGGCACGATCCCGGCGAGACAGTGCAGCAGGGTCGACTTGCCGGACCCGGACGGGCCCATCACGGCGACGACCTCGCCGGGATGTATCGAGAACTCGGCGCCGTCGAGCGCGTTGGTCGGGCCGTAGGCCTTGCGCAGTTCGCTCGCGACGAGCAGGGAACCGGGAGGAGCGGTCATGGGAACGGTCATCGGGACGTCACCGCCAGAGCGAGCTTGTCGAGACGCGCGGCGGTCAGTTCCAGCCAGCGCAGATCGGCTTCGAGGTGGAACAGGGCGTGGTCGCAGACGAGCTGGTCGGCGAGGTCGCCCCGGCGCTTGCGGTCGGTGAGGATGCGCATCATCCGCAGGTGCTCGGCGCGCTGGGTGTCGAGGATGTCACCGGCGTTCCGGTGCGTGAGCAGCGCGAGGACGACCTTGGTGTAGAGGGTCGACTGCAGATACGGCTCGGGCTTCTCGGGCGTCGCGAGCCACTGTCCGACGTCGGTGATCCCGGCGTCCGTGATCGCGTACCGCTTGCGCTCGGGCCCGTCGCCGGACTCGACCCCGTCGACCTCGACGAGTCCGTGCTTCAGCAGCCGGGACATCGTCGCGTAGACCTGCCCGTAGTGCAGCGGGCGATCCTGACCGAACTTCTCGTCAAAGGCCCGCTTCAGGTCGTAACCGTGACGGGGGCCGGACTCCAGGAGTCCCAGAAGGGTGTGACCGATGGACATGGGGAGGACTATACACAGCAGGTATACGTGGTGTGTATACCTGCTGTGTATAGATCAGGGGGGACACAACCAGCCTGTCTGGGGGTCCCCCCTCTGGGGGAGTTTGAGGACGAGGCCCTTCAGTCCGACGGGGGTCTGGGGGCGGAGCCCCCAGGGGGCCGCCCACGGCGCCGGATCGGCCCCGCTTCCCCCGGCAGCCTCCCCGCCTCCGCCAGCGCCCGCCGCAGCACGAACTCGATCTGCGCGTTGGCCGAGCGCAGCTCGTCCCCGGCCCACCGGGCCAGCGCGTCGTACACGGCGGGGTCCAGCCGCAACAGCACCTGCTTGCGCTGCTGCTGCGGCCGGCGCGCGGGGCGTTCGGGGTTCTCGGCGGTCGAACCCCCGGAGGGATCGCTCACTGGTACAGGGACCCCGTGTTCATGACCGGCTGCACCGCACGGTCGCCGCACAGCACCACCAGCAGGTTCGACACCATCGCCGCCTTCCGTTCGGAGTCCAGCTCCACGATGTCCTGCTCGGCGATCCGGGCGAGCGCGGCCTCGACCATCCCCACCGCGCCGTCGACGATCAGCCGCCGCGCCGCGACGACCGCCCCCGCCTGCTGCCGCTGGAGCATCGCCGAGGCGATCTCGGGAGCGTACGCGAGGTGGGTGAAGCGGGACTCGATGATGTGGACGCCGGCCGCGGCTACGCGCGCGTGCAGCTCGACGGCCAGCTTCTCGGTGATCTCCTCGGCGTTGCCGCGCAGCGAGAGCCCGTCCTCCTCGTGGGCGTCGTACGGGTACTCGATGGCGATGTGCCGGACGGCCGCTTCGGTCTGCGTGGCGACGAACTCGATGTAGTTGTCCACCTCGAACGTCGCCTGCGCGGTGTCCTTGACCTTCCAGACCACGACCGAGGCGAGCTCGATCGGGTTGCCGTAGGCGTCGTTGACCTTGAGGACGGCCGTCTCGTGGTTGCGGACCCGGGTCGAGATCTTCGTGCGCGAGGTGAACGGGTTCACCCAGCGCAGCCCGTCCTGCCGGATCGTCCCCCGGTACCGCCCGAAGAGCTGGACCACCCGGGCCTCACCGGGCGCCACGGTGTTGAGCCCGCGCAGCGAGATGAGGGCGGCGACGAGAACGACGGCACCCCCCACGGCGAAGCCCGGGTTCACCGACCCGGCCGCGAACAGGATGACGGCGCCCAGGAGTCCGACCAGTCCCAGCAGCAGGGCGAGCCCGCCCCCGATGCTGTGGGCCGTGAACTCCCGGACCTGTGGATCGGGCATGTCGGGCAGATCGACGTCGGGATCGGTGGTCGGAGCGGAGTCGTGTGTGGTCATGGGTGGTGCCCCCGTTTCATGGCTGTTGTGGCCGCCGCGGCCAGAACCTAGCAGCGTTCTATCTAAGTGATATCACTTTAGCGGATACGGCAACCTTCCGCAGCCCCCGGTAGTCGGTTCCAGTGGGGCAGGTGCTGATTGTCACGTCCGGAAAAGGGGGGATCGAAAGCTCGTCGTCTTATCCGCCGGTGTTAGTTTTCTGAGCTGACCTGTGCCATGAACCTGTGCGAAGAAGGAAGCGGAGCGAAGCGACCCATGGGACGAGCGGACGAGAGACGAGCGCGGCAGCATCGCGGTGGCCGCCGCGCGGCGCCGAAGCGTTCCTCCAGGGATGCGTCGACCGACACCGGGACCGGAGCGGAAACCGGTACCGAGGGCGGGATCGCGACCGCGACCGAGCCGGTGACCGAGCCGGTGACCGGGGGCAGGGCGGCGAGCAGGGCGGCGGCGCGCGGCAAGAGTGCCAAGAACAGCAAGGGTGGCAAGGACGGTAAGGACGGTAAGGACGGCAGGAGTTTCCTCCGCCGGCTCTTCACCTGGAAGAAGATCCTGGGCGCGTTCTTCGGCTTCCTGCTGCTCGGCATGTGCGGCTTCATCGTGCTGTACCTGATGATCGGCGTGCCCGTGGGCAACGCCGCCGCGGTGAAGCAGAGCAACGTCTACAAGTACAGCGACGGCAGTGTCCTCGCCCGCACCGGCACGGTCAACCGCGAGATCGTGGACCTGAGCGAGGTGCCCAAGAAGGTCCAGCTGACCTTTGTCGCCGCCGAGAACAAGTCCTTCTACAAGGACTCCGGCGTCGACCTCAAGGGCACCACCCGCGGTCTGATCAACACGCTGTCCGGCAAGGGCAAGCAGGGTGGTTCGACGATCACCCAGCAGTACGTCAAGAACTACTACCTGGAGCAGGACCAGACCATCACGCGGAAGCTGAAGGAACTGGTCATCTCGCTGAAGGTGGACCGGGAGAAGTCCAAGGACTACATCCTCGCCGGCTACATCAACACCAACTACTACGGCCGCGACTCCTACGGCATCCAGGCCGCCGCCCAGGCCTACTACCGCGTCGACGCCAAGAAGCTCACCGTCGAGCAGGGCGCGTACCTCGCCGCGCTGCTCCAGGCGCCGAGCCAGTACGACTGGGCCGTCGCCTCCGACACCAGCAAGAAGCTGGTCACCGCCCGCTGGAACTACGTACTCGACAACATGGTCGGGGAGGGCTGGCTCGACAAGTCCGAGCGTGACGCCATGACGTTCCCGGTGCCGAAGGATCCGAAGGGCGCCCCGGGCCTGGAGGGCCAGACCGGCTACCTCGTCGACGCCGCCAAGAAGGAACTGGCCAGGCAGCTCGTCGCCGAGGGCAAGGCGGACGACACCAACAGTGCGAACGCGCTGGTCGACAAGGGTGGTTGGACGATCACGCTCAACATCGACCGGAAGAAGCAGACCGCGCTGGAGGCGGCCGTCAAGAGCCAGCTCACCAGCAAACTCGACGCGAAGAAGCGCAAGGTCGACGGCAACGTCCAGGCCGGTGCCGCGTCGGTCGACCCGAAGACCGGGCGGGTGCTCGCGCTGTACGGCGGCACCGACTACTTCAAGCACTACATCAGCAACGCGACCCGACGCGACTACCAGCCCGCGTCCACCTTCAAGCCGATCATCCTCGCGGCGGCCATGGAGGAGAAGGCTCGTACGCAGGACGGCGATCTGATCACCCCGGACACGATCTACGACGGCACGAGCGGCCGGCAGGTCGTGGACGACGGCAAGAAGGTCGGCTTCGGCCCGCCGAACGAGGACGACTCGGACTACGGCGACGTCACCGTCCAGACCGCGATGAACAAGTCGATCAACTCGGTGTTCGCGCAGATGGGCGTCGACGTCGGAATGTCCGAGGTCATGAAGGTCGCGGACGAACTCGGCCTGGACACCGAGGGATTGCAGGCGGTGCCCGCGCAGACCCTCGGCACGATGGGCGCGAGCCCGCTGGAGATGGCCGCCGTCTACGCCACCCTCGACAACCACGGCCGCAAGGTCACCCCGGCCGTCATCAAAACGGCCGAACACAAGGACCGTACGGTCGAGTTCGACTCCCCGATCGGCGACCAGATCATCACCCCTGAGGCCGCCGACGCTGTCACGTCGGTGCTGACGGGCGTGGTCGACGACGGTACGGCCAAGGTCTCGGTGGCCCAGGCGAAGAACCGCAAGGGCCAGCAGGTGGCCGGCAAGACGGGTACGTCCGACGAGAACAAGTCGGCCTGGTTCACCGGCTACACGCCCGGTCTGGTCACCTCGGTCGGCCTGTTCGGCGAGGACACGAAGGCCAACAAACAGGTCTCGTTGACGGGCGCCACGGGGCTCATCTCGGCGGGCGGCGGCCGGATCAACGGCGGTGGCTACCCGGCGAAGATCTGGGCGACGTACACCTTCGGCACGATGGGCAAGGTGACCAAGTTCGACCTGGACACCAAACTGGGCGCGGGCGTGAAGCCGACGGCGTCACCGACTCCGACCAAGTCGGATACGCCGACACCGACACCGACTGCGACCAAGTCGGATACGCCGACTCCGACCCCGACCCCGACTCCGACCCCGACGCCGACTCCGACTCCGACGCCGACTCCGACACCGACCCCGACACCGACCCCGACGATCTCGGCCCCGTCGACTCCGACGGGCGGTATCACCTTCAGTCCGCCCGTATCGGACGACGACCAGTAGGTACGTACGGTACGCGTGTACGTAGAGAGAGGGGGGGCTCCCGGTGATCACCGGGAGCCCCCCCTCTCTCTACGTACACGCGTCAAACGTGACCGCTCACGTCCGGTCTACGTCCGGTTCAGCTCGAACCAGACCACCTTCCCCGTGCTCAGCCGGGTCGCACCCCAGCGCCGGGCCAGCCGGTTGACGAGATACAGCCCCCGGCCGCCCTCGTCCGTGGCCCGCGCCTGCCGCAGGCGCGGCAGCTGCGGCACGTCGTCGCCGACCTCGCAGCGCAGTACGTCGGTCCGCAGCAGCCGGAGGGTGATCGGCTTGGTCGCGTAACGCACCGCGTTCGTCACGACCTCGCTGACCAGCAGCTCCACCGAGTCCGTCAGGTCCTCCAGACCCCAGCGGGACAGCGCGCGCCGGGCGAGCCGACGGGCCCGGCCGGGCGCCGCGTCCTCCGGGTCCAGATACCAGTACGCGACGTCGCTCGGCGCGATGCCGTCGAAGCGGGCGGCGAGCAGCGCGATGTCGTCGTCCCGGTCGCCCGGGCCGAGCATGTCGAGGACCTCGTCGCACAGGGCCTCGAGGGGCGGCGGATGGTCGGGCCCGGTCAGCTGGGCGGTCGCGGCGAGCTTCTCGCGCAGCTGCTCTATGCCGGTCCAGACGTCCCGCAGCCGGGACTCGACGAGCCCGTCCGTGTAGAGGAAGAGGGTGGCACCGGCGGGCGCGTCCAGCTCCACGGCCTCGAAGTCGACACCGCCGACCCCGATGGGCGCGCCGGAAGGCACCTTCAGCACCTCGGCCCGGCCGCCCAGGTGCAGCAGGACGGGCGGCGGATGGCCGGCGTTGGCGATGGTGATCCGGTGCGATACCGGGTCGTACACCGCGTAGAGGCAGGTCGCCATGCGGTCCGTGCCGAGCCGCTGGGCCTGTTCGTCGAGGTGGTGCAGGACCTCCTGCGGGGGCAGGTCAAGACCGGCGAGGGTCTGCGCGGTCGTCCGCAGCTGACCCATGATGGCCGCGCTGGTCATGGAGTGCCCCATGACGTCGCCGACGACGAGCGCGACGCGGCTGCCGGGCAGCGGGATGGCGTCGTACCAGTCACCGCCGACGCGGGCGGTCTCGGCGGCGGGCAGGTACCGGGACGCCAGCCGCACACCCGTGGGCCGCGGCAGGGTCTCCGGCAGCATCGTGCGCTGCAGCTCGTCGGCGATGTAGGCCTCGCGGCCGTACAGCACCGCCTTGTCGATGCCGAGGGCGCTGTGGGTGGCGAGCTGGGCGGCGACCAGCAGATCGTCCGTCTCGAACGGGATCCGCTCCGGGCGGCGCAGGAACAGGGCGGCCCCGATGACTCGCCGCCGGCCGCGCAGCGGGGCGAGGATCGCGCGCTGGCCGTCCGGTACGTCCAGTTCGCAGCCCTCGCCGAGCAGCTCGGGCAGGGCCGCGCGGGCGGCGGGCGCGTCCGCGAAGACGGGCCGGACGCCGCGCAGTACCTCGGCGAGCGCGCCGCCGGGACGCACCTCGCACAGTTCGGCGCTGACCGGGGACAGCTCGGCCGGCGGCGGCTGGGGGACGGCGGAGGTGGCCAGGAAGCCGTTCTCGGTGTCCCGGTCCTGCGGGAGCCGGTCGCTGCGGCGCAGCCGCAGCACCAGCGGGCCGGTGGGCCGCTCGTCGCCGACCGGCAGCGGGCCGCGCAGATAGACGAGGATCGTGTCGGAGAACGTCGGCACGGTGGCCCGGCACAGCCCCATCACGATCTCGTCGAGGTCGATGCCCCGCGCGATACGCCGGGTGGCCGCGCCGACGAACCGCAGCCGGTCGCCGTCCCTCCGCATCGGCAGGGGAGCGCCGGCGGGGTTGCCCTGGCCGGAACGCCGCTCCTTGCCCGTGAGGACGCTCGCGGCCGGGTCGGCGCTGTCGCCGTCCGCGGGCCCGTTCACGCTCGCGTGGTGCTCCGTCGCGTGGTTCTCCGCACCCGGGCGGGCCGTCTCGGCGCCCGGCTGGACCGGGATGCCGTCCGGCGCCGGACGCGGGCGGTGCGCGTCGGGCCCGGTCGAGGACGGCTGGTCGGGCTGCGAGTGCTCGGGCCCGGGGGTGGCGGGGGGACCGGCGGGGTTGGGGCCGGTGGAGCCGGACGTACCGGTACCCGTACCCGAGCTGGATGTCATCGCGCCTGTCCCCGCCTCTGTTCCCGCTGTTCCCGCGTCGTTCGCGGCTCTACCGGCGCCACCGACGGTCTCGGGGCTCTCGGAGCCTGTCACGGAGCCGGGGGCGGCCTCCAGTCCACCGGCGGCCCCTCCCTGCGCTGTCGTCTGCTTCGGCAGAGGCTGAGCCGCCGCCTCCGGGGAACGCAGAAGCGCCCCGCGGGTGTCCGCGGGGATGTCCGGCCGGCCCGTGCCCGGCCGACTGCGCTCGTGCGAGGTGGGTTGCTCCGTCACGCGTGTCGAATCCATCCGTCCGGGGCTGCGCGCTGTACACGCAGTTGGTCCCGCCGACTTCCCGATACCCGGAATACATGCCCCAGGAACGGAAAACCGGCGTGGTCAGAGGTTGTTCCTGGTGCACCGGCAGGCCTTGGTCGGCCCGGACCGGTGCTGCCCTCGTACCCCTCGATCACGTCCTGCCGCCCCTCGGTGACGTATGGTCAGGCCCGGCGCATGTTCCGGCAGTTACGGTTGTGCGCCCTTGCGGAGGACGATCCTACGGTTGTGTACCGGGGGCGCATCAAGGGTCTCATGACGACATGTGCGCGGGCGTACGGTCCCAGTCCTCCGGCAGTGACGGTACAGCCCATGACGGATCCGGGCGCCAGTGCTGCCAGCCATCCGCGAACGGCGCCCCCCAGTCACGGATGACGTCGACTGCCGAACGACCCGCTTCCCTTACCCGCGCGGCCAGTTGGGCGTCCATCAGCCCGGCCTGCTGGGCCTGCGCGAACTCGTCCTCGTCGCGCCATTCCCAAGTCCGGTCGGGGTTCACGGTGATGTCGAGAAAATGGTCCTCGGAGTCGACCCCGCCGGCCCAACGGGCAAGTGGTTCCTCCAGGTTCACGTACCAGTTCTTGAACTGCCAGCCCGGTTCCCAGAAAAGCCACACCGACCAGGGCTCGGCGGGCCGCGCCAGCTTCAGCACCCCGGTGCCGAACCAGCGGTCGCGCTGCACGGTCCGGGGCTTGGTGTACCGCGACTCCAGCGGCTCCACATGCACGGGCGTACCGTCGGCGAGCACGGGCCTGACGCACTCGGTACCCGGGGCCATCCACACGGCGAGCACCTCGGGATCGTCCCGTACGACGGTGACGGGACGCGCGATGTGGAAGCGCTCGCCGGAGTTCTCGCGGTACCGCCAAAGGATCTGACTCCCGGGGGACCAGTACGCCGCAGATCCGCCCGCTTCCACCTGTCTCACCGCTCCGTCGTCTGCCATGGAGAGATATTAGGTGCCCCGGGCATACGCCGCTGCGGTGCGCGTCACGGTTCACGCCAGTGGCCGGATGACGTTACGGGCGCGTCATCCGCAGGACATCAAGCGCCGTGTCCAGCTGCTCGACGGTGAGATCACCGCGCTCCACATACCCCGATTCCAGGACGACTTGGCGAATCGTCTTCTGCTCGGCGAGCGACTTCTTGGCCACCTTGGCCGCTTCCTCGTACCCGATGTACTTGTTGAGCGGTGTGACCACTGAGGGCGAGGACTCGGCGTACTCACGGGCCCTCTCCCGGTGGGCGACGATCCCGTCGACGGTCCGGTCGGCAAGCAGCCGCGAGACGTTGGCGAGCAGCCGCACGGACTCAAGCACGTTCTTCGCAATCACGGGAAGCATGACATTGAGCTCGAAGTTCCCGGCGGCACCTGCGGTGGTGACGGTGACGTCATTGCCGATGACCTGCGCGGACACCATCAGCACGGCCTCGGGGATCACCGGATTGACCTTGCCGGGCATGATGGACGACCCCGGCTGAAGATCGGGCAGGCTGATCTCGGCAAGCCCGGTCCGGGGCCCGGAGGCCATCCACCGCAGATCGTTGGCGATCTTGGTCAGCCCCACGGCGATGGTCCGCAGCTGCCCACTGGTCTCGACGATCCCGTCCCGCGCGCCCTGTGCCTCAAAATGATCGCGAGCCTCGGTGAGAGGCAGCCCGGTGGTGCGGGCGACCTCCTCGATCACGGCGGCGGAGAACCCGGGCGGCGTGTTGATCCCGGTCCCCACGGCGGTACCACCGAGGGGCAGCTCGGCGAGCCGGGGCAGCGAGGCCCGCAGCCGCTCCACGCCGTACCGCACCTGTGCGGCGTACCCCCCGAACTCCTGCCCGAGCGTCACGGGCGTGGCGTCCATGAGATGCGTACGCCCCGACTTCACGACGTCGGCGAACTCCTCGGACTTGCGGGTGAGGGCGTCGGCGAGGTGGTCGAGGGCCGGGATCAGATCGCGGGTGACGGCGGCGGTGGCGGCGATGTGGATGGAGGAGGGGAACACGTCGTTGGACGACTGGGAGGCGTTGACGTGGTCGTTGGGATGCACATCCCGGCCGAGCCGCTCGGTCGCGAGACTGGCGATGACCTCGTTGGTGTTCATGTTGGACGAGGTGCCGGAGCCGGTCTGGAACACGTCGACCGGGAACTGTTCGTCCCACAGCCCCTCCGCGACCTCGGTGGCCGCCTCCTGGATCGCCTCGGCGACGTCCTTGTCGAGGACCCCGAGCCGCGCGTTCACCCTGGCCGCGGCCCCCTTGATCCGGGCCAGCGCCTCGATGTGCGCCCGCTCGATCCGCTGGCCCGAGACGGGGAAGTTCTCGACCGCGCGCTGGGTCTGGGCCCGCCACTTGGCGTCGGCGGGGACGCGTACCTCACCCATGGAGTCGTGCTCGATCCGGTATTCGCTCATGCCCCGTACAGCGAACGGGACGGCCGGGATGTTCCGCGACGCGGCCGTCCGGGCTGCCACCACACGGCCCGATGCCTGTGACCCGGGTCACGGAGCGGTGGTGCAGCAGACGAGGCGGTATCCGCGTCGAGGACAGGTGACAGGAAGGGAGGAGCGTGTGGAGACGGACTTTCAGGCTTTCGTGGCCGCGAGATCGACGGCGCTGTTCCGCGGCGCCCTCGTCCTCACGGGCAACCGTGAGGCGGCGGAGGACCTGGTCCAGGAGACCCTGGAGCGGGCCTGCCGCAAGTGGCGCGTCATCGCCGCGAAGGACGCTCCGGACGCCTACGTACGGCGGATCATGGTGAACCTGGCCAATGACCGCTGGCGGAGGTTCCGCCGCCTGGTCACGACCTCCGACCCGGAAAGCGGCGACCGAGCCGCCCCGGGGGACGAGTTCGGACGGGTGGACAGCCGGGACCAGTTGGTGCGCGCTCTGCAGCAACTGCCCATGCGGATGCGCACGGTCGTGGTGCTGCGGTACTTCCACGACCTCTCCGACACCGAGATCGCGGCCGACCTGAAGATATCGCCCAGTACGGTGCGCTCCCAGCTCGCCCGAGGGATCGAGAAGCTCAGAGGTCAGATCCCCACCCCCTCCGCCCCTTCGCCACAACGGCACACGGAAGGAATCCGATGACCTCGTACGGCGACGCACGGCCTTCCGGCCGCACACCCTTCGAAGAGGAACTGATGAACGCCATGAACCAGTACGCGAACTCCGCCGAGGCGCCCGACTTCGACGCGCCCCGGATCGAGCGCCGCACCCGGCGCCGCCGGACCGCCGGCATCGCCGCCGTCGCCGCCGCCCTCATCGCGGCCGGCGGGGGGACGGCCCTGGCCACCTCGGTCGCCGGCAGCAGCAGCTCGACCCCGGCGGCGACGAGCACGGCCAACAAGAGCGACGCCACCACCATGTTGTACGGCGAGAACCCGACCATCCCGATCGACTTCGCCGGCTGGAGCCTGGACGGGGCCAAGACCTACGTCGAGAAGACGCAGACGAAGCTCGGCACCGTCACCAGGAAGGCAGTCAAGGGCTGCAAGCCGAACTCGGTGCTCGGCGTCTCCCCGCACGCCCCGGCGATCGTCCACAACGGCGACACGGTCAACTTCACCGTCTGCGCCGGCTGACCAGGTCCTGAGCTGATACGACGCCCGCCCCTGCGTCAATCAGGGGCGGGCGCCTGTCACAGGATCACACCAGACCCGGCCCCCGCACCGGAATCGACGTGAACGTCGGCTGCGGGGCGGGGTCCTGGAAGAAGTCATTGCCCTTGTCGTCGACGACGACGAACGCCGGGAAGTCCTCGACCTCGATCTTCCAGACAGCCTCCATGCCGAGCTCCTCGTACTCGACGACCTCGACCTTCTTGATGCAGTCCTGGGCGAGCCGGGCCGCCGGGCCGCCGATCGAGCCCAGGTAGAAGCCGCCGTGGGCGTCGCACGCGTCGGTGACCTGCTTGCTGCGGTTGCCCTTGGCGAGCATCACCTTGGAGCCGCCCGCCGCCTGGAACTGCTCGACGTAGGAGTCCATCCGCCCGGCGGTGGTCGGCCCGAACGACCCGGACGCGTACCCCGCGGGCGTCTTCGCCGGCCCGGCGTAGTACACCGGGTGGTCCTTCAGGTACTGCGGCATCTCCTCGCCCGCGTCCAGCCGCTCCTTGATCTTGGCGTGCGCGATGTCACGCGCCACGACCAGCGGGCCGGTCAGCGAGAGCCGGGTCTTGACCGGGTACTTGGTCAGCTCGGCGAGGATGTCGTCCATCGGCTGGTTGAGGTCGATCCGGACCACGTCCGACGCCTCATCCAGATGCTCATCCGTCGTCTCCGGCAGGAACCGCGCCGGGTCGGTCTCCAGCTGCTCCAGGAAGACGCCCTCGGCCGTGATCTTCGCGACGGCCTGCCGGTCGGCGGAGCAGGACACGGCGATGGCGACGGGGCAGGAGGCGCCATGCCTCGGCAGCCGCACCACGCGCACGTCGTGGCAGAAGTACTTGCCGCCGAACTGCGCCCCGATCCCGATCCGCTGCGTCAGCTCGAAGACCTTCTCCTCAAGATCCTTGTCCCGGAAGCCGTGCCCGAGCTCGGACCCCTCGGCCGGGATCTCGTCGAGGTAGTGCGCGGAGGCGTACTTGGCGGTCTTGAGCGCGTACTCGGCGCTCGTGCCGCCGACCACGATCGCCAGGTGGTACGGCGGACAGGCGGCCGTCCCCAGCGAACGGACCTTCTCCTCCAGGAACTTCATCATGGAGGCCTCGTTCAGGACGGCCTTCGTCTCCTGGTAGAGGAACGACTTGTTGGCCGAGCCGCCGCCCTTGGCCATGAACAGGAACTTGTAGGCGCCCCCGTCGGTGGCGTACAGCTCGATCTGGGCCGGCAGGTTGGAGCCGGTGTTCTTCTCCTCCCACATGGTGAGGGGAGCCATCTGCGAGTAACGCAGGTTCAGGTTCAGATACGCGTCGTAGATGCCCTGGGAGAGGGCCGCCTCGTCGCCGCCCGTCGTGAGGACGTTCTGCCCGCGCTTGCCCATGACGATCGCCGTACCGGTGTCCTGGCACATGGGGAGCACGCCCGCCGCCGCGATGTTGGCGTTCTTCAGCAGGTCCAGCGCCACGAACTTGTCGTTGCCCGACGCCTCGGGGTCGTCGATGATCCGCCGCAGCTGCGCCAGGTGGGCCGGCCGCAGATAGTGCTGGATGTCATGGATGGCCTCGGCGGCGAGCTTGCGCAGCGCCTCCGGCTCGACCTTGAGGAACGTCCGCCCGTCGGCCTCGAAGGTGGAGACACCCTCGGAGGTCACCAGCCGGTACGGGGTGGTGTCCTCTCCCATGGGGAGCAGATCCGTGTACGCGAACTCAGGCATCTCGCCCATTCCTCACTCGACGAAGACAGCGGCCAGCCTCCATCGGCGGGCGCCCACCAGCGTAGGACCTGCCGGAGCGGAGAAGCTTGTTAGGTAAGACTCACTTGAGAGGGGGGTGGCTCGAACGAGACTGTCCGTTCCGTCCGTCCACACCCCTAGTCGCGATCTATCGCGTTTGGGTACGCTGCTTCCGTGGACCTTCAGAAGCACACCGAACCACGCGCCTCCGAACTCCGAGCCTCGGAACTCCGTGCCTCGGACGCCGACCGCGACCGCGTCGCGGACCTCCTGCGCGAGGCACTGGCCGAGGGCCGCCTCACGCCCGACGAGCACTCCGACCGCGTCGAGGGGGTGCTGAGCGCCAAGACGGTCGGCGAACTGGAGGTCTTCGTACGGGACCTGCCCGCCGGCCACCAGTCCCACGCGCCCCGGGCCGCGGCGTGGGGATACGCGCCCGCGCCCAACCGCCCCACCCCGGGCGCGATCCCCCTCGACCCCGATGACAACGTGGTGGCGGTCTTCAGTGCCGCCGTCCGCAAGGGCCGCTGGCGCGCGGGACGCCGTATGCACGCGTACGCGATCTTCGGCAGCGTCGAGATCGACCTCAGCGAGGCGATATTCGAGTACCAGCAGGTCGTGATCAGGGCGATCTCGGTCTTCGGCAACGTCGAGATCCGCGTCCCGGAGAACGTCTCGTTGCGCGGCACCGGCGGTGGTGTGCTCGGCAACTTCGAGGTGAGCACGCTGGATTCGGGTGATCCCGAGGCGCCCGTGGTCTATGTGGACGGGCTGGCCATACTCGGCAATGTCGAGGCGAAACCCAAGCGGGGCAAGATGATCGAGGACATCCTCGACCGCGTCTCCCGCAAGGTCGACAGGAGTTTGCGCAAACACCTGGGCCATTGACGGTTGTGAATTCGGTCGCACCCGAAGTGATTCGGTGAGGTCACGACGCCTCGACAACGCCCTGGAACCCCAGTGGTTGGGAACTCAGTGCATAGGCGCGCGCACAGCGGGTAGGGCTTGCTGCATCGTCTCTTGGAGGGTGCCGTGGGCTTCACGCGGAACCCGGTACGCCCGGCAAGCGCGCGCCCTGTGGTCGCACGCTCCGGACGCTCCGGACCCGTCGCCCCGGTCCACGTGGGCCCCACGGCTCCCTCCAGCTCGCGAAGAAGCCGTCGTCAGGAGTAGACCGTGCTGCAACCGCCGCATTCGTCCCTGCAGGTCGCTGCCGTTCCGCCCCAGCGGGTGCCAGTGCGAGAAAGGGACCAGGACGCCCCGTGGCACACCGAGGCGGTGTGCCGGCGCGATGAGGCGGGTCTCTTCTTCGCCCCGTCGAAGGAACCGACCGCGGCCCGACTCTCCCGGGAGCAGGCGGCCAAGCGGGTGTGCGGCGGCTGTCCGGTCATGGTCGAGTGCCGTGAACACGCGCTGCTGCAACCCGAGCCGTACGGCGTCTGGGGCGGCCTCACCGCCGCCGAACGCCGCGTGGTCCTGGCCAGGCGCCGCCGCCGCGAAATGGAGCTCAAGAAGGCCGCCCACGGCACGATAGCGGCGGCCGGTTGACCCCGGCCGGTCCCTGAGAACCGCCCCCTGAGAACCGCCCCCTGAGGGCCGGTCCTGAGAACCAGTCCTGAAAAAGGGGCGCCCCTCCGCACAAGGGACGCCCCCTACAGTGGCGCGGTGCTGTGACATCGTGCGACTCCGCCGCGTGGGCGCGAAGAGCGCTACTTGGCGCGGCTGAAGTCGATCGCGCTGTAGGCCGCCAGCTTGCTCAGCCGGTGCTCGGACGAGATCTGGCGAACCGTCCCCGACTTCGACCGCATCACGATCGACTCCGTCGTCGCCGTCTCCGACCGGTAACGAACCCCGCGCAGCAGCTCACCGTCGGTGATCCCGGTCGCGACGAAGAACACGTTCTCACCGGAGACCAGGTCGTCGGTCATGAGCACGCGGTCGAGGTCGTGTCCCGCGTCCACCGCCCGCTGCCGCTCCTCGTCGTCCTTCGGCCACAGCTTGCCCTGGATGGTGCCGCCGAGGCACTTCACGGCACAGGCCGAGATGATGCCCTCGGGCGTACCACCGATGCCGAGCAGCAGATCGACGCCGGTGCCCTCGCGCAGGGCGAGGATCGAACCGGCGACATCGCCGTCGGAGATTAGCTTCATCCGGGCGCCGGTCTCCCGGATCTCCTTGATGATGCCGACGTGGCGCGGCCGGTCGAGGATGACGACGGTGACGTCCTCGGGCGTGACCCGCTTCGCCTTGGCGACCCGGCGGATGTTCACGGAGACAGGCGCGTTGATGTCGACGAAGTCGGCGGCGTCCGGCCCGGTGACCAGCTTGTCCATGTAGAAGACGGCGGACGGGTCGAACATCGACCCGCGGTCCGCCGCCGCGAGGACCGCGATGGCGTTCGTCATGCCGTTGGCGGTGAGGGTCGTGCCGTCGATCGGGTCGACGGCGATGTCGCACTCGGGCCCGGTTCCGTCGCCGACGCGCTCCCCGTTGAAGAGCATGGGCGCCTCGTCCTTCTCACCCTCACCGATGACGACGACGCCGTTCATCGAGACGGTCGAGACGAGGGTCCGCATGGCGCGCACCGCGGCACCGTCGGCGCCGTTCTTGTCACCGCGGCCGACCCAGCGGCCCGCGGCCATCGCGGCGGCCTCGGTCACCCGGACGAGTTCGAGGGCGAGGTTGCGGTCGGGAGCTTCGGAGGGGACTTCGAGTTCGGACGGCAGATGATGATGCTCGGTCATCGAGACGCACCTTTCTGATACGGCGACGGCCGGATGAGGGTGTTGGCCCCGACTCTATCGTTAGGCAGACAAAATGAGCAGGGGGCCCCACGGATGAGCGGACCGGTGCACCTGCGACGATGGGGAGCGTGGCAGGTTCGAACGGCAGGAACGGCAAGCAGAAGTCGGCCCGGGACATGATTCTCTCCCTGGGCCTCATCAGTCTCGCGGCGGGAGTGATCTATCTCTTCATTCCGCACGACGACTCCGCTCCCGACCTCAAACAGGTCGACTACCGCGTCGAGTTGCTGACGGCTCGCCGCGCCGCGAGCTATCCGGTGGCCGCGCCCCAGGGCCTGTCGGCCGACTGGAAGGCGACCTCGGTGCGCTTCTCCGGCGCGGACTTCGACAAGTGGCATCTCGGCTTCCATGACTCCGAGGGTGAGTACGTGGCGGTGGAGCAGTCCGCTCAGAAGCCGTCCGACTTCATCGACGACGCCACCCAGAGTGCCCGGGAGACGAAGGTCACCCAGCGCATAGGGGACGCGACGTGGACGCGGTACGAGGGTGAGAGGTACGACGCGCTGGTGCTGCGCGAGAAGGGTTCCACGACGGTGGTGGCGGGCACGGCGTCGTTCGACCGCCTGACGAAGGTGGCCCAGGCCCTGAGGACGACGTAGGAAGCGGTCTGCGAGCCAGGCACGCAGACGTGAGTCACGATTCATGAGTGAGGCCCCCCGGCAGGCTTGAGTTCTAGTGGTCGTTGCAACACCCCAGTTCAAGGGGTGCGATGGACTTCGAGATCCGCAAGAACAAGAAGCCGGGGGCCGGCAAGCTGACCCGCGAGCGGGCCGCATACTTCCAGCTCATG
>NZ_JAAGLT010000040.1 GCF_010548275.1 Streptomyces sp. SID12488
CGTTCTCACCGTCGACCTCGACCACCGCGTCCCGCGGCGCCCGCAGCGCGGTGTGCAGCACCGCACGGTCCTCGGTGATGTTGATCCGGTCACCGCGGAACATGGCGTCCCGCAGCCCGAACACATCCGTCGTGGCGGCCAGCTCGCGCAGCAGCCGCAGCGTCTCGTCGGTGACGAGGTGCTTGGAGTAGTCGATGTGCAGATCACCGACCTGGAGGGTGTACCCGGCACCGCGCCCGGGATCGGTCGCGAACAGGTCCCGCAGATGGGCGTCCGCCAGCTCCTCACGGTGCTTGGCCAGGGCCGTCCACTCGGGCGTCTGGTTGAGCCTGCTACGGCTGTCTGCGTTCATCTCGGACTTCCGCCTCTTTCCTGCCTGGGCCCCCGCTGCCGGCCCCAACCTAATTGATCAGCTTGCTGGTCGAACTGCCGTCGTACCGTCACCCGGCCCAACAACAGATATGTCTTCGCCGACAGATACGTCCGACCGAAGCGCCGGTATCAGCGCGATGACCGAAAGAACGAAGAAAGCGGCGGCCAGCAGTGCCGGTGTGTTGAGTCCCCACGCCGTCGCGACGGCTCCGCCCAGCAGCGCGCCCAGCGGCGCTCCGGCGACCGCCAGCGTACGGAAGGCCGAGCTGACCCGGCCCAGCATTTCGGCCGGGCTGCGGCTCTGCATCAGGGTCGTCGCGTTGACGTTCCACACCATTCCCATGAGCCCGAACACCGCCAAGGCGGCCACCAGCGCGGCCAGCCTGCGCACCGAGCCCATGACGACCAGCGCGCCGATCTGCACCGTACCGGCGAGCAGCACCGCCCGTAACCGCCCGAGCCGGCCGACGAGCCTGCCGTTCAGCGCACCGCCGGCGAGGCTGCCGACCGCGTACGCGGTCATCGCCGCCGCGTACCCTCCGTTGCCCGCGTCCAGCCAGTCGGTCACCAGCAGGACGAGGGTGGCGATGAGAGCACCCATGCCCACGTTGCACAGTGCCGTGGCTGCGCACAGGCCACGCAACGGCCCGTCGTGCCACAGGGCGCGCAGGCCGGCCGTGATCTCCGCGCGCAGGGTGCTGCCCGCCGGTCTCGGCGCCCGCGCGGACACGTCGGGCCGCAGCGAGGCGACCAGGGCCGCCCCGATCAGGAAGGTGACGGCGTCGGCCGCGAAGGGAACAGCCGCGCCCAGCGCGATCAGTACCGGAACCACCGGACCGGCCAGCAGACCGCCCGCGACGCGCTGACCGGTCATCAGACGGGCGTTCGCGCCGCCGAGCGCCTCCTTGTCGACCAGGGTCGGCAACAGGGCCGTCGAGGCGTTGTCGAAGAGGGTCTGAAGGGTCGTCAACGCGAAGGCGAGTGCGATGAGCAGGCCGATCGTGGCGTGCCCGAGGCCGACGGCCACGGCGAAGCAGGCGACCAGCAGCCCTCGTAGCGCATCCACCGTCCACATGGCGCGGCGCTGGTCGACCCGGTCCGCGACGGCCCCGCCGAGCAGGCCGAAGACGAGCCAGGGCAGATAGCCGCAGGCCGTCACGGAGGCGATGAGCAGAGGCTTGTCGGTGAGTGTCGTGGCGAGCAGGGGCAACGCGGCCGTGCGCAGTGCGTCGCCGAAGCTGGAGAGTACGGCGGCGCTCCACAGCCGTCCGAATCCCCCGCGCCACGCGGGCACACGCGCTCCCGCCAACTCGACCGTCGTCACCATTCCCCCTCGCGGTTCGCCGATTCACAAACCGTAGAGGGCACCACTGACAATCGGTCGGGGAGCCGGTGGGTGACGCCCCGTAAAACGGCTCCGGTCAGGCACCTCTCGGTGTCTGACCGGCCGTCAACTTCTAGATCTCGCCCCGGAGTTTGGCGAGCGCCTCGGCGAGGATCGCCTCGCCGTCCGCATCGCTGCGCCGTTCCCGTACATACGCCAGGTGCGTCTTGTACGGCTCGGTTCGCGGCGGGGCCGGTGGGTTGTCCCGGTCCTGTCCGGCCGGAAAGCCGCAGCGCGGGCAGTCCCAGGTTTCGGGAACCTGCGCGTCGCTGGCGAAGCTGGGCACCGTCTCGTGTCCGTTGGAGCACCAGAAGGAGATGCGCAGCCGTGGCGCGGACTCGCCACGCTCGGCCTCGCCCATCGGCCCCGCCCCGACCCGGCTTCCTCGGATCGCGTTGCCACTTGCCACGGTCGTAACTCCCTGCGTAATGGTGCCGCGAAGCGAGTCGACGTTTTCGCTTCGTTGCGAGCGCCTCAGTCTACGTAAGGCCCAACGCGCGTCCAGTGCTTGGAGTTACAGGCCCTGCACCAAGACGCAAGCCCCATGATAGGCCGCCCTTGGCGGGGCGTACCGAACATGGGGCCTTACGTGCGGAATGTGCGTGCGTAATGTGCTGTCGTACCGATATTTGACGACCGGTGTCAGCCGCTGATCAGTTGTTCACCTTCATCAGGATGCCGAGCACCACAATGCACGCGAACCACAGCAGACCGAGCACCACGGTGATGCGGTCCAGGTTGCGCTCGGCGACCGAGGAGCCGCCGACGGACGACTGCATGCCGCCACCGAACATGTCGGAGAGGCCGCCGCCCTTCCCCTTGTGCATCAGCACGAGCAGCATCAGCAGCAGGCTGAAGACGATCAGGGCGATCGAGAACCCCAAAACCACGGCTGGACCAACTTCCTCGGATTCTGATGGACTACGGGGCCGGAACTCTCATTCGGAACGCTCGGCGCACCAAATACTAGTTTCGGCCCCGCCAGGGTACGACGGATCTCCGCTAGCGCATACTCACTGGTCGCGGAACCGAACGATCTTGACGAACTCTTCGGCGTCCAGCGCGGCACCGCCGACCAGCGCGCCGTCGATGTCGGGCTTCGCCATGATCTCGGCGACGTTCCCGGACTTCACCGAACCGCCGTACTGAATGCGTACGGCGTCGGCCACGTCCTGGGAGTAGAGCTCGGCGAGCTTCGCGCGGATCGCCCCGCAGACCTCCTGGGCGTCGTCGGAACCGCAGACCTTGCCGGTGCCGATGGCCCAGACGGGCTCGTACGCGATCACGATGGTCTCGGCCTGCTCGGCCGGGAGGTCCTTGAGGCCGCCCTCGACCTGCGCGAGCGTGTGGGAGACGTGGTTGCCCGCCTCGCGGACCTCCAGCTCCTCGCCGACGCACAGGATCGGGGTGAGGCCGTGCTTGTAGGCGGCCTTCACCTTGGCGTTGACGAGCTCGTCGGTCTCGTTGTGGTACTGGCGGCGCTCCGAGTGACCGATCGCCACGTAGGTGCACTTGAGCTTGGCCAGCATCGGGCCGGAGATCTCGCCCGTGTAGGCGCCCGTGTCGTGCGCGGAGATGTCCTGGGCGCCGTACTTGATCTTGAGCTTGTCGCCGTCGACCAGGGTCTGTACCGAACGCAGGTCGGTGAAGGGCGGCAGAACCGCGACCTCACAGGCGTCGTAGTCCTTGTCCGCGAGGGCGAAGGCGAGCTTCTGGACGTGGGCGATGGCCTCGAGGTGGTTGAGGTTCATCTTCCAGTTGCCCGCCATCAGCGGCGTACGAGTGGTCATGTGCGGGTCAGCCTTCCAGTGCGGCGAGACCGGGGAGCGTCTTGCCCTCGAGGTATTCGAGGGAGGCGCCGCCACCGGTCGAGATGTGGCCGAATGCGTTCTCGTCGAAGCCCAGGATGCGCACGGCGGCGGCGGAGTCTCCGCCGCCGACGACCGTGAACGCCGGGGAGTCGAGGAGAGCCTGGGCGACCGCCTTGGTGCCCTCGGCGTAGTCGGGGTGTTCGAAGACGCCCATGGGACCGTTCCAGAAGACGGTGGCGGCGTCGGCGAGCTTCGAGGCGTACAGCGTGCTGGACTCCGGACCGATGTCGAGGCCCATCTGGCCGGCGGGCATCGCGTCCGCGGCGACGGTGGTGGGGTTCGCGGGAGCCTTGGTCTTCAGGTCCGGGAACCCGGAGCCGACCAGCACGTCGACCGGGAGGATCAGCTCGACGCCGTTCTTCTCCGCGCGCTCGATGTACTCGTTGACGACCGGGAGCTGGTCCTCCTGGACGAGGGAGGCACCGATCTCGTAGCCCTTGGCCTTGAGGAAGGTGAACACCATGCCGCCGCCGATGAGGATGCGGTCGGCCTTGCCGAGCAGCTGGTCGATGACGGCGAGCTTGTCGGAGACCTTGGCCCCGCCCAGCACGACGACGTACGGCCGCTTGACGTCCTCGGTGAGCTTCTTCAGTACGCCGACCTCGGTGGCGATGAGGTAGCCGGCGTAGTGCGGCAGACGGGCCGGCAGGTCGAGAACCGAGGCGTGTCCGCGGTGCACGGCGCCGAAGCCGTCGCCCACGTAGACATCGGCCAGGGCGGCGAGCTGATCGGCGAACTCACCGCGCTCGGTGTCGTCCTTCGACGTCTCACCGGCGTTGAAGCGCAGGTTCTCCAGGACCGCGACCTGGCCGGGCTGGAGGCCGTTCACCGCGTCGTGGGCGGCGGGGCCGACGGTGTCCTGGGCGAAGGCCACGGGGGCGTCCAGGAGTTCACCGAGGCGCTCGGCGGCGGGCAGCAGGGAGAAGACGGGGTCCGGGGCGCCCTTGGGGCGGCCCAGGTGGGAGGCGACGACGACCTTGGCACCGGCGTCCGCGAGGGCCTTGACGGTGGGCAGGACGGCCCGGATGCGGCCGTCGTCGGTGATGACGCCGTCGGCCAGCGGCACGTTCAGGTCGGCGCGGACGAAGACCCGCTTGCCGTCGACTCCTTCAGCGAGGAGTTCGTCGATCGTCTTCATGAAGGGGACTCCTAGGGAGGGCTCTTTTGTCCGGGAGGGCCGGATCGATCAGTACGTGCCACAGGGCCCGGGCAACGCCGCGTTGCGTTGCCCGAGCCCTGTGCTCACATCGAAGTGCCTGCTCCGGTACTCAGAGCTGGTTGCCGACGAAGACCGTGAGGTCGACGAGGCGGTTGGAGTAGCCCCACTCGTTGTCGTACCAGCCGATGATCTTCACGCTGTTGCCCTGCACCATGGTCAGGGAGGAGTCGAAGGTGCAGGAGGCCGGCCAGCCGACGATGTCCGAGGAGACGATCGCGTCCTCGGTGTAGTCCAGGTAGCCCTTCAGCTCGCCCTGGGCGGCCTTCTGGAACGCGGCGTTGACCTCTTCCTTGGTCACCACGCGCTCCGTCTCGACGACCAGGTCGGTGACGGATCCCGTCGGGACCGGCACACGCATCGCCATGCCGTTGAGCTTGCCCGCCAGCTCCGGGATGACCACGCCGAGGGCCTTGGCCGCACCGGTGCTCGCCGGGATGATGTTCTCGGCGGCGGCGCGGGCGCGGCGCAGGTCCTTGTGCGGGAAGTCCTGGAGACGCTGGTCGCTGGTGTAGGCGTGGACCGTGGTCATCAGGCCCGAGACGACGCCGAAGTTCTCCAGGAGAACCTTGGCCATCGGCGCCACACAGTTGGTGGTGCAGGAGGCGTTGGAGATGATGTGGTGGTTCGCCGCGTCGTACTTGTCCTCGTTGACGCCGAGGACGATCGTGATGTCCTCGTCCGAGGCCGGAGCCGAGATGAGGACCTTCTTGGCGCCGCCGGCGATGTGCTTCGCGGCGTCGGCCTTCTTGGTGAAGATGCCGGTCGACTCGATGACGATGTCGACGCCCAGCTCACCCCAGGGGATGTCGGCCGGGTCGCGCTCGGAGAGCACCTTGATGGTGTGACCGTCGACGGTGATCGTGTCGGCGGTGTGCGTCACCTCAGCCTTGAGACGACCCAGGATCGTGTCGTACTTCAGAAGATGAGCTGTGGTCGCGGTGTCACCCAGGTCGTTGACAGCCACGATCTCGATGTCAGCACCCTGCTCCAGCAGCGCGCGGAAGTAGTTACGACCGATGCGGCCAAAGCCGTTGATGCCTACGCGGATCGTCACGAACCGATCTCCTCGTTAGGTACGCCGGCTTTCGTGCCGGCGAGTTGTATGGGATGTCCCCGACCGCCTACGACCCTACCTCTCTGAGGCCCGGGTGGTGACATCGAGATGCCCCATACACGGCAGGGCGGCCCGTACCCGCCAGTAGGGGTACGGACCGCCCAGGTTCTGCACCGCGATCACCTGATCGAAATCGGTGCGATCACCCGATGAACAGGGCCTGATCAGTTCTTCAGCGCGGCCAGTGCCTTGCCGAGGAGTGCCTTCCGGTCAGCCGCCGTGGTGACGTGCTCCAGGCCGAAGCCCAGCAGCACGGTGTCATCGGTGGTGACCGCTCCGTACGTCTTGAACAGCTCGCCCGAGCGTCCCCAGTCGCTGATGACCGCCGGGCTGCCCGCGGGCGGTCCGGGGGTGCTCCAGGCGCCCAGGGACGTCTCGAAGCCCTCGACCGCGCCCGCCGTGCCGCCGGTCACGACGGTGGCGTTGTCGGCGAGGACGCCGCGACCGCCGGAACCGGGGTCGGTGATGTAGCTGAGCGAGATCTCCACCGTTCTGCCCGCGTAGGCCGAGAGGTCGAAGTTGACTTCCTGCCAGCCCGCGGAGGCCCCGGTGAAGCTGTTCCAGGAGCCGCTGGTCCCGGTGGGCGTGCAGCCGCCCGAGCCGAGGGTCAGATAGCGGGTGAGCGCGGGGTGGCCCTGGATGAAGTACCCGGCCTCGCACTCGGCCGGCACCGTGGTGCTGGTGGCGCCGCCCTTCTCCGGGAGCGTGGTCCAGTCGTCGGCCCCGGCCGTGTGGGCTTCGAGCACGGCGTGGTCGTAGCCCTCCTCCGTGTCCCACAGGAGCTGGGTACGGAAGGTGGGCGCGGCTGCCGCGCTCACCCCGGTGAGGTCGATGGTGCGGGTGAGACGGTTCCAGGCGTAGTCGGTGTGCTTGACGGCCGCCATGAAGGAGCCCGCGTACGGGCCGAACGGGTTTGCGGTTCCGGGATATCCGCCCGCGCCCGCACTGGCGAACTGCGGGTACGTCGCCACGGGCAGGGTGTCCGAGGTGACACTGAAAGAGCCGGCCGCGTTCAGCGGGTTGCCCGGCGCGTCACCGAGGGCGCCCGTGAAGCCGGTGAGCTTCCCGGAGCCGTTGAAGGCCTTGGCCGAGGGTGTGGTCGTACGGGTGTAGGCGCCCAGGTAGTACTGGCTGAAGTCGTTCGACAGGGTGCCCCCGCCGAGGTCGACGGAGCCTCCCGCGCTCTCGCCGGCCTCGACCAGCTTGCCGCCGGCGTTGAGGTAGGCGCGCAGTTGGAGCTGAGTGGCGTTGCCGGGCCGTACGGCACCGGTGTAGTGGACGACCGTCTTGAAGTGACCGAGCACACCCAGCGCGTCGGGTGCGCCCAGGGTGGCGACGTCCCAGACGAGCGGCTTCCTGCCGTTGGCCTTCAGCGCGTCGACGTAGACCTGGGTCTGCGCGGCGGTCGCGCCCTCCTCGGCGACGACGAGCGTGTCGGCGCGCGGCCGTTCGGCGACCGTGTACGTGAACCGCGTGCTCTTGGTGGGCTTTCCGGCTTTCGTCTCGCCGGTGAACCAGACCTCGACCTTGTCGCCCGGATCGCCGTCGGCGACCTTGGCGCGGTACTCGTCGAAGTACAGGTTGTCGTCACCGCCGAAGGTCTCGCCGCCCTTCCACGCCTTGAGCGCCATGTCCTCCGTACGGCCGCCGTTGACGCGGTACCTGAGTTCCTTGTCGCGCACGGACTTGCGTACGACGACCGAGATCTCCTGGTCGGCGCCACGCGAGTACGAGGTGGTGAACGGGGCCGGGGTGAAGTCCGGGGCGTCGACGCCGACCGAGGACTTCGGCTGGTCGGGCTTGGCCGCGGACTCGGCGACGGACAGGGCGAACGGGATGTTCTTGGTGAACTCCTGCTGGATCAGCTTCTCGTCGTCCGGGAAGGTGAAGACCGAGGCGCAGTCGGCCGCGTTCCAGGCGTCGTCCGGGTAGAGGTTCGACACGGTCTGGCAGGTCGACATCTCCGGGGTGAACATCGCCGTGCCGTTGACGTTGGCCGCGTGGCCGTCCGCCTCGCCGTTGGTGGTGTACAGCTCGGAGGAGAGCTGGGGGTGGTAGCCGGGGATCGCGGAGTTCTCCGGGGTACCGGCGAGCGACTTGTAGAGGACGTCGTCGGGGCTGGGCGAAGCCACCTGCCAGCCGACCCCGTAGAGGAGGAGCTCGGCGGCGGAGTGGTAGTTGATGCCGTACTCGAAGCCGACGCGCTTCTCGAAGGCGTCCAGGGCCTTGGTCTCGGGCTCCGAGTTGGGTCCGGCACCTCGGTAGGTCTGGCTGGTGGGGAACGGGGACGAGCCCTCGTCGTCGTAGCCCCACTTGTAGGCGAAGTTTCGGTTGAGGTCGACGCCGTCGCCGATGGTGGTGGCGCCGTCGCCGTTGACGTCCCGCATGTTCTTGCGCCACTGGCGGTCGCCGTCGGCCCGGTGGGTGAAGTCGTAGCCGTCGGGGTTCGCGGAGAGGACGAACCACAGTTCGGTCGAGTCGACGATCTTCTTGATGCGCCGGTCCTTGGAGTAGTTGTCCAAGTAGTAGTGCATCAGACGCCGGGTCATCTCCGGCGTGATCCATTCACGCGCGTGCTGGTTGGACATGTACAGGACGGACGGCTTGGCGCCGTCCTTGCCCTTCTTCGCGCCCTTGGTCAGTTTGAGCGCGAGGATGTCCTGCCCCTGAAGGGTCTTGCCGATGGAGACGACCTTGGTCAGGGCCGGGTTCTCCTGCGCGGTCCGGAGGATCTCCTCCTTGAGGTTCCCCGCTCCGCTGTACGGCCGGTAGACACCGTCGCCGGCGGCGGCCACGCGTGCGCGTGCCTTCGCGGTGAGCGTGTGCTCCTTGAGGCGGACGCCCTTGTCCTCCAGTTGGTCGGCCTGCTTGTCGGTGAGGTAGACCTCGACCGTGGCCGTGCCCTTCTCCGGTGCCTGCTCCCCGAGTTCGTGACCGTCCTGACCGGTCGCGAGGAGCAGGGGTATCTGCGCCTTCGTGACCTCGGCGCGGAAGACCTTGACCTCGTCGGCGCCCGGCGTACCGGCGTCCTCCGCGGCCACGGCGACGGGCGCGAGTCCCGCGCCGCCCAGCAGGAGTGCGCCGGCGGCGAGGATCGTTCTCGCTCTGCGTCTCATGTACCCCCCTAGCGATGGTCCACCGCAGTGGCGGACCAGATGCCAGGCTCATGACAGTTCATGATCCAGTCAAGGGGGCACCAACAACTGACAAACGCCGATACCGGCACCCGAAGCGGGTACCGGTACCGGCGAGTTGAGGCTCCGTCAGCCCGCGTCGGCCATTTCCTCGGTGAGGTTGGACTCCGTCCCCGGGATACCGAGGTCCTGGGCCCGCTTGTCGGCCATGGCGAGCAACCGGCGGATCCGGCCCGCGACGGCGTCCTTGGTCAGCGGCGGGTCGGCCAGGGCGCCCAGCTCCTCCAGGGAGGCCTGCTTGTGGTCCATGCGCAGCCGGCCGGCCGCCGCGAGGTGCTCGGGGACCTCGTCGGCGAGGATCTCCAGCGCGCGCTGGACCCGGGCGCCGGCGGCGACCGCGGCGCGCGCGGAACGGCGCAGGTTGGCGTCGTCGAAGTTGGCTAGGCGGTTCGCGGTGGCGCGGACCTCGCGGCGCATCCGCCGCTCCTCCCAGGCCAGCACGGACTCGTGTGCGCCGAGCCGGGTGAGGAGGGCGCCGATCGCGTCCCCGTCCCGGACGACGACCCGGTCGACGCCCCGCACCTCGCGGGCCTTGGCCGCGATCGAGAGACGCCGGGCGGCGCCGACAAGGGCGAGCGCGGCCTCGGGGCCCGGGCAGGTCACCTCCAGGGACGAGGAACGTCCCGGCTCGGTGAGCGAGCCGTGGGCCAGGAAGGCGCCTCTCCAGGCCGCCTCCGCGTCACAGGTCGCCCCGGAGACCACCTGCGGGGGCAGCCCTCTGATCGGCCGTCCACGGCCGTCCACGAGCCCTGTCTGGCGGGCCAGCTGGTCGCCGCCCGCGACCACCCGGACCACGTAACGGGAGCCGCGGCGAAGTCCGCCGGGCGCCATCACGATCAGTTCCGAGCTGTGGCCGAAAATCTCAAGAATGTCCCGCTTGAGCCGACGGGCCGCCATCGCGGTGTCCAGCTCCGCCTCGATCACGATGCGCCCGCTCACCAGGTGGAGGCCGCCGGCGAACCGCAGAATGGCAGAGACCTCCGCCTTCCTGCAGCAGGTACGGGTGACGGGGAGCCGGGAAATCTCGTCCTTCACCGCTGCCGTCATCGCCATGGGCCGATCCTTCCATGCATCCGAAAAATACGGTCGTACGCGGCGGCCAACAGCTCCGTATCGTGCCGAGGAGATCCGTCGGTCCGGGCCACCGGCGCCAGCTCGACCGCGGCACCGAACCGTTTGGCGGCATCGGTCAGCAAGTCGCGATCGGGCACGGCGGCCTCGTCGGCCAGCACCACGTCCAGGGCGAGTTTAGGGGCGTGTCGTCCCAAAACCTCCAAATGACGCTGCGGGGAGAAGCCATCGGTTTCTCCGGGTTGCGGCGCGAGGTTCAGCGAGAGTACCCGTCGGGCCTTCGTCTCGGTGAGCGCGTCGAGCAGTTCGGGCACCAGCAGGTGCGGGATCACGGAGGAGAACCAGGAGCCCGGCCCGAGAACCACCCAGTCGGCGTCCAGGACCGCCGCGACGGCTTCCGGGACGGCGGGCGGGTCGTTCGGCACGAGATGCACGCTCTGCACCTCACCGGGCGTCAACGCGACGGTCGCCTGTCCCCGTACGGTGTCGACGTCGTCGGGCCGCTCCGGGTCGTGGCCCTTGACCAGGGCCTGCAGTTCCAGGGGTACGGCGGACATCGGCAGGACACGGCCGTGCGCGCCCAGGAGCCTGCCGACCAGGTCGAGTGCCTGGACGTGGTCGCCGAGCTGCTCCCACAGGGCGACGATCAGCAGGTTGCCGACCGCGTGTTCGTGCAGGTCGCCCTTGGACTGGAAGCGGTGCTGGATGACGCGGGCCCAGGTCTGGCCCCACTCGTCGTCGCCGCACAGGGCGGCCAGGGCCTTGCGCAGGTCACCGGGGGGCAGGACGCCCAGCTCGTCACGCAGGCGCCCGCTGGAGCCCCCGTCGTCGGCCACGGTGACGACGGCGGTCAGGTCGCCGGTGATCCGGCGCAGTGCGGCGAGCGAGGCGGACAGGCCCATGCCGCCGCCCAGGGCGACGACCTTGGGCTGGGCGCCCCGGCGGCGCGGCTTGGCGCCCCGGGCCTCGACGGGCCGGCCCGCGCGGCCCTCGCCGGCGACCCGGCGCAGCCTGCTCAGCCGCGGTGTACGTCCCGTCATTCCCGTCCCATGTCCCGGTGCACGATCACGGTCTCCACGCCCTGCGAGGCGAGGCGGGCGGCGAGCTTCTCGGAAGTGGCGACCGAACGGTGCTTGCCGCCCGTGCAGCCGACCGCGATCGTCACATAGCGCTTGCCTTCGCGGCGGTATCCGGCGGCGATGAGCTGGAGGAGCTCGGTGTACCGGTCGATGAACTCCTTGGCGCCGGGCTGGTTGAAGACGTACGCCGACACCTCCTCGTTGAGGCCGGTGTAGGGGCGCAGTTCCGGGACCCAGTGCGGGTTGGGCAGGAACCGCATGTCCACGACCAGGTCGGCGTCGACCGGGAGGCCGTACTTGAAGCCGAAGGACATCACCGTGGCCCGCAGCTCGGGCTCCTCGTCGCCGGCGAACTGGGCGTCCATCTTGGCGCGCAGTTCGTGCACGTTGAGGCTGGAGGTGTCGATCACCAGGTCGGCGTCGCCGCGCAGTTCGCGCAGCAGTTCGCGCTCGGCGTCGATGCCGTCGACGATGCGGCCGTCCCCCTGGAGGGGGTGCGGCCGGCGCACCGACTCGAAACGGCGCACCAGGGCGTCGTCCGACGACTCCAGGAAGACGATCCGCCGGGTGACGCCCTTCGCCGCCAGATCGGCGAGCGACTCGCGGAGGTTGTCGAAGAAACGCCTGCCGCGTACGTCGACGACGACCGCGATCCTGGCGACGTTGCCCTGGGAACGGGCGCCGAGCTCCACCATGGTGGGGATCAGCGCGGGCGGCAGGTTGTCGACGACGAACCAGCCGAGGTCCTCCAGACACTTGGCTGCCGTCGAACGGCCGGCTCCGGACATGCCGGAGATGATCACCAGCTCGGGGATGGCCACTTCGGCGACCCCGGCTGTCTCGATGCCCGTACCCACTTGCTCTCCGTCTTCCTGGCCCGGTGGTTCCTGGAGCGCCGCGTCGCCCGGTGCCGGGCCCTCGGCGTGTCGCGAGCGATCATCGCCCGCTTCCCTGTGACCTGCCTGACCCACCGCTGTGTGCTCGGCCTTCGGTGCCTCGTCGTGCTCGGTCATGTCTCCTGCCCCCGTCGCTCGTCCGGGGCGCCCGCGGCTACGGGCTCCCCCGGGACATCCGCCCTCGTACCGGGTGCCCCGTCCTGCGTGTCTGCTGTGTCCGACGCGTCTGGCGTGTCTGCTGTGTAATCCATGATCTCTCCGGTCGCCGTGTTCACGGCGGGTGCGGCCGGGGCCGCCTGTGCGAGGGCCACGGCGATCGTCTCGGCCGTCTTGAGGCCTATACCGGGAACCTCGCGGATCTGGTCGATTGTGGCGGACCGCAGCTTCTTCACCGAGCCGAAATGCTTGATCAGCGCCTGTTTCCGGGTTTCGCCGAGTCCGGGCACGTCGTCCAGCGGGCTCGCCCGGAAGCGTTTGGCCCGTTTGACGCGCTGGTAGGTGATCGCGAAGCGGTGGGCCTCGTCACGGACACGCTGGAGCAGATACAGGCCCTCACTGGTGCGGGGCAGGATCACCGGGTCGTCCTCGCCGGGCACCCAGACCTCCTCCAGGCGCTTGGCGAGGCCGCAGACGGCGATGTCGTCGATGCCCAGCTCGTCCAGCGCCCGCTGGGCGGCGGCGACCTGCGGCTGCCCGCCGTCGACGACGACGAGCTGCGGCGGGTAGGCGAACCGCTTGGGCCGCCCCTCGTCGTCCTTCAGCTCCTCGCCGGGTTCCCGACCGATTTCCTGACCGGTGCCAGGGCCGGCTTCCTGGCCGGGTTCCTGGCCGTCCGCCCACTCCCCGGTCTTCTCCTTCTCGGCGATGTAGCGCTTGAAGCGACGGCCGATGACCTCGTGCATGGACCGGACGTCGTCCTGCCCCTCGAAGCCCTTGATCTGGAAGCGGCGGTACTCGCTCTTGCGCTGCAGGCCGTCCTCGAAGACGACCATCGAGGCCACCACGTCGTCGCCCTGGAGGTGGGAGATGTCGTAGCACTCGATCCGCAGCGGGGCACTGTCCAGATCGAGAGCTTCGGCGATCTCCTCCAGGGCACGCGAGCGGGTCGTCAGGTCGGAGGCGCGCTTGGTCTTGTGCAGCACGAGCGAATGCTGCGCGTTGCGCTGCACGGTCTCCATCAGGGCCTTCTTGTCGCCGCGCTGCGGGATGCGCAGGGACACGCCGGATCCGCGCCGCTCGGCCAGCCACTCCTGGACGGGCTCCACGGGATCGGGCAGCGCGGGGACGAGGACCTCCTTGGGCACGGAGTCGCCCTTCTCCTCCCCGTAGAGCTGCTGGAGGGCGTGCTCGACCAGTGCCCCGGTGGTGATCTCCTCGACCTTGTCGGTCACCCAGCCCCGCTGGCCGCGCACCCGCCCACCGCGTACGTGGAAGATCTGCACGGCCGCTTCCAGCTCGTCCTCGGCGACCGCGATCAGATCGGCGTCGGTCGCGTCGGCGAGCACGACCGCGCTCTTCTCCATGGCCTTCCGCAGTGCCTCGACGTCGTCACGCAGACGGGCCGCCCTTTCGTACTCCATCTCCTCGGCCGCTTCCGTCATCCGCTGTTCGAGGCGGCGGATGTACGTCCCCGTGCGGCCGGCCATGAAGTCGCTGAACTCGTCGGCCAGGTCGCGGTGTTCCTCGGCCGAGACCCGCCCGACGCAGGGCGCCGAGCACTTGCCGATGTAGCCGAGGAGGCAGGGGCGGCCGGTGCGGGCGGCGTTCTTGAAGACGCCGGCCGAGCACGTGCGCACCGGGAAGACGCGCAGGAGCAGGTCCACGGTGTCGCGGATCGCCCACGCGTGCCCGTACGGCCCGAAGTAGCGGACGCCCTTGCGCTTCTGACCGCGCATCACCTGAACGCGCGGGTACTCCTCGTTCATCGTCACCGCGAGATACGGGTAGCTCTTGTCGTCGCGGTACTTGACGTTGAAACGGGGGTCGTACTCCTTGATCCAGGAGTACTCCAGCTGAAGCGCCTCGACCTCCGTGGACACCACCGTCCACTCCACGGAGGCGGCCGTGGTCACCATCGTGCGGGTGCGCGGGTGGAGGCCGGCCAGATCCTGGAAGTAGTTGGCCAGGCGCTGGCGCAGGCTTTTCGCCTTCCCGACGTAGATCACCCGGCGGTGCTCGTCGCGGAATCTGTACACCCCGGGAGAGTCCGGGATCTGTCCCGGCTTGGGGCGGTAGCTGGAGGGGTCGGCCATGTCTCACACCCTACTGGCGGGGTGTGACAGCGCGGTGATCCCGGGGACCGACGCCCCCGGTCCCCAAAGAGGGGTGAACAGGGAAGCGAGAGCCTCGGCGGTTGCGCGTGTTGCGCCTCAGGTGTTGTCGCGCCTTGGTCAACACGCTTCAATGCGGGAGAACTCGGGGCGGTGAACGGCCGCGTACGCACGTGCGGACACAAGGACACGGGGACGAGGACGACAACACCGTGTACGCCCGCCGGGCCGACACGGTTCGACCCACGCGCGCGGTCCGACCAGCCGTCGCGATCATTCACAGAAGGGCCCCTGCATGCGCCGAGGCACACCGCACGCGGACGACGTCGTCGCGGAGGACGCCACCGCGGAACTGGAGACGGCTCTGCGAAACGGCCCCTTCCATGTGGCCCTGCGGGCCGCGATCACCGCGCGCGGGCTGCCGCTGCAGCGCGTCCAGCACCATCTGTGGCGGTACGGGGTCAAGGTCGGCGTCACCAGCCTGAGTTACTGGCAGCAGGGTGCCCGCCGCCCGCAGCGGCCCGAGTCGCTGCGGGCCGTGAGGGCGCTGGAGGAGATCCTCCAGCTACCGGACGAATCGTTGATCCAGCTGCTCTCCCAGGACGACGAACGCGCCGGCACGCAATGTCCCGCCGGGCGTTCGTACCGCTCCCTGGTGGAGGCCTCCGGAGCCCTGGAGGAGCTGCTGACGGAGCTGGAGGCGCCGCTCGACGGCGGTCTGCACACCCTCGGTCTGCACGAACGGGTACGGATCGGCACGCACCGTGAACTTCTCACCCGCGAGGCCCACCACATCGTGCGCGCCCACCGGGACGGCACCGACCGTTTCGTCGCCGTGCACCACGGCGACCCCGGCTGCGCGCCGGACCGTATGTCGGTCCACGCCATGGAGAACTGCCGCACGGGGCGGATACGCCGGCACCACGACACCGGGGTGCTCGTCGCCGAACTCCTCTTCGACACGCGGCTGCGAGCAGGCGATACGTTCCTCTTCCGTTACGCCGTGGAGGACGGCACCGCGGGCGTTTCCCGTGAGTACGTGCGTGGATTCGGCGTGGCGGGCGGCCAGTACGCGCTCCAGGTCCGCTTCGACGACGGGTCCCTGCCGGTGCGCTGCCACCGGTTCGCCCAGCATTCGGCCGCGGCACCCAGAAGTGGCCGCCAGGACCTGACGGTGAGTGCCCGCCACCGCTCGGTCCACCTCGTCGAACCGAGGCTGCGACCGGGGATCCTGGGCATCGGCTGGGACTGGGAGTGACGCAAGCGCTTGCGTAAACGCTTGCGCAAGCGTTTACGTCTGCCCGCGCATGCGATACCTTGCCGCCATCGAAGCCCGGTCGGGACGGGAAGGCGGGACTGCATGGCGACGATGGCCGATGTGGCGCGGCACGCGGGCGTGTCCGTGGCGACCGTCTCCCACGTACTGAACGACACCCGTGTCGTGCGCCCCGCGACCCGGCAGGCCGTCCTCGACGCCATCGAGGTGCTGGGCTATACCCCGAACACGCTGGCCCGTTCCCTGGTCACCGCGCGGACGCGGTCCATCGGACTCGCCGTGTCGGCGATCAGCAACCCGTACTTCACGGAGATCCTCCAGGGCGTCGAGGCCGGTGCGCTGGAACACGGCTACAGCCTCCTGTTCGCCGGCCCGCACGACGACCCCGGGCACGAGCGCAAGGTCGTACAGCTGCTGCACGAACGACGCGTGGACGGCATGATCGTCGCCCCCTCGGCGGATCCGGGCGCCCTGGTGGCCTACCTGACTCGGCACGACGTTCCAACAGTGTTCCTGGACAGGCTGCTCGACACCCCTTCGGACAGCACCCCGCGCTTCGACCAGGTGTGCGCCGAGAACGCCGAACCCATGGCCCGGCTGATGGCTCACCTCACCGCACTCGGCCACAAGCGCATCGGCCTGGTCGCGGGCCGCCCCGGCCTCAGCACGACGGCGGAACGGATCGCCGGGTACCACATCGGCCTCGCGTCCGCCGGGCTGGCCTACGACGAACGCCTGGTGGCACATGGCGACTCCGAGTCGGAGGGTGCCGAGCGGGCCACCGCCGCCCTGCTCTCCCTCGCGGCGCCACCGACCGCCCTCGTCACCGCCAACAACGTGATGACCCTCGGCACCCTTCGCGCCCTGCGCGAGCTGGGCGTGACCGTGCCGGACGACCTGGCGCTGTGCTGCTTCGACGACTTCGCCTGGGCCGACCTGTTCTCGCCCCGGCTCACCGCGATCTCGCAGCCGGGCAAGGACATCGGCGCCCAGGCCGTACGTCTGCTCCTGGACCGCCTGGCCGACCCGGACCTCCCTACGCGAACCGTGCGGCTCCCGTGCACGTTCGTCCATCGCGAGTCGTGCGGATGCAGCGACCGGGAGCACCCCGAGAACCCCCGCCAGGCCGAGAAAGGACCCGTCTCATGATCGTCGTCGCCGGTGAGGCACTCATCGACCTGGTACCGCGTGCGGCGGGCGCCCTCGCGGATCTGCGACCGGCGCTCGGTGGCGGGCCCTACAACACGGCGGTCGCTCTCGGCCGCCTCGGCTCCCCCACAGCGTTCTGTTCCCGCATCTCGTCCGACGCCTTCGGTGAGGCGCTGCTCGACGGGCTGCGCGAGGCAGGCGTCGACGTGTCGTTCGTACAGCGCGGCAGCGAGCCGACGACGCTCGCCGTCGCCTCGATCGGTGTGGACGGCTCCGCCGCCTACTCCTTCTATGTCGAGGGCACCGCCGACCGGCTGTTCACGGCACCCGCCCGCCTACCCGACACGGCCCGGGCGGTGTCCTTCGGCACCTGCTCGCTGGTGCTGGAGCCGGGCGCGAGCGCGTACGAGGAACTGCTGCGGACCGCTGCCGCACAGGGCGTGTTCACCGCGCTCGATCCGAACATCAGGGCGGTGTTGATCCCCGACGCGGACGCTTACCGGGCCCGTTTCACCAGTTGGCTGCCCTCGGTGTCGCTGCTCAAGCTCTCGGAGGAGGACGCGAAGTGGCTCGGCGGGACTCCGCGCGAGTGGCTGGCCGCCGGTCCCTGTGCCGTCGTGGTCACCCGAGGCGGCGACGGGCTGACCGTCTTCACCCGTGACGGCGCGGAACACTCCGTACCCGGCGAGGAGGTCGACGTCGTGGACACGATCGGCGCGGGCGACACCGTGAACGCGGCGCTGCTGCACGGCCTGTCGGCCCGGGACGCGTTGTCCCCGGCGGCCCTGGCCGACCTGGGCGCCGACGGATGGACCGATCTGCTCCGCCTCGCGGCCCGTGCGGCGGCGATCACCTGCTCACGAGCGGGAGCGGAACCCCCGTACGCCGTCGAACTGGGCGCTCTGTAGAGGCAGTTCGCCGAAGCTGGGGGTCGGTGAACGTGCGGCGGCCCGCAGGGAGTTCCCGCGGGCCGCCGTGTCTGCTCTGTTCGCCGTGGTTGCCGAGCTTGTCGACAGCTCAGGCCTTGCGGGCCCGAGTCGTCGTCTTCTTCGCCGGTGCGGCCTTCTTCGTGGCCCCGGCTGTCTTCGTCGCCGTCGACCTGGCCGCCACCGCCTTCTTGGCGGCCGTCTTGCGCGGGGCCTTCACCGAGGTGGCGTCGCTGACCCGCTCGGCACCGAGGACCTCGCGCAGGAACTTGCCGGTGTGGCTGGTGGCGACCCCGGCGACCTCCTCGGGCGTGCCCTCGGCGACGACGAGACCACCGCCGGCGCCTCCCTCGGGGCCCATGTCGACGACCCAGTCGGCGGTCTTGATGACATCGAGGTTGTGCTCGATGACGATGACCGTGTTGCCCTTGTCGACCAGGCCGGAGAGGACCTTGAGGAGCTTGCTGATGTCCTCGAAGTGCAGACCGGTGGTCGGCTCGTCCAGCACGTAGACCGTGCGGCCGGTGGAGCGCTTCTGGAGTTCGCTGGCGAGCTTCACCCGCTGGGCCTCGCCGCCGGACAGGGTCGTCGCGGACTGGCCGAGCCTGACGTAGCCGAGGCCGACGTCGTGCAGCGTGTTGAGGTGACGGGCGATCGCCGGGACGGCCTCGAAGAAGTGGCAGGCTTCCTCGATCGGCATGTTCAGGATGTCGGCGATGGACTTGCCCTTGTAGTGGACCTCCAGGGTCTCCCGGTTGTAGCGGGCGCCGTGGCAGACCTCGCACGGGACATACACGTCCGGGAGGAAGTTCATCTCGATCTTGATGGTGCCGTCGCCCGCGCAGTTCTCGCAGCGTCCGCCCTTGACGTTGAAGGAGAAGCGTCCGGGCAGATAGCCCCGCACCTTCGCCTCGGTAGTCTCCGCGAACAGCCTGCGGACGTGGTCGAACACACCGGTGTACGTCGCCGGGTTCGACCGCGGGGTGCGGCCGATGGGCGACTGGTCGACGTGCACGACCTTGTCGACGAGGTCGTCGCCGTCCACGCGCGTGTGGCGGCCGGGCACGCTGCGGGCACCGTTCAGTTCGCGCGCGAGGTGCGTGTACAGGATGTCGTTGACCAGCGTCGACTTGCCGGAGCCGGACACCCCGGTGACGGCCGTGAGCACCCCCAGCGGGAACGACACGTCGATGTCCTGCAGGTTGTTCTCGCGGGCCCCGTGCACGGTGAGCCGGCGGGAGGGGTCCAGCGGGCGCCGGATGTCGGGCAGCGGGATGGCCTTCTTGCCGGACAGGTACTGCCCGGTCATCGACTCCTCGTTGGCGAGCAGTTCCTTGAGGGAGCCGCTGTGCACGACCTTGCCGCCGTGCTCGCCCGCGCCGGGGCCGATGTCGACGATCCAGTCGGCGACCTTGATGGTGTCCTCGTCGTGCTCGACGACGATGAGCGTGTTTCCCATGTCCCGCAGCCGGACCAGGGTCTCGATCAGCCGGTGGTTGTCGCGCTGGTGCAGGCCGATGGAGGGTTCGTCGAGGACGTAGAGGACGCCGACGAGTCCGGAGCCGATCTGGGTCGCGAGGCGGATCCGCTGGGCCTCGCCGCCGGACAGAGTGCCGGCCGCGCGATTCAGCGAGAGGTAGTCGAGGCCGACGTCGACCAGGAACTTCAGCCGTTCGTTGACCTCCTTGAGCACCCGCTCGGCGATCTTCTTGTCGCGGGCGTCGAGCTTCAGCTCGGCCAGGAAGTCCGCGCAGTCGCTGATCGACATCGCGGCGACCTCGGCGATGGACCTCTCCATGACCGTGACCGCGAGGACGATCGGCTTGAGGCGGGTGCCCTGGCAGGTGGGGCAGGGCACCTCGCGCATGTAGCCCTCGAAGCGCTCCCGGCTGGCGTCGCTCTCCGACTCGCTGTGCCGCCGCTTGACGAACGGGACGGCGCCCTCGAAGGGCGTGGTGTACACGCGCTCCCGGCCGTACCGGTTGCGGTACCGCACCTCGATCTGGGTCTTGTGGCCGTGCAGGAGCGCCTTCCTGGCACGCTGCGGGAGACCCGCGAAGGGGATGTCCGTGCGGAATCCCAACGCGTCCGCGAGAGCGGTGATGAGGCGGCTGAAGTAGTCCTTGGTGTGACCGTGCGACCAGGGGTGGATGGCACCCTCGTCGAGGGACTTGTCCTCGTCCGGGACGATCAGCTCGGCGTCGACCTCCATGCGCGTGCCGATGCCCGAGCAGTCGGGGCAGGCGCCGAAGGGCGAGTTGAAGGAGAAGGAGCGGGGCTCCAGCTCCTCGAAGGACAGGTCGTCGTACGGGCAGTACAGGTGCTCCGAGAACATGCGCTCGCGCTCGGGGTCGTCCTCGGGGAGGTCGATGAAGTCGAGCACGACCATGCCGCCGGAGAGGCCGAGGGCGGTCTCCACGGAGTCGGTCAGGCGCCTCTTGGCGGTCTCCTTGACCGTGAGGCGGTCGACGACCACCTCGATGGTGTGCTTCTCCTGCTTCTTCAGCGTGGGCGGCTCGGACAGCTGGATCGTCTCGCCGTCCACCCGCGCGCGGGAGTAGCCCTTGGTCTGGAGGTCCGCGAACAGGTCGACGAACTCGCCCTTGCGCTCGCGCACCAGCGGCGACAGCACCTGGAAGCGGCTGCCCTCCGGCAGCTCCAGGACCCTGTCGACGATGGCCTGCGGCGACTGACGCGAGATGGGGCGACGGCACTCGGGGCAGTGCGGCTTGCCGATGCGCGCGAAGAGGAGACGCAGATAGTCGTAGACCTCGGTGATGGTGCCCACGGTAGAGCGCGGGTTGCGCGAGGTCGACTTCTGGTCGATCGAGACGGCCGGTGAGAGGCCCTCGATGAAGTCGACGTCCGGCTTGTCCATCTGGCCGAGGAACTGGCGGGCGTACGACGAGAGCGACTCGACGTAGCGGCGCTGGCCCTCGGCGAAGATCGTATCGAAGGCCAGGGAGGACTTGCCCGACCCGGAAAGGCCCGTGAAGACGATGAGCGAGTCGCGCGGGAGGTCGAGCGAGACATTCTTGAGATTGTGCTCGCGCGCGCCACGGACGATGAGACGGTCGGCCACGCCGGTCCGCACCTTTCTTGGGAGAAGTGACAGGGGCGGGGCCCCCGTGCTTTCTCAGACTAGGGGGAGCCACTGACAACGCCGGTCGGATTCCTGGGGCGGTAACAATCCCCGGCCATCCAGCATGCCCGACGCCGCACTCGACCATATAGCACGCACATTCGATTTGCGGGCCTGGTCCACCGGCTTCACCCGAACGTGTGGCGGGGCTATCGTCGACTCCATGGCCGATCATGAGCGCGACCTGGCATCTGTACGCGAAGCGACGGAACGGCTGCTCACCGCAGCCGCGAAATTGAACAACGATTCGGTGGCCGAACCGTCACGGTTGCCGGGCTGGACCCGCGGCCACGTCCTCGCCCACATCGCCCGCAACGCGGACGCCCTCGTGAACGCCCTCGAAGGACGCCCCATGTACGTCTCCGGGGAGGCCCGGGACGCCGGCATCGAGCGGGACGCCCCACGCCCTCTCGACGTACAGCTCTCGGACGTGCGCGACAGCGCGGCCCGCTTCCAGGAGGCGGGGGCAGCGCCCGCGGACTGGTCGCGCACGCTGGAGCTGCGCAACGGGGTCACCGACATCGCCTCCAGGTTGCCGTTCCGTCGCTGGGCCGAGGTCGAGCTGCACCACGTGGACCTGGGGATCGGGTACGAGCTCGAAGACCTCCCGGCGGAGTTCACGGAGCGGGAGATCACGTTCCTGGCCGACCGGTTCAGCGGCCATCCCGAGGTGCCGCACACCGTGATCACGGACGGCACGCGCACGTGGAGCACGGGAAGCGAGGCGACCGGGCCCGAGGTCACGGTCACCGGACCGGCGCCCGAGCTGCTGGGGTGGCTCTCCGGCCGCCGCGCCGGAGCGGAACTCGACGTCCCGGGAGGCGTCCTGCCCACGCTGCCCCCGCTCTAGTGTCGTCGGCGCCGCTATAGGCTGAACGCCATGACGTACAGCGGAGCGGTGAAGGTCGGCGGCCCTGCCGATGTGCACGAGTTGCCCGACCTGATGATCACCAAGGTCGCGGTGGGCCCGATGAACAACAACGCCTATCTGCTGCGCTGCCGGGCCACGGACGAGCAGTTGCTGATCGACGCGGCGAACGACGCCCACACGCTGATCACACTGATCGGTGACGACGGCATCGCGTCGGTCGTCACCACGCACCAGCACGGGGACCACTGGCAGGCGCTCGCGGAGGTCGTGGAGGCCACCGGTGCCCGTACGTACGCGGGACGGGACGATGCCGAGGGCATCCCCGTACCGACGGATGTGGCGGTCGACGACGGGGACACGATCCGTGTCGGGCGCGTGGAACTCACCGCGCGCCATCTGGTCGGGCACACGCCTGGCTCGATCGCGCTCGTCTACGACGACCCGCACGGCCATCCGCACGTGTTCACCGGGGACTGTCTCTTCCCCGGTGGTGTGGGCAACACGCGCAAGGACCCGGAGGCCTTCGCCAGCCTGATCCACGACGTGGAGACGAAGATCTTCGGCCCGCTCCCGGACGAGAGCTGGGTCTATCCCGGACACGGCAACGACACCACCCTGGGTGCGGAGCGGCCCCAGCTGCCGGAGTGGCACGCACGGGGCTGGTGAGCCGACCGGCGGGAACCACGCACCCGAGGTGGTGAACTCCCCAGCAGGGGAGTGCAGTTGATGGCCGCACGCCCCGTGTGAAACGAACACACGCGCCGGGAGTACGCACGCGCTCCCGGCGTGCGCCCTGGCGTAGTCCACTGAAAGCAGCCCCGCCCAGGATGACGGCTCCTGAGCGGCACGGGCCGCCGACCTGTCGATCCCCGCCCTCGGTCGGCGGCCCCGGCGTTCACAAGAACGCAACACACGTTCCCATCATGCGGACAATTCCGCGTGTGACCTGGACAAATGGCACGGTCCGCTGCCACTCTCCCGCCATGCACCTTGCCCCTTACATGCTGCGCCGCGCGCTCTCCGCCGCCACTGTCGCCCTGCTCGCCACCGCTGTCGGCTGCGCCCCGCAGCCGGAGGAGAAGAGCGCCACCACACCCACCGGGACGGCCGGTGCGGCCGCCTGCGCCAAGGGCAAGCTGGCCACCCAGACCTCGGGCAAGCTGACGATCGCCACCGACGAGCCGGCGTACGAGCCCTGGTTCAAGGACGGCAAGCCCGCCAACGGTGAGGGCTTCGAATCGGCGGTCGCGTACGCGGTGGCGCAGCAGCTCGGCTACGACAAGGCGAACGTCGTGTGGCAGAGCGTGCCCTTCAACAAGGCGTTCGCGCCCGGGGCGAAGACCTTCGACTTCGACATCAACCAGGTGTCGATCAGCGCCGAGCGCAAGAAGGCCGTGGACTTCTCGTCCGGCTACTACGACGTGCGCCAGGCCGTCATCGCGCTGAAGACCTCCAAGGCCGCGAAGGCAACGAGCATCGCGGACCTCAAGGGCCTCAAGCTGGGCGCCCAGGTCGGCACCACCAGCCTCGACTACATCGACGACGTGGTGAAGCCGACCCAGCAGCCGGCCGCGTACGCCAAGAACGACCAGGCCAAGTCCGCACTGCAGAACGGCCAGGTGGACGCCATCGTCGTCGACCTGCCGACCGCCTTCTACATCACCGCCGCCGAGGTGACCGACGCGAAGATCGTCGGGCAGTTCGAGAACCAGGGCGGTACGCCGGAGCAGTTCGGTCTCGTGCTCGACAAGGGCAGCGCGCTCACCTCGTGCGTGACGACCGCGGTGGACGCCCTGCGCAAGGACGGCACGCTCGCCTCGATCGAGAAGCAGTGGCTGTCGGACGCCGTCGACGCTCCGGTGCTCAAGTGACCGCAGTGAAGGAGGAGTCCGGGCAGGAGGACCCGGGCGACATGGCGGACCGGGGCGACGGTTACGTCCCCTCGCGGCGGCGGCTCGACCGTGAGCGGTACAAGCGCACCCGTGCGCGCCGCGCCACGTCGATCGCCGCGCTGTCCACCCTGGTCACCGGGGTCGTCCTCTATCTGGTCGTCGTCAGCGCCCCGGGCTGGCCGCGCACCAAGGAGACGTTCTTCAACGGGCAGTACGCGCGCGAGGCGCTCCCCAAGGTCCTCGAAGGGCTGTGGCTCAACGTCCGGCTGCTGCTGATCTGCGGTGTCGCGGTGCTCGTCCTGGGCATGCTGATCGCCATCGCGCGCACGCTGCGCGGCCCCGTGTTCTTCCCGCTGCGCGCGCTGGCCGCCGCGTACACGGACTTCTTCCGCGGCCTCCCGCTGATCATCAACCTGATGATCGTCGTCCTGGGTGTCCCGGCGCTGCGGCTCCAGGGCATCACCGTGGACCCGGTGCTTCTCGGTGGTACGGCGCTGACGCTGACGTACTCGGCGTACGTCGCCGAGGTGTTCCGCGCCGGCATCGAGTCCGTGCACCCGTCGCAGCGGGCGGCGGCGCGCTCGCTCGGGCTGACCAACCGGCAGGCCCTGCGGTACGTCGTGCTGCCCCAGGCCGTACGACGTCAGGTGCCGCCGCTGCTGAACGACCTGGTGTCGCTGCAGAAGGACACCGGGCTCGTCTCGATCGGCGGCGCGGTCGACGCCGTACGCGCGGCCGACATCATCGTGGGCCGCAGCCTCAACTACACGCCGTACATCGTCGCGGGGATGGTCTTCGTCGCGCTGACCATCCCGATGACCCGCTTCACGGACTGGGTGACGGCGCGGATGGACCGGCAGCGGGCGCAGGGAGGAACACTGTGAGCGGCATCCCGGACAACTCGTCGACCTCCTCCCCCGTGCTCCGTATGGAATCCGTGCGCAAGACCTTCGGTGACACGGTCGTCCTGCGGGACGTCGATCTGGAGGTCGCCCCGCACACGGTGACCGCTCTGATCGGCGCGTCCGGCTCCGGCAAGTCCACACTGCTGCGGTGCGCGAACCTGCTGGAGGACATCGACGACGGCGCGATCTGGCTGGACGGCGAGGAGATCACCGACCCGCGGACCGACCAGGACGCCGTGCGCCGCCGGATCGGCGTGGTCTTCCAGGCGTACAACCTCTTCCCGCACATGACCGTCCTGGAGAACATCACCCTCGCCCCGCGCCGGGTGCACGGCGTGGACCGTGCGGAGGCGGAACGGTACGCCCGTGAGCTGCTCGAGCGGCTCGGGCTCGGCGCGAAGGCGGGCGAGTATCCGGACCGGCTGAGCGGCGGCCAGCAGCAGCGGGCCGCGATCGTCCGCGCACTGGCCGTACGCCCCCGGCTGCTGCTCCTCGACGAGATCACCGCGGCCCTCGACCCGGAGCTCGTGGGCGAGGTCCTCGCCGTCGTCCGGGACCTGAAGGGCGACGGCATGACCATGGTCCTGGCCACCCACGAGATGGGCTTCGCCCGCGATGTCGCGGACCAGATCTGCTTCCTCGAGGGCGGCGTGGTCCTGGAACGCGGCACGGCCGAGCAGGTGTTCGGAGATCCGCAGCAGGAGCGCACCCGACAGTTCCTGCGCCGGATCGTGGAGGCGGGGCGGTTGTAGGGGCGGCCGTACGTCACGCCTCCGCTGTCGCCGCTCCCACCAGCGCGGCGACCCGCTCCACCCCGAACACGTACCCCTGGACGCCGCATCCCGCGATGACACCGTCGGCGCGCAGTGAGACGTACGAGTGGTGCCGGAACGTCTCGCGCTGGTGGATGTTGGAGATGTGGACCTCCAGCACCGGCATGCCGTCGCAGGTGTTGAGCGCGTCCAGGATCGCGACGGACGTGTGGGAGTAGGCGCCGGGGTTGATCACGATGCCGACGTGGCTGAGGCGTGCCTCCTGGATCCAGTCGACCAGCTCGCCCTCGTGGTTGGACTGGCGGAAGTCCACCGTGCCGCCGTGCCCGGCCGCCGCCTTGGCGCACAGGGCCTCCACGTCGGCGAGCGTGTCGGATCCGTAGATCTCCGGCTGACGCTGGCCCAGGAGGTTCAGGTTGGGGCCGTTCAGGATCATGATCGGGGCGTTGGCAAGGGTGCGGGTGCGGGGCACGGTTCCTCCGGTCCGTTCGGGGGTGGCGGCCCGTCGAGGACCGCTGCTCAGCCCCGGTTTATCACGGTGCGCCGACAGTGCGGTCGCCCGTACGCTCCCGGCATGACGACCCCCGCCTATCCCCCCAAGCCCTCGCCCGGCGACCGCATAGCCGTCATCTCGCCGGGCGCCGGACTGCCCGGGCTCTTCCCGCGCCCCCACGAACTGGGGCTGGAGCGGCTGCGCAAGGAGTTCGAGCTCGAACCGGTCGAGTATCCGGCGACCCGGAAGATGGGCTCGACGCCCCAGGAGCGCGCCGACGACATCCACGCCGCGTTCGCCGACCCGGACATCAAGGCGGTCATCGCGACGATCGGCGGCGACGACCAGATCACCGTGCTGCCGTTTCTGGACCGGAAGTTGATCCGGGCGAACCCGAAGCCGTTCTTCGGGATGAGCGACAACACGAACCTGCTGGCCTACCTCTACAACACCGGGATCGTTGGTTACCACGGCGCGACCGTGATGACGGCGCTCGGGCGTCCCGTGGCCATGGACCCGCTGACTGCGAGTCCCTGCGGGCCGCCCTGTTCACCTCGGGCGAGTACGAACTGCGGCCCGCCGAGCGCTGGAACGACGTCAACCGCGACTGGGCGGATCCCTCGACCTTCGACGCCGAACCGGAGACTCGTCCCGGCGCCGGCTGGACCTGGCTGAACGCCGACCGCGTGGTGGAGGGCCGCAGTTGGGGTGGCTGTCTGGAGATCCTCGGCTGGCTGCTGATGGCCGACCGCGAGATCTCCCACGATCCGACGGAGTACGACGGCGGAGTGCTGCTCCTGGAGACCTCGGAGGAGCTGCCGAGCGGCGAGGAGGTCTTCCGCACGCTGCGCAACATGGGCGAGCGCGGACTGCTCCAGCGTTTCTCCGCGCTGCTGATGGGGCGCGCGAAGACCTGGTCCTTCGAGCGCCCCAACAGCCCCGACGAGGGCGCCCGTTACGCCGCCGAGCAGCGGGAGGCGGTCCAGCGCGCGCTGCGCGCCTACGCTCCCGGCCTGATGACCGTCTTCGACGTGGACTTCGGGCACACGGATCCGCAACTCGTCCTCCCTTATGGAGGGTCGATCCGGGTGGACGGTCCCGACCGGCGCATCACCGTGACGTACTGATCCCGATCGGCCCCACGCGCCCCCGTAACGTGCGATCGCTGTGGGTGGTTGACGCGGCATGCGCGACGTACACACGGCAAGGGCGCCTTCCATGGTGCGGCTGGCCGCCGCCTCGCTCGCGGGGACGGCCATCGAGTTCTACGACTTCTTCGTCTACGGCACCGCCGCCGCACTGGTTCTGGGGCCACTGTTCTTCCCGACGTTCTCACCGGTGGCCGGGACGCTGGCCGCCTTCGGGACGTTCGGTGTGGGGTTCGTCGCCCGGCCGCTGGGGTCGGTGCTGTTCGGGCACATCGGGGACCGGCGCGGGCGGCGGCCGGTCCTCGTCGCCTCACTACTGCTGACCGGGGCGTCGACGGTCGCGGTCGGCTGCGTTCCGACGTACGAGTCGATCGGCACCGCCGCTCCCGTCCTCCTCCTGGTGCTGCGTTTCCTCCAGGGGCTCGGGCTCGGCGGAGAGTGGGGCGGGGCGGTCCTGCTGACCGCGGAGCACGCGCCCGCCGAACGGCGCGCTCTGTGGTCGAGCTTCCCGCAGACCGGCCCCGCGGTGGGCTTCCTGCTCGCCAACGGCGTGATGCTGGCGCTGTCGGCGTCCCTCACGGAGGCGCAGTTCGCCTCGTGGGGGTGGCGGGTGCCGTTCTGGGCTGCCGGCGTGCTCGCCCTGGCAGGGCTGTGGTTGCGTTCGTCGCTCGCCGAGAGCCCGAGTTTCCTGGAGATCGACGACCACGCGCGCGTGCCGCTCGCCGAGGTGGTGCGCGACCACTGGCGGCTGGTCCTGCTGACGGCGGGCGCGCTCGCGGTCGGATACGCGGTGTTCTACGCGGTGACGACCTGGTCCCTCGCCTACGGGACCGAACGGCTCGGCGTCAGCCGTACCGTCATGCTGGCCTGCATCATGGCCGCGGTGGTGGTCAAGGGCGCCCTGACACCCGTGATGGCGCTCCTGGGGGACCGCTACGGTCGCCGGCCGCTGTGTCTGACCGGCTGCGGGGCCGCCGCCCTGTGGATGTGTCCGATGGTCGCACTGCTGTCGACCGGCGAACCGCTGCTGATGTTCCTCGGCTTCCTGGTGGCGATGATCGCGTTCGTCACGATGTTCGCGGTGGTCGCGGCGTATCTGCCGGAGCTGTACGAGCCCCGCGTACGGTGCACGGGCGCCGCGGTCGGCTACAACCTCGGCGGGGTTATCGGCGGCGCGCTCACACCGATCGTGGCGACGGCGCTCGCCGGGCACGGGGGCCGGGTCCCGTGGGGCGTGGGCGTCTATCTGACGGGCATCGCGCTGTTCAGCCTGGGGTGCTTCGCGTTGCTGCCGGAGACCCGGCCGATGCCCCGTCTCGCCGCCGTACCGGCCACGGAGTGACCTGCGGCGGTGGTCAGGGGTTGATCGCCAGCTCCAGGTAGGCGGCGAACAGCACCAGATGTACGCCTCCCTGGAGCGGCGTGGCCCGCCCGGGCACCACCGTCAGCGAACCGACCACGACGGTCAGGGCGAGCAACACCATGTGGGTGGAGCCGAGGCCGAGGACCAGTGGCCCGGACAGCCAGATGGACGCCAGGGCCACGGCGGGGATGGTCAGGCCGATGCTGGCCATCGCGGATCCGAGGGCGAGGTTCAGGCTGGTCTGCACCCGGTCACGCCGCGCGGAGCGCAGCGCGGCGATGGTCTCGGGAAGCAGCACGAGCAGGGCGATGATCACACCTACGACGGCGTGCGGCAGGTCGGCTGCCTGCACCCCGGACTCGATGGTGGGCGACACCCCCTTCGCGAGGCCGACCACGCCGATCAGCGCCAGGCCCAGCAGCCCCAGGCTGATCCGGACGTCGCGGGCGGTCGGGAGCTCCGCGTGAGCGTCCGCGGTGATGACCTCGCCCTGCCGGGTGACCGGCAGGAAGTAGTCACGGTGCCGCACGGTCTGGGTCGCCACGAACAGTCCGTACAGGACCAGCGAGGCGAGCGCGGCGAAAGTGAGCTGGGCCGTGGAGAACTCGGGGCCCGGCTTGCTCGTGGTGAACGTCGGCAGCACCAGGCTGAGCGTGGCCAGCGTCGCGACCGTCGCGAGGGCGGCGCCGGTGCCCTCCGGGTTGAAGACGGCAGTCCCGTGACGGATCGAGGCGGTGAGGAGACTCAGTCCGACGATGCCGTTGCAGGTGATCATCACGGCCGCGAAGACGGTGTCCCTGGCCAGGGTGGAACTCTTGTCCCCGCCGTCCGCCATCAGCGTGACGATCAGGGCGACCTCGATGATCGTGACGGCGACGGCCAGCACCAGAGAGCCGAAGGGTTCACCGACCCGGTGGGCGATCACCTCGGCGTGATGCACAGCGGCCAGCACCGCTCCCGCGAGGACCAGCGTCACCAGCGCGACGACCGCGCCGGGAAGATCTCGTCCCCACGTGAACACCAGCAGGACGACCGCGGCCACCGGCACGACGGCCGTCCACCGCGTCACGAGCGACCGCAACGTGACGATCATTCAGCGATCCTCGCAGACGGGCTCGGGCCACGCACACCCACGCCGATCCGCGCACGCTCCCTCACGCCGGCCCCGCAGACGGTCCTCCACACTGCAATGCCCCTACCCTTCGCGATCTTCCCCGGCTTCGGCTGGTGCCCCGAAATGCCGGACGCATACTCCCGTACCCCGAGCCCCTTGCCCCCGTCTCCCTCACCGGTTCGGCGGGCCAGGAGCGCCACGCGGCACGGGTCCCGCCTGCCGCTGCGGAACCCGGCGTCGTGTCCCGCTGCCGCTACTTCAGCTCGGCCGTCTCCCGTACGTCGCAGTTGGTGAAGGACGGCGGCCTCGTACACAGCGAGGCCAGTTGCTCCGCCATCCTGCTCGTCTCGGGGTCGTCGCTGTTGCGCATGGCCTCGTCGTACGACTCGAACTCGATCATCACCAGGAACCTGTTGGGCTGGTTCCTGTCCTGCAGAACGAGGCGGTGCGTGGGTCCGCCGACTCGGCCGGCGAGGCGCTTGTCGGTCTCTTGGACCAGCGCCCGCATCTCCTCCATCCGATCGGTCTCGATGTCGATGATCTGAACGAACTTCGTCGCTGTGTCCACGATTCCTCCACCCGGCCGTGGCGTCCCCGGCAAGGGACGCTCACCACCCAACGAAGCACCGGGAACGGTGCTCGGCAATTCGCCGCGCCCCGCTCCCGATGGTGGTTGTTCCTACGTCCGACGTGGTCAGGCGCCGATGCTGTCCTTCGGAGCGCCTTCGCTCTCCTTCTGCGCCGCCTCGGCCGCCTCCTGCTTCCTGGAGGCGATCAGGCTGGTGATCGTGGTGATGACCAGGACCCCACAGATCACGCCGAGGGAGACCGGTATGGAGATCTCCGGTACGTGGACGCCGGACTCGTGCAGCGCGTGCAGCACCAGCTTGACGCCGATGAAGCCGAGGATGACCGACAGTCCGTACGAGAGGTGGACCAGCTTCCTCAGCAGGCCGCCGATGAGGAAGTACAGCTGACGCAGTCCCATCAGGGCGAAGGCGTTGGCGGTGAAGACGATGTACGGGTCCTGGGTCAGGCCGAAGATCGCCGGGATCGAGTCGAGGGCGAACAGGACGTCCGTGGTACCGATCGCGAGCATCACGACCAGCATCGGCGTCATGATCCGCTTGCCGTTCTCCTCGATCCACAGCTTGGTGCCGTGGTAGCGATCGGCCACACCGAATCGCTTCTCGACAGCCTTGAGCAGCTTGTTCTCCTCGAACTCCTCGTCCTCGTCGTCGGTGCGGGCCTCCTGGATCAGCTTCCAGGCGGTCCAGATGAGGAAGGCACCGAAGATGTAGAACACCCACGCGAAGCTCGCGAGGATCGCGGCGCCGGCGGCGATGAATATCGCCCGCAGGACGAGCGCTATGAGGACACCGACGAGGAGCACCCGCTGCTGGTACTGCGAGGGCACTGCGAACTTCGCCATGATCAGGACGAAGACGAAGAGGTTGTCGACGCTCAATGACTTCTCGGTGATGAAGCCCGCGAAGAACTCACCGGCGGGCTCACCGCCACTGAAGACGAGCAGCCCCAGGCCGAAGAGCCCGGCCAGCGCTATCCAGACAACCGTCCAGATACCGGCTTCCTTGATTGATACGTCATGAGGCTTGCGCCCGATGAAGAAGTCCACCGCGATCAGAGCGGCGAGACCCACGATGGTCAGGACCCACAGGGCCACGGAAACATTCACTGCGCCTCCGGCAGTAGTAACGGCAAATTTCAGCGTCGTCGCTACCGGAGGTCTCTTCCACCCACGACAGTCGGGCTCCTTCACGCGCCCGGATGTCTGCGGGCCGACGCCCCGGGATCTGGATTGATCCGTATTGACGGGTACGCCGCAGCAGGTAGGGAGTACTCCCCTCCGTTGGGAAAACAGTACCCCAATCACCAAGGAAAGGTAAAGAGATTAGTAAAAGAAAATCAAAGTCCGCAGGTCAGGAGACTTTGCAGATACTTGGTGAAGCGCCTGTAGGCGTCAGCGGTTCCATGAGCGGCGGGCCGCCGCGACCTGGCTGAGCACCTGCTGGAGCACCTGGCTGCCACGCGGCACGACCGACGGCTCGTACGTCCACGCATGGCCGACCCACGGGTCGGCAAGGTGGTCGTCGGGGACCGGGGTGAGTCGCATGAGCGAACGCCAGAGCGGGTCGAGCAACGGTCCGTAGGCCGCTGCGTCCTCTCGGTCCGCGACCATCATCAGGTGGACGCCGACGGCCGGGCCCTCGTCCGCGAGATAGCGCAGCTGGGTCACCGCCCGGTCGTCGAAGCCGTGCGGGAAGTCATTGACGATCAACAGCTGCTGAGCGGTGTCGAAGTCGGGCGGCAGCGAGTCGGCCGCGCCGCCACGCACCGCCATCTGCACGAGGTCGACGCGCTGGGTCAGCCGGCCCAGGACGTCCGCGACACCGGCCGCTCCGGCAGCGGGCGGACCCGCGAGCACGCCGCTCCGCACCAACGGCGCGAGGGCCGCAGCGCCCGAACCCGCCGGGTCGATGACGTGTACGGCGAATTCGCCCGCCGGATGGACGGCGAGCAGCCGGGCGGCGTGCGTGACCGCCGTGTCCATGGCGAGCCGGCGCAGCTCGTCGGAGTCGAGGAGCGAGCCGTCGAGCGACTGACCACCGCTGTCGATCCACAGGCCGCGCTCCAACGGCAGCCGGACGAGCATCGGGATGCTCAGCTGGGCGCTCTCGGGCAGCCTCAGGTCGCCCAGCCGCAGCGCCATGGGCATCTCCATCGGAACGCGGTAGCCGTGCCAGACAGGGTTGTCCCAGCTCGCGTACGACAGGGGCAGCGCGGGCTCGACGACCTCGGCCTCGGCGGTGAGCTGGGAGAGGTCTCGGTCGAGGGCGGCTCGGGCCTGGTCGACGAGCTGGGCCTGCTTGGCGCGGGCCGCTTCCCGGGCGGCGTCCCCCCGGTCGCCCACCCGGCTGCGGGGATCGGCCAGCGCCTGGTCGATCTCCTTCTCAAGGCGGGAGTCGGCGAAGTCCACGGCGCTTCGGTATGCGGCGACACTGCGCGCCAGGTCCTCGAACATGCCCCAGACCTGGTTGTAGAGCCGCTCGTCCATCGACCACCCGGTGGCGTCCCCCGCGACCGGCCGCGCCGCCTGTCCCGACTGGGCCGGGGGTGCGGTCGGCGGGGCCGGTGGCGGAGCGGCCGTACGGCGGCTGGGATGGCTGTAGTTGATCGGTGATGCGGCGACGGGGGCGGACGACTGCGGGGCGGCAGCGGGGTCGGCCTGCCCCGGGGTGGGTTGCGGGTTCTGGACTTCGTACGGTGACGCGGGTTGGGCAGAACCAGCGCCCTGGCCGCCCTGGACCACCGGGCCGGACTGCTCCGGTGCGCCGGGAGTCGGGGTGTCCTGCGGTCCCTGAGCCGCGTACGGAGACGCGGATTGCACGGGTGCGGGAGACGACGCGGTCCGGCGGGTGCGGTCGCCGTCCTGCGTGCGGGACGGCGGGGGCGCGACCGAGCGGGAGTGGGCCTGGGCCACCGCCGCGTCGATGACGTCCGCGAGCCGGCGAGCCTCGGGGAGGCCCTGGTCGGTAAGGAGTTCGACGAGGCCGCCGGAGTACCCCTGGCCGATGGCGCGCACCTTCCAGGCATCCTGCCTGCGGTAGAGCTCCAGGGCGACCACGGCCGACTCGGCCTCCAGGCCCGTGATCGTGTAACTGACGACCTCGGTGCCGTCGAGGCCGGTGACGGCGACGACGGGTGCGGCTACGGCGCCGAAGCGGACGGGCCCGCCCACACCTGACGGCAGGGCGAGCAGCACGCTGATCCGGTGCACGGACTCCGGCATGGCACCCAGGTCCACGGCGAGCCGGTGGTCGGCCGCCGCCTGCTTGGAGACCTCCAGGCCCGGAAGCGTGGGCGCACCGGGGTGAGCCACCCACTCGACGCCGTGGACCTTGCCCTGCTCGTCGCCGATCGTGGCCCCGGCCACGATCGGCGTGCCGGCCGAGATCCGCACTTCTAGGCGGACCTGGGAGAGCGGATGGTTCTGCCCCCGGACCAGCTCGGCCGTCATCGCCTTCGTCCCCCCGTGTCGTTCTGTTGTTCCGTGGGCTGCCCGGGCCCGGCTACAGGTGCGGCAGGATCGCCGGCATCAGGTCCTGGAAGGTGCGGCCGTTGGCAGGCGTGCCAAGGGCGGTCATCTGCCAGCCCGTGCCCGCGCGGTGCACCTTCGCCATGATCTGAGCCGTGTACTGGCCGCCGCCGTCCAGTGTGTAGCGGGCGAGTTCGTCACCGTTGGTCTCGTCGACCAGACGGCAGAACGCGTTCTGCACCTCCTGGAAGGTCTGGCCCGTGAACGAGTTCACGGTGAAGACGATCTGGTCGATGTGGACCGGCACACGCGGCAGGTCGACGAGGATCGCCTCGTCGTCGCCTCCCTGGCCGACACCGCCGACGAGGTTGTCCCCGGTGTGGCGCACGGAACCGTCGTCGCTCACCAGATGACGGAAGAACACGACGTCGACGGGCTGCTTGTCGGCGAACAACACGGCAGAGGCGTCGAGGTCGATCTCCCTCGTACGCGAGCCGAACAGGCCACGCCGGGGAGCCGCCTGCCAGCCGAGGCCCATCCGCACCGCGGTCAGGGTGCCCCCGTCGTTCTTCTGCAGGTTGATGGCCTGACCCTTGGTCAGATTGACGCTGCCACTGGGCGTGCCGCCCTTGGATACGTCCACCACGCGCTGTTCCCCTCTCGAGCCGTCCCCTGTTTCCGCGGGGTCCGCGGATGACCTGAACCCTACGCAGGGGCACTGACAGTGCCGAAGCCTCGGGCGCACTTTGTGTCGGTGTTGCAACACTGCGCGTACGACGCAGCTCACGGACACCGGTCGGGATGCCCGTCCGGTGCGACGGCCGGCACCCCGAGTGCCTCGTGCGGCAGTCAGGCGATGCCGGCCTCCTTCATCTGCCGCAACTCCTTCTTCATCTCCGACACCTCGTCGCGTAGCCGGGCGGCGACCTCGAACTGCAGGTCGGCCGCGGCAGCGCGCATCCGTGCTGTCATCTCCTCGATCTGGTCGGCGAGTTCGGCCGCGGGGCGGTCCGTCGGCACCGTCTCCCCGGCCTTGCCCTTGCCGGCCCGGGCTCCCCTGGCTGACTTGCCGAGCGCGGGCACCGGGGCCTTGCCGTCCTTCGACTTGCGGTAACCCGAGCCGAGGAGCTGTTCCGTGTCGACGTCCTCGCGGGCGATCTGCGCGACGATGTCGTTGATCTTCTTGCGGAGCGGCTGCGGGTCGATGCCCCTCTCCGTGTTGTACGCGACCTGCTTCTCCCGGCGCCGGTTGGTCTCCTCGATGGCCTTCTCCATCGCCGGGGTGATCCTGTCCGCGTACATATGGACCTGGCCGGACACATTGCGCGCCGCGCGGCCGATGGTCTGGATCAGGGAGGTGCCGGAGCGCAGGAAGCCCTCCTTGTCGGCGTCGAGGATCGACACCAGGGACACCTCTGGGAGGTCGAGCCCCTCCCGCAGGAGGTTGATGCCGACCAGGACGTCGAACTCGCCGGCACGCAGTTCACGCAGCAGCTCGATCCGCCGCAGGGTGTCGACGTCGCTGTGCAGATAGCGGACCTGGATGCCGAGTTCCAGGAAGTAGTCGGTGAGGTCCTCGGCCATCTTCTTGGTGAGCGTGGTGACCAGGACACGCTCGTCCTTCTCGGCGCGCGTGCGGATCTCGTGCACCAGGTCGTCGATCTGGCCCTCGGTGGGCTTGATGACGACCTCGGGGTCGATGAGGCCGGTGGGGCGGATGATCTGCTCGACGAAGCCGTCGCCACGGGACAGCTCGTACTTGCCGGGGGTCGCCGACAGGTAGACGGTCTGTCCGATGCGCTTTTGGAACTCCTCCCACTTCAGGGGGCGGTTGTCCAGCGCGGAGGGCAGCCGGAAGCCGTGGTCGACGAGCGTGCGCTTGCGGGACGCGTCGCCCTCGTACATGGCGCCGATCTGCGGGACCGTGTTGTGCGACTCGTCGATGACGAGCAGGAAGTCGTCCGGAAAGTAGTCGATCAGGGTGTGCGGCGGGGAGCCCGGGAGGCGGCCGTCGAAGTGCATCGAGTAGTTCTCGACTCCGGAGCAGGAGCCGATCTGGCGGAGCATCTCGAGGTCGTACGTCGTCCGCATCCTCAGGCGCTGGGCCTCCAGGAGCTTGTTCTGCTTCTCCAGTTCGGCGAGACGCTCGCCGAGCTCCTTCTCGATGTCGTTGACGGCCCGCGCCGTGCGCTCCGGCCCTGCCACGTAGTGCGTGGCCGGGAAGACGTACATGTGCTCGTCTTCGCTGATGATCTCGCCGGTGAGTGGGTGGAGGGTGGAGAGTGCCTCGATCTCGTCGCCGAACATCTCGATGCGTACGGCCAGTTCCTCGTAGACCGGGAAGATCTCGATGGTGTCGCCGCGCACGCGGAACGTGCCGCGGGTGAAGGCCAGGTCGTTGCGCGTGTACTGGATGTCGACGAAGCGGCGCAGCAACTGGTCCCGGTCGATCTCCGCGCCGACCTTGAGGGGGACCATCCGGTCCACGTACTCCTGCGGCGTACCGAGGCCGTAGATGCAGGACACGGAGGCGACCACGATGACGTCCCGCCGGGTGAGCAGCGAGTTGGTCGCGGAGTGGCGCAGGCGTTCGACCTCCTCGTTGATCGAGGAGTCCTTCTCGATGTAGGTGTCCGACTGGGGGACGTACGCCTCGGGCTGGTAGTAGTCGTAGTACGAGACGAAGTACTCGACGGCGTTGTTCGGAAGCAGTTCCCTGAACTCGTTCGCCAGCTGGGCGGCCAGGGTCTTGTTCGGCGCCATGACGAGAGTGGGGCGCTGAAGCTTCTCGATCATCCACGCGGTGGTGGCGGACTTGCCGGTGCCGGTCGCGCCGAGGAGCACGACGTCCTTCTCACCTGCTTCGATGCGCCGAGCCAGCTCGGCGATGGCAGCCGGCTGGTCACCGCTCGGCTGGTAGGGGCTGATGACCTCGAAGGGCGCCACCGTGCGTTCGATCTTGGAAACTGGCCGCATGCATCCACCGTACGACCCCCCACTGACATTGATGCTGGTACTCAGGTTCCGGTGGTCGTGGCTCTCCCACTGACTGACGCCCTGCTGGGCTGTCTTCCCGTTGTTCTGTCCGGCCGCCGGGACCTGTTCTCATAGCTCCGGCCGGGCGGAACATGACCTCGGAGTCTGGCCCGCCAGCATCTCCACCCTCGAACGCGGGACCCGCCGAGACGACAACCTCGCCCACGCCTACCGCGACTGGCTCCAAGCCGCTTGACAGCCAATAGGAGCATCAACGGGCCCCGATCACCGGTTCTGCGGGGTGCGGGAGCTGCGGTGCTCGTGCCGCCGGCCGGGGCGCGGTGGGAGGCGTCGGCCGGGGTGCGGGACGGCCGGGTGGGCCGGGATGCCGGGCTTGTTGTCGGCGGGGCGACGCCCGGGCTTGCCCATGACCATCAGCGGGTCGAACAGCACGACGACGCCGGCCAGCAGGAGGAAGGCCAGCGGGCCGATCATCAAGGGGGCGAGCAGGGTCGCGGGCGAGTCTCCGTCCGGACTCCCCGGCGCGGCGTGGAGGTGGACCCGCAGGGCGGCCATGCCCGTGTAGTGCATGCCGCTGACGGCGAGTCCCATGACGAGGCTGGCGCCCACGCTCCACAGGAAGCCGCGGATCTGCCCGGCCGCCCACAGAGCGGCGGTGGCGGCCACGACGGCTATCACGACCGAGGCGGAGACGGTGTAGGTGTTGTACTCCAGTTTCCCGTTGAGGCGCATGCCGGCCATGCCCAGGTAGTGCATCGAGGCGATACCGAGGCCCGTGATGGTGCCCCCGGTGAACAGTGCCGTTCCGCTCACGCCCCGGTAGCCGACGATGAAGATCCCGACGCCGACCATGAGGATGGCGACGCCCAGACTGGCGAAGGTCAGCCCCATGTCGTAGTTGATCGGGGTCTCCTTGACGGTGAACCCCATCATCGCGACGAAGTGCATGGTCCAAATGCCGGAGCCGATCGCGGCCGAGCCGAGCGCCAGCCAGCCTGGTCGCCACGACTGGGCGACCAGCATCGATCTGGTGGTGCAGCGCAGGCCCAGCGCCCCGCCCAGGCAGGCCATGAGGTAGGCCACCAGCGGTGTGACGAGTCCGTAGCTGAATCCGTCGACCGTGCCCTGCATGCGCGGCTGCCCTTCCGCCCTGTCGCGTCCCGGAATTCCCCGAAATGCTCCCCTGCCCCAGAACCGGCCAGCGGTCAGGGTTGTGGCAGAGAGTATGACTGGCTCCGGAAGGGTCGAACGATTTTCCGGCAAAGAAACACGACCTTGCCCCACTTGTGCGGCAGGAGTGTGTGGACTCGGGCAACTCCGTTCAATCCGTGTCTGTGCCGCATCTCTTTTTCCACTGTCGTTCCGTTGTCCCTCCGCTGTCACTCGTGGACCTTCCCTGCCCGCTCGGACCGCGCGCCGGGCGTTGTCAGTGGCGGGTCGTACGGTGGGGCGCATGGACAGCCATGGGCGGGGCGAGCGGCAGGAGCCGGAGAACCGGCAGCGGGTCGTGTGGGCGGTTGTCGGCACCGACATCGGCCCGATGCTGCTGGCCGCGACGCACGACGGCCTGGTGAACGTGGTGTTCCATGTCACGGATTCGGTGCGCGAGAAAACTGTCGCGGGGCTCGCCTCCCGGCTGGGCGCGGAGCCGGTCGAGGCGCCGGGGTCCCCGCTCCTGGCCGAGGCGATACGCCAGTTCGCGGCGTACTTCGCGGGCGAGCTGCACGATTTCGAACTGCCGCTCGACTGGTCTCTGATCTCCGGATTCAACCGTCAGGTGCTGCGCGAACTCGCGTCGGGCGTGCCGTACGGCGCGGTCGTCGGGTACGGCGACCTGGCCCGGCGGGTGGGCCGGCCCGGCGGGGCTCAGGCGGTCGGCGCGGCCATGGGCGCCAATCCGCTGCCGGTCGTGGTGCCGTGCCATCGGGTCGTGGAGAGCGACGGCGGCCTCGGCGGGTTCGGGGGCGGCCTGGAGACCAAGAGGAAGCTGCTCGCACTCGAAGGAGTGCTGCCCGAGCCGCTCTTCTGAGGGTTCAGCCACGGGACCCGAGGGTTTCATCAGTGGGGAGACTTCGGTACGAGGGGACAGTCCCGTACGGGAAGAGGTTCCGTAGGGGAACGCTGTACGGAAGCAGGGGGGACCGCGCCGGTGACCACGTCTTTCGCGCACGCGGGTGGGCTGCGATGACCGCCGTCGAGCGGAGTGCCGGCGTGCCCGTGGCGGGCGAGCAGTTGGCCGTGCTGCGGCGCCGGGTCTCCGGTGTGCTGGTCGCGAGCCAGATCCTCGGTGGGCTCGGGGTGGCCACCGGTGTCGCGCTCGCCTCCGTACTGGCCCAGCGGATCAGCGGTACCGAGTCGCTGTCCGGGCTCGCGCCCACCGCGATGGTCACGGGCACGGCGGTGGCGTCGCTGCCTCTTGCGGCGCTGATGACCGCGCGCGGGCGGCGCCCCGGGCTGATCCTGGGGTATCTCGTCGGCGCCCTGGGGGCGGGCGTCGTGGTGGTCGCGGCGGTCATCGACAGTTTTCCGCTGCTGCTGTGCGGCATGGCCGGGTTCGGTGCGGCCTCGTCGGCGAATCTGGGGGCGCGGTTCGCCGCCGCCGATCTCGCCGAGGCCGACCGGCGGGCCCGGGCCATCTCGAACGTCGTGTGGGCGACCACCATAGGGGCGGTCCTCGGGCCGAACATCGCCGCGCCCGCGGGGCGCAGTGTCTCCGGACTCGGGATACCCGCGCTCGCGGGTCCCTTCCTCTGGGCGGCCGGGATCTTCCTGGTCGCGGCGGTGACGGTAGCCGTTCTGCTGCGCCCCGATCCGCTGCTCACGGCCCGCGCCCTCGCCCCGGTGGAGGAGCGGTCAGCCGAGGGCCGGTCCCTGCGGGCGGGTCTTGCCGCCGTCGCGGCCTCGCCGCGCGCCCGGCTCGCGCTCGTGACGGTGACCGTGTGCCACACGGCCATGGTCTCGGTCATGTCGATGACCCCGGTCGCGCTCGGGCACCACGGCGCGAGCATCGATCTGATCGGGCTGGTCATCAGCGGCCACATCGCGGGCATGTACGCGTTCTCGCCGCTCATGGGGCGCCTGTCCGACGGGGTCGGGCGGCTGTCCGGCATCGGTCTCGCCGTGGGCCTGCTGGCCTGCGCCGCGTTCCTCGCGGGCACAGCCGACGGCAGTCACGGCCGTACCGCGGCGGGGCTCTTCGTTCTCGGGCTGGGCTGGTCGGCCGGGTTGGTCTCCGGATCCGCCCTGCTCACGGACTCCGTGCCCGAGGCCGCGCGCGCTGCAGCGCAGGGGCTGTCGGACCTCGCCATGAACACCTCGGCGGGCCTCTGCGGGGCAGCCGCCGGGCTCGTGATGGCCCAGGCGGGCTACGGGTGGCTGAACCTCGCCGCCGCGTGCCTGCTGATACCCGTGGGCGCGATGGCGTTGTTCACCTTGAAGGCGTTGCCGCCAAGGTCCCGGAAGTAGGAACTGTGTCTCCCCCATCCCCCGGGCACCGTAGGAGGCTGGTGGCATCTGCCACAGGCCGCAGGGGTTTGACCGGGCACGCCGCCCGCCAAAGATCAGGGAAGACCGAACGACAGGAAGCAGGCACGTGATGCTGGTGGTGTCCGAAGAAGTGCGGGAAGCGGTCGACGCGCGTCGACCCGTGGTGGCCCTGGAGTCCACGATCATCGCGCACGGGCTGCCGCGCCCCCGCAATCTGCAGGTGGCGCTGGAACTCGAGGACGTCGTACGGCAGGAGGGCGCCGTGCCGGCCACGATCGCCGTGCTGGACGGGCGCCCCCATGTCGGCCTGGACAAGGAGCAGTTGGAACGGGTCGCGAACGAGGACGGGATCCGCAAGCTGGGTCACCGCGATCTGCCGCTCGCGGTGGCCACCGGGGCGAGCGGAGCGACCACGGTGTCGGCGACCGCGCTGCTGGCCGCCCGCGCGGGCGTACGGGTGTTCGCCACGGGTGGGCTCGGCGGGGTGCACCGGGAGTGGACGGTGACGCAGGACGAGTCCGCCGATCTGGGCCTGCTGGCGCGCACCAGGATCACGGTCGTCTGCGCGGGCGTGAAGTCCATCCTGGATGTGCCGGCCACCCTGCAGCGGCTGGAGACCCTCGGGGTCGCCGTGGCCGGTTTCGGCACCGGCAACTTTCCCGGCTTCTACCTTTCCGACTCCGGGCATCCGGTGGACTGGACGCTGCACACGCCGGATCAGGTCGCGGACGTGATGCGGGCCCAGGACGCACTCGATTCCCCCGAGTCGGCGTTCATCGTCGCCAATCCGGTGCCCGAGCAGCAGCAACTGGATCCCGGGCTCCACGCGCGCGTGCTCGCCGACGCGCTCCACGCGTGCGAGGAGCAGGGCGTGAGCGGGCAGGCGGTGACACCGTTCCTGCTCGACTACCTGGTGCGGCACACCGACGGCGCCTCGCTGAGCGCCAACCTGGCAGCGGTCCGCGGCAACGTACGGCTCGCGGGACGGATCGCGGCGGCCTGGGCCGGGGCGTGACGGAGCCGGGCGGGGCGCTGCTCGTCGTCGGGGACGTCATCACGGACATCGTCGCCCGGCACCGGGGTCCGCTCGCGCCGGGGACCGACACGACCGCCGCGATCCGGACCCTGCCGGGCGGTGCGGGCGCCAACGTGGCCTGCTGGGCAGCCTATTGGGGCCGCGCGGAGGTACGGCTGCTCGGACGGGTGGGCGCGGACTCGGCGGAGTGGCACGAGCGCGCGCTGACCGCCTGCGGGGTACGGCCACGCCTCGTCGTCGATCCCGATGCTCCGACCGGGACGGTGATCTGCCTGGTGGACGCGGACGCGGCGGCGGAGCGCACATTGGTGACCCAGAGCGGCGCCTCGCTGGGGCTGGACCCCGACGACTGGTCGGACGTACTGCTCGACGGCGTTGCACGACTGCATCTCTCGGGCTACCTGCTGTTCTCGGCGCCGAGCCGGGCGTTCGTGGCGGTGGCCATGGAGGCGGCACGCGCGCGTGGTGTACCGGTGAGCCTGGACCCGGCGTCGGCGGGGTTCCTCGTCGAACTGGGTGTCGACCGCTTCCTGGATCTCGTATCCGGAGTGGATGTCCTGCTGCCGAGCCGTGACGAGGCCTGTCTGCTCACCGGGTTGCCCGACCCGGCGGACGCGGCGGCCAAGCTGAGCCGCCACGTCCCGCTGGTGGTCGCGAAGCAGGGTGCCGAAGGCGCGCTGGTGGCCCGGTCGGGGACCGTGCGCGCCCGTGTCCCGGCCGTGCCCGCGACACCCCGGGACACGACGGGCGCCGGCGACGCTTTCACCGGCGCGTTCCTCGCCGCCCTGCTGACGGGCGCCGCCCCCGAGGACGCGGCGGCGGAGGGGTGCCGGGCGGGCGCGCGAGCGGTGGAGCGGGTGGGTGGGAGGCCGCCGGTTCTCGGTTGAGGGGACGGTGAGCAGTGGCCCCGACCGCCGTCGCCGTTGGCTAACCCTTGCGTCCCCAGGCCGAGATCATCGGTGCCGTCGCCAGGTCCATCGCGCCTGCGGCGACGTTGGCCAGGTGCCGGTCGATCTCCTGGTCCGTGGTGTGCCCCCCGGCGACGAGCCGCTCCCTGATCTGACGGATCGTCGCGGCCTCCAGCGCGGCGCAGGCGGGCGAGGTGACGGGGAAGTACGCGTCGGCCTGTACGTTGCGCAGGCCGGCCTCGCGCAGCAGCCGCGGGAGTTTGCGGCCGTACGCCAGGTCGGCGCCACTGTCCGCGAGGAGTTGGCGAAAGCTGTGGCGCAGCCGGTTGGCGAGCTGCTGCTCGGGGCCGTGCTCATCGGGGCAGAGCAGGGGTTGCAGAGCGGGATCGGCGTCCTCGACCAGGAGCCGTCCGCCGGGACGCAGCGACTTGATCATCGAGCGCAGCGCCTTTTCCCGGTCCGGCACATGGACGAGGACGAGCCGGGCGTGCACCAGGTCGAACCCCTCCCCCGGCGGCTCGTCGACGCCGACGTCGTGGACGCGTACCTCGACCGGCGGGCGGGCTGCAGGGGCCACCCAGGAGGTGTCGAGGTCGGTCGCGACGACCTTCCCGGTCGGGCCCACCTTCTTGGCCAGCCAGGAGACCACCGAGGTGCCGCCGACACCGACCTCCCAGCAGCGCCAGCCGGCTCCCACGCCGAACCCTTCGAAGTGCCGGAAGGTCGTGGGATCGAAGAGGGCGGCGAATGCGTCGAAGCGTTGTCCCGCCTCGGTCTGCCGGTTGTCGAGGAGATACCCGTCGGTTCGCGTCATGTCGAGATCATCCCAGTCATCCGCTTTGTTCGGCCGGGTCGACGCTCCCGCACGACGAGATGTCCGACGATCGCGCCGACCGGCGAAAGCGAAGCGGAACCTTCCGTTCCCACAGGCTCCCCCGACGTTCACGAGGGGCTGGCAAACTGGCGAGCCGGACGCATGGTGCGGACGGTGCGGCACGAGGAGATCCACGCGAGGGGGTCCAGATGTCCATGGCAGGGAATCTGCGGAAGGTCACCGGCCTCAGCAGGGTCGGCGGCCTCCGCAAGGTGGCACGGCTGGCACGACGGCGCCCGCGTGTCGACCTGAGTCACCACGCCCGGTCACCGCTGGGCTCCGCGGTCGTGAACTGCGTGGCCTACGAGGACGGCGTCAGGATCCCGGCCGGCCGGGATCTGGTCGATGCCGTGCGGCGGGTCCGCAAGAGCGACGAGGGCTTCGTCTGGCTCGGTCTTCACGAGCCGACTGACCATGAGTTCGCGGGCATCGCCCAACTCTTCGACCTGCACCCGCTCGCGGTCGAGGACGCGGTCGACGCCCACCAGCGCCCAAAACTGGAGCGGTACGGCGAAACCCTGTTCGCGGTGTTCAAGACGGTCTGCTATGTCGAGCACACCGAACTGACAGCGACGAGCGAGGTGGTGAACACCGGCGAGATCATGGTCTTCGTCGGCCGGGAGTTCGTGATCACGGTACGACATGGACGCCACGGCTCGCTGGGCCCGCTGCGCGAGGGTCTGGAAGCCGACCCCCAGCAGCTCGCCAAGGGCCCGGCGGCCGTGCTGCACGCGATAGCGGACCATGTGGTCGACGACTACCTGCACGTCACGGACGCGGTGCAGGCGGACATCGACCAGGTCGAGACGGATGTCTTCGCGACCGACGGCGCGCGGGCCGACCCCGGCCGGATCTACCAGCTCAAGCGAGAACTCCTGGAGCTGAAGCGGGCCGTGGCTCCACTGCACCGACCGCTTCAGGAACTGGCGACGCGGCCGATACGGGTGATCGACCCGGAGATACAGGCCTACTTCAGGGACGTCTCCGACCATCAGATCCGGGCCACGGAACAGATCGCGGCCTTCGACGAACTGCTCAACTCGATCCTGCAGGCACACCTCGCGCAGGTCACGGTCGCGCAGAACGAGGACATGCGAAGGATCACGGCGTGGGCGGCGGTGATCGCCGTACCGACGATGGTCTGCGGGGTCTACGGCATGAACTTCGATCACATGCCCGAGTTGCGTTGGCAGTTCGGGTATCCGATGGTCATCGGTCTGATATCCGTCGTCTGTCTGACGCTGTACCGGAGCTTCCGGCGCAACGGCTGGCTCTGACACCGCCGACCGGTCACACACCCTCGCCACGAGGGTGTGTGACGGGGCGATGTGTCAGCGCATGGTGGTCCTGGCGTAGACGCTCTCGGCCCAGGACGCGATCTGGTCGTCGGTGAGGTGCTGGGCCAGATCGGCCTCGCTGATCATGCCGACCAGGCGCTTGTTCTCGATCACCGGGAGCCGGCGGATCTGGTGGTCCTTCATCTCTTCGAGCACTTCGCTGACATCGGCGTTCGCGTCGATCCAGCGCGGGGTGCCCTGGGCCATCTCGCCCGCGGTGACCTTTGCCGGATCGTGGCCCATGGCCACACAGCCGACGACGATGTCGCGGTCCGTGAGGATGCCGCAGAGGCGTTCGTTCTCGTCGCTGATGGGCAGGGCGCCCACGTTGAGCTCGCGCATCATCTGGGCGGCCCGGTCGAGTGTCTCGTGTGCGGGAATCCACTGGGCGCCGCGATGCATGATGTCTCCGGCGGTGGTCATGAAGTACCTCCCGGTGCCGGACGGCCGGCGCGGCGCGGAGGGCACCGCTAGTCCCGGCGCCCTACATTCTTGCCGCGCTCCCGGGGATGCGCACCCGGAAGTGCGCGGTTTTCGGGCGCCGCGCCCAGAACCGGGTCAGCCGTTCCAGGCCGGGTGACGCGGGTCGTCCGCGCGTATCAGGACGTCGGCCGTGGTGGCGGGGTCCGTCTCGCTCTCGTAGCGCTCGAAGGCGGGGAGGGTCCAGTGCTCGGCCTCGGGGGTACGACGGCGCAGGGCCGCCGGGGAGAGGAGGACGTGGACGGCTCTGTCGAACGGGAACCAGTGGCGCAGCAGGAAGGGGCCGTGCAGCAGAAGGATTCCGCCGGGCGGGAGCTGGACGTATGGACTGCGGGTGGAGCGGTCGGTGAGCGGATCGCGGAGGTCGGGCAGGACTCGGCCGTCGCCACCGGGTTCGAGGGGGCCGAAGACCTCGCGCCAGAGGGCGCCGGTGTCGAACCAGCCGTTGTAGTAGGCCTCCACGTCCTCGTGGCCGTATTCCAGCCGGAGAGAGGCGGGGCGCAGGAAGCCGGCGGTGCCGATGGCGAGCGAGGGGCGGCCACGTATGCGCAGCGCCTCGGCCACACGTTCAGCGAGGTCTCCCGGGCGGGCGGCCGGGGCTCCGTCGAAGGCGATGCGTGGCCAGGGGCTGCCGTCGTCCGGCTTCAGGTCGAGCACACGTTCGGCGAGGAGGTCGCCGAGCCGGTCCCAGGTGATCGGTTCCAGTCGCACACGGCCCATGATGCCGGGTGGCCGTCGGTGGCGAGGAGGTGAGGTCTGTCCGGGGATTCCTGGTCGCCGATGGGAATCAAGCATCTGTGACAGACCGCGCGACTCCCCCGCTCCACGCCGGACTTCTCGTCGTGCAGCCGCTCAGGCGGCGGCACTGTGCCGAGTGCCGACGGGGGCCGTTGGCATTGCTCGTGCTGGAGGAGGGGGCCCCTCGGTGTCTTGACTGCGCCGATCTCGGGCATCTGGTGTTCCTGCCCAGGGGCGACACCGCGTTGACGCGCAGGTCACGGGAGGAGAGCGGGCTGTCGGCCGTGGTCGTGCGGTTCAACCGGCGGCAGGGGCGGTACGAGCGGCAGGGCGTTCTGGTCGAGGAGGCGGGGCTCTCCCGGGCCGAGGAGCGGTGTCTGGCGGACGCCGAGGCGCGGCGGCGTCGTCGGACACGGGACGGGCGCCGGCGGGCCGCGGAGGATCTGCGGTTCACGGAGGCGTTCGCGAGGGAGATCCACCGGCTGTTTCCGGGGTGCCCGACGGATCGGGCCGAGGCGATCGCCGCGCACGCCTCGGTGCGTGGCAGTGGGCGTGTGGGGCGAAGTGCGGCGGGGCGGGCGTTGTCCGAGGGGGCGGTGATCTCGGCGGTCGTGGCGGCCGTACGGCATGTGGACACGTCGTACGACCAGTTGCTGATGAGCGGGGTCGCGCGGCACGAGGCTCGACGGCGGATCGCGGGCGCCGTCGAAGCGAGGCTCCGGGAATGGGCGACGGGGCTGGGGACGGAATCGGGTGCGGGGGCGGAAACGAGGGACGACGCCGGGGCCGAGTCGGTGTGAGCGTGACGGCGGGCCCTGTGGCCCGGTCGCGCCCTGTGCCTCCGCCTCCGCCTCCGCTGGACGCTCGCGTACGGCGCCGTGGCGTTCGGCCATGGGCATTGTCAGTGGCAGGAGGTTCACTGGTGGGGACCGCTGGAGATGATCGACCGGGGAGTCGGCATGATCGATGGGGCGTACTTCGTACTCGTGGTGCTGGGTGTGCTCGGTACCGGGCTGGTGGCCGGGGTCTTCTGCGGGTTCTCGACGTTCGTGATGAGAGGGCTCGCGGCGCTGCCGCCCGCGCAGGGTGTCGCCGCGATGCGGGCGATCAACGTCACCGCGGTGAATCCGCCCTTCATGCTCGTGTTCATCGGGTCGGCCGCCCTGTGTCTGGTGACCGTCGTGGTCACGTTCGTGGTGTGGCCGGACGAGGGTGCGGTGGAGCTGCTGGTGGGCAGCGCGCTGTATCTGTTCGGCTCGTTCGGGCTCACCATGGGCGCGAACGTGCCGCGCAACAACGCGCTGGCGGAGCTGGAGCCGGGGACGGCGGAGGCCGCCGCGTACTGGCCCGTGTACGTGCGCGAGTGGACCCTGTGGAACCACATACGCACGGTCGCCTCGGGGGCCGCCTCCGTGCTGTACGTCCTGGCCGTCGCCTGAGCCGACATCTGGGCCGCCGTCCCGCTCGGCGTGCATGGTCGATGAGTCGTATCGTGGCCGAAGGAGAGTGCCGCCCGATGACGCACGGCCCCGTCATGCGTACGCAGGGAAGACGGCGAGGACACGGTCATGGGCGATCCCAAGGGTTTTCTCACCACAGCACGCCAGAACTGGCCGCGCAGGCCAGTCGAGGAGCGGGTCCGTGACTGGGACGAGGTGTACGTCCCGGGGGCGCTGCTCCCCATCATCGGCGAGCAGGCCGGTCGCTGCATGGACTGCGGTGTCCCGTTCTGCCACGAGGCCTGTCCCCTGGGGAACCTGATCCCCGAGTGGAACGACCTGGTCTCCCGGGAGGACTGGCGCGCGGCGAGCGACCGGCTGCACGCCACGAACAACTTCCCCGAGTTCACCGGGAGGTTGTGCCCGGCGCCGTGCGAGGCGGGCTGTGTGCTGGCCATCAACCAGCCTGCGGTGACCATCAAGAACGTCGAGGTCGCCATCGCCGACCGGGCCTGGTCCGACGGCTTGGCACCGCCGAGACCGCCGGACCGGCTGTCTGGGCGTACGGTCGCGGTGATCGGGTCGGGGCCCACCGGGCTCGCCGCGGCCCAGCAGCTGACGCGTGCCGGACACACCGTCGCCGTGTACGAGAAGGACGACCGGCCCGGCGGGCTGATGAGGTACGGCATTCCCGGGTTCAAGATGGAGAAGCACCATCTGGAGCGGCGCGTCGAGCAGATGCGGGCCGAGGGAACCAAGTTCCGTACGTCGACAGCCGTCGGGCGGGATGTCGGGGCCGCCGAGCTGCGGTCGCGTTACGACGCAGTGGTGCTGGCCGTTGGGGCCACGGCGTGGCGTGATCTGCCGCTTCCCGGGCGGGAGTTGGCCGGTGTTCATCAGGCGATGGAGTATCTGCCGCTGGCAAACCGCGTGTGCCAGGGGGATCTGGAGGAGTCGCCGATGTCCGCCGCCGGGAAGCATGTCGTCATCGTCGGCGGCGGCGACACGGGCGCCGACTGTCTCGGCACCGCGGTGCGTGAAGGGGCCGCCTCCGTCACCCAGTTGGACATCTACGCCCAGCCCGGCGCGGAGCGCGACGAGGACGCCGATCCCTGGCCGACGTACCCGAAGATCTACCGGCTGTCGGCCGCGCACGAGGAGGCTCGTGACCTGGAGTCGGCGCCCGCCGCCGACGCCGACGCGCGGCTCTTCGCGGCGTCCACGCTCCACTTCTCGGGCGACGCCGACGGGCACGTACGGGCCCTGCACCTCGTCGAGGTGGACTCGGAGCGGCGGCCGCTGCCCGGATCCGGGCGAACGCTCCCCGCCGACCTGGTGCTGCTCGCCCTCGGCTTCTCCGGGCCCGGCCGGGAGGACGGTCTGATCGACCAGCTCGGGCTCGCCCTGGACCCGCGCGGCACGATCGCCCGCGACGCGGACTTCGCGACGAACGTGCCGGGTGTGTACGCGGCGGGGGACGCGGCCCGCGGGCAGTCGCTGATCGTGTGGGCGATAGCGGAGGGGCGGGCGGTCGCGGCGGCCGTGGACCGTCGGCTGATGGGCGCCACGCAGTTGCCGGCGCCCATAGGGCCGTACGACCGGCCGATGACCGTGTGATCGCCCGCGCCCTGTCCCTGTCCCTGTCTCCGTCCGTGCCGGACGTGGGTCAGCGCTCGTCCGTGCCGGCCACCTTGCGGGTCGCCAGGGCCACCCGGTTCCAGGTGTTGATCGTGAGGATCAGGGCCAGGACCTGGGCCAGTTCCCGGTCGTCGAAGTGGGCCGCGGCCTCGGTGTAGACGTCGTCCGGGACGCCCGCGTCGGCCACCAGGGTGACCGCCTCCGTGAGGGCGAGCGCCGCCTGTTCCCTGGGGGTGTAGAAGTGGCGGGCCTCGCGCCACACCGCGACCAGGTGCAGCCGGTCCTCGCTCTCGCCCGCCTTGCGCGCGTCGTTCGTGTGCATGTGGAGGCAGTACGCGCAGTGGTTGAGGTGCGAGGCGCGGATCTGGATCAGTTCGACCAGCGCCGGGTCGAGACCCTCGCGAGCCGCGGCGTCGAAGCCGACGAGGGCGCGGAAGACCTTGGGGGCCGTCTTCGCGAGGTTCAGACGGGGGGTTTCGGCGGCCCCCTCGAAGTGGGCGGTCGTGGGGCTCACGGTGTTCGTGTTCGTCGTCATGACCATGAATCTACGGGCCGGAAAGACCAGCGGTAAGGTTCATTTCTGTGGAAGAAACATGGGCCAATTCCGCTGAGCGCATCGGCGCCGACCTCCATCTGGAACTGGAGTCGACGGGGCCGGGCGGGCGGCGGGCCGCGCTGCTCCGTGCCCTGCGGGACGCCGTCCGCAGCGGCCGGCTCGCGCCCGGCACTCTGTTGCCGCCGTACCGCTCCCTCGCCGCCGATCTCGGCGTGGCCCGCAACACGGTGGCCGACGCGTACGCCGAACTCGTCGCCGAGGGCTGGCTGACCGCCCGCCAGGGCTCGGGCACCCGGGTGGCGGAGCGCGCCGAACCCCTCAGGGCGGCGTCCCGTGTCGCCGTCAAGCCACCTCCACGCGCGCGTGGGCCACGGCACGACCTGCGCCAGGGCAAGCCGGACGCGTCGGGGTTCCCGCGTTCCGCCTGGCTGGCCTCGTACCGGCGGGCGGTCCAACAGGCGCCGAACGAGGCCTTCGGGCCCGGCGATCCGGCCGGACGGGTCGAACTGCGGGAGGCCCTCGCCGAGTACCTGGCACGCGCGCGTGGCGTACGTACCGAGCCCGCGCGCATCGTCATCTGCTCGGGCTTCGCACACGCCCTGCGGCTGCTCTTCGGCGGCACGAGCGGCAGCGGCGGCACGGACGCCGTACTGCGCGGGCCGTTGGCCGTGGAGGCGTACGGACTCGGCTTCCACCGGGAACTGTTGGCCGCGGCCGGGGTACGGACCGTGCCGCTGCCCCTCGACGAGGACGGCGCACAGGTCGGTCTGCTCGACCGGGAGCGGGCCGTACTGCTCACGCCCGCGCACCAGTTCCCGACCGGCGGCCCGCTGCACCCCGTGCGCCGTGCGGCAGTGATCGACTGGGCACGCGCGCGTGGCGGGCTGATCCTGGAGGACGACTACGACGGGGAGTTCCGTTACGACCGCCGGCCCGTCGGCGCCGTACAGGGGCTGGACCCGGAGCGGGTGATCCACCTCGGCTCGGTCAGCAAGAGCCTGTCCCCCGCGCTGCGGCTGGGCTGGATGGTCCTTCCGGAGCGGTACGTGCAGCCGGTGCTCGCGCTGAAGGGTGAGCGGGAGGCGTGGACGAGCGCGCTCGATCAGCTGGCGCTCGCCGACTTCCTCGGGGCGGGGTCGTACGACCGTCATGTGCGGCGGATGCGGCAGCGGTACCGGCGCCGCCGTGACCGGCTCGTCGCCGCCCTAGCCGCGCACGCGCCCCATGTCGAGGTCACCGGGGTCGCGGCCGGCCTGCACGCGGTGCTGCGGCTGCCGCCCGGGACGGAACGGTCGGCGGTGAAGGCGGCGGCCTGGCGGGGAATCGCCCTCGACGGGCTCGCGGAGTTCCGGCATCCCGACTTCCGGCACCCAGAGTTCCACGAGCCGGGAACGGCACCGCCCGAAGGCCTGGGAGCGATCACGCTCGACGGGCTCGTCGTGGGGTACGCGGCACCCTCCGAGCATGCCTACGGTGCGGCTCTGGAGGCGCTCTGCCAGGCACTTCCCCCGGGATGAGGGAGCGCGTGCGACGCGAACGGCCGACGCGCTCGGCACCCTGGCCGTGTCCCGCGGGAGACGAGGAGACACCGGCGCCGACCGCCGGCGGAGACCCGCACGGTCGCAGGGTGTCCACCACTCCCAGCCCTCGGGCTCCCAGGGGCGGTTGTGGCGCGGGGTGGTGCCCTCCCCGCCGGCTCCCGGCGTCGGCGGTCGCCGGCATCACCACCGGCGTCGATCCGCGCACCGGGGCCCTGAGCGCGGCCCAGCTCGCCGAGCCGGACATCCCTGGGCCGTGACCGCCGACCCGTGCGTCCGGGTCAGGACGTGCGGCCCAGCGCCCCGTACCCCGGAATCACGCCGTCCTCCTGGCCCGGGATCGGCTCGCCCAGCTCCGGATGCCACTTGTCGACCACCTCGACGCCGGGCTCGACCAGGTCGAGGCCGTCGAAGAAGTGGGCGAACTCGGCGCGGGAGCGCAGGGCGAGGGTGACGCCCGCGGCCCTGAGCTTCGCCGTCGCGGCAGCCGACTCCTCCGGGGAGAAGTCGGCGGTCGCGTGGGTCATCATCAGGTAGCTGCCGGCGGGCAGGGCAGCGAGCAGACGGCCGACCAGCTCGTGCGCGCCGTCCTCGTCGGAGACGAAGTGCAGCAGGGCGACGAGGGAGAGCGCCACGGGCCGGTCGAAGTCCAGGATCTTCTTCGCGCCCTCGATGATGGCGTCCGGGTCGCACACATCGGCCTGGAGGTACTCGGTGACACCCTCCTCCGTACCGCGCAGCAGAGCCGCCGCGTGGGCGAGCACGATGGGGTCGTTGTCGCAGTAGACGACCCGGGCGTCGGGCGCGCTCTCCTGGGCGATCTGGTGGAGGTTCGGCTCGGTCGGGATGCCGGTGCCGACGTCCAGGAACTGGCGGATGCCGTGCCCGGTCAGCCAACGTGTGGCGCGCTGCATGAAGGCGCGGTTGACCTTCGCCATCACCGGGACACGCGGGTCGAGGGCGAGCATCTGCCGCCCCATCGCCTCGTCGACCGGGTAGTTGTCCTTGCCACCCAGATACCAGTCGTACATCCGCGCGGGATGCGGCTTGCCGGTGTCCATCTCGATGGGGTGCTGCCCGGTCATGACGAACTCCGTAATTCTTCTCGGTGTCTGGCGTGGCAAGTGATCAACTGAGCACCAAATTAACCAAATTAGGGGAATCGACTGAACACAACGGAACCGACGCCATACAAACGGCCGGAACCGGACCTCAGGAGAGCAGGAAGTCGGCCTCACCGGCCTTGGCGCCCTCGATGAAGGCGAGCATCTCGGCCGTGGTGTAGATCAGCGCCGGACCGTCCGGGTCGGTGGACTGACGCACGGCGATCCGGCCGTCGGCGAGCTTCATCGCCTCCAGGCAGTTGCCGCCGTTGCCGCCGCTCCACGGCTTGTGCCAGCCCTCGCTGCCCAGTTCACCGGCGGGCATGCCGTTGTAGATGCGGGCGCTCGCCCGGTCGGTGACCCGTTCAGTGGTCAGCTCATTGATTCGCTCGTGGCGTATGCGGGCCTTGGACGTCATGCGATCCATGCAGAGATTCAGAGCTCCTTGCGGAGATCCCGGAGGATCTCCTTCGTGCGATGTGCTGTAGCGGACTGAGCCGCCATGCGGTCCATGACCTCCAGGTGGGTGGCCACCTCGGTGCGCGAATCCAGATAGATCGCGCCGGTCAGGTACTCGCTGTAGACCATGTCCGGGAGTTCCGGCACGGCGAAACGGAACAGCACGAACGGCCCGTACGTGCCCGGGTGCGGCCCCGAGGAGAAGGGGGCGACCTGGAGCGTCACATTGGGCAGGTCCGTGGCGTCGAGCAGTCTGTCGATCTGCGCACGCATCACCTCCGGGCCACCCACCGGGCGGCGCAGAACGGTCTCGTCCATCACGACCCACAGCCGGGGCGCGCCGTCACGGGTGAGCAGCCCCTGACGTTCCATGCGCAGCGCGACATGGCGTTCGATGTCCTCGGGTCTGGTCTGGCCGATGGCGCCCGATTTCAGGACGCCGAGGGCGTACTCCTCGGTCTGCAGCAGTCCGGGGACGAAGTGGGGCTCGTACTGGCGGATGAGGCTCGCCGCGCCCTCCAGGCTGACGTGCATGGAGAACCAGCCGGGCAGCACGTCGTGGAACCGCTGCCACCACCCGGGCAGGTTGGCGTCCTCGGCCAGCTGGACGAACGCCTCGGACTCCTCGTCCGAGACGCCGTACGACTTCAGGAGGAGCTGGAGATACGGGATCTTGAGCGTGACCTCGGCCATCTCCATACGGCGGACGGTGGCGGGGGCGACCCGGAGGATGCGCGCGGCCTCCTCGCGCCGCAGGCCCGCGCGCTCCCGCAGGTCCAGCAGGCGCCGGCCGAGGACGACCTGTCCGACCGTCGGCGCGGACCGCGGTTCGCTCACGCTCCACCTCCATCGAGCACCGGCGGACGCCGGTGAAGACTCCTGACAGCCCGGCGGCGCCACCGGGAATTCATTCGAAGGTTTATTCGAAAACCTGCCGAAAGTCCCAACTGGCGCCGCTCCGCGTGCTGTTGCGAGCAGTGTGCCACGCCGTTCCACTCCGTCACACCGCACTCTGCATTTTTCAGAGTGACACTTGCCAAGTGTTCACGGCGGGGAGATAGTGGCAAGCGTGATTCCGTCCCCGCCCTTAGGAACAGACGCCGCCGCGGACCGCTCCGGTCCCGGGTCCGCAGCCTCGCTGCGCCCCGGCACGGCGGACGAGCGCCGGTTCCGCTTCGAGCTGGCCGCCCACCCGGGCTCGCCCGCACAGGCCCGCCGCCTGACGCGGGCCCGGCTCACGGGCTGGTCGGTCTGCGAGGACACCTGCGACACAGCGGCCCTGGTCGTCACCGAGCTGGTCACCAACGCCATCGTGCACACCGCGAGCAGCCACATAGTCTGCGAGCTGCACGACGGAGACGACCTGGTGCGCATAGCGGTGCGTGACGAGGGCTGTGCGCCCGGTGTGCCCCATCAGTCGCCGCAGCGCCCCGATGACGAGCAGGGGAGGGGGCTGCTCCTCGTCGAGGCCATGTGCAGGGCCTGGGGGGCCCAGGAACACGGCCCCGGCCTGCTGGTCTGGGCGGAACTCGCCCGGACGACCGTCGTGGGCGCCGACGCCCACGACGGCACAGCGGTCCGCGGCGACCTCGGCTGGGGCGCGCCACCGCCCCGCCCCGGCACGGCCGGCGAGCCGGAACCGGAACCCGCCGACGACACTCAGGCGCACCACGGACACCACGGGCGCCACCGGTTTCAGGGGCACGCGACAACGGGGACGGGGACAGAGGCCGAATGGGTGTAAGGGGTACGTCCACGGGGGGCCGGGTCGTCACCATGGACACACTGGTGCGCGTGAAGCGCGGCCTGCACAGTCCACCCCACCCGGGAAACTCCCTGCACCTTCCGATACCGGACGGCATGACCGCCCCCCTGGGCTGTGACGCGGTAGCGGTGCCCGCCCGCTTCGGCCCCCAGATACTCCCCCGGCTACCACGCGTGGGCTGTGTGTACGCGGACACGGGCCACTGGTGGTGGCTCGTCCCCGCCGACTCCGACTACGCCCTGGAGTGGCCCACCCCGGCGCACTACTCCACGGGAGCGGTGATCCTCGGCGCCCCGCGCATCCCACCCCTCCTGCACCGCCCGCACGACACCCTCCCGTACACCCCGCCGATACCCCTCTATCTCGCCCTGTGTCAGGTGACGGGGACGATTCCGGCGTGGTCGAGGCCGATCAGCGCCTGAACCCCTCCCAGGAGGGGCCCGGCGACGGCGTCACTCCCCCACCGCTCCGCCCGGGACCACAACGAGGAACGTGTCCGTCGCGAGGTCCATGACGACCTCCGCGGCCAGACCCTCCAGGCGCCGCGCCTGCGCGAACTCCTCCGCGGGCCAGGAGCCACGCGGCCCCCCGGCGGGAAAGCGTTCGAGCACCTTTCGCCCGTTCACCCTGCACCTCCATGTAGCGCTGATCTCATAGAGTTAAACGCTCATCATGGGGAAAGGGCCTCGCCCAGTGACCGTACTGAGACGTAGTTGACACTCATTCACCGCTGGATGTGAGGATGAGCTCATCCTGTTACATCCCCTACGCCCCTTTTGTCACTTTCCGTATCAGTACTCGTACGCGTCGTGATGGCGCACGCCTTCGCCGCCCAAGGGCGTTGCCAAGGGCGCTCCCGGGGGCATGAGGTCCAGGAAGCTGGTCGCCGAGCCTAGACCGTCGAGGCCGCGTCCGTACGCCGAGTACGTGTGGAAGACCTGGTCACGGTCCCGCAGGAAACAGCTCACGCCGGACCGCTCGACGGTCTCCCCCGCGCTGTCGGGCGTCACCGGGAAGTCATGGTCGAAGTCGTTGCCGTACGACGAATACCACGGCACCGTCCACCCCATGCGCGCCTTGAACGGCAGGATCCGCGTGTACGGCGCCCGGGACACGACCGCGAACGAGGCGTCGCGTGCCCACAGGTGCGCGAGGTGACCGACGTTGTCGAGGAACTCCGAGCAGCCGGGGCAGCCCTCGGTCGACTCGGGGGCGAACATGAAGTGGTGGACGAGGAGCCGACGGCGGCCCTCGAAGAGGTCGCGCAGGGTCGCCTTGCCGTCGCCGCCCTCGAACACGTATTCCGCGTCGACCTCGACCATGGGCAGCTCGCGCCGCTCGGCGCCCAGCGCGTCACGCGCGCGCGTGACGACCTCCTCCTTGACCAGCAACGCCTCGCGTGCCGCCCGCCACTCGTCGCGCGAAACGATCCGCGGAAGTGTCATCGCCCCTCCATGCCCTGTCGTGGAACGGTCCGTTCTCAGGGGTGGACCGGCGGGGCACGCGAAACTCATCGGCGTCGGCGGAAGGTATTCAGACGTCGTACTCCTGGATCCGCCTGCCGTGGCTCCGGTCGACGAGCGCGGGCAGCCGCTCCGTCAGCTCCCGGACGACTCCCGGCACATCGAGGGTCAGCAGCTCGCGGTCGCGCATGAGGACGCGGCCGTCGACGATCGTCGTACGGACGTCCGAGGAGCGGGCACTGTGGACGAGGGTGGCGGCGAGGTCGTGCACGGGCTGGGTGTGCGGCCCGGTGAGGTCCACGAGGATGATGTCGGCCTTCCTGCCCGGCGCCAGGCTGCCGATCCGCTCGCCGAGGCCCACCGCCCGCGCGCTCTGCAGCGTGGCGTGGTGCAGTGCCTGCCGGGAGGTCAGCCAGCGGGGATCGCCCTCGGCCGACTTCTGGACCAGCGAGGTCAGCGCCATGGACTCCCACACGTCGAGCGAGCTGTTGGAGGCGGCGCCGTCGGTGGCGAGTCCGACGGGGACGCCGATCTCGCGCAGGGCGCGCACCGGAGTGGTGGTGGGCCAGGCGAACCTTAGGTATCCGCGGGGCGCGGTCGCCACGGCCGTACGTCCGTTCGTGCGCTCCAGTACGGGCAGGTCGCGCTCGATGATGCCGGTGCCGTGCGCGATGAGGACGTCGAGGTCGCCGGCCAGGATGCCGGTGCGGGCCAGGACCTCGATCGGGGTGAGACCGTGCCGGGCGAGGCTGGTTTCGGTCTGGTCGCGGTTCTCGGCGGCGTGGATGTGCACGGGCAGGCCGTGTTCACGGGCGAGGTCGGCGGTGGCGGCGAGGTCTGCGTCGTCGACTGTGTACGGGGCGTGCGGGGCGAGAGCGGTGGTGATGCGGCCACCGGCGCCGCCCCGATGCCGTAGCGCGAACTCCAGCGACTTCTCGCGCCCTTGGGGCCCCTGCGAGGAGAAGTACGCCTCCCCGAGGTGCGCCCGGATCCCGCACTCCTCGACCACCGCGGCGACGGTGTCCATCGAGAAGTAGTGGTCGGCGAAGCAGGTGACACCACCGCGGATCATCTCGGCACAGGCGAGCCGCGCGCCCAGCTCCACGTCGATGTCGGTGAGGTTGGACTCGATCGGCCACACGACGTCGTTGAACCACTCCTCGGTGGGAAGGTCCTCGGCGATCCCGCGCAGCGCGACCATCGGGGCGTGCGTATGGCAGTTGATGAGCCCCGGCATGGCCAACTGCCCGCGCGCGTCGATGCGTTCGCGGGCGTCCGGGAGATCGACGCCGACGCCGATCGCCTCGATGATCCCTCCCCGTACGGCGATCGAGGCGTTCTCGGCGAACTCGATCCGTTCACCGGCGCCGGTGTCCGCGTCGGTGTGGAGGAGAGCGGTGCAGCCGGTGATGACGAGATCCGCGGGAGCAGCGGGAGAAGGCGTCATGCGGCCACCGTACGGCGCGGTCGTGCCGGTGGGCGACGTGAACCGCGCATCCCGGCGCAGCCCTGTCGCCGGGGGCGGCGGCGCGGGCACGCTGGACACATCACCGCTGCAACTCGCGGAACCTGCTGGGACTTGAGGGGGAGCCGGCATGCTCGTCGCCACCTGGAACCTGGAGAACCTCTACCGCCCGGGCGGCCCGTCCGGCCCGAAGGACGAGGCGGCGTACGAGGCGAAACTCGCCGCCCTCGCCGCCGTGATCACGGAACTCGATCCGACGTTGCTCGCCGTCCAGGAGGTCGGGGACACCGAGGCGCTGCGCGATCTGGTCGATCTGCTGGGCAGCGGCTGGAGCGTCGCGACCTCGCGGCTCCCGGACAGCCGGGGTATCCGGGTCGGTTTCCTCGGCCGCGTGCCGTTCGAGGTGCTCGCCGACACGAACGCGTTCCCGCCGAAGCTGGCTCCGGTGCAGGTGGACGACTCGGGCCTGGAGATCTCCGTGGCGGGCCGCGGTTTCCTGGCGGTGGAGGCCGACATCGGGGGCATGCCGTTGCGGGCGGCCGTCGCCCATCTGAAGTCGAAGCTGCTGTCGTATCCGAACGGCCGCTTCCAGCCCCATGACGAGGGCGAGCGGGCCCGCTTCGGCGCGTACGCCCTGTACCGGCGCACCGCTGAGGCGACCGCGCTGCGGGCCCTCGCCGACGACCTGCTGGCCGACGAGGGCCGTACCCGGGACGTGATGGTCCTGGGCGATCTGAACGACGAGGTGCAGGCGGCGACCACCCAGATCCTGCTGGGCCCGCCCGGCTCGGAGATCGGCACGCCCGGCTACGACCACGACGACAAGGGCGACGCGACGCGGCTGTGGGACGTGGCCCCGCTCATTCCGGCCGGACAACGTTACTCGCGGATCAACTCGGGGCGCCGCGAACTGATCGACCACGTCCTCCTGAGCCACCGCCTGGTCCACCGCGCGACGGAGGCGGGCACGGGCCTGCCGGGAACCGGGGCACCCGCCCTCCCGTCGGTCGGCCCGGACCCGGAGGCCCGGCGAGACGCACCGGGCTCGGACCACGCGCCGGTATGGGTACGCATCGACTGACACGACGACCGACGCGGAATCGCCCTCAGCCCGCGAGAGGCGTCTCACCCGCGCGCGGGACACGCGTCCGCAGCCCGGCGCGCTCACGCCGTTCGGCGAGTTCGTCCAGGAGTTCGGAGAGGCGTTCGGTGTGCCGGCGGCTGAGGCGTCCGGTGTCGTCTAGGTGGACGGCACAGGCGGTCGCCGTGTCGACAAGTCGTTCGAGGGTGGCGGCGACCTCCTCCGTGCCCTCGGTGTGCCGTGCCAGTGCGGGCAGTTCGGCCGCGGAGTGCGCGATGGCGGTACGGGCCTCGGCGAGCGCGCGATAGGCCTCGCGACGCAGCATCCAGCGCGCGTGCCGGTCGTCCGAGCCGCTCATCACATGCTGGAGGTACGCCTGCGCGGCCTCGGCGGCCCGCGCCAGCCGCGCCCGCACTCCTCCGCCGCGCTGCCCGGGCATCGGCAGATGTCCGACGATGAGTACGAGGGCACAGGCGACCAGCGTCTCGAGGATCCGGCTCCACGACGCCTGGGGTTCGCCGCCCACCATCACGAGGGCGAGCACCAGCACCGTGACGACGGCGGTCTGGGCGGCGAAGTGCCGGGTGGCGACCGGGATCAGAGCACCGCACACTGCGACGAGCACGACGAGCCCCCCGGGCCGGGGCAGTACGACGGCCAGCCCGGCGAACACGACGGCCCCGAGGACGGTCCCGGCCGCCCGGCACAGGACGCGCGAGACAAGCGGCCCCAGATCGGGCTTGACGAGGAAGACCGCGGTGGCCGGGATCCAGTACCAGTGGGCGTGGTGCGTTGCCTGCGCGACGGCCGCCCCGGCCCCGAAGCAGAGCGCCACCCGCAGCCCGTACTCGCGCCCACCGGAGTCGACGGCCGTGCGGAGCAGGGCCGCGACGGTACGGCGCCGCGTGTGCAGGTCGTGCGTGTCGCCGCCCCGGTCGAAGGCGTCGGCGGCGTGCAGCAGCGCGTCGTCGAGGGCTCGCAGCCCCGGCGCGGAGCGGGCGGGGGCGGGCAGCGGCCCGGTGTGCGTGTTGGTCCGTACGGCTGCGGCGAGGCGCCGGGGCCCTTCCGCCACGCGCGCGTGGAGGGCGTCCCCGGTCCAGGCGAGGGCGGTCGCGGCCTCGGCGAGGGGCAGCGCGGCGGCGTACTGGGTGCGCAGTCGCCGCTCGTCCCTGGAACTGGAGTACTGGCGGAGCCGGGGTCCGCCGAGGGCGTCCTGGGCGTGGTCGAGCGCGGCGGTGAGTGCCACGCGCCGGGACCCTGCCTGGCCCGTACCGGCGGCGTCGAGGAGATCGGCGACGGCGTCGTACACGGCGGCGACAGCGGCACGTTCCCCGTCGAAGCGGAAGTCACCGGCGCCACCGCCGGGCGTGGGCAGCGCGAGCCGCAGGGCGAGCAGCCAGCCGGCACCCGCGACGAAGAACAGCGCCCGTTCCCAGCCGGGCTCGGGCAACGGCATCCCGGCCCCGATGGCGGCGGCGACCAGCAGTTGCGTACCGGCGCCGGACGCGACGGGCCCGATGGCGCTGATGCCTCCCGCGACGAGCCCGAGGACGGTGAGGAGAAGGGTCAGCGGTACGGCTCCGAACTGCTGTCCGGCATACGTGCCGACGACCAGTCCGACAGCCCCCGCCGACGCGGGCATGCCGAGTCGCCTGACGGAGGAACGCCGGCTGCCCGGCCGGTCGTTGATCCCGGCGAGCATGGCACCGAGCGCGGCGACGACACCGAGGGAGGTCCGGTCGGCCAGCACTCCGGCCAGCAGCAACGGCCCGGCGGCCAGCGCACCCCGGACGACCGCGTTCCAGGGCACGGGCCCCCGCTGGGCGCGCAGCGCGTGGGCGAGCCAGGGCGGCAGGGCGAGACGCGGGCGCGTGCTGCTGGGGCGTGACACAGGGCTCCTGTCGGGCGAGGGCGGGGGTGCGATGCCTTCGGGCGACGTCGGCCGGGCTGTGATGTCCAGCGTAGATCGGGTCGGTGGAGGAGTCGGGGCGCGCGTGTTTCGGGGAGGTGACGGTCCTCGGGAAACCCGCGTTCTTTATGAACGCAACGCGGCCACCCCCCATAGGTCAGAGCCTTTCTGACGGTAGTTGAGGGCGCGGCGGCAACGGACACGGTGTTGTCCTGACCAACTGAGAGCGAACAGTTCGGCTCCTTGGTCCAGGGCGGCTCGGGTGATTGTCAGTGGTGGGCGCTTCAATGGGAGGTGTCGTCACAGAACGTCACGACGGAGCTACGGGGGAGGTAGCCATGGCTTGCCATGCCAGTGATCAGAGCTACGAGGACAGTCGGGAACCTCAGGACTGTCAGAACGACCAAGGCTACGAGGAGGACGGGCAGCGGTACGTCTCCTTGGCGGGACTGCGGGCTCGCGGCTGGACCGGCGGGATGGTGCACCGGCTGCTCGGGACACCGGACCGCCTCAGCGTCAATCCGCGGCTCCGGGCGGCGCCACAGGTCAGGCTGTACCGCGTCGAGCGGGTCACGGCGGCCGAGCGGACCGACGAGTACCGGCGGGTGGCGGAATCCTCGGCGCGACGGTCGGAGGCCGTGCGGAACGCCGTACAGCGTCGGCGGCTGGAGATTCTGGAACGGATCAGGACCGAGCCGATCGAGGTGCCGCGTCTGGATCCGGGCAGGCTGGCCCTGCGAGCGGTGGAACACGGGGCTCGACGGGTGGCGGCGACCGACGACCCGATCGAGCCGGCCGACGGCGACTCCGCGCAGCGGACGGGCAATGTCGGCCGTGCCTCCCTCGCCCCCTGGAAGGTCGCCTATCTGCGGCACCGGATGAGTCACTACGACCAGTTGCTGGACGGTCTGCCGGGAGGCGAGCGGGATTCCGGTCGGGCCGAGGCCGCGGAACTGCTCCGCCGACGGATCTGCGCAGCCATCGCCGAGGCGTACCCACCACTTGAACAGGAGTGCGAGAGGCAAACGCGCGACCAATGAGCGGGTCCACCGCAAAGGTGAACCCCCAGGTGAGATCCCCTCCCGGACCGGACAGGCACACCACCCACGTCCCTACGCTCCGGCCATGGAAGATGATCTCGCCCTGCGCGTACACGAACGCCTGTCGGCGTGCCCCGGCCTGCGCCTGGTCGGGCCCGCCGAAGGACAGCGGTTCGCACGCTGGGACCTGGCCTCACTCGCCGAGGGCGCCCTCGGCGAGTGCGCGGATCCGGACTCGATCACGGCCTCGCACGAGAAGCGGTTACGCCTCCGGCTGGGGGCGTCCGGACGGGAGTACGAACACGACGACGACTACTGCAGGAGGTACTGGATCTGGGACTCCACCGAAGACAAGGAAGTCGGTCGGCCGAAGGGGCCGCTCGGGACCGTCGCCGTGGACACCTGGCCGAGCGGCGTGGGGTCGCTGCGCGTCTCCTCGCTGTACGTCCATCCCGTCGCCCGGCGGCGCGGCCTCGCCTCGTCGACGCTGGACACGGTGTACGAGGCGTGCCGTGCCGAGAGCCTGCACGGATTCCGCCTCGACACCTGCTGGACCTGGCAGCGGAGCGTTCGCTACTACCTCAACCGGGGCCTGTGGGTGACGTCGTGGAAGCACGCGCTCGGGCTCGCCCGGCTGTCGTATCTACCCCGGTACGAAGTGACGGAGAGCGAGGGCGAGTTGACGTTCCTGGTGGCGGATCCGGGTGCGTGCGCGCCCGGTGCCATGGTCCCGCTGCTCGTCGCCGATGCCGTCGAGGGGCGGCTGCGGCTGCGGGAGACCGAGCAGTACGCCCGTACCCGCGACGAGTTGAACGCCGTCCGGTACTACGCGCGGTCGACACTCGCGCTGCATCTCGGCGTGCGCGGACTGCCGTTGGTGAGAGGGAAGGAGGAGTGGGCCGAGGCGGTCGCGGGCCGCTGGTGCGACATCGGCGACCCGGAGGGGCTCGCGCGCAGGATCGAGGTCTTCGAGCGGGTCGCACGCAACGACGGCTGGCGACTGACGGGCCTGTACGGCCGGTCGTCCCACTCACGCCACGTCTGACACGCCTCCGGCGGGGCGAAGTGGGGTTGGAGGGAAGCAGCGACCGCAGTACGGCGACAGCCGCGCGCTCCGGCGGAAATTCGGGTGCGCCCGCCACCCGGCACTCCGCATGATCGGCAGGTTGCCCCGCAGGCGTCCCCGCACGCCCGTCGCCGATCCTCGTCCCGTCCCGTCCCGTCCCACTGCCCAGGAGTTCGTTCATGCTCAAGCGCGTCACCGTCCCCGGCCTGTTCCCGCCGCCCACGTACTCCCACGCCTCCGTCGTCGAGGCGGGCACGCGTCTCGCGTTTCTCGCCGGCTCCGTGCCGCTGGACATGGAGGGGCGGATCGTCGGCGTGGGCGATCCCGTGCGACAGGCGGAACAGGTGATCGTCAATCTGGGTGAGCAACTCCGGGCGGTGGGCAGCGACTTCGAGCATGTCCTGACGACCGATGTGTACGTCGTGAGCGCCGAGCCCAGGGTCCTGTCCGCCGTCTGGGAGGTCGTCGAGGCGTCCGGTCTTTCCATCGGACCGCATTCGTCGACCCTGATCGGGGTGGCCTGCCTCGGCTACCCCGATCAGTTGGTGGAGATCACGGCGACGGCAGCCGTCCCGGGGCGGGAAGCGGACCCGGAGACAGATTCGGAGCCAGACTCCAAGGCGGATTCGGAGCCTGCCGGGCACGCTGGAGTCCGGTAAATCCAGGTGCGTTCGGCACGGCACCTCTGACAGGCTCCGCCCCCGTGACCTCTTCCTCCCCCGGCCCGAAAATCACCCTCCGCCGTGCGACGGCCGATGATGCCGTCCCCGCGGCCGACGTCCTCCTGCGGTCCAGAGCCGCCGCCCTGCCGACCGTCGCCTGGCCACGGTCCGACGACGAGGTCCGTGACTACTTCCGGAACGTGGTGGTGCCGTACCGCGAGACCTGGGTCGCGGAGGCGTCGTCCGCCGGCGGGGTCGTCGGCGTGATGGTGCTCGCCGGTGACGAGGTGTCGCAGCTGTACCTGCTCCCGGACTGGCGTGGGCACGGCATCGGCGACCTTTGCATCGCCTTCGCGAAGGAGAGCAGCCCAGGCCGACTGACCCTGTGGACCTTTCAGGTCAACAAGCCCGCCCACCGCTTCTACGAACGCCATGGCTTCGTCGCCGTCGAGTACACGGACGGCAGCGGAAACGAGGAGCGGGAGCCGGACGTGCGGTACGTCTGGCAGCCGTAGCCCCCGGTACAGGGGCCTCGCGGGCTCGGCCCAGGCTCACGACCGTGCGTTACCGGCGAGTTCGAGGGCGTACGACGGCCACCACTGCCCGGCGGGCGGGCCGCCCCGGCAGGTGCCGTCGGACTCGCCCGGCCGTTTGATCCACAGTTGGGCGTCGAGCCGCGGACGGCCGGTGACCGTCGTGGGCGGTGTCCCCAGGGCTCGCCCCGGCGGATTGCACCACGGCTCGGCGTCCGTACCGGTACCGGCGTCGATACCGGTGTCAGTACCGGTGTAGGGGCCGTTGCCGTTGCGGCTGGTGTCCACGACGTAGTGCTTGCCGCCGAGGGCCCTCGACAGTGCGTCGCCGTAGACCGAACTGTCCTGGTCGGTCTGGAAGTTGGAGACGTTCAGGGCGAATCCGTCGGCCTGCCCCACCCCCGCCGCCCGCAACGCCTCGACCAGCCGGGCCGGCTGCGGAATCCAGCCGGAGTTGCCCGCGTCGAGGTACACGCGCGCGTGCGGCTGCCGTTTGATCCGCTCGACCGCGTACGCGAGCAGCGCGTACCGCTCCTCCGCGTCGACCTGGGTGCAGCCCGCGACCACCTGGGCGACGGCATCCGGTTCGACGATCACATAAGCACCCCGGTCACCGAGACCCACCGCGAACTCGTCCACCCAGGTGCGGTAGTCCAGCACGCCCAGGGCACCGCCGCCGGAGTACTGCCCGCAGTCACGGCCCGGAATGTCGTACGCCACCAGCACGGCCGCCCGCCCGGCACGTGCGGCGGCCGTGGTGACCGCCTGGACGGCGGTCCGGGGGCTCGTCCCGGTCACCCACTCGGCCTGGGGACGGCTCGCGATACGGTCCATCAGCTCGGCGTCCGCCGCACGCCCCGCGATCCTCCACTCGGTGACCTGCCGCGCCGCACTCGACCGGGGATCGACCCAGAGCTGTTCGAAGGCCGCCCCTTCGCGCCCACCCGCGTACTCCCCGGAACCGGCGGGCGCGCCCGTCCCCGGCCCCGCTCTGCGGACGCCCTCCTCCCCGGTCCCCATTGCCCCTGCACAGCAGCCCCCCACGAGCAAAAGGACGACAAGGGCTCTCGGCAACCACATGGGAACCCTGGGCGATCTGCGCAACCTGGGCACGGGCGACTCCGTTCCTGTCGCCGACGGTCCGTGCCGGCGACGACGATCCGACCTCCCCGGAGTCTGCGGTCCCTGTCGGCCGGCACCCCGCGCAGCACCACCGAGCCGCCTCAGGATCACCCCACCGGCGGCCGAGAGACAGCGGAGGCGACTCCACCCACGTCAGCTCTGCCGCGACTCCGTGGTTCACCCCCGGGTCGGCGAAGATGGGCCCATGACGAAGATCGAACCGCTCGAAGCGGTGTGCGAGTCGACCGAGCGTTTCGAGAGCATCCTGGCCGCAGCCGGCAACAACCTGGAGTGCGACCTGTGACCGCCCGTACCGTGATCGGTGCTGCCCGCACCCGCCCCTGCACGCTGATCGTCTGCCGTGGCTGCTGCTGCGGCGACCCGCGCAAGTACCCCGGCTATGACCACGACTGGCAGTTGGAGCGGCTGCGCGCGGCGGCCAAGGCCTCCGCCGGGCGCCTCGCGGTCCGTACGACGGACTGCCTCGGCCCCTGCGACCAGGCGAACGTCATCGTCGTACAGCCCTCGGGCGAGGGCCGCGGGCGGGGCGGGAAAGCCGTGTGGATCGGCTGGTCGATGGGCGACGACTGCACCGACGAGATACTCCGCTGGGCGGAGGCCGGTGGCCCGGGTGTCGTTCCTCCTCCGCCCACTCTGGAACTCCAGTTCGTACAGTCGGCGGGCGAACGCACCCGCGCCCGCCGTCGCTAGCCGTTAGCCGCTAGCGCCGACAGTCGGCTCAGCCACGGGCGGCGTACCGGTCCGTGGCTGCCACCAGCTCGTCCACCATGCCCGGCGCCCCCGCGTTGTGCCCCACCTCGTCCACGAGGATCAACTCACTGCCGGGCCAGGCGTGATGGAGCCGCCACACCGTGCCGAGCAGATTCCCGGGGTCGAGGCTGCCCTGGACGAGGGTGCCGGGGATGTTCTTGAGCAGGTGCGCGTCGCGCAGTACAACGCTTTGCGCGCCCTCGTTCCCCTCGTCCAGGAAGTGGTCGGCGCCCCAGTAGTGGGTGACGGTCCGGGCGAAGCCCATGCGGAACACCGGGTCCTCGTAGCGCGGTACGGAACGGGGCGGTGCCGGGATCATGGCTGTCTCCCAGTCGGTCCACGCTCGTGCGGCACGTGCCCGGACCTCGGGGTCGGGCGACTCCAGCAGCCGGTTGTACGCGGCGGCCAGGTTCCCGTCCCGCTCGTCCTCGGGCACCCCGGCGCGGAACTTCTCGAACGCCTCGGGGAACAGATTCCCCAGTCCCCTGGTCAGCAGGGCCACTTCGGCGTCGGAACCGGTAGCGACCGCGGTGAGCACCAGCTCGGACACGACCTCCGGATGCGTCTGCGCGTACCTGAGCCCGAGCACCGACCCCCACGACACGCCCCACACCAGCCACCGTTCGATTCCCAAGTGCCGCCGCAGCAGCTCGAGATCGGCCAGGATGTGGTCTGTCGTGTTGACGCTCATATCGGTGTCGTAGGCGCTCGCGTGCGGTGTCGAACGCCCGGCCCCGCGCTGGTCGAGCAGCACGATCCGGTAGGCGGTCGGATCGAAGTACCGCCGGAAGCGCGGGTTCGCCCCCGACCCCGGGCCGCCGTGCAGCATCACCGCCGGCTTGCCCTGCGGGTTTCCGCAGACCTCCCAGTAGACGTGGTTGCCGTCCCCGACGTCGAGCATGCCGTGGTCGTACGGTTCGATCTCCGGATAAGGGCCCATCAGGGCAACGTAACGTGCCTACGCCGGTCCGGTCGCACCATTTTTCACCACTGCTGCTCCCACCAATGCTGCTCTCATCACCGCAGCTCTCACCGCCGATTGGGCAGGCCGGCGGCGCTCGCCGCGTCCCGCAGCACGTCCCGGAGCATCGCGGGCGTGAGGCGGCCGGTGAAGGTGTTCCGCTGGCTGACGTGGAAGCAGCCGAAGAGCCGCAGCCCACCGCCGAGAGTGACCCGCGTCCCGTGCCCGAAAGCGGGTCGCGGTCGCGGCACACTCCAGCCGGCCCCGTCGAGCACGGGCAACGTCGCCTGCCAGCCGAACGCCCCGAGCACCACCACGGCCCGCAGTGTCGGCCTGAGCAGCTCCAGCTCGCTCACCAGCCACGGCCGGCACGCGTCCCGCTCCTCGGGCGTCGGTTTGTTGGCGGGCGGGGCGCAGTGCACGGGCGAGGTGATGCGTAGGCCGTACAGTTCGAGCCCGTCGTCGGCGCTCACCGAAACGGCCTGCGACGCGAGACCCACCTCGTGCAGCGCCTCGTACAGCACATCTCCGGAGCGGTCCCCTGTGAACATCCGCCCGGTCCGGTTCCCACCGTGGGCGGCGGGTGCCAGCCCGACGATCAGCAGCCGGGCATCCGCCGGCCCGAACCCGGGCACCGGCCGCCCCCAGTAGTCCCAGTCCGTGAAACCGGCCCGCTTGGTACGGGCGACCTCCTCCCGCCAGGCGACCAGCCGAGGGCAACGCCGGCACCCTGCGATCCGCTCGTCCAGCGCGGTCAGCCCGGCCGGGCCGTTGTTGTCCATACGCCCACGGTAGAGCGCTGGACACCTGCCGCCCCCGGAACCAGGACCGGAAAACCCGACCGGTCCGCCCGATCCGGAGTACTAAGGTCGAGGGCATGGCATCTGGCAAGGCTTCCGACGGCGCGGACCCCGAAGGCAGCGCGCGCACCGAAGACCGCACCGTGGCCGACACCACCTCGGCCGCACCTGTTGCACCGGCGTCGGCCGCGGCCGACGCCGCCCGTCCGGCGAGCGGCGAGACCGTCCGCATCGACAGCTGGATCTGGTCCGTACGTCTTATGAAGACCCGTTCCATGGCCGCGACCGCCTGCCGGGGCGGCCACGTACGTGTCAACGGCGAGCGTGTGAAGCCCGCGTACGCCGTGCGCGTCGGCGACGAGGTCCGCCTCCGCCACGACGGCCTGGAACGGGTCGCCGTGGTGAAGCGCCTGATCCGCAAGCGGGTCGGAGCCCCGGTGGCCATCGAGTGCTACGTCGACAACAGCCCTCCGCCGCCACCCCGTGAGGCCGTCGCCCCGGCCGGCATCCGCGACCGCGGCACGGGCCGCCCGACGAAGCGCGACCGCCGTGACATGGAGCGCCTACGAGGCCTCGCCGCACCCGACGACGCCTCGTAGGGGTGCCACCGCCACAGGCACCCTTCTCCCCCGGACCCGCAGAGAGGGACGAGACCCCGCGCGGCCTCGCGCACGCGGCAGCGGCGCCCGGCCGTGTCCCCACGACCCGCCGGACGCCGCCCCGCTACCTGCCGTACGCCGTCCCCGGTCCGTAGGGAGACACCTTCACGCCCGTCGTCGCACCAGCCTCAGCAGGTCCGCGTTGTGTCCTCGGCGGGCCCAGGCGATGAGGGCGAGCGGCACGATGAGGATGAGTGGTGTCGCCGCGTACTGCCCGTCGAAGACAGCGACCTGCACGATGAACGCACCCACCATCAGCGCGCTCAGTGCCATCGCGGCGACCGACTGCAGCACCGGAATCAACAGCGCGACGGCTCCGGCCAGTTCGAGCAGTCCGATGGTGTACATCCCCGCGCTGCCCCAGCCCATCTTGTCGAAGGACTCGGCGGCCGACGGGTGCGCGATCAGCTTGGGCAGCGCGCTCGCGAACCCGTAGAAGAGGGCGAGCACCACCTGAAGCGCCCGCAGCGCGATCCGGGCGCGCCGCCCGCGAACGGACACGGACCTGGTGGAAGGGACCTCCGTGGTGGCGGCGGAGGTGAGGGATGTGGCGGGAGCGGTGGTCTCGGACATGGAGGTCTCCTGTGTGAAGCGGTTCGCGTTGCTTTCACAGAGGTAGACCGACCGTCGGCCAAGAACTCATCGCCGTTCGGGGGGACTTCTCAGACCGGGCGCAGAGCCTGGTGCGGCCCACCGGGAAGTTCGACCTCGACCGTGTCTCCGGCGCACACCTCACCTCCGTCCTTCACGACGCTCATGATTCCGGCCTTGCGGACGACGTTCCCCGCGTCGTCCCGTCCGACCACCCGCTTCAGCAGCCCGTCCTGGAAGTTGTCGATCTGCAGGCAGGGGTTGCGCAGGCCCGTCACGGTCAGCACCACGTCGTCGCCTATGTGCAGCAGGGTGCCGACCGGAAGCGCGAGCAGATCGATGCCCCGGGTGGTGATGTTCTCGCCGAGTTCTCCGGGCGCCACCTCGAACCCCTCCTCACCGATCTCGGAGAAGAGCTCCTCGTGGATCAGGTGGACCTGGCGCAGATTCGGCTGCGTGGGGTCCTTCGCCATGCGCGAGCGGTGCTTGACGGTCGTCCCGGCATGCACGTCCCCCTCCACACCGAGCCCGGCCAGAAGTCTGACACTGTCCCGGTTCGGTTTGCTGAACGAGTACCCGCCGTTGCTGCTGACCGCCACGACCTTGCCGCTCATCCTCAGAATCCCCTCGCCCACGTATCCCTGTTCGTTACACGCTTCCTCTACCCACCCACCGCCCTCACCCAGACCTCGTCCTCCGTCAGATACCGGTCCACCTTCAGTCCCGCTTCCCCCAGAGCCTCCTCGAACTGCTCCGGTGTCAACGGCCGGGCCAGGAAGGTCTGGGTCCACACGGCGTCCGGGAACTCGTACTCCGCGCGAACCGAGTTGACGCCGTCCCCGACCGGCTCCGACGACACCAGCCGTATCGTGGCCCCACCTGGGCCGACTCGCTCGCGGGGCAGGTTCGTGTGGTAGTCCGCGCCCTCGCGCTGGATCAGCACACGGCCGTCCTCCGCGAGGTGCCGGGCGCAGGTGCGCAGCAGCCCCCGCCGCACCTCGGCGTCCCCGGCGTGCACGAGGAACGACGCGAGCATCACCACCTCGAACTTCTCGCCCAGGTCGAGATCCTCGATCGGGCTGCATATCGTGCGCGCTCCCCGGACGCGTTCCAGCATCTCGGCCGACTCGTCCACCGCTGTGACCGTGAAGCCGCGCTCCAGGAGCGGGTGGGTCATGCGTCCGACGCCACTGCCGAGTTCCAGGATGTGCGCGCCTGCGGGCACCGCGGCGGCGATGATGTCCGGCTCGTCCCCGATCGGCAACCGCGAGTAGAGTTCGACCGCGCAGCCGTCCGGAGTGATCGCCCCCGGTCCCGTGCCTTTGTGTCCTTCTCGCATTTCCAGCCTCATGCCCGCACAACGGCCCGTGCCGGCAAGGCCGTTCCCACGCCCGGCCTGTTCACCCGTTCGAGTCAAACCGTCGGCAGCGGGAACCATCCGTGCCCGATGTACCAGTGGCCGCCCGCCCGAAGGTGGTCCCCGACGGCCCGCTCCAGCGTGGTCCGCCGGGGCAGCTCGGCCACCGGTAGATCCGGATTCCCGAACACGAACTGGACCGGCTGGGAGTCGGCCGGCTCGTCCGCCTCCGCCGCGATCCGGAAGCGTTCCTGGAACCGGACGATATTGGAGTCCGCCCCCAGATACCGCTTCAGCTGCGGGTCCAGCAGCCAGGAGTGGCACACCCCGGCCGTGTACCGCTCCTCCGGGAAGTGCCGCCCGAAGAAGTCCAGGGCCCGTGCCAGCGACCGATCACAGGCGGCCGGGGACAGCGGCCCGTGAAAGTCGGGGATGTGCAGGCTGAGACACATGGCGTCGGCGTCCGGGGCCGGACCGGTGGCGGCGAGCAGCTCCGCCGTCCGCTCCCCGACGCGCGCCCGCTGGAACTGCAGCCGCCCCAGCTGGAACAACTCCCCGTGAAAGTGCAGGCCGAGCCACCACATCGTCTCCACTCCGCCCCGGCCGTGCCTCCTGCGGTGCAGCGCCATGTTCCGCCCGAGGTCGGCGAGCGTACGGCGGGACACCTCTGGCGGGATCCCGAGGGCGTAATGGTGGGCACGTACGGACGGAAGGGCGGCGAGGAACGCGTACACGCCGAAATACCGGCCCAGTGCCCCCGTCTCCTCGCCGGCCCGTCCGTCCGCCTGCCCGGTGAAAAGCTCCGCGACCCGCTCGGCGGGCCAGGGCGCTGCCCCGCCGATCTCGCCCATGTCCCGCACCAGCCCCTCGACGCATTCCTCCAGGAGCCGCATCGCGCCGAAGTCGCGGGTCAACAGGCGTCGCAGCGCGACCAGTTCGTTGATGTCCTCATGGGGTACGGCCAGGTCGAGCAGGATCTCGGGAAGATCGTCGGCATCCGGAAGCACGGTGTGGTTCTCCCCCGTCGTCTCAGCGGCCGGCGGCCCGGCCTTCGGCCCTTGGTGAACGTCCGGAGCGAAGAGTACGTTGCAGGAAGGAGCAGTGGTCCTCATGCGTACAGGCAGTGAGCCGATGACAGCGCGCAGTGCCCTGCGGGCGCGTCTGTGGCTGAGCGTGTGGGGGCTGGTCTGGGCGATCGCGGGGACGGCCGCCTTCGCGCTCGCCGGGCGCCCCTGGTGGGCGGCTGCCTGCGGTGTCCTGTGGCTCGTCGTCACGGTCGACCTGACCATGATCCTCCGGCACATCCGGCAGGGCCCGCACTACCAGCCGGGCCCCGACATCCCGCCGTACCGGCCGCCGGAACAGCGCGGCCCGTGAACACACGCACGCGCGTGAACCCGTAGGCGTCGAACCTGCCGCCGGCGGACGCTCAGGACTGCGAGTCGTCGAAGCGCGCCGCTTCCAGATAGCGCGGGTTCGGGTCGAGCGCCGCCGCCAGCCGGAAATGGCGCTTGGCCTGCTCGGGGCGGCGCTGGCGCTCGTAGGTGCGGGCGAGCGCGTAGTGCGCGAACGCGTTGTCCGGCTCACGCTCCAGGACGATCGTGAACTCCAGCTCCGCGGGACGCAGTTGGGCGGCGGCGAAGAAGGCACGCGCGCGCAGCAGTCGGGCGGCCGTGTTCTCGGGGTGCGCGGCGATCACGGGGTCGAGCAGTTTCACCGCGCCACGGGGATCACGCGCGGCGAGCAGTCGCTCGGCCGCGCGGAAGTCGATGACATGCGTCTCCGGAGTACGTCCGGTCCATCCGCTGGTCTCGGGCACGGCTCAGTCCTTCCCTCACTGGGGCGGTTCAACGCCCGGCCACGGCGGCGCTATTCCCGCGCCACCCGCGCTCTGCGCACAAGATCCGCCCATACGTCCGTTACGCGCTGTTCCAGCTTCTCCAGTGGGACGTCGTTGTCGATGACGACGTCCGCGATCTCCAGGCGCTTCTCACGGGTGGCCTGGGCGGCCATGCGCGCGCGGGCGTCGTGTTCCGTCATGCCGCGCAGCCGGACCAGCCGGTCGAGCTGGGTCTCGGGGCTCGCGTCGACCACGATCACGAGGTCGTACAGCGACTTGAGACCGTTCTCCGCGAGCAGGGGTACGTCGTGGATCACGACGGCGTCGCCTGCGGCGGCGGCTTCGAGAGCGCGGGAGCGGATGCCCACCAAGGGGTGCACGATCGAGTTGAGCACGGCGAGCTTCTCCGGGTCGGCGAAGACGATCGAGCCCAGCTTGGGCCGGTCCAGGCCGCCGTCCTCAGCGAGCACCTCCGCACCGAAGGCATCGACGACCGCCGCGAGACCCTCGGTCCCCGGCGCGACGACCTCGCGCGCGATGCGGTCCGCGTCGATCAGGACGGCGCCCCGCGCGACGAGCAGCCGCGACACCTCGCTCTTGCCGGCCCCGATGCCGCCGGTCAGGCCCACTGTCAGCATGCCCGGCAGCTTAGGGCCTGCCACTGACAGCGTCACCGACAGGGCGCCGGCACGGGCTCGGCCCCTGAGGGCTCAGCCCTCGCCCTCCCGCTCCGCGAGGAACTTCTCGAACTCAAGCCCGATCTCGTCGGCGGACGGGATGTCGACCGGTTCCGCGAGCATGTTGCCCCGGCTCTCGGCGCCCGCAGCCGCGTCGTACTGGTGTTCAAGACCCTGGACCAGGGCCACGAGGTCCTCGTCGCCCTCCTGGATCTGGCGGTCGATCTCCGTCTGGGTGCGGTGGGCGTCCGTGCGGAGCGCGTGCGCGATGCCGGGCAGGACCAGGCCCGTGGCCGCCGTGATGGCCTCCAGGACGGTCAGGGCGGCGTCCGGGTACGGGGAACGGGCGATGTAGTGCGGGACGTGCGCGGCGACGCCCAGGACGTCGTGGCCGGCCTCCATGAGGCGGTACTCGACGAGCGACTCGGCGCTGCCGGGGACCTGCGCCTCCTCGAAGGGGCTGCGGTGGCCCGGCACCAGTTCGTTGCGGTTGCCGTGCGGGGTGAGCCCCACGGGCCGCGTGTGCGGGACGCCCATCGGGATGCCGTGGAAGTTCACGGACAGGCGTACACCGAGGCGCTCGATGATCTGCTGGACGGCCGCGGCGAAGCGTTCCCACTCGACGTCCGGCTCGGGTCCGGACAGCAGCAGGAAGGGCGCTCCGGTGGCGTCCTGGACGAGCCGCACATCGAGCGTGGGCACCTCGTAGTCGGTCCAGCGGTCGCGCTTGAACGTCAGCAGCGGGCGGCGCGCCCGGTAGTCCACGAGCCGGTCGTGATCGAAGCGGGCGACCACTTGGTGGGGCAGCGTGTCGAGCAGCCGGTCGACGATCTGGTCGCCGGTCTCACCCGCGTCGATGTATCCGTCGAAGTGGTAGAGCATGACAAGACCGGCCGACTCCTGCGCCAGCGCCATGTCGACAACGGCCAGGCCTTTCGGCTCCCATGCGTACAAACCCTGCGGATCAAGCACAGTGACCGCTCCTCCTCGTGTTCGTACTGCACAACGTGGCGCGGAGCGCGGGCATTCCCGCCCGGCCCTCGCTCACAGGTACGACTTACCCGCCTGTGACGCGTGCATCGCCCCGGACGGACAGGTCACGCGCGACCGGGCCGGTCATCGGCGAAGTGCGCCTGCCCGGCGGGCTCGTTGCCAGGGAAGCCTCCCAAGGGCCGGTTACGGCCCGTCAGTTACCGCTGTGTCCCATACGTTTCCGCAGAACGCCAAGGGCAACCCGGTCGAACGGCGACCGTCAGCACACAACACTGAGGGCCCGCACCTCGAAAGGTGCGGGCCCTCAGTCAGCTGCTAAGCCTCAGCGGCAGCGATCAGCTCTGGCCACCGGCCAGCTTCTCGCGGAGCGCCGCAAGGGCCTCGTCGGACGCCAGGGCGCCGGACGTGTCGTCCGACTCCGAGGAGTACGAGCCGCCGCCGCCACCACCGGAGGCGGCCGGAGCCGCACTCGTCGTGCTGGTGCCCTCGGCCTCGGCCTGAGCGTCGGCCTCGCGGGACTTGATGACCTGAGCCTGGTGCTGCTCGAAGCGCTGCTGCGCCTCGGCGTACTGGTTCTCCCACACCTCGCGCTGGGATTCGAAGCCTTCGAGCCAGTCGTTGGTCTCGGGGTCGAAGCCCTCGGGGTAGATGTAGTTGCCCTGGTCGTCGTACGACGCGGCCATGCCGTACAGCGTCGGGTCGAACTCGACCGAGGCCGGGTCGGAACCGAAGGACTCGTTGGCCTGCTTCAGCGAGAGGCTGATGCGACGACGCTCGAGGTCGATGTCGATGACCTTGACGAAGATCTCGTCGTTGACCTGGACGACCTGCTCCGGGATCTCCACGTGGCGCTCGGCCAGCTCGGAGATGTGGACCAGACCCTCGATGCCCTCGTCCACGCGGACGAACGCACCGAACGGGACGAGCTTCGTGACCTTACCCGGGACGACCTGACCGATCTGGTGCGTCCGGGCGAACTGCTGCCACGGGTCTTCCTGCGTCGCCTTCAGCGACAGGGAGACACGCTCGCGGTCCATGTCGACGTCGAGGACCTCGACGGTGACTTCCTGGCCGACCTCGACAACCTCGGAGGGGTGGTCGATGTGCTTCCAGGAGAGCTCGGAGACGTGCACGAGACCGTCGACCCCACCCAGGTCCACGAAGGCACCGAAGTTGACGATCGAGGAGACGACGCCGGAGCGGACCTGACCCTTCTGCAGGGTCGTGAGGAACGTCTGGCGCACCTCGGACTGGGTCTGCTCGAGCCAGGCGCGGCGGGACAGGACCACGTTGTTGCGGTTCTTGTCCAGCTCGATGATCTTCGCCTCGAGCTCCTTGCCCACGTAGGGCTGGAGGTCGCGGACTCGACGCATCTCGACGAGGGACGCCGGCAGGAAGCCACGGAGGCCGATGTCGAGGATGAGACCACCCTTGACGACCTCGATGACGGTACCGGTGACGATGCCGTCCTCTTCCTTGATCTTCTCGATGGTGCCCCAGGCGCGCTCGTACTGGGCGCGCTTCTTCGAGAGGATCAGGCGGCCTTCTTTGTCCTCCTTCTGGAGAACAAGGGCTTCGATCTCGTCGCCGACCTTGACGACCTCGTTCGGGTCGACGTCGTGCTTGATCGAGAGCTCACGGCTCGGGATGACACCTTCGGTCTTGTAACCGATGTCGAGGAGAACCTCGTCCCGGTCAACCTTGACGATGACGCCGTCGACGATGTCGCCATCGTTGAAGTACTTGATCGTCTCGTCGATAGCGGCGAGGAATGCTGCCTCGTCACCGATGTCGTTGACCGCAACCTGCGGGGTGGTGGCGGTGGTCTCGGTGCTGCTCGTCATGTGGGTAAGGGCTCCGGTACGGACAGAGAGTCGTAGGTACTGCTTACGCCGGGAGCCCGTTTCGCTCTGCAGAAGGCCGGACAGCCAAGGAAGCGCCACATGCAGGACCCGAAGATCCTGTGGCGCCTCGACAACCGAGGGGACATACATACAGATGCGAGCGCAACCTGCTACGTCTGAGGTGCGCAGGCCCGCAGCGCAACTTGTAGCATACGGGGGCAGCCGAGCAGGGTCAATGCGCGAAGGCGCACACCCGGGGCGGATCACCGCATACCCGGCACAAGACGTGTCCCAGGAGGCCACGCGGGCCCGGTGACGCCCCATTCGCGACACCGCCGGGACAGGTCCGGCGGAAGAGTCCGCACACTAATACGAGGGAGCCGATCATCCAAGAGCCCGAATCGCCCGAGCCGGACGCCACCCGGCGCGCCGCCGGAGTCACCGAGAGCTCGCGGGCCAACCGGGGCTGGTGGGACCGGAACGCGGACGACTACCAGAACGAGCACGGCACCTTCCTCGGCGACGACCGTTTCGTCTGGTGTCCCGAGGGCCTCGACGAGGTGGAGGCGGAGCTCCTCGGCCCGGCCGAGGAGCTCAAGGGCAAGGACGTCCTGGAGATCGGCGCCGGCGCGGCCCAGTGCTCGCGCTGGCTGGCCGCCCAGGGCGCCCGTCCGGTGGCCCTGGATCTCTCCCACCGTCAGCTCCAGCACGCCCTGCGGATCGGCGGCGGTGTCCCTCTCGTGGAGGCGGACGCGGGCGCCCTGCCCTTCGCGGACGGCTCGTTCGACCTGGTGTGCTCGGCGTACGGGGCGATGCCGTTCGTCGCCGATCCCGTGCTGGTGCTGCGCGAGGTGCGCCGGGTGCTGCGCCCGGGCGGGCGCTTCGTCTTCTCGGTGACGCACCCGGTCCGCTGGGCGTTCCCCGACGAGCCCGGCCCCGAGGGCCTGTCCGTCTCGGGTTCGTACTTCGACCGCACGCCGTACGTCGAGCAGGACGACGACGGCAACGCGGTGTACGTCGAGCACCACAGGACGGTCGGCGACCGCGTCCGGGACGTGGTCGCGGGCGGCTTCTGCCTGGTGGACCTGGTCGAGCCGGAGTGGCCGGCCTGGAACACGTCCGAGTGGGGCGGCTGGTCCCCGCTGCGCGGCAACCTCATCCCGGGGACGGCGATCTTCGTCTGCGAGCGCGCCTGAGGCAGGCCAGAGCAGCCGGCTTCGTAAACGCCCTCCACGCACGCGTGGGGGGCGTTTTTCGTGGACGTACGACACTGGGGGCGTGATCCGTTACGACGCCCTGGACGTTCTGCCCGTACGCGATGCCCTGCCCGACCTGACCGACGCGCTCGACGCGCACGGCACCGCCGTCCTCGTGGCGCCGCCCGGTACCGGCAAGACGACGCTGGTGCCGCTGGCGCTGGCGGGGCTGCTGGGTGACGGCGGGCCGGTGCGGCGGGTCGTGGTCGCCGAGCCGAGGCGGATCGCCGCGCGTGCGGCGGCCCGGCGAATGGCGTGGCTGCTGGGCGAGCAGGTCGGCGCGAGCGTCGGGTACACCGTGCGCGGGGAGCGGGTCGTCGGGCCACGCACGCGCGTGGAGGTCGTCACGACCGGCGTGCTGCTGCAACGGCTGCAGCGGGACCAGGAGTTGCCGGGCGTCGACGTGGTCGTGCTCGACGAGTGCCACGAACGGCACCTGGACGCGGACACCGCGGCGGCTTTCCTGGTCGACGTACGGTCGGCGCTGCGTCCCGAACTGCGGCTGCTGGCGGCGTCGGCGACGACGGACGCCGAGGGCTGGGCAGCCCTGCTGGGCGGCGCGCCGGTGGTCGAGGCCGCGGGGGTGTCGTATCCGGTGGAGGTGGTGTGGGCACCGCCGGGACGTCCGGTACGGCCGCCGCACGGTATGCGCGTCGATCCGGCGCTGCTGACGCATGTCGCGTCGGTGGTGCGGCGGGCGCTGGCCGAGCGGGCGGGGGACGTGCTGTGTTTCCTGCCAGGCGTGGGAGAGATCGCGCGCGTGGCGGGCCAGTTGCGGGACCTCGGGCCCGCGGTGGAGGTGCTCCAGGTGCACGGGCGGGCGCCTGCGGCGGTGCAGGACGCGGTGCTGTCGGGCGGGACGGGGCGCCGGGTGGTGCTGGCGACGTCGGTGGCGGAGTCGTCGCTGACGGTTCCGGGGGTGCGGGTGGTCGTGGACTCCGGGCTGGCGCGGGAGCCGAGGGTGGACCACGCGCGCGGGCTGAGCGCGCTGACGACGGTACGGGCGTCGCAGGCGGCCGGGCGGCAGCGGGCGGGGCGGGCCGGGCGTGAGGCGCCGGGGGCGGTGTACCGCTGCTGGGCGGAGGCCGAGGACGCCCGCCTGACGCGCTTTCCGTCCCCGGAGATCAAGGTGGCCGACCTGACCGCGTTCGCCCTCCAGGCGGCCTGCTGGGGCGACCCTGATGCCTCCGGGCTGGCGCTGCTGGACCCGCCGCCCGGCGGTGCGATGGCGGCGGCGCGGGCGGTGCTGACGGCGATCGGCGCGGTGGACGCCGCCGGGCGGGCCACGGACCGGGGCGCCCGTATGGCGCCCCTCGGCCTGCACCCCCGGCTGGCCCG
>NZ_JAAGLT010000041.1 GCF_010548275.1 Streptomyces sp. SID12488
GCCTGGCCGGCCTGCACCGGGCCGAGGCCGCCGCCGTGCGCGTCGTACGAGGCCTGCGCGGCGCCCGTGCCCGGCACGACGGCCATCGCCTGGCCGACCTGGTCGCCGCGCTGAGCGAACTCCTGCTCACCACCCGTCTGTTGGCGGCAGACCGTCCCGACCCGGCCCTGATCGGCACCGCCCGCCGCGGCTACCGGCCGGGCGACGGCGGTCTGCGCGTCCACGGGGTCTGCCGCGAGCCGGTGATCAGCGCCACCGGCTACGGCGGCGTGGTCACCCACGTCGTCTCCGACGACGGCCGCTGGTTCTCCGTCGCCGACGTCAGGCCCGGCGGCCCGGCCCGCGCCCGGGGCGCCGCCACGGCTCCCGTCTCCCTCGGCCCGGCCGTGCTCGACCACGCCCAACTCGCGCGCGGCGGCCTGCTGATCACCGGGGCCACCGTCTCCCCGGACGGCCGCCTCGGCTCCGGCAAGGGCGTCCGGGCCACCCCCCTGACCGGCGTCCCCTGGTCATCGGGGCCCTTGGCCGCCCTGTTCGCCCGCCCACTCGCCGAAGCCGTCGCCGAACGACTCGCCACGCCCCCGGGCCAGGAAGGCCAGGACGGACGGACTGGTGAACCGATCGGCTGCGACCTGGTCGTCGTCGGCGCCTTTGGCGACCACCTCCTGGCCCGCGAACTGCCCGCCGCCACCGGCCCCCTCATCCGTCTGGCCCCCGCCAACCCCCATCCCGACCTCGCCCACACCGCCAACCTCCGCCGGCTCGCCTCCCGCCCCGGCCTCCGCATACGCGTGGTCGGCCGGCTCGACCCCGACCGGGCCGCCACCCTGCACCCGCTCGCCGTCGGCCCCGTACCCGGCACCGAAGCGACACTCCGGCTGCCCCCGGAATGGCTGGACCGCGCCGATCTCGGCTACGACCGCGTCCAGGGCGCGCATCTTCCGCCCCCCGACGCCGGTCCGCCCGCCGAAGCGCTCACCCGGTCCCCGCCCGACCCCCTGGCCGACTCACCGCTGTGGCGGGTGCGCCGTCTGGTCGAACTGGCCGTCGCCGGAGGCCGCCGTGCGGTCGCCGAGCCCGCCCGCAGCGGCGATCTCGACCGCGACACGGCTTCCCTGCGCCGTACGGGATTCCGTACCGCCGCCGACCTGGCCACGGCACTCACCACGGCGGCCGACCACCGCACCCGTGACGTCTTCGGCCGGCTCGAAGAAGCCGACCCCGACCACTACGCGTCGGCCTGGCTCGCCGCGGCGGTCCACCTGGCGAGCACCGAACGAGTTCTGGTCCAGGCCACCTGGCAGACCCACCAGGAAGCCTCGGAGGTCCATGACCGGCGAACTGTGGATGCCTCGTCGGACATCGATCCGTGAATGCCGGGAGGGACGGAGCAGGTCTCACCATGCCCAGGGCTACGCGGGCATGACGCCTTGAATCCGGGAGAGGGTGAAGACACGTTCGTCGTCGCGCAGATGGCACCAGGCGTACAGGTAGGGCGGGTCGAAATCGATCTCGCTGAGTGTGCGCACGGTGCGGCTGCCCGACGCGGCGACGTACTCGATGGTCACTGCCTGTCCCTCGTTGATGGCGTGGGCCAGTTGACGGACGTCGGCGAAGGACAGCAGGTGCGCGTACCCGGCGATGATCTCCTCGGTGTCGGTGCCGAAGGGAATTCCGTTGTACGGGTCAGGCTCCGGCGCGAAGACCGGTGCGCCCCGCAGCCTGGCGGCCAGCGCGCTCACGTCGGCAACGGCCGGGGACCGCTTCGCCTGTGCGCCCTCACCGCCGGGCGGACGTGGGTGCGGCACCGGGGCGGCGGCACGTTGGCTCGGGGTCTGTTCGACACGTACGGTTCCGTCGGCGGCCTCGGCGACGGGGGCGTAGCCCGCGGCCCGGATCGCGGCGAGGGTCTTGTCGAGCGGGGTCCGGCTGATGAGAACCGTCGGCGCCAGTTGCCGCAGGCCGAGGCCGACGAGCTTTCGGTGGACGGCGAGTTCGGCGAGGAGGGCGGGTTCCTCGCCGTGGATCACGCAGGCCGCGGACGTGACACGCACACGGCCGTGGCCGCGCGCGGTGTCGTGGATCAGGTACGACAGCGGCTGCGGCAGGGAACCCACGGCGACGGCGGCCAGGTCGGCCGCGATGGTGTCGGGTGTACGGCCGGAGTCCAGGGCGCGGCGGACGGTGCCCGGGCTGAACCGCCACACCGACGCTGTGCCTCCGGCTTCCCTGTCCGCGACGGCGTCCAGCAGCTCCGCGAGGTGGGCGGCGGGCGTGCCGGTGACGACGGCCGTGAGGTCGGCGCCGAAGCGGGCGGTCCTGGTGGCGGCCGGCAGCAGGCGCCGACAAGCCGCGGCCAGGGCTTTCGTGTCGTCGGCCCGCACGGCGGCGCCGATGCGGGACAGGGCGCCGCGAGCGATGACTCCGAGCAGTTCGGCCTCGCCGACCAGCGTCGCGAACGGCACGGTGTCCTGCGGGAGTCGATGGGCGAGCGGGCTGTACCAGGCGACCAGCGGCCCCAGTTCCTCGGCGCTCTTCGCCGCCTGGTCCGCCGGGAGGTGCGCCACGGCGCTGAGGAGTCCCTCCCGCGCCTGTGCACAGCCGTTGCAGGGCGGTGTTCCGGCGAGTGCGGGCATTGCCTTGCCGTCCTCGTCGCGAGCCCGGGACGGGGTCGACGGCAGCGTCCGCCACACCTGGAGCAGGACGGTGAGCTGTTCCGCCGGTTCTCGCTGCGCCCAGGCGTCGTAGCCGTCCGTCGCCACGACGTGGCTGCCGTCCCGGGCCAGCAGCCCGGCGGCGTACGCCGTCTCCAGGACGAGGCGTACGACGATGTCGTCGCACCGCGCCGCCTTGCCGACCCGGGACAGCTCACGCACGCCGACCCCGCCGGACTTCAACAGGGCCGGCGGAGCAGCCGAGCACACCGTCAGGACGGACGCGGCGTGGGCGGCGAACGCCGTGGCGGAGGCCGCCGCCTCCCGGTCCACGTCCGCCGGGGTGATGGGCATGGAACGTGCTTCGGGTGGGGCCGGCGCGAACGGGGCGTGCCAGTCGTCCCCGCGCAGCGCGAGCGCCACCTCGGCGGGCATACGGGCGGGTCCGTAGCGGTGCCGGTCCTGTACCAGCAGTCCCCGCTCCAGCGCCCAGCGCGCACCCGGCCCGGAGTCGGGCCGGGAGACCCCGAGAGCGACGAACTCCGCCTGCGAACCGGAGAGTCCCGTCTCGTCATTCGCTCGCCGCTCAAGCAGTTCCCGGGTGGCCGCGGGTGCCCCCGCCACCAGCATGGCGACCCGCTCCGGATCGCTGTGGTGAGCCACGAGAGCCGTCAGCCGCTGCTGCTTGTTGCCGGCCGGTGACCGGACGCCCAGGGCCGACAGCATCCGGCGCAGTTCCTCGGAGGTCGTGTCCGCCAGCAGCCGGACCAGCGGCGCGTCCAGTCCCAGCGGCGTGTCCCACGCCTCCCGCAACGGCGCCGCCAGACGCAGCAGCCCTTCGCCGTCCGGCCAGACCAGCGCGCGATCGGCCATCGCCCCGAGAGCCGCGTCCAGGCCCCGGGAGCCCTCTGCTCCGGTCGCGCCCAGCAGACCCGCCAGCGCGGCACGTGAAGCCGGCCCCAGCGCCGCCAGCGCCTCGGCAACCTGCCAGTGCGGCAGCGCGAGCCCGGGGAGCACGAGCGCCACCGACGCCGGGCGTTGAAGGCGGTCCGCCAGTTCGCCGAGCGACCGTGGTTCCGGTGGCGCCACGGCATCCGCGCGAGCTGCGAGGACCAGCTCCAACTGCCGGGATTCGAGACCGCTCAGCCATACGGCCAGTGTTGATCCGCCGGGCTTGGCGATGGGACACCTCACGAGAACGAGCACCGATGACTTCCGGACCGCGACCGGTCCTGCGCAGGACACCACCAGGATGACGCATCACGGAGGGCGGTTGCTTTCCCTGACGGAAGAATCCCACTTCTGGGTACACCGTCGGCGGTGGCGACGTCGCGTCGGCCGCGGTCGACGCGGCCTGTGACGGCCGTCGCAGAAAGCACTTTCGCCTCAAGCGTGCCCCCGCTCTCGACGCCACGCGACATCCAGCTGAACAACTGGGGCCCCACCAGCCGTAACTGATCGTGTGGCGGTTGGGACCGCACCGAGCGAAGGAGCACACCATGAAGGCGACCGCGCAGATCGGCGTCACCGGCCTGGCGGTGATGGGCCGGAATCTGGCCCGGAACTTCGCTCGGCACGGTTACACCGTGGCTCTCCACAATCGGACCCCCGCCAGGACCAAGGCACTGGTCGAGGACTTCGGGCACGAGGGCGAGTTCGTGCCGGCCGAGACGGCCGAGCAGTTCGTGGCTGCCCTGGAGCGCCCCCGGCGACTCATGATCATGGTGCAGGCCGGGGCGGCCACCGACGCGGTGATCGACGAGTTCGCCGCGCTCCTGGAACCCGGCGACATGATCATCGACGGCGGCAACGCCCACTTCACCGACACCCGCCGCCGGGAACAGGCGCTGCGCGGGCTCGGCATCCACTTCGTGGGCGTGGGTGTCTCGGGCGGTGAGGAGGGCGCGCTGCACGGGCCGAGCATCATGCCCGGCGGCTCCGTGGCGTCGTACGCCGCGCTCGGGCCGATGTTCGAGACGATCAGTGCCAAGGTGGACGGCGAGCCCTGTGTCACCCATGTCGGCACGGACGGCGCCGGGCACTTCGTGAAGATGGTGCACAACGGCATCGAGTACGCCGACATGCAGCTGATCGGCGAGGCGTACCACCTGCTTCGCCAGGTCGGCGGCTATGAACCGGCGCGGATCGCCGAGGTCTTCCGCCAGTGGAACAAGGGCCGTCTCGACTCGTACCTGATGGAGATCACCGCCGAGGTGCTCGCCCACACCGACGCCGCCACCGGCAGACCCTTCGTGGACGTGGTGGCCGACTCCGCCGGGCAGAAGGGCACCGGCCGCTGGACCGTACGGACCGCCCTGGAGCTCGGTTCCCCGGTCACCGCCATCGCCCAGGCCACCTTCGCCCGCGCCGCCTCGGGCCAGCGGGCCCTGCGCGCCGCCTATCGCGAGCTGCCCGGCGGCACCAGCTGGGACCTCACCGCGTACGAGGCGGAACGGTTCGCCTGCCTGGTCGAGCACGCCCTGTACGCGTCGAAGCTCATCGCCTACGAGCAGGGCTGGAAGATGATCCTGGACGCGTCGGCGGAGTACGGCTGGGACATCGACCTCGGCGCGATAGCGAAGATCTGGCGCGGCGGCTGCATCGTCCGGGCCGCCTTCCTCGACCGGGTCCGTGCCGCGTACGAGGCTGATCCCCGCCGGGTCACGCTGCTCACCGAGGAGGGCTTCGCGGCCGAGATCGCCGACGCCCAGGTCCCCTGGCGCGAGGTCGTCGCCACGGCCGCCCGGCACGGTGTCCCGGTCCCGGCGTTCTCCGCCGCCCTGTCGTACTACGACACCCTGCGCGCCGAGCGCCTGCCGGCCGCCCTCACCCAGGGTCAGCGCGACTACTTCGGCGCCCACACCTACCGGCGTACCGACCGCGAGGGGCGCTTCCACACGCTCTGGGAGCGGGCCGACCGGAGCGAGACCGAGGTGATCTGACCTCGGGCGGTCGGCAGCACGAACCGGGCCGGTCACGCTCGCGGCGATATCGCTGCCAGCGTGACCGGCCCGGGTGCGGAGGTGCTCAGCTCGTGCAGCTGCTGCCGTTCAGCGTGAAGTCGAACGGAGCCTCGTTCTTGCCCTGCCAGCTGGCGAGGAAGCCGAAGGAGACGGTGCCGTCGGCCGCGACGACCCTGTTGTAGTCGGCGGCCGTGGCCGTGACGCGGGCGCCGTCCTGGGAGAAGCCCGCGTCCCACATCTGGCCGACCTGCTGGCCGTTGCGGAAGCTCCAGGCGATGCGCCAGCCGTCGACGGCCTTCGCGGAGGTGACGCTGATGGTGGCCTGGAAGCCGTCGGGCCACTCGTTGACGAGGTCGTACTCGACCTCGCAGGACACCGGTGCGCTCTCGTCGGGGCTCGGCTTCGGCGTCTCGCCGCGCGCGGTGGCGACGGAGGTGCCCTGGGGCTCCGGGTCGGGCTTGTCGGCGGGCGTCGGCGACGACTTCGGGTCCGGGTCCGGGGCGTCCGACTGCCGGGGAACCGAGGACGGGGTGGAGCCCGCGGGGACGGTCAGGCCGGACGGCAGGACGGGTGACGGATCCATCACGGGCTTGCCGTCGGTCATGCCGCCCTTCGCGGTGGGGCTGTCGCCGGACCCGTCGAAGGGCAACATCGAGACGGTGAGCGCCAGCCCGGAGACGATGACGGCGGCGACCAGGATCGCCGTACGGCCGATGCGCGGGCGGTACTCCCCGATGGTGAGACCGGTGTTGATGCCCGCTTCGGAGCGCCCGCCGAGCAGACCGGCCTCGGCGGCGCGGCGGCGCCGTTCCAGGTAGGCGAGCCCGCCCCAGCCGATGACACCGCCGGCGAGCGCGGCGGACAGCCCGCTGATCCCGCCGTACAGCCGCAGGCAGGCGGCTGCCTCGGCGCACTCCACGCAGGTCGCGAGGTGCCGGGAGAGGTCCTCGGGCACCTCGGCGCCCTGTGAGCGGGTGACCGCGTCGAGCAGCCGGGCGTAGCGGCGGCAGTCGGGGTCCAGCGGGGTGTCGAGCAGGTTGCGCTGGCAGCGGTCCCTGAACAGGATGCGCACCTGGGCGAGTTCCTCGGCGGCGTTCACCGGGTCGAGGCCGAGCCGGCGGGCCACCTGGTCCAGGGGCAGCGCCTCCACCTCGGCCAGCCAGATCAGGTCGGCGTCCGCTGCCTGCATGTCACGCAGGGCGCGCAGCGCCAGTGGGCGGCGCAGCGGCGGCCCCACGTACCGGGCGGCCTTGTCGGAGTTGAGCCACAGCCGCAGGTCGGGGTCGAGGTGGTTGCCGTGCCCGGTCTCCTCCCAGGACGCGGCGGTACTGCGAACCGCCGCCAGCAGCAGGGGTATCCAGGGCAGGCGGGGTGTGCGGCGCCCGGTGCTGCGGGCCCCGAAGTCGGCGGCCCGGGCCGCGTGGATACCGTGCGTGAACGCCTCGGCGGCCAGTTCGGTGCCGGCGGACGAGCCGGACGTACAGAGGTCGGCGTACGAGAGGACCGCGTCCCAGCACTCGGAGAACAGCGCTGCTTCGGCGGCGTCCTGAGGGGTCGGCAGATCTGGCATATGGGGGGACTCCAGCATCAACGGCTTGCACACGCCAACGTCAAGGTCAACTGACCCCACGAGAAGGGGAGTTGGGAACCGTTTCGCGAAACGGAGCCCGAGCCTTTCACGTTCCCCGCGCAACTGACAAGCGACGTATCCACATGTCGCAACATGTCAACGCGGGCTCGCCGTACGGTGGTCCGGGGTGGGAAAAACGACCGGATTCGTTCCCCGGAAGTACTACCACCGTCCCCCCATACGGATCTCGGCGGCGTTCCGTTCAGACCTTCGGCGCCGAATCCCGGGCCGGCAGGCTGTCCATGAAGGAGCTGACGGAGAAGACGGCTCGGCCGGGGCCGGGTTCGCCGTAGCCGGGGGGCGAGTCGAGGCCGAACTCGTCCATCGTGGCGCGGTAGGCCTCCAGCAGGCGGATGTGGTACTCCAGCGGCGCGCCCTGCGGGTTGGCCTTGCCGAGCGGGGTGGTGGGCTCGGGGCACCAGGTGGTGAAGCGGGGCGTGATGCCGTGCGACATGAAGAAGCGCAGGCCTTCGGTGGTGGAGGCGATCGCCTCGTCGACCGTCGTGAACCCGGACGGCTCGGCCATCTCCACGCCGGCCACGAAGTTGGGGATGACGTTGCGCGCGCCGAAGACGTCAGCCGAGTCGAGGATGCGCTTGTGCCACTCGTCGCGGCCTACGTAGCGCTCCTTGCCGGGGCAGAACAGCTCGAAGAGCCGGCGGTCCCACACCTCGTAGTTGGGGTGGTAGATCTGCACGCCGTAGTCCTTGAAGCGCTGGACGTCGTCCTTCGGCAGCGCCTGGGCGACGACCTTGCCGATCCAGCGGCCCGGGAAGTGCTCCTCGATGGCCTTGGCATACATGCCGTAGAAGTCGGCCTCGTCGCGGCCCTGGAGCTTGGAGGTGATGGCGCCGCCGGTGAGGGTGTAGGCGGTGGAGGCCTTCGCCGTGTCGTAGCGGTCGATGATCTCCAGGGCTTCCAGTACCTCGTCGACGTCCTTCACGCCCGTGTAGGGCCGCCCGGCCGCCTTGTGCTGGCGCCAGTTGTGGTTGATGTCGCAGTACTGGCACTCCTCCTTGGCGCCGAAGTACTGGCAGACCCGGAAGACGGTCAGGTAGATGAGGTAGCCCCACTGGATGGTGGGGGCGACCTCCATGACGGACTTCCCGTTGGAGAGCTTGTGCTTGTAGTACTCGGGCATCGGCGGCACCCCGACGTCCGAGATCCGCTTCCCGTCCAGGTAGAGCCCGAGGACGCCGTCCTCGTCGGACGCCACCCGGTACGGCGAGGCGGGGTTCACCCGCACCGACACGACGGTCCGGCGCAGGTCGTAGGGGCCGCCGGTGAGGATGATCTCCTCCGGCGGGCGGCGCAGCGCGGCCTCGCCCAGCTCGGGGAGGGTGCCGTGGTCGAAGGAGAAGATGAAGTACGACTTCGGCTTGACGTCGCCGCTCTCGTTGTCGCTGAGCGCGGACGGGTCGAAGGCCACACCACCCCTGAGCAGGTCCTCTTTGAAGACAGCTTCCCGCGGTACGTGCGGAAAGCGCTCCATCAGATCCTCGACCAGCGCGGTGCGGCTGCCCATCCCGTGTCTCCTCCAGCTCCGGCGGTACTCCGGCGTTCGACTCCTCACGGTATGCCCCCGGCTGCGCGACTGTGGTCGCGGGGCCCCTCGGGCATGTCACACGCGGCTGCGTGAGAAGGTCGACACATCTGAGCGGAGGGACGAACCCGATGGCCGAGACGCTGACCAACTGGGCGGGCAACATCATCTACACGCCCACGGAGCTGCACCGACCGGGCTCCCTGGACGCCCTGCGGGCGCTGGTGGCCGAGAGCGCGCGGGTGCGGGTGCTGGGCAGCGGGCACTCGTTCAACGAGATCGCCGAGCCGGGCGACGGCGGTGTCCTGCTCTCCCTGGCCGGGCTGGAGCAGGAGGTCGACGTCGATACGGCGGCCCGTACGGTCCGGGTCGGGGGCGGGGTCCGGTACGCGGAGCTGGCGCGGTTCGTCCACGGGCGCGGACTCGCGCTGCCGAACATGGCGTCCCTGCCGCACATCTCGGTGGCGGGGTCCGTGGCGACCGGCACGCACGGTTCAGGGGTGACCAACGGTTCGCTCGCCACCCCGGTACGTGAGGTCGAGCTGGTCACGGCGGACGGCTCGACGGTGACGATCACGCGGGGCGAGGACCGGTTCGACGGCGCCGTCACCTCACTCGGCGCGCTGGGCGTCGTCACGGCCCTCACCCTCGACCTGGAGGCGGACTTCGAGGTCGAGCAGTACGTGTTCACCGAACTGCCGCTGGACGGGCTGGACTTCGAGGACGTGGCCGGTGCCGCGTACAGCGTGAGCCTGTTCACGGACTGGCGCGCGCCGGGCTTCAGGCAGGTGTGGCTGAAGCGGCGCACCGACCAGGCACGGCAGGACTTCCCCTGGGCCGCGCCCGCCACCGAGGCGATGCACCCGGTGCCGGGGATGCCGGCCGTGAACTGCACCGAGCAGTTCGGGGTGCCGGGGCCCTGGCACGAGCGACTCCCGCACTTCCGTGCGGAGTTCACGCCGAGCAGCGGCGAGGAGCTCCAGTCGGAGTACCTGCTGCCGCGCCCTTACGCCCTGGACGCCCTGCGCTCGCTCGACGCGATCCGGGACGTCGTCGCGCCGGTGCTCCAGGTGTGCGAGGTCCGGACGATCGCCGCGGACACACAGTGGCTGAGCCCGGCGTACGGGCGGGACAGCGTGGCGTTCCACTTCACCTGGGTGGCGGACACCGCCGCGGTACTGCCCGTGGTGCGACGGGTCGAGGCGGCGCTGAACCCGTACGGGGCACGTCCGCACTGGGGCAAGGTGTTCGCCGTACCGGCGGAGGTGGTGCGCGGACGGTATCCGAAGCTGGCGGACTTCGCTGCGCTGGCGGCGTTCCTGGACCCCTCGAAGAAGTTCACGAACGCGTTCGTACGGGAGGTGCTCGGCGACTGACCCCGGGCCGGATACGGCGCCGCGTACGCCGAGACTTTCCTCAGCCCCTTTCCTAACCCCTTGTCGAACCTCCCTCACTGCCCATAGCCTTGCGCCGCGCCGGTGCCGTCGCGCTCCGGCCCGTCCGCACCGAGTTCCGCACCGAGATCTGCACGGCGAGGGGGCGAGCCCGGTGGTGAAGCGCACGTCACGTGACATCCGCACCGCGAACCGCTATGCGGTGCTGCGCCAGATCATCGCCGAGTCACCGACGTCCCGGCCCGAGCTGGCCGCCGGCACCGGGCTCAGTCTCGCCACGGTCGCCACACTCGTCGGGGAACTCATCGACCTGCGGATGCTGACCGAGGTCGGCTTCGAGGACTCGGCCGGCGGGCGCCCGAGGGGTCTCGTGGCCGTCAACGCGACGGGCGGCGCGCTGATCGGTGTCGACATCGCGGAGACATACGTCCGGGCCGAACTGTTCGACCTGGGGCTGAACGTCCTGGCCCGCGCCGCCGAGCACATGCGCCCCGGCGAGAGCCGCCCCGAGCAGGTGGTCGGGCATGTCGCCACGGCCGTCGGTTCGGTGGTCGCGCAGGCCGGGATCGAGGGCGCCCGGGTTCTCGGTGTCGGGGTGAGCGTGCCGGGGCAGGTGGACCGGGTCACCGGTGTCGCCGAGTACGCGCCGAACTGGGACTGGCACGACGTACCCCTCCTCGACCTGCTCACCGAGCACATCGCCTATCCGCTGCACCTCGACAACCCGCTGCGTGCCTGTGCAGTGGCCGAGCTGTGGTTCGGGGCCGTACGCGGGCACGCCGACGCGGTCGTGGTGAACCTCGGGACGGGCGTCGGCGCCGGCCTCGTGATCGGTGGCGGGGTGCACCGGGGGGTGAGCAACAGCGCCGGGGAGTGGGGGCACACAACCCTCGTACTGGACGGGCGCCTGTGCCACTGCGGCAACCGCGGCTGCGTCGAGACGTATGTCGGCGCGCCCGGAATCATGCTGAACCTGGAGGAGCTGGACCCGGGTGGCGCGCTGCTGCATCCCGACGACCAGACGGCGACAGTCGACGCGCTGGCCCGTGGGGTCGCCGCCGGTGATCCGGTGGCCGTGAAGGTGGTCCGGGACATGGCCCGCTATCTGGGCGCGAGCATCTCCGACCTGGTGAACCTGCTGAATCCCGAGATCGTCGTGCTGAGCAGCTGGGTCGCCGCCACACTCGGCGAGCCGCTGGTCGCCGAGGTACGCGAGGCGGTGGCCCGGCACGCGCTGAAACGGCCCCTGGCGGCCACCGAGATCGTCCTCTCCCCCATCCCGGGGGATCCGGTGTGCCTGGGCGCGGCCACCTTCGCCCTCGAAGGCGCCCTGTCCGCGGCCACCCAACGGTCGTCGGCCGTCCGGCGCGGCAGCGGTCCCGGGCCACTGAAATAGGTCCGGTCCAAACCCCTGACCGTCCCGAACGGAGTTCGCCCAATCGATTTCCGAAGCCTTGGCCAAAGGCCGCCCGTCCGGTTCCACATCCGTCCGGTCGGCACGGTGGTCCATGGCGCCCCGACCACTCTGATGATCCCGGCAGCCGTGACCATCGTGCCCAGCTTCGTCCCGGTATCGCCCCGCGGATGGGGGTGGACAGTTACCGAGGTCTCATCATCCCGGGCCTCCCCAGCGGTTTCACCTGCTTCCTCTTTCGGCAGTACATCCTGGGGTTCCCGAAGAAGCTGGAGGAGGAGACGCGCGTGGACGGGCTCGGCTATTGGGGTGCGTACTGGCGTGTCGTCATACCCAACTCGCTGACCTTGTTCGCGGCGATCGCCACGATCACCTTCATCAACGGCTGGAACACCTTCCTGTGGCCACTGGCCATCGGCCAGGACCCCAGCACCTGGACGGTGCGGGTGACACTGTCGTCGTACATGACGAATCAGACGGTCGACTTCCACCTGATCTTCATGGCGACCATCATTTCCGTCCTTCCCTTGGTGTCCGTGTTCCTCTTCCTCCAGCGCCGGCTGGTGCGGGGGATCGCACGGACAGGCATCAAGGGCTGAACCTTCCCTCAATACCTGGAGACCGATGTCCTTCCGCACCACTGCCATGTCCACCGACTACGTCGAAGACGTCTCACCCGGCCGCGGGGCCCTTCCGCCCCGCGCCTGGTACGCGTCCTCGGACGCCGGTTCACTGTCCCTGAACGGCAGTTGGCGCTTCCGGCTGTCACCGACCGCCGACGGCGCGGACGACTCGTTCGCCGAGCCGGGCTACGACGCCGGGGACTGGGCCGAGGTGACGGTCCCCGGTCACTGGGTCCTCCAGGGGGACGGGGCATTCGGTTCGCCGATCTACACCAACCACCTCTACCCCTTCCCGGTGGACCCGCCGCGCGTGCCGACCCAGAACCCGACCGGCGACCACCTACACGTCTTCGACCTGCCGTCGGACTGGCCCGACCTGTCGGACGGCGGGGCCGTGCTGCGCTTCGACGGCGTCGAGTCGTGCGCCCGGGTGTGGCTGAACGGCACGGACATCGGCGACTTCAAGGGCTCACGGCTGGCGCACGAGTTCGCGGTCGGCGAGCTGCTGAAGCCCAGCGGCAACGTCCTCGCCGTCCGGGTCCACCAGTGGTCGGCGGGCTCCTATCTGGAGGACCAGGACCAGTGGTGGCTGCCGGGCATCTTCCGGGACGTGACCCTGCTGCACCGCCCGGCGGCCAGTGTCCTCGACTTCTTCGTGCACTCCTCGTACGACCACACGACCGGCGAGGGCACACTCCGCGTCGAGTCCGATGTCGAGGGGCGAGTCACCGTCCCTGAGCTGGACATCGATGTCAGGACCGGTGAGCCGGTAGCGGTCGCGGTCGAGCCGTGGACCGCCGAGACACCCCGTCTGTACGACGGCGAGCTGGTCACCGCCGGTGAGCGGGTGCCGTTGCGCATCGGCTTCCGGACCGTGGAACTGGCGGACGGACTCATCAAGGTCAACGGCAAGGCCGTCCTCTTCAAGGGCGTCAACCGGCACGAGTGGCACCCCGAGAAGGGGCGCACCCTCGACCTGGAGACCATGCGGGCCGACGTGCTGCTGATGAAGCGGCACAACCTGAACGCCGTCCGCACCTCGCACTACCCGCCGCACCCGGCCTTCCTCGACCTGTGCGACGAGTACGGCCTGTGGGTCATCGACGAGTGCGACCTGGAGACCCACGGCTTCACCGAGCAGAACTGGCGCGACAACCCCGTCGACGACGACCGCTGGACCCCGGCCCTCCTGGACCGCGCCTCCCGGATGGTCGAGCGCGACAAGAACCACCCGTCGATCGTCATCTGGTCGCTGGGCAACGAGGCCGGCACCGGACGCGGGCTGACCGCCATGGCGAAGTGGATCCACAGCCGGGACAGCTCCCGGCTCGTGCACTACGAGGGCGACTGGGACTGCCGCGACACGGACATGTACTCGCGCATGTACGCCGACCACGCGGAGACCGAGCGCATCGGCCAGGGCCTGGACGGCGGCACGCAGAAGCGCCGCGGGCTCCCGTTCATCCTCTGCGAGTACGGCCACGCCATGGGCAACGGCCCCGGCGGCATCGCCGACTACCAGCGGATCTTCGAGGACCACGACCGCGTCCAGGGCGGCTTCATCTGGGAGTGGATCGACCACGGCATCAAGGACGAGCGGTTCGGCTACGCGTACGGCGGCGACTTCGGCGAGGAGCTGCACGACGGCAACTTCGTCTGCGACGGGCTGATCTTCCCGGACCGGACGGCGTCACCGGGGCTCGTCGAGTACAAGAAGGTCATCGAGCCGGTCCGCATCGAGGGCGACGGCACGGACGGGACCGTGCGCGTGACCAACGCGTACGACTTCGCCGACCTGTCCGCGCTCACCTTCGCGTGGTCGTACGACGTCGACGGCACGGCGGTCGAGAGCGGCACCCTGGTGGTGCCCGCGCTCGCGCCCGGCGAGTCGGCGGAGGTGAAGCTGCCGCAGCCGCCGGCCGACGGCAGGGGCGCCGAGACCTGCTGGACCGTGCGGGCCACACTCGCCGAGGACACGATGTGGGGGTCGCAGGGCCATCCGGTGGCCTGGGGCCAACTCCCTGTCCACGCCCGCACCCTGGTGAACGTCGCCGCGAGCGAGCGTCCCGCCGAGTCCAGGTTGCTGCGGATCAGCACCGGGGGCGAGCCTTCCGCCCGCGCCGAGCGGGACGGCATCATGCTCGGTCCTGCCGTCTTCAGCCCCTCGACCGGCGCGTTGATGTCGATCAACGGGGTCGATGTCATCGGCCCGAAGCTGGACGTCTGGCGGGCGCCCACCGACAACGACGACGGCGCTGCCTGGCAGCCCGACGAGCGATACGGCATGCTCTGGCGCAAGCTGGGCCTGCACCGGATGCAACACCGCCTGGATTCCGTCGAGTCGGGCGAGAACGCGCTGACGGTACGGACCCGGGTGGCACCCGCCGCGGCCGAGGTGGGCCTGAACACGGTGTACCGCTGGACGTCCGACGGCGACAAGCTGAAGCTGACCGTGACCGTCGACCCGGAGGGCGACTGGACGCTGCCGCTGCCGAGGCTCGGTATTCGCCTGGGACTGTCTGGCGCGGACCGGGTGACGTGGTTCGGCGGCGGCCCCGGCGAGGGGTACCCGGACACCGACTCGGCCTCCATGCTGGGTCGTTGGGAGTCCACTGTCGACGAACTGCAGACCCCCTACCTCCGCCCGCAGGAAAACGGCGCCCGGGCGGGCGTCCGTTGGGCCGAACTCGGCGGGCTGCGGGTCGACGGCGACCCGGAGTTCTGGTTCACGGCGCGCCGCTGGACGAGCGAACAGCTCGACGCGGCCGACCACCTCACCGACCTGACACCCGGCGACACGGTGTGGGTCAACCTCGACCACGGGCAGCAGGGAATCGGCTCACAGTCCTGCGGGCCGGGCGCACTTCCGCAGTACCTGCTGCGGGTTCAGCCCGCTGAATTCTCCGTTGTCTTCTCGGCCGTCGCCGACTGAGAATGTTACCGGTCACACGGCCGTCCGGCCCCCCAGCCGGACGGCCGTGTTCGTGCGTCGCAAGCTCTCGGAGGTGCCCTGAGTGAGTGGTTCCATAGAGGTCCGGGGGCTGTCCCGGACCTTCCACACCACCGTGCGGCGTCCCGGTTTCACCGGCGCGCTGCGCTCCCTCGTCCAGCCGGAGCGGGTCGCGAAGGACGCCGTCTCCGACGTCACCTTCGACGTGGCGCCGGGTGAACTCCTCGCCCTGCTCGGGCCGAACGGCGCCGGCAAGTCGACGACCATCAAGATGCTCACCGGCATCCTCACCCCCACGTCCGGCGAGGCACGCGTCGCCGGCGTGGTGCCGTACCTGGAGCGCGAGCGCAACGCCCGCAACATCGGGGCGGTGTTCGGCCAGCGCACCCAGCTCTGGTGGGACCTGCCGGTGCGCGAGTCGTTCTCGATCCTGCGGGACATCTACGAGATACCGAAGCCCGAACACGCCGTACGCCTCCAGGAGTTCGACGACCTCCTTGAGCTCTCCACCTTCTGGGACACCCGCGTACGGCATCTGTCGCTGGGCCAGCGGGTGCGCTGCGACCTGGCGGCGGCGCTGCTGCACGATCCGCCGGTGGTGTTCCTCGACGAGCCCACCATCGGGATGGACGTGGTCGTCAAGGAGCAGGTGCGGGAGTTCCTGCGCCATCAGGTCGAGGAGCGCGGCCGGACGGTGCTGCTGACCACGCACGACATGACGGAGGTCGAGCGGCTCGCCGAGCGGGTCGTCCTCGTCAACCACGGCCGGCTGGTGCTGGACGGCACACTGGACGAGATCAAGAAGCGGTTCGGCTCGACCTGGCAGGTCCGGGCGACACTGGCCGACCCGCACGCGGAGGTCGAGGCGCTCCCGGGCATCGCACTGCTCCGCCGCGAGGGTCCGAAGGTGGTCTTCGGACCCCAAGGCCCGGACGCCCCGACGGTCCACCAGGCGCTCAAGCGGGTCATCGAGCGGTACGAGGTGACGGACATCGCCCTCGACGAGGCCGACCTGGAGGACGTGATGCGGGCCGCGTACGTCCAGGCCGAGGCACCGGAATCGCACGGGGGCGGCTGACATGGCCGTCCTGCACGCCTGGCGGTCCGCCAGGGTCACCCCTCTCGGTGAGCTGTATGCCCCGCCCCGGATGACTGCCGCCCTGATTCGGCTGACCGTCCAGGTGGTCCTGGTCGCGTCGCTGTGGAACGGCCTGTACCAGCAGACCGGTACGACGGCCGGCCTCGACCGCGAGCAGGCGGTGACGTACGCCGTCATGGCCGTACTCGCCTCGCGGCTGCGGGAGTTGGACCAGTACGCGGGCCGCGACACCGTGCTCCAGCACATGCACTTCGGCACGATCGTGTACTGGTACCTGCGCCCGCTGCCACCCCAGCGCTACTACGCGCTGCGGGCGCTCGGCGAGCAGTTGTACGGGTTCGCGTGGGCGCTGGCCGGCTTCGCCCTCTGCCTGGCCGCCGGGGTGGTCCAGCCGCCCGGATCGGCAGCCGTGGCCGGGGTGTTCGCGCTCAGTCTGCTGCTCGGCCAGTTGGTTCTCTACTACGTCATGCTCGTCATCGACCAGCTGTGCTTCTGGACGCTGCGCAACGGCGCCGCGATGCTCATCCTGATCTTCGCGCAGAACCTGCTGTCCGGGGTCTACGCACCGCTGTGGTTCTTCCCGGACTGGTTCATCACGCTCAGCTCCATGCTGCCCTTCCAGGCCACGCTGAGCGTGCCGCTGTCGCTGTACGTGGGGCGCGTCCCGCTCTCGGACGCCGCCTTCCAGCTCTCCGTCCAGGCCGGCTGGATCCTCGTACTGGCCCTGTTCACCCGGTTCCTGTGGCGGCGGGCCGCCCTCCGTGTCGTCTCCCAGGGAGGCTGAGACCCGTGAACGCCGTACGTATCGCGTGGCGCATCACGCGCCTCAACTTCCGCGCCCAGCTGGAGTACCGCTCCGAGTTCCTGTTGATGATCGCGATCGGCGCCATCTGGCAGGTGTCGGTGATCGTGTTCGCGACAGTGCTGCTGACCCGGTTCGCCGGGATGGGCGGCTGGGACAGCTCGGAGGTGCTGCTGATCCCGGCGACCCGGATGCTGGCACACGGCATCTTCGTGCTGTTCCTCGGGCGGCTGCACGGAATCGGCCGGATCATCCAGGAAGGAATGATCGACACGTATCTGGTCCGTCCGATGCCGGTGTTCCGGCAGGTGCAGCTGTCCGTCTTCCCCACCAACGCCATCGGCGACCTGACGGTGGCCGTGGGCCTGATGGTGGGCGCGCTCTCCCGCAGCGACCTGGACTGGACGGCGGGCCGGATCATGTACCTCGTGGTCTGTGTCCTCGGCGGGATGCTCCTTGAGGCTGCCCTGTTCACGGTGGTGGCGTGCGCGTCGCTGCGCTTCCCGGCCGCCGACTACTGGGGCCGCTGGCTGGAGGAACTGCTCGGCACGTTCGGCAGCTATCCGCTCAACGTGCTGCCCAGGGCGGTGAGCGGTTTCCTCACCTTCGGACTGCCGCTCGCGTTCGTCGCCTACTTCCCGGCGGCGGTACTGACCGGCCACGGCCACGACACGGGCGTACCGTACTGGCTGGCGGCGGCCTCACCACTGCTGGGTCTGGCCGCGTTTCTGGGGGCGCGGCTACTGTGGCGGTGGAGTTTGGGGCACTACACGGGGGTGAACGGGTAGCAGGCACGGCGCCCCAGTCCAGCGTACGTGGGGCGCTGCCCCGTTAGCGCTTGAGCCGACGGAAATCCGGCCATCACGGTCCCTCTCCGACCCCGACCGCGGGGGCCGTGAGGCCAGAGGCTCCCGAAGAGCTCGTAAAGGGTGTGCGTCGAAGGCAGTGCTACCGAATGCGGGCCCGGGGGGGCCAGGCACCGAGGCACCTGAAGCTCCCCAACGGTCAGATACGTATCCGCCGGGCCGACCTCGACGCCTGGTTCGACGGCTGCGAGGTGCAGGAAGCGTGCTGACCTACGACGTCCAGATCTGGGGCATCCGCAAGCGGCCCAACCGCGCGGCGGCACACCAACTCCGTTGGCGCGTCGGCCCCCGCCCCTTCTCCAAGAGCTACAAGATCAAGGCCCAGGCCGACGGGCGCCGTGCCGAGCTGCTGACCGCCCTGCGCAACCGCGAGCAGTTCGACACGGAAACCGGCCTGCCTGCCTCGGAGGTCCAGGCGCTCAACTCCGCTACCTGGTACGTCCATACCCGCACGTACGCCGAGATGAAGTGGCCGAGCGCATCGGCCAAGCACCGCGCGAGCATCGCTGACACGCTCGCGACCATCACGCCGAAGCTGGTCAAGGACCAACGCGGGGCTCCGGCTCCGAAGGTGCTCCGGATCGCCCTCTACTCGTGGGTCTACCGGTTCGTCCTCGGCGATGACGGAACACTGAGGCCGCGCCTCGACGTCGAGGAGCCGCCTGCCGACATCGTGGCCGCGCTGGACTGGATCGGCCGGAAGTCCGTGGACATCACCGACCTCAACACGCCCTCGGTGGTCCGTACGGCGCTCGACGCGCTGAAGCTGAAGCAGGACGGCACGGCCGCTGCCGAGAACACGGTGAACCGCAAGCGGACGGTTCTCAGCAACTGTCTCCGGTACGCGGTAGAGCGGGAGTTGCTGACGACCCTGCCCCTCGACAAGGTCGACTGGACTCCGCCCCAGGCTGACGACGAGATCGACTTCCGGTTCGTCCCCGGCCCGAAGCTGGCGAAATCGCTGATCGACGCTGTCGGCGAGCAGGGCGAACGCGGACGGCACCTGATGGCGTTCTTCGGCTGCCTCTACTACGCGGCCAACCGCCCTGGTGAGGCGGCCGGTCTTCGTGAGGACGACTTCAGCCTTCCCGAGGAGGGTTGGGGCGAAGTCCTACTCTCCACGAGCATGGCCCGAGTCGGCTCCGGCTGGACGGACACGGGGGAGTCGTTCGATACGCGCGGCCTGAAGAAGCGGGCCCGCAAGGCGACCCGGCCAGTTCCGATCCCGCCGGTTCTCGTGCGCCTGGTCCGCGAGCACATCAAGGAGTTCGGCACCGCCGAGGACGGCCGGCTCTTCCGCGCGACCCAGGGTGGCCACCTCCTCTCCAAGGAGTACGGCGAGGCGTGGAAGACGGCCCGGCTCACAGCGCTGACGGAGTCCGAAGCGGCCTCACCGCTGGCCGGCGTGCCTTACTCCCTGCGCCACGCGGGCGTCTCGCTCTGGCTTGCGTCCGGCGTCTCCCCGGCCGAGGTCGCGCGCCGGGCGGGCCACAGCATCGCGGTCCTGTTCCGTTTCTACGCCAAGGCGATCCACCGCAACCAGCAGCGCGCGAACCAGCAGATCGGACGGGCCTTGAAGTCTGCCGACGACGAATAGGCGAGGTGATCCGTCCAACCTCAGGCGTCGTCCTCACCCCACAACGGGGAGAGGACGGCGCCTTCTCCCTGCTGGGCATGGTCCGCGCGCCCCAGCGAGACAATGCCGCTGACCAGCAAATTCCCAGACCCAGTACGCCGGTTCTTGGTCACACCCGGCCTTGACGAGCCCCTTGAGAATGGTTCCGTCCGCACTTTCGTGAACGATCCATAACGATCTTCGCTCTGGCGCTCGTTAGGATCGTCGAATGATGGAAGATCCCGTGGCCGTGCTGCCAGAAGCTGAGTATGGACGTGTCTGGGACCGCTTCTACGCAGAGTTCAATTTCCGGCCGAGTACGAACTCGCTCAAGTGGCCGGCCATCAAGGAACCCGTTGCGTCGGTCACCTGGAGTCTGGCGACGCTTCCCGACGAGCCTGACTACGAGCGTCTCGACCGCTTGGTCGAGGTGGTCGAGCAGGGGCTGACGTCCTGCGTTGGACCGCAGAGCACGCTGTTCGCGCTCGACTGGCAGCACACTTCGTATCGTTTCGCCCCGCAGGCGGTCGGCGGTCCTGGGCAACCGGCTTGGCCTCTCAGCCCGTACCCGGACGGGGACTACTTCATCTTCCTGTCGGAAGACTTCCACTTCGGTAGCTTTGGGCACCCTTGGGAAGACACCATCTGCCTGTTCGGTGAGGAGCTCCTCGACGCCGCATCCGAGGAGGTCGACAAGGTTCTTGGTCCGCCGATACGGAGGTCCGGCAAAGCAGTAGGTCCCGTCTGAGTTCTGCCTTCGCTCATGGTTTTGTGCGTGGTGATGGCGCTCTTTGGAAACGGATCTGCCCGTGATTCCGTGAAAGCCCAGGCAGGAGCACACTGTGGCGGTGGACCCGAGCAGCCAAGCCTCAGAACCGCCGCTCCTGCCTCCAAAGCCGGTTCTGCCCGACATGGCCGAAGCGCGCAGTCACGGGTCGGCCGCCGCCATCGAAGCCCGATGGCTGTCACTACAACTCAGCTGGCAGTGGGCACGCGATGTACACGAGATTCGCTCGCCAGGACACCCCTATCCGGGCATCGTTCCGCTGCTGGAGGCGGCTGCCGCGACACCACGGCTGCGGCGGCTGTATCCGTTCACCAGTCATTTCGCTCTGCTCTTCAGCAGCCGCACCGACTACCCCTGGATCTTGCAGGCCGGATCCATCGAACCTCTCCGCAACGGATCGTTCAAGGTCCGTCGCCGCGATCCCCTCACCGTGGTCGGCCAAGTCGAAACTGCCACAGAGGCCGTCGATCTCGCGGTGAAGCTCCTGCCCGCCGACTTCGAGCCGGTCGTCACCCACTCCGCCGACAAGCACACGTGACGGCGCACGGCCACACCGACGTGGTCAGACCGCTCGCACATACAAACCAAGATCATTCACCAAAACGCGGTCAGAGTCTTGGAAACGGCCAACCTCTACTCAGGGATGACCCCACATCTGCTCAGTGGATTTCCCCAGGCACTGGCGCCTGACCTACGGACGAGATGGCATCCCGCCGGGTGGAGTAGCCGATCAAGCCGCCGGAATCCGCAGGCCAGCGGTGGTGGCTCCGTGCAGCAGGAAACCTCGTAGACCGCCAGCGCGACGAAGCACCTGGAACACGTACCGGAATGCCTAACGCTTGATCCCCTACCCCACAATGCGGAACGCGGACACGGACCACGGGCACCACAAAAGATGCCGCCCAACGGCCAGCCGGGTCCTAGGGCGGGTCGGACCGACTCGGGCGCGGACACCTGCTGAGGGCAGCCTGCGTACGCGTGATAGTTCGAGCCTGGGAAGGTTGGCCTTCATCGCGGCGCGCCCCTGACGGTGCGGCGGTACGCCCGGATGTCATGGTTGGCGGAGGCGTTGGCAGGAGTCAGGTACAGAGCCAGTTCTGGCTGGCTGTCACCTCGCGCGCGATGCGATGCCACTGCCTTTCCCCGCCGGGCAGTGGCCAGGCCCAGGTCGGCTGTTCGGCGGTGTTCAGGTCGTGAAGGAGGCGGACGAGCTGTGGGCCGGCGGTGGCAGCGCCGTCCGGGACTGCGGGACCGTGGACAGCGCGGAGTGCGGCGAAGCGTGCCAGTTCGTCCTCGTAGTAGCCCACGGCTTCCTCGGTGCGCGTGGCCAGGTCATCGCGCGGGACCGTGCGGTGCAGTTCCAGCAGCGGAGGCTCGACGGATTCGGCGACTGCCGCGGCGAACCGCGCGTGACCGTCCAGGATCAGATGGCAGTCCAGGCCACTGACCCACCACAACAGGACGGGTGGGAGTGTCCCTTCACGGGCTTGCTTGCGGTACGCCTTGACCCGGCTGTCGTCGGCATCGGGCATCGGCCGCAGCGGCAGGACCTCCCATGAATGAGCATGGAGGAACCAGTCGATGTAGCCGTTCGGATGGCCGTCGACGAGCATCGAGTTCCAGTATTCGGCGTGCGAGACGTCGGCGTGGCGCCAGTGCCGGAGCGGGCTGTCGCACGAGAGCAGCCACCGGCCCTCGTGCAACGGGCTGCCCGGCGCGTCGATGAGGTACTGCGCAAACCGGTGGGCCCACCGTTCCGGGCTGCCCGCCAGGGCGCGGCCCGTATCAGCACGCAAGGGCGGGACGAAGGAGCGATACCCGTCGGTGCGCCAGAAGTCCACGCCATCGTGTTGTTCATCGACGACGGCGAGCAGCACAGGCTGCGACATCTGGGAGACCAGCAGTTGCCCACTGGCAGTGAACACGCACAACCCCGGCTGGTGGCGGCCCTGTACGTCCAGGGACAGGCCCACCCACGTGCCGTCGTCCCGCGTGACATCGCTGCGGTGCATGCCGAGAGCGTAGACGGCTGCTGCGGGAACCCTGATGGCATTCTGTCTGTCCGGCGTGACCCACATACGCCCCAAGCCGGTGATCCTGGCCGAAGACACGCGCGATGCACCGGACCCGACAGAGGGCCTAAACGCGGCATGGACCGTGGTCCACGCCTGGTCCACACACCCTGGTCAACAACGCGACAGAGCATCAAGGTGAGACAGCCGCACGCAGAAGGAGTGCCCCTCCCCGGGAGACACCCCATCTGACCTGCACACTCTCTGACCTGGCGGAAGCGGTGAGATTCGAACTCACGGTGACATCGCTGCCACGACGGTTTTCAAGAGCCTCGTTCTGGCCACGTCCGTACCACAGTTGACCTGACCAAACGCCGTCCGGATCACTCTCGGCTGGCCATCTGACCCAGAGATGGCCCACGGCGTCTTCTATCAGGCCTGACGGCAGTCACCTGATGAAGCATCAGGCGCACCCATCCGGCAGATTTACAGACCGCGTCCGATATCCCGGTGACCTGGCTTCCTTATCTCCCGTTACTACATGCTCCACACGGGCCCCCTGCGGCGCGCAGGGCTTCGCTTTGGCGCGGCCACCACTACCTAGAACGGCTCTAGGGCGCGTATCGGGTTGTGATCAGGAGACGGCCTGGGTGAGGTCTTTGATCCAGATCATCGAGGCGCGTAGGTGGAGGCCGGCGAGGTAGCTTTCCGGGGTCTTGTCGTACCGGGTGGCGATGCCTCGCCAGGCCTTGAGCTTGTTGATCAGGCGCTCGACGGTGTTCCTCTCCTTGTAGAGGTCGGCGTCGTGACTGACGGGCCGACCGCCCCCGGAGCCCCTCTTCTTCCGGTTGGCGGCTTGGTCCTTCCTCTCCGGGATCACTGCCTTGATGCCGCGTCTGCGCAGGTGAGCGCGGTTTCCGCGGGACGAGTAGGCCTTGTCCCCGGCGACGGCGCCCGGCCGGGTGCGGGGACGGCCGACGGGCCCGCGGACCCGTATCTTCCCCAGCACGGGGATGAACTGCGGGCTGTCCGCGGCCTGTCCCGCGGTCAGGACGAACGCCAGCGGGCGGCACTTGCGGTCGGCGGCGAGGTGGACCTTGCTGGTCTGCCCGCCCCTGGAGCGTCCGAGGAGAGCGGCCTTCAGTCGGAGTTTTCGGCGGCGCCGGATGCGTCGTCGCTCTTCCCGCTCGGGATCGGGCTCGGCGTCCTGCCCGTTTTGTTCTTCGAGGCCGCCCCCTTTGATCTGGCCTTCTCCTCCTCGGCGGCGGCTTTCTCCAGCGCGGTGACGATGTCCTCGCCCAGGTGCATCCCGGCAGCGTCGTGGTGAGCGCGCGCGGTGGTGGAGTCAATGCTGACCAGGGACAGGTCCACCTTCCCCCGCTTCGCGGCTTCCGCGATCAGGCCCTCCAGCAGGGCCTCGAAGACGCCGGCGTCACGCCACTGCCGGAAGCGGTTGTGAACGGTCGACCAGGCGCCGAACTCCTGCGGCATCTCCCGCCACTGCCCGCCGGTCTTGAACCACCAGATCACGCCCTCGAACTGCTGCCGTAGCTGCTCGGGGTACGGGCCGTACCGGCCGATCGGCAGGTGCGGATCGATGAACTCCCACTCCGCATCCGTCAGTTGCACTCGCGTCACGCAAGACGATCTACCGGAGGCACTCGGTAGCCACAACATCGATGTACAGAAATCTTGACATCGTGTCGCGACTGCTTGACACTCCCTGGTGTCAGGTTCTATTCACACGGGGAGCCGGTAGTGGCATTCGAAGAGAAACGGGCCTGGATCCTGGCCCTGGTCACGATCACGTCGTACGCGGCGTACCTGGCGGTCGTCCTCGGGCGGGGCGGACATGCGCCCCTCGCTCACGCGCCTTATGCGGCAGCGCTGTTGTGGACGGTCGGCGCCGCAATCGCCGCGTCGATCGCGCTGCACGTCATCGTGTCGACCGTGTCGCCCGAGGGTGCGAACCTCAAGGACCAGCGCGACGGGGAGATCCACCGCTTCGGCTCGTACATCGGCCAGTCGTTCCTGGTCATCGGCGGCGTAGCCGGGCTCGTCCTGGCGATGGCCCGCGTCGACCAGTTCTGGATCGCCAACGCGATCTACCTGGCGTTCGTCCTGTCCGCGCTGCTCGCATCCGGGGCGAAGATCGTCGCCTACCGGTTCGGCCTCCACCCGTGGTGAGGCCGACCAGGGTCACCAACGCGATCCGGGCCTTGCGGTTCGCCCACGGCGAGATGACCCAGGCCGAACTCGCCCGCCGCATCGGCGTGACCCGCCAGACCATCATCGCCATCGAGCAGGGCCGCTACTCGCCCTCGCTGGAGATGGCCTTCCAGATCGCCCGGGTGTTCGCCGTTCCGCTCGTAGACGTCTTCCAGTACCCCGAATCCGAGGGAGAGGCTCCATGAAGGCCATCGTCCACAACAGCTACGGACCGCCCGAGGTCCTGCGCCTCGAGGAGGTCGCCAAGCCGGCGACGCCCGGCAGCGGCGAGGTGCTGCTGCGCGTCCACGCCTCCGCAGTCGATCCGGGCGTGTGGCACGTCACGGCCGGGCTGCCGTACCTGATCCGCGCCACGCCCTACGGCCTGCGCGGGTCGAAGCCCCGCGTGCGGGGCATGGACGCGGCGGGTGTCGTCGAGGCCGTCGGCCCGGGGGTGAGCCGCTTCCGGCCCGGCGACGAGGTGTACGGCACCTGCGACGGAGCATTCGCCGAGTATGCGTGCGCCAAGCAGGACCGGCTCGCGCCGAAGCCGTCCGGCCTGGACTTCGCGGCGGTGGCTGCGATACCCGTGTCCGGATGTACCGCCCTGCAGGCCCTGCGGGACGCCGGACGCGTGCGGGCCGAGCAGCGCGTCCTGGTCATCGGCGCGTCCGGCGGAGTGGGCAGCTTCGCCGTCCAGCTCGCCAAGGCATTCGGCGCGCACGTCACCGGCGTCTGCAGCACGGCCGGTACGGACATGGTCCGCTCCCTCGGCGCGGACGAGGTCATCGACTACACCCGCGAGGACCCGACGGACGGCACCCGCCGCTACGACCTCGTCCTCGATATCGCCGGAAACCGGCCGCTGCACCGGCTCCGCCGCGCCCTCACCCCGCGCGGAACCCTCGTCATCGTCGGCGGCGAGGGCGGCGGCAAGTGGACCGGCGACATCGGCCGCACACTGCGGGCACTGATGCTGTCGCCGTTCGTCGGCCAACGGCTGCTGTGGCTCGTCTCCACACAGAAGCACGACGACCTTCGGCTCCTCGCGGACCTGGTCGAGGCCGGCTCCGTGAAACCCGTCGTCCACCGGACGTACCCGCTGGCCGACGTCCCCGAGGCCATCCGGTATCTGAGGGATGGTCAGGCCCGCGGCAAGATCACCATCCGCGTGTGAGGAACGCCTCCAGCGGGCCCGGCTGTCCGGTTCAGCCCCAGCCGGGGGCCGGCGGCAGCGGCCAGGCGGGCGGATCCGGCAGCGGACGGCCGGCCGTGAGCGCGGCGGCGGTCGTACGGCCGCTCAGCCAGCCGAGGTTTCCGGCGCCGACCACGGTGGGGCCGGTCGGGGGCACGGCCCAGGACCGACCGAGACCGACGGCCTCGACTCAGGCGACCGGGAAGTGACCTCAAGGCCTGGTGAGGCATCGCCACCCGGTACGACACGACCCCGGAAAGCTACCTCGCCGGCCTCCACCTACGCGCCTCGATGATCTGGATCAAAGACCTCACCCAGGCCGTCTCCTGATCACAACCCGATACGCGCCCTAGTCGACCGCCCTGACTCGACGGCTACGGATTCGGTGAGACCTATTTGGGGGAGGCTTCGAGTGCGTCCCTTGCCATCGAAGGTGGGGGGAACTGTGGGGACTGCTGGGGGACCGTACCGGTCGTGGCTGCGCTTGGTGGCCATGGCAGTGGTCAGCGCGGTGATCGGACTACTCGCTGCGTTGTGGGGGTCGGAGGCATGGGCGGGGGTGCTGGGGGCTGCGGTCGCGGCTGTGGTGAGCGTCGTTGCCGTCGGCATGCAGACGGAGAGGCAGCAGCAGGCCGAAGCCGCTCGCCGTCGGCCCCGTGCTTTGGAGATTCCCTCGCCGGAAGGCCGATTTCCGCTGGTGCGGGATCTGCATGATCCGGTCGCGGTGGGAGTGCACCCGGCCGAGACTATTGAGCAGGGTGGCGCGGTCGACCGGGTCCCGGCTTACGTCACGCGCGACGTGGAGCCGCACCTGCACGCCGCCCTGCGGCGCGGCGGTTTTGTCCTGCTGGTCCGCGAATCCACCGCGGGTAAAACTCGAGCCGCCTTCGAGGCAATTCGGCTCCTGCATCCTGACTACTACTTCGTGGCTCCCTCCACGCGTGAGGCCGTGGAAGTGCTAATGGACGACTGGGGAGCAGTCGACCGTTTTGTGGTGTGGCTGGATGACCTGGAACGTTTCCTGGGGCCGGGGGGACTGACCACCTCTACGCTGCACCGTTTGCTTCTTCAGGACCAGCAGGTACTGCTCCTGGCCACCATGCGCAGTCACGAGTACGACCGTTACCGGGATCGCGCGGAGACAGAGGCATCTGGGGCTGCGCAAGAGGTCTGGCGCCAGGGCCGGGCCGTACTGAACAAGCACAAGTGGTTCACGTCGAGCGGCGATGGACGCATACCGAACGCGAACGGGCCCGGGCTGTGATGGTCGATCCCCGGCTGATCCGCGCGTTGGCGGGCGATGAGCGTTTCGGGGTAGCCGAACTGCTGGCGGCCGGCCCGGAACTAGTTGAAGCCTGGCGGCACGCCTGGATGCCAGGACGCCACCCTCGGGCGGCGGCATTGGTTGCAGCGGCTGTGGACGCCCGCCGCGCCGGCTACCACCGTCCTTTGCCCGCAGAGATTCTCCAGCAACTGCACGAGGGTTATCTTGTTCGCCGCGGTGGGGTGGAATTGCGTCCCGAGTCGTTCTCAGAGGCGTTGAACTGGGCTCTGCCCCCCACGGTCCCTGCGGGCGCGAACAGCCTGGTGCTCGGCAATAAGAACGCGGCGTTCCCACCCTTGCGCATATCCGTAAAAGACTGGGAGCGCTTCCGAGAGGCCATTTGCGCTGGCAGCACATTTCGTCCGTACTGACGCGGCAGGAGAATATCGCTGCTGCAACAATCTCGTGCCTCCTGCCGTGCGCTAGACAGGCGGCTCAAATGAGCCACCATGATATCGAATTCGGCTGCCGAGATCCCATATCGACAGCTTTCCGCGTAGCGATGATGAGGCCCGCTCCTGCGAGTGCAGTGGCAGATTTGCAGTGGGACAGGTTCGGTGGCCTTGACCTGTGGTTTCCCCTAGGTAAACCCTCACTGGGGACGCCTGGGGCCGAAAATACCCTGAGCTGCCCTGCGAGGCGCGCTATGGCTGGACTCCACAACAATAACGCCACACCCATCCGAGGCTGCAACGCTTCCTCAAGCGACCGGCAGATTTGAGGAATTCCGCGGAACGACAAGACCGAATACGTCTTGAATTAATTTAAAAGCAACGCTTCACTAGGGCGTTCCAATTTCATTAGCGAGATGGAAGATCTCAGCTGCGGTGGTCGGCTCCTGTTGCCGCGCATAACGGGCAAGTGATTCTCGCAACTTTTCACGACCTGCCGACATAGGTGACCCGCTCTCCCATGATGACCTATGCAACCCCACTTCCGCAATCAGCTGCTCTCTTTCAGGAGATTCGGCACCCCGCTCAAGAACCTCAACGCCATTTTGCGGAATGTAGAGCCGGATCTTGCTTGCGGCAGGGGAAGCAATCCTATGAATCCGATCTCCCCTAGCCGCAGCCTGCGCGGCAGCAATCTTGAATCCATTGATCGCAAAAACTTTAGACAGCGAATTTCTTTTATAGAATTCAGCCAGGATGCTCTTACCGTGGAAGCGTTCCAGAGCTTCTCCGGAGTTGAGAATTTCCTGCACACGGGATCGAAAAATCATCACCTTATCCGGAAGACCCATCCGTGTGATCTTCTCCTTAAGTTCAGAAACCTTCTTGTCGATATCATTCACCGCTTGCTGTAGATCAACTTTGTCTGTCGTAATGAAAGCACCTGGAACTGACGCACGAATTCGAAGCCTGACTTCCTCTTCCACTCGATCAGCAACGATCGAATCAAGGGATTGAGTCACATCACCCAAAGATGACATGCCGACTGTAGGGCCATGATCCTTCAAGATTTCCCAGAGCTGTTCAGGGTCCAGCAGCAAATTTTCGATCATTGCCACAGGCCACGACACCACATAGTCAGGAAGACCGGCAGCTGAGGTATCCGAATCAACTAGGCCAAATACCGGCATACCCGGAAGGTGTAGTGAGGCGTTTCTGAGTGATTGCGCCGCACTTGCCGCTTCATTCCTGCTCCTGGCAGGAGCAATTGCCCAATGTTTGGCCTCAGGGATGAGGAGCTTAATTAGACGCTCATCCGTAACAGCTGAGCGGTTTCCTGTAACGGTCGACTCCCCTTCGATAAAAACAATCGGCTTACCGCGGGTCAACATATGAGTACCCCCGGTTAGACCGCGTGCAACCTCAAGGCGCTCAGCCGAAGAGCTGAGCCTGGAAAGCTGATTTTCGACGGCATACCCTGGCGGCGACAAGACATAAAGTTCATCATCTTGAAGTGAATCGAGAAAGACCGGTGACTGTGTCGCAAAGATGAATTGAGCCCGCCTTTGGTGTGCGATAGTTCGCATATACTCCAGAACATTCAGTTGCAGTAGTGGGTGCAAGTGAATCTTTGGCTCATCCAAAATCATAGTGATTGGCACTACGTCCGAGTCGGGCACGAGATCGCCCTCAGCGAGCGCTTTCGCTTCGCGCTCAACAAGCGGGAGGAAAAGAGAAACGGCGGCTTTTTCTCCCGAAGACAACTCATCGATGTCGAACACCGGGCCGGAATCAATATCGGCCCTTTTGAAGAGTACCTTGATATTCTGGTCGATTGTAGCGTCAATTCCAGCAAATGCAAGATGCGGAAGCAGGATGGATACAAGTTGCTTCAATGGTTGCAACAGATCGGGCACCGTCCCTTCATCGATTTTCCCCCCTGTGCCTCGAACTGGGCATTGACCAAGTCTCGCTTCTGATTATCGAGTCGCACAATTGATGTTTTTGCCAGAGCATTCGCATCATCGGCAGAGTTGCCGTTTCGAACAATACCTGATAGCCAATGCAGGCCGGACGGCGCGCCGTGCTGGTACTGTGGAATCGCATCAGCCCGCAAAATATCTTCAAATGAAAACGGGAATCCGCTTACATGCACCTGTGAAATTTGACTGCTACGCCAAGTGCGATGCGGACCCACGTAAAGCAGCGCAGTTCCGGGCTCCAGGAAGCTTTGTTTATTGACTTTGATGCCCTCTAGTAGGGTAGATTTCCCTGCCCCATTTGGCCCTGCAATCGCGACCAGGTTAGGCAACTCTTCAGCTTGTGCTCGCACCAAACCGCGAGTTGCTGGAATGTCAAAATGCCGAATGGCCATAGTGGAGCTCCTTGGATGGTAACCGTCAGTTCACTAATGCTAGCGCCGATACGGCCTCGTACACGCAGGGAACAAGAAATGTTCTGCAAACGGGTCACCTCGGGAGCAACCTGGCAGTAAAGCTCGTGCATATGACCAAAAACCTGTGAGTGGTGCTCAGGTTGAACTCGTAGACGCCTGCGGGGTCGTGACGGTTCATGATCCCTGCAATACGACGGGATCATGCGGTATGCGCAGAGGGGCAGGTATACGCCCGCGGAGCAGGAGAAGCGGGTGTTGCTGAGGCCGGAGGCCGCCGGGCGGTTCGCGCGCGGTGATGAGGGCAGGGTGATCGCGGCCGATCTGCGGGTCATTGGAAGACGCCGACAACGAGCCGAACCAAGTCTTCAGTCCTCCAGGTCGATGACGAAATCCACCACCGTGGTGTCGCCGCGCCTCACGATCGGGTGGGCGACCTCCACGATCCGGCCGCTGTCGGCGATGTGGCGCCGGGTGTAGCGCAGCACCGGGACTCCCGTACCGATCCGGAGCGTCTGGGCCTCGTGGTCCTTCGGCATGCCCGTCGTGAAGGACTCGGTGATCCTCGTGATGCGGATGCCGAGGGAGGCCATCTGCGCCCTCGTCCCACCCGGCCATGGTTCGTGGATCGGGTCGGCCACCGGGGTCCCCTCCACGTCACTCCAGCGCACGTACGAGGTGCTCATCTGGGTGGGGTGGTCGTTGTCGTAGAAGACGAAGTGCCGGGCAAGAAGTCGCTCACCCACCTCGCACTCGAAGAGGGCCGCCAGTTCCGGTGTCGCCGTCACGCGCTCGAACCTCTTGTCCAACCGGTATTCGCTCCAGCCGATCCCCTGGTCCCTGGTGTACGGCGTGGACGGAGCGCCGGGCTTGTTGCGGTACCGATCGGCGGCCATGCGGTGCACAGGAGGCGTCTGCCGTACGAGCGTTCCGGCCCTGGCCCGCGTCTCGATCAGCCCCTCGTTCCGCAGGAGCGCCAGGGAGTTTCGGATCGTCGTCTCCGACACGCGGTAGTGCTCCGAGAGTGCGGGGAGGGTCGGGATCTGGTCGCCCGCGCTGAACTCACCGGACGAGATGCGACGACGCAGCTCAGCAGCGATTCGCAAGTACTCGGGCTGTGCCACTGACCTACCACCGTTTCGAGTGATCGCCGCTTTCTGTGCACACATATTGCCTCGATCGGCTTGACCGGCGCCAACCCGGCCCGCCAATCTGTGCACAGATAAGAGTTATCTGTACTCAGAAAGCCGTGGCCCCAGGTGACAAACATGCCCGAAACAGGTCAATCATGGCGTCGGGGGTTCAAGGCGCATCGTGTCGAGGCCCGCCAGGTCCGCGAGTGGGTGGCCAGTCGCCTGGAGCATCCGTACGCCGCGCAGGTCGCGCACGAGCTGTTCGCATCCGTCCTCGCCACGGGGACCGAAGCGATCGAGATGACGCTCGCCACAGCTGGCCTCCGAATCCGGATCACGGCGGCCGGCTCGGTGGAACTGGGCGTCCTGCACAGCCACGGCCCCGGCTTCCAGATCGTCAGCGCCCTCTCCGCCCAGTGCGGCGTCAACACCGACGGCCAAGGGCTGTGGGCTCTGCTCAGCACAGAGGACAAGACGTGACAGCAATCATCAGAGCAGCCGAGTGGACACTCGGGTCCGAGACAGCCGAGGGCGCCCCCAAGGAGCCTCTGTACGAGTCCGAGTGCACGACGTGCGGAGAACAGTCAGGGGCCACGGAGGGCGAGCGCCTCCCAGCCGAGGTCTGGGCTCTGAAGCACACCGGTGCCAACCCGGCGCACCGGACCTACCGCGCGATCATCACAAGCTTCTGGCGGGTCGTTCCCTCCGAGGGCAACCCCTACCGCGAGTTGGAGGCGCCGTGACCGGTATGAAGCCGAAGGTATGGGTTGGAGACCAGGTTCACGACGTCAACACCGGCAGAGAGGGTGTGGTCACCGACGTCAAGCCGGACGGGACCTACGTCCTGCGCCCCCTCTACGTGCGGTTCCGCACCTGGACGATCCCCAACGCGGACTGCCTGGAGATCACCGTGTCTCGCGAGGAGCAGATCCGGCGGCGCCAGGAGGAGTCGTGACCAGGTCTCCCGAACGCGTCCCGACAGATCGCTTCGGCGCCCTGATTGCGGCGTACGAATACGAGATGGGCACCTGCTTCCGCTGCTGCCTTCGCCGGGTCCAGGTGACCCGCTCAGGCGAGATCACGAGCAACGAGGGCGAGACCCCGCTGTACACATGCCGGGAGTGCGTACAGAAGTTGCTGGCCATGAGCGAGCGCGCCATGGAGCGGATGAACACCCGGCTCCGGATCATCCAACTCCCCCGAACCCCTCCTGGAGCAGAAGCCAACTGACCCAGATGGCTCCCCCCTTGCCCCCCGGGGCACGCGAGGAGGCGGATGCGGGCTGGAGCCCTCACACTCCAGTTCCAGCCCACACCCTCGGCTCAGTGGTCCGCGCAGCACGGTGTCGGGTCCGGCACCTCGAACGGGACCAGGGTGCCGCCGACAGCGGGCATGGCGGCGAGCACGAGCTCGTCGCCGTGCCACTGTGGACGTACATGACTGTGCGTCACCAGCGTTTGGTCTGCTGATGGTTGACCCGGACTCCCCAGCACCGTCACCCGGTCGATCGCGCTCCCCGCCAGCAACTCACCCACCGTGACAGTGCCCGTGATTGAGCCGAAGCCCGGGTAGACGACCGCGCGGCCCGCCTCGTCGGGCACCCCGGGCGTCACCTCGTACCCCAGAGTTCGGAGCCGCTCCTCGGCGGTGCGCAGGAGCGGCTCCGACGGCAGTGTGAACGACAGGGCCACCCGGGGCCGGTCGCCGCGCAGGAAGTGGGTGCAGCCGAACGCGGCTTCCGGGAGGCCGAGTTCGGCCGCCAGGTCGAGGACGAGTCGATCGGCCGCGCGGAGGGCCGACACCGAGGTGCCGGCCCAGAGGGCGTACGACGTCACGAAGGGAGCACCCACACCGGGTTCGAGTAGAACCACAGGTCGCGCCACGGGTCCGCGTCACCGACCACGTCGATGGCCGGACCTGCGGGATCAACGGCCGCGCCCATCGCGCCGACGGCGGACCGGTTGCCGTCGCTGCCGCGCAGCCGGACGTACACCGGACGGTCGACGCGCCCGAGGTCGTACGTGAGCCGGACCGTGCCGGTGGACCGGTTCACCTCGTAGGACTTGACGACCCTGGCCGTGGGCGCCGTGAAGGTGTCCTTGTCGGCGACCGGGCCGGTGACATCACCCTTGATGACGTCCACGCGGGCCAACGTCGGTACGAATCCCGCCCAGTTGGATCCGCCGGCCGGCGTCACGTCCACCGTCAGGGTGACCCTGGTGCCCTTCTTCACATGCAGGGCGCCGCCGAGCGTGCTCCATCGGCCACCGCCCGAGAGGCGCACGTCGAGGCCGCTGATCAGCTGGCCGTGGTCCACCCAGACCCGGCCCGCGCGGATGCCGTCCATGACGGCGGCGTACGAGAAACCGTCGGCGCCGACGTGGGTGCGGCTGTACTGGCCGGGCCAGTAGTCGCCCTGGGTGAGGTCGATCCCGCCGGAGTACACCGGGTCGGTGTGCCTGCCGTTGAGGTCGTAGTCGCTGTCCGGACCGCCGCGCTTGGCGGTGTCCGTGTACACCTGGTGCGAGTCGGAGTTGGCGGTGATCCACCAGGGCCTGCCCTCGGCGAGCAGACTGTCCCACAGGCCGCCGACGGTGGACGTCATCCAGTCGAACCCGCCCCATGTGCGGTAACTCTCCAGCGGGTAACCGGCGAAGGAGTTGGCGCTGGGGCTGTTGTCGTAGATGCCGCGGGCCCGGCCCATACCGGTCGGTGCGGCGATGCCGGCCGCCTGGTGACCCGGCGCGCCCTCGAAGCCGACGGCGATCCGGTGACTCGCCGGGGTCGCGTCGCGCCAGGCCCGGATCTCGTGCGGGGAGTCGACGCCGCGCCGCGCCGGGTGGTTGGCGAGCATCAGCGCGTCCTTGACCTTGCGCCGCCTCACCTGCTCCGCGAGGAAGTTGAGACCGGCGACGGCTAGCGCCTCGTTGGCGGGCGTCGAGTTGGAGGTGCCGTTGACGCTGCCGTCGTAGTCGGTCTCGAACTGCTTGAGGACGGACACCTCGTTCTTGCCGGGGTGCACGAAGACCGTGCCGTGCTCGGCGGCCGGGATGTTCCACTCCAGGCCCTGGAAGACGAGGGTGTCCTCGTAGGCGGCACGGGCCGCCCTGATGTCCGGGTTGACCTTCTCGACACCGATCTTCGAGTGCGTCACGTTGCCGTGGTCGGTGATGACCAGCCAGTCCATACCGTGCCGGGCGCCCTGCCCGACCTGGTCGACGACGCGGTACTTGCCGTCGTTGCTGTACTGCGTGTGAATGTGGTGGTCCCCGGCCAGCCACAGGAAGCCCTTCGTACGGCGGCCGCCCGTGGCCGCGTACGCGGGGGCGGCAGCCGGGGCGACGACGCTCGCGGCGGTGAGGCCGGCGCCGAGCAGCCCCGCCCTGCGCAACAGCGTGCGGCGCGACCGCTGTTCGGGGCTCAGCTCCTCGTCGGGCACAGAGGTGTCGAAGGCCGCGGGCAGCGCCGAACCTGTGTCGGCCTCGTGACCGTCTCCGTGGTGATGGTGATCCCCGTGTCCGTGCGAGTGCCCGTGCCCCATGGCTGCGTTCTCCTCCGTCACGCGGCGCCCGTGACAGTGCGTCGCTTGAGGAGGATCAATGTGGAACATGAACCTCGCTCAACCAGCGGGTGATCTCCGAACGACCCGGACACGGCGGATCGTCACTCCACTCACTGTTCCCCCAACAGCCCTTGTCCAGCACACTGTTGGCCGTGAACCTGAACAGTGTTCACCTACCCCCACGGAGACCCCCCACCATGAGAAGACTCATCGGCACCCTCGTCGCCGGCACCCTGGCGCTAGCCGGGCTCGCCTCGACCGGCTCGACGCCGGCGGTCGCCGCCACCTCGGGCACCTTCAACCTCCTCACGTACAACGTCGCTGGCCTCCCGGACCTCCTGAGCTCGGGCAACCCCGAGGTGAACACCCCGCTGATTTCTCCGCGTCTGGGCGCGTACGACATCGTCAACGTGCAGGAGGACTTCAACTACCACGCGGCGCTGTACGCGAACGACAACCACGCGAACCGCACCGCGACGAGCGGCGGAGTGCCCTTCGGGGACGGCCTCAACACCCTCTCGGACTACGCCTTCCAGGACTTCGAGCGGGTGAAGTGGAACGCCTGCACCGGCACCAACTGCCTTACCCCCAAGGGCTTCTCACTGGCCCGGGTGCGACTCGCCGAAGGCGTCTACGTGGACGTGTACAACGCCCACCCCAACGCGGACGACACCAACGAGGCGCACGCCGCCCGTCGGGCCAACATCTCGCAGCTGTCCGCCTTCATCCAGGCCAACTCCGCGGGCAACGCGGTGATCGTCGCGGGTGACACGAACACGCGGTACACGCGCACGCCCGACAACATCCGCTCGCTCGTGTCGGACAACGGCCTGACGGACGCCTGGGTCCAGCTGGCGAAGGGCGGTGTGCAGCCGACGCAGGGCGCCGAGCCGCTCATGTGCCCGACGACCGCGCCGACGAACAGCTGCGAGGTTGTCGACAAGGTCCTCTACCGCGGCAGCAAGCTCGTGAACCTCTCCGCGACCCGCTACAACAACGAGTGGGCGTCCTTCCTGGACTCCAAGAGCGGCAACCTCTCCGACCACTTCCCGCACACGGTCGACTTCTCCTGGACGCTGCCCTCGAAGCTGCGCGCGAGCGACGTCGTCGGCGGCCCGCACGGCACGGCGTTCAACGACGCCGACGACCTCCCCGCGACGCCCTCCCCTCGCACGCTCACGCTGCGCGGCAGCTCCCGCCTGGACGGGGTGTCCCTGGCGCTGGACGGCGGCACGACCCTGACCCACGGCGGCACGGGCGGCACCGCGTCCTCCCTCACCCTGGCGTCCGGCGAACACCTCACCTCGGTGAAGCTGACGCAGGGTCAGAAGGACGGCCGGACAAGGATCTTCTCGGCGGCGTTCACGACGGACAGGTCCCGCACCCTGACCTCCGGCACGGCCACGACGGACACGACGACGTTCACGGCACCGTCGGGCTGGCAGATCGTCGGCTTCACGGGCCGCTCGGGCACCGAGATCGACAAGCTGGGCGTGGTGTACGCACCGATCGCCTGACCAGCCCGACTCCCCTCACTGGGGCTGCTGTTGTGTGGGCGGACTCCCTCCTGGCGTCCGCCCATTCGCACACCCGCCCGGACGTCCGGAAAATCATTCCGCGCCGGGCCTTCCCAGCCGGTAGCTTCGGGAAGATGAGTGATCACTACGACGTGCGCGGTACCGGCCCGGTCCTCCTCATCATCCCCGGCGGCGCCGGACATCCCATGGGCCTGGAGAACCCCACCGCCCTCCTCTCCGAACACTTCACGGTCGTGACGTACGACCCCCTCGGCCTCGCCCACGGACAACTCGGCAAGCCCGTCGAGGAACAGCGCGTCGAGTGGTGGAGCGAGGGCGCCGCCCGGGTGCTGGAGGAAGTGCTCCCCGAGGGCGACTCCGCGTACGTGTTCGGCACCAGCGCGGGGGCCGTCGCCGCCCTCGACCTGGCATCCCGACACCCGGGCCGACTGCGGCACGTGGTCGCGCACGAGCCGCCGGTCATGGCGGTCCTCCCGGACGCCGAACGGCAGCGGGCGATGTTCACCGAGGTGCGCGACACCTACCGCGCCCGGGGCGTCGAGGCAGCCTCGGCCCATATGACGGCGGGCCTGGAGGAGCGGCCCCTCACTCAACAGGAACTGGACAAGGAGTCGGGCGCGGCAGCCCAACCTCCGTCTTCCACTGATGAGTTGGAGACACCGATGGGGATCTCCCTCACCCGCGTCCTGGTCCCGTTCACCTCCTACGTCCCCGACCTCACCACCCTTTCCGCCCTCTCTCCCCGGCTCACCGTCGGCATGGGCATCGACTCCACCGGCCAACTCCTGCACCGCACCGGCACGTTCCTCGCCCGACGGACAGGCAGCGCCGCCCGCCAGTTCCCGGGAGGGCATCTCGGGCTGCTCACACACCCGGTGGAGTTCGCGGCGCGGCTCCGGGAGACGCTGGTTCCGGTCGGCTGATTCCGGTCGGCCGAGACTGGGGCCGAACCGCCCCGGCCTGCTCGGCGGGCTCGGCCTCACGGCCAGGTCCGGTCCGACCCGGCGGCAACCTTTCCCCGCGCCAAGGCAACAGCCGGGCATGACATCAGCACCACTCCCCCGCGCCTCCGCCCACCGTCGCACCCACGCGGCCCGCAAGCCCCTGTTCGGCGCCCTGGCCGCGGCCGGTCTGCTCGCCGGTGCCTGGTACGCGACGGCCGGGGCGGCGACCACCACGGCGACGCCCGCCTCACCCGCCCTCACCGTCACGAACACCTCGGTGACACTCCCGGCCAAGTTCCCCTATCTGTCCGCCGGTTACAACAACACGCGGGAGTGGACGCGCACGGCGACAGCGGTAGCGCCCAACGGCACACTGCGGGTCGCCTGGCCGGCGTCCGACGGTGTACACGTGACGCCGCTGACCTCGGCCGGCAAGCGTGCGGGCGGTGACGCGATCGTCAAAGGCGCCAAGGAGGTCGGTGGACTGGTCGCGCACAACGACGGCTTCGCGCTGCTCACCCGGGTCGCCGACACCAACAAGTGGAAGGAGACGGCGGCGGCCCTCGTCCGCTTCTCACAGGGCAGGGAGGCTTGGCGCACCAAGCTGACCGGCACCGCGTCCCACGACACGTCGCCGACCCTGGACGGCCAGCTCACCTGGAACGGCACCAAGTACGGCGCCTACTTCGTCGTACACGGCGCGGGCGGCTTCGCCGACGGCCACTTCGGGGACAAGCTGTCGTACCTGAGCGCCAAGGGCACCAAACTGGGCGGCGGTTGGGGCTGGGGCTGCTCCCACAACGAGGGCATCGCCCTGCACGCCGAGACCACCGGCGCCTTCACCTCCCTCTGCTTCGACGACTGGCGTTCGGGCCTGTTCGTGTCGACGGGCATCGGCGCCCCGGACAACGCGCCGGCCGTGCAGCGCGAGCAGTGCTGGGCGGGCTACTGCGGCGGCATGTATGCCGGCCGCACCGGCGACCTGGTGAAGTCGTCCACCGGCCGCTATGCCACCGCCTACGGCTCGCGCGGTTCGGCCTCCGCCGCGAAGAACCCGGACGACTCCAGCGGCCGGGGCTGGACGGTGAAGCCGAGGTGGAGCACGCACCAGGTGGCGGTGTCGTTCCTCAAGAACCGCAACTCACCTGCGGGCAGGGCCATCTACCTGACGAACGCGCCGGGCACCGAGCACGTCAACGTCCGGGTCGCCCCGTACGGCAAGGACCGGCTCCTGGTGTCCTGGGAGTCCCTCAAGAACACCAAGTGCGCCAGCGGCACCTGCACCGGCACGTTCACGGGCACGCACCTGCGGCTGATCGACTGGAACGGCGCCTTCAAGACACCGGACAAGGTCGTGCAGGCGCGCATCACGGGCGATATAGCGGCCCTGAAGGACGGTTCCCTGGCCTGGACATACGTACCGGTGACACCGTCGTACGCGACCCCCCTGACGGGCGCGTCCCCGACGGCGGCGACCCTGCGGATCGCCCGCCTGGCGCTCTGAACCGGCAACACCGGCCGCACCGGCAGGACCTCGTGCGTCTCGGCCCGCGAAATTCGATCGACGGTTCGCCGCGTACCGCAGAGCATGACCGCCATGGTGGATCCCTCTCTGTACGCGGCCTTCCTGGCCGCCGCCTTCGCCCTGTGCGTCACTCCCGGCCCCGACATGATGTTCATCGTGGCCATCGGCGGACGCGGCGGCCCGGTAACCGGAGTGCTGGCCGCGCTGGGTGTCGCGGCCGGTGCCCTGGTGCACGCGGTGTCGGCGGCGCTCGGCCTGTCGGCGCTCTTCACGACTCTGCCGGTGCTGTACCACGTACTTCGCTGGCTGGGCGCGGCCTATCTCCTCCACCTCGCGGTCAAGGCGTTCCGCGACCGCTCGCCACTGGCGGCCGAGAAGGACGGCACAGCGGCGGCGGGCCCATCCGGCCCGGGCCTGCGGCGCGCCTTCTGGCAGGGCGCCGTCACCAACCTCCTCAACCCCAAGATGATCCTGTTCAACGTGGCGTTCCTGCCGCAGTTCGTGAACCCGGCCCTGGGACAAGTGAGTTGGCAGCTACTGCTGCTGGGGCTGACGCTGGTCCTGATGGGCCTCACCGTCGACGCCTCGATCGGCCTGCTCTCCGGCCGCCTGTCGTCGGCGCTGCGCGGCAGCCGCCGGGTGGCCCGCGGCCTCAACATCTTCAGCGGCACGGTCTTCACCGGCCTCGCCGTACGGCTGGTCGCGGCGCCGAAGTAGTCGGGGCCGGCCGAGGCGAGCCGCTGTCGAACCTGGAGCGCCCCGGTTCCGGTCAGGACGCTCCAGGCGCTTTTGTGGTGGCCCTATCGGACCCCGCCGCGCGGAACCAGCCGCTGCGCCACCAGTTCGTCGCGCACCAACTCGGCGTACGCCGTGGCCCCGTGGACGGACGTGTGCGTGTTGTCGCGCTTCTCGTTGTAGAGGTACAGCGCCTTGGAGCCCTCGACGCCGAGGGACTCCACCAGCGCCTTCGTCTTCGCCGTCAGGTCGATCAGCGGTACGTCCTGTGCCGCCGCGACCGCGCGGATCACCGCCGGGTGGTCGACGCCGAGGCCGTTGACCAGGAGCGCCGTGCCGTTGTTCAGGGTGCCGTCGGAGTTGAACCAGCGGCGCACGATCGGAGTCACCAGTACCGGTTTCCCCCCTCGCTCGCGAATACCCGCGACGAGCGTCTCCAGGTTCGCGCGGTACGTCGGCTCGTCCGTCTGCTTGTCGTTGTGCGCGAGTTGGACGAGGACAAGGTCGCCGGGGCGGATCAGCGGCTGGACGGTCGGGAAGAGCGCGGAGTTGGCGAGGTAGGTGACCGTACTCTCCCCGGAATCCGCGTAGTTGGCGACGGACAGCCCCCTGCGCAGGTACTGCGGAAGCTCCTGGCCCCAGCCGGTGTACGGGTCCCCGGGCTGGTCGCAGACGGTCGAGTCGCCGACCAGGAAGATCTGCCGGGTGTGGCGTGCGGCGGGGGTCACCCGGATGTCCGCCAGGGCCGGTGCCGAGCCGCCGAGCACCAGGTCGAGGCCGGGGGCGCCCTCGGCGCCGGTCGGTTCGCCCTCGGGCGTACGGACGTTGACGGTGAAGCTGCGGGCCACGTGCTCGCCGGCCGCCGTGGCGGTCTCCGGGAGGAGCGCGCGCCGGGTCTCGCCGGTGACGGCGGTACCGGCGGCGGCCTCACCGCCCAGCAGCACCCGGACGTCGTAGGTGCCTGGCGCCACGTCGAAGTGGCAGGCGGTGCCTGTGCAGTTCTCGATGCCCAGGGCACGCGGGCCGTGCGAGGGCCGTTCGTGAGCGACGGCGGGCACGGCGGCCAGGGTGGTCACGGTGCTCAGGGTCACGGCCGCCAGCACGGCTCGGTTGAAACGTCTCATCGCGGTTCCCACAGCAGTCCTCCGACGCTCGACAAGGCCCAGCGGCAGGACCGTACATCGTCTGGCAAGCGCTTTCTAGAGTCCTGCACGATTTCACATATCCGCCAACTTCCTTACGACGAAAGCCCTTTCGCGAAATCGATTCAACTGTCAGTCTTCCGAGCACCGCACCCCCCACACACCCACCCCCAACACCCCACACCCCACCTCCGAAGGAGGCACCCCCACATGTCCGCAGCCAACAGCAGACGCCCCGGGACCCACCTCGGCCGCCGTGCGCTCGTCCTCGGCGCCACGGCCACCGCCGCCGGACTCGCCCTTCCCGGTACCGCGCAGGCGGCGACCTTCGGCTACACCGACGACGGCACGAACTACGTCATCGACACCGGCGCCAACCTCGTCTTCAAGGTCCGCAAGTCCAACGGCGACCTGTCCTCGCTGGTCTACCGGGGCACCGAGTACCAGGGCTACGGCGGCAACAACTCGCACATCGAGTCCGGCCTCGGTTCCTCCACGGTGACGATCCGGCAGTCCGGTTCGACGATCCTGGTCAGCGTCACCTACGGCACGTTGAAGCACTACTACGCGGCCCGCAGCGGCGAGAACAACGTCTACGTGTGGACCAACAAGGCCGACACGTCGGTCTCGGCGACCCGCTTCATCCTGCGCGTCAAGGCCGGCCTGTTCCTCAACGACGAGCCCGACTCGTACACCTACACGAACAGCACGATCGAGGCCTCGGACGTCTTCGCGAAGCCCGACGGCCAGACCCGCTCGAAGCACTACTCGAAGCTGCGCGTCATGGACTACAACTACGTCGGCTGGACCACCGGCAGCGTCGGCCTGTACGTCGTCCGAAGCAACCACGAGAAGGCCTCCGGCGGCCCTTTCTACCGCTCCCTCCTGCGCCACCAGAGCGCGGACGGCGGCGGCCTGTACGAGATCCTGTACTACGGCCAGAACCAGACCGAGGACCAGCGCTTCGGCCTCCAGGGCCCGTATGTCATCGCCCTCACGGACGGCGGAGCGCCCTCCTCGTCCCTGTACGCGGGGACCCTCATCACCTCCTGGGCGGACTCGCTCGGCATCTCCGGCTACGTCGCCGCGGGCGGCCGGGGCCGGGTCGCGGGCGTCGGGATCACCGGGCGCAACACGACGTACGCGTACACGGTCGGGATCGCCAACTCGGCCGCGCAGTACTGGGGTTCGGCCCGCTCGTCCGACGGCTACTTCTCCATCGCGGGCGCCCTGCCGGGGACGTACACGCTCACGGTGTTCAAGGGCGAACTCGGCGTCTACACCACCTCGGTGACGGTCACCGCCGGTGGCACCACCACTCTCAACTCGATCGCGATCCCGTCCACGAACGACCCGAGCAACGCGAGCGCGATCTGGCGGATCAACGACTGGAACGGCACGCCGAGCGGCTTCAAGAACGCCGACCTGATGACGTACGCACACCCGTCGGACGTCCGGGCCGCCGCCTGGACCGGCAACGTGGTCATCGGCAGCGGCACCGAGACGTCGGGCTTCCCCTGCTACATCTGGAAGGACGTCAACAGCGGCCTGCTGGTGTACTTCAAGCTGACCGCCGCCCAGGCCGCCGCCGCGCACACCCTGCGCATCGGCGTGACGACGGCCTTCGCCAACGGCCGCCCGCAGGTCGTCGTCAACGACACCTGGACGTCGGCCATCCCGTCCCCGCCCACCCAGCCGACCAGCCGGTCCCTGACCAACGGGTCCTACCGGGGGAACAACAACACGTTCACCTACAGCGTGCCGGCGAGCGCCTGGCTCACGGACACCAGTCAGTACAACGTGCTGAAGATCAACGTGGTGAGCGGTTCGGGGACGACCTCCTACCTCAGTGCGGGGACGGCGATCGACGCGCTCGACCTGCTGACCTGACAGCCTGACTGTTCGTCATGTTCCGCGTGTCCACTGCTGGTTCGTTCCGCTGCCGCACGTGTACGTGATGATGGCGGCCGAGTCGGCGGTGGACGCGCCGTTCACGTCGAGGCACTTGCCACTCGCGCGGGAGACGACCTTGACGTAGGAGCCGGTGGTGGTGAGCGACCACTGCTGGTTGGTGGCCGAGGAGCTGCAGTTCTCCTGGGTGACCGTGCCGGCGTTCTCCTGGACGCACAACGAGCTGCCCCGGCCCATCAGTTGGTAGTAACCACCGGCGACGGACTTGAACCAGTACTTCTGGTTGTTGCCGCTGTTGCAGGTGTACTGCTTGATCTGGGCTCCCGCCCACAGCGACTGGCTGGTGACATCTGCGCACTTGGACGAGTGCCGGGCGATCAGCGTGTTGTACGTGGCGCTGTTGCCTGTCACCGTCCCGGTGGCGGTGTCGAGGGTGACCTCCGGCGACCAGGACAGGGACAGGGTGGTCGAGGACGGGAAGCTCAACGGCAGCCAGACATAACGGGAGTCGTTGACGGTCCCGCCGAAGGCGTTGCCCCAGCGGTCACCCATGTAGAGGTACGAGGTGACCGAACTCCCCTGCACAGGAAGGACGTACGCGGTCTGCGACCCGTACGTCGTCGAGTCGCCTACGTTCGTCATGGCGGTCCACGGGCCGGTGATACTGGTCGCGGTGGCGTACTGCTGCTGGTTGGGGCTCCAGCCGGTGGCGGCCGAAGTCAGCATGAAGTAGACGCCGTTGCGCTTGAACAGGGCGGGCGCCTCGCGGTGACCGTTGTGCCAGGGGTCGGCGACCAGCGCGGCGATGCCGGTGTAGTCGGCGGTGAGTTTGTAGATCTGGAGGTCGTAGTTCTCGCGGGCCGCCGAGATCATGTAGCCGGTGCCGTCGGTGTCCACGAACACCGTGATGTCACGGGACATGTGGGTGTCCAGCGGCCGGAAGCTTCCCTGCCAGGTGTAGTTGCCGTCCACCGTGTCGGAGACGGCGACGGCGGCGCGGGCCTCGCTGTAGTCGGCGCCGTTCTCCTTGTGCATCCACATCACGTACTTGCCGGTGGCCGCGTTGTATATGACCTTCGGCCGCTCGATGTTGGCGGTGGCGAGTTCGGAGGCGCTGGACTGGGTCAGGACGTGGTTGCGGAACTCCCAGGTCTTCAGGTCGGTGGAGCGGTAGGCATCCACGTACTGGAAGGTGTTGTCGGCGTTGCGGTGCTCGCCGAACCAGTAGTAGTAGGACCCGACCTTGATGACCCCGCCGCCGTGCGCGTGCACGGGGTCGCCGTTGGTGGCGGTGAACTGGGTGCCGTTGGTGATCGTCACGGCTGCGGCCTGGGCGGGCCCGGCGGTGGCGAGGGCGCCGGCCAGCGCCAGGCAAAGGGCGAGGAGAACCGCGTACACACGTCTCATGAGCCACTCTCCAAAAGTGAACCGACCTGCGTGCCTGTCTGTGTGCCTGCCTGTGTGTCGGCGACGGGGACGCCGAAGTCCGGGGTGCCGTCGGTGTTCCAGCCGAGCTTCTGCACCCGGGTGTGCCGGTTGGGATCGTTGAGCGGATCGCCGACGATCTCCTTGTACTGCCGTGCGTGGTAGACGAGGACATCGGTACGGCCGTCCTCGGCGACGGTGAAGCAGTTGTGGCCGGGGCCGTACTGCTTGGTGGTGTCGTTGCTGGTGAAGACAGGTGTCGGGGACTTGGTCCAGTTGGCCGGGTCCATGAGGTCGGCGCGGGCGTCGATGGTCAGCAGGCCCATGCAGTAGTGGAAGTCGGTGGCGCTCGCCGAGTACGACATGAAGATCCGGCCGTTGCGCTTGATGAACGACGGCCCCTCGTTGACCCGGTAGCCGATGCGCTCCCAGTCCAGCTCCGGTGTGGTGAGCCGGATCTGAGGACCCGTCAGGGTCAGCGGATCGGCCATCTTCGACAGCCAGACGGCGGTGTTGTTGTCCATGCCGGGCTCGTGCTGCGCCCAGGCGAGATAGCGGGAGCCGCGGTGGGTGAAGGTGGTGGCGTCCAGGGAGAAGGTCTCCCAGGCGGTCCTGAGCTGCCCACGCTCGACCCAAGTGCCGGTGAACGGATCACGGTTGGCGTTCTCCAGGACCCAGATACGGATGTCCCAGATGGCTTCTGCGGGCGCGGAGGCGAAGTAGACGTACCACTTGCCGTCGATGTGGTGGATCTCCGGCGCCCAGATGTGCGCGCCCATGGCGCCCGTCTCGTGCTTGCGCCAGATGACGGACTCGTCGGCGGTGCCGATCCCCCGGATGGTGCGGGAGCGGCGCAGGATGATGCGGTCGTACTCGGGGGCGGTCGCCGTGAAGTAGTAACGGCCGTCGGTGTGACGGTGGATGTGGGGGTCGGCGCGATTGCGCACGAGGGGGTTGACGTACGGGGCGGTGCCGGCGCAGGGGGCACCCGCCGGGGTGGTGGCGGCGTGCGCGGTGCCGGAGACACCGGGGACGGCGGAGCTGGCCGCCAGGACCCCGCCGGCCAGGGCGCCCTTCAGAAGGGTTCTCCGGGCGGAGAGAGCGGAGACGGCGGAGTCATCGGACAGGTCTCCCGGCGGGTCTTCGGGCAGGTCGTCGGCGCGGCTCATGCGGACTGCCTCTCGGGGGTGGGGCACGAGATGTCGGTGTCGGTGTCGGTGTCGTGTCGATGGGTTCGGGTCTCGGGTGTGCATTTGTGTGCGTGCGTGGGGGGTGACACGAGAAACGTTCGTAATTGCGAACAAGATCTGTCATTCCGAGTGCCGAAAAGGTAAGCGCGTGTTACGGGAAGGTCAACGGGTCGGAAGAGATGAATCCGCTGAGCAACTTTCTGTTATTACCGGGAAGTCCCGTCCGTCTCCCGTCATGTGCACAGCCACTCCCCCAACACCAGCCCCGCCCCCAGGACCGCTCACCGGACGACCGTCACGGCTGCCGCGGCCCTCACGTTGACCTCCCTCCTGCTCGGCGCCCCGCCCGCGTCGGCGGCCGGCCCCCGGGACGCCACCGCCGACGTACTCGCCGGCCGGGACGTCACGCTCACCGGCAACACGGTGGTGAGCGTGCCCGCCGGGACGACGACGTACAACGGTGTCTTCCGCGGCGAGGGCACCCTCACCGTGCGCGGCACCGGCACCCTGATCCTGACGAGGGACAGCGACTTCACGCTGCCCAGGTCCCGGCAGGGGCAGCAGGTCCGCATCCCGGGCGGCAACCATCCGTACGTCACGGTGAAGAACCCCGACCCACCAGCGGTGACGGTCGAGCGGGGAGCCACCCTCCAGTACGGCAACGGCGGAACGACGGGCCTGATCGGCCACTTCCCGTACAACACCCCGGCGTTCCGACTGAACCAGGACAACATCCGGGTGGACGGCACCCTGCGGCTGTCGCTGAAGAGCGCGTACAACCTGGGCACGATCAGCGGCGCGGGACTCGTGACCCAGCCCCGCTTCCTCTGGGGCACCTGGGATCTCTCGGGCGTCCACGCCTTCTCCGGAGTGATCGACAACGGCACTCAAGTGAACGCGGGACGACCGGAGTTCGCGACGTCGCTCCCCCGCGTGCGCAAGGTCCTCAACCAGGGCACCTGGACGGTCGACACGCCACTCGGCCAGACCGTCACCATGGGGATGGACTTCTACCAGCGCGAGTACGGCAGCGACATCAACGTCCAGTCCCGCCCGGGCTCGAAGGTGGTGTTGACCGGTCAGTACAGCTGGTCGAACCGGGGCGGCGACACCGACCCCTCGCTCAGCGACCCCGCCCTCAACTGGACGCCCGCCCGCAAGAACGTCAACAAGCGGGGCACCAACATCAAGGGCGCGAACGTCCAGTGGGGCGACGGCACGACGAACAAGATCTTCATGCCGGGTACGTCGGAGACTGTATACATCAACCTCCTCGCGGCGAGGTCCCGTTCGCTCCTGACGTTCGACTACAACGGCCCGGTGACGCTGGGCGCTCCCATCGGCGGCGGCCGGTTCCACGACACCCTGTCCGCGCCCGGCGCCGGGGACATCGTCATCAAGGGAACGCGCGGCAACGATGTCACGTTCGCCGCCGTCCAGTACTACGACGGGTCGACGACGGTCGAGAAGGGCGCGGTACTGCGACTGGGCAGCGGAAGGGCGGGCGGCGACGGCGGTCTGTACACCGCGGGCTCGCTCTACAAGGTCGTGAACAACGGCTCGTTGGTGGTACGGAACGCGAGCAGGGCACTGTCGCTGTCGCGGATCAGCGGCGGCGGCTCGTTCACACAGTCGGGCGCGGCGACGACGACACTGACGGGCAGCGGAGTGACGTACGACGGGAGCACGACGGTCACGAAGGGCACGCTGGCGCTCAGGGGCGGAGCAACTCTCTCTCACAGCAAGGCGATTCGGCTGACTGCGCCGGGCGCACGGTTGGACGTGGGCTCGGCGGGACTGCACGTGAGGACCACGCTCACCGGCTCGGGGACGGTGAAGGGCTCGGTGACGAACGAGGGCGTGGTGGCGGGCGGATTGACGGTGACGGGGAGCTATACGCAGGCCGCGGCGGGCGAACTGGTTTTGCGGGAGCGGCCGTTGAAGGTCACCGGTGCGGTGCGGCTGACGGGGTCGCTGGACCTGTCGGCAACGGGTTCGCCCTCGGTCTCTGCCTCCGCCTCCGCCCGCACGATCACAGTGCTGAACCACGCGGGGCGGGCGAAGACGACCGGTGCGTTCAGCGGGTTGAAGGAGGGCACGGCGCTGAAGCTCGGCGACACGACGTACCGGATCAGCTACCGGGGCGGCGACGGCAACGACGTGGTCCTGACGGCGGTCGCGAGGAGCGCGTCACCGGCTGCGGGTTCAGGAGCGCGCTCGGGGTCGGCTGCGGGGGCAGGATCAGGCTCGGTCGCGGCGTCCGACGCGAGCACCGACTCCGCCTCCGCGGCGGCCGGTACGGGGCTCGGCTTCTGGCCGTACGCGATGGCGGTCGGGCTGTTGGCGGGGCTGATGATTCCGGCTACCCGGAAGGTCCGGGGCCGCGGGAACGGGCGGCGGCGGGGCGGACGGCACGCGGCGCAGGGCTGAGCGTGCCCAAGCGGAACCGAGGAACCGGGCGGAACTGATCCGAGGTGGGCGATGCCTGTCGGCCTCGCCCACCGCCCCGGATACTGGAGGGCATGGGATTCGCCGTCTTCATGACCTTGCCCGGGCTGGTCATCCTGCTGACCGCCACGGCCTTCGCGGACCAGCTGCTGTTGCGTGCCGGGCGGGCCGGATGGCTCCCCTGGCGCAACAGCGCCCGCCAGGGCCAGATATCGGCGACCGGGTTCGAACAACTCCACGCGACCTTCTCCCCCGGGAAGCAGAACGAACTCAAGGAGCGACAGTCGTCGCTGCTGATGCGGGACGACGAGGAGGACGGGGCGCCGCCGCACCGGACGACGGTGGACCTGGAGGGCGGGGTCGCGGTCGTCCGGATGCCGCAGGCGCCCCATACTTCCGCCGTACCCGGCCGGGCGACCGGGCCGACCGCCAGGAGTCGGTGACCGGTCCTACGAGGTGCGTCCGACCTCGGGCGGGCCCTGGTCAGGTCGGGTCGGTTCGGCGGACAGTGCCGATGTCAAGGTCCTGGATGCGTCGGAAGGGCCGGTCGGCCTCCAGTTCGAAGGCGATCTCCAGCAGCTTGCGTTCACCGCCGGAGGCGGCGGAGAACATGACGCCGATGGGTAGCCCGTCCGTCGTACCGCTCGCGGCGGGCACCGAGATCGACGGAGTGCCGACGATGTTGTCGAGCGGTGTGAACGCCGCGTACGCGATGAGCCGCTCCATCAGCGTCGAGTAGGGAACGGTCGGGCTGAGGTGGCCGATCGGTGGCGTGGTGTGGGCGAGCACGGGCGACATCACGAGGTCGAGCCCGCGGAAGGACGCCGCGTGTGCCTCCTTCGTACGCTTCAGCCGTCGCACCACTCCGGGAGTCCGCCGCCATTTCCGCAGATAGTCCTCGCGCAGCCCCTGGCAGAGGCCGTCCATGCGGCGCCGGTCGAAGTCCGCGCCGAGGCTTCGGCCCGTGACACCGAGGAGGAAGGACAGCATCGCCCAGTACGTGAGGAAGTCGCTGGTGAAGTTCGGGTCCAAGTCCAGCTCTACCGGTTCCACGGTGTGTCCGAGCCGTCCGAGCGTGGCCACGGTCTCCGTGACCGCCGCCCGGGTCGCCGCGTCGGTGTGAGCTCCGTTCGGCGAGTCCAGCAGGAACCCGATGCGCAACCGTCGCTCCGAGGGGCCTTCGACCAGGCCGACGGGCGGCAGTCCGGGACTCCGCCGGTGCGTCTCCGCAGCGGCGAGGAACGCGGCACTGTCCCGCACGGAACGGCTCACGATTCCGTCGGAGACGATGTCGATCGGCAGCCGACGGCCCAGCTCACTCCCCACGACGCGGCCACGAGTCGGCTTGAGGCCGACGAGTCCGCAGCAGGCCGCGGGGATCCGGATCGAGCCACCGCCGTCGTTGGCGTGCGCGATCGGCACGGCACCGGCGGCGACCAGTGCCGCGCTGCCGCCCGACGAACCGCCTGCCGAGTAGCCCGTGTTCCATGGGTTGCGCACCGGCTCCGCACCGTCGTACTCGGTGCTCGCGTTGAACCCGAACTCGGGCAGCCGGGTCTTGCCCAGCACCGTGACGCCGCTGCTCAGGAGCTGCTGGGCGAACGGTGCGTGCCGCCGCGCCGGCCTCGGCCGGAAGGCGGCGCTGCCGTGGCCCGTGGGCAGCCCCTGGTAGTCGGTGTTGTCCTTGAGGAACGTCGGCACCCCGGCGAAGTCACCGCCCGTTCCGGCGGCGTGCGCCGGGCTGTCGACGTGCACCTGGACCGCGCCCAGCCGTGCGTCGACCGCCCGCACCCGCTCCGCGGCGTCCCGGGCGACCTCGGCGGGGGACACCTCGCCCCGCCGGATCGCCGCGGCGAGACCGACGGCGTCGTGCTCGCCCAGGGAGTCGTCCCTGAAAGCGTGCACGATGGTCCGTTCGTCGAAAGTCGTCACCGCTGCCTCAGCCTCTGCCGTGTGGATGGTCGTCCGGCCGCCATCATTCCCTACTGGCAGGTAACACGCGAGGTTTTCGCCAACCTATTCGATTCCGCCCAGGACGACCTGACCGCGGCTAGGCCACAGCCTCCGCCACCTCGCTCTCCTCCGACCCCTCCGCCACCTCGCTCTCCTCCGACCCCTCCGCCTCCTCCGGCTCTCCCGTCCACTGCCGAGCCCGCATCCACACGTACACCGGGATCCCCGCGAACAGGAACAGCACCCCCTGGTACACCGCCGCGTACCCCGCGCCCGCGATCAGCCAGAAGGAGAAGGCGAAGGAGAGGCCTGCGACGATCAGGTCGCGGACCAGGCCGGCCGGGCGGACGCGGTACCGCGAGCCCCTGGCCAGCCAGTACAGCTGGGCCGCCGCCGAGAGGAGGTACGGGAAGCAGCCCGTGAACGTCGTGATCAGGACCAGGACGCGGAACGTGGTGTCCGGGCCCGCCGTGTAGTTGAAGGCGATGAGGATCGTGCCGAGGATCGCGCAGGCCCAGACGCCGAAGCCGGGCACCCCGCCCTTGCCGACCTTCGCGAACGGTGCCGGGAAGAGGCCGTCGCGAGCCGCCGCGTACGGCATCTGGGCGGCGAGCAGGATCCAGCCGTTGAGGCAGCCGACGATCGACGCCACCGCCACCAGCGCGATGGCCGTGCCGCCCCAGCTGCCGCCGGTGATCGAGTTCACGGCGTCGGCGAAGGGGGCGCCGGAGTCGACCAGCTTGTCGTGCGGGACCAGGCCGAAGACGGCGACCGTACCGAGGATGTAGACGAGGGCCGAGCCGAGCGTGCCCAGGACGCTCGCGCGGCCGACGTTGCGCTCGGGGTTATCCACCTCGCCCGCGCTGACGGCCGCCGACTCTACGCCCAGGAAGCTGTAGAGGAGCAGCGCGGCTGAGGCGGCCAGGGCGCCGGGCACGCTGTCGCCGGACGCGTTGAACGCGCCGAAGTTGTCCGTGTCGATGAAGAACAGACCGACCGTGGCGACCACCAGCAGCGGTACGAACTTGAGGATCGTCGACACGATCTGTACGCGCCCCACCCACCGGGTGCCCGCGAAGTTCGCGGCGGCCGGCAGCCACAGGGCCAGGATCGCGACCAGCGCGCCCAGGGCGTGACTGTCGTTCAGGGGGATCAGTACGTCGACGTAACCCACCGCCGCCACCGCCAGGGCGGCGATGCTGACCCAGGTCATCGTCCAGTACGACCACGCCGACAGGAACCCCGCGAAGGGCCCGAACGCGTCGCGCGGGTACACGTAAAGGCCGCCGGTGACCGGGCTGCGGCGGGCCAGTTTGCCGAAGAGAAGGGCGAGCAGTACCGCGCCCACCGACAGGACCAGGAAGGCGAGCAGGCTCACCGAGCCGTACGGGGCGACCGTGGCGGGCAGGACGAAGATGCCGCCGCCGATGATGTTGCCCATCACGAGCGCGGTGGCGGCGGCCAGGCCGAAGGTGCGGCGGGGGGTGGCCTCGGTCGGCGCGGTCGGAGTCAGCTCCGGCTCGTCTGCCTCGGTGGTGCTGGGAGCAGTCATGACACTTCCGGGGGGCGGGGAGGGGGCGTGGGGAGGGCGTGATCGTAACTCGCCATCCCACATTGTGGTCCATCTGTTCATGTACTGGACACATGCGGCCGTCAGGTCAGCCGTCGACTAGCGTCGAGGCATGACCAGCGAGACCAGTGCAGCCGCCAGCTCCTCCGCCGACGACTCCTTCTCCGCCGCCCTGACCTCGGGCGCGCCCCTCGTCCTCGACGGCGGCATGTCCAACCAACTGCGGTCCGCCGGGCATGATCTGAGCGACGAGCTGTGGTCGGCGCGGCTGCTCGTCGAGCAGCCCGAGGCGATCGTCGACGCGCACCTCGCCTACTACGAGGCGGGCGCGGACGTCGCGATCACCTCCAGCTACCAGGCCACCTTCGAGGGCTTCGCCAAGCGGGGCATCGGCCGCGAACGGGCGGCCGAGCTGCTCGCGCTGAGCGTGGAGCTGGCCCGCGAGGCGGCGCGCCGGGCGAAGACGGAGCGGCCGTTGTGGGTGGCGGCGTCCGTCGGGCCGTACGGGGCGATGCTCGCGGACGGCTCCGAGTACCGGGGGCGGTACGGGCTGAGCGTGGACGAGCTGGAGCGTTTCCACCAGCCTCGGGTGGAGGTGCTGGCCGCCGCCGGACCCGATGTGCTGGCCCTGGAGACGGTTCCCGACCTCGACGAGGCCGACGCCCTGCTGCGCGCGGTGCGCGGGCTCGGGGTGCCGGTGTGGCTTTCGTACAGCGTGGCCGGGGAGCGGACGCGGGCCGGGCAGCCGTTGGCCGAGGCGTTCGCGCTCGCCGCCGAGGCGGACGAGGTCGTCGCGGTCGGCGTGAACTGCTGTGTGCCCGAGGACGTGGACGGCGCCGTGGAACTGGCGGCCCGTGTGACCGGCAAGCCGGTCGTGGTCTATCCGAACAGCGGCGAGGTTTGGGACGCCGACGCCCGTACCTGGACCGGCAGTTCGACCTTCGCCGCCGGTCAGGTGACTGGCTGGCGGGACGCGGGCGCGCGGCTGATCGGCGGATGCTGCCGGGTGGGGCCGCAGGCGATCACGTCGATCGCCGACACGTTTCGTTGACGACGCACTCGGCGCATCTCGCGGTGGCGCGGAAGGGCCGGCCGCCCCCACTCCACCGCTACTACAGCCGGGCGTAGGCCCGTACGTCCCGCGTCCAAGTCCGCGTCCGCGTCCCCCGCCACCGAGGCGAGGGCGTCGGCGACCCTGGTAGCCCGTCGTGGCCTCGGTGGCGCAGCGCCCGGACGGCGGCCTTGCGGACGGCGGCGAACGGTTCGTGTCCCCCGGGCCGTAACCGGCCGCCCCCGGTGGTGTTGCGGCAGTGTTGCACCACCCCGTCGTGGGTCGTTCACCGGCGTGAACTGGCGGTTTGCCGTCACGAGCGGCAGATCCGCCACCTGGCCGGATCCCGCCGGGTGGCGGTGGTCAGCGCCGGGGCACACCGCCGGAGCGGCGAAGCCGTCGTACGACGGACAGCGGTTCCGCACCCCGCAGGGGCAACCGGGGCCGCGTGGCCGACCGGGGTTCGGGCTCCGCAGCCGTCGGGGGCACGGAGGCCCGGTCGGCGGCCCACAGGGCCAGTTCGCGGTCCCGTGGGCCTTCCACGGTGTGCGGGTCGCCCTCACCGAAGACGCGCACCGGGTGCGAGGCGTCCCAGGGCCGCCAGCCCGGGTCACCGTCGACGGCGAAGCGCACCCACGCCCTGTGCATGGCCTCGGCGAGTTCCTCCGGAGCACCCTGGCCCGCCAGCTTGGCCGACTCGGGGGCCTCGTGCGTGTCGAACACGAATCCCAGTTCGAGGGCGTGGCAGGCGCCCAGGCCGGGCTGCGTGGACGGCCACGCGAACTCGTACACGTACGCGGCACTGCCGTCCTCGCCCCGGGCGTCCGCGAGTCGGTGCAGCGGTACGCGGAGCAGGTGGTCGGTGACCAGTTGGCCGACGAGATCGGCCGTGCCGGCGCCCGGGTGCAGGGCACGGTAGCCGCGCGGGACCTCTGGGCCGCAGTGGCAGCGGGCCATCGCGCCGGCCAGGGCGACCGGGCCGAGCCGGTCGACACGCTCCATCAGCCCGCCCGGCACCAGCCACAGCCGGTATTCGTCCCGGGTCCAGCCAAGGAGCAGGTCGATGCCGGCGGCGGCGCCGTCGACCAGGGCCTTCAAGGGGTCGCGGGGTACGAGGTCGCCGTCGACGACGATGCCGAAGGCGGGCCCGCCGAGCACCGGGCTGCTCAGCCGCCCCACCTCGCCCTGGACACGCAGCAGCAGCTCCCGGTCGACGGCGGCGAAGGCCTCGGCGGTCGCCGGGATCTTCAGCCTGGTCGCCATCCGGCGCACCATCCGCCGCACCTTGTCGCGGTCGCTCACCTCGGGCGACCCGCTCTGCAGCACCGCCCGCCGGAAGAGCCCCTGCGCCCGTGGGGAGGCGAGGAGCGCGCCGATGCTGATCGCGCCGGCCGACTGGCCGAACACGGTGACGCGGTCGGGGTCGCCGCCGAAGGCCGCGATCGACGCGCGCACCCATTCCAGCGCGGCGAGCTGGTCGCGGAGGCCGGGGTTCGGGGGTGCGTCCGGGAAGAGGCCGTAACCCTCCACGCCCAGACGGTAGTTGACCGAGACGAGGACCACGCCGTCGCGGGCGAAGGCACGGCCGTCGTAGACGGGCACGGCGGATGAGCCACGGGTCAGGGCGCCGCCGTGGATCCACACCATGACCGGGAGCCGGGCGCCGCGGCTGGGCTCCGGTGTCCAGACGTTGAGGTTGAGGCAGTCGTCGCCGGGCACCACCGGGTCCGACAGCAGCCGGGCGAAGGCCTCGGAGTACGGCGGTTTCGGCGCGGTGGGACCGAAGCCGCCCGCGTCGCGCACCCCGTCCCAGGGGGTGGGCGGCACGGGCGGCCTGAACCGGAGGGGGCCGAAGGGCGGGGCGGCGTACGGGACACCGCGGAACACGGCGATCCTGTCGTCGTCGTGTCCTTCGCGGCGCTCGTGTCCTTCGTGGCCTTCGTAGCCCTTGTGGCCTTCGTAGCCCTCGTATCTGCCGCGGACGTCCCCGTAGGGCGTCCGCACGACGGGCCGCGTCGATTCGTCCGTCATCTGCCCACCAGCTCCCTCGCCGCCGCTCGTGAACCGTTCAGATCAGAGCAACACATGACCTGCCGGTATTCCCGCGGAAGGAGCCATTCGGTGGGTGCGGGCCGTCAGCCCGCCAGGTTCAGGGTCCAGGTGCGGGACCGGTCCCCGTCGCACTCGAACTGCACCAGAACGACGTTGTTCTCGGTGGAGCGGCCACCGGCGACCGTCGCGCACTTGCCTGTCCGGTCGTTGACGAGTTCGAAGGCGCCGCTGTCCCAGTTGACGAGACTCCAACGGCGTGAGGCGTCCGAGTCGCAGTCGAACTGGACCAGTTCGACGTTGTTCTCGGTCGAGCGCCCGCCCGCGACCGTCGCGCACTTGCGTGTCTGCACGTTGACGAGCTGGTGGGAGTTGTCGCTTCCGCCGACAAGTTTCCAGCGGCGCGAGGGGTCCTTGTCACAGTTGAACTGGACGAGCCGTACGTTGTTCTCGGTCGAGCGCCCGCCTGCGACCGTCATGCACTTGCCGGTCTGCGGGTTCCTTATCTGGAACTCGGATGCCGGGATCACTGCTGCGGAGTCCCGCGATTCCGGCTTCTCCGGCTGGGCGATCGTGGGGGTGGGCAGCAGTAGGACGCCGCCGGCGAAGAGGACCGTCGAGGCTGTCAGAAGTCGACGTGCCCGAGTGTGCTTGCGCATGGCAGCACTCCTCTCTTGGCAAGGATCTCTTGCGCAAGGGGAGAGGTCAGTGAGGTGTGGGGCGGTGGGCAGCCGCGGTCAGGAGACCGAGCCGGCTCCTTGCGCGGGGCTCTGGCCACCGGTCAAGGTGCAGCTGTCCTTCCCACTATTGGCGCCCTGCGCCGGGCCCGCAACCGGGGGTGGAACGGGGATGCCGTCGCGTCCGATTCGTTCAAGACCGGCCCGGGGCACCCCGCCTAACCTGGCTGTATGACTTCACAACCGACCCCACGCCCCACTCCCCGGTTCGACGCCATCGGCATCGTCACCGCCGATCTGGCGGCCTCCGTCGCGTTCTACCGCCGGCTCGGGCTCGACTTCCCCGAGGGGGCCGAGGAGCAGCCGCATGTCGAGGCCGAACTTCCGGGCGGGCTGCGGCTGTTGCTCGACACCGAGGAGACCGTCCGGTCCTTCCACCCCGGGTGGCGGTCACCCAGCGGCGGCGGACGGATCGGGCTGGCCATGCTGTGCGGCTCCGCCTCCGACGTCAACGCCCTGTACGAGGAGTTGGTGGGTGCGGGGTATCGGAGCGAGCTGAAGCCCTGGGACGCCGTGTGGGGACAGCGGTACGCGACCGTGCTCGACCCGGACGGCAACGGGGTCGACCTGTTCGCACCCCTGGCCTCCTCCCCCGCCCCCTCAGCCGAGTAGCTTTCCCAGCGGCATCCCCGCCAACTCGCGTACGTCCCGGGCGAGGTGGGCCTGGTCGGCGTAGCCCGCACGGGTCGCCGTCTCCGCGAAGGGCATCCCTTTCCGGGCCAGGGCGAGTGCGCGCTGGAGACGGAGGATGCGGGCCAGCGTCTTGGGGCCGTAGCCGAAGGCGGTCAGGGAGCGGCGGTGCAACTGACGTGCGCTCAGGCCCAGTTCGTCGGCCGTACGCGCGACGGGGCGGCCTGCTCGAAGGGCCGTGACCAGGCCACCCAGCAGCTTGTCCGGCGGGTCCGAGCGCGCCGCCCGTTCCAGTGCCACCTCTTCGAGCGCCGTCGCGGGGTCGGCCACCGCGTCGAAGCGTGCCGTCAGGCGTCGCACCTCGGCAGCTCCCCACAGGTCGGCCAACTCGACGCGCCGATCCCGGAGTTCGTGCGCCGGTACGCCCAGCAGGGCCGGCGCCGTACCGGGGTGGAAACGGACACCCGCCCAGTGCGCGGGGGCGCCTTCGGGGACGTGCGGGCGGGTGTCGGGTCCCGCGACCAGCAGTCGGCCCTCGCTCCACAGCAGGTCCATGCAGCCGTCGGGCAGGACAGGCCGCGCGTCGCCGGAGCCGGCCGGGGTGTTCGTCCACACCGTCGCGCCCGGCAGTCGGGAGGCCCGTTCCTCGTACACGTACGACACGCTACGCCGCCGGTGTTCTTCGGGGCAGCCACCGAACACCCGTTTGAAGGCGCTGCCGTGGCCGACCCGGCGGGCGTGCGGGGTGGCGTCGAAGGGGGTCGGGGCGCGTCACTTCACGGGAGGCGGGCCCTCTCCCGTCTTGGGTGTGCTCTTCACGTGGGTCCGCAGGCGGGACGTCACGTCCTCCGGGGGCAGGAAGCGCGACCAGCGTTCCGGGAACTCGGAGGGCATGTCGCAGTCGTCGGGGTCGTCATCGGCGTCGCCATCGGGCTCGTAGGAGCGGACGGTGGCCATCCGGGCGACGTACTCGGCGGCCTCCTCCTCACGGATCCGTTCGTTGGCGGCGCGCGCGGCGGCGGTGGCGGCGGCCGGCCAGACACGGTCGATCGCCGCGTTGACGGCGGCCCCGACGAGCACCGCGAACGCGGACACCCCGACCCACAGGAGGACGGCGACGGCCGCGGCGAGCGATCCGTAGATCGTGGCGCCCTCGATCGTCTTGGTCAGGTAGATGCGCAGCAGGAAGCTGCCGAACACCCACATCGCGAGGGCCATCAGCGCGCCCGGGACGTCCTCGATCCAGGGTGAGCGCACGGGGACCGACACGTGGAACAGCGTCGTCAGGAAGGCGATGGACAGCAGGATCACGACGGGCCAGTACAGGACCTGTACGAGCGTTTCCGACCAGGGCAGGACCTTGAGTACGGCGTCCGGGCCCGCCACCATCAGCGGCAGCGCGACCGAGCCGATCAGCAGCCCCACGACGAACAGCACGAAGGAGACGAGCCGGGTCTTGACGATGCCGCGGACGCCGTCGAGGCCGTACATCACGGTGATGGTGTCGATGAAGACGTTCACCGCGCGCGAGCCGGACCAGAGGGCGAACAGGAACCCTATGGAGATGACGTCGGGCCGGCCGCCCTTCATCACGTCGTCCAGGATCGGCCGGGCGATCTCGGCGACGCCCTTGTCGGACAGGACCGTGCGGGACGCCTCCAGGATGTTGGTCTCCAGGCTGGTGATGGTGTCGGTGCCGGTCCAGTCGTCGACGTAGCCGAGCAGCCCGATCAGGCTCAGCAGCAGTGGCGGCACGGAGAGCAGCGTGAAGAAGGCCGCCTCCGCCGCCAGACCCAGGATCCGGTACTCGATGCACGAGTTGACGGTGTCCTTGAGCAACAGCCACGCGGTCCTGCGCTTGGAGACGTTCCGGTAGAGGACACGCGCGCGGTGGAGTCGGCCGCTGGGGCTCTCGGGAAGTTCACTTGCTGCCTGCACGCCCTAACGGTATCGGGCGGGCGCTACCCCTCTCACCCTCCGGTGCCCCGGTCAGGGCGCAGCGCCCTTGCGCCGCTCCCCTCCCTCCGTTCCCGTGACACAGCAGAAAACGACGGGAAACCCAGTGAAAACCGGGCGGAACGATACGGCAGATAAATCGAATACTATTTCTGTCATGCTCTTGGCGGCCATATTCTGGCGCTCGTAAACGGAATACCGCCCGGCAATTACACCTGCCCTACGGAAAGCTTCCTGGTGAGGTGGACGAACAGGCGGTCGCAATCTGTGCGAAAAGTCGTGACTCTGTAACAGGAAAGCGACATTACGCCAGGCCACCTTGACCCGTTCATAACCGGGTCGAAACAATTCGGATTGCATTCTCCGGGGCACACCCGCCCAAGGGAGTGCGAACCAAGACGACACGGGGGCATCCGGGCTCCGACCAAGCCCGGTCAAGCCGCGTTGGCCGTGATCCGCACGAAAAAGGTGCGGGTCGACGCCGTGCCGCACGCCGCGCTCATCGACATTTTCCGATCACCCGTCTCATTCGTCATTTCGTCCCGTACACCATTCCCCATATCGCGTCACCTGTCACTTCCGCCCACTGCTGTATCGCGGTCGCACAGCGGACGCGAAATCCATCGTGCCAATTTACGGAGCGACCCATGCCTTTATCTTCGCCGCGCATCGCCGGTGTGGACGTGGCCCGTGGCCTCGCGCTGCTCGGTATGTTCTCCGTGCACGTATTCGGAGCGTTCGAGCCGGACGATTCACCGACGGTGGCCTGGCAGTTGGCGGGCGGCCGGTCCTCAGCGACCTTCGCACTGGTGGCCGGGGTCGGCCTCGCCTTCACCACCGGCGGCCGTACGCCCCGCGTCGGCCGCGGCTCGCTCGCCGCGGTCACCGCCCGGGCACTGACCGTCGGTCTGATCGGGCTGCTGCTGGGCTACGCCGCCAACGCGGGCGGCCTCCAGGTCGACGTCATCCTCGCCTTCTACGCCCTGCTGTTCCTGCTCGCCCTGCCCCTGCTGGCCCTGCGGGCACGGACGTTGGCCTGCGTCGCCGTCGCCCTGGGCGTGGTCGCGCCGTTCCTCGTCCACCTGCTCCGGGGTGTGCTGCCCGAACCCGCCTTCGACGGTGATCCCACGCTCCTGGACGTCGTCACCGACCCGGCCGGTCTCCTCGGCGGCCTTCTCGTCCACGGCGCCTATCCGGTCCTGGCGTGGATGGCGTACCTGTGCGCCGGGCTCGCCATCGGGCGCCTCGACCTCTTCGACCGGCGTACCGCGACCCGGCTGCTGACCGGCGGGCTGGCGCTCGCCGCCGCCTCCTGGCTGGCCTGCTCGTTGTGGCTCTTGCGCTGGGGCGGTCTGGAGCGGTTGCGACAGGCCGAGTTCCCCGACGCGACCGGGCCGCACGCCCGCGACGAGGTCATGTGGGACAGCCCGGACGGCGGGACCTGGTGGTCGATGGTCTCCCGCGCCCCGCACTCCACCTCGCCGTTCGACCTGCTGCACACCCTCGGCGCGGCCACGGCCCTGCTCGCGGCGGTCCTGCTGCTGACCCGGATCGCCCTGGTACGACGCGCACTGGTCCCGCTGGCGGCTGCCGGAAGCATGCCGCTGACCCTCTACACCGCCCATGTCCTGTTCCTCGCCACCGGAGCGCTCAACGGCTCCCGCGACCTCCAGTACGCCGTGCTGGTCGCGGGCTCACTGCTCTTCGCGGTCGGGTGGCGGCTCACCAGGGGCCAGGGCCCCCTGGAGGCCGTGGTCGCGGGCGCGGCACGGCGCGCCCGCGAGTGGGAACGGGGGCGGGCACAGGGGAGCCCGCCCGAGCCGCCGGTCCACCGATCCGAACCGACCGACCTGACCGAACGAACCGAACGAACCGAAAGCCAGGACCAGCACCGCTAGGGAGCTCATCGTGGGGGGAAAAGTGGGGGAAAAGCCGATCGAGTTGGCGCCCATGCCGCCGACCGATCCGACCAAGCGCACGGCCGAACACGCGGCCGAACACACAGCCAGGCCCACGGCCGGGCACACGACCGGCGCCGGGGGCGGCACCGAGCGGATCCTCGCCGAGGTGCTCGCGGGTGTCGTGAAGACCGACCAAGTCCCGCTCGACAGCCATTTCTTCGACGATCTCGGAGCCAATTCCCTCGTCATGGCGCACTTCTGCGCCCGGGTCAGGAAGCGGGACGATCTGCCGTCGGTGTCCATGAAGGACGTGTACGCCAATCCGACGATCCGGAGTCTGGCGGCGGCGCTCACCGACGCCCCCGCCGAGGCGCCCGTCGCCCCGCCGGCCGACGCCCCGGCGCCCGGCAGCACCACGCGGTATGTCCTGTGCGGGGCCGCGCAGTTGATCGTCTTCACCGCGTACTGCTTCCTCGCCGGGCTCGTCACCGTCCAGGGCTACCAGTGGATCAACGCCGGTTCGGGGGCCGTCGACGTCTATCTGCGGTCGGTCGTCTTCGGGGGCGCCGCCTTCGTGGGGATGTGCGTGCTGCCGGTGGTCGCCAAGTGGGTGCTGGTCGGCCGTTGGCAGCGGGCCGAGTTCCCCGTCTGGGGTCTCGCCTATCTGCGCTTCTGGACGGTCAGGTCACTGCTGAACGCCAACCCGATGCGCCTGTTCACCGGGAACCCGCTGTACGTGCTCTACCTGCGGGCGCTCGGCGCGCGGATCGGCAAGGGCGTCACCATCCTCTCGCCGTCCCTCCCGGTCTGCACCGACCTCCTCACGGTCGGCGCGGGCACGATCATCCGCAAGGACGCCTACTTCCTCTGCTACCGGGTCGTCGCCGGACGCGTCCGGACCGGCCCGGTCACCCTCGGCAGGGACGTCCACATCGGCGAGAAGACCGTCCTCGACATCGGTACGTCGATGGGCGACGGGTCCCAGCTCGGCCACGCCTCGGCGCTGTTCGAGGGCCAGGCGGTACCGGCCGGCCTGCGCTGGCACGGCTCGCCCGCCCAGCCCACGGACGTGGACTACGTACGAGTCCCCGGGGCCCCCTGCTCCACCGCCCGACGGGCCGCCTACGGCCTCGCCAGTCTTCTCCAACTCCTGTTGGTGTACGTCCCGTTGGCGGTAGGCGGCGGCTTTCTGCTGCTCGACCTGGTGCCCCGCCTCGAAGTGCTGGTCGATCCGGACGTGGCCGACATGACCTCCGTCCGCTTCTACGCCGAGGCCGTGGGCCTCTCCCTCGCACTGTTCGCCGCCGTGATCGCTGTCGGAGCCGTGACCGTGTCCCTGGTCCCCCGGCTGCTGAACCTGGTGATCCGGCCCGACCAGGTCTATCCGCTGTACGGCCCGCACTACGGGGCGCAGCGGGCCATCACACGCATGACCAACCTCAAGTTCTTCAAGTGGCTGTGCGGCGACAGCTCGTACATCGTCCACTACCTGCGGGCCATCGGCTACGACCTCTCGCACGTCGAGCAGACCGGCTCCAACTTCGGTACGGAGATGCAGCACGAGAACCCGTACCTGGTCTCCGTCGGCCGCGGCACGATGGTCGCCGACGGACTGTCGGTCCTCAACGCCGACTACTCCGCCACGTCGTTCCGCGTCTCGCGGGCGGTGATCGGACCGCACAGCTTCCTCGGCAACCACATCGCGTATCCCGTCGGAGGCCGAACCGGCGAGAACGTCCTGCTGGCCACCAAGGTGATGGTGCCGCTGGACGGCGAACTGCGGGAGAACGTCGGTCTGTTGGGCTCGCCTTCCTTCGAGATCCCGCGGTCGGTGGAGCGCGACACCGGCTTCGACCACCTGCGTGAGGGCGACGAGTTCCGCCGCCGTCTCGCCGCGAAGAACCGCTACAACCTGCGCTCGATGGGCCTGTTCCTGTTCGTCCGCTGGCTGCACTCCCTCCTCCTGACGGTGCTCGGCTTCGCCGCCTTCGCCGTGTACGGCACACACGGCATCGCCGCCGGCGCACTGGTCGGCGCGTCCCTGGTCCTCGGGCTGGTGCTCACCGCCGGGTACTACGTGCTGGTCGAGCGGCTCATCACCCGGTTCCGGCGCCTGGTACCGCGGTTGGTCTCCATCTACGACCCGCACTTCTGGTGGCAGGAACGGCTGTGGAAGGTGCCGGTCGACTTCCTCGTCGTGTTCAACGGGACGCCGTTCAAGAACCTGCTGTGGCGGCTGCTGGGCGTCCGCATCGGGCGCCGGGTCTTCGACGACGGCGCCATCATCACCGAGCGCACGCTCACCACGATCGGCGACGACTGCACGCTCGGCGCCCACAGCAAGATCCAGGCCCACTCGCAGGAGGACGGCACCTACAAGTCCGACCACATCGTCCTCGGCGCGGGCGTCACGCTCGGCACCGGCGCGCTCGTCCACTACGGCGTGGCGATGGGCGACGGTTCCCAACTCGCCCCGGACTCCTTCCTGATGAAGGGCGAGGACGTGCCGTGCCTGGCCCGCTGGGGCGGCAACCCGGCGGTGGCCCTGCGCAGCGACCAGGTCGCACCGGCCGGACAGACCAACCAGATCGCGCACACCGCACACACCGCACAGATTTCGACGGGGGCAGTCCGATGAACACGATCCCACGCTGGATACCCGGCCCGGTGCCGGGCAAGGACCCGCAGGACAGGCGGCACTCGGTGTACGCCGAGTACGAAGTCCCGCTCGACGCGAGCCTGTTCAGGTCGGCCTCGTTCGAGTCCGCGCTGCTCGCCGCGCACGCCAAGGTCCTCTCCGCGCTCTCCGGTGAGCGGGAGGTCACCACCGGGTACGTGGCGGTGAAGGGCGGACGGCCCGTGCCCCGCCGGATGCTGGTCGGCCCGGGCTCCTGGCGGGAGCTGCTGGCGCTGACGGACCTCGCCGACGAGGTGGGCGAGACGGACGAGCCGCCGTACGAGACCGTGCTCGACCCGCACGGCGGCGACCTCGCGGACGACGGCGCCCACAGCACCGTGCTGCACCTGAGCGTCGGTGAGCGCACCCTGCGGCTGCGCCACCGCACCGATGTCCTCGACACGGGCGCAGCTGCCCGGATCGCCGGCTACCACCTCACCGCGCTCTCCCTGATGGCCGCCGACCCGGACGCCGACCACGAGTCGCAGAGTCTGCTGTCGGGAGAGGAACTCACCTTCCAGCTCGACGGGTTGGCGGGGCCTGACCGTGAACTCCCGGACCGCCGGGTGCACGAGCTGTTCGAGGAGCGGGTACGGCGGCACCCGGACGCGGTAGCGGCCGTGCAGGGCGGGACGGAGTGGACCTACCGGGAGCTCAACTCCCGTGCGAACCAGCTCGGTCGGGCCCTGCTGGCCCGCGGGCTGGACAGTGAGGGTGTCGTCGCCGTGGTCACCGAGCGCAACCTCGACTGGATGGCCGCAGTACTGGGGGTGCTCAAGGCGGGCGGTGTCTATCTGCCGGTCGAGCCGCACTTCCCCGCCGGGCGCATCGCCGCGACCCTCACCCGCGCCGAGTGCGCGTTCGTCGTCACGGAACACGGCAGCACCACCACGCTGGACGGGACGGGGACGGACGTTCCGAGGCTGTACGTCGACGAGATCGGGGCGGAGGGGCACGCGGACGACGACCTCGGGGTGAGCGTCGGCGCCGGCCAACTGGCCTACATCTACTTCACGTCCGGGTCTACCGGTGAGCCCAAGGGCGCGATGTGCGAGCACGCGGGCTTCGTCAACCACGTCCTCGCCAAGCTGGAGGATCTGGGCGTCGGCGAGGGGCAGGTGGTCGCGCAGACCGCTCCCCAGTGCTTCGACATCTCGCTGTGGCAGCTGGTGTCCGCTCTGCTCGTCGGCGGCCGGACGCTGCTGGTCGGGCAGGACGTGATCCTGGACGTGCCCAGGTTCGTGGACACGATCGTGGACGGCGGGGTCAATGTGCTCCAGATCGTGCCGTCGTATCTCGAAGCCGTGCTGGCCGAGTTGGAGCAGCGGCCCCGCGAACTCCCCTACCTGCACTGTGTGTCGGTCACCGGGGAGGCCGTGAAGCGGGAGCTGGTGCAGCGCTGGTTCGCCGCCCAGCCCGGCATCAAGGTCGCCAACGCCTATGGCCTGACCGAGACTTCGGACGACACCAACCACGAGGTGATGGACCGGGTGCCGGACGGGCCCCGCGTTCCGCTCGGCCGGCCCGTGCGCAACGTACGTGTGTACGTCGTCGACGAGCACCTCGCGCCCGTGCCGCTCGGGGCGCCCGGCGAGATCGTGTTCTCCGGTGTGTGCGTCGGGCGCGGGTACGTCAACGACCCCGAGCGCACGGCGGCGGCCTTCACGCTGGACCCCTACCGGCCCGGTGAACGGCTCTACCGCAGCGGTGACCACGGGCGCTGGCTGCCCGACGGCAAACTGGAGTTCCTCGGGCGCCGGGACACCCAGGTCAAGCTGCGCGGCTTCCGGATCGAGATCGGCGAGATCGAGAACGCGCTGCTGCGGGTGCCCGGGGTCCGGGACGGCGCCGTGGTGGTCGTGCGGGGCGCGCGGCTGGCGGCGTTCTGCACCGGCGCCGAACTCGTCTCCGTGCAGGCGCGGTTGGCCGAGTCGCTGCCCGCGTACATGGTTCCGGCGGCCGTGCACTGGCGGGAGCGGCTGCCGCTCACCGCCAACGGCAAGACCGACCGCAGGACGCTCACCGCGCTCGCGGAGGAGCTCGCCTCGGCCGAAGACCGTTCCGGGGACGGCGCGCGGGGGCCTCAGACCGCCAATGAGCGGCGGCTGGCCGTCGCCTGGGCGGAGGTGCTCGGCGTTCCGTCGGACCGGGTCGGCCGCCTGGACCACTTCTTCGACCGCGGCGGCACCTCACTGTCGGCGGTCCGGCTCGCGATCGCCCTGAACCGGGCGATCGCCCTCAAGGACGTCATCCGCCACCCGGTCCTCGCGGACCTGGCCGAACTGCTCGACGCACCGGCCGCCACAGCCTGACGACAGCCGTGCGCCGCATCGAAAGGAACGACACCATGACACTCTCGTCCGCTTCATCGACGTCAACTCCGCTGTCCCAGGCCGCACTTCACGGCATCGAGCTGCTCCCCGGACGCCCGCCGATCCTGCGCACCCCGCCCGTCACCGACACGGCGGAGTGGGCCGGCGCCCACCGGGACGCGCTGCGGGCGGCCGTCGCCGAGCACGGCTCGCTGCTGGTGCGCGGCCTCGGCCTGCACGAGCCGGCCAGGACCGGAGCCGTCCTGCGGCGGCTGGCCGACGGTCTGATGAGCGACCAGGAGGCCTTCGCATCCCGGCGGCGGTACGCCGACGGCGTGTACTCCTCCTCCAAGTGGCCGCCGAACCAGCCGATGTGCATGCACCACGAACTCAGCTACGCGCTGGAGTTCCCCGGCCTGCTGCTGTTCGCCTGCCTGGAGGCACCTGCCGAGGGCGGTGCGACCGGGGTGGCCGACTCGGCCGCCGTGCTCGACGCACTGCCCGCCGAACTCGTCCGACGCTTCGAGCGGGAGGGGTGGTTGCTCACCCGGACGTTCAACGACGAGATCGGGGCGACCGTCGCCGAGGCCTTCGGCACCTCCGACCGGGCCTCCGTCGAGCGCTACTGCCGGGCCCACGCCATCGAGTTCGCCTGGGAGCTGGACGGCTCCCTGCGCACCCGTCAACGCCGCGGTGCCGTTCTGCGCCACCCGGTCACCGGCCACCGCTGCTGGTTCAACCAGATCGCGTTCCTCAACGAGTGGACGATGGACCCGGAGGTCCACGAGTACCTGGTCGACGTGTACGGCGCCGACGGTCTCCCCTTCAACACCCGCTACGGAAACGGCGATCCGATCGGCGAGGACGTCGTCCGGACCCTCAACGAGGTGTACGCGGCGCACACCGTGCGCGAGCCGTGGCGCGGCGGCGATCTGCTGCTCGTCGACAACATCCGTACGGCGCACAGCCGGGAGCCCTTCGAGGGGCCGCGCGAGGTCCTCGCCGCCCTCGCCGACCCGGTCCGCCGCACCGACTCCGCCGGCTCCCCGAACTCCTCGAACTCCTCCGAAGGGACTTCCCAATCGTGTTGTCAAGCCGCTCCCGTGACGGGAGGTGAAGCGTGAAAGCACTCTCCGTCACGGATCATCGCCCACAGGACGTTGAGGCGTCGGCGTGCGAGGGCCAGCAGGGCCT
>NZ_JAAGLT010000042.1 GCF_010548275.1 Streptomyces sp. SID12488
CGACCCCGCCGCCGCCCGCGGGAACCCCACCGTGCGGGCCGCCCGGACCGCCGCCGGGACCGCCGGGACCTCCGCCGGGGCCACCCGGCCCGCCGGGCGGGGTCGATGTGCCGGTCGGGGTCGGTGTCCCGGTCGGTTCGTCGGTCGGGCAGTCGACCTGGAACACCTTGTGCTTGCCCGCGCCCTGGCCGCCGACGATGTTCCACGTCAGCTTGTACTGACCGTCCGGCAGCGCGAGGGGCAGGGTGTGTCCGGTGCCGTCGGGCTCCAGGTCGAGGGTGTCACCGAGGGTGGCGCCGTTCGCCTCCAGGGGCTGGGTCTCGATGGACCACTCGATGTCCTGGCCGTCGGGGAGGTCGTCGAAGTTGAACGCGGCGAGGTAGAAGTCGCAGACCTTGGGCTCGTTGCGCTGGTCGTTGAAGGGCGTACCCACCTTGTGGATCTTGACGTCTCCGTTGTCGCCGGGGGCGGCGACGGCGGTGGCCCCGATGAGGGTGGTGCCCGCGAGGGTGAGGGCCGCGAGCGCGGCGGTACGAACGCCGGTCCGGCGTGGACGGAGAGAGGTGGGCATGCGCGGTTCCTCCGAGTCAGATGATTTTCACACAAATCACGCTTCTTCTGACTCTCTTTCACACTTCCGCCCTCAAGGGCGGAAGCACCGCCCTACGCCCCGTCGGACATCACCCTTCCGGCCCTCTCCCGCTTCTCCGCCGACACCTGAGGGTCCGACGAGCGCACCGCGGTCCCCGCCGCCAGCAACAGCAGCGCGCCCAGCATCACGAACGGTGCCGCCACACCCGTGACCCCGGCGACCAGACCGGCCGTGGCGGGCGCGGCGACCTGGCCGAGCCGGTTGCCGGTCAGGCGCAGCGCGAGGGCGGTGGAGCGGGCGCCGGCCGGGGCGGCCTGGACGACCGTCGTCATCGACAGCGGCTGTCCGACGCCCAGGCAGAAGCCGAGTGCCGCGAGCATGATGGCCAGCCCCCACACCGGCACCGGCAGCGCGATCCCCGCGCACAGCAGCGCCGCCAGCAGACAGGTCACGGTGAGCAGCAGGCGCCGGCCGAGCAGTCTCAGCAGGGGCGTCAGCACCAGGCGGCACGCGATGGTGGCCGCAGCGCGCAGTCCGAGCAGTACGCCGATCAGCGCCGGTGCGATGCCCCGGTGCTCGCCGACCACTGGAAGGTAGGCGGTGAGGATGTCGGTCGCGGACAGCACGGCGAGGCTGACGAAGATGCCCGCGGGGACGCCCCGGGTACGCAGGATGCGGTGCACGGGGACGCGATCACCCTGCTCCGTAAGGGACTTGACGGCCGTACGGTCCTCGACGCGCCACAACGACGTGAACGACAACGCGGCGACCCCGCCCGCGACCAGCAGGGCGCGGGCGCTGGTGGCCGCCATGTCGTGGCCGCCGATCAGCGCGCCCGCCGCGATCGGGCCGATGAACTGGCCGAGCGAGACGCCGATGGTGAAGTGGCCGAAGTTGCGGTCCTGTTCGTGCGGGGCGGACCGGCGGGCGACGATCGACTGACCGCCGATGACGAAACAGAGGTGACCGAGGCCCATCACTCCGCTCCACGCGGCCATCGTGCCGAGGGAGCCCGCGGTCGCGCCGAGAGCGCACCCACCGGAGACCAGCAGCGCGCCGACGGTCAGCAGGGGTGCGCAGCGGCCGTGGTCGGTGCGGCGGCCCAGCGGTACGGCGGCGAAGAGCGGAAGCAGGGCGTACGCGGCGGCGATGACGCCGATCGCCCGCTCGTCCGCGCCCAGCGCGAGGGCCCGGTAGGAGACGGCGGGCCGGGCCATCGACACCGCCCCCTGCGTGAAGCTGAAGGCGATGACGAGGCGGAGCAGCCAGCCGCGGTTCCCACCGGGCCTCATGGTGTTGTCCTTCCGGACGGATGCGCGGATCAGTTGCGGTTCGGACGCGAATCGGACGCGAGTCGGATGACGCGGATCAGATGATGCCGAACAGGATGCCCGCCCCGAGGATGGCCAGCGAGGTCAGTACTGCCCACTTGACCACGAACTTCGTGTGGTCGCCGAACTCGACCTTCGCCATGCCGACGAGGACGTACACGGCCGGGACGAGCGGGCTGGACATGTGCAGGGGCTGGGCGATGAGGGAGGCACGGGCGATCTCCAGCGGGGAGACGCCGTGGGCCGCGCCGGCTTCGGCGAGGACCGGCAGGACGCCGAAGTAGAAGCCGTCGTTGGACATGAAGTACGTGAGCGGGATGCTGAGCAGGCCGGTGACGAAGGCCATGTGCGGGCCCATGCCGTCGGGGATGTTGTCGACGAGCCAGCGGGCCATGTGGTCGACCATGCCGGTGCCGGTGAGGACGCCGGTGAAGACGGCGGCGGCGAAGACCATGCCTGAGACGTTGAGGACGTTCTCGGCGTGGGCGCCGAGGCGGGCCTTCTGGTCGGGCATGTGCGGGAAGTTGACCGTGAGGGCGAGCGCGGCGCCGAGCAGGAACAGCACCGGGATCGGCAGCCACTCCATGATCATGGAGGTGAGCAGGGTGACCGTGAGGAGCGCGTTGAACCAGTAGAGCTTGGGGCGCAGGGTGGTGCGGTTCGGGTCGAGGACCTTCAGCATCCGGTCGTCGTCATCGTCCATGCCGTCGTCACGGATGCTCTCTGCACCCGAACCGCCCGTGGGTGCGGCCGAGTTGCCCGCACCGGATCCCCCGGCCGACTTCGCGCCCGAACCGGCGCCGACTAGCACGGTCTCCGACTCCTGGTCCAACTCCCGCTCCCGCTCCGGGTCCTCCACCAGGACCGCGTCCAGCGTGAGCACGCCGAGCCTCGTGCGCTCGCGGCGGCCGAGGACGTACGAGAGGGCGATGACGAAGGCCAGGCCGACGGCGAGGGCCGGGATCATCGGGACGAAGATGTCGCTGGCGTCCAGCTTCAGGGCCGTCGCGGCACGGGCCGTCGGGCCGCCCCAGGGCAGGGTGTTCATCACGCCGTTGGCCATCGCGGCGACGCCGGTCATCACGACGAGGCTCATCTTGAGGCGCTTGTACAGGGGGTACATCGCCGAGACCGTGATCATGAAGGTGGTCGAGCCGTCGCCGTCGAGGGACACGATCGCCGCGAGGATGGCCGTGCCGACGACTATGCGCAGCGGGTCGGCCTTGGCGAACTTCAGGATCCCTCGGACGATCGGGTCGAAGAGACCGACGTCGATCATCACACCGAAGTAGACGATCGCGAACATGAGCATCGCCGCGGTGGGGGCGAGGCTGGTGACGCCGTCGATGACGTAGTCACCGAGCTTGGCGCCCTTCCCGACGAAGACGCAGAACAGTGCCGGGATCAGTACGAGCGCCGCGATCGGCGACATCTTCTTCAGCATGATCAGGACCAGGAAGGTCGCGATCATCGTGAAGCCCAGAATGGTCAACATGAGTGGGTTACCTAACGTTCGCCCTTGAACTCCCACCGGAGTCGGCAGTGCGTTGACGTTAGGTCGGCCCCACAAGTCTTAACAAGATGTTGACGTGCGAGCAATAAGCGCAAAACTCCAGGTCACAGCGTTGTGCCTGCTGGGGCGAGATCGATGGGTACACCATTGAGTACGGCGTTGCCCGACAGCGGGTCGAGAAGGCTGCCGTCGAGGAGCTGGTTGACGTTGACACCGGGGTCGACGGCGGCGTGCGCGAGCCGGGTCCCGGACCGGTCGTGCCCCCACCCGTGGGGCAGGCTGACGACCCCGCGCCGTACGACGTCGGTGATCTCGGCGGGGGCCACCACCTCTCCCCCGGCGCCCTTGATCCGCACGGGGGCTCCGTCGAGCACGCCGAGGCGGGCGGCGTCCTCGGGGTGGATGTGCAGGGTGCAGCGGTTGGTGCCGCCGGTGAGCGCGGGGATGTTGTGCATCCAGCTGTTGTTGGAGCGAAGATGCCGGCGCCCGATCAGCACGATCCCGGCGGGGCGCTCACGCAGGGCCTCGCGCAGTCGCGGCAGGTCGTCGGCGATGGGCTGCGGCAGCAGCTCGATCTTCCCGCTGCGCGTCTTCAGGGGCTGCGGCAGGCGCGACTTGAGCGGCCCGAGGTCGATGCCGTGCGGGTGGGCGAGCACTTCGGCGAGGCTCAGACCGTCCGGTCGTGCGCCGAAGCCGTCGCCGTACGGGCCCAGGCGCAGCATCAGGTCGAGGCGGCGCTCGGGACCGGTGTCGCCGTCGAGTTCCTTGGCGAGCTGCTGCGGATCGCGGCCGTGGACCGGGGAGTGGGGTTCCTTGACGGCCTTGCCGAGGGTCTGGTCGATGACCATGGCGTCCACGGCGGAAGGGTCGGCGCCGTGCATGCCGGTCGCGGCCAGGATCAGCCGCGCGAGGATCTCGGTCTCGGCCATGCGTCCCGGTTCCAGGGGGACGGCGGGGCGGTTGTAGCGGACCTGGTTGCGGACGGCGAGGGTGTTGAAGGCGAAGTCGTGGTGGGGGCTCTGCGAGGGCGGGGGCGGGGGCAGCACGACGTGCGCGTGGCGCGAGGTCTCGTTGAGGTAGGGGTCGACGCTGACCATGAAGTCGAGCGAGTCCAGCGCCCTGTCGAGCCGGTTGCCGTCGGGCGCGGAGAGGACGGGGTTCGCGGCGACGACGATCAGGGCGTGAATCGGCTCGCCCTCGGCCGTGGCGGTGTCGATCTCCTCGGCGAGCGCGGAGAGCGGCAACTCGCCCTTGGCCTCCGGGTGTTGACCGACCCGCGAGTGCCAGCGGCCCAGCGTGAACCCGTGGCTGGGTCCGGCCGGCCGGGGTGTCCGGTCCGTGGCCGCCTGCGGGAAGAGGGCGCCGCCGGGCCGGTCGAGGTTGCCGGTGAGGATGTCGAGGACGTCGACCAGCCAGCTGGCGAGGGTGCCGTGCAGGACGGTGCAGCTGCCCATGCGGCCGTAGACGGCGGCGGTGGGCGCGGCGGCGAGTTCACGGGCGAGGGTACGGATGGTGTCGGCGTCCACGTCACAGGCCTCGGCGACAGCGTCGGGCGTGAAGTCCCCTACGGCCGCCCGCACTTCGTCGACGCCTTGGACGTGCGGCCCCAACTCGCCGAGGTCGACGAGGTGTTCGTCGAAGAGGACGTACGTCATCGCGGCGAGCAGGAGGGCGTCCGTCCCGGGGCGGATCGCGATGTGCCGGTCGGCGAGTTTGGCGGTGCGGGTGCGGCGCGGGTCGATGACGGTGAGCGTGCCGCCGCGTGCCCTGAGGGCCTTGAGTTTGCCGGGGAAGTCGGGCGCCGTGCACAGACTCCCGTTGGACTCAAGGGGGTTGGCGCCGATGAGCAGCAGATGGTCGGTGTGGTCGAGGTCGGGTACGGGGATCGCGTTGGCGTCTCCGTAGAGCAGCCCGCTGGAGACGTGCTTGGGCATCTGGTCGACCGTGGAGGCGGTGAAGACGCTGCGCGTACCGAGGCCGGCGAGCAGGACCGGCGGGTAGAGGGCCCCGGCCATGGTGTGCACGTTCGGATTCCCGAAGACGGCTCCGACGGAGTTCGGCCCGTACCGCTCGACCACGCCCCGGATGCCGGCGGCTACGGCGTCGAAGGCCTCCGCCCAGCTCGCCTCGCGCAACTCGCCGTCCCGTCGCACAAGAGGGGTCCGCAGCCGGTCGGGGTCGCTGTCGAGGGCTCCGAAGGAGGCGCCCTTGGGGCAGATGAACCCCTGGCTGAACACGTCGTCGCGGTCCCCCCGGGCACTGGTGACCCGGCCGCTCTCGATGGTGAGCGTCAGTCCGCAGGTGGCCTCGCAGAGAGGGCAGACACGCAGGGCGGTGCGGGATTCGGTTCGGGAGTCGGTGGGGCTGGACACGGGTCCTCCCGGGTGGGGGGTGGCGGCAACGGTGACGCACGGATGGTGTCGAGCATACCGACCGGTACGGATGGAGGGGAGGGGTTGCGCACACCCGCCTCGGCCGGTGCGGGCGAGCCGGGCGAGTTGGCCGGGAACCTCAGTCGAGCGCCCGCGCCAGATACGCCCGCAGCAACTCCCGCGCCTCCGCGATGATGCGCTCGTCCCCCTCCGGGGCGACCCGGAAGGCCAGGTGGACAAGGGTGTCGGCGGTCTCGACGGCGATCAGGAACATGCGGCGCAGATCGTCGTCAGGTTCACGGGCGAGGACGCCGGAGAGAAGGGCGGTGAGGGTGTCGGCGACGCGGTGGTTGGGTCCGGCGTCACGTTTGCCGACCGGGATCTGGTTGCCGAAGTCGACGAGCGAGAAACCCGGCGCGGTCCGTTTCATGGCCAGGTACTCGTCGAGCACGGCGTCCATGGCCTCGCGCCAGCCGCCCCCGGTCTGCTGCGCCAGGCGCTCGGTGACGCGCGTGATGTAGCGCTCCAGGTTCCGCTGGGCCAGCGCGTCCGCCATGGCGCGCTTGTTGCCGAAGAAGCGGTACACGGAGCCTATGGGGACGCCGGCGCGTATCGCCACCGCCCGGGTGCTCAGGGCGTCGTAGCCGACCTCGTCGAGAAGGTCGGCGCAGGCGTCGAGGATTCTGGTCAGCCGTTCGGCACTGCGCCGCTGTACGGGCGCACGACGTAGCGAGGTCGCTGGGGGCACGGGATTCATCATGCCGGTCCCTGCCGACCGGGTGAACCTCACCCCTCACTTTCCCCTCTTGCGCCCGCGAACGCCGAATCCTACGGTGAAGCATAGGAATGAGGGACGGAGAGCGAGGGAGCACGGATGAGCGGGGACGCGCGGAAGGCGGCCGAGGGGCTTGTACACCTCACCGGTTTCGGCAATGAGCACAGCTCGGAGGCCGTTCCCGGCGCCCTGCCCGAGGGCCGCAACTCGCCACAGCGCGCCCCCCTCGGCCTCTACGCCGAGCAGCTCAGCGGTACGGCGTTCACCGAGCCCCGCGCCCACAACCGCCGCTCCTGGCTGTATCGCATCCGCCCCTCGGCCGCGCATCCCCCGTTCACACCCATCGGCAATGGCTCGATCCGCACGGCACCCTTCACGGAATCCGTGCCCGATCCGAACCGGCTGCGCTGGGACCCGCTGCCCGAGCCCCCGGCCGGGACGGACTTCCTGGCGGGCCTGTGGACCCTCGGCGGCAACGGCGACGCAACGCAGCGCAGCGGCATGGCCGTGCACCTGTACCACGCCAACTCCTCGATGGAGCGGGTGTTCAGCGACGCCGACGGGGAGCTGCTGATCGTCCCGGAGACCGGCGGGCTGCTGCTGCGCACCGAGTTCGGGCCGCTGTTCGTCGAGCCCGGCCATGTCGCGCTCGTCCCTCGCGGGGTGCGCTTCCGGGTGGAGCTGACCGACACCACCGCCCGGGGTTACGTGTGCGAGAACTACGGCACCCCCTTCCGGCTCCCCGACCTCGGCCCGATCGGCGCCAACGGGCTGGCCAACGCACGGGACTTCCGGGCGCCGGTCGCCGCGTACGAGGACGTCGAGGGTCCGGTGGAGGTCGTCAACAAGTTCTGCGGCAACCTCTGGACGGCCGTCTACGACCACTCCCCGCTCGACGTCGTCGCCTGGCACGGCAACCATGTCCCGTACGCCTACGACCTGCGCCGTTTCAACGTCCTCGGCAGCCTCTCGTACGACCACCCGGACCCGTCGATCTTCACGGTGCTCACGTCGCCGTCGGACACGCCGGGGCTCGCCGGGATCGACTTCGTCGTCTTCGCGCCGCGCTGGCTGGTGGGCGAGGACACCTTCCGGCCGCCGTACTTCCACCGGAACGTGATGAGCGAGTACATGGGGCTGATCGACGGCGCGTACGACGCGAAGGCTGAGGGGTTCCTGCCCGGAGGCGGCTCGCTGCACAACATGATGTCCGCGCACGGGCCCGACCGGGAGACCTTCGACCGAGCGAGCGCGGCCGAGCTGCGGCCCCAGAAGGTCGACGACGGACTGGCGTTCATGTTCGAGACACGGTGGCCGATGACCCTGACGGCACAGGCGGCGCGGGCCGAACATCTGCAACCCGGGTACGACGACGTGTGGTCGGGCCTCCAGCGGCACTTCCGGCCGTTGCACTGAGCGTTGCCGACCGGTACGGATACCTCCGTGACCTCCTTCGCGCCGGACTCGATCGTCCTGAACCGCAAACTGCCGCTCTGGTACCAGGTTTCGCAGTCCCTGCGCGCCTCGATCCTCGGCCGCTCGGCGCGGGACCCGCTGCGGCTGCCCACCGAGGAGCAGTTGGCGGGTCACTACGGCGTGAGTGTGCTGACGATGCGCCAGGCGCTCAAGGAACTCGAGGACGAGGGGCTGATCAGCCGGCACCGCAGGCGCGGCACGTTCATCGAGCCGGACGCCCGACAAGGCACTCCCGTACGGCTCCTGGGCTCGGTCGACGCCATCGTCGCCCAGCAGTCCGGCATGACCACCGAACTCCTCGGCCACGGCAGCGCGCCCGTGCCCACCGAACTCGCCGAGTACTTCCCGGATCTCGTGGAGGTGGCCACGTACCACCGGCTGCGCGGCGACGAGGAGACCGGCGAACCGACCAACCACGCCCGCAACTACGTCCGCCCGGAACTCGCCGAGCGCATCGACCGGCGGGACCTGCTCCGCTGGCCGATGACCAAGGTGCTGCGGGACGTGGCGGGTGCGGACATCAGCCGCATCACGGACACCGTCCAGGCCCGCCTCGCGGACCCGGAGACGGCCCGGCTGCTCCAGGTCCCGCTGCTCAGCCCGATCCTGCACTACACGGGCGTCGCGTACGACGGGACGGGCCGGGTCCTGGACGTCGCCGTCATCCACTACCGCGGCGACCGCTTCTCCTTCACGGTGACGCTGGACGCGACGTAGGCGCCGTTCGGCTCGTCCACGCCTGTCAGGCCCCGCCCGGCTCTCCTGGCTCTCCCGGCTCGGTCAGCTTCCGTTCCGGTCCGTCCCGGTCTCTGTCTGCGTCTCCGTCGCGGTCCCCGCCTCCGGGCCGCCGGGCGCTGTCCGAGTCGCCGTCCACTGATCGTCCGTCAGGAAGTCGGGCCGGTCCTCGAGCGTCGCGATGTCCGGCAGATCCGTGACGGCGTCCGGCCGGGCGGCGGACCGGCCGGGCTCGGGGAACTCGTCCCCGCCCTCCGCCTCGTACCGTTCCAGGTCGGCCTTGCTCTCCCGCAGCGCGCTCACCGTGACGAGTTGCCCCACCGGGGCGGAGGAGCTGAGGAACAGCACCTCTCGTCCCTCCGGGAGCCGTTCCAGCAGGGCGGGCACCGACATCACCTCGTGCGGGGGCAGGCGGTCCGCGTCCAGTTGGGGGGAGGTGGAGAAGACGGGCACGGCCTCGGTGCCGTCCTGGGCGTCGGTCACCGCCAGGTCGCCGTGTTCGTCGACGCAGACGGCCACTTCGGCGTCGGCGAGCATCAGGGCGAAGAGTTCCTCGGAGGCGTAGCCGGTGGCGACCAGTTGGAGCGCGGCGTCCACGGGGCTGACCGGCGGGGCCCAGCCGTACGAGTCCGGGGAGGGGCGGTAGTCGGGGTTCTCCTCCCACTCGACGATCTCGCCGTTCGCGTCGCTGCGCCAGCGGCCGAGGCTCGCCCAGGGCGGCGGGGGTTCGTCCTCGTCGCCGTTCCAGTGGCGGTCGATGACGGAGAGCCAGTGGTCGGGGGCCACCTTCGCCGCCTTGACGTAGTCCTCGGGCGGCTCCCGGAAGCCCTCCTGGCCCTTGAGTACCGAGGTGGGGCCGCCCTGGGGCCCGGTGGGGTCCGCCTCCGCGGGGTTCTGCGGCTCGTCGGCCGGGGGGCCGGAAGGACTCGTCATGGGATCAGACTCCATCGATGTGCGGGGGGGGCGGGTCACGTGCGGTGTGTGTCGACGGTGACGGTCTCACCGTCGGCGTGTTGTGCACGGTCGTTCAGTATTCGGTGCAGCTTCTCGGCCAGGGAGCCGCCGGGCTCCAGGTGCCGCGTGCGGAGCCGTTCGTCGGCCAGGCGCTCCAGCAGTTCGGTGTCGGGTACGACGTCGGGTACGACGTCGGGCCCCAGTGCCGTCAGGACATCCCGCAGGTCCTCCAGGGTGTCACGGTGGACGGCGAGCCACGCCGCCGCTTCCGGGTCGGCCGGCCCGTCCGGGGTGCCGGGCGGCCGGCGCCGTACGGACGGCGGTGCGAAGGCGACGGCCTCCAGCACCCGGATCAGCCCGGCCACGCCCGGGCCGGTGGTGCCACCGGGGCCGTGCGGGAGGCCGGCGAGGTAGCTGTCGCCGTCCCGTACGAGGAGGGCGGGCGGTGTCTCCGCCGCCGTGTCGTCGTCCGGGGTGGGGCCGTGGAACGTCACCTGCCCGTCCGGACCCACCACGGCCAGTTCGACGCCGAGCATACGGGGGACCGTCGCCAGCACCGCGTCCGTGAGCGCTTCCGCGCCGTTCGCCCCTCCGTACGAGGAGTCCCGCAGCAGCAGCCGGAAACGCTGGGCCGGGCTAAGGGCGACGCCCGACGCCGGAAGTCGGTCGCCGAGGAGGACCGCCTCCACCGAGCGCTGGGAGGCCTTGAGCTCCGCTCCGATCCCGTCCAGCAGTTCCAGCGGGATCATCCGGCCCCCGTCCAGCGGGAGCGTCGGCGCCTGCGCGAGGTCGGCGTCGGTGACGTTCCGTTCCAGCCAGGCACGGAAGGGGAGCCCCGCGAGGTCGGTGTCGGTGCCGGTGTGCGTGCCGGTGCCGGTGTCCGGTAGCACGTCCGTCAGTGCGGCGGGGGCCGCGTACCGGAGGGCCAGCAGCAGGGTTTCGACCGTCCCGCCACCCGGTGCGGGCGGCCGCGGCGCGTGCAGCGCGAACGCCGTGCCGTGGAGTTCGGCGGCGTACGGTCCGGTGCGCCGGTAGTCACCGGGCGTGTAAACGGACTCGGCTCCCAAAAGGGTCTCGGCCGGGGCGCCGGAGGGCGCGCCCTCGGCGTTCTCCACCGACGAGGACCCCGCCGACGAGGACCGGGCCAGCGGATTCCGTGGCCGGCGGTGGGCCTCGGTCCATCCGCCGAAGGCCCCGGTGGCCAGATCCGGCAGGGTGACGATGCCGAGCGGACCGGACGGCGTGGCGGTGGTCAGCGTCATGGGGCCGCGGTAGCTGACAGCGGGCCGCCCGGTGCGCTGGGAGAACTGCTCCGTCAGCCGTGGGTCCAGGGCTCCGGGGCCGGTGGTCAGGAAGAGCACCGGATGCTCCAGGGGGATGGCCGCCAGCCCCGGGGCGAGGTCCATGAGGGCCAGAAACTCGCGGTCGGAGACCGTGCGGCGAGGCTGCCCGGGCAGGTGCAGCACCAGGTTTCCGGCCTTGTCCACCTCGATCAGGGTGAGCACCGGCGCGGGCTTCCCCCCGGCCGCCCAGACCGGCCGGACCGGCTGGGGGGCGGCCCCGCCGGACGGGTGCCCCTGGCGCACCAGGCTCCAGTCGACGCCCTCGGGCGCGGGAGTGCCGCTCCAGTTGACGCCCTGGACCTCCGGTCCCCGCGTCAGCAGGGCGCCCGGTCCGAAGGCACCGCTCTCCTTGAGGTGGAGGGCGGCCAGCACGTCGTCGTCGGAGGCGTCCAGGCCTGCCGCCGTCGCCTTCGCCGTCAGCGCCCACAGGCGCTGCTGCCCGGTCCGGTTCCAGGGGTCGGCGAAGCCCATACGGAGGACCGTGCGGCCCAGCACCTCAAGATCCTCCGGTGTCCCGCCGAACAGCGTCCCGGCCGAGCGGGCCATCGCCCACACGGTGGAGGCCACCTGCCGGGGCGTCACAGCCGTGCCGGCGGACAGGTCCTGGACGTAGCGCGTCGCGGCTTCGCCCTGGTCGGTGTAGGCGCCGAGGGCGGCCAGCAGGGCGGGCGACGGCAGCTCCGCCCGGAGCATGGCACCGGGCCGGGCCGCGACCCGGTCCCGGGCGTGGTCGAGCAGGGCCAGATACCCGGCCTCGTCCGGGGCCCGGCCACTGTGCTGCTCGGTGAGGAAGTCCAGCATGTCCGCCCTGAACGGCGTGAGCCCGCCCAGGACGGAGTCGTTGGCCCGCATCCGCTCCAGTGCGCCGATACCCTCCAGCACCCGTTGGTACCTGCCGCCGGGCACACCCCGGTCGTCCTCGATCCCGTTGCCGAAGGCGGTCCGCAGCGCCCGCACCAGGCGGAGCGTGGTCGCCCGCACCTCCGCCGGCTCGGCGTCGGGGACCGTGTCCAGACCCGCGTCCCGCGCCAGCTCGTCCAGTTCGTGGTCGAGCGGCTCGGGGCGGTACGTGACCCTGCGGGCCTGCTCGCCGCCGACCGCGTCGAAGACCTTGCGCCGATCGGCCGCGGCACCGGTCGGCCTGGTGGCCGCCGACGTCTCCCGCCTGCTCTCGTTGGCGGTGTACTGCCCGAGCGGGACGTCCTCCAGCGGATCGTCGACCCGGGGCGCGGGGAGGTGGTACGGGTGCGCCTCCTGCGTCGGGTCGCCGTCCGACGCGCTCCAGCAGACCTCCAGGTGCAGCCGGTGGCCGACCGGCAGCTCCCGTACCTCGCGCAGCCCGGCGACGTACCGCGCGGCGTCCCGCTTGCCCAGCCACACCGTCCCGCCGTCACGCAGCGACAGCCCCAGCCGGCCCGGCTCCCCGTGTGCGGCGTAGACGTAGGCCGCCGGGTCGGGGGTGACCGTCTCGGACCGCTCCTCCTGAAGGCCCCCGCCGGCGGGGGCGTAGTGCACGAGGCGCCGCAGGTGACGGAACCCGCGAAGCCACTCCTCCCGCTTCCGCAGGTGGTCCTGGACGGACACGGCCAGCCGGCCGAACCGCTCGTGGCCGGTGTCGACCAGAGGGCGGCTGTACACGTCGCTGTCGCGGAACGTCGTCCCGTCCAGTGCCGTCCACGCGCGGTCCTCCGGCGGCACGGTCGTGGCGGGCGGGTCGAACGGCACCCAGCCGCCGTACGGCCGGTCGGCGTCACCGTCGACGACGACCGGACGGTGGCCGCCGGCGGCGGTGTCGGCGTCCAGCCGCGCCTCGCCGCTCGGCCCCCACACCTTGCGGCCGAGCCGGGTCGCCGCCGCGCGCAGCATGTCCAGCTGCTGGTCCCCCGCTTCCGGCAGGACCAGCACCACCTCCACGTGCGCGGGCAGTCCGGCCAGCACCGGGTCGGCGGCCAGCGCGTCGGCCAGCCCCTCCGCGTCCAGCACCCGGCCGTCGGGCAGGTGCACCCGCCCGTTGCCGCCCTCGGCCCAGATGACGTACGAGTCGTCCGGCCACGGCGCGTTCGTCTCCGACACGGTCACCGGCGGCCGGCCGGACCGGGTCTCGACGACCCGCACCGTCCCGGGCAGCACCCAGGCGGCGGGCTGCCCCGTCAGGTTGCGGCCCTGCGGCCCGCCGGAGGGTCCCGTCAGCAGGGTCCGCGGCGCCAGCACGGGATCGTTCGGGCCGGTGAAGGCGCCCGACACGGCGACGGGCACGGGGGCGTTCACCGGTGGTGCCGACGGCGCGGAGGGCGCTGGAGGCTCCGCGAAGAACTCCGACCGCGTGGTGGGGGCGGTCGGCTGCCGCCTCGCGGCGGTGCCCGCCCGCAGGACGTCCGCCTCCGGACCGGTCGCCTCAAGCGGGGACGTCACCGGCGGAGACGTCACCGGCGGGGACGTCACCGGACCCGCGTCCGTGGCGTCGCTGGCGCGGGCGGGCTTCGCGAGGCCGTCGTCGAAGTCCCCGTACGCGTCGAACCCGTACGCGTCGACGCCGTGCCCGTCCGTCGCGGTGCCCGCCTGCTCCTGCCGCACGGTCGCCGCGTCGAACACCGGGACGACGCGCGCCGAGGCCGGCGGCCGGGTGGGCAGCTGCGGCGCCTTCCGGGTGGCGTGGATCCACTCGCCCGGGGCCCGGGTGGCCGGGTCCAAACCGGCGACGATGGTGAGCGGGGCCGATGGGTCGGTGGCGGTCAGCGTGAGGGGCGCGCTGTAGCCGTAGGCGGGTCGGCCGCTCTGCTGGGCGAACCGCCGCACCAGCTCCGGCCGCAGCGCCCCGGGGCCGGAGCTCAGGAAGAGGAGCGGCTGTTCGAGGTTGGCTGTCTGCATGCCCGGTTCCAGGCGCAGCAGGGCCAGGTACTCGTCGTCGGACACCTCGATCGGCGGCCCGCCGGGCAGGTGCAGGACCACGTTCCCGGCCTCGTTCACGTGGACGACGTTCAGCAGGGGCAGCGGCTTCCCCGGTCCGGCCCACTCCGGCACGACCTTCTCGGTGGTGGTCCCGTCCGGCCCCTGGAACACCCGGTCCACGGTGTGCCAGTCGATCCCCTCGGGCGCGGGCGTGCCGCTCCAGTTGGCGCCCTGGATCTGCTGCCCCCGCTTCATCAGGTTGACCTTGACGAAGGCGAACGCCTTCAGGTGGTACGCGGCGAGCCGGTCGCGGTCGGTGACGTCCACGCCCTCGGCGAGGGCCTTGGCGGTCAGGCCCCAGATCCGCTTCTGCCGCGACAGGTCCCAGGGGTCCGTGCCGACCATGTGGAGTACGGCGCGGCCGTGCGCCTCCCGGTCCGCCGGCGGTATCTCGTTGAAGAGCAGCTTCGCGGCCCGGACCATCGCCCACATGGTGGACGCCACCTGCCGCGGGCTCGGTGCCACCCCGGGGGGCAGCCCCTGGACGCTGCGCAGGATGGCCTCGCCCGACGTGGCGAGCTCGTTGAGCGTCGCCACCAGCGCGGGTGCCGGCACCTCGGTGGTGAGCTGTGCGCCGGGGTCGGCGGCGACCCGGGCCCGGGCGAAGTCGAGGAGGGCCTCGTAGGCGGCGGTGTCGGGGGTGTCGGCGGTCCCCCCGCTGTGCTGCTTCGCGTAGAAGGCCACCATGTCCTGGCGCAGCGGGGTGACCCCGCTGAGCGCCGGGTCGTTGGCCCGCAGCGTCTCCAGCGCGCCGATGCCCTCGACCAGCCGCTCGTACCGGCCGCCCGGCACACCGCGGTCGTTCTCGACGGTGTTGCCGAAGACGTGCCGCAGCCCGCGCACCAGCCGCAGCGTGGTGGCGCGTGTCTGCGGCGGCACGTCACCCGGCCTCTGATGCAGGGCCATGGCTCGGGCCAGTGCGTCCAGCTCGGGCTCCAGCGGCTCGGGCAGGAACGTGACACGGCGCCCCCGCTCACCGTCGGCCGAGGCGGTCAGCACATGAGCGCCCCTCATGACACCGGTCGACCGGGTGGACGCCTTGGTCTCCCGCCTGCTCTCGTTGGCGGCGAGCTGACCGAACGGGACCTCGTCCCAAGGGTCGTCGACGTGCGCCACGGGCCGGTTCGAGCCGCGGTGCCGACGCGGGTCGCCGTCCGAGGCGCTCCAGCAGACCTCCAGGCCCAGTCGGTGCCCCGGCGGCAGCTGGCGCACCTCCCGCAGCCCGGCGACGTACCGCGCGGCGTTCTCCTTGCCCAGCCGCACCTTCCGGCCGTCACGGAGGACGAGCACCATCAGGCCCGCACTTCCGTGTGCGGTGAAGGTGTAGACCGCCGGATCAGGGGTCACCTCCTCGACCGCGATGTCCTGACGCCCGGCGCCGGCCGGGATCTCGTGCACGAGCCGCCGCATGTCGAGGTAGGTCTTGAACCACCTCTCGTACTTCCGCAGGCCCTCGCCGTCCACCACCGAGATCCGGCCGAACCGCTCGTGGTCCTCGGAGACCAGGGGCCGGGTGTCCACGTCGCTGTCCCGGAACGTGGTGCCGTCCAGCGCCGTCCACTCCCGGTCCACGAAGGGCAGCGTCGTGGGCAGCGGATCGTAGGGCGCCCAGAGGCCGACCGCCTTCTTCGCGTCGCCGTCGACCAGCACCGGGAGGTGCCCGTTCCCCGACGGGTCGGCCACCAGCCGTCCGTCACCGCTGGGACCCACCACCTGACGGCCCAGCCGGTTCGCCAGCAGCTGGAGATCCAGGGACCGTTCCGCGAACGGCACGGCCAGCAGCACCGGCACGTGCTGCGGCAGCCGCGCCAGCTCCGGGTCGGCGGCCAGCACCTCGGCCAGCACCTCGGTGTCCAGCACCCGGCCGTCGGGGGACCGGCCGTCCCGGACCAGCACCCCGCCGGGGGCGCCGTCCGCCGCGACGACGTACGTCTCGTCCGGCCACGGCGCGTCCTCCTCGGACACGATCCTCGCCGGCACGTCCGGCCGGCTCTCCAGCACACCGACCCGGTCGGGCCGTACCCGCTCGACCGGCTTGCCCGTCCAGTTCCGGCCCTGCCCGGCAGCCGACGGACCCGGCATCAGGGTCCGCGCCGACAGCAGCGGGTCGGTTCCGTCCGGGTCCGTCCGCTGTACGGCGGCCGGGTCCGCGGGGTCGGGCGAGTCCGCGGGGCCGGGCGCCCGCACGATGCCGGTGGGGCCCGAGGGATCCGCGGGCGGCGACTGCCGGGTGGCCATGGTCCAGTGGCCCGGGGCCCGGGTGGCCGGGTCCAGGCCGACGAGGATGGTGAGCGGGGCCGCCGGATCGGCGGCGGTCAGCGTCATGGGCGCGCTGTAGCCGTGGGCGGGCCGGCCGGTGCGCTCGGCGAATCGCTGCACCAGCTCCGGCCGCAGGGACCCGGGACCGGAGGTCAGGAACAGGACGGGAGTAGCCAAGGGCGTGGTCCGCAGCGCCGGGTCGCGGTCCAGCAGTGCCAGGAACTCGTCCTCGGAGACCGGGAGCGGGTCATGGCCGGGCAGGTGGAGCACGATGGTCCCGTCCCGGTCCACGTTGACCAGGTTCAGGAAGGGCTCGGGCTTGCCCTTTTCGGCCCACTCCGGCACGACCGTCTCGGTGGTGGTCCCGCCCGGCCCGTTCGTCATCCGGCGCACGCTGCGCCAGTCGACCCCCTCCGGCGCGGGTGTGTCGCTCCAGTAGACGCCTTGGACGTTCTGCCCCTGCCAGAGCAGACCGGCCGGGCCGAACGCGCCGGTCTGCTCCAGGTGGTAGGCGGCGAGCAGGTCGCGGTCGGTGACGTCCAGTCCCTCGGCGAGGGCCTTGGCGGTGAGGGACCAGAGCTGCCGCTGCTTCGGCAGGTCCCACGGGTCCGTGTCGGGCAGATGGAGCACACCGCGGCCGTGCGCCTCCCGGTCCGCCGGGGGCAACTCGTTGAACAGCAGCTTCGCCGCCCGGACCATCGCCCACATGGTGGACGCCACCTGCCCCGGGCTCGGCGCCGCCCCGGGGGCCAGCCCCTGCACCGCACGCAGGATCGCCCCGCCCGACGTGGCGAGCCCGTTGAGGGTCACCGTCAGGGCGGGCGCCGGCACCTCGGTGCTGAGCTCCGCGTCGGGGTCCTCGGCGATCCGCTCCCGGGCGAAGTCGAGGAGGGCCTCGTGGGCGGCGGCGGTGTCGGCGGTCCCCCCGCTGTGCTGCTGGGCGTAGAAGGACACCATGTCCTTGCGGAGCGGGGTGACCCCGCTGAGCGCCGGATCGTTGGCCCGCAGCGTCTCCAGCGCGCCCATGCCCCGGAGCAGCCGCTCGTACCGCCCGCCCGGCACACCGAGGTCCCGCTCGACGGCGTTGCCGAAGAGGTCCCGCAGCCCGCGCACCAACCGCAGCGCGGTCGCGCGCGTCTCCGCCGGCACCGGACCCGTACCCTCGTGCAGGCCCGCCTCCCGCGCCAGCCCGTCCAGTTCGGGTTCCAGCGGCTCGGGCAGGAACGTGACACGGCGCCCCCGCTCACCGCCGCCCGTGGCGGTCAGCACCCGGTAGGTGTACGTCATGCCGGTCTGGCTGGTCGCCGAAGTGGTCTCCCGCCGGCTCTCGTTGGCGGCGTACTGACCGAACGGGACGTCGGCCCAGGGGTCGTCGACGTGCGGCAGCGGAGCGGCGGCGGGGTGCTGCCGACGCGGGTCGCCGTCCGACGCGCTGAAGCAGACCGCCAGTTCCAGCCGGTGCCCCGGGGGCAGTTGGCGCACCTCGCGCAGCCCGGCGACGTACCGCGCGGCGTCCCGCTTGCCCAGCCACACCGTCCGGCCGCCCCGGAGGGCGAGCGTCAGCCGGCCCGGATGCCCGTGGCCGGCGTAGATGTGGACCGCCGATTCGGGACTGACCTGCTCGGTCTCGGCGTCCACGGTGCCGGAGCCGGCCGGAACCTTGTGCACGAGCCGCCGCATGTCGAGGTACGCCTTGAACGCCTGCTCGAAGTGGCGCAGCTCCTCGCGGTTCTTGACCGAGATCCGGCCGATGCGCTGCTTGTGCCCGTCGGAGACCAGGGGCCGAGTGTCCACCTCGCTGTCCCGGAACGTGGTGCCGTCCAGCGCGGTCCACTCCCGGTCCTCGTACGGGAGCGTGGTGTCCTGGGGATCGTAGGGTGCCCAGACTCCGACCGGCTTGTCGGCCGCGCGGTCGACCAGCACCGGGAGGTGCGCGTTCCCGGACCCGTCACCGGCCAGCCGCCCGTCACCGCTGGGCCCCACCACCCGGCGGCCCAGCCGGTTCGCCAGCGCCTGGAGGTCCAGGGTCTGCTGCGCGAACGGTACGGCCAGCAGCAGCGGTACGTCCTTCGGTAGCCGCGCCAGCTCCGGGTCGGCGGCCAGCACCTCGGCCAGCGCCTCGGTGTCCAGCACCCGGCCGTCGGGGGACCGGCCGTCCCGGACCAGCACCCCGCCGGGGGCGCCGTCGGCCGCGACGACGTACGTCTCGTCCGGCCACGGCGCGTCCTTCTCCGACACGATCTTGGCCAGCGTGTCCGGCCGCGTCTCGATCACCCGCACCCGGCCGGCCCGCACCTGCTTGACCGGCTTGCCCGTCCAGTTCCGGCCCTGACCCGCACCGGACGGGCCCGACGGACCCGACTGGCCTGGCGTACCCGGCGCACCCGGCATCAGGGTCCGCGCCGACAGCAGCGGGTCGGCGGGGTCTGCGGGGGCGAAGACGTCGGGGTCGGACGAGGCCGTGGGTTGAGTGGCCGAGGCCGCCTGCCGGATGGCCCCGGTCCACCGGCCCGGGGCGTTGGTGGCCGGATCCAGCAGGGCGAGGATCTTCAGCGGGGCCGCCGGGTCGCCGGCGGTCAGCAGCAGCGGCGCACTGTAGCCGAAGGCGGGACGGCCGGTGCGCTGCGAGAACCGCTGCACCAGCTCCGGCCGCAGGGCCCCGGGACCGGAGGTCAGGAACAGGACAGGGGTGCCCAGCGGCGTCGTACGCAGTGCCGGGTCCAGGTCCAGCAGCGCCAGGAACTCGTCCTCCGACACCGGGAACGGGGCGCGGCCGGGCAGGTGCAGCACGATGTTCCCGGCCCGGTCCACCTGGACCAGGTTCAGCAGCGGCGCGGGCTTCCCCTTGCCGGCCCAGTCCGGCTCGACCTGCTCGGTGCTGGTGGTCCCGCCGGGCCCCTTCACCATCCGGCGCACGCTGCTCAGGTCGACGCCGGCGGGCGCGGGTGTGCCGCTCCAGTTGACGCCCTGGACGTTCTGCCCCTGCCACAGCAGACCGGCCGGGCCCAACGCACCGGCCTGCCTGAGGTGGTACGCGGCGAGCACGTTGCCGTCGGTGACATCCAGCCCCTCGGCGACGGCCGTCGCCGCCAGCGCCCACAGCGTCTCCTGCTTCGCCCGGTCCCAGGTGTCGCCGTCGGTCAGGTGGAGCACCTTGCGGCCGAACGCCTCCCGGTCCGGCCCCGGCACCTGCCCCAGCCGCTGCGCGGCACGGGCCGTCGCCCACAGGGCGGACGCGACCTCCTGGGGAGCCGGCGGCGTGTTGCCGGGCAGTACCTTCACGGCGCGCACCACGGCTTCGCCACTGGTGGCGAACTGTCCGAGCGTCAGCCGCAGGGCGGGTGGGTCGATCGCCTCGCTCAGCCGGGCCCGCGGCTCCGCCGCGATCCGGTCCCGGGCGAAGGCGAGCAGGGCCAGATGGCCCGCCTCGTCCGGGGCCTTCCCGGTGTACGCCCGGGTCAGGAAGTCCAGCATGTCGAGCCGGAGCGGGGTCCGGTGCCGCAGCCCGGGGTCGTTGGCCCGCATCTTCTCCAGCGCGCCGATGCCCTTGAGCGCCTGCCGGTACCGGAACGGGTTGTCCTCGAACCTGCTGCCCAGCGCGGTCCGCAGGGCCCGCACCAGCCGCAGCGTGGTGGCGCGGGTCGACGGCGGCACCGCGCCCGGCCCCTGGTGCAGGTCCATGTCGCGGGCGAGCTTGTCCAGTTGGGCATCCGACGGGTCCGGACGGAAGGTGATCCGGCGCCCCCGCTCGCCACGGGCGCCGTCCACCACCAGCCGGTCGTCGTCGTTCAGGCCGGTCGACCGGGTGGACGCCGACGTCTCCCGTCCGCTCGCGTTGGCCAGCAGGTGACCGAACGGAACGTCCTCCAGCGGATCGTCGACATGCGGTGCGGGAGCGGTGCTCAGGTGCTCCTGGGTCGGGTCGCCGTCCGAGGCGCTCCAGCACACCTCCGCGTGCAGCCGGTGCTTCGCCGGCAGCTCACGGACTTCGCGGAGCCCGGCGACATAGCGCGCGGCGTCGTGCTTGCCCAGCAGCACGGTCTTGCCGTTCCTGAGCACGAGCGCGAGCACACCGGGCCTGCCGTGACCCGCGAACACGTAGATCGCGGGATCCGGTGTCACCGCCTCGGCCGGCCCGTAGTAGTTGTCGCCGCCGGCCGGCACCACGTGTACGAGCCGCCGCATCTCCCGGAAGTTCCGGAACCGCTGTTCCCGCCGCCGCAGGTTGTCGGTGTCCGCGATCGAGATCCGCCCGTACCGCTCGTGGCCCTTCGTGACCAGGGGCCGGGTGTACACGTCGCTGTCACGGAACGGGGTGCCGTCCAGCGCCGTCCAGGTACGGTCCTCGAACGGCGCCGACGTCGTCGGTGCCGGGTCGAACGGCACCCAGAGGCCGTACGGCAGGGCCGCGTCGGAGTCGACCAGCCCCAGGACGTGCGCGTCGCCCGTCCCGTCGGGGATCAGGCGCCCGTGACCGCTGGGCGCCCACACCTTCCGGCCGAGCCGGCGGGCCAGCCCGTCCAGGTACTCGGTGCCCATGCCCGGGACGGCCAGCACCAGGGGTACGTCCTTCGGCAGCCGTGCCAGCTCCGGGTCGGCGGCCAGCACGTCGGCCAGCGCCGCCACGTCCAGCACCCGGCCGTCCGGGGCCTTCACTCCCCCGTCCTCACCCTGGCCCGCCACCACGTACGCCGTGTCCGGCCACGGTGCGTCCTCCTCCGACACGATCACCGGTGCCACGTCCGGCCGGGTCTCGTACAGCCGCACCCGGTCGGGCAGCACCCGGCGCACCGGCTTGCCCGTCCAGTTCCGGCCCTGCGGCACGCCCGACGGGCCCGCCAGCAGGGTCCCCGCCGACAGCAGCGGGTCCACGGGATCGGACGGGGCCAGGATAGTGATGGACTCCGAGGGCCCCGCGGAGGGCATCGTCGGCTGCCGGGTGGTCCGGGTCCAGGTGCCCGGGGCCCCGGTGGCCGGGTCCGGCTGGGCGACGATGGCGAGCGGGGCCGCCGGATCGGCGGCGGTCAGCGTCATGGGCGCGCTGTAGCCGTGGGCGGGCCGGCCGGTGCGCTGGGAGAACCGCTGCACCAGCTCCGGCCGCAGGGATCCGGGGCCGGAGGTCAGGAACAGGACGGGGGTGCCCAGGGGCGTGGTGCGCAGGGCCGGGTCCAGGTCCAGCAGGGCCAGGAACTCGTTGTCGGACACCACGAGCGGGGCGCGGCCGGGCAGGTGCAGCACGATGTTCCCGGCCCGGTCCACGTTGACCAGGTTCAGGATGGGCTGGGGCTTGCCCTTCTCGGCCCACTCCGGCACGTCCTGCTCGGTGGTGGTGGTCCCGTGCGGCGCCTGGGCCGTCCGGAGCACGCTGCGCCAGTCGACGCCGTGGGGCGCAGGTGTGTCGCTCCAGCGGGTGCCCTGGACGTTCTGCCCCTGCCACAGCAGCGCGGCCGGGCCGAACGCCCCGGCCTGCTTCAGGTGGTAGGCGGCCAGCCGGTCGCGGTCGGTGACGTCCAGGCCCTCGGCGAGGGCCTGGGCGGTCAGGGCCCAGATCCGCTTCTGCTGCGACAGGTCCCACGGGTCCGTGTCGGCGAGGTGCAGCACGCCTCGGCCGTGGGCCTCCCGGTCCGCCGGCGGTATCTCGTTGAACAGCGTCTGCGCGGCCCGGACCGTCGCCCAGAGGGTGGACGCCACCTGACCCGGGCTCGGCGCCACCCCGGGGGGCAGCCCCTGGACGATACGCAGCAGGGCCTCGCCGGAGGTGGCCAGCTCGTTGAGGGTCACCGTGAGGGCGGGCGCCGGCAGCGCCGTGCCGAGCCGCGCACCGGGATCCGCAGCGACCCGGGCCCGGGCGAAGTCCAGCAGGGCTTCGACGGTGGCCGGGTCGGCGATGCCCCCGCTGTGCTGCTGGGCGTAGAAGGACACCATGTCCTTGCGGAGCGGGGTGACCCCGCTGAGCGCCGGGTCGTTGGCGCGCAGCGTCTCCAGCGCGCCGATGCCCCGGAGCAGCCGCTCGTACCGGCCGCCCGGCACACCGCGGTCGTCCTCGACACCGTTGCCGAAGTGGTCCCGCAGCCCGCGCACCAGCCGCAGCGCGGTGGCACGCGTTCGCGGCGGCACCGGACCCGTACCGCTGTGCAGGCCCGTCTCCCGGGCCAGTCCGTCCAGTTCGGACTCCAGCGGCTCCGGCCGGAACGTGACCCGGCGCCCCCGCTGCCCGTCGGCCGCGGCGATCAGCACCCGGTCCCTGCTGTCCATGCCGGTCTGCCGGGTCGACGAACTGGTCTCCCGCCGGCTCTCGTTGGCGGCGTACTGACCGAACGGGACGTCGGCCCAGGGGTCGTCCACATGGGGCTGCGGCGCGTTCCTGGAGTGGTTCTGGCGCGGGTCGGCGTCCGACGCGCTCCAGCAGACCTCCAGGTACAGCCTGTGCCCCGGGGGCAGTTGGCGCACCTCGCGCAGCCCGGAGACGTACCGCGCGGCGTCCTGCTTGCCCAGCCGCACGGTCCGGCCGTCCCGGAGGGCGAGCGTCAGCCGGCCCGGACTCCCGTGCCCGGCGTAGACGTAGACCGCCGGATCGGGGGTCCGCGTCTCGACCTCGACGTCCTGGTGGCCGTCGCCGGCCGGGATCTTGTGCACGAGGCGCCGCATGTCGAGGTACGTCCTGAACCGGCGCTCGGTCTCCCGCGCCTCCCCGCCCTGCACCGACATCCGGCCGAACCGCTGGTTGCTCCCGTCGGAGACCAGGGGCCGGCTGTCGACGTCGCTGTCCCGGAAGGTGACGCCTTCCAGCGACGTCCACTCCCGGTCCACGTACGACAGCGTGACGGCCTGGGGTTCGTACGGCGTCCAGAGACCGATCGGCTGGTCGGCCGCGCGGTCGACGAGCACCGGGAGGTGCGCGTTCCCCGTCCCGTCGCCGATCAGCCGGCCGTCACCGGTGGGGCCGAACACCGGCCGGCCCAGCAGGTCGGCCAGCAACTGGAGGTCCAGGGTCCGTTGCGCGTACGGCACGGCCAGCAGCACCGGCACGTCCTTCGGCCGCCGCGCCAGCTCCGGGTCGGCGGCCAGTACCTGGGCCAGCGTCGCCGTGTCCAGCACCCGGCCGTCGCGGACCCGCAGACCGCCCGGGTCACCGTCCGCCGTGACGACGTACGCCGTGTCCGGCCACGGCGCGTCCTCCTCCGCGGTGATCCTCGGCGGCTCGCCCGGCCGCGTCTCGATCACCCGGGTCCGGCCGGGCCGCACCCGGGTCACCGTCTTCGCCGTCCAGTTGCGGCCCTGGCCCGGCCCCGACGGGCCCGCCAGCAGGGTCGGCGCCGACAGCAGCGGATCGGCGGCACCGGCGAAGGCGGCCGACGCGGTCGGGGGCACCGGAGCGGTGGCCGGCCCCGTGGTGGAGGCGGAGGAGACGGCGGCGGGCGGGCCGGCGGGTGGCGAGAAGAGAGAGAGCTCTTCCGTCCCGGCCGGGTCGGACACCACCGGCTGCGACACGCCGTCCTGCTGCGGGTCCGCCCCCTGCCGACCGGCCGGCTCCGTCGTCCCGCGCCCGTCCTGGCCGACGGGACCGGCCGGGGCGGCCGGCGCTACCGGCGTGACCGGGATGGCCCGGGCGACCGGGCCGGCCGTGGTCGGCCGCCGGCGGCGGCCCGGCCGACGGGCGGGCTCCGAGGCCAGCGAGCCCCGGATGGACCCGCCGTCACCGGTGCCCGCCGCGCGCCGCGCGGTGTCCAGCGTGCCCGCCAGGGCGACCAGTCCGCGCCACGCCTGCTGCTGGGCCCTGACCTGGGTCTGCCGTTCCTGCCGGGTGTCCCGCAGCGTCTGCTCGATCCCGTCCAGCTCGGTCCGGGCCTCGTCGCGGAGCCCCGTCCGGCGGGTCACCGCCCCCGCCCTGCGCTGCTCCCGGCCCCGGGCGTCGGCGACGGCACGGTCGGTGTCCTGCCGGACCTGCTCCTGGCTCTCCTGCGCGGTCTCCACCGCCGTACGGGCGGTGGTCAGCGCGGCCTGCGCGTCGCTCAGCGCCTCCGACCGGCCCTCGTGCCGCCGCTGGAGGTCGAGCCACCGCGCCTGGGCGGTCGCGGCCCGCTCCTCGGCCTCCGGGAGGCCCGGCTGGGGGCCGTTCTCGTCGGCCATCCGCTCAATGCTCTCCGCCTCGGCCTGCGCCTGCCGCCACACCAGCCGGGCCGACGCCACCTGCTCCTCGGTGGGCAGCGCCTCCGCGTCCCGGACGGCCTGCTCGGCCGGGGCCAGCTCCGCCTCGGCCTCGCGGACCGCGCCGGCGGCGGTCTCCCGGGCGAGCCCGGCGTCGCGTACCGCGTCCTGATGGGCCGTCACCGCCGCCGTGTGCTCGGTGGTGGCGTCCACCAGTTGCTGTTCCGTCCGGCGCAGGGTCTGCTCGGCCGTGTCCCGGTCGAGCAGGAGCTGCTGCTCGTCGACGACGGCCTGCCGTTCGGCGGCCACCGCCGCCGTGTACGCGGCGGCCGTGGTGCGCAGCGCCCGCGCCCCGTCGTCGGTGGCGTCGGTGTCATCGGTGGCGGTGGCGGTGGCGGCAGTGACGGCTATGGCTTCGGCGCCCGTGGCATCCGTGCCGTCCGTCAGCGTGCCGTCCGCCGCGAACGGCCAGTGGCGCAGCCCGTCGTCAGTGCGCACCACCAGCTCGACCGGCTTCCCGGACAGCACGGCGGTACGGGAGGCCGTGAAGAGGGCGCGGGCCAGCCGGCTCCCGTCGGGGTCGGCGCCGAGCGCCAGCCACAGCTGGGCCGACGCGTCGGTCGCGTCGAGGCCGTCGGCGAGCGCCTGCGGCAGGTCGGTGACCGGGTGCCGCGCCCAGTCCCGCAGGTCCTCCGCGTCCTGGCCGGCGAGGAGCGCGGGCAGGTCGTACACCTGCGCGTCGGGACGCGCCGGCGTGACGCCGAAGCCGAGCACGTCCCGTTCCATCAGCCGCACGGTGGAGGTCCCGGTGACGTACCGCACGCCCTCCGGTCCCGCCACCGTGACGACCGTGTCGACCAGCGTCTCGTAGCTGCGGGTGCCGCGCCGGTCGGTGGGCTGCGTGGAGTGGCCGGTCCGCATGCGGTCGTAACGGGTGCCGGTCACACCGGTGTTGGTCGACACGGTGTGCGGCTGCTGGGCCGCCAGGGGGACGTTCGCGCCCAGCAGTTGCAGGTTGCCGGCCTCCAGGCTGTACGTACCCAGCTGGGTCAGCGCGAAGGAACTGCCCGCCGAGGAGGAGGACGTGGCCGTACGGGTGTGCGTCCGCACCCGGTCCACGGCGAAGTCACCGCCGTCCGTGACGGGCCTCGGGTTGTGCAGGGACACCGACAGCGCGGGCGCCGCTCCGGGTGTCTCCAGCGGCCAGCTGCCGGGCATCCGGGGCGTCAGGCCCGCCGCCGCGCGGGGCTGGTCCACGCTGATGTCACCGGCCTGGACCAGCTCGCCGAGCCGGGCGGCGGCCGCCTCGTCCGAGGCGCCGGCGGGCAGCCCCCAGGCGGCGGTCAGCTCCGGTGCGACGGTGTGCAGGGCCTCGGTCAGCTGGGGGAAGGCGTTGAAGTCCTGGACCGGGGCCGCCCAGGTCGGCACCAGCCGGGAGCCGGACGGGAACGGCGGCGTGCCCTGGGCGAGCGCCTGCTGCGGCGACATCGTCAGCGGGTCCTGAGTGAGCAGCGCGGGCGGGCGTGGACCGTCGTGCACCAGGGGCGTGACGGCCTCGGAACCGGCGAACCGCAGCGCCACCGCGCCCGGCACCGTGACCGAGCCGACCGGCCGTCCCCGCAGCAGGCGGCGAGCCCCCTCGATCAGCCGGGCCGCGACGTCCCCGTCCAGGCCGGTGAAGGACAGCATCCCGGCCTGGATCAGCCCGCCGGGGATGTTCGCGGGCCATTCGGCGATCAGCTGGGAACGGACCGAGGCGGTGAAGGCGTAGTCGATGTCGTCGAAGTCGGCGACGCTGTCGGTGCGCGACCACTGGCGGTCCTCGGCGGAGAAGCCGGTCTGCCGGGTGCGGGAGCGGGCGTTGGTCAGCGCGACGGACGGGCCTTCGCGGTCCGTGGTGCCGGTGACACCGGGGCGCGGGTAGCGGGAGACCACGTTGGCGGCGGTCTGGTGCGTCCAGCTGGTGGCGGCGGCGGTGGAGCTCGCCTGCGGGGTGTGCGCCTGGACGTGCTCCAGGCCGCTGCCCTCGCCCGCCGGGCGGCCGAGCAGGCCGCGCAGCGCCGGGGTCCGCATCAGGGGTGCGGAGCTGACGGTCACCTCGACCAGTCGCGCACCGCCGTAGGCGACGTGCACGAACTCGAACCGGGTGCCGCCCTCGCCCCGGCCGGGCAGGACGCGCAGCGCCAGGGGGTCGGCATGCCGGCCGATCGCGGGGTCCACGACGGACAGGTACGCGGCGTGCCCCGGCTGGGTGACACCCGGCGCCTCGTTCTCGATCAGCCCGGTCAGTTCCCGGCGGAGCCGGTCCCGGCGCTCGATGCGGCTGGTCGTGCTGTCCAGCTGGGTCACCGACAGGACGGTCGCGACGCCGAGCCGGCCGGTACGGGTGAACCCGTCGGGCAGCGGGACGCTCGGCGGCGGCAGCGTCAGGGCCGGCAACCCGGCCATCCCGTGGAACCACCGTGCGTAGCGGGCCAGCGCCGTCTCCGGCGTCAGGAAGGTCACCGCGTGCGACAGGTCGATCGCCAGCTCCACGGGGGCCTGGCCGCCCAGTCCGACGGCGTTCCCGGCCGCGTTGCGCACACCCTGCGTGACCGTCACCAGCAGCGTGGCGTCCGTGCCGATCAGATGGTGGACCCCCGCCTCGACGGGGACCCGGGTGATCTTCGTCGCGCTGCTCAGCGCGCGGGTGTCGTCGGTGCGCCGGGAGTAGCTGTACCGGCCGCTCGGGTTGAACTGGTGCACCAGGTCGGCGGAGTCCGCCGGGGCCGTCTGCAGGCCGGTGACCCCGAGGTTGCCCTGCCGGACCAGGCCGGTGGCCCGCTGCCGCCCGGCCGTGTCCGCCGTGCCCGCGTCCTGCTCGGAGTACATGTCCTCGGAACCCAGGTGGCGGGGGTTGCTCAGGTAGCCCCGGATCTCCACGATCATCACCTGGTCCGCCGCCATGCCCGGCAGCGTCACCTCCACCACATGGCGGCCCCCGAAGATCTGCTGCGCCCGGGAGAGCAGCTGGGCGGGCCGGATCCCGGCGTGCCGGGCCTCGGCCCCGACGGTGCCCGGGTCGTTCTTCGCCGCGCCCACCAGCGCCTCCGACGTCCACCGGGAGGATGCCGCGGCCCAGTTGTAGGGCACGAGGGCCGCCTGCGCCAGGGGGGAGCCCACCCGGTTCGCCACGGTGCCGGCGCGGTTCAGGGGGCCGGCGAGACGGGCGGGGACAACGCTCTTCGCCGCGTCGGCGGTCCGCTGCGCGGCCCCGCTGACCAGGCCGGCCGCGCCGGAGAATCCGGAGGCGGTACGACGTGCCGCCCGGGCCAACGCACCGGGCCCCGGACTGCCGGGATAGGTCCCCGCCACGACCCGGCTCAAGGTCTCCATCAGCGCGGCGGTGGCACGGATGTCGAGCACGACCGTGCGCTCCGGTATCCGGCTGATGTCGGGGAGCGGGCGGCCGTGCGCGTCCACCATGCCCAGGCGCATGAGGTCGTCCAGGGGGCCGCCGTCGGTGACCAGCTGACGGATCGTGTGCCGGGGCGGCCGGGGCCCGGCGGGCACGAGGCTCCGGCTCGGGGGGCGGGTGCGGTAGTGCGGGACCAGCAGGGAGATGCTGCCGGGCACGGTGTGCGGCGGCGCGGCGGTCAGGTCGCGCAGGGGTATGTCGGTGTTCGCGCCGTCCCCGGCGACGACGACGGCGTCGAGGTCCGCGGTGTCGGGGGCCGCGACGACGGCGTCGGTGTCCGCCGCGTCCGTGTCGTCCGCACCGTCCTCCGTGACGAGGTCGGCGAAGCGGACGAGGGGCTGGTCGTCGGTGTCCTCGTACAGGTCCAGGGCGAGCCTGGCCGGCACCCGGAAGATCTCGCTGCCGTTCTTGTTCGTCATGGCGAGCTGTTCGAAGCTGACCGCACCGCCGACGGACACCGTGTCGGTGATCTGCCCGGACCCGGTGTAGTCGGGGCCGGTGCTCAGCGTCCCGGCACCGTCGGCGAGCGGGATGTTGACCCCGCCGCCGAAGCCGGCCGCACCGCCCAGCGCGGTGCCGCGCTGCCGCCCGCCACCGGACTCGGACGAGCTGAAACCGACCTGGAAGACGTCGGGCAGCCGCCGCGTGTGCTCGGCGGGCAGCGCGGTGTCGCGCAGGGCGGAGAACCGCAGCTGCACCCGGCGGGTGCCGGTGACGGCGTTCGGCCGCTCGAACCAGACGGGGCGCCCGCCGTCCACCGCCTCCGGTGTCGAGGTGGCCAGACCGTACCGGCTGCGCAGCTTGCCCAGCTGCCGCAGGTTGGCCAACTGCGCCTGGCGGAGCGGCTCGTCGAGCCGGAGCGGGAGGGACGAGTCCCGGTGCTCGGCCGGCGGCAGGAACCCCTCCCGCAAGAGCCACGCCTTCGCCCGGTCGAAGAGCCCGTCGGCCCCCTCGACCTGCAACGGCGTCTCGGAGTACCCGATGCTGTCCAGGTGCTCCAGGTGCTCGGGCAGCTCCCGCAGCTCCTCCGGAGCCGGCCGGTGCCCCTCCTGGGTGGTCCGCTGGGCCATCTGGAGCCGCAGGCCGTCGTCCCACGGCCCGAACGTGCCGCTGACCTCGCCGCCCCCGGCGCGGTGCAGCGTCACGTCGTAGGTGACCCGGCCGGGGGTGAGCAGCGTGCTGCTCTTGGTGTAGAGGCCGTGCATCAGGCTCGCGCCGCCCGAGGCGTTGTGGCCCTCGTTCACCTGCCAGTTGACGCCCGCCTTGCCCAGCAGGTTGCCGCCGAACGACGCCGTCGCGTCCGGGTGCCCGGGGGTGTGGTCGGTGGTGAACGTCGGCCCGCCGGTGCCCTCGACGCCGAGCCCGCTGGTGAACTTCACCGACAGGTCCGTGTTGGCGCCGTGGGTGAACCAGGTCTCCAGCAGGAACTTGCCGTCGGGGCTCTTCATCGTCGGCTGTCCCGGCTCGATGCGCGCCCGGAGTTCGAGCACGCCGATCGCGTTGCCGTCGGTGTCCATCAGCGTCGGCGAGAACACCCCGCCGCTGGACTGGAGTTGCGGGGTGCCGCCCAGCATCTCCTCGGCCAGGAAGAGCTCCAGCTCCTGCGCCGATCCCTCGTCCTGCTCGGCCAGCGAGGCGAAGGCCGGGTCGGCGAGGAGTTCGGTGAGCAGACGGCGCGGCTCTCCCACGCTCTCCACACCCCACAGCGGCAGGCCGCCCGGATCGGCGGGCTCGGGCAGGTCCGCCGGGTCGGTGCCGTCGTCGTAGACGCGGTGTTCGGGGACCCAGAGCGTGACCGGGCCGTGCGACCGCTCCGGCAGCCAGTTGGCGATCTGCTCGCGGGGGGTGTCCACCCGGACCTGCCACAGCCCGTCGAAGTCCATCGGGCGCGCCGGGTCCGAGGCCCGCTGCTTGCTCGTGACCGCGAGCGACTCGCCGACGGTGACGGACTGGGCCATCTGGTTGTGGGTCGCGGCCACCGCGACCGTGACGTCGCTCAGGCGCAGCGGCCCCGCACCGGTGGCCAGGCGGATCAGGGTCCACGGGAGGGCGCTGTTGCGGTTGTTCCCCCAGCCCTCGGTGGCGGAGGAGGTCTGGCTTCCCTTGGCGCGCTGCTCGATCTGGACGTCGGGGACCGCCACGGCGTTCTCGGCATACTTCGCCGACCTCCTGCCGTTCTCGTGCGCCAGCCGTACGTCGACGCTCCGCTCCCGGCCCCCGTGCCGGACGGTGATCCGGTGGCCCTGGGTGCTGCGCAGCTCCGGCCGGTTGCGTTCGACCTCCTCCGCGCTCAGGACGTCGCGGAGCTGGGTCAGCAGGGAGGCGGCGTCGGCGCTGCCCTCCTCGACGCCGAGGGCGTCGACGATCTGCCCGTACAGGCCGTCGAGGACTGCGGCGGGGGTGGGCTCGTGCAGGACGAGGCCGACGTGGCCGTCGTGCTGGGAGCCGTAGACGAGGGTGTACGTGGAGAGTCGGCGGGGGGCGGGCAGCGGGGTCTGCCCGGTCTGCGGGGCGGTCAGGTCCTGCGCCTGGTCCAGGTCCAGGTCCTGGTCATCGTCCTGGTCCTGATCCTGGTCCTGCGTGCCGCTCGGGCCCGCCTCGGTGACCTCGGAAACGTCGTCCGGGGCCACGTCGTCCGGCCCCAGCTCGTCCGGAGTCACCTCGTCGGGGTCGCCGGGCGGCCGGGTCGTCGTGGGCGGAGCCGCCGGTGCCGACGGGGCGGTGGCGACCACCACGGACTGCTGGGCCAGGCCCCCCACCTGCGCCTGGTACAGCACGTGTTCCAGCGCGTTCGCGGTCAGCGAGTGGTCCCAGCCCTGGCCCTGGGCGTAGCGGCCCACGATCTGTTCCAGCGACCGCCAGGTCAGCGGCCCGGTGTCCGGGTTGCCCGGGGTGTTCACCCGCAGCGCCTCCAGCGCGCCGAAGCCCCGGATCAGGTTCTGGAACTCCGCGGCCCGGCCGGGGTCGGTGTCGATATCGACGCCGTGGGTCTCCCGCAGCGCCCGCACCCACCGCAGGGCCCGGGTCGTCCTGCGCGGCGTGTCCACGGGCAGGCCGGCCAGGCCGGCGAGCTGGGCGAGGGCGGCGGGTACGGGTTCGGGAACGAACCTGCGGTAGCGGTACTGGGGCTGGTCAGGATCGTCGTACTTGATCAGCCGCACGCCGTCGGCCGGCGCCTGCCAGCCCTGGCGCGCCTCCGAGGTGTATCCGTCGCGGCCGGTCGAGTTCGCGACGAACTGGGCCGTCGGCGGCGACTCCAGCCGGTCGTGCCCCGGCCGCACCTGGCCGAGTTCGCACCACAGCATCCAGACCGGGTTCTGCCGGGGCATCCGCTGGAGGCTCCTGCGCCGGCTGAGCAGCGTGGCGAACCCCTCGTCGCCGAGCCGGTACCGCTCGCCGGTGCTCCGCGACGGCACACCCGGGTCGCCACCGCCGCCGTGGCCCACGGCGATGTACGCGTCGGCCAGGCTGCGGGGCAGCGTCCGCAGTCCGCTCTCCCGCGTGGGGTCGTCCGCCGACTGCCCCAGTCGCAGATCGACGTAGTGCTCGACGGCGGAGAGCTGGCGCATGCCGTTCTCCCACCGCGCCACGTCCTGCGGGCTGAGGTAGGCCCGTCCGGTCAGCTCGTCTCCATCGATGGTCGTCAGGGTGTACTGCGACAGGTCGTCCTCCCTGACCTGCCTGCCGTCGGCGAGCGTCACCAGGGCGTCGGGATCGTCCGGGACCAGCCCCGGATCGGCGGGAAGCCACGTCCCCCGGGGAACCGTCCCCGGGGCGGTGTTCAGGAGGACGAACTGGTGCCACGCGCTGCCGTCGGCCACCGGTTGCAGCCGGAAGGCGCCGTCGGTGAACCACACCCGCCCGTCGGTCCGGTCGGCCAGCTTCCGCGCCGTCAGCTCACCGACGTCCTTCAGCAGCAGCACCACCGGGACGCCGGCGACCCGCTCGGGGTCGTGCGCCACCAGCTCGATCAGCAGGTCCTCGTCCACCTCCACGGGGTTCCGCTGGCCGTTGTCCAGCAGGATCAGACCCGAGGGCGCCCGCTCCGCCACCACCGCGTAGGCCGGCTCGTCCCACGGCACCGGGCCCGGCCTGACGGCGCCGGTGCTGCCCTGGACGCCCGTCCGGTCCAGCAGCAGGTTCAGCGGCCGTCCCGTCAGGTTCCGTCCCTGGAAAACGCCGTCGGAACCCTTCAGCCCGGTGGCGGGCGCCAGCGCCCCCGACCGCTCCAGCTGGTACGCCGCCACCGCGGCCAGGCTCCGGGCCCGGCCCCGCCTGGCCGCGCTGCCCGCCACCGACAGTGCCTGGAAGACGAGGTCCGGGGTCACCTGCGCGCCGGGAGCCAGCTGGAGGACGCGCCGGGTGATGCCCCGCAGGTCGATCGGTCCCTCGCCGAAGTGCCGGTCGCCCCTGCGCGCCGCGTCCAGGTACGCGAGCGTGTTCACCGTCTGCGGGAAGGCGGGGTTCGCGGCGGCGTCCCGGCCGAAGACCTCCAGGAGAGCGGCCGTCAGCGCGTCCCACTGCGCGGGCGCCATGCCGCCGGGCGGCGGCGCGGGGGCGTCCGTGACCGCGCCGGCCGGGCGGACCCGGGGCACGGGCACCGGGGCCGGGGTGTGGGGCTGGGGCACGTGGGTGCCCTCCGCCTCGTCCCACAGCGCCCGGAAGGCCTCGTAGACCTCGTTCTCTTCCTGGGTGGCGTCGAAGGGGTTGACCGTCCCCGCGTACACGTCCTCCGGTTTCGCGCCGTACAGCCGCTGGAGCAGCGGGAACAGGGTCGGCGTGTGCCTGCCGACCCAGTCCGGTCCGCCGTTCTGGCGGGTCTCCCTGGTGTACGGGTCCTTGCCCAGGTTGGCCCGCAGGTAGACGTTGGTGAGCTGGGCGAAGAACTCCAGCTCGTCGCGGCTCGAATAGTTGTTCCCCGTGCGGCGTCCCTCGCCGTCGATGCCGTACAGCGCTCCGTCGGGGTACAGCGCGCCGTACTCCTTCAGGAGCTTCTGGTGCGCGTCGTGGATAAGCTGCTGCTCCGCCTCGCTCAGCCCGTACTGGTGAAGCGTGTGCGCGAACTCGTGGAGGGTCGTGGAGTACCCGTCCGCGTAGGCGGCGGCCCCCGCAACGGTGGTGGTCTCGCCGAGGAGGTTCTCCTCCGTCACCCCCGCGGTGAGCAGGCCGATGCCGCGTATCTCGTCCCACGAACGGCCGTCCCGCCTGGCCTGCCCCACCAGATGGCGGAACGGGTCCAGTGTGGTGATCGCCTCGCTCCTGGGCACCACGATCACGCGGGCGCCGTTCCTCAGCAGTTTCGCCGTGACGTCCGGGTCGCGCAGCATGCGCGCGATCTGCGTCCGTGCCTCTCGGCGCGCCGAGACCGGCTGGTCCACCCCGGCCGGTATCTGCACCATCAGCTGGGCGGCCGCCTCGGCGAACTCCTCGACGGGCAGCCTCCGAAGCGCGTCCGTCAGGGCCGGGTCGGAGGCGAGCCGCTCCCGTTCGGCCGGTGACAGCAGCGCCAGTTCGCGGGTGCGGTCCGCCTCGGGCATTCCGGGCAGCCGCGACGCCAACTGCCGGACCGGGTCGGAGGCGACCGCGTCGGTGGCGCGCAAGGCGTCGGCGAGGGTGGTGAGTTCGTCGTTCAGCCACCTCAGGTCGTTCGTTACGGCGCCGAGGGCCGCCCACTTCGCTTCGTGTTCCCTGCGGGCGTCGGCGTTTCGCGCGACCCCGTCCAGCAGTTCGCTGAGCCGCACGGCCAGTGTGGGGGCGGCCCCGGCGGGGAGTGCCGCACGGTAGGCGTCGTCGCGCAGGGCCTCCAGCCGGGCGGCCGGGAGCGCGTCGCCGGCCGGGGCCTGCGACAACCCCCACAGCAGGTCGAACAGATCCCTCGCCCGCTGCTGCCCATCGGTGGCCAGAGCCAGCGTGTACGCGGTGTCCGCCAGCGACTCGATGTCGGAGGGGACGGTGAAGCCGTCGATCTCGGTGGAGTCGGCGGAGGTGTGAGGGGCGGTGCCGATGCTGATCTCCGTGCCCCGGACCACACCGGTCAGCGAGCGTCCGTCCTCGCTCACGCGCAGGGTGTTCCGCGACACCCCGGGGAACCGCCGGGCGATGGCCTCGTTGACGACATCGGCGAACCGGCCGGCCTCCGTGGGGAGTTGGAACTCCAGGGTGCCGAGGGGGCGCGGGTTCTCGAACTGCACCCTGCCCCGGGCCCCGCCCGCGAGGACCACTGGGTGGCCGATCTCCCGCATCAGGGCGCTGAACCGGCGGCCCACGTCCAGCTTCACGTCATCGGCGGGCGGTGGAACGGGCGACGTCCCGGACGTCGCGTTCGGTTCGTAGGCGGTCGAGGTACGGGAGGAGGACCGGTGTGCGCCGGCATCGGCGTAGGCACTCTGGGTGTCCAGGGCCCGTGTCTCGTCCCCCGCGCCGTCCTCGGTCCGGTCGTCCGCGTAGAGCGGCGGGATGTTCTCGTCCATCGACGTCGTACGCGGCGCGGCCGGCGTGGTCTCGGACGCCCTGTCCGAGTAGGCGACGGTCGAGGACTGCCGGCGAGGGACGAACCGGAGCAACGACTCCCCGCCGTCCACCCTGTGGGCCGCGCTGAGGGTGTCGTAGATCTCCTGGCCGAAGGCGTCCTGCGGAACCCACTCAAGCAGTGCCCCGTGCATGACGCCCATGCCGGAGTTCCTCATCTCCTCGACGAGCGCCTCGTACTCCTCCCTCGGTACGGAGCTGCCGTCGAGTCTGGTGATCCGGAAGATGTCGTGGTCGCCGGTGAGCGGCCTGCGGGTGCCGTCGTCGGTGACTGCGTGGACCACGCCGTCGACCGTCCGGTACTGGCCCGCCCGGCTCAGCTCGTCCATCTGACCCCGCAGCGACTCGTACTCCTTCAGCCGCTGCTGATAACGCGCCCGGACCGGGTCGTCGGTGGACACGCCCTCAGGCAGACGCGGTTCGAAGAAGCCGACCAGTCCTCGGTTCTCCTCCCGGGCGCCGAGGCGGACGTCCAGGGCGTTGATGGTCTTCGCCTTGATTTCCGCGGGCTTCGGCAGGGCACCCAGGGTCAGCCACTTCACCGAGTCCACGTTGGTCGGCCGCACGTCGATGACCAGCTCGCGCTGGTCCGCGAACGCCTGGAACCGGAGTTGGTTGTCGCGCGGCATGCCCCAGCCCGACGTCGCCGACTCCTCGGGCACGTCGGCGGAGTGTGCCTGCACCTGGGGCGCCTGCAGAACCTCGGCACGCCGTCCGGGCCCCGGCCGCAGCCGCGGACCCGCCGGGGGGGCCGTCTCTCCGACGGGCAGCGACGCGGACGACGCCGGATGAGCGGGATCGGATTCCGATGGCGCCGGCACGGGGCCGGAGTCCGCCGACGCGTCCTGCGGCCGGGGGATCGTCGTGTCGCCGCTCGGGGGGATCGACGGCATCTCGTCGGACTCGGTCCGCACCGACCGGTAGGGCGGCACGTCCTCCCCCGACGGGGACGGAGACGGTTCCGGGATGTCGGATACGGCACTCGACCCCGGTGTGTGCCGTCCCGGCTCCTCGGGCGAGGGGGTACCGGTCTCGGGGGAGGACGGCAGCCCTGATTCGGCGGGGCCGTCGACCACGCGGGTGTCGACCGGTGGCCGTTGCTGCTGTCCGGCGGCCTGCGGGTCCCCGGGACGGGAAGCGCCGACGGTCGTACCGGCAGGCGTGGTGGCCGACGGGGCCGCAGGCGGGGCGGCAGGCGCGGTGAGGGTCTGGAGTGGTACAGGTGTGGCCGACTCGTCCGGCCGGTCGGTGGTGTAGGGGTTCTCCTCCAGGTCCGCCCGTCCGCGCTCGGCCGTGGTGCCCGAGGCAGGGGCGGGGAGATGAACACCCGTCTCGGGGCGGAGAGCGGCTGACCCGGACGGGGCCACGGCGGTGTCGGGCGACTCCAGCTCCGACTGCGACCCCTGCCCCTGCCCCTGCCCCTGCCCCTGCCCCTGCATGAGGTCGTCCGCCTGGCCGGCTCGGTTGACGTCGGCCGCGGTCGGGGGTGCCTTCACCGACGCGGTGGCATCCGGCGCCGTCTGCTGGTGCGCGGCGGACGGATCGGCCACCGGGTCCGGCAACTCCTCCTCGGCAAGGACAGAGTCCTCGTCACCGGTGAGGAGGCTGTCGGGTTCCTGGTAGCCGGAGCCGGCCGCCGGGGCGTACGCCGGCATGGGGGCGTTGGAGCCCACGGTGGAGGGCAGTTGCGGCAGGGTCCCGGCCGTCGGGTCGTACCCGGGGAGCGTGGTCTGCGACGGGTTGAGCGTGGAGAAGACGGATTCGCCGCTCGGCGTTTCCGCCACGGGCAGAGCGATCTCGTCGACGGCGGGCAGCGGGGTGGTGTCCTCCCCCTCGGCGTTCGAGGAGCCGTAGGAGGATCCCGGCTTGCCCCCGACGGTCACCCCCGGACCGGTCGCCCCGCCCTGGTACGCACCACCGGTGCCTCCGTCGGCAAACACGCCCTGCGGCCCGTACTCGTCGATGTCGTAGTCCGAGACGGACGAGGCATCGCTGACGTCGCTGAAATCGCTGGTGTCACGGAAGTCGCTGATGGTCGACGCCGTGTCGTCCGCGTCGTTCGAGTAGTCGATGTCGGCCGCGCCGTCGATGTCCGGCCGGTACGGCGAGACATACGGGGCGGGCACATGGGCGCTTGCCCCGTTTCCGGTCGCCGTACCGATGATGGGGACGGTGGGACCGGGGTCGTTCCAGGTGTCGTGGCTGGAGACCGTGTCAGGACGGGGCGTTGGGCTCCAGCTGCCGCCGCTGCCGGCACTGTCGCTGTCACTGTTCGTGACGGTGTTGAGGTGGTTCTTGAAGAAGTCGAGGTCCTTGAGGAACTTGTCGTGGATCCACTTCCCCCCACCCCCGGCGAGATCGGACGCGGCCTCGAAGATGACCCCGCTGGTTCCGGCGCTCACGAACGTGCCGGGGTTGATGGAGAACGTGCCCGTGAAGAACAGCTTGGTGAACGCTTCCGCGAAGGTTTCGGCCTGGCCCTCGTTGACGAAGGCGGCGGGGAGTTCGAAGACCTCCTTCCACAGCCGGTTGTCCTTGAACAGGTTGTTGATCCAGGGCCGGGTCACATGGGAGAAGGCCTCGCTGAAGAGCCCCGCCAGCGCCCCCGCGACCGCCGACTGTCCGATGTCCTTCCAGTCGAAATCGGTACGCCGCCGCTCCGGGTCCGCCGCGGACATCGAGATGACCTGTGCGGCGAAGGTAACGAACGCCTCCTGGATCGCTTCGAGCACCATCGAGAGCGGGGTGGGCACCGCGTGTCCCATCCGCTGCACGATCAGCAGGATCTGCAGCGCGGTACGCGACCGCACCACCGCCAGCTCGGTCAGCGACGTACCGCCGGTGAACACCGCGAGCGCGGCGATCAGCGCCAGTTCGATGTTCATCAGGATGAACTCGATGAGGACCTGGTACTTGCCCTCGGCGAGTGTGATCGAGCTGTTCACCCGCCGACGGCCGATTTCCCGCAGTTCCTTGGCGAAGTCGGCGAGGTGGTTCGTACCGCCGTCGTCGACGAAGGTCTTCAGCGCGGCGACGAACGCCTGGGCGATCGCGGGTGGCAGGGCGTTCCCGGCTGCGGAGATCGCAGCCAGCATCGCGTCGGAGAAGGCTTCGATGTCGTCCGCCAGCCGACTGTAAGGATTACGGCTGGCATAGCCCTTGTCCTCGTTGCCGGTGGCGACGTTGGCGCCCACCCAAATCTCGATGAACTCCCGCAGGGCGGGAGAGAACATGAACGCCATATCTAGCGGCGTTCCTCGCTCTGCAGGCTCTGCGCGTCGATGTCGTCCATCGCGAGGGTCTGCGGCCGCTGCACGTGGTCGGCTTCCTGGTCGACCGCGTCGAACAGGGCGTTCACGAAGCCGGTGATCGACGTCGCCGTCTCGATCACCTGGGCCTCCTCCTTACGGCACTGCTCACCCATCCGATCGGCGAAGAGGTCGTCACCGCCCTCATCACCCCACCAGCCGACCGTCTCGGCGACCCCGGCCTCGAAGTCGGAGACCATGTGCTCGCCGCCCCCGGCGAGGGCTCCGATGCCCCCCGAAGCGGCCCGGATCACCGAGATCTCGGCCGAGTACTCACGAGCAGCCATGGCTACACACTCCCCTGTCGCTTGTCCGCACCGCCGCGACCACCGGGCGGGGTCGCGGGTTCGTCGTCGTCCTCGTGGATCTCGTCACGGAACCGGCTCGCCGCCGTCGACCCCTGGTCCACGGAGGTCTCGCTGATCAGCGTTCCGAAGATCGAGTCCCAGTCGACTCCCGCCCGGTCCGCCGGGACGATCCCCCGGACGGACATCCTGGTGAGCGGTTCGAGCGTGTCGACGACCCGGCGTGCCATCTCGGCACGAGCCGCGTTCGCGGCCTCCAGCACCGACGCGGAGAGCTGCGAGGCGGCCATGGTGCGGTAGCGGCCGTCGAGGAACTCCAGGGACGTCATCTCACCCTTCGCCCCGACCACGACCCGCACCGACCGGTCGGACGAACGCGCAGTCACCGACGCGGCGTCCAGTTCGCCGCGCGCCTTGGCGGCGGCTTCCTCCGTGGCTTTGAGGTGGGCCATCGCCTTGGCCACACGGTCCTCGATCGGCTGACTCAACGCGGTCTCCTCACTGGTTCGGTCGGGCTGTCAGGTCGTCGGGCCGGCGGACTGTCGGGCGGCAGGTCCGCCGGCCGGTCACCGCCCCAGGGCCTGGGGCGCGCCGCCCTCGTCGGTGCCCCACACGTCCTCGTCCTCCGGCAGCCACGTGGTCCGCTCCCGGTCACTGCTCTCCGTCTGCTGACCGCCCCCACCCCCGGGCGCGCCGCCGCCCATCGGCGGCATGAAGGGCGTGCTGCTGGAGGTCTGCTGCGTGCCCCTCGGGACCACGCTGTGCTCCTCGTCCCCGACGGTCGCCGTGGCCGCCCGGCCGGTCCGGGCCACACCGGGCTCGATGACGTTACGGACCCGCTCGCCGGACCCGCCACCGCCCTCGCCGCCCCCACCCCGCATCATCGGCGGCATCATCGGCGAACCGGAACCCCCGGTCGAACCGTCGGACGCGGCGGCGAGGCTCCCGTCGCTCTGCGGGCGTCCCAGCGCGGACGTCAGGTCGTCCCCGTTGTAGAGGTTGTCGTTGAACACGGAGGAATAGCCCGAGCCGGCACCCGGCGTGTTGTACGCCGAGAGGTCGGGGGGCTGTGGGAGGTCCGCGATGCGCTGGCGGATCAGCTCGTCGATGTCCTTGTCGGGGGTGCCGGCCGTCCGGTCGTACTCCGCCTGGATGTCGCCCATCCGCTGGTCGTACTCGGCCCTGGCGTCCTTCCGGGCCTGCTCGGCGTCGGCCTTGGCCTGCTGCCGGTCCTGTTCGGCGTCCGCCTTGTCGGCCTCGTACTCGGCCTTGGCGTCGGCCTCCTTGGCGTCTGCGTCCTGGAGGGCGTCGTGCTCGGCGGCGTCGATCTCGGCGATCCGGTGGTCGTACTCGTCGCGGGCCGTCTGCTCGTCGGTGCCGGACGCTATCTCACGGTCGTACTCCTGCCGGGCTTCCGCCCGGTCCCCGTCGGCCTGCTGCTGCGCCTGCTCCCGCTGCTCCTGGGCCTCGGCCTTCTCCTGCTCGTACTCCTGCTTCGCCTCGGCCTGCTGCTGGTCGGCCTTCTGCTCGGCGGCCGCGCGCTCCGCGCGGGCGTCGGCCTTCTCCTGCTCGTAGGCCGCCTGCGCGTCGGCCTTGGCCTGCTCGGCGTCCTCCTTGGCCTGCAGCTGCTCCACTACGGACTCGCGCCGTGCCTGTTCCTGCTGCTCCTTGGCCTCGGCCTTCTCCGCGGCCGCCTCGGTCTTGGCCGCTTCCTGCGCCTGCTTGGCCTCGGCCCGGTCCTGCTCGTTCTGCGCGAGGGCCGTCTCGCGGTCCTTCTCGGCCTCTGCCTTGGCCTCCGCCTGAGCCTTCTTGGCCTCTTCCTTCTCGGCCGCCTGCTCCGCCTTGGCCTCTTCCTTCTCCTTCTCCGCCTCCTCCTTCGCCGCGGCCTGCTCGGCCTTCGCCTCGGCCTTCTCCTTCTCCTGCTCGGCCTTGGCTTCCTCCTTCTCCGTCTTCGCCTCGGCCTTGGCCGCCTCCTGCTCGGCCTTCGCCTCAGCCTTCTCCTTCTCCTGCTCGGCCTTGACTTCCTCCTTCTCCGTCTTCGCCTCGGCCTTGGCCGCCTCCTGCTCGGCCTTCGCCTCAGCCTTCTCCTTCTCCTGCTCGGCCTTGACTTCCTCCTTCTCCTTCTCCGCCTCGGCCTTCGCGGCGGCCTGCTCGGCCTTCGCCTCAGCCTTCTCCTTCTCCTGCTCCTCCTGCTGCTTCTTCGCCTGCAGGAGGGCGAGCGCCTGCTGCGCGGCCGCGTCGGCCTTGGCCTCTGCCTGGGCCTTCTTGGCCTCGGCCCGGTCCTCCGCGTTCTGGGCGAGCGCCGTTTCCTTCTCCTTCCCGGCCTCCGCCTTGGCCGCCTCCTGTTCCGCCTTGGCTTCGGCCTTCTCCTTCGCGGCCTCCGCCTTGGCCTCTTCCTTCTCCTTCTCCGCCTCGGCCTTCGCGGCGGTCTGTTCCGCCTTGGCCTCTTCCTTCTCCTTCGCCGCTTCGGCCTTCGCGGCGGTCTGTTCCGCCTTGGCTTCAGCCTTGTCCTTCGCGGCCTCCGCCTTGGCCTCTTCCTTGTCCTTCTCCGCCTCGGCCTTGTCCTTGTCCCGCTCGGCCTTCGCGTCCGCCTTGTCCTTCTCCGCCTCGGCCCTGTCCCTGTCCCGCTCGGCCTTGGCGTCCGCCTTGTCCTTGTCGGCCTCGGCCTTGTCCTTGTCCCGCTCGGCCTTCGCGTCCGCCTTGTCCTTGTCGGCCTGCACCTTGGCCGCCGCCGCCTCGGCCTTCGCGTCGTTCTTTTCCTTGTCCGACACTTCCTTCGCCGCGATCTCCGAAAGCGGCCGTTTATCCTTTTCGGTCAGCTTGGTGTCGAAAGCGTCCTGGGCCTCGCCCAGGGCCTTGCTGATGGCCACGACGGCATCGGAGCCGGCCGCAGCGAGCCAGTCCTTGACGGACTGGTCCCAGCGGCGCACAGCCTCGGCGCCGATCTTCTTCCATGTCTCCATGTCGTTGGGCGGGCCGTAGGAGGTGCCGTAGATCGTGATCGTGTCCGCGAAGCCCTCCTTCGCGACCACATAGTTCGCGTAGACACCTTCACCTGAAATGGTCTCGATATCGGTTTTGTCGTACTGATCAAAAAGATTGAACCTGGCGTCCTGCAACATGTCGTACAGCCAGCGCTGCGGATTACTCATGGCCTTCCACGACTGCCACTTCGACTCAAGGATCAGCGCCTGGTTGTAGAGCTCCCACTGCGCGGCGGCGAGCGCCTGGCCGGGGCGGGACACCACGATCTGGTTGTCGATGGTGGCGGAGGCGCTGTCGGCGTCGCCCTTGTTGATCTGGTCGGCGTAACCCTCGTAGTTCCGCGCCAGTTTGTGGATGAGCGCCTTGAAGACGGCTGCTGACGTGCCGTCCCAGGACTGGCTGCCCTCACCGATGTCCGTGCTGTCCCACAGCTCGATGGTGTCGGCGCTGGTACGGAAGAACTTGACGGCCCGGTCGAAGGACTTGGCCGTCTCGGTGAAGGACAGCAGGTCGACGTAGGAGCTGTCGTTCACCGGAACGCCACTGTGGCTGAAGCCGTGGGTGGTGTAGAACGTGGTCAGCTGCCGGAGGGCGGCTATGGAGCCGTGGACGTACTGGCTCAGGGCGGCGTTGTCCCACTTGACCGCCTCCCCCTCCTTGTTCCAGCCCCCCTTGTCCTTCAGGACCTTGCTGGTGTGCGAACCGCCACCGATCACGTCGTCCCCGCTCGGCGGAGCCTTCCCGACCGTGCCCAGGAGGGTGATGTGCGCCCGGTAGCTGTTGAGGTACGTCCCCGCGTCCGCGTCGCTCCCGCCGCTGGAGTAGAACGGCATGATGAAGTCGGTGTTGAGCTGCTGCCAGCCGCCCGAGGTCATGAAACCGTGGACGTAGTCGGGACCGCCCGCCTTGTCCAGCCGCACGTGCATCAGCGGGATCTCGTCGTTCCCCTTCAGGTGCTCGAACACCTTGGTCCGGTCACCCACGTCGAACCCGGTGAGCATGGCGACCGCAACTTTCCAGTTGTCGTCGTTGTTGTGTGTGACGTCACTCGAGTCGGCCATCACCGTGCTCCACGGGCTCGTACAGAAAAAGGGCGTAAAGGAAAAGGGCGCACAGAAAAGGGGCGTACAGGAAAACCGGAATACCGGCCCTGCTTCGGGCCGTCCTACTCTTCCTCGCCGCCACTGGTGTCGCTGTCGACGTCCTCGAAGATGTCCATGAAGTCGTCGAGCGGGATCTTCTCCAGATTCGACCCCTGCACCTTGTTGAGCTCGGCGATGGTCGCCCACAGCGCTTCCTGGACGTCCTCGAAGAGCGTCGTCTGCTCCTCCAGGATCCGGAAGACCTCGCCCGCCGACATCTGGATCACCTCGTTCAGCTTGCCCCCCTTGCCCTGACCGGCGGCCATGCTCCCGAGGATGAGCGGACTCGTGGCCGTGATCGTGGTGTTCGTCGGGACACCCTTGGAGATGACCGAGATCGCGTCGCCCTCGACCGCGTCGTCGTTGAACATCTGAGCCAGGGCCGCCGCGAAGTCCTCGACGTGGCCCTCGATGAACTTCTTCAGAAATGCGCTGTCAAGAACCGTGACGTCGGCCACGTCGTTCCCCTTCCGTGCGGCGCCGGGACCGGAGTGATCCCGCACAACGGGCTTCCGAGAGATCTGAGTTCATCCATGCGTGGGGCGCCGTCGGCCTCGGCCGTTCCCGGTGCCCGCGATGGCGCCCGGAACAGCTGAGGCCGACGGCGCCCGGTGGTTCTCCGGCCCCGCTCCGCCCGGTGTCCTCCCGTGCCGTCGAGCACGGGAGAGGCGGGGAGCCGTTGCGCACGGGTCAGCGGCTGCCGATCCGGATCTCTCCCCACCGCTGCGTGCGGCTCTGCTCCGAGTGCCGGTAGTCGGCGGAGATCTTTTCGAGCAGCCCGGAGTGGTTGTGGAGCAGGGTCCTGATGTTGGTGACGGCGCCGTCCCACTTGGCCTGGACGTCGGTGTAGACGTCCCGGTCGTCACCGATCCAGGTCTCCTTGAGCGCGGCCAGATCCTGGTTCAGCTGCTCGATGATGCCGGCGATCGCGTCCGACTGGTCCTGCATGTCCGCCATCGACCTCTCGGCCTGGCCGTAGTCGTGGTGGATGTAGCCTTCGCTGAAATCCATCAGAATCCTCGATTCGCCGCGGGTGCGATGGGGGGTGAAGCCCGGTCAGGCGTTGGGGTTGGTGCCGTTCTGGACGCCACCCGCGTTGTATCCGTTGAGCTCGTCGAAGACCTGCGTGGACCGGGAGTACTCCTGGTCGATCGCGTCACTCGACGAACCCTGAGTCAGGCCCTGTTCCGTGAGGGTGTTGTTGAGCTCGTCGACCATCCGGTCCAGGTTGACCAGGATGGTGTCGACATGCCCGTCCCACTGCTCCAGCAGGGACTTGAACTTCCCGCCGTCCTGACCTCCGTACTTGGTCGAGAGATCCGCGGCGGTCTCCTGGACACCCTGCTGACGTTGCTGGATGGAGGTGAACGCCTGCTCCAGCACCCTGATTCCGCCGCGGGTCGCCTGTTCTTCGGACTGCTGCATGGTCATGGGGGAATTTCCTTTCGGCGACAACCACCGAGCTGTGGACCTCATTACCACTTGCGGGCAGACAAGTTGGCCCCGCGGTCACTCACCGACTCAGCAGGACATGAGATACCGGGATGCTAGGCACGCGCCAACTTGTTTGGCAATCTGCCGCCGAGCCGCCACAACAGCCCGAACCGCCGTCCCCGAATGCTCAGTTGAGCGGAGAATCCGAATTCACGCCGCTCAGCTGAGCATCGGCGTAATTCCATCCGGACAGACCGGGCATTACCTCCCTGCCCCGCGGCACGACAGTTCACGCGGAATTACGCAAAGTGACCGCAAAGTGACCGCAAAGAAGCGGAGAATTTTCCCGCGCGGGCATTCACTGCCGAGCAGCTTCTCCCCAACGCCCGCTACGCCCGCTATGTCTTGTGCCGCGACCGCGCTAGGGACACCGCAGAGTCACCCGTGCCTCCCCCGAGGAGGCCGCCTCGGGTGTCAGGTCGGGGCCACTGGGCAGCATGGCCAGCATCGGCGACGGCATCGGCCGCGCCTCCACGGCGTCGTAGCCAAGCGCCTTCACGCCCTCCTGGGACAGCAGCCGGTACTTCACGCCCTCGTCGGTCACCAGGTACGTCGTGTCGCCGAGCGCGCTGCCGCCGGCGCCCACCACCTTGACCAGCGCGCCCTTTCCGGCACCCACGGCGATGGCGTCGACCTTCAGGCAGCCCGCTACGACCTCGGGAGCCGGTGGCAGCACGGGCTCGGGCAGCGCGCTCACGGGCAGCACGGACGTGCCCACCCGCACAGCGCCCCCGGCGGAGTCGACGGCCGCGCACGCGACGGAGCCGGTGGCGACGGCAACCGCCTCCGGCGGCTCCTCCGGCAGCCGCGCCGTACTGGCCGCCGACTCCTGGGCCCCTGGGGCGAGGTGCTCGGTGAGCACGTCGGCCCCGAGCGTCGCCACGGACACCGCGGCACTGCCGTATGCCTCCGCACGGGTCCGGGGGTCGCCCAGCAGCAGCGCCGCCCCGGTCGCCGTCAGCGGCACCAGTCCCTCCCGTTGGAGCACGTGGTACCGGGGCTCGGCGCCGGGCACGTCGACCCGGAAGACCTGCCCGACCCTGGTGCTCCGGCCCGCCAGCGCCGGTCCGTTCGCGCCCCGGTCCGGCACCTGCACCGGGGCCAGGTCCGGGCCCAGTGGGAAGGCGTCGAGGAACGCGGACGAAACGGGGCGCGGGGTGACGTTCCCGTAGCCCAGGGCCCCGGCGGCGTTGGCCGCCTTGTCCAGACGCAGCCGGCCGCCCTGCCACAGCAGATACGTGTTCTTGTCCGGCCCGGCGACCAACAGGCCCTCCGTACCGCCAAGTTGCCGGCCGCCCTGCACGTCCTGGGGCTGCTCGGAGCCGATGACGAGCGCGGTGGTCGCCGTGACGACGCCCGTGGTCCTCGACAGCAGGCCCGAACACACCAGCCACGGCCGGGTGTCCAGGTCACCGGTGCCAGGCAGCGCCTCCGGGCCGTCCGGGATGCCGACGGGCGTCCCGTGCGGTGTGCCGGCGAGCGAGGAGGTCCCCACTGTGGTGACGCCGAGGGCTTCGCCGGCTATCAACTGGGCCGACGCGTAGTTGCGTACGGGGTGCAGCCGGCCGCCCAGGTAGAGGTAGCGCGCCCCCGTCTGCTTGTCGACGATGAGGTCCTGCGACGTACGCCAGGAGTCGTTGCCGCCCGGTTTGATGAGCCCGAAGACGAACGCCCCGGCGCACACCAGCACGGCGATGACCACGCCGATCGCGGCCCCGCGGTTGGTTCTGCCCAACGGGCTCTCCGGCTCGTCGGGTTCGGACCTCAGCATGGCCGAGGCCAGTCTCCCCATGACGAAGAGATGCGCCTGTACCTGATCACGCTTGCTGTGCATGGTCGCTTTCTCCCGGTCAGCCGTTGATGCCGCGGAGCATGCCGTAGACGCCCATCGACCAGAGCGTCAGCGGCAGCAGGCTGATGGCGGCGAGCGAGTGAAGCAACTCGGCCGCGCGTCCCCAGTACGGCAGCAGCCGCCTCCCGGGCACGGTCCATGAGGCGATCGTGATCGTGGCCGCCAGGGCCAGCAGACCGGCCGTCAGGGTCAGCCGGTCCTGCGGACCGCCGGCGCGGGCCGTGACGAACAGCAGCAGGGCCGTGCCCCAGACACCCGCCGTGGTCAGCGCGAGCCGCTGCCAGACGTTGCCCAACCCCCTGCTGTGCAGCAGCAGAAGGAGCGACAGGGCCACGACGGTGAGCACTCCGGAGAGGCCCGGCTCGGTCACGAGCGCCGCGAGGCACGGCAGACAGATCAGGCCGATGGCCGTGTAGAAGGCGGTCATCCAGCCGTCCGCGAGGGTCGCCCGGGCCTCGACGTCGGAGGCGGGATACGGGTCGATGCCCTGCTGCAACTGCTGGACGTTGGTGGGCAGCGGCGGCATCCGCATGCCGGAGAGCCGGAACGACAGCGAGGGGACGAAGCCGCCGAACAGCACCACCACGACGGCGACGACGGCGGCGGCCTGCTCGGGCGCCAGTTCCAGGATGACCAGTGCGGCGCCGAGCGCCCCCGCCAGGGCGACGGAGGCCGTGCCGAGGAACAGCGCCGGGTAGGTGCCGACCGCGGCCAGCGCCAGCACCGCCGCGCCGCCGGCGGCGGCGGAGGCCGCCAGCAGCCGTGCGCCCAGCACGGCGTCACCGTCCGCACCGCCCAGCTCACCGCCGGGCAGCAGCCAGCCCGCCAGCGCGAAGTAGGGAACCGCCATGAGGCCGAGCACCGAGCCCGCCCCGGAGTCGCCGACGGCCCGGGTCGCGGAACCCGCTCCGGCGAGCAGCAGCAGTCCGGCGGCCGAGGCCACGAGCGCCCGCAGCCGGCCGTCCGTTCCGGGCAGGGCCAGGAAGACGATGCCGAGGGTGAGGGTGGCGACGGCCATGCCGTGCAGCAGACGCCGGCTGGCTTCCGCGCTCCAACTGTGCGGCCGTTGCTGCATGGTGGTGGAGATGCCGTCGACCAGGTCGTCGAGGTGGACCTCCGGGAGCGCCTCGGTGCGCGGGCGCAGACAAAGGGCCTCACCGTCGCGCAGGCCGAGGGAGTCCAAGGTACTCTCGGGGTCGAGCGGTGGGCCGCCGAGGCGTTGCAGGACCCAACCGCCATGCTCCAGGCCGGATTCCTCCAAGTCGTCGCCGCCGTACCCGATCACTGTGGGCAGCAGATCGGCAACGGAGACGTCGGAGGGTACGGCCAGGTCGACGGTCCTGGCCGGGGCACGTACGGTGACGCGGCACAGGCTTGCCGCCTGAATATCAGTCATGGGTTTCGTGTTCACGCTTTCTGGCGGACCGCGAGACACGCGGTGGCTGGAATCCCGCTGAAGATACAACGTCCCATACAGCGTTCCACAGAGTCCATTCGGAGAATCTGCGGCATGGCGCGGGACTCTACTTCATCAAATTGACTTCATGCGCAATGCGAGGCGTCCCGCTTTCACTTCGGCGACTCCGGTAAACGCCGGATTGCGTCGCGGAGTTGCCACGGAAATTGTTGCGACATCTTCGAGGAGGCCATTCGTTGAGCGTGATCCTGTTCCGCAGGCCGGCACGCCGCAAAGGTCCGGAACTGCCGTCGGGAGACCTGAGTCTTCAGGAGCCGCCGACACTTCCCGAAGTCGTGCCGGACAGTTCCGCGGTGTGGACGTACCTGCCGATGGCGCTCATGTCCGTCTCCATGATGCTGATGTTCATGCGGCCCGGTATGGCGAAGTCCAGCGGTGGGTTCATGTACATCGCGCTCGGCATGATGGTGATCGCCTCGGCGGCGATGATGATCGGCCAGGTCATGAAGCGCAACAGCGAGCGCAAGCAGCGGATGAAGGGCGAACGCCGCGACTACCTGCGCTATCTGCGCCAGACGCGGCGCAAGGTGCGGGCCACCATCGTCGAGCAGCAGCGCGCCCTGTCCTGGCGCCATCCCGAGCCCGACGCGCTGTCCTCCTTCGTGCGCACCACCCGGTTGTGGGAACGCCGGGCGTCCGACGAGGACTTCGCGGAGGTCCGGATGGGCGTCGGTGACCAGCGCATCGGAATGAAGCTGACCCCGTTGTCGACCAAACCCGTCGAGGACCTCGAACCGCTGTCCGCGCACGCCCTGCGCAGCTTCACCCGGGCCTACTCGACCGTGCGCGACCAGCCCATCGCGATCTATCTGCGGGCCTGGTCGAAGGTGCTCTTCCGCGGCGACGAGGAGCGGATACGGGGTCTGGTGCGCGGCCTGCTCGGCCAGTTGGCGGTCTTCCACTCCCCCGACGACCTGTGGATCGCGCTGTGTGTGTCGGACGAGCGGCGGGCCGAGTGGGAGTGGGCGAAATGGCTCCCGCACAGCCTCCACCGGCACGAGGAGGACGGTGCCGGGCCGGTCCGGATGATCACTTCGGCCTTCAACGAGCTGGAGGGCCTGCTCGGTGCCGAGTTCCTCGAGCGCCCGGGCGCCGATCCCGAGGCGGTGCCGGGGCGCGAGGAGCCGTACACGGTCATCGTGATCGACGGCTGCACCGTTCCCGCGGGCCATCGCCTGGACGGCCACGGGTTCCGCAACGCGGTGGTGCTCGACCTCTCGGGAGCCCTGGCCTGGAAGCCGGGCCGTACCACTCTGCGTCTCGAGGTGGAGGAGGACAGCGTCGCGCTGGTGCGCACGGACCGCGACCGCAAGGAACAGTCGACGGCGCTCGGCAGGCCCGACCGGTTGGGCCCGGTGGGCGCGCAGGCGCTCGCCCGGCTGCTCGCGCCCTACCGGATGACCGTCGGCAGCGGCGACTCCAAGCCGTTCTCCAACGACGTCGAGCTGACCGCCCTGTTGAACATTCCCGATCTGCACCGGCACGAGCCGGCCACGCTGTGGGAGCGGCACACCGGTGCGTCCCGGCTCCGGGTCCCCATCGCGGTCAGCGGTGAGGGCAGGCCCGTGGAGCTGGACATCAAGGAGTCCGCGCAGGGCGGTACGGGTCCGCACGGCATGCTCATCGGGGCCACCGGCTCCGGCAAGAGCGAGCTGCTGCGCACCCTGGTGCTGAGCCTGGCGCTGACCAACTCCTCCGAGACGCTGAACTTCATCCTCGTCGACTTCAAGGGCGGCGCGACCTTCCTCGGCCTCGACGAACTGCCGCACACCTCCGCGGTCATCACCAACCTCGCCGACGAGGTGTCGCTGGTCGCCCGTATGCAGGACGCCCTGCACGGTGAACTGATACGCCGCCAGGAGCTGTTGCGCGCCGCCGGGAACTACACCTCCGCCCTGGAGTACGAGAAGGCGCGGGCTTCCGGGGTGCCGTTGCGACCGCTGCCCAGTCTGTTCGTCGTGGTCGACGAGTTCAGCGAACTGCTGTCCGCGCACCGGGACTTCATGGAGCTGTTCGTGATGATCGGGCGGCTCGGGCGGTCGCTCGGGGTGCATCTGCTGCTTGCCTCGCAGCGGCTGGACGAGGGGCGCATGCACCAGTTGGAGAGTCATCTGTCGTACCGGATCGGTCTGCGTACCTTCTCGGCGATGGAGAGCCGCGGTGTGCTGGGTGTACCGGACGCCTACGAGCTGCCCGCCCAGCCGGGCGCGGGCTTCCTCAAGAGCGGTGTCGACGCGCTGACCCGCTTCCGTGCCGCGTATGTGTCGGGCCCGTACGAACGCCGCCGTGCGGTCGTCCAGGCGCAGGTGGCGCGTCAGGTGGTGCCGTGGACGGCGGAATGGGTGGTGCCGCGGACCCTCGCGGACCCCGACGCGACGGGCGGGGGCGGCGAGGAGGAAGAGGAACCGGAGGCGGAGGGCCCCGACACGGAGAGCGGTGAGACGCTGCTGTCGGTGGCGCTCGACCGGCTGCGACACGCGGGACCGCCCGCCCATCAGGTCTGGCTGCCGCCGCTCAGCAGCCCGGCCACCCTGGACCAGGTCCTGCCCCCACTGACCCCGGATCCGCGGTACGGCCTCACCACCGCCGACTGGCCGCTGCGGGGCCGGCTCACCGTACCGGTGGGCATCGTGGACCGGCCGTTCGACCAGCTCCGCGATCTGCTGACCGTCGACCTCTCGGCGGCCGGGGGTCATGTGGCCATCGCCGGTGGCCCGCAGAGTGGCAAGAGCACCCTGCTGAGGACCCTCATCACCGCGCTCGCCCTCACCCACACCCCGCGTGAAGTGCAGTTCTACTGCCTGGACTTCGGCGGTGGCACCCTCGCCGCCCTGGATGAGCTGCCGCACATGAGCGGGGTGGCGGCCCGGGTGGACGCCGAGCGGGTGGGCCGGGTGATCGCCGAGGTCAGTACGCTGCTCGGCAAGCGGGAGCGGTTCTTCCTGGAGAACGGCATCGACTCCATGCCCACGTACCGCAAGCGACGCGCGGCGGGCGAGTTCCCGGACGAGCCGCACGGTGACGTCTTCCTGGTCGTCGACGGCTGGTCCACCGTGCGCCAGGACTTCGACCGGCACATCCCCACCTTCAACGCGCTCGCGGCCCGCGGACTCAACTACGGCGTCCACCTGGTGATCACCACGGCCCGCTGGGTGGAACTGTCGTCCTCCGTGCGTGACCAGACGGGCACCCGGCTGGAGCTGCGGATGGGTGATCCGATGGACTCCCAGATCGACTCCCGCAAGGCGGGGGCGGTTCCGCGCAGCCCCGGGCGGGGCCTGACCGGTGAGAAGCTGCACTATCTGTCGGCGCTGCCGCGGGTGGACGGGGTCGAGGACGCCGACGACCTCGCCGACGGCGTCGCCGGTCTCATCGCCGCGATCGGGGAGAACTGGGCGGGGCCGCCCGCGCCCCGGGTGCGGATGCTGCCGGCCCGCCTGCCCGTGGCCGACCTTCCGGAGCCGGAGGGAGACCTCGGTCTGCGGATCGCCATCGGCCTGGACGAGAACGAACTCGCCCCCGTGTGGCACGACTTCGCCGAGAACCCGCACATGATCGTGGTGGGCGACACGGAGTCCGGCAAGACCAACCTGCTGAAGGTGATCGCCAGGGGCATCACCGAGCGGTACACCCCGGCCGAGGCCCGCATCATGACGGTGGACTACCGGCGCGAGCTGGTGGAGAGCGTCCCCGAGCGCTACCGGCTCGGCAACGCCGTGTCCCTGGACATGCTGAAGGACCTCGTGGACGGGGCGGCCAGGGCGGTCCGGGGGCGGGTTCCGGGCGAGGACATCGCGCCGTCGCGGATGCGGCTGTGCGACTGGTGGCAGGGGCCGCGGCTGTTCATCCTGGTCGACGACTACGACATGGTCGGCAGCGGGCCCATGACACAGCCGTTCGCCCCGCTGCTCGACCATCTCGCGCTCGGCCACGAGGTCGGCCTGCACCTGATCGTGGCCCGCTCCTCGGCAGGCGCCGGGCGCGGTCTCAACGAGTCCTTGATGCGCAGGCTCCAGGAGGTCAACACGCCGGGCCTGCTGATGTCCTGCCCGCCGAGCGAGGGGTATCTCTTCGGCAGCGTGAAGGGCCGCGAGCTGATCCCCGGCCGGGCCGTACGCATCGCCCGCCGTAAAACCCTCCAGATCCAGACCCCCCAGCTGGAGGACACCCCCTGATGCCCCGCCCCTCCCGCCCAGCGCACCCGCCCGGCTCCCGGCAGCGGGCGGGGGTTCGCGCTGCCGCCGACGGGGGCGGGGCAGCGGTCCGGGCCGGGATCGTCGCGTGCGGTCGCGCCGTTCCCGGACTGCCCCGGCCCGCCGGGGCGGGCCAGGACACCGACCACCGCTCCACCATGGCCGGGGAAGACCACGCCCGCACCGGGTCCGTCCGGCCGGGTCGTCAAGTGCCCGACGTGAGCCCGCCGTCGTCGCACCGGGAGCGGCCTCCCGTACAGGACGCACCCGGACCCGCACCACGACAGGCACGGACGCCGGGCACCACAAGTCCCGGCGCCCCGACCGGGCAGGGGGCGAGCGGCCTCGGGGAGGCGGGACACGTTCCCGCTTCGTTCCGTGCGGCACGGGGGTCTGTCGCGCTTCTGCCCGGCTGTCGGGTCCCCGCCACCGGTCCGCTAGGGCTGACGGCCCGGCGGCAGCCAGTTCCTGGCACGGCCTCGGGGCAGTACCGCGGCCAGGGCCGCGACCAGCAGCGCCACCGCGAGTCCCGCACCCGCGATCGCCAGGGCCCGGTTCCGGGGACCGGCGTCCGCGGGTTCCGGGAAGTGTGCGGGGGCCTGCTGCCCGGCGGCCACCTCACCCTCCTCCGGTACGACCGACAGCGCGGCGTAGGGGTCGAGCCGAGGGGTGTCCGACGGATAGCTGGTCGCGAGCAGTCGCGCGGAGACCTCCGCGGCGCTCATCCCGGGGTGGTACGCCCGGACGAGTGCCGCCGCGCCCGCGGTGACGGCCGCCGCCAGCGAGGCGCCGGAGCCGATGTAGTGGCCGGAGCCCTTCGGCCCGACGCTGACCATGGAGCTGCCGGGCGCCGACAGGTCCGGCTCGTAGGCGGGCGGAGCGTGCTGCTGCCGGACGCCGCTCGGCCCGAAGTCCACGACGGCCAGCACACCGGGCGCGGCGGCCGGCCAGTACGGCCCCTCCGGCATCGCCCCGTCCGGCCCGAGTTCCTCCTTGGGCACGGAGTCCGGAGCCGCGGGGGCGACCACGAGCGCGTCGTGCCCCGCCGCGTAGGCCACGGCGTCGGTGAGCTCCGCCTTTCCGGTGTCCAGGGCGTGACCGACGTAGATGACCCGCGCGCCCCGGTCCGCCGCCGTACGGATTCCGAGGGCGACGCGCTGCACCGAGGGCACACCTCGGTCGTCGGTCCCCCGCAGGGCGACGATCCTGGCCTCCGGGGCCACGCCGGTGATACCACTGCCCGTCTCCGGGGCGGCCGCGATGAGACCGGCGGCGAAGGTGCCGTGTCCCACACAGTCCTCGTCGGCCCCGCCGAGGGCCGTCACCCGCCCGGACAGGCTGGGTACGCCGGTGGAGACACCGGTGTCGACCACCGCGACCGTCACCCCGGCCCCCCGGGAGATCCGCTGGGCCCGCGACAGCCCGAGGGTGATCTGGGACCACGCCGCGGCGGTGGCGGTCTCCTTCGAAGCCGCGGTGCACGGACTGTCCGCACCGAGCCGCAGCGGCAGTGGCGGCAGCAGCGTGACGCCCGGACCGTCGGCCGCCTCCGCGACGGCGGGCACGCAGATGAACGGCAGGACCACGGCGGCAGCCAGCACGGGACGCACAAACCTGTATTTCATGATGCTTCGCATCATACATCTGTTATGCGCATGACATACTCCAATTGCGCACAGACCAGGGCAAAAACTCAGAAAAACGAGGAGGTTCGAGGCGCGTGGCACGGCAAATACTCACGGTCTGCCCGGAACGGACGGACACCTTCCAGACGATCGGTGAGGCACTGGCCCAGGCGCGCACCGGGGCGGTGATCCGGGTACGCCCCGGGCGCTACGCCGAGAACCTCGTGATCAGGAACCGGGTCACGATCGTCGCCGAGGGCGAGCGCGGAGCTGTCGAGATCTCCCCCCGCGCCGGCACCGCCGTCAGCCTCATGGCCGACGCCGTCATGCTCAGCGGTCTGACCCTGCGCGGACGGGACAAGGAACTGGCGGTCGTGGACGTACCGGCCGGCCAGGCCGCCCTCGACGGTTGCTCCGTGACCGGCTCGGGGTGGACGGCCCTGCTGGTGCGCGGCACGGGCTCGCTGGCCGCCCGCGGCTGCGAGATCAGCAACCCGGGCGGCGCCGGGATCGTCGACTCCTCGGACGCCGAGAGCGTCATCGAGGACTGCGTGTTCCAGAACTTCGGCACCTCCGCGGTGGTCATCGGCGAGACCGCCCGTCCCCTGATCCGCGACTGCCGGATCCGCGGCGCGCGCGCCAACGGCGTCCTCGCCAGCGGTGAGGCCAGGGGCACCGTGGAGGGCTGCGACATCTCCGGCACCGACAAGCCCGCCATCGCCCTGGAGGGCCACAGCTCGACCCGGGTCGTACGGTCCACCGTCCACCACACCTCGGTGGGCCTGCTCGTGACCAGCGTCTCCCGCCCGGAGATCGAGGACACCACGTTCGAGTCCATCACCCAGAGCGCCATCGTCATCTCCGGCGGGGCCGACCCGCTACTGCGCCGCTGTGTCACCCGGCGCACCAAGCACAGCGGACTGCTCGTCCTCGACCGCTCGCGCGGAACCCTGGAGGGATGCGAGTTCCACAGCTCGGCGCAGCCCGCCGTCCGGGTCGTCGAGGGCAGTGCCCCGCTGCTGCGGGACACGGTCGTCAGCGACTGCGCCGACGCCTCGGGGGCGGTGCTCCTGGCGGACGACTCCACCGCCGAGTTCGAACGTCTCGACGTACTGGACGCGGCCGGGGTCGGCATCTCCGTCCGCTCCTCCGCCAACCCGCTGTTGCGCCGCGCCCGGATCACGGGAGCGGGCGGCCACGGCATCGAGTTCGGCGACGACGGCCGCGGGCGCCTGGAGCACTGCGAGATCGAGTCCGCGGGCGGCTGCGCCATGAGCATCGACGACGACGCCGACCCCGAGGTCAGCGACACGGTGATGCGGTCCTCCGCCCGCTCGGGCGTACTCGTCGGCGAGCACGGCCGGGGCACCCTGCGGGACTGCGAGATCAGCGACAGCGCCGACGCGGGCGTGAGCGTCCGGGACGGCGCGGAGACCACGCTGGACCGGGTCAGGGTGAGCGGTTCGAAGGCCCATGGGATCCAGGTGTCGCGCGGCGGGCGGGCCACGCTCACCGGCTGCGAGGTCACCGGCAGCACGGGCGACGGGATACGGGTCGACAGCGACGAGCCCGTCTCCGTCACTCGGTGCGTGGTGCGCGGCAACCGGGGGGCGGGGCTGCGGCAGGGCGGCTCCGGCGACCGGCTCTCGGTGGACTTCCTGACCAGCGCGGACAACGGCGCGCCGGACAGCTGGGGCGAGACGGCCGAGGGCGGGAGCGGAGCACCGGGCGGGCCGGCCGGGAAGGAGCCCGAGCCGGAGGGCCCGCTGGCCGCGCTGGAGTCGCTCGTCGGTCTGGCCAACGTCAAGCACCAGGTGAGCACCCTGGTCAACCTCAACCAGCTGGCGGAACGCCGGCGCCGGCTCGGCATGCCGGTGCCCTCGATGAGCCGGCATCTCATCTTCGCCGGCCCCCCAGGCACCGGTAAGACCACCGTCGCCCGGCTGTACGGGAGCATCCTGGCGGACCTGGGCGTGCTGCGCAGCGGGCATCTGGTCGAGGTCGCCCGGGCCGACCTGGTGGCCCAGATCATCGGCGGTACGGCCATCAAGACCACCGAGGCCTTCACCAGCGCGCTGGGCGGCGTGCTCTTCATCGACGAGGCCTACACCCTCACCCCCGAGGGAGGATCCTCCAACGACTTCGGGCGCGAGGCCGTCGACACCCTGCTGAAACTGATGGAGGACCACCGCGACGACGTGGTCGTGGTCGCGGCCGGATACTCCGAGCAGATGGAGTCGTTCCTGTCCGCCAACCCGGGCCTCGCCTCCCGGTTCACCCGGACCATCGAGTTCGGCAACTACGCCGTGGACGAACTCGTCACCATCACCGAGAGCATGTGCGCCCACAACCGGTACGAACTCGGGCCGCTGACCCGGGAGGCACTGGCCGTCCGCTTCGAGGGGATGACCCGTGACGCCTCCTTCGGCAACGGCCGGGCCGCCCGCGGGGTGTTCGAGGAGATGGTGGACCGGCAGTCGTTCCGGCTCGCGTCCATGCCCGACCCCGCCGAGAGCGACCTGAGCCTGCTGCTGCCGCAGGACGTGGGAGACGCGGCGGCGGCAGCCGTGGACGGATCTCCCCAGCAGGCGGACGACGCGGCCGACCCCATGGACGAACTCACGGCCATGGTGGGTCTCGGGGCGGTGAAACACGAGGTCTCCGACCTGGTCAACCTGCTGTCCAACGCCCGGCAGCGGCTGGCGGCGGGCCTGCCCTCGCCCAGGATCAGCAACCATCTGGTCTTCACCGGTCCGCCCGGCACCGGCAAGACCACGGTGGCCCGGCTGTACGCGAGACTTCTGCACTCCCTGGGGGTGCTGCCCCGCGCCACCCTGGTGGAGGTGGCCCGGGCCGACCTGGTGGGCCAGTACGTCGGGCACACCGCGCAGCGCACCAAGGAGGTCTTCACCAGCGCGCTGGGCGGCGTGCTGTTCATCGACGAGGCCTACACCCTCACCCCCGAGGGATCCTCCAACGACTTCGGCCGCGAGGCAGTCGACACCCTGCTGAAACTGATGGAGGACCACCGCGACGAGATCGTGGTCATCGTCGCCGGATACACCGAGGAGATGGAGCGCTTCCTCGCCTCCAACCCGGGACTGACCTCCCGGTTCTCCAAGTTCGTGCAGTTCGAGGACTACAGCACGGAGGAACTGGTGACCATCGTCTCCCGGCACGCCGCCGCGTCCGGTTACGAGTGCGGCACCGACACCCTCGCGACGCTGCGCGCCCATGTGGACGCGATCCCCCGGGACCGCTCGTTCGGCAACGCCCGGCTCGCCCGCCAGTTGCTGGAGTCCATGATGACCAGTCAGGCCCGCCGGCTGGGCGGGGTCCTGACGCCCAGTCTCGACGACCTCACGACGCTGCTCCCCGAGGATCTGCCGCCGGAGAACCGTCCCGCACGGCACCGGACCGCCCTGTGAGACGGCACCGAGCCACCCTGTGAAGCGGAAGCGCCCGCCGGAGAACCGATCCGGCGGGCGCTTTTCGTCTCTCAGGCAGGTGTCACACGGTGAACCGGACGGCTTCGAGCCAGAGGTCCGCGCTCAGGGTGCCGCCGAAGATGTAGTTGTTCTTGGTCTCGGGGGTGTCGCACGCCCTTTCCAGCCATCCACCGTTACGGATGTGCGCGGTCTGGCAGATCGTGCCCTTGGCCCCGTCCACGCTGATGGCGAATCCGCCCATGTTCGGGGCCGAGTCCGAGGCCGTTCCGATGGTCAGGTTGACGCCGACGGCCGCGCCCTTCCAATCCTGCCCCTTCCATCCGGTGCCCTGCATCCACGGACTGGCGTCCACACGGTTGGTGCCGGTCACAGCGATGTTGAGCGCCTTGATGGGCCGGTTCTGCCCCTCCGAGCCCGCTGTGGCGCCGTCGCACTGCGTGCCCTGCCAGCCCATGCCGGTCACATAGGCCCGGTAGCAGACGTGTTTGCCCGGGTTGCGGTCGGCCAGTTGCAGGACCGCGTAGGCCGCGGTGCCGACCGCGGGCCCGGCCGGCTGACGCTGTACCGAGCCGGAGTTGGTGGTCGTCGTGCCGGACGTCTTCTGCGTCGACTTCTTCGGTGCCGACGCCTTCGGTGTCTTCTGCGCCTTCGGGGCGCTGACGACCGGGACGTCGGTCAGGGCCGGCGCCGCGCCCACGGCGTCGTCCGCGCCGACGGGCTTCGCCTTCTCCGTCGCCTTCCCGCTCGGCGTGGCGGAGGCCTTCCCGGTTGCGTCGGCCGTGGGTGAGGCCGGGGCGTACTCGCCCTGCGGCGCGCCCGGTTGGTCGTCCCCGAGGACGGCGTCCGTCGCGGACACCGCGGCCTTGTCCTTCTTCTCGTCGGAGCCGCCCGTGGCCAGGATCAGCACCGGCACCACGAGCAGGATGGAGCCCGCGATGGCAGCGGCGGCGAGCAGCGGCTTCTTGGGATTCCCGGACGGCGGTTCGCCGTCCCCGCGTGCCGCCGCCCCACCGGACGCCCCGAACCCGCCGACCCCGGCCGCGGCCGACGCCACCTGGGTACGCCCGCGTCCCACCGCTTCCGGCTGCGCGGCCGGTGCGGCGGCCGGTGCAGTACTCGCTTCGGCCTCCCCCTCCGCGGTCGTCCCGCTCGTGGTCACGGCCGCCCCGGTGCCTGCCGCTCCGCCCGAGGAGGTGTCCGGTCGTGACGGGGTCTCCCCGCCGCTCTCGCTCTGTCCGTTCCCGCTCTGTCCGCTCTCGCTCTGTCCGCTCTCGCTCTGTCCGCTCTCGCCCCGGGCCGCACCGGCGGCCGGCGGCACGGCGGGCGCCAACGCCTGGCTCGGATCGGCCCCCACGGACCCCAGCGCGAACGCCCTGCGCACGGACGACCTGCCCTCGGCGGCCGACGGATCCGCACTCCCGGCGGCCGGGGTACCCCCCGACGTCCCGTCCGGGGAGGATCGGTTCTGACGATTTGCCATCATTGTCCTTTGGCGTCGTAGGTGAACTGTGATGCGGTCCAGCGGCTGCCCGGGAGTGGTCCCGGAGCGCCCGCCCGGCTATCCGCCATGGCCCACGGGTCCTGTGCAGCGATCCGGCCAGTTCCGCCCCTCGTCCACGGGAAGGTCCTTGGCGATCGCTTCTTCGAGGTGGGCGAGCGCCTTGAGGTCCGCCTGGCCGAACTCCCTTGCCCCGTCCAGGTGTTCCTGGGCGGTCGCGCTGCCGGCCAGCTCACGCAGCAGCACCACAGGGGCTCCCCCGGGCACCGTCCGAACCCCCAGCACCCGGAAACCGGTCCCCGGCACGAAGACGATCTCGTCGAACGCCTCAGGGGATCCGGCCGCCCGGTCGATCAGTTGACGTACCTTGCGCCCGGTGGAGGACCAGATCGCGTAGCGCACACCGGCCCCGGTGGGAAGCGTCGTGGGCCGGGCCAGAGCGCTCAGCGGCCCCGGCTCCGTCAGGAGGGCGCCGACCGCGGGCTCGGGCCCGGTCGCGTCCCCTCCCCGCAACGCCACACCCCGGTAGGACGGCAGTCGCCGCAGAGCGGACGCCAGGCACCCGGCGTAGGGCAGCAGGCGCCCCTCACCCGTGCGGATGTCGCGGATCAGCTCGCGATGGTGCAACGGCCCTTCCTCGGTGGTGAGATAGGCGTGCGCGGCGACGAGGTCGATCCTCGCCGCCTCCAGTTCCAGGCCGCGCAGCGCGGGCATCCGGGTGAGCAGACGCGAGACGGCGGCGGCATGCCGCTCCCAGACAGGCGCGGCGAGATCACGGAACGCCGCCTGTTCGGCCGCTCCGCTGACGTGGCCGGGGCCGAACGGCAGAGGAACGGTCCGCGCCGCGGACGACCGTGACGGCTCCGGAGCCGGTACGTGAGTAGCCGGGCCGGGCCTCTCCGGCTCCGCGACTCCGGCGCGATCGGGCTCCCCACCGGGCACCCCGCCACCGGACGGGCGCGGCGTCGCACCGGCCGACGCCTCGCCGCCGGTCACCGGCTCTCGCGACGGGGGGCCCGCGATCGACGTATCACCGGATACGTTCGCCGACGTGGCCGTGATCGCACGGCCCGCCGACTCGCGCTCGGGTGCCTCGGCCTCCCCTGAACCACCGGGTGACGGACCGTCTGGCGAGGCGGCGGACACCGCCGGCGCCTCGGCGGCAGGACGGCGGCCGGACGGCGTACGTCCGGCGGGGTCCGGAAGTGACCCCGGTTCCCGTGCGACGGGCCGCACCGCGACCGGGGAACTCCCGGTCGGGGCCGTGGTTCCCGGCGGCGCGGACGAGGGCACGTGCCGTACGGGAGGTGCCGTACGCGCCGGAACCGTCCTGTGCTCGCCCGATGCCGTGGCGGACCTCGTGGCCGCGTTCTCCTCGGCGGCCTCCTCCCGCGCGGCGGGCGGTGAGCCCTCCGTGGCCCTGCCGGTGGGTGGCGACACGGCGCCGACCGCCACGGGCGGGCGCGGCCCCGCACCGGCTCCGGGGCGCGCGGGCTCCGGGACGGCGGCCGTGACGTAGCGGATGCCCAGTACCCCGTGTTCGGCCGCCAGCCTGCGCAGTCGGCCCTCCTCGGTGGTGAGCCTGCCGCGCACCAGCAGCGTCGTCCTCGCCCGGGCCCCGGCGTCGAGACCGCCCAGGAGCAGGTCGAGCGCGGGCCACAGCGAGGCGTCCAACTGCTGTCCCGGCACTCCGAGTTCGATGGCACAGGTGTCCGGGTCCACGGCCGGACCCGCGAGCGGAGGGCGGGGACCGCCCTGTTCCCACAGGGCGAGCCCGGCCCGCGTCACCGTGACCTGCCAGCGGTCCGTCAGCCGTACGGTCCCCGGTTCCGTGCCGTCGGTGAGCCAGTCGGGCAGATGGCTCGCGACCAGGCGGGGGGCGGGAGTCCGCCCCAGCGAGTCGATGGGCCCGCAGGCCACGGAGGACACGAAGGGCTGCCAGCTCGGTGTCCCGTCGGTGCCCACCAGGGTCGGCTGCGGGGCCGCTCCGGGCGGCGCGTGGTCGGGGAGCAGCGGCAGACCCGTGAGCACCTCCACCTCGGCGCCCAGCATGTCGGCGACCGACTGGCCGAGGCCCAGCAGGTCACGGCGGCCCCCCGGGGCCAGCCGGACCCGGGACCGCTGCGCCACCGGCAGCGCCGCGAGCACGGCGGCCACCTCGTCGGCCGGCACGTTCTCCGCCCGGAGGGCACCGACCAGCACGGCGGGACGCTCGGAGTCGACGGGCACCGCGAAGCACAGATCGTCGGGGTGGGGCCCGGGGGCATCGGCCGGACGCATCAGCACGCCCGCCGGTATCTGGTCCACCACACAGCCGCCCGCCGTGTGCGAGGGCACCCGGCCCAGCGCTTCCTGCCACCCGGGGGCCGGGGCACGCGGGCCCAGTCTGCGGGGTGCCTCGCCGGGCGCGAAGTGCCACCATCCGCACCCGGGCCGGGAGTCTCCGTACACGAAGAGCACACCGCCGGGGGTGACCAGGACGGTTCCGTCCGGGGCGGTCACCTCCAGCCCCCAGGCATCGGCGATCCTGCGGGCCACGCAGGGCTGGTCCGGACGGTCGTCGCCGGCCCCGGACATGACGAGCCGGATCCGGGTGACGTCCTTCGCACGGAGGGAGTCCAGGAGGGCCCCCAGCCTGGCCCAGTGGCCGGCGTCGGGGCCGCCGTCGCCGGCGGAGCCGACCATCACAGTGACGACGTCCTCGTCGACGCCGACGGCACGGGCCACCTCGGCCAGGGTGGCCATCGGGAAGGAGTCGTCCTCGACCGAGCGCACGAGCAGCACACCGTCGATGTCCTCGACGGGCGGGGCACCGGCGGTCCCCCGGTGTACGGCTCCGCCCGGGTCACCGACCGGATGCCGGGTACCGCCCGGCGCGGCGGGCGGCCTGCCGCCCCGGCGGGAGAAGGGGGACGACCAGCGGCTCACGCGTCCGTCCCCCGTGCCACGGCGTCGTCGGCCACGGTCACCGCGTCGCGTACGGCGTCGAGTTCAAGGGTCATGCTGACCGGGCCGGAGGGGTTGAGACAGAGCGCGTACCCCTCGGGAACCCGCGGCAAAAGGTCGTCGACCTTGACCAGTTCGAAGGCGAAACGGCCGACGGTGTGCAGGAACACCGGCGAGGTGAAGAGCGGGACGACGGGGGTTCCGTCCGGGGTCGCGGCACTCAGCGGGCTGCCGCCGGGTCCGGTGAGAACGGCCACCTCACGGCCGAGCAGCGTCTGCGTCACCGCCTCGCCGGGGCCGTGGCCGGTCGCGGCGAGGCGGCTGGCCCGGTCCACCTCGTCCTCCGGTTCGGGCCAGCCGCGCGCGCCGGGGGACGGCCGGTAGTCGGGGTTGTCCTGCCACTCCTCGACCTCGCCGTCCGGTCCCGACCGCCATCGGCCGGCCGGGGCCCACTCGGGGGGATCCCCTTCGCCGGACCACATCGGATCGACCATCCCCAGCCAGTGGTCCGGGGCGACCCTGGCGGCCTCACCGATCTCGTCGGGAACGGGCGGCAGTTCTCCGACCGTGCCCTCGGCGCCCTGCTGGGTCATCGCTTTCCTCACTCGGTGGATACGTGGCTGGTCGGTCACACGGGACCCGGGACCCGGGCGGCGGACGGAATCCGGCGGGAGCGGGACCGGGAGACGCCGCACGGCGATCTCATGTGGCCGTTTCCACCACGTGGGCGGCCCTCGTCCGGTTCGTGCCGTCCGGGCCGTCGTACCAGAGGAGGCGGCGGGCGGTCGTCGCGTCCGTGACGACACCCGTGAGGAGACCGCTCTTGAGGACGGTACGAATGCCCTCGGCGCTCCGCGGGCCGCCCGAGACGGCGATCAGCTCCGGAAAGGCGCGGAGCCGGGCGGCGCTCACCGCGATCGTGCGAGCGTTCACCGCCGCCGGAATCACGTTGCCGGCCGCGTCGAAGACATGGCCGCACACCTCGGCGCACGCCCCGAGCGCCTCGTACGTAGCGCGTTCCTGCTCGGTGAGGGCGTCATACAACGGCGAGGCCCCGGATTCCCACGCGCCGATGCCGACGACCGCCTTGGTGACCCCGGCGAAACGGTTCAGCGTCTCGGCGATGGCCGGCTGGCTCCGGAGGATCGAGGCCGTCGGCGCGTCCGGCAGGAGGAACGGCGCGTACAGGGGAAAGGCCTGGCCGCCACCGGCCGCGGCGGTACGCCGGACCGCGGTCACCGCGGCGTCGTGCGCCAGGTCCGGTCCGTGCACTCCGGTCAGCTGGACCACCTCGCAGGAAGGCAGCCGGGTGACCGCCTCCCCGAGCGCCTCGGCCGCACGGCTTCCGTCCAGGCCCAGGACGTCCGTCTCCTCGGCGATCTCCGAGACGAGCTGCGCGGCGGCCGTGCCGAGCCAGCGGCCGACTTGACGCGTGTCCCCCGGGAACGGCGTACCGCCCTCGCCCCGGGTCAGGTTGACGACGACCGCGTGCCTCAGCCCGAAGCGCTCGGTCAGGGCCCGCGAGAGCGAGGCGTCGATCTCGGCCGGGACGGTGATGTCGATCCGCACGATGTTCTGGGCGACAGCGGCGTCGAGCAGACGGGCGACTCTGAACCGGCTGATGCCGAACTCCTTGGCGATCTCCACCTTCGACTGGTTCTCGAGGTAGAAGCGTCTGGCCACGGAGGCGGCGAGGAGCTTGTCGACCGGCGCCGAGGAAGGCTGCGCCTCGGTGTCCTGGTCGCTGTCGTTCCGCTGAGCACGCATCAGCCGGTCCGCCGTCCGGCACGGATGCCCGGCGCACTGTCCGCTGTCAACACGTCGCTCCTTCATCAAGGTCTCACGCCACCGCGCGACAACTCCCGCCCCGCGGGCATCGGTTTCGTCGCCACCGCGTCTCCCGGGCGTCGGAGGCAGCGATGGCTCCGTGCCGCGGATGCGGCGCCCCTGCCTGGGTACGCACGGACGCTGGCGTCGGCGCAGGCCGACGTTGCCCGGGCACTGTCACTGCCCGACCTCGATCCCACTCTAGGAACCGTCCTTGGGCCACCACCGCTTCGGCGGACAACACTGCCCGCGAGGACAGCGGATCCTGCCCGCCCGCCCGCACACAGGTGCAAGGTGCTGTACCGGAAGGCAAGGAACAGCCTCCCCCGTTACGCACCGTGAGCCACCACGGCAGAATCGACGGACGGTACGGATGTGATGACGCGGCGCCTCATCCTTACCGGAACGCGGCCCGAAGTCCGCACCGAACCACCGGAATCCGCACCGAGAGGATCTGCCCGTGGCACGGCGGCAAAGGGAACAGGCCGACATCGAGGGGATGAAGGCGTCTCTGCTGCGCTTGGAGAACGTGCTGGGCAGAACCAGGCAGGTGACCACCAGCATGAGAGACCAGGCGAACACGCTGGGGGCCGACTGGACGGGTGCCGCCGCCGGGGACTTCAACGCTGCCCTCAACGCCTGGCTGGACGACTGCGCCACCGTCGAGAGGCAGTTGGAGATCGTCACCGAGAGGCTCAGAAAGAGCACCGGTGAACACGCGCGGGCGCTCACCGGCACCGGCGACGGGGCCGGCGGGCCGACGGAAGGGAAGAGAACGGGATGACCCCGCACCGGGCGAGCCTGGAGCAGATGGCGTTCGTCGCCGGCGAGATGACCGCCCTGACCCGGCAGTTGGCCGGGACACTCCTGTGCCTGGACGACGACGCCAGGCAGCACCTCGCCGGCTGGCCGGACGACGCGAACGAGGCCTACACATGCGCCAAGGCCAGGTGGGACGCCGCGACGGCGGCCATGCAGCAGCAGGCGGCGCGTGCCTCCCGGTCGCTCGGGCCGATCACCGAGTTCCACCTCAGCGGTGAGAAGTACGGCGTCAGCTTCGAGGAGGCGTGACGCCACGGGGCGAGCCGGCCCGGCTCCTCCCCCGGCCTCGATGCCGGTGCACCGCCGAGTGCTGCGGGGCAGCCGTCAGTCCCCGCTGTCTCCGTGCGGCCCGCTGTCCGGCACCAGGCCCCTCCGGGCGAGACCGCCGTCCAGCCAGGCCGCGGCCAGTTCCACCCGGGAGCGGCAGCCGGTCCGCTGGTACAGCCGTGTCAGCCGTTGTTCCACGGTCTTCTCGCTGCACGCCAGCCGGGCAGCGATCTGCCGGTTGGTGGAGCCGTCGCTCACCATGGCGATCACGCGCACGTCCGGCTCGCTGAGGCCTTCCCTGGCCGTACGGCGCCTGGGGAGCGACACGTTCCGCCGCCGCGCCGCCTCGCCGAGCAAGCTGCGGACGGGCGGCCCCATGTCCAGGGCATGCACGCTCCGCGTCGCCTCGGCCAGCCACCGCAGGGGGTCGTCGGCGACGTCCGTCAGACACTGGCAGCAGTCCACACTCAGGGGAAGGTCGACCCGCTGCCGCACCAGCCGGTACGCGGCCAGCGCGCTGTCCGCGTCGCCGTGCACCATCCCTCGCCCCAGGAGCACCGCCTCGTATGTCATGGGCGAGGCGGCCTCCTCGTGCAGTGCCTCCAAGTGCTCCAGAGTCTCCCGCGACGCCTCCCGGTCGTTCCCCCGCACAGTGATCGACAGGATCCGGAGCAGCACCCTGTCGACACCCGCGAGCAGTCCGTCCTCCCGCGCCCGCCGCACGTCGCGCCATGCCTGGGCCAGGGCCTCGTCCGGGTGTCCCGACCAGTACCGGATCCCCAGCCGCACCCGGGCCACCAGCGGGTGGCCGACGGAGTCGGGGATCAGGTCCAGCCACTCGCGGGCGCGTCCGTGCTCCCCGCGCATGAGCTGGATCTCGGCCGCCAGCGCCCGGGCCAGGTGTCCGACACCGGCCGGGCCGTCGGACCGGCCCCGCGTCTCGATCCGGCGGGCCCACGACAGGGCGCTGTCCCAGTTCCCCGTCAGATAGTCGCCCACCAGGGCGTGGTACCGCACGGCCGTGCTCTCTCCCCCTGCGACGTACCGCTCACCGAGTACGGCCTGGAGAGCGCCCGCCAGATCCCCGTACGCGGCGGCGTTCCGCAGCCCGTCCAGGTCCGGCTCGCCGGGAGGGTTCCGCGCCGGCAGCCGCCGGGCCCGCTCGAACCCGCTGCCGCTGCCCACGGCCGCGGCCAGCAGCCGTACCTCCCCGGGCGAGGGGACCGGCATGGAGCCGCACTCGTCGTCGGCCGGCCCCGGCAGAAACGTCATCGGGGTGACCGGACCGATCCCGTACGCTCCGCCGAGCGCCGCCAGCCCGGCGGCAGCGGGCACGTGTTCGAGCGCCGCCCGGTAGCGGGGATCGGCGTCGTCACCGTACGGGGACCGGTGTTCGTGCAGTGCCGACAGGGCCCATGCCCGGGTGGCCCATTCCAGAGCGTCCCGGTCCTCGCCGTACGGCCGGTCGAGGCAGGCGAGCAGCGGCTCCCCGAGCGCGAGTACACCGATGTGGTCGGGGAGCCGCAGGCTCAGGGCGGCGGACTCGCGCAGCGCGCCGGGTGTTCCGGTGTCGTGCGGCGGCAGCCGCCGCGACGCCGGGTGGTCACCGTGGCCGGCCCAGGGCGGTCCGGGCTCGGCGCGGCCCTGGAACTCGGGCGGCGGCACCGCGAGAGGGCCGTCC
>NZ_JAAGLT010000043.1 GCF_010548275.1 Streptomyces sp. SID12488
GTCCGAGCCGTCGTCGGCGGCGTCCTCCGCACCGAGGGCCCCGGAAGGAACCGCGGGCAGGGCGGGCGGCAACGCGTGCTGCTCCCCTCCACCGCGCCGACCCGGAGCGCCGGGCACGCCCTGCGGCGGCACCGTCCCGCCCAGACCGGTCCCTGCGGCAGCCGTGCCCGCGCCGTGCTCGCCCGCCAGGACGACGGCGCCGGTGGAGACACCATCTCCACCGCTCGCATCGCCCACGTCGGCGGGGCTGGGGCGGCCACGCCGACGCCCCGTAGCGCCGTCCCCGTCGGCCGAGGGCTGCGCCGGGGTCTGGGTCTGGGTCTGGGTCTGGGGAGCGGGCGCCGAAGCCACGGCGGCCGCCTCGGCCGCACGCCTCCGGCGCCGCCCGGTGGGCGCGACCGCCTCGTTGCCGGAGTCACCGGACTCGGTATCGGTATCGGTCTCCTCAGGCGCGACTTCCGGAACGTCGGCCTCCAGGAAGGCGTCCACAGACGACCGCCGCGCCCGTCGCCGCCCGCTGACACCACCGTTGCCGTTGGTGTCGCCCGACGCCTGTCCGGGCACGGCCAGCTCGGCGCCGACGCCCGCCTGCGGAGCTTCGGCCACCACCGCGCCCGCCCCGCCCCCGATGGGCACCTCGAGTACGTACGCACTGCCGCTCATGCCCGGCACCTCGTGCGTCTGGAGCACTCCGCCGTGGGCGCGCACGATCCCGCGCACAATCGGCTCGTGGACCGGGTCTCCCCCGGCGTACGGCCCGCGCACCTCGATCCGCACGACCTCACCGCGCTGGGCGGCGGCCACGACGACGGTGTTGTCCATGTATCCGCCGGCGGAGGCGGGTGAGTTGCCGGTCGCGTCGACGCCGGCGACGTCCGCAACGAGGTGCGCGAGGGCGGTGGCGAGGCGCTGCGGGTCGACCTCGGCCTCTATGGGCGGCGCGTGCACGGCGAACTGGACACGCCCGGGCCCGATCAGTTCGACCGCCCCGTCGACCCCGGCGGCGACGACCGCGTCGAGCATCACCTTCGTACGGGTGATGGAGTCGACGCCCGTGTCGAGCCGCTGGTAGGAGAGGACGTTGTCGACCAATGTGGTGATGCGCGAGTAACCGGCCGACAGATGGTGCAGCACCTGGTTGGCCTCGGGCCACAGCTGTCCTGCGTCGTCGGCGGCGAGGGTGGCCAGTTCGCGGCGCAGCTCGTCGAGAGGTCCGCGCAGCGAACGTCCGAGCAGCACGAGCAACTGCTCCTGCCGGCCGGCCAGAGCCTCGTACCGGTCCTTCTCGCGCTCCGCGAGCGCCGCGTACCGGTCGTCACCCGCGGCGAGTTCCTCCTCGTGCTCCTCGCGCAGCTGCTCGATCTCGGCGACGTGCTGCTGGCGCAGGGCGGTGAGCTCGGAGGCGTGCCGCTCGGCGACCCGCTCCAGCTCCTCCTCGTGCAGCTTTTCGGCGGCGTCCTTCTCCTCGGCGAGCGAGTCGTACGGGCGCCGGTCGGTGAAGGTCATCACGGCGCCGACGAGCTGGTCGCCGTCCCGGACGGGCGCGGTCGTCAGGTCGACGGAGACCTTGTCACCGCTCTTGGACCACAGCACCTGCCCGCGCACCCGGTGCTTGCGCCCGGACCGCAGGGTGTCGGCGAGCGGCGACTCGCCGTACGGGAAGGGCTCGCCGTCGGCGCGCGAGTGCAGGACGAGCGTATGCAGCTCCCGCCCGCCGAGATCACTGGCCCGGTAGCCGAGTATCTGGGCGGCGGCGGGATTGACGAGAACAACCCGCCCGTCGGTGTCCGTCCCGACGACCCCTTCGGCGGCGGCACGCAGGATCATCTCGGTCTGACGTTGCGAACGCGCGAGTTCGGCCTCGGTGTCCACGGTGCCCGACAGATCCCGTACGACGAGCATGAGCAGCTCGTCATTGCCGTAGCTGTAGTTGTCGTACGCCTGCTGGCCGTTCTCGAGAGTCGCGCTGGTGACCTCGACGGGGAACTCGGTCCCGTCCGTCCGCCGGGCGATCATCCGGGTCGGCTTGGTCTGCCCGTGCGGGTCCATGGAATCGGGGCGCCGCATGGTGCCGGGGATCAGCCGCGAGTCGAACTCCGGCAGCAGATCGAGGAGCCCGCGCCCGACGAGAGCGGTGCCCGGTGTCTCGAACGCCCCGAGGGCGATCGTATTGGCGTTGACGACGGTCCCATTGGCGTTGACCAGCACCAACGCATCGGGCAGCGCGTCGAGTATGGCTGCGAGGCGAGCAGCGCCTCGGGATGGCCTGCTGCTCACGAGACGCTTCCTCCCTGTTACCGCACCTTGCCTACCGCGGACGCCATCTTGCCTACCGGCCCGCAACGTGTCACGCGAGGGAGTCTAAGGGCAGTGGTTGCGCTCGCGACGCCGGATGAGAGGGAGGTCGCACGACGAAGTGACAGAGAGGCTGTGACGGCACCTTTCACACCACTTATGCGCTACGGGGCTCCTGCGACTGTGTTGTGGGGACCCTTGGACGCCTTACCGCGCCGGTCAGAAGCCTGACCGGGGAGCTGGGCGGGGGCTCACCGAAGATCGGGCAGCAGCGGTACGAGCCGGTTCCAGCGGTCCATCTGGCACCCGTTACTGCGGTCGAACGTGGCATCGACAGGACGCCCGGCCCAGGTTCCGGTCACATGTGCGGTCGCCGGACCCCCGTACATCATCGTGCAGACGCTGTCGGGGGACACGGGGGCGAACGGATCCTTCCCCCACCGAGCCCCCCGGTCGAGCGAACCACAGGCGTCATCGATGTCGGGGTGAGAGCCGCCACCGGGATGGCAGTACAACTCGAACCGTCCGTCCCCACGCCCACCGGTGCCGCGGACAGTGACGGTGAGGTGGTCGGAGGAGCGCCCCATGGGCGCGAGGAGGGGTGCGAAGGGCGCGAAGGGCGTGAGGGGCGTGAGCGGGCGCGTCTGGGGGCCGGCGTCGGCATACGCGACCGAAGGTGAGGCGGAGAGGGAAGCCGCGGCGAGGGAGACGCCGGCGGTGGCGGCGAAGGCGAGGCGGCGGAGGGCGCCGCCGGTCAGGGCGCCGGGAGGAGGAGCGGCGGCCGGAGGAGTGGCGGCGCGCGGGGCGCGAGAGGCATGAGCGGTGACCTTGAACATGACCTGACTAACGCCCGACGCGGGAGGACGTTGCGCGAGCGGGCCCGGCGGTCACTGGACAGCACACCCGAATCACGCGGCACCACCCTCCATCCATCGGCAGGCACAACGCCTTTGCCCTGCGCCCCGCCTGCCTAGTACCGTGGGAGGCGATTGGTGACACCGCGCTCGTCTGTGTCATCATCTGCACGCACCACTCGCGCTCGCGCGGGAGGTTGTGCTGGAGGCGTCGCCTAGTCCGGTCTATGGCGCCGCACTGCTAATGCGGTTTGGGACTTACATCCCATCGAGGGTTCAAATCCCTCCGCCTCCGCACCTCATCCCGAAGCCCCGGTCATGACTGACCGGGGCTTCGGTCGTTCCCGGATGCTCCAGCAGGCCCCGAACGGTCGTTTCCGCAGCTCAGGCAGGGTGCGGCAAACGGATTTCACCTCACGCCGCCAGTCATGTAATGTTGTTCCCGCAACGCCAACCGGGTCGAAAACCCCGGAAGGAAGAGCAAACACAACAGAAGACACAAGCACTCGTAGCTTAACGGATAGAGCATCTGACTACGGATCAGAAGGTTGCAGGTTCGAATCCTGCCGAGTGCACAACAGACCAGAGGCCCCGTGGAGGAATCCACGGGGCCTCTGGCTTTTGCCTTGACGGGAGTGTTTGACGGAAACGACTTCAAGAGCGGATGTGGGGTGTCCAGGGGGCCTGGCGGTCCTGGCAGGGTGGCCCTGATTCGGCGGGACGGCACCTCGCCAGGATCCCCGATCATGGGCATCAGGGGCGGGGAACCCTCACCGTAGGACACAGGGCGCGGTACGGCCGTCGAGTTCGTCTATCAGCCGCCCAGCCGGTGGTCCTGCGCCATTGTCCGGCTTGTCGGCCTACGCCAGGATTCCCGTATGACGATCTTGCCGCCGTCTCTCCTGCGCGCGCTTGAGCGGTTCCATGCCGCTCACCCGTGGGACCACAACGCCCACTACCACCCGTGGATCCTGCGGCAGTTGCCGAAGCGGTACGGCCGTGCGCTGGACGTCGGGTGCGGCAGCGGTGACCTGGTGCGGTTGCTGGCCGGGCGGAGTACGGCGTCGGTGTTCGGTGTCGACTCCGACCCTGCGATCGTCGATCGGGCGCGGGGATCCACCTCCCCCATCGCCCCGGTCACGTTCACCGCCGCGGATGTGATGACCGGCCTTCCCGACGGCCCGGACGGTTCCTACGACGTCATCACCTGTGTCGCCGTCGTGCACCATCTTCCGTACGCCGACGCGCTCGCCCTCTTTCGGCAGCGACTCGCGCCCGGTGGGACGCTTGTCGTGGTGGGGCTGGCCCGGAGGGAGAGTCCTGTTGATCACTTGCTGGGGGGCGTCGCCATTCCCGCGAACGTTGTCATGGCATGGGTGAAGAACCGGGGGCGGCCGGCGGTGCGGCCGGTCGCCATGAGTGCGCGGACGCGAGCGGCGGAGATGGGATTCGGTGAGGTGGTGAGGGAGGCGCGGCGGGTGTTGCCCGGGTGCCGGGTGCGGCGGCGGCTCTTCTGGCGGTACACCCTGGTGTGGCGGCAGCCGGCGCGGAGTTGACCTCTTTCCCGTCCGTTCTCCTCTCTCCTGTCCTCCTCTTCTCTTTCTCGTCCTTCTCCGGGTCCTCTCCCGCTGCCTCCTTCTGTGTCACCGTTGGCCCGTGGCCGATCCGGTGGGGCGCGTGGAACTGGTGGAACGGGTGGACGAGCTGGATCGCGTCGTCGGGGTGGTGGAACGCGGGGAGGCCGTTCGGCGCGGATGGCTGCACCGGGTCGCCACCACTGTGTGCCGGGATGCCGGCGGGCGGCTGCTGGTGCATCGGCGGGCTGATGGGCTCGCGCGGTTTCCGGGGCAGTACAACTGGCTGGTGGGCGGCGCTGTCGACGTCGGGGAGAGCTGGGAGGAGGCCGCCGGCCGTGAACTCACGGAGGAGTTGGGGGTACGGGTGGACGTGCGGTTCGCCTTCAAGTTCCTTTGCCGGGGGGCCATCAGCCCGTACTGGCTCGGCGTCCACGAAGCCGTTGTCGCCGAGGACCTCTCGCCCGACCCGGCGGAGATCGCCTGGCACGGGTGGGTCAGCGACGGCGAGTTGCAGGTAATGGCCCGGCAACTGGCCTTCGTACCTGATGGTGTTGAGGTTCTGCGCCGCTATCAGTCGGGCAGTTAGGGGGCCGGCTTCGATGAACCCGCGTAGTCATCTCCTCCAGCGGCTGTTGCGGCTCGGCCCTCCCCTGCCCCGAGATCCCGTCGTACAGCGTGATCTACGGGTCCCGGTGGTCGACGGCGTGGAGCTGATGGCGGTTCGGTGGGCAGCCCCGGGGCCGTGAAGGGACGGGCTGGCCGTCGCGCAGGTTCGAACGCGTTCGGACGTCGTACGGGCGGCGCGGGGTTAGGGGACGTTTCCGAGGTTCGCGCGCAACACCGGCACCTGTGAGCCGCATGCCACGGCCGCTGTTCTCTTGGTGCCCGGTTACGTGCTCGTCTACGTGTCCGTCTCGCGGATCTCGTCCATGTACTCCCGGGCCAGTTTGCCCTGACGCGTGAACCAGTCGGCCAGTACGGCGACTTCGGCGGGGGAGTAGTCGGCGACGAGGGTGGCCAGGCGGGCGTAGTAGGGCTCGTAGAGGGCGTACGCCTGGGCGACTGCGTCCGGTTGGGCGGCCACGCGGACCCGGCGGCGGTCGTCCGGGTCGGGGCGACGGGTGATGTAGCCCGCGCGTTCGAGGCGGTTGAGGATTCCGGTGACGGCGCCCGTGGTGACGTGTGCGCGCTCGGCCAGGTCGCCGGCGGTGAGCAGGTCCTCGCCGGCCTCCAGGACGTAGCCGAAGCAGGTGATGTCGGTGACGTTCATGTTGAGGCGACGCGCCATTTCCTGCTGGCTGAGCAGGTGCGTCGCGATGGTGTGGTCCATCTCCTTGAGCATCTGGGCGGGGGTCGCGGGCTGGCGGGGCGGGCCGTCCTGCGCGCCGCCGGGGGTGTCGGGCGTGCCTTGCATCGTAAATTGCCTTAGTTCGTGAGAGGTTTTGTGTCTAAACTACTTACGGCGTGAGAGATTCTCGATTCTACTGGGGAGACGCGGACGTGAGCACATACGACGAGGGGCACACCGTCGCCGGCTGGACCGGCACCGCCATCGCGACCCTCGGGTCCTGCGTACTCGGGCTGGGCATTTGTACGACCTCGGCCCTGGTCGTGACCGGCGGGAGCGTGGTGGTGGCGGTATCCGTCCTGGTCACCTGGGTACTGCATCTCACCGGGTGGGGGAAGCCGCCGGGGGTGCGGCCGGTCGGGGAGTGGCCGATGCGGGAGCGGGACCGCTCGGCGCGGGCTGGGCATCCGGAGTGCGTGGGGTGCCGGCTCGCGGGGCGGGGGCGGCGGGTGGCCAGTGTGAGCGGTACGGCCATTGCCGCTGAGGCCGTCGAGGCCGTCCGGGTCGTTCCGGAACGCGTCTGACTCTCCGGCTGCCTGGCCATTGGGCTCTCTGAACTGCGTCTTTGTCGCCGGAGCAGGCGTTGTCAGTGGTACCCCGTAGTCTCGCAAGGGATGGCACAGGCGTGGAAATGCTCGGGGCTGCGGTGGACGGCGGACGGTCCCGTGCTGCGGTGGGACGGTGGGCGCGGTAGTGCGCTGACCTGGGGGAAGAGGGTGGCCTTCGGGGTCACGGAAGGGGGCGTACGTACATGTGTGGGAGCGCGGGGGAACGCCTGTCCGATACGGGCGGGGGTGTCGGGGCGGAGCACGGGGGCGCGGTGCGAGGAGTGCGCGCGGCTGGACCGGGCGCACTCGGTCGCCGCCGACACGATCGCGGACGATCCACGGCCGTACCACGTATATCTGGCGTGGTTCGGGCCCGGGATGACCAAGGTCGGCATCACGGCGCTGGAGCGGGGCTCGGCGCGGCTGCTTGAGCAGGGTGCAGTCGTTTTCAGCTGGCTGGGCGTCGGCCCGCTGATGGCCGCCCGGCGTACGGAGGAGCTACTGCGCGCTGCACTCGGGGTCCCGGACCGGATTCCGTACGCCGACAAGCGGGCGGTGCGGGCCGCGCTGCCGGGGTCGGCGGCGGAGCGGGCCGCCGAGGTCGAGGACCTGCACGCCCGGGCGGTGGCGCTGGGCGGCTGGCCCGATTCTCTGGAGCGGGCGTCCTGCCAAGTCGTCGACCACGTCGGGGCGTTCGGGCTGACCGGGCTGGCGCCGGCCGTGGGTGCGGTGAGTGAGCTGGTCGCGGGGGGTGTCGTCGGGGGCGAGCTGGTGGCGGCAGCCGGGCCCGATCTGCATCTCGCGGTCGAGGACGGGCGGGGCAACGAGCGGGGGGACGGGAAGGGAGTGGTGGTGCTGGACACCAGGCTGATGACCGGGTGGGAGTTGGTACCCGTCGGGAGTGGTGGATTCAGCGTTCCCGTGCGGGAGTTCAAGGCGGCGAAGGAGTCGGCGGGGGTACAGGACGGGTTGTTCTGAGCCCCGACGCCAGACGAGTCCATTCGACGTCGTACGGCCAGTCGGAGTGAAGTGTGACGTGTGAAGAGCGAAGTGAGAGGGGGATGACGGTGGACGGCACGAGTGGAGCCACGGCGGACGGAAACGCCGGTGCTGAAGCCGACGTCGCCGACGTCGCCGACATCGACGTTTCCGTCGAGGGTGAGGTCGCCGAGGTCCGGCGGTTCTGGGCGCGGCTCGGGTTGCCCGGTCTCGTCGACGTGCACACGCACTTCATGCCCGAGCGTGTACTGCGCAAGGTCTGGGCGTACTTCGACGCCGTCGGGTCGGTGAGTGACGGCGTCGAGTGGCCGATCACCTATCGGCTGGAGGAGGACGAACGGCTCGCGCTGATCCGGGAGTTCGGGGTGCGGGCCTTCACCGCCATGCTCTACCCGCACAAGGCGGGCATGGCGCAGTGGCTCAATCACTGGGCCGCCGACTTCGCCGACCGTACCCCCGACTGTCTGCACACCTCGACCCTGTTCCCCGAGCCGGGTGTCGAGGCGTACGTCCGGGAGGCCCTCGAGTCCGGCGCGCGCGTCTTCAAGGCGCATGTGCAGGTGGGGGCGTACGACCCGGCCGACGAGCTTCTCGACCCGGCCTGGGGGCTGCTCGCCGAGGCCGGGAAGCCCGTGGTGATCCACTGCGGCTCCGGTCCGGCGCCCGGCAAGCACACCGGACCCGAGCCGATCGGGCGCGTGCTGGCCCGGCACCCCCGGCTGCGGCTGGTGGTCGCGCACATGGGTCTGCCCGAGTACGAGGACTTCCTCGGCCTGGCCGAGCGGTACGGCGAGGTGCGGCTGGACACGACGATGGCGTTCACCGACTTCGTGGAGCGGACGGCCCCGTTCCCCCGGCCCGAGCTTCCCCGGCTGGCGGACCTCGGCGACCGCGTTCTGCTGGGCTCGGACTTCCCGAACATTCCGTATCCGTACGTCCACCAGTTGCACGCCCTGGAGCGGCTGGGTCTCGGCGACGACTGGCTGCGCGCCGTCTGCCACGACAACGGGGCGCGGCTGTTCGGGCTGGCGGAACCGGATGAGGAGGGCCTGACACCGGCGTGAGTTCGAGGTGAGAAGAGACGGCCGTAAGGGGTAAATCGGGCGTACGGAAGTGGGGTGCGTAACTTTCGATCAGGTTCGCCCAGGAGACACACAGGGTGCCCCAGGGCGGCCTCAGAGGCTCATCCGGGGCGGGTCCGACGGTCTGTGCGGTCGATGAACATGCAGGTCGGAGAGGAATCCGGTGCTTCCCGGTACTTGGTTCCACCCTCACTTCCCAGGCCTCCCCGGGCCGGAATTCCCAGGGGTTCCCTGAGAGGCGCCTGTGAGTTTCTCAGGAAAATCACAGGTTCCAGAAAGCTCGCTCTCAGAGGACACCGACAAGGTTTCCGCTATGACCACGACCTCGCCCCAGGGGCGCACCGAACTGCTGAGGCCGGACGGGAGCCCCGTCCGCGTGCTTGTGGTGGACGACGAGCTGTCGATCACCGAGCTGCTGTCCATGGCCCTTCGCTACGAAGGCTGGCAGATCCGCAGCGCGGGTGACGGAACGGGTGCGGTGCAGACCGCACGCGAGTTCCGGCCCGACGCCGTCGTTCTCGACATGATGCTGCCCGACATGGACGGCCTCACCGTCCTCGGCCGACTGCGGCGCGAGCTGCCCGAGGTCCCCGTCCTGTTCCTGACGGCGAAGGACGCCGTCGAGGACCGGATCGCGGGCCTCACCGCGGGCGGCGACGACTACGTCACCAAGCCCTTCAGCCTCGAAGAGGTGGTGGCGCGGCTGCGCGGCCTGATCCGGCGCTCCGGTGCGGCCGACCGGCGCTCCGACTCCGTGCTGGTCGTCGGTGACCTCACCCTCGACGAGGACAGCCACGAGGTGTCCCGTGCCGGGGACGGCATCCACCTCACCGCGACCGAGTTCGAGCTGCTGCGCTTCCTGATGCGCAACCCGCGGCGCGTGCTCAGCAAGGCCCAGATACTCGACCGCGTGTGGTCGTACGACTTCGGCGGCCAGGCGAACGTAGTCGAGCTGTACATCTCCTACCTGCGGCGAAAGATCGACGCCGGGCGCGAGCCGATGATCCACACCCGGCGCGGCGCCGGATATCTGATCAAGCCCGCCGGCTGACCCCATGTCATTGGTGGTGCCGCTCCGGAAGACGTGGTCGAGCCCGGTAGGAGGGCAGCACTGTGAGCAGTAAGAGGAAAGCGGGCGGGCAGCGGAGGCTGGGCAGGTCCGAGCAGAAGGCGCAACGGCAGAGCAGGCCGAAGACCCTTCGGACGCGGCTCGTCGTCTCGGCGGTCTCGCTGATCGCCGTGGTGTGCGCGGTGATGGGCACGGTGACGACCATCGCGCTCCAGCAGCATCTCTACAAGCAGTTGGACAGCCAGGTCAGCGAGGCCGCCAACCGTGTCGGCGGGCCCCCGCTCGGGCAGGGCCCGCGTGGTGAGAAGGACAACGTCAGACTGCCCAGCGGGGCGCCGGGCAGTAGCGGCTCGTCCACTACAGATTCCTCGTCGACCACGGATCCCTCGTCGACCACGGATCCCTCGTCCACCACGGATCCCTCGTCCACCACGGATCCCTCGGCCGCCACCGCCGACAAAGACCCCTCCGATGCGGGCACCCGTCAGCTGACCGTCCAGGAACGGCTCACGCAGTTCATGCAGAAGGGCGGGACGCAGGAGTACACCGTCGCCGCCGCCGTCGACACGAACGGTGGCGTCACCAAGGCGTACGTCGCCAACATGCAGTCGAACACGAATGTGAACACGAGTGCGAGTGTGACCGGCAGTCCCATCCTCGGCATGGACGCGATCCCGCTGACCAAGGCGCAGATGGCCGAACTGGCCGCCGTCTCCCGCAGCGACGGCCTGCACACCGTCACCCTCACCGGGCTCGGTGAGTACCGGGTCAAGTACGTCACCAGCAACAACGGCAGCGGCAACTACTACGTCGCCCTGCCCACCAAGTCGGTCACCACGACCATCAACACCCTGATCCTCGTGGAGGTCAGTGTCACCGCCGCCGGTCTCGTCGCCGCCGGTATCGCCGGCACGGTCCTCGTCGGAGTGGCGCTCCGCCCCCTCCGCAGGGTCGCCTCGACCGCCACCCGGGTCTCCGAACTCCCGCTGCACACCGGCGAGGTGACCCTCAACGAGCGGGTCGCCGAGTCCGAGACCGACCCGCACACCGAGGTCGGCCAGGTCGGCGCCGCGCTCAACCGGATGCTCGACCATGTGCAGGGCGCCCTCCACTCGCGTCAGCAGAGCGAGATGCGCGTACGCCAGTTCGTCGCGGACGCCAGTCATGAGCTGCGTACGCCGCTGGCGTCGATCCGCGGATACGCCGAGCTGACGAGACGTGGACGCGAGGAGACCGGGCCGGACACCCGGCACGCGCTCGGGCGGATCGAGTCCGAGGCGGGGCGTATGACGCTACTCGTCGAGGATCTCCTGCTGCTCGCCCGCCTCGACGCGGGCCGGCCGCTCCAGTTCGACCAGACCGACCTCGTACCCCTCGTCGTGGACACCGTCAGCGACGCGCGCGCCGCAGGCCGGGAGCACAACTGGCGGCTCGATCTGCCCGACGAGCCCGCGCTGGTGTCGGCGGACGCGGCCCGGTTGCAGCAGGTCCTGGTGAACCTGCTGGCCAACGCCCGTACACACACCCCGCCCGGGACGACCGTCACCGCGCGCGTGCAGCGGCGCGGGCCGTGGCTGTGTGTCGACGTGCAGGACGACGGACAGGGCATCCCGGCCGACCTGTTGCCGCATGTGTTCGAACGGTTCGCGCGCGGCGACACCGCGCGCTCCCGCACCACCGGGTCCACCGGGCTCGGGCTCGCCATCGTGCAGGCCGTCGCGACCGCGCACGGCGGCGCGGTGACCGTCGACAGCGTGCCCGGACAGACCATCTTCACGGTGCATCTGCCGGCCCTCGCCCCTGAAGCGGCACCAGAAACAAACTGGCAATCGGACTCACAGGCACAGCACAGTGCCACCACATGGGTGCAACAGGGGGCCTGACGAAAGTCGGTCCTATGCGAACCGACTCTTCTCCCGGCACCCTGCCGGCGCGGGAGCACCTCCCGGCCGCGGCAGCCGGTACGCCTGTCCTGGACGTAGTGATCCCCGTCTACAACGAGGAGAAGGACCTCCAGCCATGCGTGCTCAGACTCCACGAGCACCTCAAGCGCACGTTCCCGTACGCGTTCCGCATCACGGTTGCGGACAACGCGTCCACGGACACCACTCCCCTGGTGGCGGCGCGGCTGGCGGCGGAGCTGCCGGAGGTCAGGTCCTTCCGGCTGGAGCAGAAGGGGCGCGGCCGAGCACTGCGGACAGTGTGGTCCGCGTCCGACGCGCCGATCCTCGCCTACATGGACGTCGACCTGTCGACGGACCTCAACGCCCTGCTGCCGCTGGTGGCACCGCTGATCTCCGGTCACTCGGACCTCGCGATCGGCTCCCGGCTCGCCCGCTCGTCGCGCGTCGTGCGCGGTGCCAAGCGGGAGTTCATCAGCCGGACGTACAACCTGATCCTGCGTGGCTCGCTCCAGGCCCGCTTCACGGACGCGCAGTGCGGATTCAAGGCCATCCGGCGTGATGTCGCCCAGATCCTGCTGCCGCTCATCGAGGACACCGGCTGGTTCTTCGACACCGAGATGCTGGTGCTCGCCGAGCGCGCGGGCCTGCGTATCCACGAGGTGCCGGTCGACTGGGTCGACGACCCGGAATCGACCGTCCACATCGTCAAGACCGCGACCGACGACCTGAAGGGAGTGTTGCGCGTGGGCAAGGCCCTGGCCACCGGCTCACTGCCGCTGGACCGGCTCACCCGGCCCTTCGGCGACGATCCGCGCGACCGCGACATCAAGGACGTACCGAAGGGGCTGGCCCGCCAGCTCGTCGGATTCTGTGTGGTCGGCGGTATGTCGACCCTCTTCTACCTGGTGCTCTACAGCGCCTTCCGGGGCTTCGCCGGCTCGCAGATCGCCAACGCGCTCGCGCTGCTGGTCTCCGCCGTCGCGAACACCGCGGCCAACCGGCGCCTGACCTTCGGGGTGACCGGCCGGGGCGGGGCGGTACGGCACCAGGCGCAGGGCCTGGTCGTCTTCGGCATCGGACTCGCCCTCACCAGCGGCTCGCTCGCCGCCCTCAACGCGGCGACCAGCGACCCCGGGCACTCCACGGAACTGGCGGTGCTCATCGCCGCCAACCTCGCGGCGACGGTGCTGCGGTTCCTGCTCTTCAGGGCCTGGGTGTTCCCGGACGAGACCGGCGAACCAGCCTCATCGTCGACGGTGGTCGCCTCGCACAAGCCGACCTCGCCCGTCTACCAGGCGTACACCACAGGCCCGTACGCCAACGCCTCGCACAGCAACGTCAGCAGCGCCGGCAACGTCAACAACGCCGGCAACGTCAACGCCTCGTACGGCAACTCCCCTTACCCCACCGACCAGTTCCGCGCCGGTGATGTCGCGGACCGCACCTGGGGGGACCCGACCACGCGGCTCCAGCCGGTGCGCCCGCACGACAGCCAGGATCCGAGGAACCCGCGATGACCACTCACTTCGACCAGACGACCCATACGGGCCCCTCGGGGCCGGGGGGTGTGAGCCCCTCGTATCCGCCGCCGGATTCACCGGATTCAACTGCCGTACAGCAGAGGGCGGTTCCCGGGACGGCAGTGCCGGCGACTTCGTCCGGTGAGCCCAAGCAGCCCTTCGTACACAGACTGTGGCGCGGACGGCCCGAGGACCACCGGTGGGTGCGGCCCGCGTTCCTCGCCACGCTGCTGGTGATCGGCGCGCTCTACACCTGGAACCTGACCGCCTCCGGATACGCCAACTCCTTCTACTCGGCGGCGGTTCAGGCCGGCAGCCAGTCCTGGAAGGCCTTCTTCTTCGGCTCCCTCGACTCGGCCAACGCCATCACCGTCGACAAGCCCCCGGCCTCCCTCTGGCCGATGGCGCTGTCGGTCCGCCTGTTCGGTCTCAACTCCTTCGCGATCCTGTTCCCGCAGGTCCTGATGGCCGTCGCCACGGCGGGTGTGCTGTACGCGTCCGTGCGCCGCCGGTTCAGCGCCACGGCCGGGTTCCTCACGATGGCGGCTTTCGCGGTGACGCCCGTCGCCGTGCTGATGTTCCGCTTCAACAACCCGGACGCGCTCCTCGCGCTCCTGATGGCCGCAGCGGTCTACTGCACCCAGCGCGCCATGGAGAAGGCCGAGACGAAGTGGCTGGTCTGGGCGGGTACGGCGATCGGTTTCGCCTTCCTGGTCAAGACGCTCCAGGCCTTCCTGATCCTGCCGGTGCTGGCACTGGTGTACGTGATCTTCGCGCCGACCAGCGTCCGCAGGCGCATCGGACAGGTACTGGCCGCCGGGCTCGCGATGATCGTCGCGGGCGGCTGGTGGGTCGCGATCGTCGAGCTGTGGCCGGCGTCCTCGCGCCCCTACATCGGCGGCTCGCAGAACAACTCCTTCCTTGAACTGACCTTTGGTTACAACGGACTTGGCCGTATCAACGGCGACGAGACCGGCAGTGTCGGCGGCGGTGGCGGCGGAGGCGGCACCGGAATGTGGGGCACGACCGGCTGGAGCCGGATGTTCAGCTCCGAGAGCGGCGGCCAGATCTCCTGGCTGATCCCGGCCGCGCTGATCCTGCTCGCCGCGGCGATCTGGGCCGGCCGCAAGGCCAGGCGCACGGACACCGCCCGCGCCGGGCTCCTCCTCTGGGGCGGCTCGCTGCTGATCACCATGGTGATCTTCAGCTACATGCAGGGCATCTTCCACGACTACTACACCGTCGCCCTCGCCCCCTACATCGCGCCGCTGGTCGGCATGGGCGCGGCCCAGCTCTGGCAGGAGCGGGGCAAGCTGTGGGCGTCGCTGGCGCTCGCGGGTGCCACGACGGCCACCGCGGTCTGGGGTTACGTCCTCCTCAACCGCTCCTCCGACTACATGCCCTGGCTGAAGTGGCTTGTGCTGGTGGGCGGTCTCACGGCCGCGCTGGGGCTCGTCTTCGTCAACCGGCTCGGGCGTCAACTGGCCCTGGCTGTCGTCGGGTTGAGCTTCGTAACGGCGCTGGCTGGTCCGACCGCGTACTCCCTCACCACCCTCAACGAGGGTCACACCGGCTCGATCGTCACGGCGGGCCCGTCCGTGGCGGGCGGTCGCGGTGGGTTCGGCGGTGGTGGCGGCATGGGCGGCGGCCCTGGTGGCGGCACCACCCAGGGCGGCCGGCAGGGCACCCAGCAGGGTGGCGGCATGGGCCAGCCCCCGACCGGCGGCAACGGCGGTGGCTTCCCGGGCGGCGGCAACAACACCCAGGGCAACCAGCAGCAGGGCAACGGCAACACCCAGCAGGGCGGTCCCGGCGGCCAGACCGGTGACGGCGGCGGCATGGGCGGCGGCGGTGGCGTGGGCGGTCTGCTCAACGGCGCCAGCGTCACCAGCGAGGCCAAGGCCCTGCTGGAGAAGAACGCCGGCGACTACAAGTGGGCCGCGGCGGCCATCGGCGCCCAGAACGCGGCGAGTTACCAGCTCTCCACCGGCGACCCGGTGATGGCGATCGGCGGCTTCAACGGCACCGACCCGTCCCCGACGCTGGCCGAGTTCAAGAAGTACGTGGAGGACGGCAAGATCCACTACTTCATCTCCAGCGGCTCCGGCGGCGGTGGCATGGGCGGCGGCAGCAGCACGACGAGCACGTCGTCCCAGATCAGCTCGTGGGTCGAGAGCAACTTCAAGAAGGTGACCGTGGGTTCGGCCACCTTCTACGACCTGACCCAGCCGACGAGCAGCAGCTGATCGGTAGCGGCTGAGGGTTCTTTCCCCTGGTAGTGGCCCGGAGCGATCTCGCTCCGGGCCACTACCTTCTTATTTGTTGTACGCCGTATAGGAACTGTTCTACGGTGTACAGCATGTCGTCTACGTCCCGCCCAAGCGACCCTCAGGGCCAGGGCCACCCCCAGCGCTGGCTGATCCTCGGTGTCATCTGTCTCGCTCAGCTCACCGTGCTGCTCGACAACACCGTCCTGAACGTCGCGATCCCCTCCCTCACCCGGGAGTTGGGCGCCGGTACCTCCGACATCCAGTGGATGATCAACGCGTACTCGCTGGTCCAGTCGGGCCTGCTGCTCACCGCCGGCAGCGCGGCCGACCGCTACGGCCGCAAGAGGATGCTGATCGCGGGCCTCGTCCTGTTCGGCGTGGGCTCACTGGCCGCCGGACTGGCCGACAGCACCGGCCAGTTGATCGCGGCCCGCGCCGGAATGGGCGTCGGCGGCGCGTTGCTGATGACGACCACTCTCGCCGTGGCGATGCAGATCTTCACGCCCGAGGAGCAGCCGAAGGCCATCGGCATCTGGGCCGCGGTGAACTCGCTGGGCTTCGCGACCGGCCCGCTCCTCGGCGGCTTCATGCTGAACCACTTCTGGTGGGGCGCGATCTTCCTCATCAACATCCCGGTCGCGGCGCTGGGGCTGGTGGCGGTGGTGGCCCTCGTACCCGAGTCGAAGAACCCCAGGGGCGACCGCCCGGACCTGCTGGGCGCCCTGCTCTCCACGATCGGCATGTCCTCGCTCGTGTTCGCGATCATCTCCGGGCCCGAGCACGGCTGGACGTCCGGCCGGGTACTGGTGCCGGCGTCCGTCGCGGTCGTGGTGCTGGGCGCCTTCGCGTACTGGGAGAACCGGATCCCGTACCCCATGCTCGACATGCACTTCTTCAGGAACCGCAGGTTCACGGGGGCGGTCTCGGGTGCGGTGCTGATCACCTTCGGGATGGGCGGGTCGCTCTTCCTGCTCACCCAGCACATGCAGTTCGTGCTCGGATACGGCCCGTTGGAGGCGGGACTGCGTACGGCACCGCTCGCGCTCGCCATCGTGGCGCTCAACTTCACCGGTGTGTCGGCGAGATGGGCGGCCAGGCTCGGGACTCCGCTCGCCATCGGGCTGGGCATGACGCTGATGGCGTGCGGCCTGGTCTCCATCGCGACGGTCGCCTCCGGCGGTTACGCGGGTACGTTGCTGGGCCTGCTGCTCATCGGAACGGGGGCCGCGGTGGCGAGCCCGGCGATGGCACACGCGATCATGAGCTCGATTCCGCCGGAGAAGGCCGGTGTCGGGGCGGGGATCAACGGCACGGTGGCGGAGTTCGGGCAGGGGCTGGGCGTCGCGGTGCTCGGCGCTGTGCTGAACTCGCGGTTCGCGGCGCTGGTTTCGGTGGCGGCGAGTTCCCTGCCGGGGGCGTTGGCGGAGGCGGGATCGGCGTCCGAGAGGGCGCGGATCACTGAGGCGTTCGCCTCCGGCTTGGAGAGCAGTCAGTTGGTGGGGGCGGGGGCGGTGTTGTCGGGCGGGGTGGTCGCGGCGGTGTTGTTGCGGAGGGCTGAGCGGGCAGAGTCCGAGGTGGGTGTGGGCTCGGTCGCCTAAGCGCTCAGGGGGTTCTGTTCGGTTGCGGCTGTGGGTTCGCCGTGGTTGATCGCGCCCACGCGGCGGAGCCGCAAATGTCACAGCCCCGCGCCCCTGAAAGGCGCGCCTAGCATGGCCCGTGTTGGAAAGCTGACGAAAGGTACGGCCATGGTGAGGGCAGCCGAGGGGCCGGCGCGGACCAGCGTGTGGCTGGACGGTAAAGCCGTGCGCCGAGGTGGCGGCGGTCGTGGCGGGCAGCCCTCGGGGCTGGACCGGGACCGGATCACCGAGGTGACCGTCCGGTTGCTGGACGCGGAGGGGCTGGCCAGATTCTCGATGCGGCGGCTGGCCGCCGAGCTGAACGTCACGGCGATGTCCGTGTACTGGTACGTCGACACCAAGGACGACCTGCTCGAACTCGCCCTCGACGCCGCCTCCGCCGAACTGCGCCTGCCCGATCCGCAACGGGGCCCGGACGCCGAAGGCGAGGACTGGCGGGACCAACTGCGCATGCTGGCCGGCGAGTACCGCGCCCTGCTGGTCCGGCACCCCTGGGTGTCGCCGCTCGCCGGGACCTACCTCAACATCGGCCCGCACTCGCAGGCCTTCTCGCGTGCCGTCCAGCGCGTGCTGCGCCGTACCGGCCTGCCCGCACGGGGCCTCACGGGCGCCATCGCCGCCGTCTTCCAGTTCGTGTACGGATTCGGCACGATCGAGGGTCACTTCATCGCCCGCTGCACGGACGCCGGGATGACCCAGGACGCCTACTTCCAGCACGCGATGAGCGCCGTGGGGGCCGCCCCGGTGGCCGCCGAGTTCATCCAGGAGTCGGCGGACATGATGGCGGCGCGGGGCGGCGGCACGGTGGAGGAGATGCGCGAGCGGGACTTCGACTTCGCGCTGGAGCTGCTGGTGGCGGGGATCGAGGCGATGGTGGCGAGGGCCTGACCGGCTCGTGCAGGCCTCCTGCTTCCTACGGCTCCTCGGTCACCAACCGTGCCGGGAACCCGCCCGTAGCCACCGGCCCCCACTTCTCCGGCGTCACCCGGATGATCGACTTGCCCTGCTTGACCATCGCCTCGCGGTACTCGTCCCAGTCCGGGTGCTCACCGGAGATGTTCCGGAAGTACTCCACGAGCGGCTCGACCGAGTCCGGGGAGTCGATGACCTCCGCCGTGCCGTCGATCTGGACCCACGGCCCGTTCCACTCGTCGCTCAGCACGAGCAGGCTGACGCGCTCGTCCCGCTTGGCGTTGCGCGTCTTGGCGCGCTCCGGGTATGTCGACATGACGACCCGCCCCGAGTCGTCGACCCCGCAGGTCAGCGGCGAGGCCTGGGGGGACCCGTCCGCGCGCCGGGTGAGGAGGATCGCCCGGTGGCGGGGCCGTACGAAGTCGAGCAGCTCGGCCAGGGACACAGCGGTGTTCGTAGCGATGTTCGGTGCCATACGGGCAGCCTAGAGGCTCGGACCCTGAACGGCCTGAATGTCCAGCTCCACTTTCAACGTCGTACCGATCGCCGCGATACCCGCCCGCACCACCTGGTTGTAGTTCATGGCGAAGTCCTCGCGCCGCAGCTCCGTCGTCGCCCGGAACGCGGCCCGCGTGCCACCCCAGGGATCGGCGCCGGTGCCGAGGTAGGCGAGGTCGAGGTCGACGGGCCGTACGACACCGCGCATGCTCAGCTCGCCGTGGACGGTCCAGCGGTCGGGACCGGCGGCCGGGGTGAGACCCGTCGAGTGGAACGCGATGTCCGGATGCCGCTCCGCGTCCAGAAAATCGGCGGACCGCAGATGCTCGTCCCGCGTCGCGTTCCCCGTGTCGATCGAGGCGGCCGAAATCACCGCCTCCACCCGGGACTTGGCGACCTCGTCCGGTGCGATCCCGATCGTCGCCGTGAACTCGGTGAACCGACCGTGCACGCTGGAGATGCCCAGGTGCTGGGCGACCGCCCCGACGGACGAGTGGGCCGGGTCGACGGTCCACGGCCCGGGCGGCGGCAGTTCGGCACCGCCGCCCAGCCGGGCGAGGGTGACGGTACCGACCTCGGTACGCCGTCCCCCAGCGGTGACGATGGCGGTGGACGCGGTGGGCGCGTACCCGACGGCCGTCACGATCACGGTGTACGCGCCGGGCGCGAGCGGGGTCGTGTCGCGCACGACCCCGTCCGCGTCGGCCCCCGCCCGCAGCACCTGCTGCCCGGTCGCGTCGGTCACGGTGACGACGGCGTGCGACACGGCCCACCCGTCCCGCGTACGAACCCGCGCGCTCAGCCCTGTGACGCCTGTGATGCCTGTGGCATTCGTGGCACCTGTTACGCCTGCCATGTCCCGCAACTCCCCGTCACTCCCCGCCCGGGTGGGCGAGCTCGATGTCGTGGTCGTCGGCGCCGCGGCCGGTGACGGTCAGGGCGGTGGCCACCGGCGGGTAGCCGGTCGCGATGACCGTGTACTCGCCGCTGTCCAGGTCGGCGAAGGCGTACGCCCCGTCCGCACCGGTCGTCGCCGAGCCGACCACGTTGCCCGCCGCGTCGACGAGCGTGACCCGCGCGTCCCCGAGCGGCCCGTGCGGCGCCCGTACGACACCCTGGATCTGCGCCCCGGACGCCAGTTCCACCTCGACCCGGGTGACCCCGGTGCCGCCGACCTCGACGGGCAGGGCCCGCGGCCGGTACCCGGCGGCGTTCACGGCGACGGTCACGGCACCCGGCACCAGCTCGGCGAACGTGAACTCGCCCTGCTCACCGGTCGTCCCGGTGGCCAGCACATCCCCGCGCACATCGGTGACGATGACCATCGCGTCCTTGACGGGCACCCCGGTCTCACTGCCGCGCACCAGCCCGCCGAGCCCGCTGGTGCCGCTGAGCAGGATGTCGTACGCGACCGGCTCGCCGCCCACGACGACGGTCGAGGCCTGCGGCTGGAACCCGTCCGCCGAGGCGATCAGGACGTACGAACCCGTACCCGGCGCGTCCAGCGCGTAGGCGCCGTCCCCCTGTGTGACCGCGAGGCCCAGCTGACGTCCGGTGAGGGAGATCAGCGTGACGGCGGCCTGCGGAACGGGCGCGCTCTCGGCACCGCGCACGTGACCGCGTACCGGAATCCCGCCACCGGCAGGCGTGTTGACGGGCTCGGCGGCCTCGACAGCCACCGTGGCGACGGCGGCGACGGCGGGCGCTGCCTCCAGCTCCGTGACCGGGACGGAGGAAACACCGTTCCTGTCCTCCGCGGCCTGCGCCAGCGCGCCCTTGGTCCGCAACGGGACCTCCTTGATGAAGAGCGAGAAAACGAGCGCGAGCAGGGCGACCGGGGCGGCGTAGAGGAAGACGTCGCCGATGCCGTGGCCGTACGCGCCCTCGATGACCGTGCGCAGCGGCGCGGGCAGCGCGTCGAGGTCGGGGATGGTGTTGGAGGTCGAACCGCTCAGCGCCGAGGCGTACTTCGGGTCGATGGTGGCCAGGCCGTCCTTGAGGTGGTCGGTGATCCGGTGACTGAGGACCGCGCCCAGCGCGGAGACGCCGATCGCGCCGCCGAGGGACCGGAAGAAGGTGACCACCGAGCTGGCGACCCCCAGGTCGGAGGGGGAGACCTGGTTCTGGGTGCAGAGCACGAGGTTCTGCATCATCATGCCGACACCGAGGCCGAGCAGCGCCATGTAGATGGCGACGTGCCAGTACGCGGTGTCGTAGCGCAGGGTGCCCAGCAGACCGAGACCGGCCGTCACCAGCACACCGCCGGCCAGCAGCCACGCCTTCCAGCGTCCCGTACGGGTGATGACCTGGCCGGAGACGGTGGAGGCGACGAACAGGCCGCCGATCATCGGGATCGTCATGACGCCGGACATGGTCGGCGACTTGTCCCGGGCCAGCTGGAAGTACTGGCTGAAGAAGATGGTGCCCGCGAACATCGCGACGCCGACGAAGAGTGACGCGAGCGAGGCGAGGGTGATCGTGCGGTTGCGGAAGAGCCGCAGCGGGATGATCGGCTCGCTGGCCTTCGACTCGACGAGGACGAAGATCCCGAGCAGCGCGACCGTGCCGCCGATCATCGCGTACGTCTGCCACGACACCCAGTCGTACTTGTCGCCGGCGAAGGTCACCCAGACCAGCAGCAGGCAGACGGCCGCGGTGATGAAGAAGGCGCCGGTCCAGTCGACCTTGGCCTTGCGCTTCACGACGGGCAGGTGCAGGGTCCGCTGCAGCACGACGAGGGCGACGACGGCGAAGGGCACGCCGACGTAGAAGCACCAGCGCCAGCCCAGCCAGCTGGTGTCGGTGATGACACCGCCGATCAGCGGGCCGCCGACCATCGCGGTCGCGAAGGTGGCGCCGAGGTAGCCGTTGTAGCGTCCGCGCTCACGCGGGGAGATCATCGCCGCGAGGATGATCTGGGCGAGAGCCGAGAGCCCGCCCATGCCGACGCCCTGCACGGCACGGAAGGTGATCAGCATGCCCGCGTTCTGCGAGAGCCCGGCGGCGGCCGACCCCAGCACGAAGATGACGAGCGCGAACTGGATCAGCAGCTTCTTGGAGAAGAGGTCGGCGAGCTTCCCCCACAGCGGGGTCGACGCGGTCATCGCGAGCAGCGACGCGGTCACGACCCAGGTGTAGGCGCTCTGGCCGCCGCCGAGGTCCTTGATGATGTCGGGCAGGGCGTTGGAGACGATCGTCGACGACAGGATCGCGACGAACATGCCGAGCAGCAGCCCGGTGAGCGCTTCCAGGATCTGCCGGTGCGACATCGGCGTGCCGTCGGGGACTGAGCCGTGGGAGCCTCCCCCGTGCTTGGCGTGTGCCGCCCGCACACCGGCCGGTGTGGTCGTTGCCATTGAGCTTCCTTGTCTGTGCTGCGTCTTGTGCGTCTTTTACGTCGTTTGCCACGTCGTTTGCCACATGGCTTGTTGCGCCATCGGCTACGTCGTTTGTCGAGTCGCTTGTTGCGCGCCGAAGCTTTCCCGGAGCCGCCCCATGAGCCGGGCGAGCTGCCCGACCTCGTCGTCGCTCCAGTCGGCGAGCCGGTGGGCGAGCAGTTCGGTGGACCGCCGCGACAGCTCGCCGATCTGCGTGTGCCCGGAGGGCGTCAGCCGCAGAATGCGGGAGCGTTTGTCGGCCGGGTCGGGGAGCCGTTCGATCCAGCCGCGCACGGCGACGTGCGCGACATGGCGGCTGGTCACGGACATGTCGACGGCGAGCAGCTCGGCGAGCCGGCTCATCCGCATGTCCCCGTACCGGTCGAGCAGCATCAGCACGACGGCGGATCCGCTGGGGCACTCGGGCGGCATGACCCGCCCCATCTCCCGTCTCACGGCACCGAAGGCACTGAACTGACGCGCCAACTCCTCGTACTGCGTCTGCTCGGCCATCCCACCCCCTGAGTCAGTCCCCTGGGTCCTGCCCGACCCGGTATTCGTTGCTTGGGGCAACCATAGAAAAGATTGGTTGCTACAGGCAAATTAAACGGGGAGGGGGTGGACTAAAAACTTGGCAAAGGCAAGTATTGGCGAACGTAAACGTGCAGGTGGGAGGGGCGGGAGAGGGGGCCCACTTGGGCGGGCGGCGTCGGGTTCGCTAGGGTCTCGCACCATGGCCAACACCCAGGGCCCCGAGGGTAACTACGACCCCGCGGGCAGCACCCAGATGTTCCGAGCGTTCGTCGACGAGACCCCCCAGGGCGGCAGCCGCCAGGCACCCGCCCCGGCGGGCCCCCGCATCGGCCTGATCGTCGGCGTTGTCGTCGCCGTACTGGTGGTCGCGGCGGTGGCCTGGCTGGCGCTGAAGTAGAACCGGACGTAGAACCGGGAGCCGGAAGCAGAACCGACGGAAACCGCGCCGGCGACACGGCCGGCGTGTTCCGGACTCCCACCGAGAACCCACGAGCGATCCATGGGCGCGGCTTCTGCCGCCTCCGACCGGAGGACGTACCGCCATGGACCGCGGAGGCGACTGGGTCAGCACCTCCATGCCCTATCTGGCGCCGCGGGCGAGCGGGCAGGGCGACGCCTGGAGCGAGGAAGCCGCCGCGAAGGGGCGCCGGGGCACACAGCGCATCGTCCACGCCGGGGAGGTGCCGGCGTCCGAGGAGGTCTCCGGGCTGCTCGGCGTCGCCGAGGGCGAGGCCGTGGTCGTACGGCGCCGGGTGATCGAACTCGACGATGAGCCCTGCGAGTTGACGGACAGCTACTACCCCGTCCACATCGCCGGAGGCACCGGGCTCGCCCGCGTCGCCAAGATCCCCGGCGGAGCCGTCACCCTGCTCGCACGTCTCGGCCACGTGGGCGTACGGGTACGCGAGGACGTGACGGCCGGGCTGCCCAGTGAGGCGGAGCAACAGGCGCTGCGCGTCGCCCCGGACACCCCCGTCCTAAGGCTGACCCGGCTCACCCTGGACGCCGAGGACCGCCCCCTCCAGGCCGACCTGATGACCATGCCCGCCCATCGCCAACGCCTGCGCTACGAACTGCGGATCGGATAGCGGGCGGGGATCGGCACCCTCAGGCCCACTCCACCTCGACCACCCGCGTCTCCACCCGCATCCCCCACGGCACGCGCCACTCCTCTACGCACACCGTCCAGTTCTCCTCCCGCCGCGCTCCCGGCCCGATCGGCGCCGGGAGCGGCACGGTCGACTCGATCGTCGCCCAGTCGATGCCGAGCAGGTCGATGATGTGCGTGCCGAAGGTGACCGTGCCCGAACGCACCGGTGAGCCACCGGTGTTGTGGAAGGCGAGCGTCACCTTCTCGCACCAGCGCTTGTCCGTGGCCTCGTGTACCGGCGCACCCGTGATCAGGTGAGCGGGACCGACGGGTGGCGACGGCGACGATGCCGTCGGCGTCGGTACCGGTGCCGCTGTTGGAATGGAGGTCGAGGTCGAGGTCGACGCCGAGGTAGGAGTCCGCGTGTGAGACGCCGAATTCGTGCTCGTACGAGCCGAGTTGGAGTTCTCCACCGGAACGGTCGGCGATCCGGGCACCGTTGCGGAGGTGCGCGGCCGACTCTCCTGCCCAGGGGGCGAGTTGGGCACCGCCGTCTCCGACTCGGGTCCCTCCAGCGGTACGAACGTCACCTCCCCGGTGGGAGCAACCGCCGTACCGCCGATCGCCGGTCGCTCGACCGGGACGTACGCCTCGTCGCGTCCGCCGCTGACCCCGCACGCCGCCAACAGCCCTGTGAGGGCGCAGATCACGACGGCCGCCGAGGTGGTCAGGGCGATGGCGCCCCGGCGGTCGTGCGTCGTATGCGTCGCGCGGGTCTGTCGAAGCATCGCGTCATCGTCGCTGATGCTCCGTCAGAAGTGAACCCTCAGGAGCCTCCAGCGACCCCACAACGAGCCCGCAGTGACCCCACACCGACCCCTCAGTCGGAGATCAGGCCCTCGCGGAGCTGGGACAGGGTTCGGGTCAGGAGGCGTGACACGTGCATCTGGGAGATGCCGACCTCCTCGCCGATCTGCGACTGGGTCATGTTGGCGAAGAAGCGCAGCATGATGATCCGGCGCTCACGGGGCGGGAGTTTGGCCAGCAGCGGCTTCAGGGACTCGCGGTACTCCACGCCCTCCAGCGCCGTGTCCTCGTAGCCGAGGCGGTCGGCCAGGGAACCCTCGCCGCCGTCGTCCTCCAGGGCCGGGGAGTCCAGGGACGAGGCCGTGTACGCGTTGCCGACCGCGAGGCCGTCGACCACGTCCTCCTCGGACACGCCCAGGACCACGGCGAGTTCGGGCACCGTGGGGGAGCGGTCCAGCTTCTGGGCGAGTTCGTCGCTGGCCTTGGTGAGGGCCAGGCGCAGTTCCTGCAGGCGGCGCGGCACACGCACCGACCACGACGTGTCGCGGAAGAAGCGCTTGATCTCGCCCACGACCGTCGGCATCGCGAACGTCGGGAACTCGACGCCGCGTTCGCAGTCGAAGCGGTCGATCGCCTTGATCAGGCCGATGGTGCCGACCTGGACGATGTCCTCCATCGGCTCGTTCCGGGAGCGGAAGCGGGCCGCCGCGTACCGGACGAGGGGGAGGTTCAGCTCGATGAGGGTGTCCCGGACGTACGCACGCTCGGGGCTGTTCTCGTCGAGGGCGGCGAGCCGCAGGAACAGGGAACGGGACAGCGTGCGGGTGTCGATGGCACCCGTGGCCGGTGGAGCGGGCGGGAGGGCCTGGGTGGCCGGGGCTGCCTCTGCCTCGACCTCCACTACGAGGGCCGGGACGTCGTGAAGCTCGGCGGGCGCCGACTCGCTCTTTGTGAGCGTGAGCACCTTGGAGCTGCCCTGGTCTGCGGACATGCCACCCCCTTTGGGTCGCGGACGGTCGCGGCGGACGTTCCGATCTGAGGAACGCAGCCTTCACCTGAATACCGGAGCCGGAGCCACGGCAAACGCTCTTCACGGAGAATGTCACATGTCGGCAACACGCTGTAGTTACATGTCGACATGTGGGACGCGAATCCGCCCTGGAAAAAGGGGGTCTGGCAGTTTTTAACCCTAGAAATGTCGGGAAGTACGTCACTGAGTGATTCGCTCTCCCAGGTGACGACTCGCTCCTGTATCCGGTTACGTCCCCGGCGACGCAACCGACCGCGCCCCGACCGCGCCCTCGGCTACGCCTCGACGCGGTTCGCGGAGCGCAGTCGCGCGAAGCTACGGGCCAGTAGCCGGGACACGTGCATCTGGGAGACGCCCAGTTCCGCGCTGATCTGCGACTGGGTGAGGTTGCTGTAGTAACGCAGCAGCAGGATGCGCTGTTCGCGTTCCGGGAGCTGGACCAGGAGATGGCGGACCAGGTCGCGGTGTTCCACGCCGTCCAGCGCGGGATCCTCGAAGCCGAGGCGGTCGACCAGACCCGGAAGTCCGTCGCCCTCCTGGGCGGCCTCCAGCGAGGTCGCGTGGTACGAGCGGCCGGCCTCGATGCAGGACAGCACGTCCTCCTCGCTGATCCGCAGATGCTCGGCGATCTCGCCGGTCGTCGGAATGCGCCCGAACGCCGTCGTCAGGTCCTCCGTCGCCCCGGTGACCTGCACCCACAGCTCGTGCAGTCGGCGCGGTACGTGGACGGTGCGGACGTTGTCCCTGAAGTACCGCTTGATCTCGCCGATGACGGTCGGCATCGCGAACGTCGGGAACTGCACACCCCGGTCCGGGTCGAACCGGTCGATGGCGTTGATCAGCCCGATGGTGCCGACCTGGACGACGTCCTCCATCGGCTCGTTGCGGGAGCGGAAGCGGGCGGCTGCGTAGCGCACGAGCGGGATGTTCGCCTCGATGAGCGCCCCCCGCACGCGGTTGTGCTCCGGCGTACCCGGCTCCATCATCTTGAGCTGGCCGAAGAGCACCTGGGTGAGGGCCCGGGTGTCAGCGCCTCGGCTCCGTTGGGGGGCGGGCTCCTGAGGTGCGGCTTCCTGGGCAGCGGCTTCTCGGGCAGTGGCTTCCTGGGGTGGCGCAGTACTGGCCGACACGGTCAAGGCCACCTCTTCATCGGTCAACTCATCGGTCAACTCATCCGTCAAAAGCGGTCATAGCATCACAAGACATGTGCACTGTGTGCAAGCACCCCATAACACCGTGTTGAGGGAGAGTTGGCCCATAAGACGTAAAAAACCCCACACCGTTCCGGTGCGGGGTCGTCGCCTGTGCGGCCGTACGGCTCAGAACTCGTAGTCGGCGATCACCCAGGTGGCGAACTCGCGCCACGGTCCGGCAGCCGCCTGATGGGCCGGGTGTTCCAGGTACCTGACCAGCGCGTCCTTGTCCTCGACCGCCGAGTTGATCGCGAAGTCGTAGGCGATGGGGCGGTCGGTGATGTTCCAGGCGCACTCCCAGAAGCGGAGTTCACCGATCTGGCCGGGCAGGGCACGGAAGGCCTCGACACCCGCCATGACCCGCGGTTCGTCGCGCTGGACGCCCTCGTTGAGCTTGAAGAGGACCAGATGGCGGATCACATGTACTCCCCGGCTGCTGCTTGGGCTGGCTGCTACTGGGCGCCGTCGGCGACCCAGGTCATGAAGTCGCCTATGGCGCTGGCCGCGTTCGAGATGCCTTCGAAGGCTATCTCGACGTACTCGGCCGCCCCTTTGGGGTCCGTGATGATCACGTACGCCACGAAGACCACGACCGCGTAGACGGCGATCTTCTTCGCATTCACCGCCACGGCGGCCTCCCCCTCGGACCCGACCAGACCGGACCGCACGACACCCGACAGATGTCGCACGAAGGGCCCCGCCGTCCGGCGAGGCCCTTCTACAGCGGTAGCGGAGGGATTTGAACCCTCGGTGACTTGCGCCACACTCGCTTTCGAGGCGAGCTCCTTCGGCCGCTCGGACACGCTACCGAGGGGAACCTTACAGCAAGCTGCGGCATGGTCCGAAATCCGTTTATCGGCGGCCCCCGCCGGTGAATCAGCGGTCGGTCGGCGGTCGGCGGTCGTGGCGGAAGAAGGTGGTGAGGAGGCCGGCACAGTCGTCCGCGAGGACGCCGCCGATCACCTCGGGGCGGTGGTTGAGCCGGCGGTCGCGTACGACGTCCCAGAGGGAGCCGGCCGCGCCCGCCTTCTCGTCGCGGGCGCCGTAGACGACCCGGTCGATCCGCGACTGCACGAGGGCGCCCGCGCACATCGTGCAGGGCTCCAGCGTCACGACGAGCGTGCAGCCGGACAGCCGCCACTCGCCGACCTCCGCCGCGGCCCGCCGGAGCGCGAGGACCTCCGCGTGCGCGGTCGGATCGCCCGTCGCCTCACGCTCGTTGTGGCCGGTCGCGAGCACCGTCGTACCGTCGGCGGCCAGCACGACGGCGCCGACGGGGACGTCACCGCCCAGGGCGGCCCGCCCGGCCTCGGCCAGGGCGAGCCGCATCGCGGCCCGCCACGGCTCACGTACGGGGTCGGGCGCCCCCTCGTCGATCAGGCCCTCTCGGCTCAGCGCACCGTCTCCAGGACCTCCGACGCCCCCAGGGCCTCGGCGATCGCGCTCAGCGCGTCGTCGGCGTCCAGGGCGCGCAGTTCCTTCTCGCCGACGCCGAGGTCGACGAGGATCACGGGGTCCCCCACGGGGCCGTGCGGCACCGCGTCGGCGGGGGCGATGGTCTCGTCGTCGTCGGCGGAGTCGGCGTCGGTGTCCGGATCGGCGTCCGACTCACCGTCCTCGGTGCCGTCGAGGTCGAGGACGAGGGCGTCGAGATCCGGTTCGTCGGCGTCCGGATCACGGCCGAGCAGCTCGGCCGTGAGCAGGATCTCACCGTACGAACTACGGGAAGCGGCGGCGGCGTCCGAGACGTAGATCCGGGGGTCGTCCTCGCCGTCGATGCGGACGACGCCGAACCAGGCGTCCTCCTGCTCGATGAGCACCAGCACCGTGTCGTCCTCGGGGGAGGCTTCACGGGCCAGTTCGGCCAGGTCCGACAGGGTTTCCACATCGTCGAGCTCTGTGTCGCTCGCTTCCCACCCGTCTTCGGTGCGCGCGAGCACTGCGGCGAAGTACACCGTGACTCTCCCACTGTTCCTAGGCGTGCCCGTTGGGGGTCCCCCCGGCGGAGGTTACGGGCGGGGAAGGCTGTTCGCCGAGCCCCACCACTCGGCATCGTGGCAGAAACGGAGCGTTCAGGGGACGTCTTCTGCACCCTGTGTCCGGCTCTTTTGATCGGTTGTCAGCTGAGCCCTTCAGCAGCGCTCGTGTTGCCGCCACCAGCGGATCGTAACCGGCTTCCGTCACCGCCCCGCACGGCTACCCCCTCAACGCGCGTACTACCAGCGGAACGTACGCATACGCATGGCGTGGCGAAGGCGCGCGACCTTGGCGCGGCGGGGCTGGACACGGTCGCGCAACTCGCGGGCCTCGGTCAGCTCGCGCAGGAAGACGGCCCGGCGCCGACGCCTCTCGGCCTCGGTCTCCGACGCCTTCCGGTCCCGGTCGGGTTCATGGTCAGGCATGGGCAGACACCCCCAATCCGTCCCTCCACCTTCCCTCCGTCGGGCGGTTTGATGCCAGCGGAAGGGTGAGGGGGAGTGAAGGTGCTGTACGGGGAAGCGGAACCGCTGTAAGGGGGCGGGGCCGCTCCGCGGGACCCCGGCTACTGTCCCGGCTACTGTTAGGGACATGCGTCTCCACGTCGTCGACCACCCTCTGGTCGCCCACAAGCTCACCACGCTGCGCGACCAGCGCACCGACTCCGCGACCTTCCGCCGTCTCGCCGACGAGCTGGTCACCCTGCTCGCCTACGAGGCCACGCGCGACGTGCGTACCGAACAGGTCGACATCACGACGCCGGTCGCCCCGACCACAGGCGTCAAGCTGTCCTACCCGCGCCCGCTGGTGGTGCCGATCCTGCGGGCCGGTCTCGGCATGCTGGACGGCATGGTCCGGCTGCTGCCGACCGCCGAGGTGGGCTTCATGGGCATGGTGCGCGACGAGGAGACGCTCCAGGCGTCCACGTACGCCACCCGCATGCCGGAGGACCTCTCCGGGCGCCAGGTGTACGTCCTCGACCCGATGCTCGCCACCGGCGGCACCCTGGTCGCCGCGATCCAGGAGCTGATCAAGCGCGGCGCCGACGATGTGACGGCCGTGGTCCTCCTCGCGGCCCCGGAGGGCGTCGAGGTGATGGAACGCGAGCTGGCGGGCGCCCCGGTCACCGTCGTGACGGCCTCGATCGACGAGCGCCTGAACGAGCACGGCTACATCGTCCCGGGCCTCGGGGACGCGGGCGACCGGCTGTACGGCGCGGCCGAGTAGCACCGGTACCAATACCAACAGGCAGTACGGAGTACGAGGCTCAGCAGCCCTTCTGGGTGCTGGAGGGCGTCGGCGCGGGACGGGCCAGTGCGGCCAGGGCCTGGTCGGCGTCCTTCTTGCTGGTCAGGGCCGTGAACTTGGTGCCGATGAGCAGGTCGACCTCGGTGGCCGAGGTGCGCGCGTCGGTCTGCACCTGGGCGCCCGCGAGCTGGGTGCCGAGCACGGGCAGGGCGGCCTGGACGGCCGACTTCGCGCCGAGCACCATCCCGGCTCCGGCGATCTTCTTGTCGTAGGCCTTGGGCGCGTTGCCGACGTCGCCGATGCGGAAGCCGCGCTTCTTCAGCTCGTCCGCCGCCTGCTTGGCCAGCCCGCTGCGGGGCGTGGCGTTCAGAACGTTGACGGTGATCCTGCCGGGCTTGGGCAGCGCTCTGGGCGCCGTCGGAGCGGTCGCCGTCGGGGTTGCCCTGGTGGCGCAGTCCGACTTCGGTCCTGCGGCCGTGGCCTTGCTGCCGCCGCCGGTGAAGACGTCGATGAGCTGCAAGGTACCCCAGCCGATCAGGCCGAGGGCGGCGACGGAGGCCACGAGTCCGAGTACGAACCTGCGGCGCCCCCGGGGTCGGCGCATCCGCGGGTACTTGTCCCCCGTGATGCGGTACTGGCCGCCCATTCCGGGGGGAGTCAGCATGCTCATGGGCGCAGCGTAGTGCGCCTGGGCACCGATGCCTACTAAATGATCATTGACCCGGCCGCAGTACTACCCGAAAGGGCCAATAAGCGTCGCGAGGACGGCCGTCAGGCCATCCATCGGTCCGCCTCGGTCTATCCGTCAGTCCATTTCGAGGACGCGGGCGTGCAGTACCTGGCGTTGCTGGAGGGCCGCCCGGACAGCGCGGTGCAGACCGTCCTCCAGATACAGGTCGCCCTGCCACTTCACGACATGCGCGAAGAGGTCGCCGTAGAACGTCGAGTCCTCGGCGAGCAGGGTTTCCAGGTCGAGCTGGCCCTTGGTCGTCACGAGCTGATCGAGGCGGACCGGGCGCGGCGCGACGTCCGCCCACTGCCGGGTGCTTTCCCGGCCGTGGTCGGGGTACGGCCGGCCGTTTCCGATGCGCTTGAAGATCACACGGAAAGCCTACCGGTCCAGACGTTCCGGGCGCAGCCATGGAGACGGAGTGCGACGCTGGAAAAGCTGTAGTAAAGCGGGTCAAACCGGAAGAGGGGTCCGACATGAGCGACAGCGAGACCGTGCCATCGGCCACCACGGCGGTCACCGCGAGGGCCATCACGGAGTCCTTGCCACCGGCAAACGCGCCCGCCTCACCACCCCCTGCGCCTGGGAGCGCTCCCGCGCTTCCCCGGCCCGCCCTGGAGATCGCCGCCGGATACGCCTTCACCGGCCCGGCGCTCGATCTGGGCGCCCTGCTGTGGGACGGGACGTGCCTCCCGGACGCCCAGATCCGCATCCCGCTCCCCATGCTCAACCGGCACGGTCTGGTCGCGGGGGCCACCGGCACCGGCAAGACCAAGACGCTCCAGCTGATCGCCGAACAGCTCAGCGCCCAAGGTGTGCCCGTTTTCCTGGCCGATGTGAAGGGTGACGTCTCCGGGATCTCCGCGCCGGGGACGATGAACGACAGGGTCGGGTCCCGTGCGGCCGAGGTGCACCAGAGGTGGGCGGCGACCGGCTTCCCCGCCGAGTTCTACGCCCTCGGGGGCCTCGGACACGGCATCCCGGTGCGGGCCACGATCACCAGTTTCGGCCCGGTGCTGCTGTCCAAGGTGCTCCAGCTCAATCAGACCCAGGAGCAGTCGCTCGGCCTGGTCTTCCACTACGCCGACCAGAAGGGGCTGGAGCTGCTCGACCTGAAGGACCTGCGGGCCGTCGTCGCCTTCCTCACCTCCGACGAGGGCAAGGAGGAACTGAAGGGCATCGGCGGACTCTCCACGGCCACGGCCGGGGTGATCCTGCGTTCCCTCACCGCCTTCGAGGCGCAGGGCATGGCGGACTTCTTCGGCGAACCGGAGTTCGACACGGCCGAGCTGCTGTGTACGGCGTCGGACGGCCGGGGCATGGTCTCGGTCCTCGAACTGCCCGCCGTACAGGACCGGCCGCAGCTGTTCTCCACCTTCCTGATGTGGCTGCTGGCCGACCTCTTCCACGACCTCCCGGAGGTCGGCGACTCCGACAAACCCAAGCTCGTCTTCTTCTTCGACGAGGCGCATCTGCTCTTCAACGACGCGTCGAAGGCCTTCCTCGACGCGATCACCCAGACCGTGCGCCTCATCCGCTCGAAGGGCGTGGGAATCTTCTTCGTGACGCAGACGCCGAAGGACGTCCCCGCCGATGTCCTCGCCCAGCTCGGCAACCGGGTCCAGCACGCGCTGCGCGCCTTCACCCCGGACGACCAGAAGGCCCTCAGGGCCACGGTGAAGACCTTCCCGAACTCGGCGTACGACCTGGAGGAACTGCTCACCGGCCTCGGAACGGGCGAGGCGGTGGTCACCGTCCTGAGCGAGAAGGGCGCCCCGACCCCGGTCGCCGCGACCCGTCTGCGCGCCCCCGAGTCCCTGATGGGCCCGGTCGACGCGGCGGTTCTCGACCAGGCGGTCAGGGACTCGCAGCTCTACGACCGTTACGCACAGGCTGTGGACAGGGAGTCGGCGTACGAGAAGCTGACGGCGGCGAAGCCGTCCGATGGAGCGGGTGGAGCGGGTGGAGCAAAGGGCCCGGACGAGATGAGGCCCGCGGGGCCAAAGGCGTCCGAGGAGCGAGGGGAGTCCAAGCCCAGGGAGGACCCTTCCATGGTGGAACAGGTGGTGGGCAGCGGGGTGTTCAAGTCCCTGGCCCGGTCCCTCGGCACCCAGATCGGCCGGGAGATCACCCGTTCCCTCTTCGGCACGGCCCGGCGGAGGCGGTAGCCACCGGGCACCGGGCCCCGTCGCCCGCTCGGCGCCTACTTGCCGGCGGCCTTCGCGGCCTTCGCCGCCGCCTTCATCTCCTGCTTGTGGGCCCGGACCTTCGTCAGGGACTCCGGGCCGGTGATGTCGGCGACGGAGCGGAAGGACTTCGCCTCGCCGTACGCGCCGGCCGCCTCGCGCCAGCCCTTGGGCCGGACACCGAGCTGTTTGCCGAGGAGGGCCAGGAAGATCTGGGCCTTCTGCTTGCCGAAGCCCGGCAGGTCGCTGAGGCGCTTCAGCAGCTCCTCGCCGGTCGCCGCGTCCCGCCAGACTCCCTCGGCGTCACCGTCGTAGTGCTCGACGAGGTACTGGCAGAGCTGCTGAACGCGCTTGGCCATCGAGCCCGGGTACCGGTGCACGGCAGGCTTGTCGGAGAGGAGCGCGGCGAAGGCCTCGGGGTCGTACGCCGCGATCTCGTGCGCGTCGAGATCGTCGGCGCCGAGGCGCTGGACGATGGTCGCCGGCCCCTTGAACGCCCACTCCATCGGAACCTGCTGGTCCAGCAGCATTCCGGTCAGCGCGGCGAGCGGACTGCGGCCGAGGAGCGCGTCGGCCTCGGGGTCCTGGGCGAGGTGGAGAGTGACGTCCATGGTTCGATCATGCCCCGATCGGGGCAGGGGTGCGCGGTTGTGCGCGGTCGTCGGCTACGGCTGCCAGTACCCGAGCCCGTGCACCCGCTGCTTCGGCAGCCCGGCCTCCTTGCGGAAGTAGCTGGTCAGGGAACGGGTCGTGACCGTGTCGCAGGCTGTCCAGACGTACGGGTCGGCGGTGTGCCGCAGGAGGTCCGGGAAGGCGGAGCGGACCTCGGAGACCAGGTGGGCGCCCGCGTCCCGGCGGGGCACCGGGCGGAGGTCGTGGCGGTCGGGGGTGATGCGGAAGGGGTAGCCGTCGATGCCGTGGTCCGACTCGAACCAGATCGTCGCCGGGGCCGAACCCAGCGTGTCCAGGAGGGAGTTGAGCGCTGGCAGCGATGCCGGGTCGCCGATCGCGAAGACGTGCGAGGGCTCCGGCTGGGGCCGCGTGAAGCCGGTTCCCTGGACCGTCGCCTCGATGGTGTCCCCGGGCTTCGCCGCCCGCGCCCAGTCGCTGGCGCATCCGTCGTGGAGCGCGAACTCGAGTCCGAACGTGCCGGTTTCGGGATCCGGGTCGACCAGGGTGTACGCCCGCTGGTGCGGCTTGCCCGCGTTGTCGAACCACAGCCGGACCCACATCGTGGGGTGGACGCCGGTGGCCGAAAGCATGCCCCCGTCGGTGAGCTGGAGGCGCCGGTAGTGCGGGGTGACGTCCTCGGCGTCCGTCACGGTGAACACGAAGTCCTTGCCCCGGAAGAGCTTGAGGACCGCGCCCTCCCAGCCGCGTCCCTGCGCCTGTCCTCGCGCCTGCCCCTGCGCCATGGTTTCTTCACCTCTCGCGTACGCTTCCCACACGGATTACTTAGGTAAGCCTAACCTAATACACAGTTTCGGACCCGTGAGGATACAGATATGGCCACCGAGATCTACCGCGACGCCTGGGGGATCCCGCACCTGCGTGCGGGCGACGCGTTCGAACTCGCCCGTGGCCAGGGCCGTGTCACCGCCCTCGACCGGGCCTGGCAGCTTGAGGTCGAGCGACACCGCGCCCAGGGCACCTCGGCCGCGTTCCTCGGGGCCGAGGCGGTCGGCTGGGACGTGTTCGCCCGACGCACCCGCCTCGACGACACCGCCCGATGCTGCTACGCCACCCTGGAGACACGGGACCCCGAAGCCGCCGCCTGGGTACGGGCGTACGTGAACGGGGTCAACGAGGGGCTGGTGCAAGGGGCCGCCGCCGCACCCGAGTTCGCCGCGACCGGGCTCGCCCCCGGCCGCTGGGAGCCCTGGACCCCGCTCGGCGTCTGGCTCGCCACGCACATCCTGTTCGCCGGTTTCCCGGCCAAGCTCTGGCGCGAACAGGTCGCGGCACATCTCGGCGCCGACGCCATCGCCCTGTTCGCCACCGACGGACCCGGCACCTCCGGCAGCAACGGCTGGCTGGTGAGCGGCGAACGCTCGGTCACCGGGCTCCCGTTGATCGCGGGCGACCCGCACCGCTACATCGAGGCTCCCGGCGTCTATCAACAAGTCCAGCTGTCCTGCCCCGAGTTCGACGTCATCGGGCTGGCCGTCCCGGGCGTTCCCGGCATCGCCCACTTCGGCCACACGGGCACGGTCGCCTGGGCCATCACCAACGCCATGGCCGACTACCAGGACCTGTACGTGGAGCGACTTCGCCGTACGGGGACTCCCCTTAGCGGCGCTCCCCTTACAGGTAAGGGAGTTGAGGTCCTCGATCCCGACGGGGAGTGGCGGTCGGCCGACGTGCACACGGAGGTCGTCGAGGTCGCGGGCGGTGAGCCGGTCGAGGTGGAGGTGATCGAGACCGGGCGGGGACCGGTGGTGATCGGCCCCGACGAACATTCCGACGAACATTCCGACACACATTCCGGCGATCATGCAGAAACGATTAGTCTGCGTTATCCGCCCCGCGTCACAGGCGACCTCGGCTTCTCCGCCCTACTCCCCCTTCTCCGCGCCCGCCGTGTCGACGACGTCGACCGTGCCGTCGATCTGTGGGCCGAGCCCGTCAATGTCGTCCAGGCCGCCGACACCGAGGGTGGGCTGCTGCACCGGGTCGCGGGCCATGTCCCCGTCCGGGCCGAGGCCAACCGGACCCGGCTGGTGCGGGCCTGGGAGCCCGGTCACGAGTGGCACGGCCGGCGCGAGACGCCGTACGGCACCGTCGACGACGGCCTCGCCGTCATGGCCAACCAGCGTGGGCCCGCGACCTCCCTCGGCGTCGAGTTCGCGCCGCCGCACCGGGCGGCCCGGATCCGCGCCCTGCTGGAGGAGAAGGCCCAGTGGTCGGCGGCCGAGCTGCCCGCCCTCCACATGGACACCCACCTCGCCTCCGCCGGCCCGCTCCTCGACCTGCTCGCCGCCCTCGACAGCCCCGACCGCCTCACGGTCGAGGAGGCCGCCCTCCGCGACCAACTCCTGCGCTGGGACCGCCGGATGGACGCCGACAGCACGGAGGCAGCGTCGTACGCGGCCCTGCGTTCCGCCGTCGTACGGCGCCTCGCCGCCCACCCCGCCTTCGCCGCACTGGCCGTCCCACCCCCGTACCCCGAGGTCTTCCTCCCCTGGCTCGCCCTGCTCCCCCGGATCGCCTTCGCGCTCGAAGGGCTCCTGAAAGCACGGGAGTTGTACGGGATCGATCGCGCCGCCGCAGTAAGGGAAGCCCTTGCCGAGGTGGCTGCCGAGCCGATGACCGGGGCCGTTACCTGGGGCGAGCGCCACCGGCTGGCCCCCTGGCGGGCACCGGCCACTTCCTCGCACTACTCGCACTCCGCGTACGACGAACCGGGGCTCTCCGGCGACCACGACTGTGTGCTCTGCACGTCCTCCGTCCCCGGGCTCAGCGACCTCAGCGCGCGCGGGCCCGCCGCCAGGTACGTCTGGGACCTGGCCCGGCGTGAGGACAGCCTCTGGGTGGTGCCCTTCGGGGCCTCCGGGGTACCGGACTCCGCCCACCACCGCGATCAACTCCCGCTGTGGACAAGGGGGGAACTCGTCCCGGTCGTCACCGACTGGGCGCGGCTGACGCGGGAGTACCCGCCGAGGCCGAGGCCGACGTCGACGTACGAGACCCGTGCCGCCGTGCACGAGCAGGTGGCCGGCGGGTTCGGGACCGTGCGGGTCCTGCGGCTGGACCCCGTCGCCGACGCCGGTGTGGTGCACGGTTGGGTGAGTGAGCCGCGGGCCGGGTTCTGGGGCATGAACGGGCTCAGCGAGGAGCAGGTCGCCGAGATCTACGCCCACTTGGACGCCCTCGACACCCATCACGCCTACCTGTTGGTGCAGGACGGTACGCCGGTCGGGCTCCTCCAGACCTACGAGCCCGGGGCCGACCGGGTGAGCGAGTGCTACGACGTCGAGCCCGGCGACATCGGCGTACATCTGCTGCTCGCGCCCGCCGGGGCGGAGGGCGGGCGGCCGGGGTGGTCGGCCGCGCTGATGGCGGTGCTGGCGGAGTACGTGCTGGTCGGGCTCGGGCACCGGCGGGTCGTGGTCGATCCCGATGTGGGGAACGAGAAGGCCGTCGCCCGATTTCTGCGGCAGGGGTTCGTGGCCGGGCCGGTTGTCGTCCTGCCCGAGATCGACCTGCCCGACGTGTACCTGCCGGAGAAGCGGGCCCAACTGGCGTTTCTTACCCGGGAGGTAGCTTTTCCCGGGTGACCCCGACTTCAGGACAGCCGACAGGACAGCCGACAGGACAGTCGGCAGGGCAACCGACGCCCGCCGATCTGATCGCCCACTACGGACTGGAGCCGATCCCGCGTGAGGGCGGGCTGTTCCGGCGTACGTGGGCGGGGCCCGAGCGGGCCGACGGGCGGCCGGAGGGCTCGGCCATCGTCGCGCTGCTCACCGCCGAGCCCGGCGAATTCTCGGCGCTGCACAGGCTGCCGTCGGACGAGGTCTGGCACTTCTACCTCGGCGACCCGTTGGAACTGCTGCTCCTCGCACCGGACGGCACCTCCCGGACGGCCGTCCTCGGGCCCGGCCTCCTGCACGGGCAGGAGCCGCAGCTGACCATTCCCGCCGGGACCTGGATGGGCGCGCGGGTCGTCGAGGGCGGCGCGTGGACGTTCTTCGGGTGCACGATGGCGCCCGGGTTCACGTACGAGGGGTACGAGCACGGGGACGCCGTCGAACTGGCCGCGCGTTATCCGGCCGAGGCGGCTCGCATCGAGGCACTGTGTCGCCCATGAGTCCAACCGTGAGTCCATCCCCGAGGCCATCCATGAGTCCCTCCGTGAGTCCATCCGTGAGTTCTGCGACTCTTCTCGGCGGTCAGGTCGCCCTTGTCACCGGGGGCGGTGGCGGGATCGGGCGCGGGATCGCGCTGCGCTTGGCGGCGGAGGGAGCCGCGGTCGCCGTGCACTGCCGGACGTCGGACGAGGGTGCGCGGGAAGTGGCCGCGCGGATCGAGGCGTCGGGCGGACGGGCTGTCGTGCTGCGGGGCGATCTCACGGCCGAGGACGAGTGCCGACGGGTGGTGCGGGAGGCCGCCGAGTGGGGTGGCGGGCGGCTTGACGCGCTGGTCAACAACGCGGGTGCGCAGCCGGTCCAGGAGCTGGCCGGGATGACGGTCGCGGACTGGCGTGCTGTCGTCGACACCAACCTCCTCAGCGTCTTCGCCTGTACGCAGGCCGCCGCGGAGGTCATGCGCGAGCAGGACGACCAGGGCGGGATCGGGGTCGGGAGTGGGAGTGGGATCGGGAGTGGGGGCAGTGTCACCCACATCGCGTCCATCGAGGCCGGGCATCCGGCGCCCGGTCACGCGCACTACTCCGCCTCCAAGGCGGCGGTCTTGGCGCACGCCCGGTCGGCGGCGCTGGAGTACGGGCAGTACGGCATCCGCGTCAACACCGTCTCGCCCGGGCTCATCGACCGGGAAGGGCTGGCGGACGACTGGCCGGAGGGGGTGCGGCGTTGGCAACAGGCCGCGCCCGTACGGAGGTTGGGGCGGCCCGAGGACATCGGCGACGCGTGTGTGTTCCTCGCCTCCCGGCTGGCGTCCTGGGTGAGTGGCCACGACCTGGTCGTGGACGGCGGGGTGTCCGCCCGTCCCACGTGGTGAAGACCACGGCGAATACGGTTCCGGCGGGGTGAGCGGGGCGTCAGGATCGTCCGTACGTATACGAGAGCCGAAAAGTCCCGAAGACGGAGAAGGTACGTGGGCCGACTACGGAACGAAGGGCGCGATGACCGACGAGCCGCAGGAGGCGAGCGCACGGGGATCGGCGGGCGGACAGGGATCGGCGGGCGGACAGGCCTGAGGACCGTCCCGGGAGTGAGGAACGTCCGGGGAGTTCAGCGGCTGGCGCTGTTGGGCACCATGCTCGTCCTTCTCCTCCTCGTCGGAGGGGCGGGAACCGCCTCCGCGCACGCCGCTCTCCGCGACACCGACCCCCGGGACGGAAGCGTCCTCAAGTCCGCGCCCAAACAGGTCACCCTGACCTTCACCGAGTCCGTCGCCCTGCTCGACGACTCCTTCCGACTCTTCGACCCCGACAGCCGGCGCGTGAGCACCGGCGAGGCCGAGCATGTGGACGGGCGTTCCGACGTGGTGCGCGTCAGCCTGCCGGGGGGCCTCGGCGAGGGCACGTTCACCGTGGCCTGGCGGGTCGTGTCGGCGGACAGTCACCCCATCTCGGGCGCCTTCACCTTCTCCGTCGGCGAGCCCTCCGCGACCCCGGCCACCATCGACATCGGGCCCGCCGAGAACCCGGCCACCAGCGCCCTCTACGACATCGTCCGCTACCTGGCGTACGCGGCTCTGGCCCTGCTCGTCGGCACCGTCGTCTTCGTCCTCCTCTGCCGTCCCTCGAGCACGGACCCCCTGCGCAGGCTGGTCCTGACCGGCTGGTGGACCCTCCTGGTGGCCACCCTCGCCCTGCTCCTGCTGCGCGGCCCGTACGAGGCCGGCACCGCACCCGCCGACGCCTTCGACCTGGCGACCCTGGAGCGGACCGCGACCAGCAGGCCCGGCCTGGCACTCCTGGCCCGGCTCGCTCTGCTGGCCGCAACCGCCGTGCTGCTGACCGTGGTTGCACGCCGACGCCGGAGCGTCGACGCCGGTACGGGCGACCGGGTGAAACCTGCCCTTCTCGCCGCCGGGGCCGCCCTCGCCCTCGGTCTCACGCTGACGTGGGCCGCCGCCGAACACGCGTCGGCCGGTATCCAGGTGCCGGTGGCAATGACGTCCTCGGTGCTGCATCTGCTCGCCATGTCCGCCTGGCTGGGCGGCCTCGCGGCTCTGCTCACCCTGCTCCAGGCGGAGGAGCCGCTCCCGGCGGCCACCGTCGCCCGCTTCTCCCGGCTGGCCTTCGCCTCCGTGGCCGTCCTGACCGTCACCGGCGTCTACCAGGCCTGGCGCGGCCTCGGCTCCTGGGACGCGATCACCGGCACGTCGTACGGCCGCATCCTGATCGCCAAGATGTGCGCTGTGGCGCTGCTGTTGGTGGCCGCCGGGTTCTCGCGCCGGTGGACGGGCCGCCTGCTGGTACCGGAGGCGGCGGAGGCGGTGGCGGAGACGAAGGTCGCGGAACGGGTGGCGGAGACGGTCGGCGGTCCGGCGACTCGGGCCGGCGAGAGCGGCGCCGACATTCCCGACGCCGACCCGTCCGACAACGGCACGTCCGACGCCGACACGTCCGACGACGGCACCTCGGACGACGGCATCTCCGACAACGTAAGCGCCTCGCACCGGCGTCGGCTCCGCCGCTCCATGCTGGCCGAAGTGGCCGTCGGGATCGCGGTGTTGGTGATCACGACCGTTCTCACGACCACCCTGCCGGGCCGGGCCGCCGCCGAGGCGGCGGAGGCTGCCAAGGACGCGCCCGTACCCGGTGTGATCAGCGCGAGCACGACGACGATCCCCTTCGACGTCGGTACGCCGGGCGGGCACGGCAAGGTGCAGATCACCCTCGAACCCGGCCGGGTCGGCGAGAACAGCGTGCAGGCGGTGGTGTTCGGCCCCGACGACGGCTTCGCGACTGTCCCCGAACTCCGCATCTCCTTCTCCCTCCCCAGCAAGGAAATCGGCCCGCTCAACGCCGAAGTCACCGACCTGGGCGGCTACTGGGGCACAAACACCCTCAACCTCCCGATCGCCGGCACCTGGACCATGAAGGTGACGATCCGGACGTCGGACGTCGATCAGGTGAGCGTGTCGCGGAAGGTGAGGATCGGTGGCTGACCGGACCGGGCCCACGCCTGACCTGACGGCAGGAGTACCCGCCAGGACGATCGGGTGCACCGGATAGCCCAACCGGGCGGCCGGTACCAGGCACATCGCCAGGCCGATGCCGAGGCGGTCGGCCGCCGCGCGGACCGTGTGCGGTGGCCGGAGCACGAGTGACGCCGTCACCGCGAGGCAGCTCGCGACCAGCAGCGCGACCGCGAGGACGAAGCCGCCGGGGACGTACTCCGCGAGCAGATGCCCGGGCAGTGGGCTCGTCGCCGGGGAGCGGACGCCGCCCCTGCCCAGCGGGAACAGGACCACGTGCTCGACGAAGGCGTGGGGATCGGCCAGGGCGACCGGGACGACGGCTGCGGCGGACGTCAGGAGAGCGGTCGCCGTAGCTCGAACGGCCGTACGGCGGCCCGCTGTGACGGCGATCAGGGCGACGCCGACCGGGAGGAGGAGCCAGATTGTCCACTTCAGGGCTGATGCGGAGCCCATCGCCGGCCCGGCCGTGACCCCCGCTCCGGGTCCGGGGCCGGAACCGGAACCGGAGCGGCCCGCAGGCGTGAGCCCCAGGCACATCAGCCCGATCACCGGCAGGTCCACCCCGCCGACGGCGAGGGGCAGGGCTATGGCCGGGAAGGAGAGCAGCAGGGCTGTGGCGATACGGGTCGAGCCGGCCGGTTGGGCCTTACCGGGCGCACGAGACCTGGTCGTGACGTACACGCACGCGGCGAAGGCCGCGCAGAACCATGGGCGGGCGTCCGTCAGCGGGGCCAGTGGGGTGTCGCCCAGGAGGGCGTGGGGCAGGCCGAAGAGGGCCATGCCGGGCAGGTACGGGTTGTAGGCGTCCACGGTGGCGGGGTGGGGCGCGTACGGGCTGCCCGTGTGCAGCAGCAGAGCGCCCGAGTGTTCGACGACCCCTAACTCGCGCTGGGCGCCGCCGAGCGCGATCAGCAGGGCCAGGGGGAGCAGTACCGCGCCGACGGTGGCCGTGCGCAGGGCTGCCCGGCTCTTCCAAGGGTGCGGGGAGCGGGCGGCCAGGAGCGCCGCCGTGCCGTAGCCGAGGGCCGCGCAGAGGCCCCGCACCCGGTGCGGGGTCAGAGTCGTGGCCGGCGCCGGACCGAGCGCGAGGACCGCGCAGGCCCGCAGGTGGAGGACGTCCCGGCGGACCGGCGTGCGGGGCGAGGACCCGGTGGTGCGCCTCCCGGTCGCCGGGGGCGCCATGGCGGCGGTCGTGCTCGTGCTGGGCATGGGAGGGCTCCTGCCGGTTCCGGCTGACGGTGGGGGTGATCACCACCAATGTCGCTTCCGGGCCGGTCCTCCCGCCTCGGCTGAAAGGTCACCGTTTATGGCGGGCGGGTCCGCGCTCCTCGGCCGAACGGCCGAGGGAGGGGTTTGCGTCGACTGTTTGCCATCTGATTGTCAGCAAACATTCACGCCTTTATGTCCATCACGTTTCAGGAACGGCGGACGCCACCTCTTGACGACGGGCCGAACAAGGGCTGTTATTGCCGCCACGATGTTCGGTCAAGTTGATTTCTGGTCGTTTTAGATCAGCATGGACTCAGCGTAGTCGTGACCTTGCTCCCCGTTTCGGGGGGTCTGTCCTCAGGAGCCGTCATGCACCACACACCCTCCGGTCTGTCCGTCCCGGGTCCGAGCCGCCGCACCCTGCTGCGCGGCATCGGCGGCGCGGCGGCGCTCGGCGCGGCCGTTCCGCTGCTGAGCGCCTGCGGCGACAGCGACTCGGGTACCGACGCGAAGACCGTCACCCTCGGCTCGAACTCGTCGGACGCCGTCCCGAAGAAGGCCTTCGCCGAGATCTACGCGGCGTTCACGAAGAAGACCGGCGTCAAGGTCGACGTGAACACCAAGGACCACAACACGTTCCAGGAGCAGATCAACTCCTACCTTCAGGGCACCCCGGACGACGTGTTCACCTGGTTCGCCGGCTACCGCATGCAGTTCTTCGCGGGCAAGGGCCTGGCCAGCCCGATCGACGACGTGTGGCAGAAGATCGGGAGCAACTTCCCCGACGCGATGAAGCAGCTCAGCAAGGGCGCGGACGGTAAGTACTACTTCGTGCCGCTGTACACGTACCCCTGGGCGATGTTCTACCGGAAGAGCGTCTTCAAGGAGCACGGCTACGAGGTGCCCACCACCTGGGCGCAGTTCATCGCACTGTGCAAGCAGATGCAGAAGGACGGCCTGGTCCCGATCGCCTTCGGCGACAAGGACGCCTGGCCCGCGCTCGGCACCTTCGACCAGATCAACTTCCGTACCAACGGCTACGACTTCCACGTCGAGCTGATGGCCGGAAAGGCATCCTGGACCGACGCGAAGGTTCGCGCCACCTTCGACAACTGGGCCGAAATCCTCCCCTACAGCCAGGAGGGATCGACCGGTCGTACCTGGCAGGACGCGGCCCAGACCCTCGTCTCGAAGAAGGCCGGCATGTATCTGCTGGGCACCTTCGTGGGCCAGCAGTTCACGAACGCGACCGATGCGGCGGACCTCGACTTCTTCGCCTTCCCGGAGATCGACCCCTCCTTCGGGCAGGACACGGTCGAGGCGCCGACCGACGGCTTCATGCTCAGCAAGAAGCCCAAGAACAAGGCCGGTTCCGTCCAGCTGCTGGAGTTCCTGGGCACTCCGGAGGCCGAGCAGATCTACCTCAAGGCCGACCCGAACGTCGTCGCCGCCTCCAGCAACGCCGACACCTCCTCGTACAGCGCCCTGCAGAAGAAGGCGTACGCGATGATCAGCGGCGCGAAGAACCTCACCCAGTTCATGGACCGCGACAGCCGCCCGGACTTCACCTCCACGGTGATGCAGCCCGCGCTGCAGAAGTTCATCCGTGACCCCAAGGGCATCGACAGCCTGCTCTCGTCCATCGAGCGCCAGAAGAAGACGATCTTCGCCTCCTCATGAGCACCTTCGATTCGATCCCCGTGGTCCCGGGGGCGGCCGACACGCCGCCCCCGGGCGGTACCGGTACCCCGTCGTCCCCACAGAGCCGCAAGCCGGCCTCGGGCCACCGACGGCTGCTGACCCGCCGTGACCGGGTGGCCCTGGGCTTCATGGCGGGCCTGCCGACGTTCCTGCACATCGCCCTCGTGTGGGTGACGGCCTTCGCCTCGATCGGGCTGGCCTTCACCACCTGGGACGGCATCGGTTTCGACTCCATCAAGTGGGTCGGGCTGCAGAACTTCCGTGACCTCTTCGCCGACAACCCGCAGTTCTGGCCGGCCGTCCAGCACAACGTCATCTGGTTCGTCGTACTCATCGCGATCCCGACCCCGCTCGGTCTGTTCCTGGCCGTGCAGCTGGACAAGAACATCCGCTTCAGCCGGGTCTACCAGACCGCCTTCTTCCTGCCGGTAGTCGTGTCGATGGCCGTCATCGGCTTCGTCTGGCAGCTGGTCTACAACCCGGACACGGGCCTGATCAACAGCCTGATCGGCGCCAACAAGCCCGGCCACTACATCGACTGGATCGGCGACCCGGACCTCAACCTCTGGGCCATCCTCGTCGCCGCCTCCTGGCGGCACACCGGCTACATGATGATCCTCTACCTGGCCGGTCTGAAGGGTGTCGACCCGTCGCTGCGCGAGGCGTCCTCGCTGGACGGCGCCAACGAGTGGCAGACGTTCAAGAACGTCATCTTCCCGACCCTGCGGCCCACCAACACCATCGTCCTGGTCGTCACGATCATCGAGTCGCTGCGCGCCTTCGACCTCGTGTACGTCTTCAACAAGGGTGCCCAGGGCACCGAACTGCTGTCGATCCTGGTCACGAACAACATCATCGGCGAGTCCAGTCGTATCGGTTACGGCTCCGCGATCGCCGTCGTCCTGCTGGTGATCTCGCTCGTCGTGATCATCCCGTACCTGATCAGCACCTTCCGGAAGGAGCGGCGGGCATGAGCGCTCCCACCCTGGCCGCGCAAGGGCCCGTGAAGGGCTCCGTGAAGGGGCAGCGCGCCCCCGTCCGCCCCGCGCGCGTGCTGCTGCACGTGTTCCTCGTCGTCATGTCACTGGCCTGGCTCGCGCCGCTGCTCTGGGCGGTCTACGCGGCGCTGCGCCCGTACTCCGAGACCAGCACCAAGGGCTACGTCTCCTGGCCCGACAAGCTGAGCTTCGCCAACTTCACGAACGCGTTCACGCAGTCGGACATGTCGCACTACTTCGTCAACACGCTGATCATCGCCGTCCCGGCGGTGCTGCTGACGCTGTTCCTGTCCTCGATGGTCGCCTTCTACGTCAGCCGCTTCGACTTCCGCGTCAACCTGTTCCTGCTGCTCATCTTCACGGCCGGCAACCTGCTCCCGCAGCAGGTCATCATCACCCCGCTGTACCGCATGTACCTGCTCATCGACCTGCCCGGGATCACCGCCTCAGGCAAGCTGTACGACTCCGCGCTCGGCCTGGTCCTCATCCACATCGCGTTCCAGTCGGGCTTCTGCGCGTTCGTGCTCGCCAACTACATGCGGATGCTCCCGCACGAGCTGACCGAGGCCGCGCTCGTCGACGGCGCGTCGGTGTGGCGGATGTACTGGCAGATCGTGCTGCCGCTGTGCCGCCCGGCGATGGCCGCCCTGGCCACGCTGCTCTCCATCTGGATCTACAACGACTTCTTCTGGGCGCTCGTCCTGATCTCCACCGGCGAGAACATGCCGATCACCTCGGCCCTCAACAACCTCTCCGGCCAGTACTTCACCGACCCCAACCTGGTCGCCGCGGGGGCGCTGTTGACCGCGATCCCGACCCTGATCGTGTACTTCGCGCTGCAGCGGCAGTTCGTCAGCGGTCTGACCCTGGGCGCCAACAAGGGCTGAGGCCCTCTGCCCTCTGCTCTCTGCCCTTTGCAAGAACAGGAAAGTTGATCGATGAAGCGCGAACTCGCTGTTCCCGGTATCGCGTACGGGGGCGACTACAACCCGGAGCAGTGGCCCGAGGAGGTCTGGGCCGAGGACATGCGGCTGATGCGTGAGGCCGGGGTCACCATGGTGAGCGTCGGCATCTTCTCCTGGGCGCTGCTCGAACCGGCCGAGGGCGTCTACGACTTCGCCCGCATGGACCGTCTCCTCGGCCTCCTCCACGAGAACGGCATCGCCGCCGACCTCGCGACCCCGACGGCGGCGCCGCCCGCCTGGTTCTTCCGCGCCCACCCCGAGGCGCTCCCGGTGGACAAGGACGGGCGCCGGCTGTCGTACGGCAGCCGTCAGACGTTCTGCCCGAGCAGCCCGGCCTACCGGGAGGCGGCGCTGCGGATCGCGGGCGCGCTGGCGGAGCGGTACGCGGACCATCCGGCGGTCGCGATGTGGCACGTCCACAACGAGTACGGCTGTCACAACCCCGCCTGCTACTGCGACGAGAGCGCGGAGTCCTTCCGCCGCTGGCTGCGGGCGCGGTACGGGGACGACCTGGCGGCGCTGAACAACGCCTGGGGGACCACCTTCTGGAGCCAGTGGTACTACGACTGGGTCGAGATCATCCCGCCCCGCGCGACGGGCGCGGTCCCGAACCCGACCCATCAGCTGGACTGGCGCCGCTTCTGCAGCGACGAGTTGCTGTCGCTGTACAAGGCGGAGAGGGACGTGCTGAGGGCGGCGGCCCCCGGGACTCCCGCCACCACCAACTTCATGGTGATGTACAACTTCGACGCGCTGGACTACTGGCGCTGGGCCCCGGAGCTGGACGTCGTCGCGAACGACCACTATCTCCGTTCGAGCGACCCCGAGTCGGAGATCGACATCGCGCTGAGCGGCGATCTGATGCGGTCGCTCGCGGGCGGCCCCTGGTTCCTGATGGAGCACTCCACCGGTGCGGTGAACTGGCAGCCGGTCAACAGGGCGAAGACGGCAGGGGAGTTGCGCCGCAACGCCCTCTCCCATGTCGCCCACGGCGCGGACGGCATCGCGTACTTCCAGTGGCGGGCCGCGAAGGCGGGCGCGGAACAGTGGCACTCGGCGATGCTTCCGCACGCCGGCACGGACAGCCAGATCTGGCGGGACGTGGTCCAACTGGGCGCGGATCTGCGAGCGTTGGCCGAGGTGCGCGGCAGCACGGGCACGGCTTCGGTAGCCATCGTCTGGGACTGGGACGCCCGTTGGGCCCTGGAACTCCCCTCCCAGCCGAACGGCGAACTCCGCTTCCAGGATCTCGTACGGGACTGGTACGAGCCGCTGTGGAGGGCGGGCGTCGCGGTGGACTTCGTACGGCCGGACGCGGAACTGGACGGATACCGGCTGGTGCTGGCCCCGAGCCTGTACCTGGTCGACGACGAGGGCGCGGCGAACCTCACGGGCTTCGCGGAGCGCGGGGGCACGCTGGCCGTCGGGTTCCACAGCGGTGCCGTGGACGCCAACTGCCACGTGCGGCTGGGCGGTTACCCAGGCGCGTTCCGAGAGGCGCTGGGTGTGCGGGCGGACGAGCTGTTCCCCCTGCTGCCGGGTGAGTCGGTCGGGCTCGCCGACGGTGACGGTGACGGTGGCGGCACGGGAACCCTCTGGTCGGAGCGGTTGCGGCTGGAGGGGGCGGAGGCGGTGCTGTCGTACACGGACGGTCCGTTGGCCGGGGTCCCGGCGGTGACGCGCAACTCGGTCGGCGCGGGCGCCGGTTGGTATCTGGCGACCCGGCCGGACGCGTCGACGCTGGGCGCGCTGCTCGCCCGTATGTGCGTGGAGGCGGGTGTCGAGGGAGTGCGGGCGACTCCGGCGGGAGTGGAGGCGGTCGTGCGGCGGGGCGCCGACGCGGACTTTCTGTTCCTCATCGACCACGCCGGGGAGGGGGCCGAGGTCGCGGTGGCGGCGGGGGCAACCGAACTCCTCACCGGGGAAGCACTGGCGGGCGGCTCGGTGCGGGTGCCGCCGGGCGGGGTGGCGGTCGTACGGGAGGCGCGGCTTTAGCCCGGACGCTCCAGCGGCTCGCGAAGCAGGTGGCCGGGTGGTGCAGGTCTTCCGGTGAAAGGCGGGTGGGGAGGGCCTGTTGTGCGGCGGTGGGGTGAGCTCCCGTTCGGGGGACCCGCCCGCGCACACGCCGCCGGAGCGCACGTTTCCGGTTCCGGTGCGCAGGTTTGCCGAACCGGCAACAGACCTCGCGCAGACCGCGTCCTCCTCGCACGATTGCCGGTGACTGCCGACACGGCCGCTCATCGACGACGTACGGAGACCTCCCGTGCCGCACCCGCCCCCGCACTCCCTCGCCCACCCCCTCACCCACCGTCTCGTCCCCTCCCCCGCCGGCCGTATCCACCTGGTCGAACAGGGCACCGGCCCGCTGGTCCTGCTGGTGCACGGGTTTCCTGAGTCCTGGTACTCCTGGCGGCACCAGCTCCCGGCCCTGGCCGCCGCCGGATACCGTGCCGTCGCCATCGACGTACGCGGGTACGGCCGTTCCTCGCGCCCCGGGGCGACGAGCGCGTATCGGATGCTCGACCTGGTCGACGACAACGTCGCCGTCGTGCACGCCCTGGGGGAGAGCTCCGCGGTACTGGTCGGCCACGACTGGGGCGCGACGATCGCCGCGACATCCGCGCTGGTCCGCCCGGACGTGTTCCGCGCGGTCGCCCTGCTGAGCGTGCCGTACAGCCCGCCCGGCGGACCTCGGCCCAGCGAGGTCTTCGCGCGCATCGGTGGCGATGAGGAGGAGTTCTACGTCTCCTACTTCCAGGAACCCGGCCGTGCCGAGGCCGAGATCGAACCCGACGTGCGCGGCTGGCTGGCAGGCTTCTACGCCGCCCTCTCCGCCGACACCATGCCCGAACCCGGCGCCCCGGACCCGCACTTCGTGACGCGCGCCGGAAGCGGAAGGGGGAGCGGAAGGGGGAGCGGAAGGGGGAGCGGAGTGGGAACACTGCGCGAGCGCTTTCCCCGCCGGCAACTGCCCGCCTGGCTCAGTGACCACGAACTCGACGTCTACGCCGGTGAGTTCGAGCGCACCGGCATGAGCGGCGCGCTCGCCCGCTACCGCAACATGGACCGGGACTGGGAGGACCTGGCGGACGGTGGCCACACCGGCGCCCCCGTCACCCAGCCGTCACTGTTCATCGGCGGCTCCCTGGACGCCTCCACCACCTGGCTGGCCGACGCGATCAACGCATACCCGGTCACGCTGCCAGCCCTCACCGGCTCCCACATCCTCGAAGGCTGCGGCCACTGGGTCCAGCAGGAACGCCCCGAGGAGACCAACGCCCTGCTGGCGGACTGGCTCAACTCCCTGCCCGCGTAAGGGGATTCAATGATTCAACGCGCCGTTTCAAGGAGGGTGCGGAACGCCCGCGGGGGCCAGGCGGTGAGGCGCTGGACGGTGTCGGTGACCCGGTCCTCCGCCCCCTCCGCGATGTACCTTCGTCCTCACTGCCGAACAGCTGTTACTCAGGCGGGAGTTGAGTACGTGTGCTCATTCCCGGCGGCTGCCGGGCGGACAGGATTGGTGCAACGGCGCGGACAAGAGCGCCGGTCCGAAGCTGCTGATCCTGTTGGGGGAATTTCTCATGGCGCGTCGTATCGTTCTGGCTGTGGCTGCCGGTGTCGTCGTTCTCGGTGGTGCCGGAGCCTTTGCTCTCGCCTATGCCGGGGAGCAGCCTCTTTCGGTGGCGCACAGTGCCGCCCGTTATGCGGCTCCCGTCGGTGACCGTGCCGGCTCGTTGACGTTCACCACTGATGTCACGGCATCCGCCGGTGTCAAGGGCGTGAAGGTCCTGGCCTGGCCGTCGAACTCGTCCTTCTTCGCCAAGCAGGGGCTGACCGCCAAGGACATGGCTTCCGTGGAGTCGGCCGTGTGCAAGCCGTCGGGCGGGGACACCGTGCACTGCACCTACACGATCCCCGTCAGCCGCGCCGACGTCGAGACGTCCGAGCGTGGTGTGTGGCACGTCGCCGTGCTGGCCACCGCGAAGGACGGCGACACGAAGCTCGTCACCAAGGCCGCCGACTTCACCGTTGCGTGATCCGGACGTACAAGTGATCGTGTGGCGTGTGCGCTCTCGTCTCCGGGGCTGAGGAAAGCAGGTCGTGATGTCGGCGAACGAGCCGTGGCGGATGTCGGTCGACGGTGAGGAGTTCGAGGTCAGCCAGCCGGACAACACCACGGGCTCCTACCACTTCACCTGGCTGACCGGGCCCGACCCCGGGTACGGCTTCGGGTTCAGCACCCACCCTCCGGTCCAGGCCGACACGGCCGAACTCGAGTACTCCATCCGGGACTTCCTCTCACAGGTCGACCCCGGGACCGGACACATCGAGTGATCGACAGATGTGGCTGACCTGGGCGGAGGGAACGAGGGCGCATGAGTGACGTGCGTGGCGCCTTGGACGGGTTGGCCGGGGACCAGCGACTGGCGCAGGAGTGGATCGGTGGGCTGACGCGCAATTCCGCGCGGCCCGCATCGGTGCCGACGCGACTGCGGTCACTGTCGTGGAACCACCCGCCTGAACCTCCTCCTGACTCACCCGATACCCATTCGACCGGGAGGAGGTGACGGCGAGGCGTGTGTCCGGCGCACGGCGGTGCAGCCGTCCCTGCCGCTGCCGCTGCCGCTGCCGCTGCCGGTGTGGGCGCGGCTTGCCGAGGACGAGGACAAGAGCGAGGACGTCGCGGTGCGCACAGCCCACGACTCGTCCCCTCCCCTTGCCTGCTACATCCCGCCCCGGGACAGGTACTCCGTCACCCGCCCCACCCCCCAAACCTCACCGATCTTGTGCCGGATGTCGAACAGGTTCGCCGCGTGCACCCCCGGATCCCGGTCTCCCACCGCCTCCTCGACCACCACCGGGACGAACCCGTGCTGCATGGCGTCGAGGGCCGTCGCCCGTACGCAGCCGCTGGTTGTCAGGCCGGCGATGAGGAGGGTGTCGATGCCGTGGGAGGTGAGGTAGGTGGACAGGGCGGTGCCGAAGAAGGCGCTCGGGTACTGCTTTGTCACCATCAACTCCGCTTCCCTCGGCGCCAGTCCCTCGATGAACTCGGCGTACGGGCTGCCCTCCACGAACGCCCGCAGGCTCGGCACCTTGCGGTAGAAGACGCCTCCGTCGCTGCCGTCGGGGCGCAGGAGCACGCGCGTCACGATCACCGGGATTCCGGCCCGGCGGGCGACGGACAGCAGCTCTCGCATCGCCTCGGCGGCGCCCTCCGCGCCCGCCCCCGCGTAGAGGGGGCAGGCCGGATCGACGTACGCCCGGGCCGGGTCCACGAGGAGCAGGGCGGGGGAGGCGCCGGGCGTCAACCGCCCACCCAGACCGGCGCGTCGGTAGTCCTCCTCCGGGGCGCCCGCCTCACCGGTTCCCGGAACCGGGCTCACGTCGAACTCCCCCTCCCCGCCCGGGACTTCATCAGCGGCTGGATGCGCGTACCGAAGTTCTCCAGGCCCTCCAGGAAGTCGTCGAAGACCAGCATGATGCCCTTCGTGCCCGCCACCTCGGCGACCTCGTCGAGCATCCTCGCCACGCTCTCGTACGAGCCGACCAGTGTCCCCATGTTGAAGTTGACCGCACCCTCGGGCAGCGCGATCGTCCGCGCCGTCGACGTTCCCGTGGACGTCGTGTCCGTGGCCGTCTCGCCCGCCATGTACGCCAGTGCCGCGCGGTCGGCGTTGTCGTGGTAGTCCTGCCACGTGGCCTGGGCCGCCTCGTCCGTCTCGGCCGCGATGATCATGAAGAGGGAGAGGGCGCCCACGTCCCGGCCCGTTCGCTCCGCCTCCGCCACCAGCGTCGCCGTGCTGCCGGCCAGCGCCGTCGGGGTGTTGACGCCGCTGCCCAGGATGAAGTTGTACTCCGCGTGCTCCGCGGCGAACTTCATGCCGGTGCCGCTCTGGCCGGCCGCGACGATGTCGATGTGCCTGTCCGCCGGGCGCGGGGAGAGGACGCAGTCGTCCATCTCGTAGAACTCGCCCTTGAAGTTGCTGACGCCGTCGCGCCACAGGTCGTTCATCACGGTGACGTACTCGACGGCTCGCGCGTAGCGGTTGCCGAAGTGGTCGTCGCCGGGCCACAGGCCCATCTGGGAGTACTCGCCGGGGGCCCAGCCCGTCACGATGTTGATGCCGAAGCGGCCGGGGGCGATCGAGTCGATCGTGACCGCCATCCGCGCGACGATCGCCGGGGGCAGGGCCAGGATCGGCGTCGAGGCGTAGAGCTTGATGCGGTCGGTGACCGCCGCCAGGCCCGCCATCAGCGTGAACGACTCCAGGTTGTGGTCCCAGAACTCCGTCTCGCCGCCGAAGCCCTTCAGCTTGATCATGGAGAGGGCGAAGTCCAGGTCGTGGGCCTCCGCCTTCTGCACGATCGCCTTGTTCAGGTCGAAGCTCGGCAGGTACTGGGGTGAACTCTTCGAGATCAGCCAGCCGTTGTTGCCGATGGGGATGAAAACGCCGATGTCCATGCCACTCCTCGGAGAGATCCTCTGGACGGACTCTCTGGACGGATCCGCCGGGCGGATCCCCAGATTTGAAGTCCTCGACAGTCAGTTACGTTCAAATCTCAACTGTTCTTCAACGGCAGGCTACTTGGGCCTGATGACGGTGGAATGTCACACAACCTGCGCTGGGAGTGCGGCTGTTGATGTCCGCGTGAACCGGTGAAGGTGGCCAGAGGTGAACGTGAGATTCCTGCAAAGTCCTGCTTGAGGTGCCATTCGAACGGTAAAACTTCAAGTATGAACGCACGGCTGGCACTGCTCGGCTCGGTGGACCCCGGTGTCGCCGAGAGCGAGGTCTTCCGGCTGGCCCTCCAGCACGCGGTGGCGGAGCTTGGCGCGCTCGGGGGAACGATTCACCTCCGGGGCCCCATGTCGGCCCTGCGGCTGGTGTCGGCCACCGGTCTGCCCACGGCTCTCACCGGCCCCTGGGAGATCATCGACCAGGAAGGCCCGCTGGCCCCCGCCCGCGCCCTGTACGAGAACAGTCACGAGGGCCGTGGGGTGTGGATACCCGGGGTGGCGGCCGACCGCGCCGATCCCACGATCCCCATCTGCCCGTCGAGCGCGCCCATCCCGGGCAGCGGCCTGGCCGCCGTGCCGGTCATCCGCCGTGACCGCAGCATCGGCGCTCTCACCGTCATCACCGGTGAGAGCCGTGAACCGACGTCCGCCCACTGGCGGTTCCTGCGGGCCGTCGTCGCATGGGCGGAGGAACGCATGGTCCAGGCGCCGTTGCCGGCCGGGCCCGTGCACTCGGAGATGAGCGGCGACCGGCTCCGCCAGGCGCTGAAGGAGGTCCGCGTCGGGTCGTGGGACTGGCACATCAAGAACGGTGAACTCATCTGGGACGAAGCCGCGATGGAGCTGTACGGCACCCGCCCCGAGGAGTACACCGCCCGCGTCGAGAACTGGATGCGCTGCGTCCACCCCGACGACCTCGGACCGACCCTGGCCCTCGTCGACCAGGCGATCCGGGGCCACTCGGTTTTCGAGGCCGAGTACCGCGTACGGGCCTTCGACGGCACGTACGGCTGGCACCAGGCGCGCGGCCGGGCGACGTACGACGAGCACGGCGAGCCGCTGCGGATGATCGGTATGGGCTGGGACAGCAACGAGTCGCGGACCGCCCGGGACGCGCTCAGCCGCGCCCTGCGGCACATGAGCGACGGGTTCCTCGCGGTCGACGACGCCTGGCGGATCACCTTCGCCAACCTGGAGGCCGAAGGCATGCTCGGCCTCTCCGAGGAGGAGCTGTTCGGGCGGGTCCTGTGGGACCTGCCGACCGTGCGGGAACTGCCCGATCTGGAGAGGCGCTGCCGGAAGGCCGCCGCCGAGGACAAGTCGGTCGGCTTCGACATACGCGTGCCCGGTACCGGTCGCCGCCACCACCTGCGACTGGTTCCGGGCCCCGACGGCCGTACCCTCTACCTCCAGGACGTCACCGAGAAGCGGCGGCACGAGGAGGAACGTCGGGCCGTCGAGTACGACGCGGCCGAACGCGCCGCCCGCATAGCGGAGTTGACCGCCGGGCTCGCCAAAGCGACGACCTCCCGGGACGTCGTCGACGTGGTCGCCCGGCGCGTGCTGCCGCCGTTCGCCGCAGCCGGCCTCATCGTCCAGACCATCGAGGACGACCGCCTGCGCACCGTCGGATCCATCGGCTACGGGGACGAGTTCCTCGACCTGATCAAGGACGTCCCGATGACGCCCGGCTGGCCCAGCTGTGACGTGATCATCACCGAGACCCCCGCGTTCTTCTCGTCCGCGGCGGATTTCGCCGCCCACTTTCCCGCGCTGGCCGGCCTGCCCCGGCGCAGCGGCAAGCAGGCCTGGGCGTTCCTGCCGCTGACCGCCTCCGGCAACACCTTCGGCGTCTGCTCGGTCAGCTTCGACCGCCCGCGCGGTTTCACCGACGAGGAACGCGCCCTGCTCACCACGATCAGCGCCCTCGTCGCCCAGGCCCTGGCCCGGGCCCGCCTCTACGACGACGAGCGCAGCCGCTCCCGTGAACTCCAACGCGCCCTGCTGCCGAGCGCGTTGCCCGACCTGCCCGCGTGCACGGCCGCCGCCCGCTACCTTCCCGCCGCCGAGGGCGTGGACGTCGGCGGTGACTGGTACGACATCATCCCGCTCTCCGGCGGCCAGGTCGCCCTCGTCGTCGGCGACGTCATGGGCCACGGCCTGCCCCAGGCGGCCACCATGGGCCGGCTGCGCACCGCCGTCCACACCCTCGCCGACCTCGAACTGCCCCCCGACGAGATCATGAGCCACCTCAACGACATCGTCGGCAACATGGGCGAGGAGTCGTACGTCACCTGTCTGTACGCCCTCTACGACTCCATCACCCAGACCTGTTCCATCACCCGCGCCGGCCATCCCCCGCCGGCGGTCGTGCACCCCGACGGCACGGTGTACTTCCCGGCCCTCACCGCCGACCCGCCCCTCGGCGCGGCCGAACCCCCCTTCGAGACCGTCGAGTTGAAGGTCCCCGAGGGCAGCCTGCTGGTGCTGTACACGGACGGTCTGGTCGAGTCGTCGAAGCGGGAGATCGACGAGGGCATGGGTCAACTGGCCCGTCTGTTAAGGGGTGCGTACGAGGCCGGTACGGAAGGGGACCTCGAAGGACTCTGCGACACGCTCACCGCGGGACTGCTCCCCGCCGAGCAGCCGAACGCGGACGACGCGGCTCTCCTCATCGCCCGTCTGCACGCCCTGACCGGCGACCGGGTCGCCTCCTGGCCGCTGCCCGAGGACCCGAGAGCGGCAGGCCAGGCCCGTCGCCATGTCCGCGAACAGCTGTCCGCCTGGGGTCTGGACGACCTCACGCCCACCACGGAACTCCTGGCCAGCGAGCTGGTCGGCAACGTCGTACGGCACGCCAAGGGCCCCGTCCAACTCCGGTTGCTGCACGGCGCCGAGCTGATCTGCGAGGTCTTCGACGGCAGCCTGACGATGCCCCGTATCCGCCGGGCGACGGAGACGGACGAGGGTGGCCGGGGGCTGCAGCTGATCACCGCCCTGTCCCAGCGCTGGGGGACGCGTTACACGCCGACCGGCAAGTGCATCTGGACGGAGCAGGCGCTTCAGCCTCCGGCGGGCGGGCAGGGTGAAGCGCCGCATGACGCCCTGGAGTTGATGTTTCTGAACCCGGGAGAGTTCGATGACATTCCGGAGTTGAGAGGGCTCGGAGACCTGAACTGAGAGACCTGAACCGAGCGCTACTGCCGGGTATCCGGATCGCCCCTGAAAGCATCACCCTTGAAAGCTACGATGTGCCCTGGTTCTGACTCACCTCAGTTCTGATACACCTTGTCGTTGCCGGGGCCGCCCGAGAGCCTGTCGTTGCCCGGGCCGCCGTGCAGGACGTCGTTGCCGCTGTTGCCCCACAGGACGTCGTTGCCCCGGTCGCCGTACAGGCGGTCGTTGCCCCTGCCGCCGTAGAGGTCGTCGGCGCCTGAATTTCCGCGCAGGATGTCGTTGCCGTCGCCGCCGTTCAGGAGGTTGCCGGTGGCGTCACCGGTGAGCGAGTCGTTGCCGGCGTCGCCGTAGCACGCATAGCACCCGGTGAGGACGTCGTTCCCGGCTCCGCCGCGCGCTCCGTTGCCCCGCTGCTCGCCTCCGCCGACGGTGCGGTCGTTGCCGTCCTGGCCGTAGAGCTCGGTTTGGCTGTTGCCCACCAGCACGTCGTTGCCCTTGCCGCCGTAGATCGTGCTGTACGCGTAGTTGTCGGCGGCGATCGACACGGTGTCGTTGCCGTCGCCCAGGTTGATGTAGTAGTCGTCGGTGAAGTCGGTGCCCACCGGGACGTGGACCGCGCAGCGGGCGACCGTGCGGTCGGTCGCCGACGGGTACACGCACTCGTAGTGTTCGGCCGCGCTGCTGTCGATGGCGATGGGCGCGCGGTCGCGGAAGGTGAGGATGTAGTAGGCGTCGTTCCCACCGTCGCGGCTCTCGAACTTCATCGAGACCGTCAGCCGGTTCGTCTGGCCGGCCTCGTCCTTGTACCAGAGGTCGTGCTCGCCGTTGCGCACGACGTCGCGCAGCGTACCCGCGTCCGGAGTGGCCGCCTGGACGGCGGGAGCCGTGAGCGCGGCTGCGCCCAGGACGAGGGTGAGAGTGAGGGCGGTGGTTGTCGCGGTGGCGATCCTTCTCCGTGTACGCATGCCGAGCAGCCCCTTCGCGGGAGTCGTGCCGTGGGTTTCTGAGTACCCGTTAGACAGCGGACCCGGGGCAGAGGTTGTACTCCGGAGCGAACCGGCGCCGCTCTGCTGGAGCTGGAGCTGGATCGCGCTGATCACCCTGTACGGCAGCGTCTTCGCCGTGCCCGAGGACGCGGCGCGCGGCCTGGTCCGCCCGGGCTTCGTCACCGTCGCGGTGCGCGGGGGACAGAGTCACGCGAAACCGTGACCGTTCCCCCGCGCCGGTCACGGCCTCGCTGGTGTGGCGGTCGGCCATCGACGGGTCGGCGGATCGACGGGTCGGTGGATCAGCAGCAACCGCCCGTGACGGAGGGTTCCTTCGCCTTCGAGCCGGTGTCGGCCTCGCCCGCGCCGGCGCAGCACGTGCTGCCCTGTTGCTTGGCCAGGGAGTCGGCATCGGCCTTGACGACGTAGACCTCCCAGGGTTCCTGGCCGGGGCCGTGGACCCAGACCTTGTCCTGGAGGGCGTAACAACAGGTGGTGTCGTTCTCCACGTCGGTGGCCAGGCCGGACTCGCCCAGGCGGGCGGTGGCGGCGTGCACGGCCTCCGTGCTCTCGACCTCGACTCCGAGGTGGTCCATACGCGTTGCCTCGTCCGCGCCGCCCTCGATGAGGACCAGCTTGAGCGGGGGTTCGGCGACGGAGAAGTTGGCGTAGCCGTCGCGGAGTTTGGCGGGCTGGGTGCCGAAGAGCTTCGTGTAGAAGGCCACGGATGCGGCGAGATCGGGGACACGAAGAGCGAGTTGTACGCGGGATGTCATGGCGAACCTCCTGTGGTGGGTGGGGAGTTCAGCAGCCGCCGGACTGTCCGGCGTTCTCCGGCTCGTCGAAGAGGCCGGTGCCGCCGCACACGCCCGTCTCCGGCAGGGTGAGTTCGACGCTCGGCGGCCTCCTGGTCGCCCGAGATCGCGGCGGCGACGGAGCGGACCTGCTCGTGACCGGTCATGGCGAGGAAGGTCGGCGCGCGGCCGTACGGCTTCATGCCGACCAGGTACACGCCCTGCTCCGGGTGCGAGAGCTCGCCCACACCGTGCGGATGGACCGTGCCGCAGGAGTGGACGTTGGGATCGATGAGCGGGGCCAGGGCGGTCGGCGCCTGGAGGCGCTCGTCGCGAGCACTTCTCGGCGGCCGGGTCGACGACCTCCCCCAGGTCGAGAACAGCCGGACGTGGGACCACTCGCGTACGGCGCTGCCCGCGACCGGGCCGGCCTCCAGGACCAGGGGTTCGATGCCGCGCTCGACGAGGCGGACGGTGGCGGCCGGACCGATGGGGCCGGCGCCGATGGCGACGACGGGCAGCTGGCCGGTGGCGGGCACGCTGGTGCTGGACGAGGCCACGAGGTCCCCCTGTTTCGATATCCGTCGATCTCCTGCGCTGCCAGCATGGCACTTGTATCGATGAACGTCAACATAGACATGCATCGAATTAGAGGTGGGGTGTAGGCCGGTTGGCTGCGGCCCCGCCGTCACTGATTCGACGTATGTCAACATAGATGCATGTCGAACACGAGGGTGTTGCCGCTGCTCGATTCCGCCTCCGGCGAGGCTGTGGCGCCGTGCTGCCCGCCGCTCACCGAGCGCCCGTTCACGGCGGACGAGGCCGAGACGGCCGCGCGGATGTTCAAGGCGCTCGGGGACCCGGTGCGGCTGCGGCTCTTCTCCGCGGTGGCCTCGCACGAGGGCGGCGAGGCGTGTGTCTGCGACATCTCCGACGTCGGGGTCTCCCAGCCGACCGTGTCCCACCACCTGAAGAAGCTCAAGGAGGCCGGTCTGCTCACCTCCGAGCGGCGCGGTACGTGGGTGTACTACCGGGTCGAGTCGTCGGTGCTGGCCGCGATGGGCAGGCTGCTGACCATCGCACCTGCCCGTGCCCCTGCCTCGGCCCCAGCGGTCGCATCATGAGATCGCCATTCGGGCGGGCCCCGCGAAGATGACCTCGCCATCGCGAACGGCTGCCTGGAGGTGGCCGGGATCGCCCGCCCAGGCGCGGCCCGGCGCGGCCTGGGCGTTGAGGATGACGAACTCCAGGCCGAGGTGACGCAGGCGGGACTCGGCGGCGAGTCCAGCTTGACTGCCGCCGATCACCACCACCTGCGTCTCGACGGTCACTCGGCCGATCGTCCGGGCATGAAGATGAGCGCGACCAGCGCCAGCCCGACCACGCCGCCGACGATCTGCATGCCGATGAAGCCAAGGACCGAGCCGGGGGCGATGCCCGCGAAGGTGTCGGTGAAGGCGCGGCCGATCGTCACCGCCGGGTTGGCGAAGGACGTCGACGAGGTGAACCAGTAGGCGGCGCCGATGTAGGAGGCGACGGCCACGGGGGCGTACTGCAGGCGGTTGGCGCGGGCCAGGCCGAAGATCAGCAGGATCAGACCCGCGGTGGCGACGGCTTCGCCGAGGAGCAGGTGTCCTGCCGAGCGGTCGTGGGTGGACCACTTCACGAGGGGCTCGGCGAACATCGCGTCCGCCAGGATCGCGCCCGCGATCGCGCCGACGATCTGCGCGGGGACGTACACGGCCACTTCGCGCGGGGTGACCCCGGGGCCGCCACGTCGTGCGGTCCACCACTCGGCCAGCGTGACGACCGGGTTGAAGTGTGCGCCGGAGACCGGGCCGAGCAGGAGGATCAGGATGCCGAGTCCGAAGGCGGTGGCCGTGGAGTTGGCCAGCAGTTGCAGGCCGACGTCCTTGGTCAGTTCAGTGGCCTGGATGCCGGAGCCGACCACGATCGCGACCAGCAGGGCGGTGCCTATGAGTTCGGCGGCGGCCCGGGCGACCAGGGGAGTACGCGGTGGGGTGGCACCCGGCGCCGACCCGACGGAGTCGGGTGCTGGAGCGGTTGTCGCGGACTCAGCGGTCGGGGCTGCTTCGGCGGCGGTCATGGGCAGGCCCGCTTGTTCTCGGCGGCGGTGCGAGCGGACTCGGCCAGGGCGGCGAACTGGCCGGCGAGTGAGGCGATGACCTCGGGCTTGAGCCGGTAGTAGATGTACCGGCCGCACGGCTCCGTGTCGACGACCCCGGCCTCGCGCAGCACCTTCAGATGGTTGGAGAGGTTGGTCTGCCGGGCGCCGGTCTCCTCCACCAGGTGGGTGGTGCACAGCGTCTCTTTGGCGAGCAGGGTCACGATTTGGAGCCTGAGCGGGTCGGCCAGAACCCGGATCAGATCAGTGTCGACTGACGTCAGCATGGGCTGATACTGTCACATCAGTGGTGGCTGACACCATCAGCTGCTGACATCAATCGCGCCTGATGCCGTGGTGAGAACAAGAGGGACGCGCGTCTCAAGTGAGATTCGTGAGATGAGATACGTGAGACAAGAGAGACCTCTGATGTCCGACAAGCCCTCCGTTCTCTTCGTCTGTGTCCACAACGCCGGCCGCTCCCAGATGGCCGCCGCGTGGCTGACCCACCTGGCCGGGGACCGCGTCGAGGTCCGCTCCGCCGGCTCCAACCCGGGCGCCGGCGTCAACCCGGCGGCCGTCGAGGCCATGGCCGAGGTCGGTATCGACATCTCCGCCGAGGTCCCGAAGATGCTCACCGTGGACGCGGTCAAGGAGTCCGACGTCTGCATCACCATGGGCTGTGGCGACACCTGCCCGGTCTTCCCCGGCAAGCGGTACCTGGACTGGACGCTGGAGGACCCGGCGGGCCAGGGCGTCGAGGCAGTCCGCCCGATTCGGGACGAGATCAAGGTGCTGGTCGAGGGCCTGATCAAGGAGATCGCGCCGCAGCCCCAGGCATGAGCACCCCGACCGACACGACTGGGGACATACGCAACGTCATCGTCGTCGGCTCCGGCCCCGCCGGATACACCGCCATCGTCGGTACCAGGCCGAAGACCGCCCTCGAACGCGAACTCGCCCACCACCTCGTCTGACACACAGGGCACTTCCTCCGCACCACACGGAGAGCTGGTCCAAGCAGCGCCCCGCGCGGATGATGGCCGACATGCGTATCCGCATCGACGCTGTCGACTTCCCCGGCCTCACCTGCTCACCTGGAGCATTCGCCGGCGACGACGTTCCGGCGTACCGCAACATCCACGTCGCCGTGCAACGCCGCGACCGTCCGGCTGAACTCCTCGACCCCAAGCCTGGCGATGCCGCCTCGGCGACCTGGACCCTGGAGTGCGCCGCTGCGACCTCACCGGCCGGCACCGACGTGAAGGGCCCCTACGTGCAGGGCCGTCCGGGCGGCCGGTTCATCTACCTCTCCTGGGGCAGCGTCGACGACTCCGGCACCTTCACGATGTTCCGCCGCGCCAAGCTGATGCTCGACGCCGTGCCCGCCGACGTACTCGACGCAGCCGCGCCCACCGGCCTGCTGGTAGGCCGCCTCGGACTGACTGACGCACGCGGCGGGCCCCTGTGCGCACGGGTCGTACCACCGCGCATCACCTGGACCGCCGAATCCGCTGAGGAAGAGTGACGGCCATGGTGAACCGGATCACTGTTCACCTAAGTCCACCCCAGTCCAATCACACCAACTGAGACCAAAACTTGAGACCACGCACGAAGAAGGGCCCCACCGCGAACGGTGGGGCCCTTCGACATCGTGCCCGGTGAGGCACTGGCGGAGGATACGAGATTCGAACTCGTGAGGGGTTGCCCCCAACACGCTTTCCAAGCGTGCGCCCTAGGCCACTAGGCGAATCCTCCGACGCGAACATTACATGACCGTGGGTGGTGCTTGCGAACTCGTTCGGGCCCCCTGCGATCAGGTACGCTGGGCCTCAGCCCCTCACGCGGCGCTATCTGACTGAACTCCCCCAGGGCCGGAAGGCAGCAAGGGTAGGTTGGCTCTGGCGGGTGCGTGGGGGGTCTTCTGTTGCCTGGCCGCACTGGCCGGAGCGGCGTTCCGCGCGGGGTGAGCCGGGCGCGCGGGGTCGACTGTCAGTGGGGCCCGATATCGTCGTAAGCGTGTCGTCCCTTGCGCTGTACCGCCGCTATCGCCCGGAGTCGTTCGCCGAGGTCATCGGGCAGGAGCATGTAACCGACCCGCTGCAGCAGGCTCTGCGGAACAACCGGGTCAATCACGCGTACCTGTTCAGCGGGCCGCGTGGTTGTGGCAAGACGACCAGTGCGCGCATCCTGGCCCGCTGCCTGAACTGCGAGAAGGGGCCGACGCCGACGCCCTGCGGCGAGTGTCAGTCCTGCCAGGACCTGGCGCGCAACGGACCGGGGTCGATCGACGTCATCGAGATCGACGCGGCGTCGCACGGTGGTGTGGACGATGCCCGTGACCTGCGTGAGAAGGCATTCTTCGGGCCGGCGAGCAGTCGCTACAAGATCTACATCATCGACGAGGCCCACATGGTCACGCCGGCCGGTTTCAACGCGCTGCTCAAGGTCGTCGAGGAGCCCCCGGAGCACCTCAAGTTCATCTTCGCCACCACGGAACCCGAGAAGGTCATCGGGACGATTCGCTCCCGGACCCACCACTACCCCTTCCGCCTGGTCCCGCCGGGCACGCTCCGCGAGTACCTCGCCCAGGTCTGCGGACAGGAGAACATCCCGGTCGCCGACGGCGTGCTCCCGCTGGTCGTCCGGTCCGGCGCGGGTTCCGTACGAGACTCGATGTCCGTCATGGACCAGTTGCTGGCCGGCGCCCGTGCCGAGGGCGTGACGTACGCCATGGCCACCTCCCTGCTCGGCTACACGGACGCCTCGCTGCTCGACTCCGTGGTCGAGGCGTTCGCCTCCGGGGACGGAGCGGCTGCCTTCGAGGTCGTGGACCGCATCATCGAGGGCGGCAACGACCCGCGCCGCTTCGTCGCCGACCTGCTCGAACGGCTGCGCGACCTGGTGATCCTGGCCGCCGTGCCGGACGCGGCGGAGAAGGGGCTCATCGACGCCCCTGTGGATGTGGTCGAGCGTATGCAGGCCCAGGCCGGTGTCTTCGGCGCCGCCGAACTCAGCCGCGCCGCCGACCTCGTCAACGAGGGGCTCACGGAGATGCGGGGCGCGACCTCGCCCCGACTCCAGCTGGAACTCATCTGCGCGCGCGTGCTGCTCCCCGCCGCGTACGGCGACGAGCGCTCCGTCATGGCCCGGCTCGACAAGCTGGAGCGTGGCGTCAACTTCTCCGGCGGCCCCGCGGCGGGCATGGGCGGCGCCGGAATCGTCATGGGGTACGTCCCGGGACCCGGTGCGCACGAGGGCGCGGTGTCCGGCGGCCCCGCGGGCGCCCCAGTTCCGGCAGGCGGCGGGGTCGCGGCGGCGCGGATGGCGGTGCGCGGGGATGCGCCGGGCATGCCTGACCTGCCCGGTACGGCGGACACAGCCGGCGTTCCCACCTCGCACCCGTACCCCCAGCCCCAGTCCCAGGCTCCAGTGGCACCGACCCCGACCCCGACCCCGACCCCGGCCCCGGCTCAGGCACCGCCACCGGTGGCCCTCGCCCCGGCCGCCCCAGGCGCCTGGCCCACCTCGACTACCGCCGGCAGTGGCCGGCGCCCCGGCGGCTGGCCCACGGCCTCAGCTGCGGGCAGCGGCCAGTCCCCGGCGGCCCGCCCTGGCCCGGCGCCC
>NZ_JAAGLT010000044.1 GCF_010548275.1 Streptomyces sp. SID12488
GCAACTGCCCGGAGTCCAGGCGGTGCGCGGCCACGGCCTCGGCGAGCGCTGCCGCGTCGCCGGTCCCGAAGCCGTCACCCGAGGCACGGCCGAGGGCGTACCGCCAGCGCGCGGCCTGCCGTTCGGGCGAGGGCGCCGGCACGGTCAGGACGACGGGGCTGTCGGCCGCCCACTCCGGGGCCCAGCCGACGGTGCCGTGCGTGAACAGGGGGATCCCCCGCAGCGCCGCGCACAACGCCCCGAGCGTGCGGGCCCGTTCGGTGGGTTCGCCGGGCAGCGCCTCCAGTGGGCCGAGGACGACTCCGGCGCCGGTCAGGCGGGCTTCGAGGGCGGCGATCCGGGCGAGTTCCGGTACGTCGCCGGAGCGGCGGGCGAGCGCCGTCGCGTCCAGGACGAGCGGACGCAGCCCGGCCGCGCTCAGGGCGGCGATGGCCAGCCCCGCCGCGTCGCCACCCCGGCTGCGCAGATGGACGAGGCCGACGCCGGTCCCGGCGGCGGCCGACGCCCGGTGGACGTCCGGCGTCCCGGCGGTCAGGTCCTCGCGGGCCTCGCCGAGCACCCCGGTGAGCCGGGCGTCGGGCCGCGCGCTGCCCAGCAGATGCCCGGTGACCCGGTCGGGCACCACCAACACCCTTGACAGCGGCGGCCGTTCCGGCTCAGTGATCTCCACCAGGCCCCCCGCGACCAGCGGTGCTCCGGGAGCGAGCCGGAACCGGGCGGCTGCCGCCCCGCCCAGCCCGCACAGCTCCAGGGCGAGCCCGACCGTGGGCCGCCGGCGCGTCAGGTCGTCGTTGAGGTAGCCGTAGAGCCGCTCGAACCGGGCGTCGAGGTCGGGCACCACCGTGACCAGCAGTAGATCCAGGTCCAGCGCGGACAGCCCGAACCGCCGGGCGAGTCCGTCGAGGACGGACCCGGCGGGCGGCTGCCAGGGCTCCTGCGCGGGTACGCCAAGGCCGCCGGGCTCGTCCAGGACACGGTCGACCGCGTCGGGGGTGAGGTACTGGCCGAGGTACGGGTCATCGGGGTCGGGGTCGGCGGCGCGACGGACGGCCACGGCACGCCGTACCCGGGCCTCGACCAACTGGAGCCGCGACCAAAGGTGTTCCACGTCGACGGAGACGGACTGGCCGTCGACGGATACGGAGTCGGCGACCAACTCGGTTTCGATGGTGTGCGTCACGGCTTACGGTCCCCTCGGCGGCGACGGCGGGCGGGGACGGAGGCACCACGGACGGCCACGGCATGGCGTACCCGATCCTCGACCAACTGGAGCCGCGCCCACAGGTTTTCCACGTCGGTGGACACGGAGTCGGCGACGACGACAGGTTCGACGGTGTGCGTCACGGCTGGCGGTCCCCCCGGTGACGGCGACGGGCGGGGGCGGGGCCCCGTTCGCGCGGGCCGGCGAGGCCGCCGGCCGGGCCCGGGTCGGTCGCCTCCTTGTAGCGCAGCCGGCGGCCCGGCGTCGGCTCCCCGGTCTCGCTCCGGGTCGCCGAGCGCACGACGAGGCCTTCGGTGACCGGCGGCGCGGTCTCCGTGGTCACACCGGCGAGCGGCGCGCTCACCCGGACCTGGAGCGAGGCCTTCAGCTCGCCGCCGAGCGCCGACCACACGTCGGCGGCGGCCGGTGCGTCGAGCCCGGTCCCGCCGGCGTTCAGTCCCACCGTCAGACCGAGCTCGGCGAGCGAGCCGGTGAGCAGGCGGGCGGGCAGGGTGTCGCCGGCCACCAGAGTCGCCAACACCTGGGAGAGCAGGCGGTGTTCGTCCTGCGGGCGGCTCGCCCACGCCGTGACCAGGTACGTCAGCTCGAACCAGCGTGGCGGGGTCCGCCGCGCCACCAGGTGGCCGTCGGCGTCGTACACCTCACCGGCGCCGCTGCCGCGCCGGACGGCGTCCTCCCGGATGTCGTAGAGGAAGACGCAGACGGTGGGGGCGCTGCGGCGCGAGGCCCAGTCCCGGGTGGGTGCGTCGAGGACCACATCGACGCCCGACGCCTCCAGGCCGGCCTCGCCGAGCAGCCGGCGCAGCGCCTCGTCGACCTCGTGGATCACCGGCGGGTCACCTCGTCGGGCGGCTGGATGGTCCCGCTGACCACCAGGAAGTCGGTCTTCACCGGTGAGAACCCGGGGCCCTTGGCGGTGATGACGCGCGGTCCGGTCTGGTCCTTGGCGAGGATGAGCAGCTGGCCGATGAAGGTGCCGTCCCGCTTCGGCACGGTCGGCGGCGCCGCCGCGGTGATCCCCGGATTCCAGGTGAACCGCACCGGCACTCCCGGCGGGAAGTCCTTGCCGCGCACCGAGGTGACGAAGCCGGGCTTGCCGATCGCCGGTACCGCGACGATCCGGGGCTGGAGGATGCGCAGCCGCTGCCGGGCGGTGTTGTCGTTCTTGTCGGCGTCCGTCCCGGTGGTGGTGAGAACGCCGGTGACCTGGCCGGTCGTTGCCTTGTCGGGGCTGAGGACGACCTGTACGACGGTGCTCGCACCCGGGTTCAGGTCCGGCAGCGCGCACACCCAGGAGGCGTCGCAGCCCGCCGGCGGCCCGCTGTCCGGGATGCCCTTGGGAAGGCCGACGCGCAGCCGCAGCCCGGTCGCCAGCGCGTTGCGGCCGTTGCGCACCGTGTACGTCACCACGACACGGCCGCCGACGTAGCCGGGGTTCGGCTGGGCGGTGACCTTCACTCCGGGTCCGGCGTCGGGCGCGGGCGGCTCGGCGGGTGCGGGCGGCTCGGCGGGCACCGTGGGCACGGTGGGCACCGTCATGGTCGGCGTCGGGGTCGGAGTGGGCGTCGGCGGGGCCTCGCGTACCGGGACCAGGGTCCGGCCGGTGTTGTCGCTGGGCTCCGGGTCCAGGACCGTTCCGGTGACCGACCAGTCGACCGGCTGGTCGCCGACGGTGACCCCGGTGAGGGTGACGGTCACCGGGACGGTGGTGCCCGGCACCACCACGCCGACGTCGCACTGGAGCGAGGCGGCCTCGCAGGTGCCCCCGGGCCAGGTCACCCCGGTGACCTGCACACCGATGGGCGGGGCGATGGTGAGCGTGGTGCCGGGGGAGGCGGCGGGTCCGTTGTTCACCACGTCGACCTGGACCGTGGTGGAGTCGCCGACCGTGACCTCCGGGGCGGTGCCGGGCGCCTGGACCGCGAGGTCCACGGACTGCTGGACGCTGGGTTCCTTCTGCCGGCCCGGGAGGGTGCTGGTGAGCGGGATGAGGGCACCCGATTCGACGTCCAACAGGCTCAGCTTCTCGGGGGTGTTGACCGCAATCCTGGCCCGCGAGCTGATGACCAGGCTCTCCCCGTCGGCCGTCCACGCGGCGTCGCGCGGCTGGAACGGTCCGGTGTCCGGGGGGCCCGGCAGCGGCCGGCCGCAGGCCCCGGGCAGGTCGACGGCGGAGGCGGGCGACAGCACCCGGCAGTCGGCGCCCGTGAGGGAGGTGAGCAGGATGCCGCCCCCCTGGTCGACCTGGCCGCCGCCGCTCTTGCGGTTGAAGGCGATGCTGGTCCCGTCCGGCGAGAACGCCGGGCTGTCGTCGATGACCTCGCAGCTGCCCGGGCAGATCGCGGAACTCAGGTCGCGCTGCCGGGCCAGGTCGGTCACGGGCACGGTCCAGATGTGCTTGTTGCCGCCGCCCCCGTCGATCACCTCGCTGCGGGTGAAGGCCAGGGTGGTGCCGTCGGAGGACCAGGTGGGCTGGGCGTCGCGGCCCGTCTGCTCCCCGGTCGGCGGGGTGACCTCGCCGGTGATCGCGCCGGTGACCGCGTCCGCGACGAGGATGCGGCTGGGACCCGCGGCGTCACCGACGCCGCCCGGCGAAGTCCGGGTGAAGGCAAGGGACTTGCCGTCCGGGGAGAACGTCGGGTCGGTGTCCCAGTCCGTCGCCGCGCGTCCCGCGAGGGGCATGGGCGCAGCGTTGGAGCCGTCGGCGTCCACCAGCCAGATCCGCTCGATCCGCCGCCCGTCGGCGTCGGTCTCGAAGCGGGTGACGACGATCCGGCGGCCGTCGGGCGTGTAGTTCTGCCGCTCGGTCCACGGGTCGTACCCGGCGGCGGGCTGGAACAGCGGGTCCTTGGCGGGATCGGTGTTGGTGTCGGCCGCCGGGTCCTCGTTGAGGATCGTCAGCCCCAGGTCGCGCGGGTCGGACCCGTCCGCCCTGGCGTCCTGCAGCGTCACCACGTGCGGGCCGGCCGCCGAGGTGCGCTCGACCACCACGCCGCCGCCTTCGAGCGGACCGGACCAGGTGACCGTGGAGACCTCCCGGTCCTCGTTCAGCACGAGCGAGGGGACCTGGTCGAGGTGGGCGATCGTCCGGAACACATGGTCCCAGTCGCCCTCGCACTCACACGTGATCTCGGGGCTCAGGAACACCAGACCGTCCCCGTCGGGCAGCCAGGCTGCCCCGTGGGCACGCCACTGTGCCTGCGCGCCCCCGAGCAGTACCTCGTCACCGTTCGCGTTCGCGTTCGCCACCCGCAACCGGGGCACGCTCTGCCCGTCGGTGGTGGTCGTGGCCGTGTACGCGATCCAGTCCCGGTTCTCGTCGTCGTTCACCGGGTTCCACGCGGGTTCGGTGGCCGTGCCGTTCGCCGGGTCGGTGATCCGGACGGCGGTGCCGCCGGCCAGCGGCCGTACGTAGACCTGCTCCCCGGTCAGTGCGTCGCTGTCGCTCGCGTACGCCAGTCGCTGCCCTTCGGGGGAGACCGTCGGGCTCTCCTCGTTCGCGGGCGTGTCCGTGAGCCGCGTCAGGCCGGTGCCGTCGGTGCGCACCAGCCACAGGTCGCGCTGCGTCCCGCCACCCGGACCCGCGGACTCGGCCGCGTCGAACACCACGGCCGTGCCGTCCGGCGTCAGCCGGGGGTGCGCCGCGTCCAGACCGCTGGTCAGACGCCGTACGGAACCGTCGGCGGACCGCAGGTAGATCTGCGGGGTCTCCTCGTCGCGCAGGCTCGCGAAGACCAACTGGTCGCCGAGGGCGGACGGCTGGACGTCCTGGTGGGCCGGTCCCGCACCGAACAGGGGGGTACTGGAGGTCGTGGTGGCCACCTGGCCGAGACTGCGGTGCCGGGTGCCGGCGTACGCCATCCGGGTGTTCGCGGGGTCGGCGGCCACGGCCCGCGTCGCGGATTCGGCGCTGCCCGGCCCGGAGGCCGCCGTCACCCCGAGCAGTGGGACGAGCAGCAGCAACGCCATACCGGGTCTTCCCAGGCGGTACCGCCCGCCGGGGCCAGCGGTTCGCATTGCGGGTCTCCCTCGCGGTCTGGTGCGGCACATGGATGTGCCCCCACCACCCTGCGACGACCGCGCACGACGCGGCAGGGGGACGGGGCCGTACCTGGGGGAAACGTGCGGTGCGCTTTCGGGCAGCACCGACGTACCCCGCTGTCGTCAGATGAGTCCGTTCCGCAGCGCGTAGCCCACCGCATGGGTCCGGTTGCGCAGTTGGAGCCGGGTGATGATCTCGTGCAGGACGTTCTTGACGGTCCGTTCGGAGTACGCGGTCTTGCGGGCTATCTCCGCGGTGTCCAGGCCCTCCGACACCAGGCGGAGCATGTCCGCCTCCCGTGTGGTCAGCGTGGACAGGGACAGGCCCTGCGGATCGAGCGACGAGCGCTGAAGGCTGCCGACCTGCGCGAGCAGCTTGCCGAGCAGGTCACCGGGGAGCACTCCCTCGCCGTTGGCCGTCGCGAGGACCAGGTGGACGAGCCGGTCCTGGTCGGCCTCGGCGCGCCGCAGCACCGCCGAGACGCCGCACTCGATGACGCGTTGCAGCGCGCCGGAGCCGAGGGTGCCGACCACAAGGCCCACCTGGGTGGCGGAGTTGAGCCGCAGCCGGTGCAGCAGGGCGGCCACGTCGTCCTCGACGTTGTCCACGACCACCAGCGACACCTGGGCCCCCTCGGCATCGGCGTCGGCGAGCAGATCGACCTCGGGTCGCTGGCGTAACTGCTGGACGACACCGACACGCAGGATCGGATCGGCTGCGTAGACGGCCACGGTCACCCGCTCCGGCCGACCGGTACGGGAGATCCGGTGCCCGGAACCGACGGTGGTGTGCTCGTAGGAAATGGGGGCAGACATGGCAGGGGTGTTCTCCTCTGCGCAGGACATGGGGGGGTTACCTGTTCGTGAGTTCGTGCGTTCTTGAGTTCGTGGGGGGAGGATCGCCGGAGCGGGACGAATACCGGAAGGCGGCGCACGGGAACCGTCGAGTGACATCAACGACCCACCACTAAAGGCGAGTTGACGGTGCCTTCGCGGGCATCACGACTGCCCGGGTGTTGCCCTCGCGTCTCTCGGCGCACCCCGGCGGGTGCTTCTACCGTGGGGGCGTGACGCCTTCTGCAGCCCCTTCCGGTCCCGGTGCGCCCGGACTCGACATCCCGGTCGTGACAGTGGCCCCTGGCGGCACTGCCACGACCAGTCTGACAGTCCGCAACGACAGCGACATCGTCGAGGCCTACAGCCTGGAGGTCGTCGGGGACTGTGCCTCCTGGACCACCGTGGAACCCGCGCGGGTCTCCCTCTACCCCGGCACCTCCGAGACGGTGACGATCCGTCTGGAACCGCCGCGCTCCCCGGAGATCCGGGCCGGCGAGCTGCCCCTCGCGATACGGGTCCTGCCGACCGAGCATCCCGACGGGGTACGGGTTCCCGAAACCACCGTGTACGTCGAGGAGTTCCACCAGCTGCGCACCGAGTTGCAGCCGCGCCGTCGGCGCGGCTGGCTGCGCGGACGCTACCGGCTGGCGGTGCGCAACGAGGGCAACACCCCGGTACAGGTGGGCTTCACCCCCGGCCAGCCGGGCGAGGAACTGGCGTTCACCTTCAACCCGGCCGGGCCGAAGCTGGAGCCCGGCGAGTCGACCGAGGTCGGGCTGCGGGTCCGTACGGGCAAGCCTGTGTGGTTCGGCTCCCCGGTGGTCTGGCCGTTCACCCTGACCACCGCCGAGACCGGTGACCAGGACGGGACCCGGCCGGACAGGACCCAGCCGGACGAGACCGCCCACCGGCCGCCGCTGGACGCGGAGTTCGTCCAGATCCCCATCTTCCCGAAGTGGCTGCTCGCCGTACTCGCGGTGCTGCTCGCGCTGCTGCTCGCCTGGTTCACGCTGGTCCGCCCGGCGGTGCGCAGCGCCGCTAAGGAAGCTGCCAACGAGGTGGTCCAGCCGCGCCCCACACCCGCGGAGGAGCAGGCCGGCGGCGGGCAGACACCCGGCAGCGGTACCGGCGGCGCGAGCCCCTCGCCCGGCGGTCCGGGCCAGGGCCAGAACCCGAGTTCCGGAACAGGCGGAGAAGGCATCTCGCCCGGGAACGGGGACGGCGGCACCACGGTCGGCGGCGGTCAGCAGAGCTCGGAGACCATCGACCTGAAGACCACCACGGGGACGACCGAATCCGGTTTCCACAGGGTGGCCGAGAAGACCGTCTTCGGCGTGACGGACATCGTCGTCGCCAACTTCCAGGGCGACGAAGGGGTGATGACGATCAGCTTCGGCAACCGGAAGATCACCACGATCGCCCTGGAAACCTTCCGTAACCAGGACTACCACTGGGTCACCCCCATCAAGATCCCCGCGAACAACACCGTGACCATCGAAGTGACCTGTGCGAAGCCGGGCACTCCGGCCACCGGCCGACAGGCGAACGAATGTCACGAGGTCCTGAACGTGAGTGGTGTGGTCAGCCGCACCGAGCAGTGAACCGAACCTAAAGTCTCCGATCATTTTTGATCGGTGCCGACTACATCTGTAAAGAGTGGGCACCTGCTCTGTCCAGAAATCGATAACCCTGGTCTCAAAACCGGCATCCTGCCGCAGAAGTCACACGCGCACGACACACACAGCACACAAAGCAGCCGGACATACGGGTCGCGCCTGTACACGGTTCGCGTCGAAACGCCGACGTCCAGAAGACCAGTGGGCCGCGCCGGGAACAGGCGGTCCCGCCGGCACGGTTGCACCGACCGAGGGACCGGCGCCGCGCGGGCGGGGAACACGGAGACCACGAGGTCGTCCGCCCCGCCAGGAGCCGGGCCCCGGGGTCGCGGTACGCCCGCCGCGCGCTCGGACCACACGTATTTCTGCAGAAGGACTGTTTTCATGGCTGACCGGCCTCTGACGCTCATGGCAGTGCACGCCCACCCCGACGACGAGGCCACCGGAACCGGAGGAGTCCTCGCGCGGTACGCGGCGGAAGGCATCCGCACGGTTCTCGTGACGTGTACCGACGGCGGTTGCGGTGACGGACCGGGGGGTGTCAAGCCGGGTGACCCCGGGCACGATCCGGCGGCGGTCGCCTCGATGCGCCGTCAGGAACTCCGGGCGAGCTGTGACGTCCTGAAGATCAGCGATCTGGAGATGCTGGACTACGCCGACTCCGGGATGATGGGCTGGCTGAGCAACGACGCCCCCGGATCCTTCTGGCAGACCCCCGTGCGGGAAGGCGCGGCCCGGCTCGCGGAACTCATGCGGCACTACCGGCCCGATGTGGTCGTCACCTACGACGAGAACGGCTTCTACGGCCACCCCGACCACATACAGGCCCACCGCATCACGATGGCGGCGCTGGAGATGACCGCGCTGACACCGAAGGCGTACTGGACCACGATGCCCCGCTCGACGATGCAGCGGTTCGGCGAGGTCATACGCGAGTTCGGAGAGGACATGCCGGAGCCGGATCCCGCCGAGGCCGCCGCGCTGGCCGAGATCGGCCTCCCCGACGACGAGATCACCACATGGGTGGACACCATCGCCTTCAGCGGTCAGAAGTTCGACGCGCTGGCCGCGCACGCCAGTCAGGGCGAGAACATCTTCTTCCTCAAGATGGGCAAGGAGAGGTTCGGCGAGCTGATGGGCACGGAGACCTTCGTACGCGTCCAGGACGCCACCGGCACGGCCCTACCCGAGAACGATCTCTTCGCGGGCCTGCGCTGACCCGGCCGACCGCCCGGCCGGGGAGCTTTCCCGGCCGGGCGGTCGGCAGCCTTTACTTGTGCGTCTTGACCCGGGGTGTCGGCTTCGGACCCTCGGCGCGCAGGGGGCCGTGGCTCAGCTTCGGGGGAACGGCTGCCGCCGAGCCCTTCTTGAGGTGGCGGGGCACGACGTCCTGGGGGAACGTCAGCTGCTGGCCCATCCACGTCAGGGCGGGAGGCATCTCCCGTACCCAGGTCGGGAAGTTGTGGCTGCCCTCGTCGGGGAGTATCGCCACGACCCGCATCGGGGCCTTGACGGCCTTGACGAAGGCCTGCGTCTGCGGATAGCCCCGTTCACCGTGCTTGCTGTCGGCCACCAGGACGGAGACGTCGGGGACGGGCAGGTGCTTCAGCCGCCACATCAGGTCGTGGGCGTTGATCCGGTCGGTGCGGTCCGGTCCGGTGCCGAAGAGGCTGCCCGTCGTCGGGTCCTCCCTGATCTTGTAGTCGGGCGACAGGGCGGCGGCCGTCGTGTACACGTGCGGATCGCGCATCGTCAGCTGAAGGGCGCAGGTGCCGCCGGAGGAGTAGCCCATGACGCCCCAGGCACTGGCGGCGTGGCCGACCCGGTAGGCGGACTTCAGGGCGTCGGGCAGATCCCTGGCCAGGAAGGTCTCGGTCTGCGGACCGCCCGGTACGTTCACGCACTCGGTGTCGCGCGGCGGGGCGATCGTCGGCCGGATCATCACCATGATCGTCGGCTGCATCTGCCCCCTCCGCTGCAGGTCACCGGCGGTCTGGGAGACCCGCAGATACTGCGCGAGGTTGAAGATGCTGCCCGGGTAGCCGCTGAGCGCGACGATCACCGGGAAGCGCTGCCGCTTGTACGCCTTCTGGAAGTACTGCGGCGGCAGGTAGACGAACGCCGGGTCTATCACTCCGGTGCGGCGTCCGATGATCTTCACGGACTCCACTCGCCCGTTTTCCTCGGCGGGGCTGGTGGGCAGTCCGCTGACCCTGCTCAGCTGCTCGTCGGAGGCCGGCTGTACCAGCGCCCCCTTCACGGAGATGCCGCTGACAGTGCCGACGCCGCCGCCCTGTGTCACCCCGACGGGGGCCGTCTCGACACGGCCGAAGAGTTCGCCCCACGATCCGAAGAACTGGTACGACGAGTTCAGCCAGCACGCGAACGCCGCGACGATCACCACCTGGGTCATCCCGAGGGCCGCCAGGCGTCCCAGCACCTGCCACACACCCCGCCGGGCGAACCGCGGCCACAGCCAGACCAGCAGTGCCACACCCAGGGCGGCGACCACCGCCATCACATACACCGTCGTCTCGCTGGTCAGACCCATACCGGTTGATCCCCGATTTCCCTGCCTGTTACTACCTGTGCGGCTTCCTTCATACAGAAGGAGGGACGTTGCACCGTTCGCGTTCCCCAATCAGCGCAAATGGGGTGAGGCGGAGAACACACTTGCGGTCTCCGCCGGACGGTGTCGCACAGCCGCGGCCGGCCGGATGACCGGCCGACCGCGGGTGGGGGATCCGCAGCCCTCAGCCAGGGTGCGGGTAAGGGTCCGGTCGGACGTATTGCCCAGCCGTACTGCCCAGAAGAAAGTTTTCGGATCGCGGCAACCGTTTGTGGTGCCGGTGACCACAAAAAAGCGGATCCGGTCACAGCGGTGTGGCAGGGATCCAGATTTCCTCTGGCGAACCGCGCGCAAGGAGCACACCTCCCACATGAATCACCCCACGAACGGCGGGCGCCGGGGGCGTCACCGCCGTCGCTGGACCGCCACAGGTCTGCTGTTCGGCATACCCGCCGCCGTCGTCGTGCCGTATCTCCTGTTCACGCAGGACGACTCGCAGGCCGCGACAGTCGACGGTGCGGCCTACTACCAGCTCGTTTCCGTGCGCAGCGGCAAGGTGCTGGACGTCAACGGCTACTCCACCGCCGACGGCACCCGTATCCAGCAGTGGACCGACCAGCACAGCGCCAACCAGCAGTGGAAGCTGAAGCCCGCCGGGGGCGGCTACTACGAGCTGGTGAACCGCAACAGCGGCAAAGTGCTGGGCATCAAGGGCAGTTCGACCGCCCGTGCTGCCGCCGCCGAGCAGCAGACCGACAGTTCCTCCACCGCCCAGGAGTGGCGGATCGACGGGGTGAAGGGTTCCGACGCCGTCACCCTCACCTCCCGCAGGAGCGGCCAGGTCCTGGACGTCACCAGGGCCTCCAAGGCCGACGGCGCGTTGGTCATCCAGTATTCCAGCAGGGGCACCGCCAACCAGCAGTGGAAGCTGGTGAAGATGGCCCCGCCCGAGGGATCAGGGAGCGGCGGGGCGCAGACCCCGGCCGGGACCGGACCGTACGTGTGGAAGAACGCCCAGGTGGTGGGCGGCGGTTACGTCACCGGACTGGTGTTCAACCCCACCCAGAAGGGCCTGCTGTACGCGCGCACCGACATGGGCGGCGCCTACCGCTGGGACGTCGCGGCCGAGCAGTGGATCCCGCTGACCGACCAGTTCGGCGAGAAGGACTGGAACCTGCTGGGCATCGACGCGGTGGCCACCGACCCCGTCGACCCCAACCGGCTCTACCTCAGCGCGGGCACCTACACCAACGACTGGGCGGGCAACGGCGCGCTCCTGCGCTCCACCGACCAGGGCCGCACCTTCAAGCGCACCGACCTGCCCTTCAAGCTGGGCAGCAACGAGGACGGCCGCGGGGCGGGCGAACGGCTCGTGGTCAACCCCGGGGACCACGGCACCCTGCTCCTGGGCACCCGCAAGAACGGCCTGTGGCGCAGCACCGACAGCGGCGTGACCTGGGGTCAGGTCTCGTCGTTCCCCATCAAGGACGGGGCGGGCAGCGGTGCGGGCATCTCCTTCGTGACGTACGGCCCGGCGGGAAGCAACACGGTCTATGTCGGCGTCGCCGACAAGTCCCGCTCCCTCTACCGCTCCACCGACGGCGGCAGCACCTGGCAGGCCGTCTCCGGGCAGCCCACCGGCCAGATGCCGCAGCACGGCGTGCTCTCCGGCGACGGCTCGCTGTACCTGACGTACACCGACGTCGTCGGACCCAACGGCGTGACCGCGGGCTCGGTGTGGAAGTACACGCCGGCCAACGGGGCGTGGAAGAACATCTCGCCGTCCCAGGGCGGATACGGGTTCTCCGGTCTGGCCGTCGACCCGCAGAAGCCGTCCACGGTGATGGTCACCACCCTCGACCGCTGGTGGCCCGAGGACGAGGTCTACCGCACCACCGACGGCGGCGTGACCTGGAAGGCGCTGGCCGACAAGTCGGTGCGCAGCGCCGCCGCCGCTCCCTACATCGGCACCCGCACCGGGCACTGGATGACCGCCCTGGCCATCGACCCCTTCGACTCCGGGCACGTGCTGTACGGCACCGGCAACGCCATCCTGCGCAGCAAGGACGCCAACGCCTCCGACAGCGGCGGCACCAGCCACTGGAGCATGGGCGCCCGAGGCCTGGAGGAGACCTCGTTGATCGACGCGATCGCCCCTCCCGGCGGCGCCAGCGTCATCACCTCCATGGGCGACCAGGGCGGCTTCCGGCACGACGACCTGACCAAGGTGCCCTCCGGGCGGCTGGCGAACCCGATGATGGGCAACAGCACCGACATCGACTTCGCCCAGTCCAAGCCCTCGATGATGGTCCGTGTCGGCCACGGCGGCGCGCAGGACGGCGCCTACTCCACCGACGGCGGCCTCAGCTGGAACGGCTTCACAGCAGAGCCGGTGGCCAGTGCCGACGACGGCCACATCGCGCTCGCGGCGGACGGCTCCAGCATCGTCTGGACCGAGGCCGGCCAGGCCCCGTACCGCTCGACCGACAACGGGGCGAGCTGGTCGAGGATCGGCGGTCTGGGCAACGGGGCCGTGGTCGTCGCCGACCGCTCCTCGGCCGGGACCTTCTACTCCCTGTCCGGCGGCACCCTCTACGCCAGCACCGACGGCGGCGCGAACTTCACCGCCCGCGCCGGCGACCTGGCCGCCGGCCGGCTCACCGCCGTCCCCGGCATCGCCGGGGACCTGTGGATCTCCGGCGGCGGCAAGGGGCTGCTGCACTCCACCGACGGCGGCCGGACCTTCACCACGCTCACCACGGTGAAGTCCGCCTCCGCCCTCGGCTTCGGCAAGGCCGCGCCGGGCACCGACTACCAGGCCCTGTACCTGATCGGCACCGTCAAGGACGTCACCGGAGTCTTCCGCTCCACCGACAAGGGCGCCACCTGGCTCCGCGTCAACGACGACGCCCACCAGTGGGGCGCCATCGGTGCGGTCGGCGTCATCACCGGCGATCCCGACACCTACGGTCGCGTCTACGTCGGCACCAACGGACGCGGTCTGCAGTACGGCGACCCGTCCTGACCCCAGCGCCCGAGCGGGGCCGCGGGCACAACCGCCTGCGGCCCCGCCATGGCTGACCCGTACCCCGGAAAGCGTGTCGAGGGCGCGGCAAGGGCCGGTCGGCCCCTGTCCGGGACCTGTGGCCCCTCCCCCACGAGCTCGACCGGCACGAGGCTGGAACCGGGTCGCGCGATCAACGGTCCAGGAGGTGCAGACCAGGTCCGGCGCCGTCATCGTGAGCTTCCGCGGCCCGCCCCGGAGCCGCGCCACAGACTTCGGGCGGGCGGGCGGGCAAGCAGGCGGGCAGGCGGGCAGGCGAGAGGTCGGTCATGGAGGCCGAATCGTGCGGCCTGCCGCTGAAGCGCCACAGGCGGGTACACGTGCTCCGAGACGCGTTCGAACGCGGGGCCCTTCGGACACCACGACGAGCGGGCGCCCTCGGTTCGCGCCCCTTCCCGGAGCCCGACTCGCCTCGACGACCTACGGAGTCACCGTGCCCAAGACCGAACACCAGGACAGCTCCAGCTCCAGCACCGTACTGACCGACGAGGAACTGCGCACCCTGGACGCCCACTGGCGGGCCGCCAACTACCTGGCCGTGGGCCAGATCTACCTGCTGGCCAACCCACTGCTCACCGAGCCCCTGACGCCCGAGCACATCAAGCCGCGGCTGCTCGGCCACTGGGGTACCTCGCCCGGCCTCAACCTCGTGTACACGCACCTCAACCGCGTGATCAAGGCGCGCGGTCTGGACGCGCTGTGCGTATGGGGGCCGGGTCACGGCGGGCCGGCCGTGCTCGCGGGCTCCTGGCTGGACGGCAGCTACAGCGAGACCTACCCGGACGTCTCACGCGACGCGACGGGCATGGACCGGCTCTTCGGGCAGTTCTCGTTCCCCGGCGGCGTGCCCAGCCATGTCGCGCCGGAGACACCCGGCTCGATCCACGAGGGCGGCGAGCTCGGCTACTCACTCGCACACGCCTACGGCGCCGCCTTCGACAACCCGGACCTGCTGGTCGCCTGTGTGATCGGTGACGGCGAGGCGGAGACCGGGCCGCTCGCCGCGTCCTGGCACTCCAACAAGTTCCTCGACCCGGTGCACGACGGCGCGGTCCTGCCGATCCTGCACCTCAACGGCTACAAGATCGCCAACCCGACCGTGCTCTCCCGCCTCCCGGAGTCCGAACTCGACGAGCTGTTGCGCGGCTACGGCCACGAGCCGATCCATGTCACCAGCGACGACCCGCACCAGGTCCACCGCGCCATGGCGGACGCCTTCGACCAGGCGCTGGACCGTATCGCCCGGACGCAGCGCGCGGCCCGCGAGGACGGCACGACCGAGCGCGTGCACTGGCCCATGATCGTGCTGCGTACGCCGAAGGGCTGGACGGGCCCCGCCGAGGTCGACGGAGTCCCGGTCGAGGGCACCTGGCGCGCCCACCAGGTCCCGCTGTCCGGCGTACGCGAAAACCCCGAGCACCTGCGGCAGTTGGAGACCTGGCTGCGCTCGTACCGCCCCGAGGAGCTCTTCGACGCCGACGGGCGGCCCACCGCCGACGTTCTCGCCGGCATCCCCGACGGGAACCGCCGGCTGGGCGCCACCCCGCACGCCAACGGCGGTCTGCTCGTACGTGACCTGCCGATGCCGTCCCTCGACCGCTTCGCCGTCCCCGTCGACAAGCCGGGCACCACCCTGCACGAGCCCACCCGGATCCTCGGCGACCTCCTCGAACAGGTCATGCGGGACACGTCGGAGCGGCGCGACTTCCGTCTGGTGGGCCCGGACGAGACGGAGTCCAACCGGCTCGGCGCCGTCCTCAACGCCAGCGGCAAGGCCTGGCAGGCCCAGACCCTCCAGGTGGACGAACACCTCGACCGGCACGGCCGCGTCATGGAGATCCTCTCCGAACACCTCTGCCAGGGCTGGCTGGAGGGCTATCTGCTCACCGGCAGGCACGGACTGTTCTCCTGCTACGAGGCGTTCGTGCACATCGTCGACTCGATGGTCAACCAGCACATCAAGTGGCTGAAGACATCGAGGGAGTTGGCGTGGCGGGCACCCATCGCCTCCCTCAACTACCTGCTGACGTCGCATGTCTGGCGTCAGGACCACAACGGCTTCTCGCACCAGGACCCCGGGTTCATCGACCACGTCCTCAGCAAGAGCCCTGGGGTCGTACGGGTCTATCTGCCGCCGGACGCCAACACCCTGCTGTCCGTCGCGGATCACGTCCTGCGCAGCCGTGACTACGTCAACGTGATCGTGGCGGGCAAGCAGCCCTGCTTCGACTGGCTGTCCATGGACGAGGCCCGCGCCCACTGCGCCCGCGGCGCCGGGATCTGGGACTGGGCGGGCAGCGAGAACGGCGGCGAGCCCGACGTGGTGCTGGCCTGCGCGGGAGACGTACCGACGCAGGAGATCCTGGCCGCGTCCGATCTGCTGCGGCGCCATCTGCCGGAACTCGCCGTCCGCGTCGTCAACGTCGTCGACCTGGCCCGGCTGCTGCCGAGCGAGGAACACCCGCACGGAATGGGCGAGTTCGAGTACGACGGCCTGTTCACCACCGACAAGCCGGTGATCTTCGCCTACCACGGCTACCCCTGGCTGATCCACCGCCTCTCCTACCGCCGCACCGGCCACGCCAACCTCCATGTCCGCGGCTACAAGGAGATGGGCACCACGACCACCCCGTTCGACATGGTCGTCCGCAACGACATGGACCGCTACCGGCTGGTCATGGACGTCATCGACCGCGTCCCCGGCCTCGGCGTCCGCGCCGCCGCCGTACGCCAGCGGATGGCGGACGCCCGTACCCGCCACCACGCCTGGATCCGCGAGCACGGCATCGACCTGCCCGAGGTCACCGACTGGACCTGGACCGGCTGAGCTCTCTTACTCCACAAGGGAGTTCATTGCCCTGACCGTACGTGTCGGCATCAACGGCTTCGGCCGCCGGCCGACACGTCGGTCCGGCATCAAGGCCGAAGGGCCCCTCGGAGGGGCCCACCCGGCCCCCTCCCGCCCGAAGGGCGTGGCGAGGGGGCCGAGTTCGATATGTCCGCCAGACCGGCCAGCTCTTCGCGGCGCAGTCCGGAGATGCGCCGCTCCCCGCCCAACGTCAGCCCGCTGTCCTGCGGTGGCATGCGCTCACGCCAACCGCGCACAGCCATGCCGAAGTGCCATGTCGGCCATGTTATTGGAGGGTCCACGTCTGGTTGTCCCAGGCGTTGCATTCCCACAGGACCACCACCGTGCCGCTCGTGCCCCCGAAAACGGTGACGCATTTCTGTGACTGATCGGCCACCAGTTCCGTACCGGAGAAGTGGAATTGCTGGCTGGAGTCGCCGCTGCACGCGCTCAGTTGGATCTCGGTCCGGTCGTCGCTCGCTCCGTCGGCCACGGTCATGCATTTCCCCAAGGAGCGGAAGGTGTCCCCCGATCCGGTCTGCCAGCGCTGTGCCGCGGAGCCGTCGCAGGCGACATGGACCAGCTGGATTCCCTCGGTCCCGGCGCCGCCGCTCAGGCACTTCTGCGTGGCGGGGACCACCAGGGCATGGCCGACGGCCGGGTCGACCGTTGCACCGGATCCGCTTTCCTCGGATCCGGCATTGCCTCCGGACTCCGGCTCGGAGTCCTCCTGCACGGTTGTGGACGTCGGCTTCGAAGAGGTGTGCGGCGTCGGAGACTTGGCGCCGGAACTCGCGGAGCGGGACGCCTTGGGGGAGGAGACCGTGGGTGCGGATGTGTCCGTGGACTGCTGGGTGGGGTTGTCGGCCGCGAGCGGGCCGTCGGACGCGGTGGCGCTGACGCTGCTCTTCCCCGTTGGCAGGTTGGTCAGCAGTACGGCGATCGTGATCAACAGCGCCGTGGCGACGGCCGCGGCGAGCACGACCGGCTTCTTCGAACGGCCTGGGGGCCGGTGCGCCTGTTGGTCGGTCGTATCGGGCTGTGGAGGTTCTACGGGTGGCTCGGCTGCGGAGGCATCATCGGTTCCGCGGTCCGAGTTGAGCCCCGATGGCGATGGCGATGGCGATGCGGACTCGGGCACTGGGTTCGCGGCCGGAGCCGGAGCCGGAGCGTCGTCGGCCACGGCCACGGGGTGGGCGGCGGGTGGAACAACAGAGGGCCCCGCTGCGCCTGCCGGGCTTCGCAGCATGCGTTCGGCGTCCTCGGCCGACAGCCGGTCGGCCGGTTTGGCCACGAGCAGGCCCTGGATCAGCGGGGTGAGCGGTCCGGCACCGCGCACTTCGGGGGCCGGTTCCATGGCGATGGCGTACATCGTCTGGGCCACCGTTTCCCGGAGGAACGGTGAGCGGCCCTCGACCGCTTCGAAGAGCGTTGCGCCGAGTGCCCACAGGTCGGCCTCCGGCCCGGGTTTGGCGCCGACTAGGCGTTCGGGGGCCATGAAGTCGACCGACCCCACGAGTTGGCCGGTGCGGGTGAGCGCCGAGGTCTCGACGGCCTGGGCGATGCCGAAGTCGGTGAGGACCACGCGGCCGTCCTCGGCGAGCAGCACGTTGGCCGGTTTCACATCCCGGTGCAGGACCCCTGCCCGGTGCGCGGCCCGTAACGCGGCGATCACGCCCCGGCCGATCCGGGCGACCTCGTCGAGCGGGACCGTGCCGTACGCCTTGATCCGGTCGGCGAGGGTGGTGGAGCGCACGTACTCCATCACGATGGTGGGCCGGCCCTCGTCGTCCACGACGTCGTGGACGACAACGACGTTCGGGTGGCTGATCCGGGCGGCGCTGTGCGCCTCGCGCCGGGCGCGTTCGAAGAGGGTGGCGAGTTCGGCGTCGTCGAGCTGGGGCTGGGAGTGGAGCTTCTTCACGGCGACCTGGCGGCCGAGGAGTTCGTCGTGGGCGCGCCAGACGGTGGCCATGCCGCCCCGGCCGATGCGGTCGAGGATGAGGTATCGGCCGGCGATCAGCCGTCCTTCGTCGGACACCGTGGGTTCCTTTTCTCTGCTTCAGACCGATCCGGCCGACGGCGCCACGGGGTTCCTCCGGCCGACCGCACGCCCAACGGCCCTTCGCCTACGACTGGTTGAGGAGCATTTTGGCAGCGAAGGGCCCGGAAGCAGCCGCTTTCCACGGCGCGTCGGGCCCGGTTGTCGCGCGCGGGGCGACTCCAGGGCTGTTGGTCGGTTCCATGAGGAGCAGGACCCGGCCGCGAGCGGGGCGGCGCCGCCGTCTCACGTCATGAAGATCCGACGACCGTGGTCGACGAACTCGCCGGGCCCTTCGCGTGCCGATCATCCTCTACGGGGGCGGCAGCGGCCTAGGGGGCAGGGTAGGTACAGCAGTACCACCCACGGCGTTGCTCCAACCAACTCCAAGGGCAGGGCTAGGGCGAAGGCGAGCGTGGTCTTGCCCGCCCCGCTGGATCCGGTCAGCTTGAGCAACATCTGGCCAGGGTGACAGCCCGCAAAGGCTTTCTCGACTGGTTTGCGGGCCCCCACCGGCCCTCGGCTTTCGTCGGATTCCTACAGCCACTCGCCCATGACGCGGTTGATCGTCGCAGCAGGCGGAGGGGGCGACGCAGTCGCCGCCGCCATGCTTGACGCCGCCCTGTACGGCAACAGCGAGCGGGCGGTGATCCTCACGTGCGCGTGGGACCGCCTGCTGATCGACCCGGTACCAGGCCCCCGAGGACCCACCGACTTCACCGGCCTCGAACCGCTTACCCCAACCGTCTGGACAGTGCCGGTGGAAGCTCGCCCGATCGCACCGGCAGGATCCACGCTCCCCCGACTGGCGGAAGAACTTCCCCACACCTTCGCCCTGATCGACCCGGGGCACGGCGCCGAGGGCGTCACGCGGCAACTCGAGGAGTTGGTCACCCAGTTGCAGCCGACCTCCATCGATCTCCTGGACGTCGGCGGCGACGTGTTGGCCCGACGTGACGAACCGACGCTGAAGAGCCCACTCGCCGACTCCCTGACACTGGCGGCATGCGGCCAAGTGAGCGTCCCCATACGCCTGTTGGTCGCAGGCCCCGGCCTGGACGGCGAACTGTCGCACGAAGACCTGCAACGCATGCTCGGCCCACTCGTCCACACCTTCACTGCTGAGGACGCGGAGCCGGTCAGCCCGGTCCTGGAATGGCACCCCTCAGAGGCAACAGGCATGCTCGCAGCAACAGCCCGGGGCGTACGCGGCACGTGCGAGGTCCGAGACGCCGGACTTCCCATCCCCCTCACCGACGAGAGCCCGACCGTCCACAAGGTCGACCTGGACGAGGCGTTGAGCCGCAATGAGTTGGCCCGCGCCATCATGTCGACCACCACCCTGGACCAGGTGGAAGCACTGAGCCGCGAGATCTGCGGCTTCTCGGAGATCGACTACGAGCGCAACAAGGCCCTCCGGCTCAAGGACCAACGGCCGGCGAAACTCGACGCCGAATCGGCACTACTCCAACTCGCCCAGTTCGAAGCGGAAGCCCGAAGCCGCGGAGTCACCCATACGACGTTCCGCCACCTCACCGAGGTCCTCAACCTCAACGGCTCACAGCGCGAAGACCTGCGCCGACTGCTCATCAACAACCCACCGGAGCAGTACGCGGCGACCCTGTGGCACATTCCAGCCGCCACCTGAGCAACAAACGCCCTCACGGGTTCAAGTCCCGGTTCTGGCTGCGCCCGCGCTCCTTCCGGGAGTGTAAATCCAACGGCGGTCGTCCGAAACGAACTGCACCCCACCGCCGACCCTACTTGGGCCGACGGCGGCCGAGAGCGCGCGCGAGTTCACCGACCGGCGCCAGCATGTGTCCGCCATCGCCCGCGCACCACCACACAGCCTCGTGATCCCGCTCCGAGCCGTGGACGCCGAGGTCATGCCCAGGGCACACCGGCCAGACCTGCCAGGTCCGTTCGAGCAGGCTCTCCTGGATCAGGATCGCCAGACTGGTCAATGCCATGGCCAGGTCGTCGCACATGTTCGGCAGGATGGGGCCGCCCCAGTTGAGCCGTTCGCCGTCGGCAAGGCGGACACCGGCTCCCACCGGGAACCAGTCCTCCAGGATCTCGATCTCCGGTTCGCCCTCGATCCCACGCGTGGGCAGGTCGCGGGCTACGACTCGCAGTGCGGCGCGCAACGTCTCCAAACGTTCGGGGGCGAGGTCGAAGCCGGGATCGAAGCCCACGTCGTCCAGGATGCGCCGGGCCAGGGCGGTCATCTCCGCCTGCGGCACCTCGGCCGGGTTCCGCTCGACGACCTCCAGGACGGCGTCGGTGTGATGGAACCAGCCGAGCAGTTCGCAGGCGAGAGCGACGACGTCCTGTGGGTCAAGGTTGTCCTCGCGCACGCCGAGGTAGACCCTTCGCATCAACTGTTCAGTATCCGCTTCGTACTCAGCCATGGCGTCGCTCACCGGCCCAGTATCCCGACGCAGCACGGTTCCCCGCCGCATGGTTTTCCGGCATGACGCCTCCCCACCCACTAGCGGAACTATGACCTCACAACTTGATCGGGGTCGTCACTTGAAAGGAACCGCACCAGGTTCGAGTCTCGTATCCTCCGCCAGTGCCTCACCGGGCACGATGTCGAAGGGCCCCACCGTTCGCGGTGGGGCCCTTCGACGGTTGCAGTCTCATCTACAGTCTCAACGCGATCCTGCCGAGGCCTCCGAGCCGCCTTCGTCGGCAGCCTTGGAAGTGGGCGGCCAATTAGTCGCGCTTGGGCCAGATCGGGCCCTGGTCGGTCCAGATGACGCCCTTGTTGCGGCACAGGCAGAAGGGGTGGCCGATCGGGTCGGTGTAAACCTGCCAGCCGTAGCCGTTGGGGCCGCAGCAACGGCATCGCGACCACGATCACCGACGACAACTGACCCGCGGGCCGGCCGAGTCGCGCACGGCGACGTGACCGAGTCCGGCCGGCAGGAGTGGACGTACGACCGGGACGACTGTCCCTGAGCGGCTGCCGGCCGGTCAGGGACAGTCGTATGTGAGGTGGCTGATGACCGTGCGGCCGTTCGGGGAGAGGACGCGCAGTTCGGCCTCGGCCGCGTAGTGGCCCTTGCCCTGGAAGGTCCACAGCAGGTGCAGACGTGCCTGTCTCTGGCCCCGGACCACCACTTCCCGCAGGACGTCCGAGGCGGTGCCGTCGCTCCGGGTCCAGCGGTACGAGACTGTGCCCGGGCGGCCGTTCGTGGCGACGAGGGCGACGATGTCAGCGGTGCCGTCGCACCCCAGAACCGTCGGCCGGGCCGTCACCTCCACCGTGCGCACCGCGACGGACGGCCCGAGGCGCTGCCAGGCGAGGAACGCGATGACGCAGATCAGCACCAGCGCGGGCAGGGCATGTCTGCGCAGCCGTCGGCGCGAGGGCGCGGGAGGCGGTGGCAAGGCGGGCAGCGTCCGGTGGGTACGGTGCGCGACGGCGGCGGTCACCCCCGGGCCGAAACGCAGCACGGTGCCTTCGACGCGATCGGGCAGCGTGGGCGGCGTTGCCGACGTAGGCGTCGGCGTCGGCGTCGGCGTGGAGAGCGGCTCCACGAGGGTGTCGTCCGGCTCAGGCCGCTGGATCCAGTGGCTGGCCAGCACGGTGGCGCTGTACTCGGCGTCGGCGGAGCCGGATTCGTCGCGCGGGACGTGCTCGTCGGCGGGGCCGAGCACCTGGGTGGCCTCGCGGTCCTCGGCGGAAGCGGGAAGCCGGGCCGTGCGGTCGTTCTGAGCGGTCATCGGATATCACACTGCCTGGTCAGAAGCTGCTGCGAGCCGCCGCCGTCGGCGGAGGCCGGAGTCGTCGTGACTTCCACCGCCCAGTAGCAGCCGTTGTTCTGGAAGGTGTGGTCGACGGTGAGGGTGTACCGGGTGGCACCGCTGCGCTCGAAGGTCTGGGACGCGCCGTCCGGAGTGCCGAGCACTGCCCGGGTGCGGAGCCCTGCCGCGGCGTCGCTCGTGGACCACGAGACGGTGATGGAGAACGGCCCGGTGCCGTCCGTGGTGATGTCGACGGTCGCCGTGGCGGTCGTGGAACCCGTCTGCCGGAAGCCCGTCACCGCGACGTCCTTGACAGCGGGAGCAGCCGGCGCGGTGGGGGAAGCCGTCGTCGGCGTCGCCCCGGTGGTCGCCCCGGTGGTCGCTCCGCCGGGCGGCGTCGTCTCCTCGGCCGGAGCCGCGGTGGTGGACGCCGAGGGCTCGCCGGTACCGGCGGTCGCCGGGCCCGAGGGCGACAAGGTGGGCGAGGGCGAGGTGGACGTCGACAGCGCGGAGGAGGAGGGCGACTCGGACGGGGAGGCACTGGGCGACACCGGCAGCAGGCTGGGCTCTCCCGACCCTCCCGGCGCCACGGCGGGTTGGGCACTGCTGGTGGCCAGGGCCTGCGCCGCGTCCTGCGTGGCCGCTCCGGGGGCGTACCGGAGGCCGTAGGACAGGAGGATGCCCAGGAGCACGGCCGCACCGGACACGAGCATCCCGGGCCGCCCGGGGAGCCACGACCGCGCCCCGCCGTGGGCCGGTGCCTGGCTCAGGACCGTGCGTGCGGTGTCCGTGGTGGTCCGCGGGGCACTGCGGGCGGAGGGCAGCAGCAGCGGCAGCAGTGCCACCAGCGCGGCGAGCCGGCCCCGGCCGCGTTCCTCCCAGTCGGGTCCGTAGGCGGCGCCGGCGGCGGCCTCCAGTTCCGCGACGAACGCCTCGGCGTGTGTGGGGCGCTGTGCCGGGTCCTTGGCGAGACCTCGCCTCACCAGCTCCCGCACCGCCTCGGGGACCTCGTCGGCGGGGATGGGCGCGTCGACGTGCTGCAGGGCGAGTTCGGCGAGATTGTCACCCGAGTACGGCCGGTGGCTCGTCAGGCACTCGAAGAACGTGGCCGTGGCCGCGTACACGTCGGCGGCGGGAGAGGCGGGTGCGCCGGTCCACTGCTCCGGGGCCATGTAGGAGGGGGTCCCCGCCGCGCCGCCGCTGGTGCCGGCGTCCACCGCGATCCCGAAGTCGACGAGTTTGGACGTTCCGTCCGGCACGACCAGGACGTTCGCCGGCTTGTAGTCGCGATGGACGACGCCGACGCGGTGCGCGTCGGCCAGCCCGAGCAATGATCCCTTGAGGACCACGAGCGCGGCCTCGGGTTCGAGCGGCCCCTGGCTGGTCAGCAGGGCCCGCAGGGTGACCCCGTCCACCAGCTCCATCACGATCGCGGCGCCGTCCGGGCTCTCGACGTACTCGTACAGCTCGGCGACGTACGGGCTCTCCAGTCCTCCGAGCAGCCGCGCCTCCGCCCTGAAATCGTGCACGAAGCCCGGCCGGGTGCGCAGTGACTCGCTGAGGTACTTGACCGCGACCGGAACGCCGGTCTCCTCGTGCACGGCCAGGACGACCCGCCCGCTCGCCCCGGCCCCGAGTTCCAGCGACTCGTTGTATCCGGGCACTGCCCAGGTGTTCATACCCGTCCCCCCTCCAAGGCGGCCGTGCGGGCGGATTCCGCCCCTCCGGAGCATCGGGCCACGCGTTGGGAGACACATTTTCGGCCACCGCGGTTGCGGCGCGATACCCCCCGGTCCCCGTTCCAGAAGATGATCATGAACGCGTCAACAATGTCGGCGGGTTCCCGCGAGGCGGGTCGAGGGAGGCGGGTTCGAGGGAGGCGGGTTCGAGGGAGGTGGGTCGAGGTCAGTGAGTGGTCGAGGTCAGTGAGTGTGGGCCGATTCCGCAGCCGCCGCGATGTTGCGGGCCATGCCGCCGAAGACCGCGGCGTGGAAGGGGGCCACGCCCCGCCAGTAGGCGTGACCGGCCAGGCCGTGCGGATGGAACAGGGCCCGCTGGCGGTACACCGTGCGGCCCTGGGGATCCCGGTCGACGGTCATCTCCAGCCACGCCAGGCCAGGCAGCCGCATCTCCGCGCGCAGCCGCAGCAGTCGGCCCGGCTCGATCTCCTCCACCCGCCAGAAGTCCAGGCTGTCGCCGACCCGCAGCCGGGTCGCGTCCCGGCGGCCCCTGCGCAGGCCGACCCCGCCTGCCAGGGTGTCCAGCCGGCCGCGCAGGGACCAGGCCAGCGGCGAGGAGTACCAGCCGTTCTCGCCGCCGATCGACTCCACCACACGCCACAGCGCCTGCGGCGACGCCGCGACCGTACGCTCGCGTTGATCCGTGTAGAGGCTCCCGCCCGCCCAGTCGGGGTCGGTCGGCAGCGGGTCGCTGGGGGCGTGGGGAGTCGAGGCCGAGGACCATCTGGTGGCCACGTCGGCGTCCTGTACGCGCCGCAGCGCCAGCCGGATCGCCCGGTCGAGGCTGAGCGGTCCCTCCGGCGGGTCCGGCACATAGCGGACGATGTCCCGCTCGGCGCAGACCACCTCGTGCTTCAGCGACTCGACCAGCGGGCGCGCGAGAGCGCCCGGCACCGGGGTGACCAGTCCGACCCAGAGGCTGGACAGCCGGGGCGTGAGCAGCGGAACGGGGACGATGACGCGCTTCGGCAGCCCGGCGACGGCGGCGTACCGGCGCATCATCCCCTGGTACGTGACGATGTCCGGTCCGCCGATGTCGAAGGTGCGGTTCACGTCGTACGGCAGCTGCGCGCATCCCACGAGGAGGCGGAGCACGTCCCGGACGGCGATCGGCTGGATGCGGGTGCGCACCCAGCTCGGGGTCACCATCGCGGGGAGCCGCTCGGTCAGATGGCGCAGCATCTCGAACGAGGCCGAACCCGACCCGATGATCACAGCGGCCCGCAGTACGGCGGTCGGTACGCCCGAGGCCAGGAGGATGCGGCCCACCTCGGCGCGGGACCGCAGGTGGGGTGACAGCTCGCGCTCGGGTACTCCCGCGGGGCTCAGCCCGCCGAGGTAGACGATCCGCCGGATTCCGGCGGCACGCGCCTGCTCACCGAAGATCCTGGCCGCGCGCCGGTCGGTCTCCTCGAAACCCCGCCCGGTGCCCAGCGCGTGCACCAGGTAGTACGCGACGTCCATTCCCTCCATGGCCGCGCGCACGGACACCTCGTCCGTCACGTCCCCGCGCACGACCTCCGCCCGCCCGGCCCACGGATGGTCCCGCAGCTTGCCGGGCGAGCGGGCCAGACAACGCACCGAGTACCCGGCCGCCAGCAGCTCCGGCACCAGCCTGCCGCCCAGGTAACCGGTGGCGCCGGTGACCAGACAGCGCGGCGGCCGGTCGTCCGTATGAGACGTCATGGCACTCATGCCTTCCCGTGGCTTCCAGCGTCTTCCCCTGGCTTCCCGTCCTACCGGGACGTGCCCTCCGAGGGGCTCGGCTGCTGTTCCCGGTTCCCGGTCCCTGTTGGCCATGCTTGGCGCCGAGGGAGGGCACCGCAACCGCGCACCCGCGAGGACGCGAGCCGGGTCACTGGGCGCGGATGGCGTCGGCGGGCGGGGTACGCAGGGCCTGGCGGGTGGGGAGTTCGATGGTGAGGAACGCCGTGGCGGTGACCGTCAGGGCGAGCGCGGGCAGCAGCCACACCGGGCCCGCCGGCCAGGGGTGGCCGAGGAAGCCCTGGCCCAGGAGGGCGAGGGGTACGGCGGACAGCAGCAGGGACGCGGCGAGCGCGGTGGCGGCGGTCACCGCTGCCTCGCGCCGCATCATCGCGCGGATCTGGCGGGGCGTGGTGCCGATGAGCCGGAGTGCCGCCAGTTCCAGCCGACGCTGGGCGGTGGCGGCGACGAGCTTGTTGGCGATGCTGAGGAGGAGGTAGCCGAGCAGGACGACGATCGTCGCCAGGTTGATCCACACCTCCGGTGGTGCGTCCCGCAGGCCGTCGGTGGTCGTGGGGGCCGTGTCGGTGAGGGCCAGGCCCGGGTGGGTCGCGGCGAGTGTCGTCAGTGCCTGCCTGGCGGTCGCCGTGCCGTCCGTGCGGATCAGGATGCCCTGGTCGAGCCCCGTCGTGGTGTGTCCGGCCGCCAGGTCGTGGGACAGGACCACCGTGCCGAAGCCGAGACCACGGGCGTAGACGGCGACCACTTCGGCGTCGACCTTCGCGCCGTCACCGAGGACGAGACCCACCCGCCGGCCCACCGACGCGGAGCGCGAGCGGGCGACATCGCTGCTGACGGCGATGGTGGCGCCGGTGAGGTGCTCCAGGCTGCCGTCCCGTACGTCGAGGTCGAGGACGTCCGACGCGTCCGGGGTGAGGATCATCGCGGAGGCGGACTCGGTCACCGTGTCGTCGAACATCTTGTACGGCCACACCACGGTGGTCGTGCTCACCGGCGCCGCCGCCCGTACGCCGGTCGTGCCCCGTACGTCGGCGAGCGTGTCGGCGGGCAGTCCGCCCAGGCCCGGCGCGTCGAGGCGCTGCTGGGCGAGGGTGCCGGTGCGGGTGTCGTCGGCGGTGGCGGCCAGCACGGTGGTCTGGGTGAGGGTGTACGTCAGGACGAACACGACCGCCATCGCCAGGGTGCTGACGATCCCCGCGTTGCGCAGGGCGTAGGCACGGACGTTGGCCATGGCCAGCCAGGTCGGCGCGGAGACGCCGGTGCGGGTGCGCCGGGCCGCCGCGTTCCCGATGCCCCGGACGAGGGCCGGACCGGCCAGGGCCAGCCCGATCGCCCCGAGGATGCCCGCGATGGACGTGGCCGCCGCGCCGAGAACCGTCGGGGAGAAGAGCGGTACGGCCGACATGGTGGACGCGCCGACGATGACGAGGAGGCCGACGCGCGTCCGGGTACGGGACGGATCGCGCGGCTCACTGCGTGATTCGGCGACCGCCTCGGTGGCCGGCATCCGCGAGGTGCGCCAAGCCGAGCTGCGGGCCGAGACCTGCACGGTCAGTGCCATGAGGACGATCGTCGCGAGGGCGGGCAACGGGCTGACGGTCAGGGGGAGTTCGGACGGCACAAGACCCTGGTCCGCCAGCATGCCGCGGAACTGCCCGGCCAGCAGGTAGCCGAGCGCCACACCGGGTACGAGTGCCACGGCGGCGACGACGGTCGACTGGGCGGCGGCAAGTCGCCTGATCTGCCGGGGAGTCGCGCCCACGGCCCGCATCAGCGCCAGGTCCCGGCGCTGCCCGGCGATCGACACGGCCAGCGCGCTCGCCGTCACGAACCCGGTGATCAGCAGGACGATCCCGGCGAGCGAACCGGCGAGGAGAACCAGGAGGAAGCGGGACGCGCCGGCTCCGGGCGACACCAGGTCCCCTCGGTCCGCGCCGGTGACCGTCTCAAGTCCCGTCACCTTCAGCTTCGTAAGCCTCGTACGGACTTCGGCGGCGACCTGTTCCTCGGCGCCGGGCGCGGTGCGCAGGCCGATCAGATCGACGGTTCCGGCGCGCGAGGCGCCGGCGCCCTTCTCCCTTCCCGACAGCCGTAGGGCCGTCGTGTCGGCGAAGAAGACACCGGCGCCCGGCGCGTCGACGACCGCCGAGACGCGGTATCCGGCGGCGGGCCGGGCGTTGGCGACGACCCGCACCCGGTCGCCCACCTCGACCCCCGCAGCGGCGGCGGTGGCGCTGTCCACGGCGATCTCTCCGGCACCGGCGGGCGCCCTGCCGTCGACCGGCGCACGTTCCAGCAGCTTCACGGAGGACCAGCCGTGCCCCGACGCCTGGGGATCGGCGGCGGCCGGTACGACCCGGCCGTGCGCGTCGATGAGCGCCGCGGGGAATCCGAGGTCGCCGACCGCCCCGGTGACACCGGGCAACTGGGCGAGTTCGGCGACCAGTCGGGCCGGGACCGTACGACGTTCCGGGAGGGCGATCGGCATGTCGCCGCTCGGGTGGAGTTCCTGGTCGGCCGCGACGACGACGTCCGCGCCGCCGAGACGGCCGACGGGCAGGTGGGAGCGCAGGCCGGACTCGGCCAGGACACCGGTACCGGTGATCAGGGCCGCGCCACCGAGCACCGCGCACGCCACGGCGATCAGCGCGGTGATCCGGTGTCCGACCATCTGGAGAGCGAGACGGAACATGTCGAACATGGCTCAGACCCCCGCCAACGCGACGAGCCGGGCGGCCAGTTCGGGTGCGGTCGGTGCTTCGAGGGCCTCGACCACCCGGCCGTCGGCCATCACCGCCACGTGGTGTGCCCGGGCGGCGGCGGCCGGGTCGTGGGTGACCATCACCACCGTCTGGCGCAGGTCGTCGACGAGGTCGCGCAGCAGGTCCAGGACCTCGTGGGCGCTGCGCAGGTCCAGCGCGCCGGTCGGCTCGTCGGCGAACACGACAGCCGGCTTGGCCGCCAACGCCCTTACGACGGCGGCCCGTTGCTGCTGACCGCCGGAGAGTTCGGCCGGGCGGTGGCTGAGCCAGTCGGCGAGACCGACCCGTGCCGTCAGCGTCCGCAGCCAGTCGTGGTCCGGGGTGCGTCCCGCCAGCCGCAGCGGCAGCGTGATGTTGTCCTCGATGCTGAGCGAGGGGATCAGGTTGTACGCCTGGAACACGAACCCGACGCGCTCCCGGCGCAGTTCGGTACGGCGGGTCTCGTTCAGGCCCGCGATCTCGTGACCGTCGATGCGGACACTGCCCGAGGTCGGGGAGTCCAGCCCGGCGGCGCAGTGCATCAGCGTGCTCTTGCCGGAGCCCGAGGGGCCCATCACCGCGAGGAACGTGCCGCGTTCGACGGTCAGCGACACCTCGTCGAGGGCGCGGATGCCTCCCGCGTACTCCTTGACGACCCGGTCCAGGACGATGGCGGGCGTCGACGCGTCGGGCGCGGTTGCCGCGGAGTCGCGGGTCCGGGCCAGGGCGGCGTTCATCGACGGCCCCGCAGGTGGCGCACGACGAGGGCGACCACGCCGAGGAGGGTGACCACACCGCAGGCCAGGTGCACCCCGGTGCCCGCGTCGGCGTAGGTGGCCGCCGAGTTGGCGACCGCGCTGACCACGACCACGATCCAGAGCAGCGTACGGACGACCTCCCCGCCGGTGACCGCCGGCGACGACCCTTCGTGCGTGCCGTCGGCCGGGGTGTCGGGGGTGGTGAGGCGGTAGGGGTCGGCGGTCGCCATGAGGCATCTCCTGGGGTGCTGAGCGGTCGGTCCGGGGGGTCCGGCCGACGTCGTCGACGCTACGGATCGGCACCCCTCCCGGCCGATCCCGCAGACCACCCTCTCCGGGGTACAGCAGGCTGTACCCGGCCCTCGACCAGCGGTGAACTGATGCGCGTCATAAGGTCGTTCGCAACCAGTCGTTCCCAAGTCGTTCGCAACCAGAGGAGGGGAGAGCGGATGGCGGTCCAGCAGGACGCGACGACAGCCGGTGAGCGGCGGGTGAGCCTCAGGGACACCGTCGTACGGACCACGAGTGCGGCCGGCGCCTCGATCGCCCAACTCGCCTCCGGGCTCGGTACGGCCTTCCGGGCGCTGCTCCTGCTGCTCTGGCTGGCCGTCACCGCCGTGACGAGCCTGGTCGGCGTCGGACTGCTCATGGCGCCCCTGGTCCTCGGCGCGCTGCACGCCCTGGCCGGCCGGGAGCGCGACCGGCTCGGCCGCCGGGGTCCCGAGGTCATCGCCCCGGAACCTCCGCCGACGCGGCTACGGCTCGCCCTCGTCGACCCCACCACCCGACGCGAACTGCGCTGGCTGGCCCGGCACGCCACCCTGGGCTGCCTGCTGGGGCTGCTCGGCGTCCTCCTGCCGCTCGTCGCCGTGCGCGACAGCCTCTTTCCGCTGTACTGGAAGCTCCTGCCCGCGGACACGACCGCCACGTCCATGGGGGTCGGCAACGCGCACTCCTGGCCGGACTCGCTCGCCGTGGCCATGCTGGGCGTGGGCTGGATCGCCATCCTCCTGGGGCTCGGCCCCGGCATGGCCCGTGCCCAGGCCCGCCCCGGACGCCTGCTCCTCGCGGCCGGGCCGGAGACGGATCTGTCGCTGCGCGTCGCCGAACTCACCGCCACCCGCGCCGCCGCCCTGGACGCCCACGCCACCGAGCTGCGCCGCATCGAGCGCGCCCTGCACGACGGCACGCAGAACCGGATCGTCTCCGTCACCGTCCTGGTCGGCGCCGCCCGCCGCATGGTGGCCCGCGACCCGGCGGGCGCCGACGACCTGCTCGAACGCGCCCAGTCCGCCGCCGAGCAGGCCCTCGCGGAACTGCGCACGGTCTCCCGGAGCATCCTGCCCCCGGTGCTGGACGACCGCGGGCTGGCCGGCGCGCTCTCGGGGCTGGCGGCGGAGTGCGCGGTGCCGTGCCGGATCGACGTCGACGTACCCGAACGCTGTGCCGCCTCCGTCGAGGCCACCGCCTACTTCGTCATCGCCGAGGCCCTGACCAACATCGCCAAACACAGCGGCGCCACGTCCGCCAGCGTCACCGCGCGCAGCCGCGGCGGCCGTCTCCTGCTCCACGTCGAGGACGACGGCCGGGGCGGGGCGGACCAGGACGGCGGCTCCGGCCTCACCGGCATCCGCCGCCGGATCGCCGCGCACGACGGCACCCTCTCCCTGGCCAGCCCACCCGGCGGCCCGACAACCCTGAAGGTGGAACTCCCCTTTGAATCCTCCCCTTCCTGAAGGGAAGGGGATTCCTGGCTCAGGCTGCCGTCCGGGGCAGCGCCCCGGACGGTCTTATGCCCTCGACACCAGCCGGGTTGAGACCAGCCCGGATGAGCATCACGTGTGCGGAGTTCTTGTCCCGGGGGGATGCGGTTCCGCAGGTGGTGCAGGTATAGGTGCGCATCCCCAGCGGCAGTGCGTGCTTGGCTCTCGCTCCGCAGTGCGCGCAGTCCATCGTGGTGTGCGCGGGGTGGACCAGGTGCACGCGGCGTGCGTGCTTGCGGCCCATCTCGATCAGGGCCTGTTTGGTGGCGCCGATGGCGGCGTCGGCGGCCTTCTTGGCCATGGTGGTCCTGGCGAGGAACTTCGGCCTGAAGTCCTCGACAGCGATCGCGTCATGATCGGTCACGACCTTCTTCGCCCACTTGCGGCCGGTGTCCTGCCGCTGGCGGGCGATCTTCTGGTACGTCTTCGCCCGCCACTTTTTGGCCTCGCGATACCCGTTGGAGGCCGTTTGCCCCTTGGCGGGCTTGCGGCGGGCCATCATCCGGTCGTACCGGGACAGCTTCTCCCTGGCCTTGCGCCCGTGCTGGGCGTGGGGGAGGTCATGGGCGTCGCTGGTAGTGGTCGCGGTCTCCTTGACACCCCAGTCGATACCGATCACACGGCCGGTTCCGGGGAGCGGCCGAACCTCGGCGAGGACGACGAAGCTGGCGTACCAGTGCCCGAGGCAGTCCTGATATACGCGCACCGATGACGGGTCCGCAGGCATGTCTCGTGACCACACCACCGTCAACGCGATGCCGCCCGCCAGATGCAGCCTGCCGTCCTTGAGACGGAAGCTCCGCCGGGTGTAGTTCAGCGTCGGCAGGCTCTCGTGCTTCTTCTTCCACTTCGGCATCCCCGCCCGGCGCTGCTGCGGAACGCGTTCACGAACGTCCTTCTGCGCCTTGGCCTTGGACCTGCCGAAATCCCGGATGAGCTGCTGCTGCGGAACACTGGAGCCCTCACGCAGCCATGGCGTGCCCGCACGGGCACCGGTCAGCATCCTGTCCAGGTGCGCCGGGCCGCAGGAGCGCTTGTCCGTGCCCTCGGGACGGTTCTTGTTCCAGGCGTGGACCTGCTTCGACTTGGCCACACACTCGTTCCACACCCACCGGCACCGGTCCCACTCCGACATCAGCAACGTGTGAGCGCTGGACGACACACGAAGCCGGAACGTGTACCGGGCATGCCCCGCCCCGTCGGCCCCCGCCGCTTCCACCACGCCCTCACCCCCACCCAAGTCCCGGCCACCCGCCCCCTGCCGCACGGCCATACGTACGAGCGCCACACACCCGCACCCCTCTCCCGTCGCGATCACCCCCATCAGTGAACATGGGCACATGCGTTCGCCACACTCGTTCCGCCGAGCAAGCAAACAGCGGTGCTCCGCGCCCGGGAAACAGGATGCGGCGACGCTCCGCGTCGCTGTCACGGGATACGATTCCGCCCCGGCGTAAACGCCGGAGCCTCCTCGCAAGAGACCAGGTGACATGCGGATAGTGATCGCCGAGGACGACCTCCTGCTGCGCGAGGGCCTCGCCCTGCTGCTGCGCGCCGAGGGCCTCGACGTGGTGGCCACCGCGGGCACTCCCGGCGAGGCGCTGGCCGCCATCGACGAACACAAGCCGGACGTCGCCATCCTCGACGTACGGATGCCGCCGACCCACACCGACGAGGGCATCGTCGCGGCGGTCGAGGCCCGGCGTCGGCGTCCCGACCTGGCCGTCCTCGTGCTGTCCGCGTACGTCGAGCAGTCCTTCGCCACCGACCTGCTCACCGGCGGTGTGAACGGCCTCGGCTATCTGCTCAAGGAACGCGTGGGCAGGGTGGAGGAGTTCCTCGACGCCCTGCACCGGGTGGCGGCCGGCGGCACCGCCATCGACCCCGAGGTCGTCGCCCAGCTCTTCACCCGTTCCCACCAGGACACCCGCCTCGACCGGCTCAGCCCCCGCGAACGGGACGTACTCGCCCTGATGGCCGAGGGACTCGGCAACACCGCCGTCGCCGAACGGCTCGTCGTCACCGAGGGCGCCGTCCACAAGCACATCCGCAGCATCTTCGCCAAGCTCGACCTGTCACCGACGGACCGGGTGGACCGACGGGTCGCGGCGGTCCTGCGGTATCTGGAGGACCTGCGGCGACCGGGCTGAGCACAGCGACACTGCGGCGGCGCAGCGGCCAACTGCCTTGCAGGGCCCCGCAAATCGGTCTTGTTCCGCCCGCCGCCCGGCCGGTTGTCCGGGAACCACACCGGGATTGTCCTTGATCGGTAACGGACGCATCCTGTGGCCGCTTTTTCTCGTCATGCAGGTTGGTCGCGAGGTGACCACGGATCGGCGAGGAACTGCGGGAAATGGGTGGGGACATGGCGCGGCACAGTGGCGGGCGGGGCTGGTACGTCAAGGTGCTCGGTGCGGCTCTCGGGGTGACGTTGCTCGCCACCGGTGCCTCGATGTGGACCGCGCAGGCGGGTGTCGTGGACGGCCAGTCGCCGAAGACGACCGCGTCGGCCAAACCGGGCGGTGCCGTCAAGCCGGTCGCGGTGACCATCGTGCACGCCTCGGACAAGGGAGCGCGCGGCGTCAACATCACCATCGACGACGGCCCCGACCCCGAGTGGACCCCCCAAATGCTCGACGTGCTGCGGGAGTACGGGGTGAAGGCCACGTTCTGCATGGTGGGGACGCAGGCGCAGGCCCATCCCGGCCTCGTGAAGCAGGTGGTCGCGGCCGGGCACCGGCTGTGCGACCACTCGGTGTCGCACGACACCACCATGGACAAGCAGTCCCAGGCCTACCAGTCGCAGCAGATCCTCGACGCCGAACGCATGATCACCGAGGCGTCCGGGGGCGTACGCCCGATGTACTACCGGGCGCCGGGCGGGGCCTTCACCCCGTACAGCCGCAAGCTCGCCGCCTCCCGGGGCATGCGCCCGCTGGGCTGGAACGTGGACACCAAGGACTTCGAGCGGCCGGGCGCGGACGCCATCGTCGCCACCGTCCAGCAGGAACTGCACAACGGCCCGACGCTCCTCTTCCACGACGCGGGCGGCGACCGCTCCCAGACGGTCGAGGCCCTGCGCCGGATCCTCCCCGAACTCAAACAGCAGGGCTACTCGTTCGGGTTCCCGGTGCGGTGAGGCCCGGCCCTGATCGCCTGGCATCGGACGATCCGAGGGGCTCGGGATGCTGTCAGGCGACGTCGTGGACGTTGTGCTCGATCAGATCGGATGCGTGCCGGGCGACAGCGCGGTAGTCGGCATCGTCGTGGAGGACGGCCAAGCCGTGGTGGGCCGCGGTGGCGGCGATGACGAGGTCCACCGCCGAGGCACTGCGATGCTCCCCGGCCTGAGCCATACGGTGTTGCACCGCGCTGATCCAGCGCCCCGCGTTCTTCGGCACCGAGGCATCGGGGTAGAGGTCGGTGAACATTTCCGCGATCTCGTCGTACTCACGACGGTCCCGGGCGCTGTACAGGAACTCGGCGCGCTGCACGTAGCAGGATGCGACGGCACCGGCATCGATCGCGTCGTACCAGGCCGATCGCAGTTTGGGATCGCGGAGCAGCCGGACCAGGCCGGACGTGTCGAGCAGGTAGATCACCGGGTGTCCTTCTCCGCCCGGTGCAGGCGTTCGGCGTCCTCGACAGCGCCCCACTCACGCGCACGCTCGAAGTGACGGCTTATGCGCGCCGCACGCTCCTGCTGCTCGGCGTAGAAGTTCAGAGCGAGATTGACCGCCTCCTTCTTCGTCCGGACGTGAGCCAGAGCCATGGCCCGTTCCAGGGCGTCGTCGTCGATGTCGATCTGGGTCACTGACATGCCACACCTCCTACATATTGTTGGTGATGTACATAGAAGAATACGTCACCAACATTCCTGGGTCCAGCCAGCAGGTGACACTCGCCGTCCGGTCCGCGTCGTCGCGCGCCACCTGCGATTTCACCCTCACTGCAACCAATCCGGGGTCTCAGCGGGAACGGATTACGTCCGGACATGTCGCGACCGTGGAGGCTCTCGGTGAAAGAAGCAGTGCATATCGGCAGAAATCCCTCGGCCGGTCCCGGCCTGGAGGAGTTGCTGGGCCGGGTGGCGCTCGGGGACGAGGACGCGTTCGCCGGGGTCTACGACGCCGTGGCGGGACCGGTGCTGGGTGTCGTGCGAGCCGTGCTGCGCGATCAGGCGCAGTCGGAGGAGGTGACGCAGGAGGTGCTGGTGGAGGTGTGGCGGACCGCTCCCCGCTACCGGGCCGACCGCGGTACGGCCATCAACTGGATCCTCACGCTGGCGCACCGCCGGGCGGTGGACCGGGTGCGTTCGGTGGACGCCGCCGCGGCCCGCGACCACAAGGCCGCGCTGCTGGACCGGCTTCCCGAGTACGACGAGGTGGTCGAGCACGTGGAGGCGCGGTTGGAGCGGGAACAGGTACGGCGCTGTGTGCGCACGCTCACCGAGCTCCAGCGGCAGGCCGTCACCCTGGCGTACTACCGGGGGCTGACCTACCGCGAGGTGGCGGAGGCGCTGGCGCTGCCGCTGGGGACCGTCAAGACCCGACTGCGCGACGGACTCATCCGGCTGCGCGACTGCCTGGGGGTGACCGCGTGACGACCACCGATCTGCACCGGCTGACGGGCGCCTACGCCCTGCACGCCCTGTCCGACACGGAGAACACCGCGTTCGAACGGCACCTCACGGGCTGCGAGGCGTGCGCGCAGGAGACCGCCGAGCTGTCCGCGACCGCCGCCCGCATGGGACTCGCCGTCGCCACGACACCCCCTGCCGGGCTGCGCGAACAGGTGCTGCGCCGGATCACCAAGGTCCGCCAGGACACCCCCGGCGGGCCGGCCCAGGCCCTCGCCGTCCGGTCCGGCCCCCGGGCCCGGACGCTGTCCCGGTGGGCACTCGCCGCCTGCCTCGCCGCTGCCACGACGCTCGGCGGAACGACCCTGTGGCAGCACCAGCGGGCCGAGGACGCCCGCGCGCAGGCGCGCAGCGCCGCGCGGGCCACGGACGAGATCGCCGCCGTACTGGCCGCACCGGACGCCAGGACCCGCGCCGCCGGGCTGACCGGCGGCGCCACGGGTACCGTCGTCGTCTCCCGTGGCCGGGACAGGGCGGTGTTCTTCGTCTCGGGGATGGCCTCTCCGCCCGGCGGGAAGGTCTACCAGCTGTGGTTCGACGAGAACGGAACCATGCGGCCGGCCGGCCTGATGGACCCCGCCCGCAGCGACCAGACCGTCCTGCTCCGGGGCGCCCTCGACGGGGCCTCGGGAATGGGCATCACCGTCGAACCCGACGGCGGCTCGAAAGAGCCCACGTCCGCCCCGGTCGCCGTGATGACCTTCCCGAGCTGAACGAGTGCCGCCGCGGGGCAACGGGGGGCAACGGGGGGCAACGGGGATCAGACGAGGCCCGTCACCGTCACGGTGATCCTCGGGGCGGGCTGCGAGGGCGGCGCGTACTCCAGGGCGCCCAGGCGGCGCTCGACGGTGTCCCGGACGACCCGGGCCACGTCGAGGGTCCTGGCCCGCCGCAACGCTACGACGTGGATCTCGACGTGCCAGGAACCGTCACCGTCCTGGCGGGTCAGGCGCACTCCGGCGGACGGCGCCCCGGCGGTGCCCGCCGGGGGCCGCGACAGCGCGGAGCGCAGCCGGTCGGTCAGGCCCGGTCGGAGGAAGGCCACCCCGGGCACGCCCTCCGCGGCCGTGGCGAGTTCCGCGACGAGTGCCGCGTGCGCGGTGCTCTCGTGGTGCACGGTCATGGCGTACGGCCTTCTTCCTGGTCGTCGTCGGCCGGGGTGTGGAGCAGATCGGTGACATGGATGTCCACAGCCGCCACGACCATGCCCAGTTCGCGGTCCGCGGCCTCCCGCACCCGCTCACGCACCCGGGCGGCGAGCTCCGGCAGGGAGACGTCGGCCGGGGCGTGGATGTCGAGGCGGATGCCGACGGCGCCGTCGGAGCGGGCGTCGGGGCGGGCGTCGGAACGGGTATCGGCGGAAACATCGGAGTGGGCGTCGGCCGAAGCGTCGAAAAGCCGGCAGGAGCCTGCCCGGACGCCCGCGACCGTCTCGGCCGCCGCGCGCAGCGCGCGGGCCGCGACCGCCTCCATGATCCACAGGTCCTCGGCGGGTTCACCGAGGGGCAGGGGGCGGCCCGGACGCAGTTCGAGGCGTACGACGTCCATGACCCGCCGGGTCAGCGGCCCGGCGTCGTAGGCGGAGGTCTCCGTCTCCTCCTGCAGGCCGCGCACCACGGACTCCAGCCGGTCCAGTCCGCTCACGGCCTGCCTGCAGTACGGGCAGGACCGCAGATGGGAGTCGGTGTCACTGGTGTCCTCGGTGTCCTCGGTGTCCTCGGACCGCTGTTCCCAGTCGTTCCAGGTCTGCGACAACAGCCTTCCGCACGGCAGGAGTTCGTCGTCGTCAGCGTGGGTGGACGCGTTGTTCGGCACGTCGGTGCGGTCGGTCATCGCCAGGCCCCCAGTGCTTGGGTGAGACAACGGCGGGCGCGGAACACACGGGCGCGGACGGCCTCCTGGCTGATGCCGACCGTGTCCGCGATGAACTCGTAGGAGCGGCCGTCCAGTTCGCGCAGGACCCAGCAGGCCCGCTGTTCGGCCGAGAGCAGGTCGAGGGCCTCCCGCAACTCGCGCACGGCTTCGTGGGCCTCCGTGATGCGGGCCGGGGAGGTGGTGTGCTCGGCCGCGGCCACGTCACCCGCCGCCTCCAGCGAGGCCACGGGTTTGCGGGCCCGCAGCACGTTCAGGCAGCGGTTGGTGACGATCCGGTACGTCCAGGTGCCGAAGGAGGAGCGCCCCTGGAACTCCGGCAGCCTCCGCCAGGCGCTGAGGAAGGCGTCCTGCACGGCGTCCTCCGCCTCGGTACGGGTCCCGAGCAGCCCCGTGGCGAGCCGGATCAGAGCCGGCGCGTACAGCTGCACGAGCACGGCGAAGGCGTCCTCGTCGCCTTCCCCGGCACGGACCGCCAGCAGGGCGTCGTCCGGGTCGTCCCGGGTGTCCGGTGGTGCGCTCCGGGTGCGGTCACCCGCCACGGGGCGACTCCTCTCTTACGGTCGTCCGGCCGTCAGGTCTTCCGGTCGTCCGAAGGTTGGACACCGCAGCGCCGTCCCCGTTACGGAGAACCCGAAGAACACGGATTACTTCGGGAGACGGACACCTTACGGATGCCGCGTGGGAGCACTTTCAGTCCCCTTTTTCCGTAACGGAAGCGGGCGCGGATTGGTCGGAACGGGAAAATCATCCGACCGTGGGAACGACCAATCCGCCCGGCTTTCGGGACCGGATTCCCAACGTGACCGAGAACGAGAAGAAAGCACCGCTGCTGCTGGGCGCGCTCAGCGGCGTCCTGGCGGGATTCGCCGCGCTCACGGTCGCCGAGGCGGTGGCGGGAGGCGTGCGTCCGCAGGCCGGTCCTGTCGTCGCAGTGGGCGGCGCGGCGATCGACAGGACTCCCGCCACCGTCAAGGACTGGGCGATCCGGAATTTCGGTTCCGACGACAAGCTGGTTCTTCAGCTCGGAATTCTCGCGGTACTCGCGCTTTTCGCACTGGCGCTCGGAATTCTCGCCCTGCGGTTCAGGCGCACCGGTGCGGCCGGCGTGCTGCTGTTCGGAGTCGTCGGCGCGATCGCGGCGACGAACAGGCCCGACTCGACCGGCGTCACGGACGCGCTGCCCTCCGTGGTCGGCGCCGCCGCCGGAGCGGTTCTCCTGTACGCCCTCGCGGGCCGACTCACGCCCCGGGCCCCCGCGCCCGGAACGTCGGCGCCCGATGCGTCGGAGTCCCGCACATCGCCGTCGGGGACTTCGGAGTCCGACACATCCGCACCCGACCGGTCACCGTCCGGCACACCGGAGTCCGGCAAGGGCCGGGAGCCCGGCGAGGGCGATGGGGCCGCCGAGGGCAAGGAGCCCGCAGAAGGCAGCGCGCCCGGCAAGGACGGCGAGGACGTACAGGACAGCGAGCCCGCCGAGGGCAAGGCGTCCGGCGAGGGCTGGGACCGGCGTGGCTTCGTGATCGTGGCGGGTGCGGCGGCCGTGGCATCGGCGGGCGCCGGTCTGCTCGGCCGCTCGCTGAGCGCTTCCGGCGGACGGGACGCGGTCGCCTCCCGCCGGAACGTGCTGCTGCCCGCACCCGGTTCCCCGGCCCGGGCCGTGCCCAGGGGCGCCCAACTGCGGGTCCCGGGGGTGAGCCCCTTCGTCACTTCCAACAGCGACTTCTACCGCGTCGACACCGCACTGGTGGTGCCCAGGGTCGACGCCACCGAATGGCGGCTGCGCATCCACGGCGCCGGCGTCGTCCGGCCGGTCACCCTCTCCTTCGACGACCTGCTGCGGCGCGAGCTGGTCGAGCGGGACATCACGCTCACCTGTGTGTCGAACGAGGTCGGCGGCCCGTACGTCGGCAACGCCCGCTGGATCGGCGTACGACTGGCCGATCTGCTGGCCGAATGCGGGGTGAGGCCGCCCTCGAAGGGCGGGCCGGCCGACCAGTTGGTGGCCCGCTCCGTGGACGGGATGACGATCGGCAGCCCGGTCGAGGACGTGATGGACGGCCGCGACGCCCTCCTCGCGCTGGGCATGAACGGCGAACCGCTGCCCTTCGAGCACGGCTTCCCGGTCCGCATGGTGGTGCCCGGCCTCTACGGCTATGTCTCGGCCTGCAAGTGGATCAAGGACATCGAGCTGACCACGTTCGACTCCTACGACCCCTACTGGGTCAGGCGCGGCTGGGCCCGCAGGGCGCCGATCAAGACACAGGCCCGGATCGACACCCCCAGGCCCTTCGCCCGCCCCGGCACCGGCGCGGTCATGGTCGCCGGGGTCGCGTGGGCCCAGCACCGCGGCATCGACAAGGTCGAGGTCCGGGTCGACGACGGTCCCTGGCAGGAGGCCCGGCTCGCCGCCGAGGACACCCGCGACACCTGGCGCCAGTGGTCCTTCCCCTGGCAGGCCACCAAGGGCGGCCACACCCTCACCGCCCGCGCCACCGACCGCACCGGCGCGGTGCAGACCGAGAAGCGCGCCCGCACCATCCCCGACGGCGCCAGCGGATGGCACTCGGTGGTCGTGACCGTCGACTGACCCCTGCCTCCTGGCCCCTGCCCCCCAAGCCACCTTCACCGACCCCCGTACGAACGCGGCGCATGCCGCACCCACCCACAGGAGAAACACCATGAACACCCGTATCAGCCACATCAGCCGTACCCGGCGTATCGCCGTGACCGTCGCCGCGGCGGCCGTCCTGCCGTTGGCACTCAGCGCCTGCTCCGACGACAGCGGCAGCGGCAGCGACTCCGCCAAGTCCGACACCTCGTCGAAGGCGTCCGCGCCGGCCGAGACGTCGGACGACGGCATGACCGGTTCCGGCAGCACGACCACGGCCGACCAGCCGTTCGGCTCCGGCTGTTCGGCGGTGCCCGCGAGCGGTGCCGGCTCGTTCGACGGCATGGCCCAGGACCCGGTGGCCACCGCCGCGTCCAACAACCCCGCCCTGTCCACGCTGGTGGCGGCGGTGAAGAAGGCCGGCCTCGTCGACACCCTCAACAACGCCCAGAACATCACCGTGTTCGCGCCGACCAACGATGCCTTCGCCAAGATCCCGAAGGCGACCCTCGACAAGGTCCTGAACGACAAGGCCCAGCTGACGAAGATCCTCACCTACCACGTGGTGGGCCAGAAGCTGGCTCCCAAGGACCTGGAGAAGGGCTCCTTCGACACCCTGGAGACGTCGAAGGTGACCACCTCGGGCTCCGGTGAGTCCTACACCGTCAACGACTCCGCCAAGGTCGTCTGCGGCGACGTGAAGACCTCCAACGCCAACGTCTACATCATCGACACCGTCCTGATGCCCACTAGCTGACGGACTGTCATATTCGGGGCGCCACTTCGGTGGCGCCCCGAGGTTTTTCCGGGTACCCGCGTCACAGACCCGGCCGGGCCGGGTCTGACGAAGTGAGAACACATCAGCGGAGCACATCAGCAGCACACATGAGCGACGAGACAGAGATGGGCATGCCATGACCATGCAGACCGCACCAGTCGCCAGCCCCAACGCCAACGCCGACAAGGACCTGGACCTGGCCACCCCGCAGCCGGTCAGGTCGCCGCAGAGCACGACGGCCGTGTCCGGCGGCGCGACGGGAGCCGACCAGCCGGCCGCGAACCGTGGCCGGACGTCGATCGCCGACGTCGTCGTGGTGAAGGTGGCGGGCATCGCCGCCCGGGAGATCCCCGGCGTGCACGACATGGGCGGCGGACTCTCGCGCAGCTTCGGCGCCGTACGCGAACGCGTGCCCGGCGGCCGGCCCAACGTGGGCCGCGGCGTGAAGGTCGAGGTGGGCGAGCGGCAGACGGCCATCGATCTGGACCTGGTCGTCGAGTACGGGGTGTCCGTCATGGACGTCGCCCAGGACGTCCGGGAGAACGTCGTCTCCGCCGTGGAGCGCGTCACCGGGCTGGAGGTCGTCGAGGTGAACATCACGGTCAACGACGTCCACCTGCCCGACGACGAGGAGTCCGCGAGCACGACCGAGGCCCGCGTGGAGTAGAACAGCCGGTCGGGGGCACGGGCAGGAGTGGACCGGGTGAGAGGTAGTGGGCATGAGCACACCGTTCGTAGGGATGATCGCGGGGATGGCCCTGGCGTTCGCCGGCTGGTTCGGCGGGTTCGGCGCCTTCCTGCTCGTGGCCGCTCTCGGCGCCCTGGGCTGGGTGCTGGGCCGGTGGGCCGAGGGCGGCGGCAGCATCCGGGGCGTACGGGACGTGCGGGACGCGTTCGAGCGGAACCGTCGATGACCGCCGCCGCGCAGCGGGGCACCACCACCGTCTCGGAGCGGGCGGTGCGCAGGATCGCCGAGCGGGCGACCACCGAGGCGCTGCCCGCCCGGACGGCCCGAGCCTCGGCCTCCGTACGCGGCAGGAGGGCTGACGTGTCCCTCGCGGTGACGCTGCCCTATCCCGCTCCCGCTCCGCTGGCCGACACCGTGCGGGACGTTCAGCGGCACGTCGTGGAACGCACCCGGGAACTGACGGGCCTCGACGTGCCGGCCGCGCGCGTCAGCGTCACCTCGCTCGCCCCGCCGACGTCGTCCTCCCACCCCCTGGTGTCCCCGGCCCTGGAGGCCCACCCGGCCGACCCGGACGGCCGTGAGAGCCGCACGCCCCGGCGCTGGTGGTCCCGGCGCCGGACTCCGGTCACCGTGCTGTCCGCGGTGGCCGCCCTGGGGTGCGGTGCGCTCGCCTTCGACCTGGTCCGGGTGCACACCGCGCACCGGACGGCCGCCGCCTGGCGGACCTCCGCCGTGCACTGGGCGACCGGGCACGGGCCCGGCGACCCGGCTGTCGTCGCCCTGGGCGGGCTGATCGCCCTGCTGGGCATCTGGATGATCGTTCTCGCTCTCTCCCCCGGCCGGCGTCGCCAGTCCACGATCCGCACCTCGGCGGCCCATGTCGACGCCGCGGTGGACCGCTCGGCGGTGGCGGCCCTGGTCCGCGACGCGGTGGGAGACGTGGACGGCGTCGGAACGGTACGGGTACGCGTGCGGCGCCGACGGGTCACCGTGCGGGCCGGGCTCGCCTTCGGCGACCGGGCGCACGCGCACACCGCCGTCACGGCCGCCGCCCGGGACGCCCTGGCCGACTGCCTCCTGAGCGGCGGTCCCCGGTTGCGGGTCACCGTCAAGCCGGAGCGGATGTGGCAGCGCCCCACCCCGACAGCCGACACTCCGGGACACGGTGACGGCGCCTCCACACCCGCCGTCCCCGCCTCCGCCTCCGCCTCAGGAGACCACCAGTGAGGGGGCGCACCAGCACGGTCGTCAACCGCGCCGTCCTCGGCGGCGTCGGACTCGCGCTCCTCCTCGCGGGCTCCTGGCTCGCCGCCACCGACAGCCACCTCGCGGACCGGCTGCCGTCCTGGTGGCCCACCGCCGGTACGGGCACCGTCCTGCTCGACGGGGACGCGCTGGCGCGCCTGCGCGGCGAGGGCTGGTGGACGCCCGCCGTCATGGCCGCGGCGATCGGCCTGACCGTGCTGTTCGCGCTCCTCGCCGTCGCGCGGTTCAGCATGGGCCCGACCCGGCACCTCGCCCTGCCCTCCCCCCGCTGCACGGTGCGCCCCCAGGCCCTCGCCGAGGCACTGACCGCGCGCGCCGCGATCCTCCCGGGCATCGCCCGCAGCCACGCGCGGGTACTGCCCCGCCGCGGCCGGCGACTGGACCTGGATCTACGGGTCTGGCTGGAACCGGACACGTCCCCGGACGCCGTACTGCCCGCCCTGCGCGCGGTGACGGCGGAGGCCGGGACAGCCGCGGCACCGTACACGGCGCACACCCGGGTCCGGCTGAGTGCCGCCTCGCACCGCATGCCCCGTGTCCACTGAGCCGTACACCGACGTGGCCGGCGATGTCCGCCGGGCACGTCGGCTCCCCTGGCCGTCGCCGGGTCAGTTCGTGGCCTGGCGGTCCGCGGTGCGGCGCACGCCGGTGTCGCTGTGGAACGACGACATCACGGACTACGCGGCAGCACTGACGTACTACGCGATCCTGGCGGTGCTCCCCGCCATGCTGGCGACGGTCCTGGCGTTCGGTCTGATCAGCCCGGAGACGGCCGAGGGCTTCATCACCCACGTCACCGCCTACGCCCCGGCCGAGTCCGGTGCCGAACTGCACACCGTCCTGACCCACGCGCTGGACACGGACCGGACGGTCTGGCCGCTCGTGGTGACCGGTGCGGCCAGCGCGCTGTGGTCGGCCACCAGCTATCTCGCCGTCTTCCGCCGCGCCCTGCACCGTATGCACCGCGTCGAGGACCGGCGCTCGACCTGGCGCAAGGCGCACCGCATCGTGCTCACCGCGCTCGTCCTGCTCGCTCTGCTCCTCGTCGGCTCGCTCACCCTGCTGCTCACCGGCCCGCTCGCGGAGGCCGTCGGCCGCACCCTGGGCATGGACGCCACCGTGGCCTGGACGTGGCGGCTGCTGCGCTGGCCGCTGCTGCTGTGCCTGGTCGCCCTGCTGGTCGTGATCGTCTTCCACACCGGCCCCGAGATCGCGCGCCGACGCGGGCACAGCCTGTCCGGCGGCGCGCTGGCCGCCGCGCTGTGGCTGACCGTGTCCGCGGGCTTCTCGACGTACGCCTCCACACTCGGCGCCTACAGCAGGCTGTACGGCTCGCTCTCCGGCATCGTCGTCTTCCTCATCTGGCTGTGGCTGTCGAATTTGGCGCTGCTCACCGGCGCGCAGTTCGCCGCGGAACTCTCCAAGGTGCCGCCCGCTCAGAGCACCGGGAAGCCGCCGGTGCCGTAGCACTCCTCGGGGAGGGGATCCGGGGTGCCGTCGGGGTCGAGGAGGTGGGCCACGAGGGTCGCGGTGGTGCGGTGCCAGAAGCGGGGGCGGCGCAGCATGGCGTGGTCGCCGCCGCCGATGACGGCCATCCCGGCCCGGGCCGCCGTACCCCGCGCCCGGCGCACGCAGTCCGCCGCGTCGGTGGGCGAGGTGACGCGGTCCCGTTCGCCGTGCAGGGCGACGACGTGCCGGCCCGCCGTCTGCTCCACCGGCTCGCCCGGCGGCCACCAGGGGGCCAGGGCCACGACGCCGCGCACCTGCGGGTGACCGGCGGCGCGCAGGGCGGCCCGGCCTCCCATGGAGTGGCCGAGCAGCACGGTGGGCACGGGGCCGGCCAGTGCGGCGAGGTCGCGCAGCGCCTCATCGGTGTCCCGTACGGGGTCGGCGCGTCCGCCGTTCCAGCCGCGGAGGCGGTAGCGGACCTGGGCGACCAGGACGTCCGGGTGCGGGAGTTCGGCGGTCACGGCCCGCACGACGGGGTCCATCCGCAGCGCGGCGAGCTGCCAGGGCCGGGAGCGACGCTCACTCGTCGCCTGCCCGCCGTGCAACACCAGTACGGCCGCGCGGGCGAGGGCCGGACGGCGCCGGAGCAGCAGCGTGTTCCCGGGCGACGGAAGAAAACGGGGCTCGTCCTGCTCGTCCTGCTCATCCTGCTCGTTCTGATGCACGACGGCACGCCCCCTGCTCCGGCTGATACGGCTGTTCCGGCCTCCGCGTCCCGCGTCGCGCGGGCCACGGAGGCGATCCTCTCCCGCCCCGACCTGATCCCACCGGTCCGTCACGTCGTCCCCGGGCCGGTCCGTCGCGGCGGGCGCGGGAAGAAGCCGCTCGTACGGGCCGTGTACTCGGCGTACCCGGGCCGGTCGGCCATATGCCGTTCCAGCAGCCGCTTTCCGCTTCCCCGGGTCAGCAGCAGGCTCATCACCACCGGGGACACCACGGACACGCCGGCCGCCGCCGGGGAGTCGCAGACGATCAGGAACAGGCCCCACCAGACGCAGAAGTCCCCGAAGTAGTTGGGGTGCCGGGTCCACGCCCACAGCCCTCGGTCCATGATCTTTCCCCGGTTGGCGGGATCGGACCGGAAGCGGGCCAACTGGGCATCCCCGACCGCCTCGAAGCCGATCCCGACCGCCCACAGCGCGGTACCGGCCCAGGCGAGGGCCGACGGCGGGCCGGACACGTACTGCGCGGCCTGCACGGGCAGGGACACCAGCCAGACGAGGCCGCCCTGGAGGAGGTAGACCATGCGCAGCGCGTACGCGTTCCGGTTGCCGGGCGCCTTGGCCAGCATCTTCTCGTAGCGTGGGTCCTCGCCGTGGCCCCGGCCCCGGCGGGCGATGTGCACCGCGAGCCGCAGCCCCCAGACCGCTGTCAGCGAGGTCACCAGCAGCCGTCGTACGAGGTCGCCCTCACCGGCGGAGGCCGCGAAGGTGGTGACGGCCACCGCCGCGAAGCCGGTCCCCCAGGCGACGTCCACGATCCGGTGCACGCCCACACGCACCGCGACGCCGAAGGTGACCAGCATGACCGTGAGGGCAGCGGCGGCGGCCCAGGCCAGGTTGAGCGCGAACGCGTGCCACGGGAAGTCGCTCACAGTGGTGTTCATCGGCCGGGATTCTCCTTGGTGAACAGGTACTGCCGCACATCGAGGTAGCCGGCCCGGAAGCCGGCCTCGGAGTAGGCCAGATAGAAGGTCCACAGCCGGTGGAAGACGTCGTCGAAGCCGAGCGCCGCGACGTCGTCGGTGCGCTCGGTGAACCGCTCGCGCCACAGCCGCAGCGTCTCGGCATAGTGGGCGCCGAAGGCATCCCGGCGGGTGAGGCGCAGCCCGGTGTGGTCGCGGGCGGTCTCCTCGATCGCCCGGGTGGACGGGATCCGGCCGCCGGGGAACACGTACTTGTGGATCCAGGTGAAGGTGTCACGGCTCGCGAGCATCCGCTCGTGCGGCATGGTGATGGCCTGCAGCGCCACCCGGCCGCCCGGGGCCAGCCGCGCGTCCAGGGCGCGGAAGTACACCGGCCAGAACTCCGCGCCGACCGCCTCGACCATCTCCACGCTGACGACGGCGTCGTACTCGCCGCGCGCCTCCCGGTAGTCGCACAGCTCGATGGAGACGCGGTCGGTGAGTCCGGCCGCGCGCACTCTTTCCACCGCCAGGGCCCGCTGTTCCCGGGAGAGGGTGAGCGAGGTGACGTGGGCGCCTCGGGCGGCGGCCCGCAGGGCGAGTTCGCCCCAGCCGGTGCCGATCTCCAGCAGCCGGGTGCCCTCGCCGACGTCGGCCAGGTCGAGCAGCCGGTCGATCTTGCGGTGCTGGGCGGCGGCGAGCCCGTCCCAGCTCGCGGGGAAACCTCGGAACACGGCGGAGGAGTAGGTGAGGGTGTCGTCGAGGAAGAGGGCGAACAGGTCGTTGGACAGGTCGTAGTGGCGGCTGATGTTGGCGCGGGAGCCGTCCGGCGTGTTCCGCTCGTCGTGCGGGTGACGCGGCGCCCACAGGCCGCGCAGCCGTTGCAGCGGGCCCGGAATCAGCTCGGCGGCGTGCCCGGCGAGCACGGTGAGGACGGCCACCAGGTCGGGGGCGTCCCACTCACCGGCCATGTAGGACTCCCCGAACCCGACCAGCCCGTGGGTCCCGACCCGGGCGTGGAAGGCGGCGGGGTCACGCACCTCGATCAGCGGCCCGCCGAGCCCCACGTCCCCGGTCCCGGCGAACCGGGCCCGCAGGGGCAGCCGCCCGAGGGCCCGCCGAACGAGAGCGGCAGTCACGGCGGTACGAGGCCGGGAGGCGGCCGGTACGGCGACGATGTCGGGCCAGAGAGTGGGGTCGACGGGGGTGCCGTGGTCAGAGGTGGGGTCGGTGAGGGCGGTGTGGCCGTCAGGGGTGTTGGGCTCTGCTGTCCTCATGTCGCTTTCTCCGGGGTGCGGTGGCCTGGGCGGGGCTGGACGGGCAGTCCCCGCAGGTAGAGGCGGATGCCGTGGGCGCGGATCGCGGCCGACACGGTGAGGGTGGACCAGGGGTGCCGCAGCGCCAGCCGCAGCAGGGAGGCCGTGCTCATCGCGCGGCGGGTGCCGCGCACGGTCGCGGTGAAGGCCCGGCCGCCCTCGCGGTCCAGATGAACGGTCAGGTCGAGGCGCGCTCCGGGCGGCGGCACCCGCATGCGGTAGCCGCCGTCGACGGGGAAGAACGGCGACACGTAGAACGTCTTCTCGGCGCGCGCCGTCCCGGACGCGTCCGGGCGCAGCAGGTAGGAGTGGCGCCCGCCGTAGGTGTTGTGCACCTCCGCGACCACGCAGCGCGGTTCCCCGTCGGGGCCGTGACACCAGTACAGGGTGAGCGGGTTGAACACGTACCCGAGCACCCGCGCGTGGGTGAGCATCACCACCCGGCCGCCGTCCAGGTGTACGTCGTGACCGGCGAGGAAGTCGTCGAGGCCGGCCCGGATCGACGGCCGGTCGCCGGTGAAGTGGTCGCGTGGGTCGAAACGGGCCAACAACCTTATTGGGCGTGGCAGTTGGGGTGGGTGGTCGGGGTCGATGAGCCACATGTACGTGCGGTGGCGCAGCGCGTAGCGGCGGGGCGTGGTCCGGACATGGCTGATCGTGCAGGTGTAGAGGGCCGGTTCGGCGTTCACCAGCGCACCCCCAGCGCCGCGGCGGCCTCGACACCGGATCGGCAGCCGTCCTCGTGGAACCCCCAGCCGTGATAGGCGCCCGCGAACACGCATACGTCACTGGCCAGTTCGGGCAGGCGCTGTTGCGCGGCCACCGACTCCGGTGTGTAGACGGGGTGTTCGTAGACCATGCGGGCCAGCACCCGGCCGGGGTCGACGCGGTCCTCGCCGCCCAGGGTGACCACGAACGTCTCGGTGGCGTCGAGGCGTTGGAGGCGGTTCATGTCGTAACTGACCCGCACCCGGCCGCCGTCGGCCGCGCACGAGGGCATCAGGTAGTTCCAGGCGGCGCGGGCGCCGGGCGCGCGCGGCAGCAGCCGGGTGTCGGTGTGCAGGAGCGTGGTGTTGCGGGAGTAGCGGAACGCGCCCAGCACCTCCCGCTCCCGCTCGCTCGCGTCGGCCAGCAGCCGCAGCGCCTGGTCCGGGTGGACCGCGATCACCACGGCGTCGTACGACTCGGTGGTGCCGTCCCCCGACGTCACGTCGACGCCGTCCGCGTTGCGTCGTACCGCCCGTACGGGCGTGCCGGTGCGGACGTCGCCGATCTGCTTGGCTATCCGGTCGACGTACGTGGCCGAGCCGCCGCTGACCGTGCGCCACACCGGTGAGCCGCTCACCGACAGCAGCCCGTGGTGCTCCAGGAAGCGGAACAGATAGGCGGCCGGGTAGCGCTGGGCGGTGACGGCGTCGCAGGACCACACGGCCGACACCACCGGCGTCATGAAGTGGCTTCGGAAGTAGGCGGAGTAGCCCTCCCGGTCCAGGAACTCCCCCAGCGTGAGCGCCTGTTGGTCCCCCTGCGCCAGCAGTCGCCGGGCCGCGCGGTGAAAGGCGGGCACCTCGGCCAGCAGCCGCAGATAGCGGGCGCGCAGAAGGTTGCGGGGCTGGGCGAACACTCCTGCCGGGCCACGGGCGCCGGCGTACTCCAGGCCGCACCCCTCGCACCGCACCGACATGCTCATCTCCGACTCCTGCGTGGCGACGCCGAGTTCGTCGAACAGCCGCAGCAGATGCGGGTAGGTGCGCCGGTTGTGCACGATGAACCCGGAGTCGACGCGGTGCACCCGCCCGTCGTGCGGCGACGTCAGCTCGTGGGTGTGCGCGTGTCCGCCGAGCCGGTCGTCGGCCTCGTACAGCGTGACGTGACCGGTGCCGCCCAGGACGTACGCAGCGGTCAGTCCCGCCACCCCGCTCCCCACCACTGCCGTGCGCCGCCCCGGCCGCGCCGTCCGTTCCTGGCCGTGCGAGCGTTCCGTCTCCGTCGGTGTCCGTTCCATCGCGTCTCCTCCTGCCCTGCGATCAGGGATCTCCGCGTAATCCGGATCAGGTCGGGCGGCGGATTGGCCGAGCGGCGAATCAACCGGTGGAGTCACCCGTAATGCGACGCACCGCACCGCGAGGCTCGGCTCCACCGCCGCTCGCGCCGGTGCAAATGACGCTCTGCGGGCTTGTGGGGGACCGTCGCGGGCGGTCCCGAGGGGACCGGTGTCCCGGCGCGGTACCCCGTCAACTTCCGGATACCGCGGCGCCGACGGCCGCCATAGCGTGCTCCCGCCACCTGCGGTCCGTACGCGGAGACGGTCCCGGAGGACAGGTGTCCCTGCACACCCGGAGGGCCATCGTCGCCGAGGTGGCCCAAGTGAAATGGGGAACCCACGTGAACAGTCCGACCACCCACCCCGGCGGATCCGCCGCCGGACGACCGCCGAACCGGCGCGGGACCCGGCTGCGCCGACTCGGTGCCTTCGCCGCCACCCTCGCCCTGGCCGCGACCGTGCTGGGCCTGAGCGGGACCTCACCGGCCACCGCCGCGCCGGCCGGTGTCACACAGGCCGACGTACCGGCGAACGTGACCGCCGGTGTGGCGGTCTTCGACCGTACGACCGGGACCTTCACCGAGCGGCTCAACGAGACCATGCGGTTCCGCTCGGCCTCGGTGGTGAAACTGCTCATCGCCCTCGACTACCTGCGCACCCGCGACCCCCGCACCCTGTCCACCGCCGACCGCACCCGGCTCGACTCGATGCTGCGCAGCAGCGACGACAACGCGGCGAGCTACTACTGGAGCCTCGGCGGCCGGACGGCGATCATCAACCGGGCGGTGGAGCAGCTCAGCCTCTCCGACACCGCCAACCCCCCGGCGGGGTACGAGGACTACTGGGGGTACGTGGCCCTGTCGGCCGCCGACACGGTACGGATCTACCGGTACATCCTGGACACCGCCTCCGCGCCGGTGCGCGACTACGTGATGGGCAACCTGCGGCAGCCGACGCGCTGCGGCACCGACGGGTTCGACCAGCAGTTCGGCATCCCTGGTTCCTTCGAGCGGCCGTGGGCGGTCAAGCAGGGCTGGTCCGGCTTCGGCAGCTCCGGCGGCTGCACCCCCAAGCCCCCGACGACCGTCCCCACCCTCGCGGCGGCACAGCAGTCCGAGCAGCGTGCCGCCGCCGCGGTCGACCTGACGAAGGAGGCGCTGCACACCACCGGCACGGTCGGGGCCGGTGACCGCACCATCGTGGCCGTGTTCACGCTGCACCCCGACGGCACCCCGTACGGCAAGGCGTACACGGACCTGGGCCGGCTCACCCGCTCCCTCGACGTGCCGGGCGGCGTCCACCCGTCCGGAACCTGGTTCGGCACCTGGAGCTCGGGCGTGAACGTGCGCCCGCGGCCGACCACCGTCGACTCCGCTCCGCTGACGACACTGCCGGCCGGCGTGGAGGTCCTGGTGAGCTGTCAGAAACTCGGCCAGGAGGTCAGCATTCCGCCATACACGAACTCCTGGTGGGCCTATCTCCCCCAGTACGGCGGCTACATCACCAACATCTACATCAGCTCGCCGGGGAACCAGCTTCCCGGTGTGCCCGTCTGTTCCTCGTAGAAAGCGCTGGAAGAGCGGCGCGGGGCCTCACGTGGAGCGGACTCCACGGGGCCCTGCGCCTCCTTCCCCGGGTACCGACCACCGGGCGGACGCCCGCCCCGGCCACCGGCTGAATCCAGCCAACGTGCGCAGAATCGAGCCCGCACGGGGTACCCCCCGGGGCTATGATGCCCGGCGGCTTGACCAGCCGAACAGCGGGGGAAGGAAGATCTGCCGATGAGCGGCATACTGATCCATTTGCCGTCAGCGCACCCCACGGAACCGGCGACGACCCGGCGCCTGGGACCAGGGGAGGCGGCGCGCTTCGGGCGTGGCACGAAGGCGCGTCCGGTCGAACTGCTGCTGCCCGACCCGGCCGTCTCCCGGCTCGCCGGGGAGATCCGGGTGACGGAGGACCACTGGCAGCTCAGCAACTTCTCCACCACCCACAGCTATCTGGTCGAGAACCCGGAGGGCGCTGGGGAGTACCTGCGCATCCCGCCGCGCCGGTCGGGGGCGCCGATCCCGTTCGAGTTCGCCCGGGTCGTACTGCCCACCCGGGGCTCCACGGTGAGCTTCCAGGTGTTCGCGCCCGACCACGTCTACCTCGACGCCGACGATCCCGGCGGCGCCTGGGGCACCCGTACCCTCAACGCCTACTCCCTGGACGAGACCGCCACGTACTTCCTCGTGCTGGTGGCGCTCTGCGAACCGCGGCTGCGCGACGAGTCGGCCGTCTCGGTGCCGACCACCCCCCAGGTCGTGGAACGCCTCAGCACGCACCCGGCCCTGACGCGGCTGACCGCACGGGCGGTCAGCTCCCACATCGACTACCTGGCGGAGCAGAAACTGCGGGTTCGCGGGCCGCAGGACGTCGCGGACACGGGCGGCGGCGGTGCGCGGCGTACCGGCAAGCGCGAGGCCGTGGTCGGCGTCGCGCTGCGCTTCGGCCTGGTCCGCGAGGAGCACCTGGCGCTGCTGCCGTCCCGCGCCCCGGGCCCCGCGCTCCCGGACCCGGCACGGTCCGGGGGCCACCGGTGAGCAGCACGGACGAGAAGTACGACGAGACGGTCGACGAAACCGTCGGCGGGAGGACAGGCGGGAGTACGGGCGGCGGTCCGGGCGAACCGGGTCACGGCGGGTCCGACGAGACGGCCGGTCTGATACCCCGGGGCTTCCGCGTGGGCCGCTGGGAGGTCACCGAGCCGATCGCCGACGGCGGCTGGGGACGCGTCTACGAGGGCCGCGAGACGCCCGTGGACGCGGCGGAGCCCGCCGGGAAGAGCTCCGAGGGGAGCTCCGGAGCAGAGTCGGAGTGCCGGGTCGCGCTGAAGTTCCTGCCGACCGCGGGGCTGGCCCCCCGGCAGGCCGAACGGCTGGCGGAGACGGTCCGGCGCGAGATCGACTTCGGCAGCCGGGCCCGCCACCCCCGCCTGATGCGGCTGCTGGACTCCGTGGTGCTCGGCGACACCGGCATGCCCGGACTGGACGGCGCCGTCGTGCTCGTCATGGAGCGGGCCGAGAGCAGCCTCCAGGACCTGCTGGACGCCTCCGACGGCAGCCCCCTGCCGGAAGCGGAGCGGCTGGTGACCGAGGTCTGCGAGGGGCTGGCCCATCTGCACCGGCTCGGCTGGGTGCACGGCGACCTGAAGCCGGACAACGTACTGATCATGGCGGACGGTTCGGTGCGGCTCTCCGACTTCGGTCTCACCGTCGAGCTGGACGGGACGCGCGGCACCCACGGCTACATCCCGCCCCTGGGCTCGCCCGACTTCCTGCCGCCCGAGCGCTGGCGGGCCCCGCTGGACGAACGCGGGGTGCAGGTGCGGCCCTCCGCCGACGTGTGGGCCCTGGGCGTGATGATCCACCAGGTGTTCACCGGGGGCGCCTCGCCCTTCCCCGGGGCCACCTTCGCCGCCCGGGTCTCGGCGGTCCAGGAGTACGCCGAGGGCAGAGCACCGTTCAGACCGCACGTGGCGGTGCCGGAGTTCTGGCGCGCCCTGGCTGCCGACTGTCTCCTGCCCACCCACGCCGAGCGCGCGGCGCACACGTCGGAGAGCCTGCTGGACCGCGTCCGGGCCGCCGGGCACACGGACGGCCATCCCACCGCCCGGCAGCGCACCGGCAGGCGGACCGCCGCGCTGGCCGCCGGCACCGCCCTGGCCCTGCTGGGCGCGGGCGGCACCGCCTGGTGGCAGTGGGGAGCTTCCGGCAACGACCCCCGTACGTCGCCGGAAGCTCGGCTGAGCGTGTACAACGCCGACGCCAAGTGCCGCGCCCGCACCGACCGGCACCCGATGTGCAGCCTCGGCCTCGCCATCGACCCCGCCACGCCCTACGTCCTGGACAACGTGGTGACGACCCGGGTGTGGCACGGCGACGTGCTGACCGTCGAGTGCGGTCTGGAGCGCGGCATCCCCGTCACCGACGAGGCTGGCATCCGGTCGTCACGGTGGTACCGGGTGCGGCTGCCCGCGACGGAGACGGAAGCGGAGAAGAGCACGGCAACCGTGCAGGCCACCGCCTGGCTTCCCGAGGTACGGACCAGGAGCAAGCCCCTCGTCCCTGCCTGCGCGACCGGCTGAGCCGCGGACCACGGGCTGCGGGCCAACGGCCTGCGGCTCAGCCCGCGTTCGTCAGCACTTCGTACTGACCCCGCCGGTCTCGTCGCCCTTGAGGAAGATCCCGCTGACATAGCCGACCCCGCCCGCGTTCAGCGGCAGCCGCACCCACTTGTCGTTGGTGACACCCTCGGCGGTCACGCTCTGACCGACCACCCAGCACTCCGCCGGGTACGACTCACCCGCGTACACCGTGCTGCGGACGTCGCACGAAGTCGACGCGCAGGCACGGACATTGGCCTGGGTCCACGCCGTCACCGTCGAGCCGCCCCCGCCACCACCACCGCCGCCGCCGGGCGTGCACGGCAGCCCGACTCCGCGGTCGCGCAGGTACGGGACCGGGTCGATGCCCCGGATCGAGGTGGAGGTGCCGACCCGGACGCGCAGGTGCAGGTGGACGCCGGTGGAGTCGCCCTCGGAGCCCATCAGGGCGATGCGCTGACCGGCCGACACCTGCTGGCCGACCGAGACGTCCCGCTGGTACATGTGGCCGTACTCGGTCACGGTGCCGTCGGAGTGCAGGATGCGGATCCACTGGCCGTAGCCCTGGGCCGGGCCGGAGGCGATGACCTCGCCGGCGCCGACCGCGTAGATAGGGGTGCCGAGCGAGCTGGCGATGTCGACACCGTCGTGGCCGCTGCTGTAGCCCTGGGTGACCACGCCGGCGGCCGGACAGGAGCCGGCGTAGGCGGTGGCGGCGTTCGTCGCCGCGTGACCGGGCGTGGCCACCGCGAGGGGCAGCAACAGGGCCGCCGCGGCCAGCAGACCGGCCCGTAGGTTCATGCCGCGGTTCATGCCGCGCAGAGCGAGACGCACGTGGGTTCTCCCATGAGGTAGCGGCTTCTGACGAGCCGTGGGGTGCGATGGTCCGGCCCACACCCGATGTCGGGCGGGGCCGGTCCACGGACCCTAGGCGCGCGGCGGCCTCGCGGGGCATCCGGAAGTTTGCGGAGAGACGCCGCCCCGGGCCGGGCTGTAGTCCTGGGCCCTCGTCCGCATCCACCGAGGGGGAACCCGTGCCTGTCGTATCCATGCCCACCAAGTGGCGTACGCCGCTGTGGGGAACACAGGTCCTGTGTCTGTTGCTCGTCCTGATGGGCCTGACGGCGCCGCCCGCCGCCGCGCAGGCTCCGAAGCTCCAGGACAGCTGGCGCATCGACCTGACGGGACCGGAGGCCGACCGGGGCAACGTCACCCGCCGGCCGCACGGGATAACCGTCAAGAACAGCGGAGGCCGGACCCGGTCGATACCGGGCACCTCCGCCGTCTACACGTCGCCCGGCAGAAGCCTCGGGCGCCGGCTCACGGCGTTCACCGTACGGACCGAGGCGAAGATCCCCAAGGGCACCAGGGTGCAGACCGAGGTCCGGGGCAGCAACCACCCGGGCACCTGGACGCAGTGGCGGGCCACCGGCAACACCGGCGCGGTCCGGCTGCCGCAGGCGGTCTCGCTCCTCCAGGTCCGGCTCACCCTGCTCGGCGTCCCCGGCGGAGCGTCACCCACCGTCCACTCCGTCACCGTCGCCGCGGCGGCCGTGCAGCCCGCGCCCGAGCAGACCCCGAGGGGCAGCAGGGCAGCCGCGTCCGGCCCCACCTACCGGCTGTTCGCCACCCGGGAGGGCCTCGTCGGCGAGACCACCGCCAACGGCCACGTCATCCAGCCCCGCGACCACTTCGTGGCCCTGCCGTCGCGCCGGATGCTGGCGGTCAACGGCGGTCAGGAGTACCAGGTCCGCCTCTGCTACAAGGGGCGTTGTGAGACCGCGCCCGTGTGGGACGTAGGCCCGTGGAACACCCGCGACGACTACTGGAACCCGCCCGCGCAGCGCGAGATGTGGCGGGACCTGCCGCAGGGCACCCCCGAGGCCCAGGCCGCGTACCTCAACGGCTACAACGGCGGGCTCGACGAGTTCGGCCGACGAGCGGCGAATCCGGCCGGCATCGACGTCGCGGACGGCACCTTCTGGGACGGCCTCGGCATGACCGGCAACGACTACGTGGACGTCACCTTCATGCCGACCGGCGGCGGAGGGACGACGGTGACGGCGTGGACCCAGGCCAATGTCCGTGCCTGTGCGTCGACTTCGTGCGACATCCGCAGCACGGTACGCGCGGGTGAGACCTACCCGGCGGAGTGCTGGGTGGTCGGTCAGAGCATCACGGACGAGGGCGTCACCAACAACAAGTGGGTGCGGCTGCCGCTGAACGCGGGCGGGGCCGGCTATGTCAGCGGGATCTACCTCAAGGGCGACGAGACCGGCGGTGTCACCACGAAGTGCTGACGAGCGCGGCGCATCGGACCGAATGAACTGAATAGACCGAATGGACCGAATGACAGCAGCGCCATTCGGTCCATTAGTCATTTGTACACCTATCACAGGGAATTCTTCCATTCCAGCTACATCACGAGGAGAAACAGCAGTCGGATCACTTTCCTGCGTAATATTCCAGCCGCAGAATCAGGCGATTCTGCGCGGCCGAGAATCGCCAAGATCATCCCCTCAAAGGAGTTGGCCCCTCGATGACGCTGGATATCCATGACGCGCCCGCACGGCGCACAATGTCGGTGTGGATCTCGGCGGTGACGGCCGTGGTGGTCGCCGCTGTCGTCCTCGCCCTGACGCCCACAAGCGCGCACGCCATCGCCACTCCCGTGCCGCTGGGCACGGCGGCCGGTTACGGAGTACTCGCCGGTGCGACCGTCACCAACACCGGCCCCACGGTGGTCAACGGTCTCAACGTCGGCGTGAGCCCCGGGACGGCCATCACCGGGTTCCTCGCGTCCGACGGAGGTCCCGGCGACGTGACCCCGCCCGGGACTCTGCATTCCGCCGACGCCGCCGCGGGTCAGGCCAAGGTCGACCTGACCACGGCGTACAACCAGGCCGCCGGACAGACTCTGACGAACGCGGTGTACAACGACGATCCCCACGAGTTCGGGGGCCAGAAGCTGACCGCGGGCCTCTACAGGGCGAACAGCCGCGCGCAGATCACCGGCACACTGACCCTGGACGCCCAGGGCGACCCCAGTGCCGTCTGGGTGTTCCAGATCGGTTCGACGCTGACGACGGCAGCCGAGAACAGCTCGGTGAGCCTCGTCAACGGTGCCTCGCCTTGCAACGTGTACTGGCAGGTAGGCAGTTCGGCCACGCTCGGTACCAACACCTCGTTCGTGGGGACCATCCTGGCCGACACCTCGATCACCGCCACCACGGGAGCGACCATCAACGGCCGCCTGCTGGCCGACGCCGGCGCACGCGGTGACGGCGCCGTGACGCTGGACAGCAACAGGATCTTCCTTGGGCCGTGCGCGACCGGTGGAACCACGGGCGGGCTGGTCAGTGGCGGTGTGATCGCCGGGGCCACGACCGGTGGCCCGAACGCCCCGGGCACCACGGGCAGCACCACGGGCAGCACCACCGTCGGCGCCATCGCCGGTGTACCGACGGGCGGCGGAACCGGTGGCGCCCTGGGCGGTCTCCTCGGCGGCGTCCTGACGACGGGCGGCACCACGGGCGGAGCGCTCGGCGGCCTTGTCGCCGGCACCACGACAAGCGGGACCACTGGCGCCACCACAGGCGGCACCAACGGCGGCACGACCGGCGGGCCCGGACACGACCACGGCGGGCAGCCGGGCAAGCCGGGTGGCCACGACCACGGCGAGAAGCCCGAGGAACACGGCGGCTACGACCACGGCGAGAAGCCCGAAGAGCACGGCGGTTACGACGGGCACGGCAGCAAGCCCGGCAAAGACGACGGCTACGCGCGCGTTCGTCACTGAGTCGTACATGCGTCCCTGAGGGGACGAGCGGCGCCCGGCGCGCGGTGGACCGATGTCGGTTCCGCCGCGCGCTGCCGCCGAGAACTCAGGAGAAACAGTGAGCGAAGCCGGGATCGAAAGGCCGGGTGGGGCCGTGTTGGATGGCACTGCGCCGATGGATACGGACGTACGTGTGGACCTGTCAGCGGACGAATTCACGCAGAAATCCGAGCAACGACCGACGGAAGGATCCGCGGAAAGACATACGGAACAATCGGAGCCTCCGCCGATTCTCCTGCAAGCGGCAACGAGTGCGGCCGTTTCCCTCTGTCTGGCCACGGCCCTGGTTCATGTGCTCCTGGTGTTTCTGCACGTGGCGCCTCCGAATCCGCTTTCCCAGCAGTACAGCCGACAGATCAACGCGTGGGTCTTCCCGCTGTTCGAGCAGAACTGGCGACTCTTCGCCCCGGATCCGGAATCCGTCAACCGGCAGATCTCAGCGAGGACCACGCACACCACGCCGGACGGCACCGTGCGGGTGAGCGGCTGGTTCGATCTGACCGCCGTGGACAACTCCGCCGTGAAGCACAACGTCTTCCCGAGTCATACGGCGCAGAACATGCTGCGCCGGGCCTGGAGTTCCTACCTCGACAACCACGTCGGCGACGACCGGCCGCGCTCGCGGCGGGCGCTGATGACTCAGCAGTACCTGACCAACATCGCGTCGGATCGCGTCGCCGCCCATCGTGGCGGGAGCTTCGAGGCCATCCAGCTACGGGTGGTCACCGTACCCATCGCCGCGCCCGCCCGGGCGGGCACCGCGGGCGGGGCCGCAGTCGCGCCGAGAGCGGGCGATACGCGGTATCTGCCCTGGTGGAAGGTGGAGACGGACTTCCGTGGAAACTGATCTGGTACCCGCACCGCACCCGCGTACCGCCCGGACGGCGGGGGCGGGCCCTGCGCACCCCCTGCCCGACCGTGTCCGTGCGACTCTCGATGCGCTTACCGAACGGCCTGTCTCCCTGTACGCAGCGGCGGTCCTGCGCATCGGATACGGCCTTGCCTACCTCGCCTTCCTGCTGCGCGAGTTCCCGCATCGCCACGAGATCTGGGGTCCGGAATCACCGTGGACGCCGGAGTTGGCGAGGCAACTGTTCGACCAGACGGGATGGGTCAGCATCCTCACCCTGTCCGACAGCCGGGCCTACTTCGAGTCCTGTTACGCACTGGCCGTCGTCGCATCGGCACTGTTCACCCTCGGCTGGCGGACCAGAGCGGTGTCCGTACTGTTCGCGGTCGTCGTCGCGTCGTTCCACGGCAGGGCGATCTTCATGACCGACGGAGGAGACAACCTCATCCTCCTCATGGCCGTCTACCTCGTCCTCACCGCATGTGGGCGCCGCTGGTCCCTGGACGCACGCAGAACCCGGCTTCGAACATGCGCGGGTGCTGAGGAGCACATGCGGGTGAACCGGATCGCGGGCGGGCTCCGCCATCACCTCCGTACTTCCCGGCGGACCCTGACCGCCGTGCTGCACAACTGCGGGATGTTCGTCATCGCGGCCCAGGTCTGCTTCCTCTACGGGTCCGCGGGTCTGTACAAGGTGCAGGGCGGATCCTGGGGCAACGGCACCGCCCTCCACTACGTCCTGAACCTCGACCTGTTCCGGCCCTGGCCCGGACTCTCCCTCATGGTGGACGAACATGACGTACTGATCGCCATCGCCTGCTATCTGACGGTGCTGTTGCAGGTCGCCTTCCCCTTCGTCCTGTTCGGACGGCTCAAGTACCCGGTCCTGACCATGCTGTTGGGCATGCATCTGGGTATCGCGGTACTCATGGGACTGCCGCTCTTCTCCGGCGCGATGATCATCGCTGACGCCGTCTTCCTGCCGGACCGCTTCTACCGGGCTCTGGGACGGCTGGCGCAGCGCACGGCTCAGGGGGCGGGTTCCGGAAAGACGGCGGACGCGTCCCGGCCACCCCGTGCACCGGTGCCCGCGCAGAGCGAACCGGCCGGCTGAGGCCGAGCCGCCCGCGCGACGGTCACCGCCCCGATCTGGTCGCTGCCCTCCAGCAAGCTCTGGGTGGTGCCGAGCATGTCTGCGGCCCGGCCCATCGTGTAGGCGGGTTAGTCCTCGTCGTCGAGTCGGCCGTAGGAGTCGTCTGCGGTCATCGCACCTCTCTGTGGAACACGGGGAGGGGCCCTGGTGCCAATGGCACCAGGGCCCCGAAGGAACTGCTACACCATCTGCCGGCCCTGGTTACTGCGCCGGCCCTGTGTTTCCGCAAGCCCGACCGGAATGCCGTCGGGGCTGCTGGGATCGCGGTTGCTCGACCGGAG
>NZ_JAAGLT010000045.1 GCF_010548275.1 Streptomyces sp. SID12488
TCGACACTCACATGATCACCGGGACCGTGCCTGTACTGCGTCCGCCCCTGCCCGAACCGGGACGTCCGACGCGACTCCCAACCAGCCCGGCGATCCGGACGAACCCCAATCACGCAACGCCCCCTGGATTCGTGGTCAGCTGCAGCAGGAGTGCTTTTGATCCGATCGTGGGGGTGATGTCACCGGAGGCTTCGATGGTGACACCTTGCTTTTCCGCGAGAGGAAGGAGTGTCTCGGTGGCCTCCTCCACGAACAGGGAAAGGTCGACACGTTCTCGGGAGAAGGACTTCTGGTTGGCGTGGCTGAGCAGGAGCAGTGCTTCGGTGAGGTTGATCGCGCGGGTGTTGACGGCGTGGAGGCGATCGATGACTTCCCCGGCGTCGAAATTCGGATCGGTCCGGGCCACGTCGAGAAGCGCCTTCGAGATCGCCAGCGGGGTACGCAACTCGTGAGAGGCATTGGCTGCGAATCTCTGCTGTTCGGCGACGTGTGCTTCCAGCCGTGCGAGCATCGCGTCGAAGGCGTCGGCCAGTTCGCGGAACTCGTCCCTGCGGCCCGGCAGCCGGATCCGGTGGGAGAGCGATCGGTTCGTGGCCATACGTGTGGCGTCGGCGATCCGGGTCAGGGGGGCGAGCATACGACCGGCGAGGATCCATCCTCCGACGAGGCCGAACACCAGCAGGAATGCCAACACTGCGGCTGCCCTCGGAGCGAAAAGGTGCAGGAGGTTGGACCGGACGGGAAAAACACCATTGTTGGACAGGCCATCGGGGACGATGAGTTTCGCACGGTCGGGGACGTAACGCAGGAGGAACACCCACACCGCCGAGAGCAGCAGGACGCCGGCAAGCATCAGGAATCCGGCGTAGCTGAGGGCGAGTTTGAGGCGAACGCTCAACCCGGATGCCCTATCCACGCTCGTCCCCTTCGTGTCCGGCCCCCGGTTGCGTGTCGATGCGGTAGCCGACGCCCGGCACGGTGGCGATGATCCAGGGTTCGCCGAGCCGCTTGCGCAGTGCTGAGACGGTGATGCGGACGGCGTTGGTGAAGGGGTCGGCGTTCTCGTCCCACGCGCGTTCCAGCATTTCCTCCGCACTCACGACACCGCCTTCGGCAGCGACCAGGACTTCGAGCACGGCGAACTGCTTCCTGGTCAGTGCCACGTAGCGACCGTCCCGGTAGACCTCTCTGCGGAACGGGTCCAACCGAAGACCTGCGATCTCCCGTACGGGCGGTCTGTTGTGGGCACGTCTGCGGTCGAGAGCTCTGAGCCTGAGCGCGAGCTCTCGGAGTTCGAAGGGTTTCGTGAGGTAGTCGTCGGCGCCGATTTCGAACCCGGAGGCCTTGTCGTCGAGGCGGTCGGCTGCGGTGAGCATGAGGATCGGCATGCCGCTGCCCGAGGCGACGATGCGTTCGGTGATCTCGTCACCGGACGGTCCAGGAATGTCTCGGTCAAGGACGGCGATGTCGTAGGTGCTGATGCTCAGCAGTTCCAGAGCGGTGTCGCCGTCACCCGCGATGTCGGCGGCGATCGCTTCCAGGCGTAGGCCATCGCGGATGGCTTCTGCCAGATAGGGCTCGTCCTCGACGATCAACACACGCATGCAGTTGATGCTACGAGCCGACGCATATCGTCGGCGTATCGAAAACCGCATACGCGCCGGCAACACCGCACTGCCTTGACTGGCAGCATGGCTCGAACCCCATCCTCACCACCGACACCGACCCGCCGGATTCACTGGCTTCTCGCCGTGGGCGTGAAAGCCGTCATCGCAGCGAGCACGGCGGCCCCCGGCTGCCGGTCGCAGAATTCCTCGGAGTCCTCTGCTGCACCAGCGCCGAAGTCCTCGGCCACACCACAGAATGTTCATCGCAGTGAGCACTCCGGTGTGCCTGACGAGGCGGTCATTGCCCGTCCCGACGACGTGACTGTCCTCCATTCCCAGTACGGGTCCGCACACCAGGCCGCCAAAGGAGTGGCCACCGCAGCGACGTCGCCTCACGTCAGCGATGCGATCGATCACGGTTGCCCGCGCATGTACGCCGCCCCCACCCAGGCCCCGAGGACGCGGCCGGCAGTGAACGAGGACAGACGATGACGCAGGCGGACACGGCGGACACGGCGGACACGGCGGACACGGCGGACACGGCGGAGACCGGGCAGGGCGACGCCGACCACCGGGACAGCGGCCCAGGTACCTGGCGCGCGGGCATCCGACGGGCGATCCTCATCGGCTCCCACCGCGGGCCCTGGAAACGCGGCCCGGTACTCGCGGCAACGGCGCTGCTGCTGGGCCTGTTCATGCTGCTGCACGCGAGGATCCCGAACCGGATCGGGAATCTCGGCAGCCTGGTGGAGACCATCCTGCCGTGGTTCGGCCTCCTCATCCCGGTGCTGCTGGCCGGGGCGCTCTGGCGCCGCTCCGCCTCCGCGGTGGCCGCGCTGCTGCTGCCGGTCCTGGTGTGGCTGCACCTCTTCGGCGGGCTGCTCAGCGACAAGTCCCACGCGGGCAGTGATCTCGTCGTGGCCAGCCACAACGTCAACGCCAACAACCCCGACCCGGTCGGCACCGCCCGCGACCTGGCCGCCGCCGGCGCGGACGTGCTGGCACTGGAGGAGATCACCCCGCAGGCGAAGCCGCTGTACGAGAGGGAACTGGCGAAGGCGTACCCGTACCACACGGTGCAGGGCACGGTCGGGCTGTGGAGCAAGCTGCCGCTGTCGGACACCCGGCCGGTCGACACCAGGATGGACGTCGGGCCGCTGGCGGACACCAAGCCGCTCGCCGTCAGGATGGCCTACACGCGGGCGCTGCGCACCACGGTGGCCACGGACCAGGGTCCGCTGGCGGTGTACGTGGCCCACCTGGGATCCGCACGGGTGAATCCCAGGGCGGGCTTCTGGACAGCCTCGCGGGACGGAGGCGCGCAGGCGCTCGGCAAGGCCATCGCCGCCGAGCCGAATGAGCGGTTGGTGCTGCTCGGCGACCTGAACGGCAGCATGGACGACCGCGCGTTCGACGGCATCACCTCACGGCTGCGCTCGACTCAGGATGCGTCCGGGAACGGCTTCGGCTTCAGCTGGCCGGCGAAGTTCCCGGTGGTGCGGATCGATCAGATCCTGGTCCGCGGCGTGAAGCCGGAGAGTTCGTGGTCGCTGCCGGCCACGGGCAGTGACCACCTGCCGGTGGCGGCCGGAATCAGCTGGTGAACCTACGGTCAGGAGATTCGCAGCGGACTGGCCCAGCGCGACCGACGTGATCGAATACGCAGACCGGCACCCGATCGCCGACGGCTCGACACCTCCGGCGCCCTGGCGCTGGGCGCGCACTGCACGGTGCTGTCCGGACGGGCCGACGTCACGCCCAGGACCGGCCGGTGCCCGGCCACCGACATTCGCGTGCTCCGGCAGTGCGGCGACGAGGGCTGGGCGGTGTACGCGGCGCCGGGGGTCGGCCAACAGGTCCGTGGCGAGCGCCGGGCGGTCGGCGTACGGCGATTGCGGGCGGCGAGTAGGCCGCAACAGAGCCGACGCGGCGTAAGCCGGCAGGGGTCAGCCGTCGACAACCTGGGTGATGTCCTCCGGGTCCAGGCCGGTGAGTTGCGCGATGCGCTGCGCGGGAATTCCGGAGGTGAGCGCCCGGTGGACCAGGGACCGCCAGTCCTGGGTGGTGTCCCGGAAGCTGAGCAGCTCGGACTCCATGTCCGTCACGGAGCTGGGCGCGCAGGCCTGTTCCACCCGCACCGTCTCCTCCTCGCTCAGGGGGACTGGCAGGCGCTCCGCATCGTCAGGAATGAGCACCTCGGCCCCGGACGGCACGATCCTGACGCATTCGGAGGAGGCGGGGACGCCGTGCGCGTGCAGCCATCCCAGCACTGCAGGAGTCTCGGCACACTCCAACTCGCCGACAGTGGCCAGGGCCGCGCCCAGACGCGGATGACGCTCGGGAAGAACGAACAACAAGGCATCGTCGGCCATGGTTGTGGCACCACTCTCTCGCAGAAACGTGAACACGAACGTGATGCCAATACCCTCGGAAGGGAGTCCGACCCCAAGTGAATCGCCAACTCGCCGGTGTTGATGGCCAAGCCCATCAACTCGTTGAGCAGGCTGACGACGTTGACGACGTTGACGTCGTCACGGGCGACACCGCGCGACCCGCGCCACCGGCCGCGCCTGCGAGCAAGTCACTGTCCGCTGCGGATCCTGAAGGTCGACGACGGCGGCCGCCGTCGTCTGAGAGGTGGCGGGCCTATCTGGACGCGGACGTGCACGAGGGCCGGCTACCGGACGGATTTCCTCCAAGCGGACGTGCTCGGTTCTGAACGGGCAGTGCTGCGAGGTGTGTTCGGGCCGCCACCGGCCTCCCGGCCCCGTACGGATCGCCGCTCATGGTTCACGACTGTGGCGCCCCCTCAGGGAACGTGAAAGCCCCGACTGGACGGGGGAGACCAGCCGGGGCGGTGTGGTGGTGGCGTGCGGAGGGCGGTCGCCTCGCGGCGGAGGGCTCCATGGGGCTTCAGCCGAACGATCTTCCCCATGGGCTATGGGTGAGGCCCGGGGACACTGTCCCCTCCGCAGCCACATACAGATGAACAGGTAACTACCCCTGCTTGTTCCGCAGTTGAGTCCGGGCATCATGTGACCTGGGGCACGCGCCCTCGTGAGACGAGGCGCCTCCGCGGTTTCGGCCGCGCGGCCGGGCGCATCTCGGTCCGCGTCAGCAATGTCACGGTCGCGGTGGAAGGACACCAGCTCATCGACGGCCAAGGTAGGCCAGGGCCCTGCCCACCCGAACCAGGCTCTTGCCGTCGCCTGGCAGTGGGCGGACGCACGCAGCATCTCAACTCTCCATCTCCCGAAGTCTGTTGGAGTAGCAGCATGAGGAATCCGACCGCCGCCACCTACCGAGGGAGTCTCGCGGTTCCCCAGGCGAAACAGGTTCTCGCTCTCGGCGTCCTGAGCCGACTGCCCTCCGGCCTGATCCCGTTCTCCGTGCTGGTCTCCTTCACTCAGCACTACGGCATCGGGATCGCCGGCCTGGCTTCCGCCGCCCTGATGCTCGCCATCGCCCTCCCCGGCCCCGCCCGTGCACGATGGTGCTCCAGCCGTGGCCCCGCCATGGTCCTGCTCATGGCGCTGTCCAGTTTGGTGATGTTCGCCGCCGCGGTGGCGGCGATCAGCCTGAGTCGTTGGCAGGTTCCGCTCGCGCTCACTGCCGCGGCAGGCGCGTTGTTCCCGCCCCTGACTCCCAGTCTGCGGGCAGCCTGGTCCCGGTTGATGCCCGATAAACAGCACCTTCAGAGCATCCATGCGCTGGACTCGACCGTCGAGGAGCTGACGTTCGTCGTCGCCCCACTGCTGGGAACCGCTGCCATGGCGCTGACCGACGCCCGCTGGGTGCTCGTTTCCAGTGCGTTCCTCCTTGTGCCCGCAGCCCTGGGCCTCACCGGCGTGCTGCGTGCACTGCCTGACGTCGAGGTGGCTGCGGCGTCCAGCTCCGAGGCGGGAGCGCGGCACCGGTCGATCATTCGGACCCGTGACGGCCAGGGCATCACGATGCCCGTCATCGTCCTCGGGCTCTGCGGAGGCGGCCTGACCGTCATCATCCCGGCTGCCGCCGCCGGCCACGGAAACGTCATCTCATCCGGCTACTCATTTGCCGCGTTCTCACTCGGCGGCCTCGTCGGCGGACTGGCCTACGGGCGCGGGAAGTGGAAGGCATCCCTGCGAACGCACTGCACGGCAGCCACGGGCGGACTCGTGGCGGGTGCGCTGCTGCTGGCCGCACTCTCACAAACACCACTGACCATTCTGGCCGTCTTCTGTATCGGTCTTCCCATGACCCCGATCTTCGTGATCGCCTACCTCCTCGTCGACGAACGGATCGACCCCTCACGGCACGCGGAAGCCAACGCCTGGCTCGGCTCGGGCTACAACCTGGGATCCGCAGCAGGCTCCGCACTCGGCGGTCAATTGCTCGCTCTCACGGGCCCCCGTCCGGTGGCCATCACCCTTGCCGGTTTAGCGCTCATCGCGACCGGCATCGCTCGACGACTACCGGATCAGCAGTCGTCGCCGGTCGGGAACGCGGTACCGAGGAGGCCGCAGTCTGAAGTCTGACCCCAATGGGTGCTCATGACATGCGCCTCCTTCCTGGCGACGTGTCTGATCGGCGGGGTGGGCGGGACAGCGGTGTCAGTCGGCCAGCTGGTTGAGCTTGCGCGGCGTGGTGGGTCGTTGCACCAGTGTGTTGCCGGGCCGCTCATTTGGATCAAGGTCTGGCGGGGCTGCGATACGGAAACGACGTTTGTTCGCGCGGAATCGGTACAGACGATGAACTGACACAGCCTTTATCTGGAAGCGGAGAAAACCATGGGCATCATCGCGTGGATCGTCATCGGCCTGCTCGCAGGCGTCATCGCCAAGGCTCTGATGCCGGGCAAGGACCCGGGCGGCATCATCATCACCATGCTCATCGGTATCGCCGGTGGTCTGCTTGGTGGCTGGCTCGGCAAGGTGATATTCGGCGTCGACTCCATCGACGGGTTCTTCGACATCTCGACCTGGATCGCCGCGATCGTCGGCTCCTTCATCCTGCTCGCCCTCTACCGCGTCGTCACCGGCAACCGGCATTCGAGCCGTCACGCCTGACCTGCTGACGGCAATACGCGTGCGACGCGCTGGACGGCTCCCTCCTGTTCACAGGACGGGAGCCGTCAGCCTGCCGGAGGGAGTAACAAGCCATACGGGCTCGGCTATGTCGTGTGTTGTCTCGCGAGGAGTCTGCAAATCCAGTTGCTCGTCAAGCAGATGACTGTGCGGTTTGGTTACGGACTGCTGGAGTCGGCGCATTTGAGACGTTGCTCAACGAAGAAGCTGGTGTCGTTCCGGAGTTGAAGACTGCGATTCCGCTGGTCGGGGAGAGGGTCGGCGGTCCGGTGGGAATAGCGGCCCGTCGTGCTGTCGCTGTTCGAGAGATCGTGGATGCCGTCTCTGGTCTGGCTGTTGAAACAGAATGAGCTGGGTGCTCGCCGTCGTCTGGACGAGCTGCGGGATGAGCCCTACCGCGTCCAGGCCGAGCTGGCTGTGGCCGAGCGGGAATGGAACGAGCGGGCCATCGCCCGCTTGCGGGTCGACGAGGCGCCGACCCCGGCGGACGAGAGCGAGCAGGACCACGCCCGGACCGACCGGACTGCGCAGGTTGCCGAGGAGCGGACCGGAAGGACCTCCCCGGTGCCGGTGCCGGTTGCGGCGGAGCCGAAGTCGCAGGCGCCGGTGTGGGCGGGGCGGGGCGCTTGTTCGGACGGTAGCTGGAGCGGTTCCTGATGACCTGTCTCGGTGAGAGACCGTCTGCCCCGGTCACCAGCGCTGAGGTCAGTTGCCGGGTTTCGGGTAGAGCTGGTTCAGCACCGCGAAGTCGCGTGACGGCGGGTGCAGGGGGAATTCCGGGTCGGACATGCAACTGTTGGTCGAGTTGTTCGTGACGCGGTGGCGTCCGCCGCCGGGGCATCCGTCGGTGTACCGGGGGTAGTAGGCGTCTACTTTGGTCGGAGCCCGCAGGCTGCCCTGAGCGAGCCGCTGAACGGTCGCTGAAGACACCTACGGCGGCATGTGCAAGTCAATAGAGGCAGGGGTGAATCGGACGCTCGGGGCCCGAGCCGGGCGCACATCCTGATCGGTCACGTGGTTCGGAGAACACGCGGCATCTCGGCCACCGTCGGCGGGGGAGATGGGTGGGCGCGTTCGTACTGTTCGTGCCAAGCCGTGATCGTGAAAAGGAGTGCAATGGCTGCCACGAGCAGTTGGACCGCTCCTGCGAACGGATGCGCCGAGTACAGGAAGATCACGGCGATCACCAGCGCGCCCAGCGTGAACCCGCCGAGCCAGAGAATCGGAACCCAGTCCATCGCCGGTGCCACGGGCTGCTCGTCCGCACGGCCCCAACCACGGATGATCGACGTCAGCCCCAGCAGAAGGGCGACCGGGATTTCGATGAGCAGCACGATCAGGCTTATGCAGCCACCCGCGAACCCGTCGCCTCGCGAGTCTGAATGCTTTGCAGGCCGGTAATCGTTGCCCGGCAAGCGCGGTTTACGCGAACTCGGCTCGAAGCGCATGGACACACGCTCGTACGTTACGCCGTGCGCTGCATCACGGTTCACCAGCCCGAGACTGAGTCGTGGCCGAGCGGAGCACCCCGCAGGCCTCCTGTGGTCTGCCCTGCGAACACCGGGCTGCACCACAATGAGGAGCCGGAAGGCTCGAGGATGGCCAGTTCGACGGTGCGGACGTGGGCATCCCACTTGCTTGAGCGGTAGCCGATGCGGTGGGTGATGCCTTCATCGCTTTCCTGCCCGTGCTCGGCGTTGCACAGGCGCCGGCCTTCGTGGACAGGAGCATGTCGCCGAACGTCTTGACCATCGAGCGCGGCAGATGCCGGACTCACCGCAGCGAGAACGCCATCGGCTAGGGCATGCGGGGGCCGCACTGCCAGGTGCGGCCAACCGTACTGATCCCCTTCGCTACTCGACATCTCGAAGGCCAGCCGGTGGCCGCTCATCCATACATTCCACCAAGGCAGCTCAGGCTGCCCGTTCGTGTCCTTCTGCCAGACGCATTGTGTGGGGCGGATGCGGTCAGCGGCGGCCGCGGAATTTGCTCAGCAGGCTCTTGGCCTGGCTCCGGCGACGCGGGTCGGCTGCGGCCCGCCGCGCTTGCTCGGCCGTACGACGCCCTTGGGGGCTCCTCGCGAACTGCTTGATGCGTTCCAACATGCGTGACATGCGGCTCCATCCCTCGGTTCCGGCCAGTACCTTCCTCGGTTCGACTACCCCTTGTGGGACGACTCAGCCCTCCCAGCTGGCGAGATGTGCGGCGCGCGGCCGGATGGCAATGGAGCCGTAGCACGTGTCGCCGAGAACGTGGACCGGCCGCACCCGGGGCGGCCCGGGCCGCTGCGGGGCACCCGTATCGTCTCCATCACGGCGGTGAACTGGGTGCATTCGTTGGAGTTGCCAGCTGTGACGCAGAAGGGGAGTGAGCGGCCCAAGGCGTCGCAGGCGAGGTGGGATTTACTGATCGGGCTGCCCCGGTAGCGCCCAAGGGCGGGCCCCAGCGCCCTCCTTCCGGGCCCCCGCCGATCCTCGCCCAGGTTGGTGAACCAGTCGTCGACAGTGTCCTGATGGAAGCGGTCCTCGAGGAACACGCACCCTTGGTATTCGACGGTCTCGGGGCAGAACAGCCAGGCCGCGGCCAGGACGAAACGCAGGCCGCCCTCGAAGTCGAGGAAGTTGTCCGGGCCGAGCTCCTCGCCCTTCCACTCGGTGCGCCATCGCTTGAAGAACGCCGGCAGCTCACGCTCGGACCATGCCGGTCTGCTTCTGCTCACGGGATCTCCCAGGAGGAAGGAGGTGCGCACTTCCGTCGACGGGCGCACGAAGGCCTCACCGGTTTTCGGATCGGTAATGCGCACGTACTTTACGACGTGCGGGGTCTCCACTCCGCCATGCGGCCGGGCCGATCCGGTGCGAGGTTACGCGTCTCGGTCGGCTTCCTGAGCTGCACGTTCCACCCGGCTTCGATAGTTTTCCCACCACGCCGAGTCGCCGGGCGCCATGCTCGCGTTGGCCTTGTTCAACCCCACGGACCCGTCTATGAGCTCCCGGACAATATCGGCGTGTCCGGTGTGCTGGTGCGTCTCGGCAATTATGCGCACCACGGCGTGATGCAACGTCAGCTCGTTCGCGTCGCTCGGCCACCACGGCACCTTGCCTGTTGAGTGCAGCGCCAGCGCATCGATCGTCGAGTCCGAGTGTGCCCACGCTCGACGGTAAAGCTCCACGATGTACTCACGTGACTCATCGGCGGTGGCCCACATGTCCGCGTTGAGCTCGGCACCGTCTTCGAGCCAGGGCAACGGCTCGCCGGACGGCCGTCCGAAGGTGTCACCAAGGTAGCCGAACTCCATGCTGGCCACATGTTTCACCAGGCCGAGGAGGTTGGTGCCGGTCGGTGTCAGCGGGCGGCGGATGTCGTATTCCGAGAGCCCTTCGAGCTTCCACAGCAGAGCATCGCGGGCGGACTGCAGGTAGAAGCGGAGGTCAGCCTTGGGGTCCGATGTCATGGGGCCAGTCTGCCTCTCACGGGATCCTTTCCGCCGCCTCTGCCTACCACTCGCCGCCTGTCCTAAAAGCCGAAGGAGTTGTGCGGTTCGGGGTCGGTGCGGAACATCCGGGCCAGCTGCCCGATCGCGCCGTCGGAGTGCGGAGTGATGTGGCCCGCGTAGGTAAGGTCGTGCGCCGACATGCCTCCGAAGTAGAGCGAACTGAGCGCCGGCACCGTGATGGTCAGGTCCGGCTCCTGGTCGGTGGCTACGCAGGTCGCTGCGGGCCCGCCTGCGCGGAGAAGCCATGTCCGGTTGTTCGCCGGGCACATTTGGTCGTCATCGATACTGAACGCCAACTCGTCGGCCGTGTCGTACGTACGTTGTGTCAGGGCGCGGGGGACGTCGAGCAGGCGTGCCCACAGGTTGTCCGACTGGCGGGTGATGCGCATCGCCCGTGGGCTCGCGAGCATCCACCGCAGTGGTTCGTCGCGCGGACGGCCGGGCGACACGATGGTCCTGGTGAGGTCGAAGTCGACCAGCACACTCCACAGGGCGCGATAGGCCACCGGGTTCGTCGCTTCCAACGCCTCAACGACGAGTGTTCCCGCGTTGCCCACTGTCGAGGACCATGGCAGTCGAAAGTTGGCTATGCCGTCCACATCGCCGTGCTGGTCACGGTGGACGAGGTACCGCAGAGGTCCGTTCGTGCCGTCCGCGCCGTCGGACAGTCCGTCCCAGCGCCCGGGCAGGGGGGTGAGCTCACCGACACGGGATGCACGCACCTCCGCGTGCACCATGGGCCACAACTTCTTCGCCCGCGTGGCGTCGACCAGCTCCAGCGAACCTGGATCGGGCGCTGCCGGAAGGAGGGCCGCCTCGTGACGGTCCAGCTCCCACCGCACCCGGTAGGTCGCCGGCGAGAAACCGAATCGGCCGTAGATGCTGCCCTCACTCGCGCTGAGCATCGCCAACGTCTCGCCCCGATCCAGGGCCGCCTCGAACATGGCCTGCATCATCCGCCGCAGGTGACCGCGTCGGCGGTGTGTAGCGATCACCGCGGTAGCGGTGACGCCGGCCATCCTGACCGTACCTCCGCCGGGGACTGTCACATCGAAGGAGATCGTTGCCGATGCGCCGACGCATGCACCGTCGGCGAATGTCCCGATCGGGTGGAAGGACTCGTCCTTGGCGTCAGCTTCTGCCCACTTCTCAAGCTGCTCGGCGGTTGCCGGAGTGCGCTGCGGAGGCCACGGCTCCGGACCACCGTGCCACGCGGCGTCGGCCGGCTCCCAGCTCGGCAATCCGTTCGCGTACGGCAGAGCCAGGTAGTACGCGTTCATCTCATCGCGCCGTGGCGGACGGACCTGAATAGCCATGCCGGACATTGGATCCACCGCCATCGCCTGCACACAACCGAATACTTGCTCGCCGAGTTGCCAAACCGACCACTCACCACGGCTGTACCGCTACCACTCCTGGCTGCAGGCGCGATCAGGCCGGCTCAACCAGCACCCCCGGCTACGGGTGAGGCTGGCCTGTCCCGTCGCCCGGTTCGGGGCGATGCACCCCGCGTGGCCGATACCCGAGGCGGTCCGACCGTCCCACCAGATCTGCCAGCAGCCAGATGATGGCCAGCCACATCTCCGTTCCCTGCAGGCCCGGTTCCGGGCCCGGCCCCGCCGTACCCGGTCCGAATCCGAAGCCTGTCCCGTCCTGCCAGCTCGACAGAGCAGCGGTGAGGCGACGTTCGGCCCAGGCCCGGATCTCGGCCGCCCGATAGGTGTTGTCGCCTCCGCCTCCGCCGCCCAACTGCCTTGTGCACAGCCACAACGGGTGCGCGACGTCCAGTACGTTGCAGGCGTTCTCGCGGCCCGCGCCGAAGTAGCGGGCGTCGCGACTGTGGTCCAGTACCGCGTCCACGACCCGCTCCGGATGCGGCACGGGCATCCCGAACTGCGCGAAGGAACCCCGTGTGAGCCGGTAGTAGCCGTTCACCACCTGGAGGCGGCCGGCGGTGGTCGAGGGGCTGCCCCACATGCCGGTCCAGGGGTCGGCCCGGGTGAGGAGCCAGCCGAAGAGGGCTTCGAGCGTGCCCGGTGCAAGGCGGGCGCCGGCGGGGTGCCGTAGGTTCCAATGGGCGGCTGTGGCCCAGGAGTCGATCCAGGCGCCCGCGCCCCATGCACTGTCATGCCAGGGCAACCCCTGTAGACGCACCATAAGTTGACTGGCCGTCATGTCGCCTACTCCACGGATCGGTTGAGGGAGAGAAGCGCCCAGGAGATCCAGCGCGTAGCCCACCGACAGGACGTGGTACAGGGCCGGGCCCTCGCCGATGAAGCCGTCGGCGTCCATGACGGGTGGCCGCTCACCGAGTTCGGGTATCAGGCCGGTTACCTGGTCCTGGAGGGACGCCAGGCGATCGATGTGTTCCGTCCTGTCCAGTTGCTCGGGGGCGGATGACAGCAGCACGTCGGCGATCTCCACGGCGTCGCAGTGTGCCCGCACGGTGGGTGCGGCGTCGGGGCGGTCGGTGTAGTGGTCGCCGTTCCAGCAGCGGGCCAGGATGCCGGCGGCCTGGGCACGGGCGGTGTCGGCGAACCGGGCCAGAGCGTCGCCGTCGCCGTCACCGCCTCCTGGAGCGCTCGGCCGTCGGCGGCCCCCCGTCTCGCGCCGGTCCCGGATCCGCCGCGCCGGATTCCCCGCCGCCACCGTCCACGCCGGTAGGTCCTTCGTCACCACCGCCCCGGCGCCGATCACGCAGTGGTCGCCGATGGTGACGCCGTCAACGACAACCACCTGGGAGCCGATCCAGACGTCGTCGCCGACGGTGATGCCCCGGCTGGTCTGCGGTTGCCGGAAGACCGGCTGGTCGGGGGCCATCGAGTGGTTGAAGCCCAGGAGCGAGGTGTGGGCGCCGATTCGTACGCCGGTACCCAGGGAGATGGTGCCGCGGGCCACGGTGAACGGGTTCAGCGTGCAGTCCGTGCCCGTGGTCAGGGTGCCGGTGACGTAGGAGTGGGCGGCGATGTACGAGTCGTCGCCCAGTCGCAGGAGGTCGGGGAAGACCGCCGCCGACTCGGCCACGTAGCAACGCTCGCCCACCTCGCTGTCCCCGCCGAGGGACCGTTGCCGCTCCCGCTGCGCGGCTCGTCGCTCCTCCGTGGCCTCCTTCTCGAACAGCCAGGGGCAGTGGTCGAAGCGGTCGGACGCGGGCACGGACGGCTGCTGTCGGTGATCCATGAGAGCACGCTAGGCAGATGCGTGGCGCGCGAGGAAGAGGGCTTGGCCGCCGGACCGGCTACCCCTGTCGCAGCCTTCAGCAGGCGTGGCGAGTCGTCTGCGATCAGACGGTCGGGTCGGGCATGATCTCCCGGACCTCTTGCGCGCATCGGCACGCGGCAGCGATCTTGCCAGCCCACTCCAGCGCGTCCTCACGTGAGGGCACATCGATGATCGAGAACCCGCCGAGCACCGCCTTGGTCTCCGGGTACGGGCCGTTGGTGACGGTCCCGTCGGTGGCCACGACGCTCGCCCGCTGGCTTTCCAGTCCACCGCCGAAGACCCACACAGCGGCGTCCTTAGCCTGACGCACCACCTCGTGCGAAGCCTTGGCCACCTCGGGCAGCTCCTCCTCCGGGAAGGTCATCGCGCCGTCATCGAACGAGATCAGATACCGCGTCATACATGGCTCCCTCGGCCGTTGGCCACCTTGGGTCGCCCTCACCCTACGACGAACGCCTCCCTTCAGAACCCGACGCTCCCCGCGGCTTCCGAAACAGGCCATGGGTTGATCTTCAACCTCGATAGCCGTGGTCCACCACCGACCAGGCTCACGCGCCACCCAGGGTTCGGCCCGTCGCTGTGCAACGCGGACAGGGTCGTGGACCAGGTCTTCATAGGGCCGGTTGACACCTTGGGAGACGAAGTATGCCTACGCCTGAGCAGATCTGGGCAGACGCCGATCTCCCCACCCGTAGGCTTGTCGGGCTGGCCCTCAACCCGTCCGTGCCGGAGAGCATCCTCCTGCGACTGCTCTCTGACGCTCCGCTTGCCGTACGGATGGTGCTGTGCCGGGACCGTATCCTGCCCGACGCCGTCGTCGACGCGGTGATCGAGCACCCCGACACCTACACCCGCAGCTTCTTCGCGCGTACCCCCACGCCGATCCGGCCCAGCGAGTTCGCCTGACGAGCGCAGCCACCTCACGACCCGGCCGAACTTCCCGACCAACGGCCTGGTCGCCTTCGCCGACCACGAGGACCCTGAGGTCCGGGCCTTGGCCGCACGAGACCCCGAAACCGAGTCGGCAGCCGTGGAGCGGCCCACCCAGGACCCGGAACACGCCGTGAAGGCTGCGGCGACGCACCACCCGAACCTTCCGCAGTCCCGGCTGGAAGAACTCCTCGACGACGAGGAGCCGGCCCACGCTGCGGCTGCGAACCCGGCGCTGAACCTGGAGACGATCCGCCGACTGGTGAGGACGGACGGCCGACGGGTAGGGCCGCCGGCGTAGCGGGCAGCTCCCGGTCGCCCTCTGCGCTCCGCGAAGGACGAGTTGCTGTCGACGGCCAGGTCGACGAGGTTCTTCATGTCCTGGCCGTCGTCGGAAACGAGGCTCGACAGCGGCGCATCGCACTCTGCGCCATTGCTCCTGAGACAGGGAGCGAGCGGGCCGGCTCCTGCAGATCGTCTCGTCGCCCGCCCGACGGGGCCGGGCCGACTTCTGCTTCGACACACCACGCCGAACACGACAGGCGCAGCGGTGGCCCCGAGATACGGGAACCTGACGGGTGGCAGACGGCCTGGCCGTGCCACTGACAGAGGCCGGCGAGGCGCTGCTCGCCGACTTGATCGCACTGTTGGCTGTGTCGGCCTGGACGAGCCTGCCCGGACCGTCCCTCATACCGTCCCCGGTCGAGCCCTGGCAGGTTCGGTACGCGGGCCGATTCGGCGTCACGGCAGACCCGCTCTCGGGGCGCGGACACCAGAGACCGTGTTGCCGCCGAGCGCGCGGCGACAACAGGTACCAGGCGCGGGGCGTCAGGGCCCCGCTGCCCGGTGAGATGTCCTCGACGCAGTCGAAGGCGGTAGTACGAAAGGCATCGGCCTCCGGGTGTTCGAAAAGAGGGTGTCAGCCCTTGATGCCGGTCTGGGCGATCCCCTGTACCAGCCAGCGCTGGAGGAAGAGGAACACGAATACCAGGGGCAGGATGGAAAAGGCGGTGGCCATGAAGATCATATGGAATATGACGGTCTGGTTGGACATGTAGTTGGAGAGCGCAACCTGAACGGTCCACGCGTCCGGACTCTGACCGATGACCAGCGGCCACAGGAAGGAGTTCCAGCCCTGGATGAAAGTGATGGTCGCCATCGCCGCGAAGAAGTTCAGCGAGTTGGGCACCACGATGCGCCAGTACGCACCCCAGTAGCCCAGTCCGTCCACGCGCGCCGCCTCCTCCAACTCCTTGGGGAATCCCAGGAAGTACTGCCGGAACAGGAAGCAGGTGAAACCACTGAACAGGCCCGGGACGATGAGCCCCTGGTAGGTGTCCACCCAGCCGAGCGACGAGACCAGCACGAAGCTCGGGACGAAGGTGACCGCCGTGGGGACCATCAGGGTCCCCAGGACGGCGTAGAAGACCTTGTTGGCGTGTTTGTACGGTATGCGGGCCAGACCGTAGCCGGCGAGGGAGCACACCAGCAGGACACCGATGGTGTGGAGGGTGGCCACGACCGCCGAGTTCCACAGGGACTGGGCGAAGGGCACCGTCCCGTCGTTGAACAGCTCGCTGATGTTGCCCCACTGGATGTCCGTGGGGAAGAACTTCCAGTTCTCGCCCGTGATGTCGGTGTCCGTGGAGAGGGCGTTGCGGACCAGCAGGTAGAACGGGACCAGGAAGAGGAAGCCGGCGATCCCGGTGGCGATGTAGAGCCCGGTGGAGCTCATCACGCCGCCACCGCGCTGGACGCGGCTGGGCTTGTCCGGCGGAGGCGCGGAATCCCGTACCTCGGGTACCTCGGGCATCGTGGTGGTCACTTGGACTCCTCTCCCCTTCCGAAGCCCATGAACTTGCCCTGGAGCAGGGTCACGGCACAGATCAGCACGGTCAGGATGACCGCGCCCGCGCTGCCGGCACCGTAGTCCTGGCTCTCGCCCAGGGCCTTGTAGTACAGCTCGACCAGGGGTGGACGACCCCAGGTCGTCTTCGACAGAAGGTTGTAGAACTCGTCGAACGCCTGGTAGGCGGCGACCAGCAGCAGTAGGACCACGGCGGTGGACGTGGCGCGCAGCTGGGGCAGTGTGATGTACCGGAAGGTCTGCCAGCCGGGCTTGGCGCCGTCGATGGCGGCGGCCTCGTACAGCTCGCCCGGGATGTTCTGCAGCGCGGCGATGAACAGGATCATGTAGAAGCCGGACTGCAGCCACAGACGCGCACTGACGATGACCACCCAGTACCAGGGCGGATTGGGGTCGACCAGCCAGGCGATGTTCTCGATCCCGAACCAGCCGAGGATCGTGTTCATCAGGCCGAACCGGACCCCGCTGAAGATGGACATCTTCCAGATCAGCGAGGCGGCCACATAGCTGCACGCGGTCGGCAGGAAGAAGACCGACCGGAAGAACGCCCGCATGAAGCGCAGCCGGTTCACCAGCAGGGCCAGCCCGAGTGAGAGCGCCCAGGTGGTGGGCACGATGAACGCGGCGAAGGCGGTGAAGGTGCCGAGCGAGCCGACGAAGTCGTCGTTCGTCAGCATGTACGTGTAGTTCTCGAAGCCGACGAACTTGTCGGGTGTGACGGTGAAGCGGGCTTCGAAGAAGCTGAGCCAGAGGCTCCAGAGGATCGGCGCGTAGACGAAGACCGCCAGGCCGATGAGGAACGGCCCGGTGAAGAGCCAGAATGTGAAGGTGGGGCTGCCCCACAGACCCCGCCGCGGCTTGGCCGGTGAGGCCTTCGCCGTGGCGGGGCGCGCGAGGTCGCGCGTCTTGGTCGTCGACATGTCGTGGTCCGTTCCGCGGTCTATCCGAAGAGCTTCTTGAGCTCGCGGTTGACGGCCTCGTCGGCCTTGTCGAGGGCCTTTTCCGGGTCCATGTCCTTACGGACGGCGTTGGCGAAGACGTCCTCGAGGGAGGTGATCATGGCCTGGGTCCAGCCGATGTTGTCGAAGTGCCCGAACTCGTTGAAGAGCTTGACGCCCTCAGCCGCGTTGCCCGACTTGAGCTTGGTGGCCGACTGTGCGAGCGAGGTGCGCGGCGGGATGTGGAAGCCGTAGGAGGTGGCCCAGTCCTCCTGGTACTGCTTCTGGTCGATCCACAGCCACTTGACGTACTCCTTGGCGGCCTCGACGTTCTCGCTCTTGGCGTTGACGAACATCGACCAGCCGCCGTTGTAGACCGACTGCTTGCCGGAGTCGATCGTCTTGGGGAAGGGGAAGATCCCCCAGTCGTCGCCGAGCGCGGCCTGGATCCCCGGCATCGCCCACATACCGCAGAACTGGATGGCGCACAGGCCCTGGTTGAGGGAGGAGGGGTCCCAGGACGCGGTCGGTGCGCCGAGGAGAAGGTCGCCGCTGGTGAACAGCTTGCGCATCTTCTTGATGCCCTCGATCACGCCGTCCGTGTGGTAGGCGATCTCGTTCTTCTCGTTGAGGGTGTCGGCGCCGGCCGACCAGATCATCGGGCTGACGACACTGTGCAGGTCGTCGCCCATGTACAGGCCCTTGACCTTGCCGGTGGTCAGCTTGGCCGCGGCCTCCATCAGCTCGTCGAGCGTGGTCGGCACCTCGACCTTGGCCTTCTCCAGCATCGACTTCCGGTAGAAGAAGAACTGCGGGTCGTCGATCATGCGGACGCCGTATATCTTGCCGTCGACCGTGTGCGACTTGATGTCGGCCGGGTTGAAGTCGTCCTTGACCGGATCGATGATGTCGGTCAGATCCGCCACCTGACCGCTCTTGATCATCTGGATCTGCGGGTGGAACTCGAAGAGGTCGGGCGCGTTCTTGGTGAGCAGTGTCGCGAAGAGCTTGCTCTCGAAGTCGGCGCTGGTGATCCACTGCGTGGTCACGTTGGCCTTGTCGTAGGCCTTGGCGTACTTCTTGATGGCCTGCTCGGTGCCCGCCTCGCCGTACGCGTGGAAGTACTGCGTGAGGTTCGTGCCCGAACCGGCCCCACCGGAGCGCCCGTTGTTGCCGCCGCAGGCGGTCAGCGCGCCCGCGGCGGACAGGCCCGCCGCGGCCCGGAGGATGGATCGGCGGTCCCAGTTACTGCTGCTCATTGCCGACATGTTGACGTCCTTGTCTCGAAGTGCGGCTGTGCCTCTGCGGCCGGATGACCAAATGGGTTGCAGGGCGGGACGGTAACTTTCGAAAAAGCCTTCGGCAAGGGGTTGGACGAAGGCTGTGCGAAACGTTGCGTCCGTTCGGAATGACGAACGCGAGGGTGTGGCAAAGGGGTTAAGTCCGCTGGGCGCTTCGCTGAGGATCCGTCCGTTGGTCTTCAGCAACCAGCGTTGGACCGCGTCACCTGTGTGGTCCACGGCCGTAACAAGGCCTGAACTCCCGCCGGACGGCTGCTTGCCCTCCTCAACGGGCCTTTGATCAACGGGGCTTGGACCTGGCGCTCGAAGTACTGCTGGTCGGTTCGTTCACCCACCAGGTGTCCGACACACCAACGTCGATGGTCTGTGCGGTGTGGGGGAGACCTCGGCCACCGTGAGGGTGGTGGCCGAGCCGGTCGGACAGAGCGTCAGCGGGGTCCGGTGGGTACGAATGCGACTACTGGATTACTGGATTGCTGCAGTCCGCAAGACCGGTCCGTTGGCGTGGGGACAGACCATGTGTGTCCCTTCCGTCGTCATGAAAGCGGTGCGATACGGCTCTGGCTCCTTGCGGGGGCGGCGCGCTTCAATGCCCTCCGTCCGCCTACGGACTGCAGGGCACCTTCGAGTGCGAACGTGGCCGCGCCCAGACACACCGGGTCGGTGGGGATGGGGGAGAGGACGATATCGGTGGCGGTCATGGGCCGTGGCAGCGCGTGCCGGGCGACGGCCTTGCGTACCTCTGTGACCAGGGGCTCACCCAGGGCAGCCGCGACCCAGCTGCTGAGCACGACCACTTCGGGGTTGAACAGGTTGACCAGATCGGCGATGCCGGCACCGAGGTAGCGGACGGTGTCGCGGACCACCTTGAGGGCCACCGGGTCGTGTTCTTGCAGCCCCCGGGCCAGTGCGGCGATGGTGGCCGTCTGGTCCTCCGGGTACAGCAGAGTGCTCTGAGGACTCAGCTCCTGCAGGTTCAACATGATCCCGGACGCACCGACGTACGCCTCCACGCAGCCGTGCTTGCCGCAGCGGCACAGCCTGCCGTCCAGGACGATCGTGGTGTGGCCCCATTCGCCTGCGCTGTTGCTCCCACCTCGGTGCAGCCCGCCGCCCAGCACGAGTCCGACGCCCACCCCGGTCCCGAGATTGACCACCACGGCGTCCACGCGCCCGCGCGCGGCCCCGAACCACAGTTCGGCCACCGCGCAGGCGCGCAGTGGATTGTCCAGGTGAAGGGGATAAGCGATGTACTCGGCCAGTAGGTCGAGGAGTGGTACGTCGTGCCAGTCCCAGTTGGGCGCGTACTCCACGAAGCCGGTGACACGGTCCACCTGGCCCGGCATGCTCACGCCGACACCGAGCACGCGTGCACCCGAGACTCCAGCTTGTGTGACAACCGACCCGATGGCCGCAGTGACATGGCTGACCACCTGCTCTGGGAGGCTTTCCCCGGGCCCGACATCCTCTTCGGCACGCGCCAGGACGTTCAGAGCGAGGTCGAACAACTCGACCCGCACGTACGTTTCTGCGATGTCCACGCCGATCAACGCGCCTCCCGAAGCGTTGATGGCCACCAGGCCCCGGGGCCGGCCACCCGCCGAGTCCTCGAACCCGACTTCGGTCAGAATGCCGATCTCCAGCAGTTCACCGACAAGTGTGGCGACCGTGGCCGTGCTGAGCCCGGAAGTGGCGGCCAGTTTCTGGCGGGAAACGGGTGACGTGGCGATGATCTGGCGCAGTACTTCGTATCGGTTCGCGGTTCGGATGTCACGTGACGTGCGCTTCACCGACGACACGAATCTCCTCGATCCTCCCTGACCGGGCCGGGCCTCACTGCACCGGTGGGGCGTAAGGGTATAGCTAGCAATGGCTTTCGACAATGGGTTAGAAAAAGGGTCAGGGAAAAAGCGATCTGACGGTTGGGAACGGCTGCCCGCCTTACGAGCTCGTACATGGTTGACGGCGAGGCGTCGAGTCCTTGATGGTTGGTCACGGGTGTGTGGTGGGAACGTGACTCGTGCGGTGGCCATCGGTAACCGGCGGATCGCGGGCCTGACGGCCGATGTGGTTGCTGAATTCGTCGCTGAAGTCGGCCCGTTGAGGTATGAGCGTCGCCAGGGCCGGCTTGCCTCCCGGCAGCGGAGGCGGGCGTCGACCCCTACCGCGACCATCCGCGCGCTCGCCGCGCGGCCGAACCGGTAGTTGCTGTCACCCACTTCGCAGAGGAGATCCGGGAGCTGGGCTACACCGGCATCGCGCACCTCGTCGTCCGCTCAATCAGAACCTGTCTCTCTACGCCGTGGACGATCTCCGCGGGATCAGCATGGTTGTCAGCCTTGGGTGTCAGAATCGGTGGCATGCCGCTGTCTGACTACTTTTCTGCCGCTGATGACCAGGCCGCCATCTCGGTCCTCCAGACGCTGGGAGGGCCGGAGAAGGCAGGGCTCGACGTGGTCTTGCTGGAGAACATTGACCCGGTCGTCGCGATTGCCCTGCTCGAATCCGTCATGACCGGGTGCAGCTATGAGGAGGCCCGTGAACTCCCGCGGTCGGGGGAACTGCTGTCCTCGCCGGAGGGTGAGTCCTTGGTCGTCAGCGTGTCTGACAGCTTGGTCGATGCTCTTGCCGCAGCATCGCGGGACGATCTCGTTCGTGCTGCCGAACTGTGGTCGATGACCGACGAACTCCGGCAGCTGGGTATCAGCGTCGAAGTCACGGTCGAGGTCCTGGAGGAGTTGGCCGGCTTGACTCAGCGTGCTCTGGCCTCCGGGCTGCGGCTGTATTGCTGGTTGGCCCTGTGAGTCACCGGCGTCCGGCGGCGTTGTCCTTGCTCAGCAGTTCGCGTCGTTGGCGGGTGCCGTAGGAGTCGCCGGTCAGGGCGAGAACCCGTCGTTCGACCTGGTGCACCCTGCAGCGTTGGCCATGGGTTGCCATGGGTCTCGTGCGGCAGGATGCTGCGGGCAGAGGCCGGGACGCCGGTTGTCCGAGGACGAGCGGGAGGTGATCCACAGGAACGTCGACCGTGTCCGGGCGACTTGCGAGTGGATTGTGACTGCCGTCGACAGCGGTCATCTGGACATGGACGAGGAGCTGACCAAACTGCTACGAGGCGAAAAGCCGTGCCGCGCCGATCACGGCGCGAGGGCGATAGCGCCCGCGAGTACGCCGAGGCCCTCTGACGGGTGCTGATGTCGGCCCGCCCCGCCGGTCTGCACATGCCGCAGCTGATGCGGGCCATCGAACTGACTCGAAGTCAGGTACGCTCCGGGCTCGCGATGCTGCGCGACGTCATCGCCAAGAAGGGCTGGCAGCCCCTCATCTACACACGCGCCGACGGCTACCAGTTCACCGCCACCGCGGGGACGGGACACCAAGGGAGCACGGGACGCGCCGACGCCGCTATCCCTCGGACACCAGCATCGAGGAATGGGCCCTGCTGGAGCGGCTGCTGCCCACACCCGCCTGCCAGTTGGCCTCGGGCGGCCACCCGGAGAAGTGGCCTCGCCGTGAAATCGTCGACGCCATCCGGTACGTGGTGGATACGGGCTGCAAGTGGTGGGTCCTGCCAGCGGACTTCCCGCCCTTCCAGACGGTCTTCGGGTTCTTCAGTCGGTGGCGCGCGGCCGGCATCTTCAACCTCATCCGCGACCAGCTCAGGCGCCTGGTCCGCCGCGTCTTGGGAACCTCCCCGCACCCCGTGGCCGTAGTGATCGATTCGCAGTCCGTCAAGGTCGCCGCCACCGTCCCCAGATCCACCTCCGGATTCGACCCGGGCAGGAAAATCCCAGGCCGGAAGAGACACATCGTCGTCGACATGAAAGGGCTGCTGCTGTTCGTCATGGTCACGCCGGCCGACACCCACGACGCCGTCGCGGCCAGGGAAGTCCTCCTCCGCCTGCGTCTCATGCAGCTCCCCGACGGTCAGGAACGGTTCAAGCCGCGTGATTTAAGACAGAGCAGTCCGGCTTGCTGACCAGATGGCGCTGGAGGACCCGGCTCCGTTCCGGTGCTGTGAAGACGCGCTGCCGTCGAGCTCAGCGGCGGGACATGTAGAGGTCGAGGGCCTTGTGGAGGAGCTTGTTGAGCGGGAAGTCCCACTCGCCGAGGTATTCCACGGCCTGGCCGCCGGTGCCGACCTTGAACCGGAGCAGGCCGAGAAGGTGGTTGCTCTCCTCCAGAGTGTCGGTGATGCCGCGGAAGTCGTAGATGCTCGCGCCGAGTTCGTGGGCGTCGGTCATCATCCGCCACTGGATGGCGTTGTTCGGCTGGACCTCGCGCTTGCGGCTGGTGGAGGCTCCGTAGGAGTACCAGACGTGCTCACCGACGGTCAGCATCGTTGCTGCCGCGAGTACTTCGCCCTCGTGGTGGGCGAGGTAGAGGCGCATGCGGTTGGGGTCCTCGGCCGTCAGTGCGGTCCACATACGCTGGAAGTACGCCAGTGGTCGCGGGATGAACCGGTCACGTTCGGCGGTCTCGACGTAGATGTCGTAGAAGGAGGGCAGGTCGTCGTAGCCGCCGCGGACGACCTTGACGTCGGACTTCTCGGCCTTCTTGATGTTGCGGCGCCACTGCTGGTTGAGGCCTCGCTGGACGTCCTCCAGCGACCGGTCTGCGAACGGGACTTGGAACACATAGCGCGGCTGGCCGGCGGCGAAGCCGTCCTCGTTGCCGGGCTCGGTCTGCTGCCAGCCCATCCGGCGCAGCCGGTCAGCGATGTCGAAGGCCCGCGGCTCGTGCACGGTGGCCTCTGCATCACGCAATTGTCTGGCCTGCGGGTCGGCGATCGCGGCCTTGACCGCCTCCGCACTCCAGCGGCGGGCGACGATGGGCGGGCCCATCTTCACCGAGAACGCGCCCTGAGCCTTGAGGTAGGCGAGCATCGGCTCCAGCCATCGCTGAAGATCCGGCGCGTCCCATTCGATGACGGGCCCTTCAGGCAGATAGGCAAGGTACCGCTTGAGCTTCGGCAATGGCCGGAACAGCACCAGCCCCACGCCGACGAGGCGGTCGTTGCCGTCGTACCACCCCAGACTCTCTGCCCGCCAGTCCGGCTTCACATCACCCCAGGAGGGGACCTGCATGTGACTCGCCGAGGGCCGGGTCGCGACGAAGGCCAGGTGCTCCTCGCGGGTGATCGCCTTGAGGCGGAAACTCATGGGCAGTGCTCCTTTGCTCGGCGCATCAGCCTACTGAGGTCACTGCCGTGCATCAGCCCCGTCCACTCCGGTTCGTCGGAGCAGACGCTGCACCGCGCCGTGTTGTGTCGTTCGGTCTCGGTGGCCTGGAAGCGTGGCTTCGTAACCGAAGAGCGGGCAGCACTTGTCGATCACAGAGCCTCGAAATGTCGATGAGAACCGACCCCGCGGGAGGACGATCCCTAGCTCGGTTTCCAGGCGGTGAGCTGGAAGAGCCGGGCAGTGTGCATGTAGGGCGGCCGGGCGGTGGTGGCGAGTTCGAGGCGTTCGAGGGCTGCGTAGAAGTCCGGGTCGTGCTTGCGTGCGTCGTCGGTGATGTAGTCGCAGAAGCTGCGGATGCCGTAGTGGGCGATGTCCCGGCAGCCGACCTCCCGCAGAGTGCGGATGATCTCTTCAGCTGTGTGGAGCGTCAACACCGAGTTGAACATCTGCGTCCGCGCCTGATCGGTGTCGAGTGCGGCGAGCGCCGCCGCGGGGTCCATCTCCCGGACGGCGATGTTCAAGGGCGTCGAATGCCGGTTGATCGCCATGACGGAGACCAGGCCCCCGGCCTTCAGCGGGGAGAGTGCCGAGGCGAGAGCGCTTGGGACGTCGTCCATGTATTGCAGGAGGTTATGGCAGAGCACGACATCGAATTCCCCGTTGGCGAGGTCGCGGGGCAGATCGGTCGCGTCGGCCTCGACGCAGTTGATCAGCTCCGTCACGGCGCCTGCCACGGCTCGCTCAGTGGCCGCTGCGAGCATGGCGGGTGCGTAGTCAACGATGGTGACATGGTGCCCGCGGGCCGCGAGGCGGATCGCGTCTCCGCCGTCGCCGCCGGCGAGGTCGAGTATCCGAAGCGATTCGCCGCCCACGTCGCCAAGATGACGGAGCAGGTTTGCCTCAGCGATCGAATAGCGCAGTCGGCCCCAGGGGGCGTCCTGCCACTCCTGCCAGGTGGTCATCGAGGTGTTGAACTTCTCAAGATCTTCAGCCATCTGGCGACGATAGCGGCCTGGCGTCCTTGGCCGGTGTTGCGGCACAGCCAGTAGTGGGGAAGGTCAGCCGCTCATCCAGCCGTGCTCCCTATGCACCGCCTCGGTCTCGTCTTCGCCGAGCCACTCGAGTGTGAACCGTCGGCCCCGCAGCCGGAAGGACCCCGAGGACCAGTCCTCAAGCTCCTCATCGAGCTTGTCAGCACCAACGACCCCGTCCTCGAACACGGGCATTTGCTGTGTTGCACGGACACGAAACACTGCCCACTCAGGAAGCTCTCGCGGCTTCACCCACCGCCTTCGCCAGACCGGGCCTTCCCGGCACCACCAAGTGGTGACTCGGGTCAGGAACACGCCGACCTGTTCGTCCCCGTCCATAAGGCGAGCAGCAGCGTGGCGATAAGGGTCGAGTCGGACATCCGTAGGTGGCTCCGGCCGCTGGCGTCTGGACACAGGCACATTATCCCTGACGATGTATTCGGCCCGCGGTGCAGGCGGAACCCGCCCCGAGGTCAAAGACACCCACTTACCGGGAACCGGACGTCACTTCACGAACCGTCCTCTCAGGGCCGCGCATAAGGCGACCTACCCGTCACTACCTCACGTCAGACCGGCCATCTCCTGCTCACCGCCCCTGAAAACCTGCGCCCGAAGGAAACAAGGCTGCTGGAGAAGATCACCGCGGTCTGCCCGGAGCTGACCGCACTCGCCGATCCCGCCCGCGGCTTCGCCGCCCCGCTCAAACCGGCCGAGGGCAACGGCGCGAAGCTCGCCGAGCGGATCACAGCCGCCCGCGCCGTCGACATGCCCCACCTGCGCAGCGTCACCACCGACTACGGGCCAGAGTCGAACGTTTGACACTCCCGGAAATTGTCCACCCCACCGTTGTCGGCGATGAACTCCCCGGCGTACAGGTAGTGCCAGTTGCGGGTGTTGTAGTAGGCGGTGAGGCCCGCGAGGTGGTCCGGTGTGCGTGGGTCGAAGGTCACCAGGGTCTGGAACGAGCAGCGCGCGGCGGTGACCCGGCGGGCGACGAGACTCGGGGACCGGCCGGCCTGGACGTGGCCGGGCAGTACACCAGGGTCTCCGGCTACCAGCGGGCCCGGACCGCGCTGAAGGAAGGGCTGGACTTCACGGCGGTCTTCGCGGGCGCCGACATGGTGGCCGTCGGCGCTCTGGCCGCGCTGCGCGAGGCCGGTCTGGACGTGCCCGGTGACGTGTCCCTGGTCGGCTTCGCCCACGTACCTTTCGCCGCCGACCTGGCGCCCGCGCTCACCACGGTTCGCGTGCCCTACGAGGACCTGGGACGCACCGCGGTCCGCTTGGCCCTGGAGCGGGAGAGCCGCCTGGCCGACGGCCACGTGGTGCTCAGTACGCAGTTGGTGATCCGGAAGTCGGTGCGGTCACCGACGTAGCGTCGGTGCCGGGTGCTGTGGATTTTCCCGACGACGAGTTGCCGTACGCCGCCGACCGGAAGCAGATGGAAGCTGTTCACCGCGCTGCTCGGTCTGGCGGTCTCCGCGATCACGCTCGTTCGTTCACGGCGATCGTGGAGTGACTGTGGGGCCGGCCCCGGTGGAGGGAGGGGACGTTCACCGCGCCGACTTTGATCGACCGCCGACTGTTCGGCGTGGTGGTGACGGGCCGTACCGCGCACCAGCTGCTGCACAAGGCCGTCGCGGCCCGCGCCCGCCGGGTACGCAAGGCCAGGGTGAGGGCGATGGAGGAAACCGACGAGGGGGCAAGGCCGGGGCCGGGCCCCCTCGCTGCTGGTCGAACACCTGCGCAACGGGATGCTCGCCGCCCCGGACAACCTGCTCGGCATCCGTGGTGGCGGAGGAGTCGGTGTCCGGCGTGAACGTGCACCCGAGGAACGTCACGCCGGCCATGCGCAGCCCAGCCGGCACCCCGCCCCGCTCACGCAGGTTCAGTTCGCGGAGCCACCACCCGCTCAATCGGGTCGCTGGTGGGCCTCGCCCCGACGGTCGAGGCCCACCAGCGACCCGACCTGGACACCCGCCCGTCCCGTCCACGCCCGCCGCGCCTGCGGTTGCGCCTCACGAGCGCGGCCTGGCGCCGGCCGCCCGGTTCAGAAGGCGTGCGCCATCAGTTCCGCGAACAGCGCGTGCTCGTCGACATCGAGGCCCCGCGAGCGGAACCAGCCGCAGATGTTGGTGCAGTCGCGCTGGAGGAAGCCCATCGCGTTGAGGTTGCCGACCAGGTCGACGATCTGTGGCAGGTCGATGATGACCAGCCGCTCGCCCGCCGCCAGGATGTTGTACGCCGAGAGGTCGCCGTGCACGACGCCGTTCTGCACCATCGTCGCGAGCGCGTCGGTGAGCTGCTCGAAGTACGCCGCCAGCAGCTCGGGTGAGGGCCGGACCTGGGCGAGCCGGGGCGCGGTCTGGACGGCGCCGTCCTCGTCGACGATGGTGATCCACTCCATCAGGATCTCGGTGCCGTCGATCTGGACCGGGTAGGGAACCGGCAGCCCGAGGTTCCACAGCCGCACCAGCGCGCCCCACTCGGACACCGCCCACTCGCCGGCCGCGACCTGCCGGCCGAAGGTGCTCTTGCGCTTGACGGCCCGCTCGTCACGTGAGCGCTTCATCGAGCGGCCCTCGGTGTAGGACGCGGCGCGGTGGAAGGTCCGGTGTTCGGCAGAGCGGTACCGTTTGGCCGCCATGACCACGCCGGCGGCGGCGTCGAGCGGGTCGGCGCGCTCGACGAGGTGGACGTCGGCCTCCTTGCCGGTCTTGAGCACGCCGAGCTCGGTGTCGATCGCGCCCTGCGAGGTCACCACCCAGGCCGGGAGCGGCTCGGGGCCTCGGCAGAGGGGTTCGACGCTCAGCCAGGTCGACCAGCGTTGGCCGTCCTCGAGGTCGTCGTAGGAACGGAAGTCGAAGACGAACCGGTCGTCGATGTCGCCCAAGTCGTCCCGCGGCGTGACGCGGCGGTAGGCGTCGGCGCTGAAGTCGTCAGGAGATACGGGGTGCTGAGGGTATGGCGAGAGATTGTCGTGAGACATCGCTGAAGGTGCTCCATGAGGCGAGAGGAAGGTGGTCTGCGGGCAAGCCGAGGACAGTCGTCGTCACGGTCGTGCCTCCTCTCGTGGAGCACCGGACGGCTCCCGGTGTGCCGCCCATGGTGAGGGGCGGACACGGGCAGCGGCAACCGAATAAAGCCGGCCCACGTCCAGCGGCCCCATCGTCGCCGGAGGATTCCGGTGTGATCCTCCGTACCGGGCCCGGATCGGCCCTGCTCGGGCTGACGTTGGCCGGGTTGTTGCCGGCCTTGACCTGAGGTGGCCGAGTGGGCCCCGGCATTCGGCGCGAGCGGGATGGGAATCCCGTACTCCTTACACACGCACCGATGAAGTTCAGCCCCGGTTACCGGCCGCCTTTCCGCACTCCGGGTAGAACGTGCGCAGGCCCGAAGGGGGGCATCGTGCTCGGGGCATCGCCATCGGTCCGACCGGGGTGCCGTGGCCCGATTCCTTGCCGAACGCGACGGTCAGTCGAGCCCCAATGTGGGAGGGGTCGGAGACGCGGTCTGCGCGGCCGTCGCCGTCGATGTCCGCCAGCAGATCCCCTGACGGCGTCACGCACGAGGGGACCGAGGGGCTGCCCGTGGGATGTGGAGGTGCTGCTTCGACGGCTTCACCGCAGGCGCCGAGCAGGACCACGGTCGCTGCCAGGGCAGCCGCCTGCCTGAACAGCTGTGCACGTCCGCTCGGATGGCTTGGTTTTCGCGTGATTTGTGACAAGTGCCATTCAGGCAATGGGGGATGACCGGCTGAAGCGACGGGCGTAGGCGGCAAAGTCGCCAGGAATGGCCGAGCCTGCTGACTCGCAGCATGTGCCGATCGAGGACCCCGAGCCGGGTCGGACCTTCCGTCGTCCCGTCGGCCTCCCGGGAGTGCTTGAGTTCGAGTGATCGTCGCAACACCCCAGCTCAGGGGATGCGACGGATTTCAAGATCCAGGACCGTTCGATCAAGCAGGTGGTCGTGCTCCGACGGAGGAGCACCATGGCTTGGCGGTGCTGCTGCAGGCGGCGGCACCGTGGGCCGGGGCGGAGGGTGCGCGGGTGGTGACGGTATGCTTACCTGTCGGCCCGGAAGCCACGTCGTGCTTTCGGTAAGGGGTGTCGGAGGGAGAGGGAACCGGTTGGGTCGAGTTCGGGTGTCAGGGGGAGGCGATGGGATGCGGCAGGCAGGTGTACTCGATGTCGGGTGTCACAGTGCTCTGCTGACGGTGGTGCGGCGGCGTCCGGGTGCGGTGCTGGAGCCGGTGTTCTCCCGCAAGGTTCGGCTGAGACTGCACGAGACCCTCGACCGCAAGGGGCGTCTGGACAAGGTCGGTGTGAGGAGTGTCGAGCGGGCTGTGGCCGAGGCCGTCGCCGCCGATCCGCGTCTGCGTGGACCGGAAGTGTTCGCGTTCGCGACCTCCGTCATCCGGGACGCGCCCAACCGTGACGAGGTCATCGCGCGAGTGGCGCGCGCTACCGGCACCCGCCTGCGTGTGCTGACCGGCGAGGAGGAGGCACGGTTGGCCTACGTGGCCGCCCGCCAGTGGGCCGGCCCGACAGCTGGGCAGTTGCTGGTCCTGGACATCGGAGGGGGCACCGTGGAGATCGCCTCCGGCACCAGAGACCAACCCCGCGTCGTCCACTCCCTGCCGCTGGGTGCTCGCAGGATCACCCGGGACTGGCTTTCCGGCGGCACAGTGCCGTCCCGACGTCGCCTCGCAGAGATCCGGCACCACCTCCGCCAGTCCCTGGAAGCCGTCCCCGGCCTGCCGCAGGCCGAGCGGGGTGGGCGGGTGTTGGCCTGCTCCAAGACCTTCGAACAGCTTGCCCGGCTCGCCGCCGCCCAGGGCAGGACACCGAGCACAAGACGGCGGCTGACGCTGTCCCAACTGCGCACGTCGGTCCACCTGCTGGCCGACGCGGCACCGTCCCACCGCGCCAAGCTGCCGGGCATCTCCCGGCACCGTGCCGAGCAGTCCCTGGCCGGATCCTTGATCGCCGAGTCCCTCATGGAAGTGTGTGGGGCCAAGAGCGTCGAGATCTGCCCCTGGTCCACGCGGGAAGGGCTGTTGCTCGAGCACCTCGGCGTGGCTCCCACCCCGGTCGGCCGTCCTCGCCTCGTCGGCTGAGCCCAGCGGACACGGTCTCCCGAAGGCTTCCCCAAGCTCGGTATCCACCTCCTGGATGCGCCGCCTGTCACCCTTCCACTGCTCGCCCCTGCAGCGGGCACACCGGCCGTGAACCAGCAGGAATCCTTTACTGCGTCGGAAGGGGCGTCGGGCATCCGCTCGATGAGATGGCCAACCAGCCCCATCAGAAAGCCTCTTATGTGAGATCGCCGTGCGTGACCATGACCTTCTGCAAGCCCGGTGGCCCACTGATACAGCCGCGCCCGGCTCTTGTTCACCGCTACGGCGGCGACTGGTCGAACCGGCCCTGGCCTTGGTGTTGGGGCTGACCTGAGTCAGGACTGCAAACGCACGTCAGCGGGGCATCCGGGCGGAACGGGCCTCCCTGCTCCGGCCGGTCTCCTGGGTCGCCGCAGCGGCGGCCAGCGCGAGCAGCAGTCCGACGACACCGACGATGACGTTATGGCCAGCGTTTCGACGGCAGGTTGAGCGACGAACTGCGCCACCGCGCCCCCGCCTCCGGGAAGGTGTCGCTCCCGTCTGTGCAGGTGATCCCTCACTGCAGAGACGAGGAGGCGGCGTTGGACCTCCCCAGGCATCGCGCCGCCTCCTCGTCAACGTGCGCCGTCTACCCGCAAAAGCCCGTCCCATGCCAACAGGTGCGTGCCTGTGCGGTGACCATGTCCATGGCCTCTGTCCGCCCCACCATCCAACAGCGCGGGACCACCGCCAAGAGAGGGCTGTCGGGGCTGGGATACGGAGAAGACGTTTGTTCGCGCGGAATCGGTACAGACGATGAGCTGACACAGTCCTTATGTGAGGAAGCGGAGGAAACCATGGGCATCATCGCGTGGATCGTCATCGGCCTGCTCGCCGGCGTCATCGCCAAGGCTCTGATGCCGGGCAAGGACCCGGGCGGCATCATCATCACCATGCTCATCGGTATCGCCGGTGGTCTGCTTGGTGGCTGGCTCGGCAAGGTGATCTTCGGCGTCGACTCCATCGACGGGTTCTTCGACATCTCGACCTGGATCGCCGCGATCGTCGGCTCCTTCATCCTGCTCGCCCTCTACCGCGTCGTCACCGGCAACCGGCATTCGAGCCGTCACGCCTGACCTGCTGACGGCAATACGCGTGCGACTCGCTGGACGGCTCCCTCCTGTTCACAGGACGGGAGCCGTCAGCCTGTCAGGAAGCAACAGGCCATACCGGCTTGGGGTGAACTCGGCAAGGTTCGCGCGGACGGCATCGAGGGCTGGATTCCCGCCCAGGTGTCGGAGTCGACCACGAGGACTTGACGGAGATCCAGCCCGCCCTGAACAAGTTGGCCCGGCCGATCGCGGGCAGGCCGAAAGCCACTTCGGAGTGTGAGTACGTCCCCACTCCACCCGCTCCGCAGCTCTCAGCCACACGAGGAGCGGGGCTCGCGCGGCGCGCGGGTAGCAGGCCCTTGGACCAACCGCCCCCGGGGCTGACGAACGCAGAGCGGATGTCGGTCGGCCTCGTCGTGTTCCTCAAGAATCAGCTCCAGGAGGCACGCTGCCGCCCTGGCTTGTCACCGGCCAGGACCGTTCGCCGGCCTCGCAGTGGTAGCAACGCGCGATGACGCCGTCGTGGTTGTACCACTCGTGCGCGCCGCAATCGTCAGCGCCTTTCCCGGCGATCCCGCGAGCGACCAGGAACCACGGCAGGCCGCGCCGTAGCCGGGCCCGCCACCGATACCTACCCTTGCGTGTCATGCCGCAAGGCTACGGAGTCACGCAACGTGCTTACCCGGCCAACGTTGCACGGCAAGCCACCGGCCTCCGGGGACGGAGATCATCGGCATCGTCGTGAGCCGCTGGGTTACCCGCTCCTCCAGATCGGCGGCGAGCATCAGGAGCCGTACCTGGAATGGGCCGAGCGGAAGCTGCTGCCCGCCCTGCGTGAACTGTGAGAGGACGAGGACAACCGTCATGACCACGAACCGCGCTGCGATCTTCGACGTCGACGGAACACTCGTCGACACCAATCACCTGCATGTCGTCACCTGGTGGGAGGCGCTCCGGCAGGCCGGCCACCATGTCCCCATGCGGGAGATCCACCGCGCCGTCGGCCTCAGCGGCGGCGACCTGCTGGACCACCTGCTCGGCGACGACCGCGCGACCGACGGCGACGAACAGGTCGTCGCGGCCCACCACGCCCTCTACGCCACGTACTTCGAGCGGCTGCCGGCGCTGGACGCGGCGGGCGACCTGCTGCGCACGCTGGCCGGACGGGGCTGGAAGGTCGTCCTGGCGACCTCGGCGAGCGGCGCGGAACTCTCCGCGTTGCGACGTGCCATCGGCGCGGACGAGGTCATCCTCGGGGCGGCCAGCGCGGACGACGTCGGCCAGGGCAAGCCCGCCCCCGACCCTGTCCGGCAGGCCAGGGAGCTCGCCGGTGTGCCCAGTGAAGGGGCCGTGTTCGTCGGCGACACCGTCTGGGACATGGAGGCCGCCCTACGGGACGGGGTGACGCCCCTCGCGGTACTGTCCGGCGGAATCCCACGCGCGGACCTGGAGGGCGCCGGCGCCCAGGCGGTGTACCGGGACCCTGCCGACCTCCTCGGCAGCCTCGACGCCAGCGCCTTCGCCGACTGGAAGCGACCTGATCCTGCGGCGGTACGAGCTCTACGAGGTCTACGAGGTCAGCGATGAGGGCGTCATCGTCGATCCGCTGTCGGGCGGCGGGGCTGCCGTTCTCAGCGTGCAGCACGCGCAAGATCTAGTACTGGTCGACCAGGTCCTTCGACACTGCAGGGTGAGCCATCAGCACCAGAGGTCTGCGTATTTGAGCATTCGACGACCGGCTCGTGATCAGCGGCTCAGCCGACGGCCACGACATCGTCGTGTCGACCGCGCACGCCGTGATCTTCACGCCGTTACTGCAGTGCGTGGACGGTGGCTGAGAACACCGAGGGCATCCGGGATGCCGCAGGGACGATGAAGCGGGCGGTACCGGGCCGGCGGCCGACGGCCAGCAGGGCTCCGGTCAGCAGTCGGTGGCGTCGGGTCAGCCGGGCCCAGGCGTGCTCGTACTTGTCCGGTTGTCCGGCGGCCAGGCAGCGGACGGCAGCCCCGGCCGTCGCCAGCGCGAGGGCGATGCCCTCGCCGGTGAGAGCGTCCAGGTAGCCTGCGGCGTCGCCCACGAGCAGCACACGGCCGGCGGTTCTGCGCCGCACCCGTTGCAGCATCGGTCCGGCGCCGCGTACCTCCGTCGCTGCCGGTCCGTCCAGTGACCGGGTGAGCGTCGGGAAGGCGGCCAGGTGCTCGTCGTACCCGCGACGGCTGCGGCTGAGGACCGCGATGCCCACCAGGTCGTCGCCCACCGGGGTCACATACGCCTCGCCGTGCCGGGACCAGTGGACTTCTACGAAGTCCGTCCACGGTTCGACGTGATAGTGCTGACGCAGCCCGTAGCGACCGTGGGGGCGGCCCGGCAGTTCCAGCCCCAGGCTGCGGCGCACCCGGGAGTGCAGGCCGTCGGCGGCGATCAGCCAACGGGCCGTGATCCCGGCGGCGGTGACCGTGTCCGCGTTCTGGCACACCTCGCCGACCTTGCCCGACAGCATGCGGACACCGAGGCCGAGAGCACGCTGATGCAGTGCGGCCTGCAGCGTCGTACGCCGGATCCCCAGCCCCCTGTGATCGCTGAAGGAGGCTTCGGCGCGGACGGCACCGTCCACGTAGCGGATGCCGCGCAGTTCGCGGCCACTGACCTCGATGCCCAGTGCTCGCAGCGCGGCAACACCGCTGGGCATGATTCCTTCCCCGCAGGCCTTGTCCACAGGAGTGGTCCGGGGTTCGACGACGACGGCTTCCAGGCCGGCGAGCGCCGCGTGGATGGCGGCGGCAAGTCCGGCGGGTCCGCCGCCGGCCACCAGTACGTCGATCACGCCGACGTGGGTGTGGTTGGCGTGGCCGCGGCGGCCAGCGCCCGGTTCTCGCAGCGGATGCGTACGGTGAGCAGGACGGCGTTGAGCACCGTGAACACGGTCGCGGTGACCCAGGCGGTGTGCACCATGGGCAGGGCCACGCCCTCGGCGACGACGGCCACGTAGTTCGGATGCCGGAGCCACTGCCACCGGTAGGGGCCGCCCGTCACCAGCGCCAGACCGGGTACGACGATCACCCGGGTGTTCCAGCGGGGTCCCAGGGTATGGATGCACCACCACCGCAGCGCCTGGGCACCCGCGAGTACGGCCAGCATCGGCCAGGCCAGGCCGGGTACGAAGGGGCTGTCGGCCAGCCATACCTCGGCCGGGCAGGCGATCAGCAGGCCGGTGTGGAGGGCAACCATGGCCGGGTAGTGGCCCTGCCCGGTCACGGTCGCGCCGCGGGCGGTGCTCCACCGTTCGTTGCGGCGGGCGACGACGAGTTCGGCGACGCGCTCGGCGGCGACGGCGGCCACCAGCAGTCCGTACCAGATCATATGTCCTTCGTGTCCTTCTTGTCCTTCGACGGTCCGAACTACCAGCGCAGCAGGACGAGTTCGCAGGCGAAGCCAGGCCCCATCGCCAGCAGTACACCCGGCGTGCCGGGCGGCGGGCGGCGTTGGGCCAGGGTGTCGCGCAGTACGTGGAGCACCGATGCCGAGGACAGGTTGCCGACGTCGGCCAGGTGACGCCAGGTCACATCGAGTGCGTCGTCGGGGAGGTCGAGGGCTTCGGTGACGGCTTCCAGGACCTTGGGACCGCCGGGGTGGCAGACCCAGGCGGACACGTCCTGCGGCTTGATCCCGTGGTCGCCCAGGAACCCCTCGACGTCATCGGCGAGGTATCGGCGCACCACATCGGGGACCTGCGGGTCGAGGACGACCTGGAAGCCGGTGTCCTTGATGTCCCAGCCCATGACACGTCCGGTGTCCGGATACAGGTGGCTGCGGGTGTCCACGATGGTCGGGCCGGCGGTCTGTTCCGGGTGGCCCGCGCGGTTCGCACCGTAGGCGACGACCGCGGCGGCGCCGTCGCCGAACAGCCCGGTGGCGACCAGGTTGGCCATGGAGGCGTCGTTGCGCTGAAAGGTGAGGGAGCAGAGCTCGACCGAGAGCAGCACCGCCACGTGCTCGGGCCGGCCCAGCAGGTAGTCGTGCATACGGGCCAGGCCGGCGGCGCCACCGGCACAGCCCAGGCCGAACAGGGGCAGCCGTTTGACGTCCGGCCGCAGTCCGAGGCGGCCGACCAGCCGTGCGTCGATCGAGGGGGTGGCGATGCCGGTGACGGAGGTGAAGATCAGCAGGTCCACGTCGGCGGCGGTCAGGCCGGCCGTGTGCAGAGCGCCTTGGACGGCGTCGGCGCCCAGGTCGGTGGCAGCGGTGATGAAGACATCGTTGGAGGCGCCGAATCCGTCCAGTTCCCCGTAGCGTTCGAGCGGCAGCGTCATGTGACGTGAGCCGACCTTCGCGCTGCGGTGCAGCCGGTCCAGGACCCCGCGGTCAGTTCCCTCGGGCAGGCAGGTACGGGCCACCATGTCGGTGATCTCGGACTGGGTGCGACGGTGCGGTGCCAGGCCACCGTGAACTGCGGCGATCCGCGTCATAGGGTTCCCGTCCGGTTACCGACTGGGGGAGTTGCTCCCCACGTGTTCCCCGGACCGGGGCTTCGACACCAGGGATCGCCCGTCTGGCTGTTCGTCACGGGGCACGTGTGCCAGCCGGGAGGGGTCCGGGCGCCTACCATCGGCCGGGTGGGCACTCCCGAGCAGTCGACGACCGGCGCCCCTGAGACGAGTTGGGCCGCCCGGGTGGCTGGTCTGGCCGGGGCGTGCCACCCCGGGCCCGTCGTGGCGGTCACCGCCTTGATGGCAGCGCTCGCCGTCACCGCGGGCCAGGGCGCCGCGCGTTGTGTCCTGACCGCCGCCGCCGTGCTGACCGGGCAGTTGTCCGTCGGTTGGTGCAACGACGCGTTCGACGCGCGCCGGGACATCGTCGCCGGCCGCCGGGGCAAACCCGTCGTCGACGGCACGGTCGGTGTGACGGAGGTGTGGGTGGCCGCGTATGCAGCGCTGGCGCTCTGCGTGCCGTTGTCGTTGGCCTGTGGTCTGTGGGCGGGCGCCGTTCACCTGGCCGGGGTGGCGGCGGCATGGGCGTACGACCTGCGGCTGAAGGCGACAGCGTGGTCCTGGGCACCTTACGCAGTGGGCTTCGCCGGCCTCCCGGCGTTCGTCGCGCTGGGCTTGCCGGGGCAGCCATGGCCGGCCTGGTGGGTTGTCACCGCCGGGGCGTTGTTGGGGGTTGGCGCCCATCTGGGTGACGCACTGCCGGACATTCGTGGGGATCTGGCGATGGGCGTGCGGGGATGGCCGCAGCGGCTGGGCCCGGACCGCGCACTGTTGCTCTTGCCGGTGCCGCTGGTGGCAGCGTCCGCGGTCCTGGTGCTGGGGCCCGCCGGGCCACCCGGCAGTTGGGGAGTGGCGGCGCTCGTGGTGACCGCTCTGATCGCAGTGGCGGGGACGGTGCTGGGACGCCGCTGGGAGCGCTTGGCGTTCGCGGCAGCGGTCGCCGTGGCAGTGGTGGACGTGACGTTGCTGCTGGTAAGCGGCACCGGGATCGCCTGACCACGCAGGGGATCGTGATGCTGTCGCGGATCTGCCGCCGGTGTTCAGGACAGTCGGACGCTCCTGCGTAAGGCGGCCAAGCATTTCGCCGGGGAGACGAACTGGGGAGGAGCCGCTTCCAGTTCGTTGACGGCGGGAGGACGAGGTCCCGGCCGAGGTGATCCGCGAGGTCGACGGCGAGTCCGACGGCGCTTACGGCCCCCCGCGCGTGACTGCCGAGCTCCGCGAGAAAGGGCGGAGGATCAATGAGAAGGGGGGGCGCCCGGATCATGCGGACGTTCTCCATCACTGGCATCCGCCTGCGCAGACGCGTACGCACCACCATCCCGGACCCGGCAGCTTCGCCGGTTCCGGACCTGTTCCAGCGGGTCTTCACCGCCACCGAGCCGGTGCGCAAATACATGGGCGACATCACGTATTTCCCGCTCGCAGGCGCGGAGTTCCTCTATCTGGCGACCGTTACTGGACAGCTTCAGCCGTAAGGTCGTCGGTTGGTCCATCGCCGACCACATGCGCACCGGCCGGGTCGCCGACGTACTGCGGATGGCGGCCTCGACCCGTGGCCGTCTGGACGGTGCTGTGTTCTACTCCGACCACCGGGCCCATACGGGTCCCGGGCCTTCGGCGGCCTCTGCGACCAGCCATGGGTCACACGGTCGATGGGTGCGGGTGGTACCAGCGCGGACAACGCGGCCTGCGTAAGCTTCCACGCCTCCCTGAATCGCGAGACCCTCCAGGGTGCCCACGACTACGGCGACGCCGACACCCCACCGCTAAACTCACGCTCGCCGCGTGATCAGTAACCGCGTGCCCACCTTCACGGGGGAAGGCCCGATCGTTGATGACACAGGATTCCGTATCGAACCAACCGGTGCGTCTCGATGAAGTGCACACTTTGGGCCAGTTTCATCGGCTGCAGCAGCAAGCGCAGCGTGTTGACTTCCCGGACGCCCCTTCGTCCTGCCGGAAGGCCTTCCTTGGGCAGATGATCCATCCGAGACCCGGAAACTCCGTGCTGGCCTGGGGCGCGTGGGTGGGCGGTCGGCCGGTGGGAGTGTGCGCGATCGGTGTGCCACGAGCCGACCAGCGACTAGCTGCGGATGTCCTGCACTTCGTCGTCCATCCGGATGTCCGTCGGCGAGGTGTCGGTGGTCGGCTCCTGGCTACGGCCACTCACCATCTGGCCGGACTCGGCCTCCAGAAGTTGACTGTCTTCACGTCCGGCCCGGCGGACGGCGCGGGCCCCGGCGATGCGTTCGCTGATGCCACCGGGGCAGTGCGCATGTTGCGATATCAGCGGATGTCCCTGCTGGTAGACCCGTCGCCCAGGCCGACCACCGACGGTGAAATCAGTATTGGATATGAGCTATTGCATTGGCGTGGTGGCGTCCCCTCGAAGCATCGGGCAGCGTTTGCCGAGATGTCGTCCCGCCTCGCGGCGGAGGAAGCGGCGCGTTCCAGCGCCAGTCAGACACCTGAAAACTTCGACGAGGAAAAGGTCCAGGCGCTTTACGCCGCCCTCGAAGTGTGGGGTTACCGCACCTATCTGACCGCCGTACGGCACCGGGACACCGGCCTGCTGGTCGGATACTCGGCGCTTGGCATGGCCGACTCGCACAAGCAGCATGCGAGCCAGTGGGACACCATCGTGCTCCCGTCCCACCGCGGCCGGGGCCTGGGCGCAGTCCTCAAACGCGCGAACCTTTCGTGGACCATTCACCATGAGCCCGAGCTGACGACCGTGGCAACATGGAACGCCGCCGGGAACGCGGCAATGCTGCACGTCAACGAATCGTGTGGGTTCCGGGTCGACCAGAGCGGAGCACTGCGGGAATGGACCCTTCCTGTGAAGCTGTCGGAGTGCTGATGCTGGAGGGCGTCTGAAATGCCTGTGTGCGGGCTGGTCTTACGAGGCGGCGCAAGAGGAGCACGGCCATGGAGAGGTAGATGGCGATCTCGAGCAGACGCGCAGGCATTCGTAGTCCTATGACAGGCGGTGGCACCGCCCCAGCCAGGCGAATGTCCGCTCCACGTCGGCGGATCAGGCGGTCTTCACAGGCCGAAAGGTTGGCGAGCTGGGCGCGGTCCAAACCGCAGCGACGCGAGTGAGCCGTGGGTGGGCGGGCGGGCGCTGCGGTCGCGCAGCAGCAGGCGGCTGTGAGTTGGGTCGGCGGGATCGCTGAGACCGTGGCACGCGAAGTGGGCGATGGCTTGGTGCGGCAGTAGATCGAGGACCTTGGCGCCGGTCGGGCGGGGTGACGGAGCCGAGTGTTCTCTGCCACCTTGATGAAACGGAGTGGCCCGCGCGGACATGCATGGCGTCACAGCGGACAGGAGACGCTTTCCTTGCTCTCCATCTAAGGCGGCACCGTGACATCCTCCCCGAGCGCCCCCGCAAGAACTGCCTTTGCCGTGCGGGCAGCCGAGGCCGGCGATGATCTGCCGTGGATCGAGGACGGGAGCAAGGTTGCTCCGACGGACGCGCGGGCATTGTCCAGGTTGTTCCTGGACCGGCTGCAGGTCCTGGAGGAAGGCACCCGTGAGTACCAGTACGCCCGCAATACGCTGATCGAGATGAACCTCTCTCTGGTCGGCTTCGCCGCGCGCCGGTTCCGCAACCGGGGCAGCGGTGAGATGGAGGACGTGATACAGGTCGGCACGATCGGCCTGATCAAGGCCATCGACCGGTTCGACCTGTCGCGTGGGGTTGAGTTCACCTCCTTCGCGATCCCCTACATCGTCGGCGAGATCAAACGATTCTTCCGCGACACCACCTGGGCCGTCCACGTCCCCCGGCGTCTGCAGGAACTGCGTGTCACGCTCGCCAGGAGCAAAGAAGCTCTCGCAATTGTGCTGAACCGACAGCCCACGGTGAAAGAGCTCGCGGCCGATCTGAACCTGACCGAGGAAGAGGTCATCGAGGGCCTCGTCGCCTCGAACGGCTATATCGCCGGTTCTATCGATACTCCCGGCAGCGACGACGAGTCCGATGCCAAGGGACCGCGGTACGCAGAGACCATGGGTGAAGTCGACCCCGCCCTGGACCTGTTCGAGGACCTGCACGCGCTCGCCCCACTGCTGCAGCAGCTCGACGACCGGGAACGGTACCTCCTGGAGATGCGTTTCGGCCTGGAGATGACCCAGGCCGACATCGGCCGTGAACTCGGCGTGTCGCAGATGCACGTCTCGCGCCTCCTCTCACGCACCCTCACCAAACTCCGCGTCGGGCTGCTGAGCGTATGAGTGACCGCCCAATCTCACACTCATCCGCACCGTATCGAAAGGACCGCCGAGCATGAACGCCGAACAGGACCCTCTTCACCAGCCCTCCGCGCCGATAGTGATCGAGCCGGTGGTGGATCTGCAGCTGCAGATGCTGATCCGACTGATCGGGCAGGACGCAGAGGCAGCCCTGCCGCTGACACTGGTCGTGGCAGGCGGGTTCCTGTACGGCGACTTGATCTCCCACGAAGCATGGACGGCCGAGTGGGCGCGCAGCCTGCGCACAACCGATGGCCCTGGCGCTGCACTGCTGGAACGATTTCCTGAGCAGGTGGACCAGGCCGTCGCGGACAAGCAGGGGCACCCGGCTCCGCAACGGCTGCCCCAGTGGATCCACCTGCGTGATGCCATCGGCCTCACAGGGGCACGTAGGCCGCTCCGTATGCCGCTGTGGCGGGGCCGACTCGCTGACGTGTCGGGTTGGTCCTTGGGCAGACCCGACTGAGCGCGCTGTGCGGAGTGTTCGACGCCGAAGACGGCCGCCCGGCCAACGGGATCGACGGACACCAGCGCAAGGCCAGGCATATGTCCCACGACGTGGGGCCCTATGGGTTTCGCCAAGTTGATGGGGCGGCCCGGGATTAGTGGGAGGTGCCATCACTGAGCTTCGCGAAGAGCACCTCGGCTCGTTGTCTCGCGAGGCAGAGTAGCGCTCGGGTGCAGTGCCTTCCCTGGCTGGTCTTCTTGTTATCGAACTCGGAGAAGGACGACCCCGCCGACGTTCCATGCCCAGTCGTACGGGGTGCCGTCCACCCCGCAGCGGATCTGGTGCAGGCGCAGAAGCTTGTGGTCCACGATCCCGTCGAGGGGCTGGAACACGCCCAGGCCCAGGAGGAATCCGGCCCAGGCGTGGGCGTCGGCCAGGGCCCGTCGGCGGCGCAGATCAGCGTAGAGAAACAATCCGGCGACGAGGGCCAGCACCTCACTTGTAGCCAGCAGGGCGTCGGAGAGCAGGCCCACACGGTTGGTGGAACGGTCGTAGAAGTGGTGCCGTCCCAGGAGCTGGTGGAAGACGATCTCGTCCACCGCGGCCATGCCGATCAGGGCGCACACGGCAAGAGACCTGCGGGGCTCCGGACACGGATGGGAGCAAGGTGCAGAGGGCTGAATCACTCGTGGCAACTCTCGCTCGGATTCCGGCAAGGATTGCCGACCAGTACGGCGAGAGGCGACGTGACGATGCTCGGCGAGAAGGTCGAGCAGGTAGTCATGGAGCGTGCCGCGCGGACATGATCCTGGACGTCGGCTGACGGGGCCGGCAGCTGTCGCGTGCAGTCGGTTCGTTGTGTTCGGGAACAAGCGTGGCGACGCCCGCCGATTCGTTTGGCGTCCACGCAAGGGGAACCCGGCTGCCCATGAGCTCAAAACCTCGTCGCCGTCTGCTCGGCAGAACCGGACCCTGTGGCTACTGGACCGCCTGGAACGTGAGCCGCGTGCCGATGCGGTGATCGACGCGCTCCTGTCGGCAATACGGTCCCTACCGCTGGGGCGGGCCGGGATGTGCTGCACGGCAGGTGGCTGGGGCATCCGGTCCATCCGCTGTTGGTGCAGGTGCCCACCGGCAGCTGGTTGTCCGCGGCAGTACTGGACCTGCGCCCCGGCCGCTCCCGCGAGGCGGGCCTGCTGGTCGGAGTCGGGCTGGCCGCGGCCGTACCTGCGGCACTGACCGGCGCGGTCGACTGGGCGGAGCTGCACCGTCCGCAGCGGCGTGTCGGGCTGGTGCATGCCGTTTCCAACACGGTGGCCGTCGGAGTGTACGCGGCCTCGCTCGCCTGCCGGCTCAAGGGACACACCACGGCAGGCCGGACGTACGGTTTCCTGGGCCTGACGGCGGTCTGACTCGGCGGCATGCTGGGCGGTCACATGGCGTACCGCCAGGCGTCCGGCGCCAACCACGCCGAGTTCCCGGCCGGTCAGCCGGGACGGCGCAGCGTGGACGACGTGCCGGTCCTGGTGGTACGCGAGCCGGGCGGGACGATTCACGCGCTGGCCGAGCGGTGCCGTCATCTCTCTGGACCGCTGTCCGAGGGCACGATCGCGGACGGATGTGTCGAGTGCCCCTGGCACGGCAGCGTCTTCGGCTCTCGGACGGCTGGAACGTGCGCGGTCCCGCCACCGCGCCCCAGCCTGCCTTCGACACCCGGATCGTCGATGGGCACCTTGAGGTGTGCCTGCGCCAACAGGAACGGGAAGCGCACGTGACCAACGGTGGGAAGACGGAGCGGGAGACAAGCGGATAGGGAGCGGGTACGGGCCATGGGCACGGCAACTGACACCCAGTTCGCGGCTCAGTCGACTACTGAGCAAGGCATCGGTGACCACTCCGCTTCGGGGCCGGGGCGGACGCGGCGCTGGTGGACAAGACCACCAGCGAATGATCGTGGGCAGACGCAGGGATCCGACGGCGGCGTAGGACGCATCTACTGAGCAGGCAGGCAATCGGTGGGCTGAGACTGAGACTGCGAATGCCTGGGCCGCGTCGGTGCCGCGTCGCGGTCCGTCCATCACCTTGCAGGCACCGTGCGCGACCGCGATCATGTGCGCAACCTCTGTCATCTTCGTCCGGTCCAAGGGCCTTTTGACCGGTGGGCCGCGTACCCGGGCCGGGCTCCTCACTCCGGAACGAGTTCCACCGTCGTTGTTACCTGGGTGAGGGCGGGTTTCCGCGGCACAGAGCCGAACCCGAACCGCACGGGCGGATCGACCGGTGCCAATGCACCGAGGTCGCTGCCCTCGAACACCGCCGACATGGCACGGATCGGCCGCAGATCACGGGCGCCGTACCACTCCCTGCGGCCCCCGCCAGCACTGCCACGGGTCCGCACGCCGGGCAGTAGTGCACGGGCGGGAAAGGCTGTGAGCGCGCTCCACGCCGGACGACGGGCGAGGGCACCGGGCACGGCACACAGCAAGAGCCCCAGAAGTCCTCGCCGACCGGTGGTGAAGCGCAGGGCGAGGGAGCCTGCGGTGACTGTCCAGGCGTGTCCGTCGACGCTCACCTGGACCGGAACGACACGCACGGTGTCGAAGACGTAAGTTCCGCTGACGAAGTCCGCCGTCTCCCGCGTGGGGGCCATGAGCACGCGTTCCCCATCGGCCCGCTCCAGCATCACATCGCTGAACGGTCCGAAGGGCGACCGAGGCCAGTGTCCAAGCACCACACGCGTCCCGGAGGACGTGCCCAGGCCAGCGATCCAGCCGTCGAAGCGCAGTCGCGAACGCTGCCGTGTTGCGCCCAGAATCCGGCTCATCGGCTCCAACTCCTGGTTGTTGGTCCAACGGGCCGGGAGAACCTCCGGCGCTCGCATCCGGTCGTCATGTCGAGTCACGTCCAGCCTCCGACTCACAGGGCAGGGAGAGTCCCGGCCAGCCGTGTCGGACACCTGCGAGAAGTGCACCACGGGCTCGGTGACCGACGCCGGCAGGACGGTGGCGGTCGTCCAGCGGGCCGCCGGGGCGAACGAGCATGCGGTAGGAGGGCCCACCGCTCTATCGCGAACCGGCGTAGGCGACGGTGTCCCCGCCTGCGGACACGCTGAGGGTGCCTGATTTGTAGAGCGCGCCGACGGCACGAGCCGCCACCATCAGCGGGTAGGCGACCTCGATGGAATAGAATCAGAGCCCGTCGCGCCCGTTCCGGTGGCGGACGTAGGTCCGCAGGTTGGTCGCCGCGAACGTCGGGACACCACGCATCCAGGCGGGTACGCCGGGCGACCGGACGTCCGCCATGACAAAAGGCGTGAGCCCCCGGGCGGTCTCCTCGTACCCGTCCACCACCTGGCCCTCGGGCAGCATCACCTGCACCGGCTGCGAGGGGAGGGCCCAATGCACGAACGTCTGCGTCACCCACCCCGCCCGCAATGCGGGGCACCCGCACCCGCCGCTCCGCCGCATACGCCACCACGGGCGCCGAGTTCCCCACCGGAGACCACGGAAACGCGCAGGATTCGGGCGCGGGGCTCTACCGGAAGTGATCCGGCCCGCAATACCAAATGTTCGGTCGGAGTTGCTCGCGAGCGCCGCGCCTTGGCTCCGGTACAGCGCGACCGCTTGTGGGGGAGCGATGACAGCCCTGCGCGAGCTGGCCTCGCCCCGCCCCGCGACCCCCTGATGATCGGGGACTCGAAACTGGGCCCTACCGCAAACTGCTGAGCCTGCAGAAAATCGGATGAACTTCATCGCCGCGGTCCAGATGGGTAAGATTCCCCACAAACTGCTCACGGCGAACGGCTCAGGAACATCGCTGGTACGGGCCAATTCACGCCCAGAGGGGAACTATGTCGTCCCGCACCGGGTAGACGGCGTCAGGGGTGGCCGGTCGCGCCGCCCCTACGGCGACACTGAGGAGGATCCGGTGGACGGGATCGTGCTGCTCAAGGAAGACCACAAGACCGTGGAAAAGCTGTTCAAGCAGTTCGAGAAGGCCGGTGACAACGCCCACGCCGAGAAACGCAAGATCGTCGACCAGGTGATCGACGAACTCACCACCCACACCTGGATTGAGGAGAAGATTTTCTACCCGGCCGCCCGCGAAGCTGCCCCCGATTCCAAAGGCCATGTCCTGGAGAGCGTCGAAGAGCACCACATCGTGCTGTGGATGCTCTCCGAACTCAAGGGCCTCGACCCGACCGACGAGCGGTTCGACGCCAAGATGAGTGTCCTCATGGAGAACGTGCGCCACCATGTCGAGGAAGAGGAGAAGGAGTGGTTTCCCGACGTCCGCAAGGCCATGGGCCGTAACCGCCTCACCGAACTCGGCGAACAGATGGAAAAGGCGAAGAAGAAGGCTCCGGGTGAGCCCCTCGCCGTCCCCAGCGCCCACGAGTAGCCCACGGATAAGGGACCGCGGACCAGCGCCGCAGCCCACCAGGGGACCCTGCCCCAAAGCCAGGGCTCACCGCACCCGAGACGCCAACGCCGCCCCATGAGGGGAGGGGCTGCGGACTCTGTCGAAGGTCAGGCAATGCGGTTCTGTCGACGGCCTTGTGACATCGGCAAGATCACGGGCTGTGAAGTGTGCGTTTGCGCAGGAGGTCGAGGTTGGCCCGGCCAGATCCCATGCGCTTGAGGAGCTTGACGCAGATCACGTGACCCTCGACCTCGCCTGAGCTCCAGGTGGCGGTCAGATGTCCGTAAGCCCGGTTCCCCAGGGCCATGCCACCGTGACGCCATGGACCAATCTCTCGTGACACGGCGCATCCCCGCGTTGAAAGGGCATCTCGATCTCAGCGACGGCCGACTGAGCGCGGTGCTGCTGGCCTTCGCGGCGGGGGCTATCTGCTGCTGGGCTGGCTCGGCTGATCTGCGTTCCCGTCCACGGACGCTCGGGCCCGCCGGGGGCAGCGCAGCCCCCCAGCTCGCGCCAGCGCCGCGTGGCGGGGCCTGGACGGGTGCGGCGAGGGCGAGCAGCACGGGGACCTTCACCCGCCGGGGGTGACCCGGCATCGTGAATTGATCAGGGAGGCGCAATGCTCAAGCGCGCAAGCTGCGAGTCTTCGAGGAAGCATGGAAAGGCGTAGACGGCAGACTGCGGTTGATCGTCTTCGTGGGAGCGGCCACCTGCGCCGCACGCACTTTCGGTGGTGGCCTGGCTCGCGGGTCTGCAGCGGAGATGCTGAGGGCGCGATCCAGATGTTCCTGAGTTCGGCGGTCTGAGGACGTCGAGAACGTGTCCCTGGCTCCGTCCCAGGGACATCAGCGGCCACCACCGGCCGTACGAGGAAGAAGGAGAAACCAGCATGGCGATTCAGCGGATGGACAATGTCGGCATCGTCGTCGAGGACATGGATGCCGCCATCGCGTTCTTCGTGGAACTCGGTATGGAGCTGGAGGGCAGGGCGGAGGTCGAGGGCCTCGTCGCCGATCAGTGCACCGGACTCGACGGCGTCCGCTGTGACATCGCGATGGTCCGGACGCCGGACGGTAACAGCCGGCTCGAGCTGGCGAAGTACCGCAGCCCCGCGCTGATCAGCGCCGGGCCGCGCAACCGGCCGCACAACATTGTGGGCACGCACCGCGTCATGTTCGCCGTCGACGACGTCAAGGACACCGTTGCTCGCCTGCTCCCGCACGGTGCCGAACTCGTCGGCGAGATCGCCCGGTTCGAGGACAGCTATCTCCTCTGCTACGTCCGCGGCCCGGAGGGCATCATCGTCGGACTGGCCGAGCAACTGCGCTAAGAGGGAGCAACGGAAGCATGTAGCCGAACGAGATCATCGAGGTTCTGAACGGCCGCGCCCGATCAGCCAGGAGCTGTTGGCCCGTAACGTGACCCGCCTGGCCTGCGTCGCCAAGGAGGGAACCCCGCGCGGCGTATCGATCGCCTTCACCTGGAATGGGTCGGATCCGGCAGGGACCGGGTGGAAGACATGGGCGACGCCTTCCACTGTGCGTCGTGGATGCGGGATGGTGTCACCCGGTCGGTGGACCCGTGGCCGGGCTTTGTTCGGATTGGCGGCGTGTTCGGGCCTCAGTGACAGGTGAGCACGGTGTGGGTGACGTGGTCGATTTCTGGCTGGGTGAGTTCGGGTGCGATGGGCAGGCAGAGGGTGCGGGTGGTGAGGTCGTGGGCGTGGTCGGCGGAGGCTACGCGGTGGGGGATGCGGGTGAAGGCGGGCTGCTGGTGGGGCAGTACCGGGTAGATCTGTTCGGTGGTGATTCCGGCTGCGGTGAGCTGGTCGGCCAGGCGGCGGGCTTCGTGCGCGGTGGGGAGGGTGATCGGGTACTTGTAGTAGGTGTGCGGGCGGCCGGGTGCGTCGTCCGGTGTCTGCAGCGGCAGGCCGGCGAACGCGTGGTTGTAGTGGGCGGCGATGTCGCGGCGTTGTCCGATCCACTGGGGGAGCAGGCTGAGCTGGTGGGTAATGACGGCTGCGTCGAGTTCGCTCAGCCGGCCGCGGTGACCTGGGACATGGTGGACGTGGCGGTCCTGGTGCCGGCCCAGGTCGATGAGTTGGCGCAGCAGCGGGACCATGCCGGGGTCGCGTGCGATGAGCAGGCCGGCGTCGCTGAGGCCGCCGAGGTTCTTGCCGGCCCACATGGAGAAGCAGCCGATGTTGCCCAGAGTGCCCGCCGCCCGGCCGTGATGGGTGGCGCCGGCAGCCTGGGCGCAGTCCTCGATGACGGCCAGGCCGTGTTGTCCGGCGATCGCGTTCAGGGCGGTCATGTCGGCGCACTGGCCGCACATGTGGACCGCGATGACGGCTTTGGTCCGTGTGGTGATGGCGGCCCGCACGGCGTCGGCGTCCAGGGTCCGGGTGAGCGGGTCGATGTCGGCGACGACCGGGACAGCGCCTGCGTGGGCGGGTGCGAAGCTAGTGGAGACGAACGTCAGCGCTGGCACGATCACCTCGTCCCCCGCGCCGATGCCGAGAGCCCGGCAGGCGGCCTCGAGGGCCATCGTGCCCGAGCTCGCGCCCACAGGATGGCCGCCCCACAGCCGGCCCGTCACGCGTTCCAGCTCCCGTACCCGGGGGCCGCCGTGGAACACGCCGCTGGAGAGGACTTCATCGGTCAGACGCAGGATTTCGGCGCGCATGGCCTGCAGACGCCGGCCGTGGACCTCGGCGGGAACGGTGAGAACGCCCGGCGGGACAGTAGTGCTCATCAGAAGGGGACATCCGTTTCCGAGTACCGGCGCCGACGGGGCGGGGTATCACCAGGGGGAAGGGCATGGTAGGCAGTGCCGGCACGCGACCTTTGGAGCTCCCGGCTGCGGCTTAACGATCAAGGCGGCGAGTGGTTCCGCCCGGGCGCTGGTGATATCGGCCGTCGGGCGGTGTCGTCAGGGCCCCACGGCACGCAGTCCAAGAGAGGGCCGGTCAGGAGCAGCTGCCGGCCGTGACGAATCGTCCGCGTATGGACTGGTCTTTGATGACTCCAAACATGGCAATCGCTGTCCGAGTTCCTTGCGCAGACTGTCAGCAGCGACTCCAATCGGGCGCTCATCGATGCCATCGTCGCGGGCCTGTACGAGCGGTTCACTGCCATCGACAAGATGACGTACAAGGCAGTTCACGCGCAGGCCACGATCGAGATCGCCAACCTCTGCGCATTGAACACGTACATCGTCTGCGGCGAGATCATCAGCCTGTACATTCGGACCTTCGAGCAGCAAAACGAGCCGTTGCCTGCAGGCGGGGCGGTCGCTGGCGACACGGAAGCGACAGTTCACTGACGCATGCCGAGATGCGGCATGCCACCCGCGTTGTAGTAAATCAGGGGTGAGTGGTGTCCCGGATCAGCGGCGGGAAGTCCCCGGCCGTACCGGAAGCGCCCGCACGCTGTTGCCGACGAAGCTGGAGTGAGGGGAGAGTTCCGCCTCGGGCACGGCGAGGTCGAGGCCGGGGAAGCGGGTGCTCAGCGGTCAGAGACAGCTCGACCGGCGTCTTCACTGGCCCGTCCGCACACAACAACGCGTCGGTGAGCTCGAAGTACGCATCCGCCCGCGCCGACAAACAGCCGTAGAAGTCGGTCCGGAAGTGTGACAGTTCCTCGAATGCGTCCCGCTCGCCGACCCGTTCCAGCACACTCATCACCACGGCCTTCTTCGTGAACACCCTGATCTCGTCGCAGAGTTCAGGATCACGAGAAGGCCGTACCCACGTCAGGCGATCACCCGAACGAGCGACCTGGCGGACGCTGATGATCAAGGGACAAGCTCAGCCGCGTCGGCTGGCCCTGATCCGGCAGCGGGTGGACCAGGCACCAGCGGGCAGCAGTCGCTCCCCCCTCGCCCGCACGACCACCAGCCGACCGCCCTCGAAGCTGACTCGATCACCGACGGACAGGAAGAGCGGTCTCGTCAGCTCGAAGGCGTAGCCAGCGTCGGTCTCAAGCTCCTCCACCAGCACCAGCACCAGCCGCGAGGTCGGCGTGGCCCCATCAGCAATCAGGCGCATGCCGAGATGGTCCCACGCCATGCGGCACCGCAACGGACCAATCGAGAAGGTCAACGAACCGGAGGTTAAGTAGCTGTTGTCGTTCCGATCTTGAGGGGTGTGCGTCGAACGGGAGTCTCGATCGGGTGGTTGCCGCCGGCTGCGGGCATGAAGGCAGGGCCTCTTGGTAGCTCGGGGTTGCGAAGCCAACCGAGATCCAGGAGACCCTGTTGCCGCAGTTCTACGTGCTCACGCCGGTGGAGTTCAACTCGGCTGCACTGACGTGTGATTGTGTCGCTCACCGGTTCGGAAACGCGGCCGATCACCCGGAACGTGTTCGGCGGTATCCCTCGGACATGACAGACGCGGAGTGGGCCGTGGTCCGACCGCTGCTGCCGGTGCCGGGCTGGCTGCGGGGCCGGGGAGGGCAGCCGGAGGCGTACTGCCACCGGGCAATACTCGATGCAATCCGCTACCTCGTCGACAACGGCATCAAGTGGCGGGCGATGCCCGCCGACTTCCCGCCGTGGGACCGCGTCTACGCGTTCTTCCGCCGCTGGCGCGATCACCTGCTGGTCAAGGAGTTCCACGACCGGCTGCGCGCCAAGGTCCGCGAGAGGGTGGGCCGAGACGTGGAGCCGACGGCCGGGGTGATCGACTCGCAGTCCGTCAAGGCGGACGCCGTCGTCGGTGCGGACAGCCGCGGCTTCGACGGCGGAAAGCTGGTCAACGGGCGCAAGCGGCACGTCGTGGTCGACACGCTCGGCCTGCTGCTGGGCGTGATGGTCACCGCCGCGGACACCGGCGACCGCGCCGCCGCACAGGTCCTGCTGCGGCAAGTCGCCGACGCGCACCACCGGTTGGAACTGGTCTGGGCCGACGGCGGCTACACCGGCAGCCTCGTCGCCCACTGCCTCACCGTGCTCGCCCTGGTCCTGGCGATCGTCAAACGCAGCGACGACATGCGCGGCTTCGTGGTCCTGCCCAAGCGGTGGATCGTCGAGCGCCTCTTCGCCCACCTGATGCGCACCCGCCTCCTGGCGCGCGACTACGAGCGCCGCACCACCAGTGCCGAAGCGATGATCTACTGGTCGATGATCCTGCTCATGACCCGCCGCCTGGCCCGGCCACACCCGCAGTGAGCGTGAACCGGC
>NZ_JAAGLT010000046.1 GCF_010548275.1 Streptomyces sp. SID12488
TCGACTCCCCGGCCCTCCAGCGCCGCCACAAGTCGGCCTTCATCTCGTCCGACATCCCCGGCCGACCCAGTCTCGCCACGTAAACCGTCCTCAACCAGCACTGTTGCTCTGACCGGTTGAATCTAAGGTCGCTTTTTTCAAGATCTCGATCGTCTTCGCCTGCTCGGCAGTCAGCTTCCGCAGCCGCTTCAGCTCCTCGTCCCGAATGTCGCCGCCCGGCCCCGACAGCCTGGCCCGGCTTCGGCCTCCTGGGCGGCACGGGCGACTTCGGTCGCCGTTCGGCCCGACGACCGCACGAGCTCGATCGCGTCCCGCTTGTACTCGTCCGAGTACCGATTCGTGTACTTGCTTCCCACCTGACACTGCTTCCTCTGGAACCTCAGACCCCAGTCTCCAGGTGTCCACGATCAAGGGGAAGCTTCAGTCCTCGGGCTGACGCCCGGGCCGCACACACGGGCGGAAGATCATCCGACCGTGACCAACCACATACCGTACGAGTAGCCGCTCGGTAGCGCAGTGTCAGTCCTTGCGCCTACGCTGGTGCGCATGTCCCCCGATTCCCTGGCCCCTGGTTCCGTGCGGTCTGCCGCTGCGTTGAACGAGCAGATCCGTGCGCTCTGGCTCCGCGCGGGCGGATCCCTCTCGGCCCAAGAACGCGAGGAGTACGAACTGTTGGTGGTCAGGTGGGCCGCGGCGATACGTGGCGAGATCATCGAGGCCGCGTGACCGCGAGGCGGACGCCAGGAGAGCAGGGCGCCTGTCCCACTCCCCCGCCCCACTGATCCACACCCCTCCTGCGCTCCCCCTCCCCGCCACACAGCGTCACCGCCCGCCCGACACCCGCAGCACCGCGCCCGTCGTGTACGAGGCGTCCGCGGACATCAACCAGGCGACGGCGGCAGCGACTTCGCTCGCCAGCCCCGGTCTGCGGAGCGGGATCGTCGGGGCCACGCGCTCGGCCCGGCCCGGATCGCCCATCGTCGCGTGCATCCCGGTGTCGATGATGCCCGGCGCCACCGCGTTGACGCGGACACCGTCCGGACCGAGTTCCTTCGCCAGACCCACGGTCAGCGCGTCGACGGCCGCCTTGGTCGCCGCGTAGTGCACATAGTCGCCGGGGCTGCCGAGGGTGGCAGCCGCCGAGGACACGTTCACGATCACGCCGGCGCCCCGAGCCGTCATGGAGCGCGCGGCCCGACGCGAACACAGCAGCGTGCCCAGCAGGTTGACGTCCACCACGCGTCGCAGATCAACGGGGTCCGCGTCGGCGAGCCTGCCCAACGGCCCGGTCACCCCGGCGTTGTTCACCAGCCCCGTGACCGGCCCGAGCCGCTCCTCCACCGTGTCGAACAGCCGGTCCACCTCCGCCTCGACCGAGGTGTCGACCCGCACGGTCACACACCGCGCTCCCGCCTCCCGCACCCCCGCCGCGACGGACTCGGCGGCCCCCACGTCCCGCACATACCCCACGGCGACGTCATGACCGTCCGCCGCGAGCCGCAGACAAACCGCGGCACCGATCCCCCGACTACCACCGGTGACCACGGTGACGGACGACCCGCTCATGTGCGTACCTCCATATCGCATTGCTCCGCACCCTGTCTCCCACGCCTTCTACGTCTGCGGGTGCGGGTGCGGGTGCGCATCCTAGATCCCAACGGTCCACTCGTCGGCGTACCGAGCCGCTGATCACACTCCGGGCCCACCACGCCCGCACCGAAGGCTGCCTCAACTGCCGCTTCAAGGCACCCTGGTCATTTTTCGTCACGCCGATCATGTGACGTGGCCGCCGACGGGGCAGGAGACTGGCCTGATGGAGTTGAACTTTTCCGGCCGTGTGGTCGAATGGCGCGGGCCGTCGCCGTACTACTTCGTCCCTGTGCCGGACGAGGAGTCCGCCGACATCCGCGAGTTGGCCGCGATGGTCACCTACGGCTGGGGCGTGATCCCCGTAGAGGCTCAGATCGGCGAGGTCGTCTTCCGGACGTCGCTCTTCCCCAGGGACAACGGCTATCTGCTGCCTCTCAAGGCCGCTGTGCGCAAGCAGAGCGGCCTCGCAGCCGGGGACGACGCGACAGTGAAGATGACCGTCTCCCTCCATTAACCCCCACGCCCATGAACGCGGCTCGGTGATCCACGTCAAGCCGTACTCACAGACCCTTTGGCGCACTGCCCTCCTTGGCTTCGAGAAGCTCGTCGGCGTGCTCGATCGCGCGATGTGCGGCGACGACACGGCAGCACTGCATGTCGTCGGCGGACTGGTCCGTGACGTCGGCGGGATCCCGGCGACCCTGGGGCACTGGATCGCGTCCGCCAGTTGGAGGAGGTGACGGGTTTCGTCATCGGCCTGGCCCGCGCGGGCAAGAGCCGGTACGGCGGGGGTTGGAGGCGCAGCGCCCACTCGAAGCCCTCACGGCTGATCTCGACAGCCAGGACGGCTTCCGACCGATACGACCCACAGCAACGACGGGAACAACGGGAACAACTCGGCCATGGGCATGGCCCGCCACGATGAGCGACGGTCGTCTACCGGTTTCCAGCCGGACACCGTAGCATCTCGACGACATTCTGGATCGTCAACTCGGCTTGTTGGCGGGCCTGTTGGGGTACGTCAGCGTGCGGCGGGAGTGTCAATGGGGGCCAGAAATCCATGGGACGAGATCCCGGAGACCGTGCCGGGCGCGGCGGTGGCGCGGCAACTCGGCGCCGGTCGATACGCCTTTCGCACACGGACCAGTGCGGTGTCCTGGTGGGGCTCGTTCATGCTCCTCCTCGTCACGGCGTTCTGCGTGATGATGTTTTTCGTCATCAGTGGTGAGAGTGAGTGGACGAACGCGATCCTCTTCATCATCCTCGGCGCGTGCACCTTTCTCGGGGCGATTGCTGTCCCGTTGGTCGCACGGTTCAGACCGGTCGCATGGTGTGCCGTTTTCGAAGATGGCGTCGTTTACCAGTACGGTTCGCAGCCACCGATCGCCGGGGCCTGGGACGAGATCACCGGATGCCGACGTCAGGCAACGGACCTCGTACGCAACGGGGTCACCATGTCCACCACCCATTCCGTGTACGTCCAGATGCCCGCCGGTAACTTCATGGTGTCGGGTGACACGCCTGACGCTCAGGAGATCGGCGCCCTGATCGCGAACAGCTGGGTCGCGATCCAGAACCGGATCGCCGAAGAGGACGCCACGGTCCGAATGGCCGAACTGGGCGCGTTGTTGGAGGCCGGTGGGCGAGTGGAGTTCGGGCCGTTCACGGTGAGCCTGGCCGGACTCGAGCACGGGGGCACCGTCATGGACTGGAAGAAGATCAGCGAGGTCGAGCTGATGGGATCGACCGTCTGCGTGGTGGTGACCGGTGAGCGCAAGCCGGTCCGAGAGCCGGTCGCGGCCGTGCCGGACGCCGTTCTGTTCCTCACCGTGTCGGACGCCTTGCGGCTGGCTGCGCGGCAGACCAGGTGAGCCAGAGGCTGCTCTTCCCGACCACTACCCATCAGAACTGAGCTTGCCCCTCGAACCTATCGCCGCAGGCGCGACACAGTCTTCTCCGCCACCGGATACGGCCGCTCCGCCGGCAACAATGCAGCTGCCCGAGTCAGTTCGCCTACGCGCACATGCGCGTGGACCTGCTTGGCCAGCGGCGTCACGTCCTCGATCCCGACGATCCACTCGTCGGCATACCGCTCCGCCGCCTCGCCCCCGAGCCCCAGCTGGAGCGAGCGGTAGGGCAGGGGGTTGAGGTGCAGGTCCCGCTCCGGATCCCATTGCACCCGCGCCGGAGCGTGCCTCAACTGCCGCTTCCACTCGGCCTGGTCAGCATGCAGTTCCGGCACGTAGTGCGACAGACACGCGTGCCGTAGCGCCCACTCGAATCCCTCACGGGTGATCTCCACAGCCAGGACGGTCTCCTGACCTTCCTTGGCGCCCCATCCGCAGCGGTACATCATCCAGAGAAAGCTGGGCTTGATCCATGTCATACGGTCCCGCTTCCACGCCGCCGGAAACCGGCCGCCACGTGCCGCCGCGAGGCCGATGCGCGGATCGTAGGCCTGATAGACGGTCACCGTGGACGCCGTATGCCGGGCGCGTACGCGGAACTTGGGTTCCTGTTCGCGGGAAACGTCGGGAAAACCGACTGTCTGATCGTTCACTCGACCAGCTTGGGAGGCGGACACGCCCATCGGCCACCCAATATCCGTACTTCCCTTGGCTGCACCCGTCCCGTGCCCAACACTGAGCCGATGACGCAGCGTGTGGAGCTCGCGACCGTGATGGACCGGCTCTCCCTCGACGGACTCGTCACCGCGTACGCGGTGGCGGTGGACGACGGCGACTGGGAGGCGTACGTGGAACTGTTCGCGCCGGACGGGCGGGCGGACTACCGCTCGGCCGGCGGCATCGAAGGAGACGCCCGACAGGTCGCCGGGTGGCTCCGGCAGAACATGGAACTGTTTCCGATGCGGCAGCATCTGATCGTCAACCGCCAGGTCGGCTTCGGCCTCCTGGAGCAGGACACCGGCGACACTGCACGCGTCCAGGCGGACTACGTCAATCCCATGCGCCTCGCGGACCGTGACGGCCAAGGCGGGTCCACCGCACCCGACTTCGTGTGCGGCGGCCGGTACGCCTTCGGGCTGATCCGTACGGGGGACGGCTGGCGGTTGCGCGAGGTGGTCGTAGAGGAGAAGTGGCGGCGCATGCCGAATCCGCGCCCGGAACCCGTCACCGAACGGGCCACCGACTGACTGGTTCCCCCGACCCGGACCAGCCGCCGTACGCCGTACGAGGAATCCGTCCGGCCTGGCCGGAGTCCTGCTGGTCCGGGATCGCCCCCACCACGCACACTGAACCCAGGTGACCCACGTAAGGGGTGACCGACTGGGTAAGTGACCCGGTGATCCTGGGAAACCGACTGGTAGGAGGCGCCGTATGAAACTGCCCGGCCACTGGCTCGCCTCCCCGTGGCGCCGTTCCGTCGTCGCCGCGCTGGCCGGTGCCCTGCCCATGTTCGCCTTCCCGGCGCCGGCCCTGTGGTGGTTCGCGTATGTCGCGCTCGTGCCCTGGATCCTGCTCGTCCGGTCCGCGCCGACCGCCAAAAGGGCGGCGTACGACGGCTGGTTCGGTGGCCTCGGGTTCATGCTGGCCGTGCATCACTGGTTGCTGCCGAGCCTGCATGTGTTCACGGTCGTCATCGCGGCACTGCTGGGCGCGCTCTGGGCACCCTGGGGCGTTCTCGTACACCGGTTCCTGGGCGGCAGACCATCCGTCGGACGCATCGCCGCCGGGCTCGTCGTGCTGCCGTCGGGGTGGCTCATGGTCGAGCTGGTCCGCTCGTGGCAGGGGCTGGGCGGGCCCTGGGGCATGATCGGATCCAGCCAGTGGCAGGTGGCGCCCGCGCTGCGGCTGGCCTCGGTCGGCGGGGTGTGGCTGCTCAGCTTCCTGGTGGTGACCGTGAACGTCGCGGTCACCGTCCTGGTCGCGGTGCGCGAGTCCCGGGTCCCGGCCGTGGCCGGGCTCGTCGCCACCGCCGCCGTGACCTCCGCGGCCTGGGTGTGGTCACCGCGCCCGGAGGCGGACGGCCGGGTCCGTATCGCCGTCGTGCAACCGGGCATCGTCGACGGGGCGGACAGCCCCGAGAAACGCTTCGCGCTGGAGGAGTCGCTCACCCGTCGGCTGGCCGGCCAGGACGTGGATCTGGTCGTCTGGGGCGAGAGCAGCGTCGGCTACGACCTCGCCGACCGCCCCGACCTGGCGAAAAGGCTCGCGTCACTCTCGCGCACGACTGGGACCGACATCCTCGTCAACGTGGACGCCAGACGATCGGACCGGCCCGGCATCTACAAGAGTTCGGTGCTCGTAGGACCGGACGGCCCCACCGGTGACCGGTACGACAAGATGCGACTCGTGCCCTTCGGCGAGTACATTCCGGCGCGTTCGCTGCTGGGCTGGGCCACCTCCGTCGGCAAGGCGGCGGGTGAGGACCGCAAACGCGGCACCGAGCAGGTGGTGATGAACGTCGGGCACGGCCTGCGCGTCGGGCCCATGGTCTGCTTCGAGTCCGCGTTCCCGGACATGAGCCGCCATCTCGCCCAGGACGGCGCCCAGGTACTGATCGCCCAGTCCTCGACCTCGTCCTTCCAGCACAGCTGGGCCCCCGAGCAGCACGCCTCGATCGCGGCCCTGCGCGCCGCCGAGACCGGCCGGCCGATGGTCCACGCCACGCTGACCGGCGTCTCCGCCGTCTACGGCCCGAGCGGCGAGCGCGTCGGCTCCTGGCTCGGCACCGACGCGAGCACCTCGGCGGTGTACGACGTACCGCTGGCCAGGGGTGTCACGGCGTACGTCCGCTTCGGCGACTGGCTGGTGCACGCGGCCGTGCTCGTCATGGTCGTCCTGGGTGCCGTCGAGGGGATGGGCCTGCTCAGGCGGCGCCGGTCCGCTCCTCCACCGCCCGCACCACCCGCTCGCACAGTTCATGCGTCGCCAGTGCGTCCCGGGCGCTGAGCACCTTGCCCGCGCGCACGGCGTCGAGGAAGGTGAGGACCGCCTGTTCGATGCCGCGCTGCCGGGCCACGGGCACCCAGTCGCCGCGCCGCCGTACGCTCGGCTGCCCCTTGTGGTCGATCACCTCGGCGAGGTTGACCACCTGACGCTTGGTGTCCTGCCCGGACACTTCGAGGATCTCCTCGGCGGAGCCGCTGAGCCGGTTCATCACCCCGAGCGCGGTGAAACCGTCCCCGGCGAGCTGGAGCACCACATGGTGCAGCAGTCCGTCCTCCGTGCGGGCACGCACGGTCACGTCGTCGACCGGGCCCGGCACCAGGAACCGCAGCGTGTCCACGACATGGATGAAGTCGTCGAGGATCATCGCACGGGGTTCCTCGGGCAGCCCGATGCGGTTCTTCTGCATCAGGATCAGCTCGCGCGGGTGGTCGGCGCACTGGGTGTACCCGGGCGCGAAGCGCCTGTTGAACCCGACGGCGAGCGAGACCCCACGTTCCTCCGCCAGCCTCACCAGCCGCTCCGACTCGGCGAGTTCGTACGCGAGCGGCTTGTCGACATACGTCGGTACGGCCGCCTCCAGCAACCTGGTGACGATCTCCGGGTGCACGACGGTGGGCGCGTGCACGAAGGCCGCGTCGAGGCCCTCGGCGATCAGATCGTCGAGGTCGGTGTGGCGCTGCCCGGCCGGCAGGCGCAGTCCGTCGGCGACCCGGGCCAGCGTCGCGGGCGTCCGAGTGTGCAGATGCAGTTCGACGCCGGGCCGCGCGCCCAGCACCGGCAGATACGCCTTCTGCGCGATGTCACCGAGTCCGATGCAGCCGACCTTCACGGGGTCTCCTTCAACGGGTTGCCTGCCGGGGTCATGCCGGAAGCATAGGGCCGCCGGACGCTTCACCGGCCGGCCGGGCCTCCGGAAAACACATGGTGGGGGCGGTCGCGGTGAGCGACCATGCCTGTATGACGACACCGACGCCACGCAGTGAACCCGCCCAGAACGCCGACGAGCGAACCATGCTGGAGGGCTGGCTCGACTACCACCGGCAGACCCTGGCGTGGAAGTGCGAGGGCCTGACCGACGCCCAGCTCAGGACCGCCTCGGTGGAACCGTCCGAACTCTCCCTGATGGGCCTGGTGCGGCACATGGCGGAAGTGGAGCGGGGCTGGTTCCGCAAGGTGCTGGTGGCCGAAGACGCGGGGCCGATCTACTACACCGATGAGGACCGGGACGGCGAGTTCCATCTGACCGAGGCGGACACCTGGGAGGAGGCGTACAGCACCTGGCAGGCCGAGATCGGGATCGCCCGGCGCAACTCCGCCGGCTTCGGTCTCGACGACCTCTCGAAGGGCCGAAGCAAACACAGCGACGAGCCGTTCAACCTGCGCTGGCTCTACACCCACATGATCGAGGAGTACGCCCGCCACAACGGCCACGCCGACCTGCTCCGCGAACGGCTCGACGGAACGACCGGCGACTGAGCCGCGCCGGCGGAGGGTCGCGCGCCGGGACGGTGAGACCGTCAGCCGGGGCCCTCCCAGGCCCTCCGTAAGGGGCCGGAGATCACTCGTGTGGGGCATCCTCCCCTTGTCCACGGCCGCGAAACGGAGCGGAACCAGCAGAGTTGCGCGGGTGCATCGAACGACGACCACCGCAACGCTTCTGGTCACTGTGGCTGTCACGGCCCTCTCCGGCTGCGTCACGATCCAGCACCCGACCGCTCCCGGCCCGCTCCCGGCACCGTCCCAGCCGTCGGCGCCCCGTCCGGACGGCCGGGCCGAACCTCAGATCGTGCAGGCGCCTGCCCGGGAGGCACTGGAGCTCATCGGCCCCGACCGCAGGCCCGCGCATGCCCCACGGACACCGCAGGGCATGGGCGAGCCGCACCGCCCGGCCGCCGCGGCGCCCGTAGCCCCGCCGGCCGCCGCTCCGGCACCCCCGCCACGCCGGACCAAGCCGAAGAAGCGCCCGCCCAAGCCCGAGCGCCGTCACACCCAGCCCCGCGTCGAGCTCCCCGAGGTGTCCCGCCCGGTACGCGAGAACACGGACGTGTGCGCCCTCGGCAAGAAGTACGGCGGCTGGGGCAAGGACAGCCCCCAGACGGTCATCTGCAAGGAGGCGTACGGGCGTTGAGCGCGCAGGGGTCGGGCTCGAGCGCGGTCTGCGTCGGACCGGACTGGCTGACGGGCACGCTTTCAGAGCTTCAGCTCGCCAGAACCCTCCGGAGCGTTCCGGGACCTGGACCTCCTAGGGCCGCTGTCTCGGCGTCCCCCAGGAATCCGGCCCCCAGGAATCCCCTTCCGGTTCCCCGGCGGAGTCCCCCTCCCCCAGCCGCAGCTCGAGTCGCCCGATGGCCGCCCTGACTCCGTCGCCGTAGCTGTCGTCCCCCAGGGCGTCGGCCGCGCCGCGGGCGCGACGGATGTGGGTGCGGGCGGCGTCGGGGCGGTCCAGTTTGACGTAGTCGGCAGCAAGGTTCAGGTGCAGCGACGGATACAGGGCGCGCACCGCGAGCGCTCCCTCGTGCTGGACGACCTCCGCGACCCGCTCGTCCGACAGCTCCTGTGCCGCCGACAACGCCCGGAGATCCCAAGCCAGTTCGTCCGAAGGGTCGTCCTGTGTGTCGGCCATGTAGTGCGCCAGTGTGCAGCGGTGCAACGGGTCGCCGGTCGCGCCGATCTCCGCCCACAGCCCCAGAAGGCGCCCCCGGGCCTCCTCGCGGTCACCGCCGTGATGCAACATGACGGCCTGTCCGATCCGGGTCATCATGGCATCCGGTGCCACCTGTTCCTGCCGCTCCGTCACCGCGCCCTCCGCCCTCGTCCGCTGTGCCCGCTGTCCCTCCAGACGCTAGCCGCAGGCGCTGACAATCCCGCTCAGGCGAGCCGGTACGGCACCGGACCGGCCCCGTGACGGACGCGGACCGGCCCGGTGACGCGGCTCGGCGCTCCCGGGTCGGCCCAGGTTGGAATCAGCTCGGGTCGAGGCTCAGCCGAGGTCGGGAATCGTCCAGTCGACCGGCGCGTGCCCCTGGCCGGCCACCGCCTCGTTGATCTGGGTGAACGGGCGCGAGCCGAAGAACTTCTTCGCCGACAGCGGCGACGGGTGCGCCCCCTTCACCACCACGTGCCGCTCCTCGTCGATCAGCGGGAGCTTCTTCTGCGCGTAGTTGCCCCACAGGACGAACACCGCCGGGTCGGGACGGTCGGCCACCGACCGGATCACCGCGTCCGTGAACCTCTCCCAGCCCTTGCCCTTGTGCGAGTTGGCTTCGCCGGAGCGGACCGTGAGCACCGCGTTGAGCAGCAGCACGCCCTGCTGGGCCCACGGCATCAGATAGCCGTTGTCGGGGACGGGCGTGCCCAGCTCTTCCTTCATCTCCTTGTAGATGTTGCGGAGCGAGGGCGGGGTCTTCACCCCGGGGCGAACCGAGAAGCACAGGCCGTGGCCCTGCCCCTCGCCGTGGTAGGGGTCCTGACCGAGGATCAGGACCTTCACCTGGTCGTACGGCGTCGCCTCGAGCGCGGCGAACACCTCTTCGCGCGGAGGATAGACAGGACCCTTCGCCCGCTCCTCCTCGACGAACTCGGTCAGCTCCTTGAAGTAGGGCTGCTGCAGTTCGTCACCCAGGACGCCGCGCCAGGACTCGGGCAGCATGGCGATGTCGGTCACGTGAACTTCCTCCGATGTGCGGTGTGTTCCACTCACCGAAGAACCTACCGGCGCCCACTGACAACGGGTCACCGACAACGGCTCCCGAGGCTCCGGACACAAGCCGCGCGCCGTCCACGCGCGCCGTCCACGGGCGCTGCTACCAGCTGGTCTTCCAGTACAGCTCCCACATCACCATCATGGTCGCCGGGTCGATGGACACCTCGGCGCCGCCGATGTCCTCGTTCGCCGCCACATGCTGCTTGCCCTGCCACAGTGGCAGCAACCGGGCGTCGTCCAGAAGGATCTGCTGGGCCTCCTCGAACTGCTCGCCGACGGCCCCGCGGTCGCTCTCCCGGCGGGACTCCGGCAACAGTTGACCGGTGATCTGGGGCGACGTGTACGGCGTACCGAGCGCGTTCTGCTCGCCCACGAAGGGGGCGATGAAGTTGTCGGCGTCGGGGAAGTCGGGGAACCAGCCGCGCCCGAACACCGGGTACTCGCCCTTCTGGTAGCCGTCCACGTACGTCTTCCAGGGGCGACTCTTGAGCGTCACGGTGAACAGGCCGGAGGACTCCAGCTGCCGCTTCAGCTCCTCGAAGGCCGGCTTGGTCTGGGAGCCGTAGCGGTCGCTCGTGTACCAGAGGGTGAGCGGGACCCGCTCGGTGATGCCGTCCTCCAGGAGGATCTGCCGGGCCTTGGAGGAACTGGGATTCCCGAAGTCGTCGAAGAAGCCCGTGGTGTGGCCGACCAGTCCCTTGGGGATCATGGAGTACAGCGGCTCGACGGTGTCCTTGTAGATGTTGTGGGCGAGCGCCGGACGGTCGACGACCTGGGCGATCGCCTTACGGACCGAGAGCTTGTTGGACCACGGGTCCCTGGGGTTGAACACCAGGTAGCTGATCTCGGTGGTGGCGTTCTCGATGAGCTGGAGGCCCTCCTCCTTCTCGTTGTCCTCGATGTCGACGACGTCGGCGGCGCTGAGACCGCGGTAGACGACGTCGATGGCCTTGTCCCGGAGGGCGTCGGCCACCGCGGACGAACTCCGGAAGTACCGGATGGTGACGGCGTCGTTCTTGGGGTCCGCGATGCCCTTGTAGTTGCCGTTCTTGACCAGTACGGCCCTGTCGCCCTCCTTGTAGGACTCCAGGGTGTACGGACCGGAGCCGCTGACCTTGCCGTCCTCACGGAGGGACTTCGCGGGGTACTCCTCGGGGTCCACGATCGACATGGCGGGCGTGGAGAGCACGAAGGGGAAGGTCGCGTCGGCCTGGTTCAGGTGGAAGACGATCCCGCGGTCGCCCTTCACCTCGATCCGGTCGAGGCTGGTCAGCAGACCGGCGGGGCCACCGTTGACGTTGATCTTCTTGATCCGGTCGATGGAGTACTTGACGGCCTGCGCGTCCAGTTCGTGTCCGTCCGAGAACTTCAGGCCCTCGCGCAGCTCGCAGCTGTACACCGTGCTCGAACTGTCGGTGAACTCGCAGGTCTTGGCGGCGTCGGGCTTGGGCTCGGACCCGCCTGTCTCGAAGTTGAGCAGGGTCTGGTGGACGTTGCGGAAGAGCTCCCACGAGTTGTCCCAGGAGGCCGCCGGATCCAGTGTGCTGGGCTCGCTGGTCGTCCCCACCACGATCGGTTTCCCGTCGTTGGAGGAGTCGGAGGAGAAGACTCCGCATCCGGCGACCATGGATATGGACGCGGCTGTCGCCAGCTGCCGCAGGCCCCGGTTCCGGTTGAACACGTGCACGCTCCTCGATCTGCTATACCAAGCCAACGGTCGGCAGACCATACCGCAGCGCCCCACCGGGCGGTCCAGCTTCCGGGAAGGCCCGTTGATCAGCACGTATCGGACAGCACCGTCATCGGACGGTGTGACCTCGGACGTCGACACGGGAGCATTTTCTGTCAGCCGGGGCCGCATAGGTTTGCGACGGTCGACATGGAGACTTTCGGCCGCTCATCTTCCGGCAGATGTCGGAGTGGACATCAAATTCGCCGACATACGGCGACTCCCGGCGGACACTCCGAATGCTCCGGACAATCCGGACAGAGTGCGCGAAAGACGCGAGGCGGGGCGGGCGCCCCCATCGGGTAACGCCCGCCCCGCCTCGTACACACGGGGTTCCTTACGTCAGCTGTTGCCGGCCTTGAGGAAGATGCCGCCGTCGACCACGAGCGTCTGGCCGGTGATCCAGTCGGCCTGGGCCGAGGTCAGGAACGCGGCGGCGCCGCCGATGTCGGAGGGTACGCCGAGCCGGCCGAGCGGGTAGGCGGCAGCGGCCTCCTCTTCCCGGCCCTCGTAGAGCGCCTGCGCGAACTTCGTCTTCACGACGGCCGGCGCGATCGAGTTGACCCGCACCCCGGGCGCGTACTCGTGCGCCAGTTGCAGTGTCAGGTTGTCCAGCGCGGCCTTGCTGACGCCGTACGCGCCGATGAACGGCGAGGCCGAGAGGCCGGCGACGGACGTGATGTTGACGATCGCGCCGCCGTTCTCCTTCTGCCAGGCGTGCCAGGTCTTCTGGGCGAAGCCGAGCGCCGAGACGACGTTGGTCTCGAAGACCTTGCGCGCCACGTTGAGGTCGAGGTCGGCGATCGGACCGAACACCGGGTTCGTACCGGCGTTGTTGACCAGGAAGTCGACGCGCCCGAACGCCTCCAGGGTGCGCTCCACGGCGACGGCCTGGTGGGCCTCGTCATGGGCTTTGCCGGCCACGCCGATGACCCGGTCGCCACCGAGTGTCTCGACGGCCTCCTTGAGCGCGTCCTCGTTGCGTCCGGTGATGCACACCCGGTCACCGCGCGCGATCAGCGCCTCGGCGATGCCGTAGCCGATGCCCCGGCTGGCACCCGTGATGAGGGCGACCTTGCCCGAGAGTTCCACTGTCGTCATGTTCCTGTTCCCCAGCCCTAGTCGAGCGGTCCGCCGGCGACGTACAGCACCTGGCCGGAGACGAATCCGGCGGCCTCGCCCGTGAAGAAGGCGATCGCGTTGGAGATGTCGTCCGGATTGCCCACGCGCTGCACGGGGATCTGGGTAGCGGCGGCGGCCTTGAAGTCCTCGAAGCCCATGCCGACACGCTCGGCGGTGGCGGCGGTCATGTCGGTGGCGATGAAGCCGGGGGCGACGGCGTTCGCGGTGACGCCGAACTTGCCGAGTTCGAGGGCGAGGGTCTTGGTGAAGCCCTGGAGACCGGCCTTGGCGGCGGAGTAGTTGACCTGGCCGCGGTTGCCCTGGGCGGAGGACGAGGACAGGTTGACGATCCGGCCGAACTTGGCGTCCACCATGTACTTCTGACAGGCCCGCGACATCAGGAAGGCGCCGCGCAGGTGCACGTTCATGACCGTGTCCCAGTCGGAGACACTCATCTTGAAGAGCAGGTTGTCGCGCAGGACGCCGGCGTTGTTGACGAGGATCGTGGGTCCGCCCAGTTCCTCGGCGATGCGCGTGACCGCGGCCGCGACCTGGGCCTCGTCGGAGACGTCGCAGCCGACGGCGAGCGCCTTGCCACCGGCGGCGGTGATCTGCTCGACGGTGTCCTTGCAGGCGGCCTCGTCGAGGTCGATCACCGCGACGGCGCGGCCCTCCGCCGCCAGTCGTACGGCGGTCGCGGCGCCGATGCCGCGCGCACCGCCGGTGACCACGGCGACCCGCTGCTCAGTGGTGGACATTGCTGGTTCTCCTCGCCCTTGAAAAGCCTGCGGCCCACGGTACGCCCTCAGGTGAGCGACCGCTTAGTACCTTCAGTACCCGTGACGCTAGAAGTCCTGGCACCCGGTGTCAACGGCATGCGGTGCCGGTGTGAGCCATTACCTGACCAGCAGCGTGAGCAGCCGCTCGGCCTCGGCCCCCGGATCGGCCGTGAGGCCCGTGTGCACAGGCCCCGGCTGAACCACGGTCGAGCGTGGCGCGATCAGCCAGCGAAAGCGCCGCCCGGCATCGTCCAGCGCCGCCTGGCCTGCCGCTTTCCCACCCGCGCAGACCCCCTCGACGGCACGCAGCGCGGCCCGCACACCGGCCACGTCGGCCTCGGGGTCCAGCGCACGCAGCTTGCCCTCGTCCAGATACGTACGCGCTGCGACGAAGGACTTGGCGCGGCAGTACACCAGAACACCGGCGTTGAAGCACTCGCCGCGCTCGATCCGCGGTACGACCCGCAGCAGCGCGTACTCGAAGACATCCCGCTCGCTCACTTCTCCCCCTCGACACCCTGGATGCCCGCAGCGCCCTTGATGCGCTCATGGATGACGGCGGCGCGCGCGAGGAGCGGCTCCGCGTAGGCCCGCCGGAGGGCGTCCGGCGAGTCGAAGCCGGGTTCGTCCGCGAGCCACGCGTCGGGGATCTCGGCGGTCACCTCGGCGAGCAGTTCCTCGGTGACCAGCGGTGCCAGTTCGGCGGCGGCCGAGGCGACGTCCGGGCCGAACGGCGCGAGCGCGTGCTCGGAGACGTCGTACGGCTTGGCGGCGGAGGTGCGGGCGCCGGGCCAGTGGTGGTGCCAGATCATCGTGGCGCCGTGGTCGATGAGCCACAGGTCGCCGTGCCACATCAGCATGTTGGGGTTGCGCCAGGAGCGGTCGACGTTGTTGACGAGCGCGTCGAACCACACCACCCGCCCGGCCTCCTCGGCGCTCACCTCGAAGGCGAGGGGGTCGAAGCCGATCGCACCCGACAGGAAGTCCATGCCGAGGTTGGTGCCACCGCTCGACCTGAGCAGCCCCTGCACCTCCTCGTCGGGCTCGCCGAGGCCCAGCACCGGGTCCAGGGCGACTGTCACCAGCCCCGGCACCCGCAGCCCCAGCCGCCGGGCCAGCTCACCGCAGACGACCTCGGCGACGAGCGTCTTGCGGCCCTGTCCCGCGCCGGTGAACTTCATGACGTACGCCGCGAGATCGTCGGCCTCGACGAGCCCCGGCAACGAACCGCCCTCACGCAGGGGCGTGATGTAGCGGGTCGCGATGACTTCCTTGAGCATCGGCCCAGGTTACTGGGGCGTTCGGAGCCGGATGCCCGTACCGCCTGAACGGCGCGCGCGCAGGGTTCGTATCTTCGTACGGATCAGGAAACGCCTGCGGAAGGAAACGCCAGCATGAGCAGCGCCTCGCTTCAGCCCGTATCGGGACCGGCTCGTCGTACGGTCATGGCGGCGGCCGGCGCGGCGGGGCTCGCCGTCACGCTGACCGCGTGCGGGTCGGGGGACGACTCGTCGGACACCGCCACCGAACAGGGCGCCGCCGCCGGCACCGCCCTCGCGAAGACCTCCGACATACCGGAGGGCGGCGGCAAGATCTTCAAGGACCAGGGTGTGGTGGTCACGCAGCCGACGGCGGGCACCTACAAGGCGTTCTCGGCGAAGTGCACGCACGCGGGCTGTGCGGTGACGGGCATCACCAACGGCGTCATCACCTGTCCGTGCCACAACAGCGAGTTCTCGGTCGCGGACGGCAGCGTGAAGAAGGGCCCGGCGACCAAGGCGCTGGCCGCCGAGTCGATCACCGTGTCCGGCGACTCCATCACGCTCGCCTGACCCTCACGCTCGCTCCCGCCCGGCCCGGCGGGGACGCTTGAGACAGGCCAGCACCTCGTCGGTGGTCGCGACCGTGGCGACCAGCGCGAGGGTGTTGCGGATCATCGCGGGGGTGTAGTCGGAGGGCACTCCCGCGATGGCGTCCCCGGGCACGACGACGGTGTATCCACGGTTCACGGCGTCGAACACGGCGTTGGGAATCGCGACGTTGGCCGAGACCCCGGTCACGACCAGCGTCCGGCAGCCCAGGTTGCGCAGCAGGGCATCGACGTCGGTGCCCTGGATCGGCGAGAGGCCGTGCAGCCGCCGTACGACGAAGTCCTCGTCGGCGACCTCGATCGGCGGTGCGACGCGCACTGCGGTGGTGCCCGAGAACTGCTGGACGGGGAGCCGTGCGGCGGCCCGGAACAGCCGGGCGTTGCGGTTGGCGCCCCGCCCGTCGGGACGGCGTTCGGCGACGGCGTGAACGACCTGGACACCGGTCTCGTGGGCGGCGGCGACCAACCTGGCGACCTGGGCGAGCGCCCCCGACGACCGCGCCTCCCTGGCGAGTTCGGGCAGGGCACTGTCCGGTCCGACGACGCCCTGCTGGCACTCGACGGTGAGCAGGACCGTAGTCGCGGGGTCGAGGAGTTCGCTGAGCTGTTCGTACGACGGCATGGCGCTCCCTGGTCGCGGACCTTACGGGTGGGCGGGCGAGACTAACGTCCGTCGCGTACGGGCGGAAGGCAGCCCATATTCTTTTCTGACGTAAGAGAGCAAAAAGGGGGATCGCATGACCGCCACTCAGCGCCGAGGCCGGAAGATCATGATGACGCCGGGGGAGCTGGACGAGTTCCTGGCGACCCAGCGCACCTGCCGGGTAGCCACGGTGTCGGCCGGGGGCGCTCCGCACGTGAGCACGCTGTGGTTCGCCTGGGACGGCACCTCGATGTGGCTGTACTCGGTGGTCCGCAGCAAGCGCTGGACCGACCTGCGCCGTGACCCGCGGGTGGCGATCGTCGTCGACACGGGCGAGGAGTACGACGAACTGCGCGGCGTGGAGCTGTCCGGCGCCGTCGATTTCGTCGGCGAGTCACCGCGCACCGGGGAACTCCGCGCCGAACTGGACGTCCCGGAGACCCTGTTCGCCCGCAAGAACTTCCACCTGGACGAGATGCCGCACGACGGCAGACACGCCTGGATACGCCTGACCCCGGAAAAGACGGTCTCCTGGGACTTCAGCAAACTGCCACCCCAGTAGCGGGCAGCACCATCCAGCCCGGACGGGCACGATCCAGCCCGTCCGGCACGATCCAGCCCGTCCGGCGTTTGAGGACAAGGCCCCTTCAGGGCCGTAGGGGGGTCTGGGGGCGCAGCCCCCAGTTCGGGTCCCCCCTCTGGGGGAGGGATGGGACGGTTAGGGGCGGCGGGGGCGAACTCCCTTCCACAACACGCCGCCCCCACACCCGCCGAACCCGCGGAGCGCATCTCACCCCACCCCCCGCCCCACCACCCTCAACGCCTCCACAGCCGCCCGGATCGACGGCCGCCGGTCGGCATCCGCCCGCCAGACCACGTACACATGCCGCCGCACACGCTGCCGCAGCGGAACGGTGACGACGCCGGCAGGTACCGGATCACGGCCCAGCAGCGGCGCGATGCACACACCGAGCCCCGCCGCCACCAGCGCCAACTGCGTGTGTGTCTCCGCCGCACGATGACCGATGCACGGCTCGACGCCCTTGGACCGCAGCGTGAACATCAGCCACTCGTGGCAGAACTCGCCCTCGGCCCACGTGATCCACTCGTCCTCGGCGAACTCCCCGAGGTCCACCTCGCTCCGGCCGGCGAGCGGATGAGCGACCGGCATCGCCACGTCCGCCGGGTCGTCGAGGATCGCCGCCTTGACCAGACCGTCGGGCAGTGGCATCGGCTTGTTGTACCAGTCGAGCACGACCGCCAGGTCCAGGTCCCCGCGCACCACCCCGGCGACCCCCGCCTCCGGTTCCAGCTCGCACGAGCGCAGCCGCAACCCGGGATGCGCCGCGCGCAGGGCCGCGAGCGCGGCCGGGAACAGTCCGCGTGCGGCGGTCGGGAACGCCGAGAGCCGCAGTTCGCCCACCACCTGCCCGCGCTGTGCCTCCAGGTCGGACTGGGCGAGCTCGACCTGGGACAGGATGCGCGCGGCGTGGTCCGCGAGCAGCTGTCCGGCATCGGTGAGCCGCACGCCCCGCCCGTTCTTGGCGAGGAGCTGCTGCCCCACCTCCCGCTCGAGTTTGGACATCTGCTGCGAGACGGCCGACGTCGTCACATGCAGCCCCTCGGCCGCCCCGCTGACCGAGCCGTGCCGGGCGAGGGCGTCGAGGGTGCGCAGGCGCTCCAGGTTCAACATGTAAGCGATCCTACGAGATAAGACGAACACATGCTCGCTTGTGCTACGAGATCGACTCGGGGATCGTGGCACCCATGAGCCGCCCCACCACCCCGAAGCCCACGACAGCGACGCCCCCGCCCACCGCCACCTCCACGCCCGCATCCACACCTGCATCTGCATCTGCATCTGCATCCGCCCAGGTCAGTCGCCGCCCCGCCCTCGACTGGCGCATCCGTTTCGGCGTGCTGTCCCTGATCTGGGGCTTCAGCTTCCTGCTGATCAAGGTCGGTACGCAGGGGTTCGCGCCGTTCCAGGTCACCTTCGGCCGACTGCTCTTCGGCACTGCGGTCCTGGCGGCGGCGCTGGTGGTGAGGCGGGAGCGGCTGCCGCGCGGCGCGCGCACGTGGGGGCATCTGGCGGTGGCCGCGTTCCTGCTGAACGCGCTGCCGTTCTCGCTGTTCGCGTACGCGGAGCTGACGATCCCGTCCACGCTCGCCGGCATCTGCAACGCGACCTCGCCACTGTGGGGCATGGCCCTGTCCCTGGTCGCGCTCTCGGAGGACCGTCCGACGCGGGTGCGGGTGGCCGGTCTCGGCCTGGGTTTCATAGGCGTGCTGACCGTCCTCGGTGCCTGGCAGGGCTTCCGCGGCCTGGACCCGACGGGTACGGCGCTGGCGCTACTGGCCTCGCTCAGCTACCCCATCGGCTGGATCTACGTCCGCCGCAAGCTGGCGGGCTCCGGCCACTCCCATCTGTCGCTCAGCGGCGCCCAACTGCTGCTGGCCACTCTCCAACTGGCCCTGGTCACACCGCTGTTCACAGGAATACCCGACGGCATCCCCGTCGGGCCGCTGCTCGCGATCGTCGCGCTCGGCGCACTGGGCACGGGCTTCGCGATGCTGCTGCAGTACGGCCTGGTCGCGGAGACGGGCCCGACGACCGCCCAGATGGTCACGTATTTCATCCCGGTCATCGCCACGGTCGCGGGCGTCACCCTGCTCGGCGAGACCCTGACCTGGTCGACCCCGGTGGGCGCGGTGGTGGTACTGGCCGGGGCGGCACTGACCCAGGCCGGCCCTCGCCGACGTCGGGCCGAGCCTCGGGCATAGGTCCGGGCCAAGCGCGCCGAGGGAACTCAGGTGCGTCACCTGCGGATCCGTCACTCCTGGTCACGTCCTCACGTCGGCGCCACGGACCGGCACAGCCCCACATCACATCCATCGGGGCGCCTTCACAGGACACCTTTTCAGACGTGGGTCCGCGTCGGCGCCGATCCCACCGCCGAGGCGATCGCGTCCGCCAAGGGGCCCGTCTCCTCCGGGGTCAGCGTCGCGACGGTCACCCGGATACCGGGCGGGGCGTTCATCCGGAAGCGCGCGCCGGGGGCGACGGCCCAACCCGCGTGCAGCAGCCGGGCGACCGCGCCGGTCTCGTCCGGGACGGGGATCCATACGTTCAGTCCGCTGCGCCCACGGGCAGCGACCCCGCGCTGCGCGAGCGCGTCGATCAGCGCGTCCCGGCGTTCCCCGTACGCCGAGGCCACCGCCCGCGCGTCCAGCACGCCATCGGCCCACAGCCGCACGACGGCCCGTTGCAGCAGTCGGCTGACCCAGCCCGGCCCGAGTCGCTGCCGCCCCAGGACCCGGTCGACGGTGACACCGTCCCCGGTGAGGACGGCAAGGCGCAGATCAGGGCCGTACGCCTTGGCGACCGAGCGGACGAACGCCCAGTGCCGGGTGACCCCGGCCAGCGAATGGAGGGGCTGGTCGACGATCCGGTAGCCGTGGTCGTCCTCGATGAGCAGGGTCTCCGGGTGCTCCCGGAGCACGGAACGCAGGGCACGCGCGCGCGTGGCGCTCACCACGGCCCCGGTCGGGTTCTGCGCCCGGTCCGTGACGACCAGCGCCCGTGCCCCGGCCGCCAGCGCCTGCCGTACGTCCTCGGCGAGCGGCCCCTCGTCGTCGACGCCCACCGGCACCATCCGCAGCCCGAGCGCCGGCACGAGGTCCAGCAGCCCACCCCACCCGGGGTCCTCGACGGCCACGGTGTCACCAGGCTTGAGGTGTACGGCGAGGACGCGCTCGATGCCGTCCAGCGCACTGGAGGTGACGGCGAGGGGCCCGTCCGGCACACCGTCGGTGTCGAGGTCGGCGCGGGCGATCCGGGCCAACTCCGGTTCCACGGTGGCGTCTCCGTAGAGCACCGGAGCACGGTCACCCTGCTCGCCCGCCGCCGCGAACGCCGCCGCCAGTGACGGCAGCAACGCCGGATCGGGGTTCCCGCGCGCCACGTCCCGCACACCGGGCGGCACCTCCACCCGGATGTACTCACGCCCGGTGGTGGCCGGCTTGGAGCGCACCCGGCTACCGCGCCGCCCATGGGTCTCGATGACCCCGCGTTCGCGCAGCGTGCGATAGGCGGCGGCGACGGTGTTGGCGTTGACCCCGAGCTGCCCCGCCAACTCCCGCATGGGCGGAAGCAGTTGCCCGGGTTCCAGCTCCCCGGCGCCCACCGCGCGTTCGACGCTCGCGGAAATCTCTGCTGCACCCCGGCCTTTGATCGGATATTCTCCTAGCACAACACAGATTATGTACTAGTGCAATAGAAATCGCAAGGAGACCACGATGCCGGGGACCACGCAGGACGCACAGGGCGCACAGGACACCCAGGGGGCCGTACAGGAAGCGACGGCTGCGGCACCACAGGGGGATCACCAGTCACCCCCGCCGCCCACCGCCGACACCTACGCCCCGACCGACCGCACGGTCCCCACCCGCTCCGCCGACCGGGCTTCGTACGACAAGGAGTCGGTGCACGCGATCCTCGACGAGGGGTATGTGTGCCACCTCGGGTTCGTCCGTGACGGCGCGCCGGTCGTGCTGCCGACGCTGTACGCACGCCTCGGCGAGCGCCTCTACGTGCACGGGTCGACGGGCTCGCGTCCGCTGCGGATGACCGGCCGGCCCGATCCCGGCCTGCCGGTCTGTCTGACGGTCACCCACGTGGACGCGCTGATCCTGGCCCGGTCCGCCTTCCACCACTCGATCAACTACCGCTCGGTGGTGGTGCACGGCATCGCCCACCAGGTGACGGACCCGGACGAGAAGCGCCTGGCCCTGGACGTCCTGGTCGACAACGTCGTGGCAGGCCGCTCGGCCGACTCACGGCCCGCCAACGCCAAGGAACTGGCCGCCACCGCCGTGATCCGCATCGACCTCGACGAGGTCTCCGCGAAGATGCGCACGGGCGGAGTGAACGACGAGCCCGAGGACCTCGCGCTCCCCCACTGGGCCGGTGTGGTCCCGCTGCGCAAGGGCTACGAAACCCCGGTCGCGGACGCGGAGTTGGCACCCGGCACCCAGCTCCCCGACTACCTCGGGGCCCGCTGATCCTGATGCTGATCCACCCCTGGGACGCACCCCGCGACGAAGCGGAATGGCAACAGTGGCTGGCCGCCCACGACTTCGGCCAGCTCGCCGTCAACGGCCTGCCGGGCGAGGCGCCGTACGTCCAGCCGCTGCACTTCGCGTACGACGCCGAGCGCGCCGAGGCGGTGACGCATCTGGCCCGCCCCAACCCGCTCTGGCCCGCGCTGGAGAGGAACCCCGTCGTCCTGCTCAGCGTGGTCGACGACTACACGTTCATCCCAGGACCGTGGCAGGCCGCACCGGACGGCCCGTCCGAGCACGGCACGCCGACGAGCTTCTACGCGGCGGTCCAACTCCTCTGCACCGCCCACGTCGTGGACGATCCCGCGGAGAAGGCCGCCCTGCTCAACCGCCAGCTGAGCCACTTCCAGCCGGCAGGCGGCTCCGCCCGAGTGGCGGCGGGCGAGGCGCCGTTCGGGCGGATGCTCGCCGGTATCCGTGGCATCAGGCTCGAAGTGACGGACGTACGAGCGAAGTTCAAGTACGCCGAGAAGAAGCCGACGGAGGTCCAGGACCGTATCGCGGCCGGACTGGCGGCTCGGGGCGGGCCACGGGACGCGGGGGCGCTGGCGGTTCAGCGGTGCAGGCGGGGGCTGTAGCCGCAGCGGACTCACTGTCCGTCCATGCTCTTCTCACCGCTCTTCTCACCGCTCTCCTTGTCGCTCTTCTCGTCGACGCCCGGCGCATCCATGTGCCGACGCTGTTCCTCGGCGTTCAAGTCCCCTGCGGACAGCGGGGCGTTGAGGCTGCCCAACAACCCCAGCAGCTCCGCGTTCCGGCTGCCGGGCTCGGCGTGGAAGACGACGAGGGTGAGTCCGTCCAGGCCACCGACGTCGAGCTTGTCGCAGTACAGGTCGAGGTCGCCCACCTGGGGGTGGGTCCTCCTGCTGACGCGTGAGCGCATGGGGAGGACGTCGTGGCGACCCCAGAGCAACCGGAAGCGTTCACTGCGCAGGGACAGTTCCCCGACGAGTTCGACCAGACGCGGATCGTCGACGTCGGCACCGGCTCTCGCGCGCAGGCCCGCGACCACCCCTGCGGTCAGGTCCTCCCAGTCCCGCTGCTGTTCACGCTCGCCGGGGTCGAGAAACACGGCCCGGAGCAGGTTCACGCCGGGGACGTGGTGGGGGGCCAGTGCGCTGTACAGCGCGTTCACCGCGAGTACGTCGGCGTACCGGTTCTGCACGTAGGCGGGGTTCGTGGTCCAGCCGTCGATGAGCTGCCGGATGCTCAGCGGCACCGGTGTGGGTTTCGCCGCCCGCTTGCGCCGCACGGGCCGCCGACCGGTCGCCGTCAGGCCGAGCAGGTGGCGGGTCGCGTCGATGTCCAGGCGCAGTACCCGGGCGAGCGCTTCGAGTACCTGGGCAGACGGGTTGCGGTCCCGTCCCTGCTCGAGCCGCAGGTAGTAGTCGGAGCTGATCCCCGCGAGCGTCGCGACCTCCTCGCGGCGCAGCCCCGGCACCCGCCGCAGACCGCCGCCGCTCAGCCCGACGTCCTCGGGCCGGACCTGTTCCCGGCGGGCCCGCAGGAACTCTCCGAGCACGTTGTTGGCGTCCATGCCCACCACCGTAGATCGGGCGGCTCGGGATGTGGGTGTCCCTGTCGCTCCCAGGAACAGCGGGGTACTGCCACCCGCGTACCGATCACGGCAGAGTCGCCCCGGACGACGAACGACAGACGACAACAGCAACAACAACACAGCGGTACGCGACGAAAGGCATCACCATGGCCGACACCGTCTCCGGCGGAACCCTCACCCCTGCCGAGGGCCTGACTCTGACCCGCATGGGGTACGGCGCCATGCAACTGGCGGGACCTCACGTGTTCGGGCCGCCCAAGGACCCCGAAGAGGCCGTGGCGGTGCTGCGCGAGGCCGTCGACCGTGGCATCACGCACATCGACACCAGCGACTTCTACGGGCCCGCGGTCGTCAACGAACTCATCAGGAAAGCCCTGTCCCCCTACCCCGCCGATCTCCGCATCGTCACCAAGGTGGGCGCCCGCCGCGGCAGCGACGCCGGCTGGCTGCCCGCGCTGGACCCCGAAAGCCTCAGGTCTGCCGTCCACGACAACCTCCGAAACCTCGGCGTGGACGTGCTCGACGTGGTGAACCTGCGCGTCGGCGCGGACCTGACCAGCGGATCGGCGCCGCTCGGCGAGGAGTTCGGAGTCCTGGCGGAGCTCCAGAATGAGGGCCTGATCCGGCACCTCGGGCTCAGTGCGGTCACCGACGAACAGTTGACCGAGGCACAGACCATCGCCCCGGTCGTCACCGTGCAGAACCTCTACAACCTGGCCAACCGCGGGGACGACGCGCTGGTCGAGCGGTGCGCGGCGGAGAACATCGCCTTCGCCCCCTTCTTCCCGCTCGGCGGCTTCACCCCGCTCCAGTCGCGGACCCTCACCGATGTCGCCGCCCGTCTCGACGCCTCGCCCCAGCAGGTCGCGCTGGCCTGGCTTCTCCAGCGCTCGCCGAGCATCGTCCTCATCCCCGGCACCTCCTCACGCGCCCACCTGCGCGAGAACATCGCCGCCGCCGACCTGACACTGCCGGCGGACGCCATCGCGGAACTCGACACCATCGGCGACACGATCGACGACGCGGCGGAGACCTCGCAGGGCGTCTGAGTCTCACAGTCAGCCGACCGCCCCTCCGGGCTCCGCCCGCCGCTCCGCACCCCCGTCCGCAGCGGCACCGCGCGTCTCCGCCACCGCGAGCCCCGCAGCCGCGCCCAGCATCAGCAGGGTGCCCGCGACGGTCGCCGCCGTCAGCCGCTCACCGAGCAGAGTGACGGCGAGGAGTGCCGCGCTCACCGGCTCCAGGAGCATGACCACGGAAACGGTCGCCGAGCGGACGACGGCCGCCCCGGCGAAGTACAACCCGTACGCCAGGGCGGTCGGCACGGCGGCGACGTACACCAGAAGCCCCGCGAACCGCAGGCCGTCGCCGGTGTGCGGGAAGAGCCCCTCGGCGAGTGCGAAGGGCAGCAGGCAGAGGGTCGTGACGCCGAAGGCCCTGACGGACGTAGCGAACGCGTCCGTTGTGCCGTCCCGCCCCCACCAGCGGGTGAGGAGGGCCATCACGGCGTACCCGGCCGCGGACACCGTGGCCCATGCGACACCCGACGGCCGCACCTGTGCGCCGGCGCTGCCGAGCACCAGCACGGTGAGCCCGGTGAGCGCCCCGGCGACGGCGACGATCCCGCCCGCCCCCAGCCGTTCACCCATGGTCAGCCGGGCGCCCAGCGCGATGAGGACGGGCCCGGCGCCCAGGGTGACAACGGTGGCGACCGCGAGGCCGGTGGCCTGGACGGACGCGAAGTACGCGGTCTGGAACACGGCGAGCGAGCAGCCGGTGACACCGGCACGCAGGGCCTTGCGCCGCCTCGGTTCGGGCCTGACGGCCGTACGGCGACGCAGTGACCGGGCGAGGAGCAGCAGTACGAAACCGCCGGCGCAGCGCCAGAAGGAGAGGGCGACGGGGCCCATGTCGCTCACGCGGTAGACGAGGGAGGCGGCAGCGCCCGCGGTACCCCAGGCGGCACCGGCGACGGTCAGGAAGAGCAGGCCTCGCCCGATGGGCAGGCCGGAAACGGTATTCGACACGGGAGTCTCTCCGCAGCCGCGCGGGGAGCAAAGCGAAAGGCCGCCCACCGCACGGAAGTTGACGAAAGGACCCGGGCCCTCAGGGCTCCACGGGGTCCTCGGACGTCGTCTGCGGGCAGCACCGTTCAGCCCGACGGCGATACGTCGGACATGTTCCCCGGAGAGCCCGCCTCAGGCGGCCGGAGGCGGCAGGACGAGCGCGCGCGCGTGCATGATCGCGACCCTACGCGGCGGTACGGCGGTCCGCCACATCCTTTTCGGGTCCCCGGGCGACCGGCTCCGCCGACCCCTTGGCGGGCGCCGACGACTGCGCGATGAACGCGCCCACGAGCACCACCGCGCCCCCGACGATCTGCGGCGCCGACAGATGCTCGCCCAGCAGCACCCAGGCCAGCACGGTCGCGATGACCGCCTCCAGACAGGCCACGACACCGGCGACCTGCGGCGAGAGCCGCCGCACGGCGAGCACACCGGTGACGTAGGCGACGACCGTGGCGACCAGCACGAGCCAGCCCAGCAACAGCCCGGCCGCGACGGGCGTGCCGTCCATGTGCGCGGTGCCCGCGAGCACGGACCAGTCCATGCGCCACGGACGCACGACGACGGTCAGCACAAGCGCACCGACCAGCAGGCCGTACGCGATGACACCGAGCGGGTCCGGCGCCTCGTCGCCCGCGTCGCTGCCCTGGTCGGACAGGACGAAGTAGCCGACCTGGCAGCAGGCGGCGGCGAGCGCCAGCAGCAGCCCCACGGCGTCGAAGCCGAGCCCGGACCACACCTCGACGACACAGGCGAGCCCGCCGACCGCGAGGACGACACCGAGCGCGGCGGCACGGGTCACGGGCCGCCGCTGCACGAACCGCACCCAGCCGAGCACCAGGGCGGGCGCGAGGTACTCGACGAGCAGAGCGACCCCGACGGGGATGCGGGAGATCGCGGCGAAGTAGGAGGCCTGGACACCGGCCACGGCGAGCAGGCCGAACCCGGCGAGCAACGCGGGCCGCCGACGCACCAGCGCGCGATGCCGCACCGCCAGGGGCAGCATCACGAGGGCGGCACCCGTCACGCGCAGCCACACCACGTGCAGCGGATCGAGGCCTGCCTCGATCAACGGCTTGGCCACCACCCCGGACCCGCCGAACGCGACCGCCGACACCAGCGCGAGCCCGAGCCCGACGCCCCTGCCCCGACCGACCTCACCGCTCCCTGACGTACGCACCGGCACATGATGACAGGCGACGACATGACCGTCACCCCCGATGACACCTGTCTCACCGACTGGACGGGCCCACCGGGGACCGCCGTGCGCGCTCCGCCCCCTCAGCCGACGCCGTCAACGCCCCCGGCGTACTCCTCACGCCCCGCCGCCGCCATCAGTTCGACCTGCAGCAGTCGCGCCGGCAGTTCCCTCGCGTCGACTCCACCCCGTCGCAGCACCTCGACTGCCCGGGACTGCGGATCCACGACGATCGCCGCGAGCAGATCGATCCCGCGGGGCCGTTCGTCACCGCGGCGCCCGGCCCGCTCGCACGCCTCCTCCAACGCGCCCGCGGCGACCGGCGACCAGCCCGCCGTATGCGCCGTCCCCGGCAGCACCGGCACAGCCCCCGAGTCCTCGACCGAGCCCTGCCAGCGCAGCCCGTAGCCGATGCTGCGCTGCACGAGATAGCCGAGCAGCCGCGCGACCTGCGGATCTCCGCCCTCGAACACCGCGCGCACCTCGGGATCCGACTCCAGGAGCGAGTGCAGCAGATGGGCCGTGTCGATCTGCCGGTCCCCGTCCCGCAGCGCCCGCCTGCGCGCACCGGCGACCACCGCTGCCAGCTCGGCGGTGAGTCTGGCATCGTTGTCCGCACGGTTCGCGCCGTGCTCAGTGGTCGACTGCCGGGGGATACGGGATTGCACACCTCCACCCCATCAGTCCCAGCTGATCCGGTCATCCGCGCGAGGCACCATTTCCGGGTCCCACGGAGGGTGGGCACGGAGCGCGGAATCTCCTCCTTACGGAGGACATCACGCCGCTCCGGCAGGAAACCGACGCAAGGGGCGCGCACCCTCGTTCCGCGCGCCCTGGGCGCAACCACGGCACCCCTTCGTACGTCCCACTCCAACATGGAGAGCAGGTGCTGGCTGGTGGCGCTGCCGGGCACGGACGGCAGACAGTACGTGTACCGGGTGTACGCACCGGAGGACGCGCTGCTCGCCGACCTGTTCTGGGAGGCGTGGCACTGTCACGACGAAGGCCCCTTCCCGCGCGCGTGGGACCTGTTCGACGCGGCGGAGATACAGCGGGTCGGCTGAGGCCGCGCCCCCGCACCAGATCTGATGACCCGTCAGTATTGAATGTTCCAGCCCTTGCGGCTACGTTCCGCGACACCGCAGCCCGAGACACAGAGGTGGTCGCATGGCCGAAATAAGCGCGGAGGCACACATCCAGGCACCGGCGGAGAAGATCTGGGCGCAGCTGACGGACTGGTCGGCGTACGGAGCGTGGAACGCGACCCACACGAGCTTCCCGAAGGGCGGCCCCTCCGCGCTGGAGGTCGGCGGCACCTTCGAGGAGAACATGAAGCTGATGGGCTTCCCGGCCGAGGTCGAGTGGACCATCGAGGAGCTGGAGGCCGCTCGCACGCTGGCCATCCGGGGCAAGGGCCCGATGGCGGTGATCGTCGCCACGCGGTACACCCTCACGCCCGACGGCGACGCCACGACCGTCCGTATCGACGGGGAGTTCACCGGCGCGGCCGTCTCCCTGATGGCCGGCAAGCTGAAGGACTCGGGGACAGCCGCCCTGAACGAGTCCCTGCGCAAGCTGGCCGGCCTGGTCGCCTGAGCCCGGCCGCGAGCACCGTACGACAACACACAGGCGCCCCGCGGACACTTCCGCGGGGCGCATGTGCGCACTGGGGGACGCGCCGCCGGGGGCGGACATGTCTCCTAGGACGGCCCATCAGTCCTCGTCAGCGAGGATCAGATACAGCTTCTTGCGCGCTTCGTTGATCACCGTGAGCGCCTTCTCGCGCTGCTCCTTACTGCCCGTCTTCCAGACCTGGCCGAAGGCCTCCATCAGACCGAAGCCGGCCTGACGGATGTCGTTCAGCGCTTCCCAGTCGACACTGCGCCCGGCTTCTTCCCAGGGCGCGTCGGGACCCTCGTCGGCCGCCGTGCGACCGGGCTCGGTGAGCGCGAACAGCTTCTTGCCGCCCTCACTCTCGTTGACGATCAGGCCCTCGTCCTCCAGCAGCTGAAGGGTGGGGTAGACCGAGCCGGGACTGGGCTTCCACGCCCCTCCACTGCGCTCGGCGATCTCCTGGATCATCTCGTAGCCGTGCATGGGCCGGTCCTTCAACAGGGCCAGGATCGACGCGCGGACGTCACCGCGCCGCGCCCTGCCCCGCGGTCCGCCCCGGCCTCCGCGCCCACCCCAGGGGCCCGGGCCACCGGGACCACCAGGACCGCCGAATCCGGGCCCGAAGGGACCGAAGGCGGCTCGCCGCCCCTCGAAGCCGCCCCGCCCGAAGGCTCGGGGGCCGCCATGACCGTGTGCGTGTCCGGGACCGAAGCCCGGACCGAATTCTTCTCCATGGGAACGCATCGCAACCACTCCATTCGTTGACTTGTCGCTGATCTGTCGCGATGCGTCAACGATATATCGGACCGGCTCAGTCGACAACCCCCGTGAAGAAGTGACCCAGGCCACATCAGAAACGACGACGTTTCGATAGTGCCGAGAGCTAGGCTGACGCTGAACCAAGGTGAACGAAACAGTTTCGTACAAGGAGAGTGCCCCCCATGGCCTCCGTACTCGTCGTACACCGCCAGTCCCTGCAGCGTCTCGGCCTTCGCATGCTTCTGGCGGTCCAGCCCGACCTGACCGTCGTCGGCGAGGCGACGAGCGGCGCCGAGGCCGTTCGCATGAGCGCGGCGCTCGGACCCGACGTCGTCCTGATGGACAACCTGGTGGTCGACACCGACGGTGTCGACATCATCCGGCGCATCACCCGGCCCCCCACCCTGCTGCCGGTTTCCGCGCCCGCGAGAGCCGCAGGACACCGCCCGCGCGTGCTGGTCCTGACCCCCACCGGCCACGAGCGGCACGCCTACGCGGCCCTGCGCGCCGGAGCCGGCGGGTTCCTTCCCCAGGACGCCACCCCTGAAGAGCTGACCGCGGCCGTCCGTATCGTGGCCGCCGGAGACGCCGTCACCACCCCCAGCCTCACCCGCGCGCTCATCGACACCGTCCGGCACGAACGCACCATCGGCTCGCTGGAACGGGAAACCGAGCTCGGCGCGCTCACCAGGCGCGAACGCGACGTCCTCACCGCGGTCGCCGCCGGCTGGTCCAACTCCGAGATCGCCACCCGCCTGTCCATCTCACCGACCACGGTCAAGTCCCACGTCAGCCGTATCCTCGCCAAGATCGGCGCACGCGCGCGCGTGCAGGCGGTGGTCTTCGCATACGAGTCCGGCCTGGTACGCCCGGCGGCCTGACGCCCCACGGCCCCCAGCGCCCCCACCTGACCCACCCGGTCAGCCGCCGAAGCAGGTCCAGCACCCGGGAATTGGCTTTGGTCCCCCACCCCGCCGCCCGTCTAGCGTCGTCCCCATGCGCATCCGAATCGTCGACGCCTTCGCCGACCGCCCCTTCACCGGCAACCCGGCCGGCGTCATGCTCCTCGACGCCTTCCCGGACGACACCCGGCTCCAGCGGATCGCCCTGGAGGTCAACCACGCCGAGACGGCGTTCGCCCACCGTCTGCCCGAGGGCGGCGAGGCCGACTGGGCGCTGCGCTGGTTCACCCCAGCCGCCGAGGTAGCGATGTGCGGCCACGCCACGCTCGCCACGGCCCACGTCCTGCACACCACCGGCTCCCACTCGGGCCCCGTACGGTTCGCCACCCTCAGCGGTGTCCTCGGCGCGACGCCCCACGAGGACGGCTCGATCACCCTCGACTTCCCGACCGCCCCGCTCACCCGAGTCGAGCTGCCCGCCGGGGTCGCCGAGGCCCTGGGCGCCGAGCCGCTCGCGGCCTTCGACACCGGCCCGAGCATCAACGACCTGCTGATCGAGGTCGCCGACGAGAAGACGGTCCTGGGTCTCACCCCCGACCTCAAGGCCCTCACCGCACACTCGGAACGCGGCGTCATCGCCACCGCCCGCGCGGACAACCCCGCCGAGGGCTACGACTTCGTCTCGCGCTGCTTCTTCCCCCGGATCGGCATCGACGAGGACCCGGTCACCGGCAGCGCCCACACGGCCCTCGCCCCCTACTGGTCCGAGCGCCTAGGCCGCCCCGACCTCACCGGCCTCCAGGCCTCCGCGCGCACCGGCCTGGTCCGCACGGAACTCCGGGGCGACCGCACCCTGCTGACCGGCCGAGCGGTCACCACCATCGACGGCGAGCTGCTCGTCTGAGGGCACAGGGAAGGGGCGTACGAAACCCTCGTACGCCCCTCTCCCGTCCACTCCAGCCGCCCCGGTAGCTCAAGCCGTAGGCAGCCACCCCACCTTCCCCGCCAGCAGCGCGTACCCCACGAACGCCCCGATGTCGAGCAGTGAGTGCGCCACGACCAGCGGACCCACCCGCCCCCACCGCCGGTAGAGGTACACGAACACCACCCCCATCACCATGTTGCCGATGAACCCGCCGATGCCCTGGTACAGGTGGTACGACCCGCGCAGGACGGAACTGGCCACCAGTGCCGTCCCCGGGCTCCACCCCAGCTGCTTCAGCCGACGCAGCAGATACGCGACGACGATCACTTCTTCCAGGACGGCGTTCTGCACCGCCGAGAGGATCAGCACCGGGAACTTCCACCACACCTCGGGCAGCGCCTCCGGCACCACCGTGAGGTTGAAGCCGAGGCCACGGGCCGCCAGGTAGAAGGCGATTCCGCTGCTCCCGATCACCGCCGCGACGGCGGCCCCGCGACCGAGGTCGGGCCAGGGCCGGGTGCGGTCGAAGCCCAGTGTGCGCAGCCCCTTCCCCTCGCGCAGCAGGAAGTGCGCGACCAGGGCGACCGGTACCAGCGACGTCGTGATGCCGAAGAGCTGCCAGGCGAGATCCAGCCATGGCCGACCCGGCGCCGCCGAGGCGTTGAGGGTGGCCGCCTGGTCCTTGAGGCCGCCCGGCTTCGTGACCGAACCGACAAAGCTGATCAGGGCGGAGACACCGCTCGCCCCGAGCGAAAGCCCCAGAACCAACAGCGTCTCGTCCCGGAGAGTCCGTCGCGACGGCCGCTCCTCAGGAACAGAACCGGCCACCGCACCCGCCTCCACCTGCACTCCTGCCTCCAGTTGTGTAGTCCCGCCGCTGTCGGCGTGCGTCCCCTTTTCCCTGCCATACGGCCCGTGCGGCCGATTCAGCTCATACGGCTGTCTCGCGGCACGTGTGCTGTTGACCAGGGAGGGACACCACCGTCATGGGACATCACAGCTTGCCCGATCCGCCTGAGGAGGGCGCGGGTGACCCCCGTGCACGCGCCGGCCGCCGCACGGGAGTCATCGCGACGGCACTCGTCGCCCCTGGGGCGATCAACCCAGGGGCACCGGCTCCGGCAGCCCCACGGGCCAGGTGTGCACCGGCTCCCCGAGGTGCATCAGCTCGCTGTAGCGACGGGTGGTCGCGGCCAGCGCGGCTTCCCGGGACAGCCCCTTCTCCAGCGCCCGGTGGAAGGTGGCCACCTGCCAGGACGCTCCGTTGGCCCGTCGGCGGCACCGTTCGTCGATCACCCCGAGGTACAGGTCCCGGTCGGCGGGTTCGACCCCCCACGCGTCGAGGCCGGCCGCGGCGAGCGGCAGCAGTTCGTCCCGTACGAGCTGCACGGCGTCGACCTCCGCCGTGCCACCGAACCGGCCACCCCGGGGCCAGCGGAGCCGCGCGTCGATGCCGTGCCGGCAGGCGGCGTCGAAGTTGGCCGCGGCTGCCTCGAAGGGCAGCCGGGTCCACACGGGCCGGGACTCCTCGGCGAGTGCCCGGACGACCCCGTAGTAGAAGGCCGCGTTGGCGATGACGTCCGTGACAGTGGGCCCGGCGGGCAGCACCCGGTTCTCGACGCGCAGATGCGGAACGCCGTCCGCGATGCCGTAGACCGGGCGGTTCCAGCGGTACACCGTGCCGTTGTGCAGCACGAGCTCGCCGAGCTTCGGCACGCCTCCGGCGTCGAGGACGCTCAGCGGATCCTCGTCGTCACAGATCGGCAGCAGCGCCGGGTAGTAGCGCAGGTTCTCCTCGAAGAGGTCGTACGCCGACGAGATCCACCGCTCCCCGAACCAGGTGCGCGGCCGTACGCCCTGCGCCTGGAGTTCCGGCGGACGCGTGTCCGTGGACTGGGTGAACAGCGGGGGCCGCGACTCTCGCCACAGCTCGCGGCCGAACAGGAACGGCGAGTTGGCCCCGATCGCGACCTGCGCGGCGGCGATCGCCTGCGCCGCGTTCCACACATCGGCGAACCGCGCCGGAGTGACCTGTAGGTGCAGTTGCACAGAGGTGCAGGCGGCCTCCGGAACGATGGACTTCGACGTGCACGAGAGGCGCTCCACGCCCTCGATGTCGAGTGTGAAGTCCTCGCCGCGGGCTGCCACGATCTGATCGTTGAGCATGACGTAGCGGTCGACGTCGGAAAGGTTGGAGGAGACCAGGTCGTCGCGTTCGAGCGTCGGCAGAATGCCGATCATCATGATCCCCGCGTCCACCTCGTTCGCTTTCCGGTGGGCATATGCCAGTGACGTGCGGAGCTCTTCGGCGAGCCGGTCGAATACCCGGCCGGTGAGACGATGGGGAGCAATGTTGACTTCCAGATTGAACATGGCGAGTTCTGTTTGGAAATCGCGGCTCGCGATCCTTTCGAGTACTTGCCCATTCATCATTTTCGGCATGCCGTCGGGCCCGACGAGATTCAGCTCGATCTCCAGGCCCAGGAGATTCTTGGGGCGGTCGAACCGCTTCTCGGCCAGCAGCCGCTCCAGCCCCGTCAGACACTGCCGGAGCTTGGTGCGGTAGCGCTGGCGATCGGACAGGTCGAACGGCCCCGCCACGACCTTCTCCCCCATCGGAGCGTCCCTCCTCGAATGGGCGGGCCGAAGATCCGGCCGCTGATGTCCCGGGTCACGTGGGATAATGCCCACCAAACGCGATCGATAACGTCCCACGCGTTCCCGTCACCCACTACGCTGGCCCACGTGACCCGCGGCACATTCGTCCGGCATGGCGCAGCAGGCGGTTCCGGCCGGTGCGACCCGACAGTTTCGCCCACTTGCGAACTCGTGAAAAACGCCGACGACAATTGGCCGTCCGCCTCCGGCACATCTACCGAGGTCATCGCCGTACGACCGGCCGGGAATCAGTGGAAACACCGCTCAACACCGACTGAACAGGCCCTTGCTCTTCACGCGGAAAACAGTTAGACGAAACATAGCCAGAACACGTGTCGTATAAACTCCGCGAACAGGGGCAGAGAGTCGGCGCCCAGGTCCTGGGTCCTGCCGTCCAGGTGACGTCGGCAGGCCGCACCCCGTCAGTGCACCCGGTCCTCGCCTCTTCGGCCCCGAGACTTCGAGAGCTGACAGCGCCGTCCGCCCCCGCCCTCGCGCCACCGTGCCTGTCGAATGAGAGGCGTTCCACCATGCCCCTGCATGTCCCCCCGGCTCCCGCACCCGCACTGCGCACCGTCCTCACGGCACTCGGTTCCCCCACCGCCGTCCGCGAGGCTCGCACCCCGTCCCTCCGCAACGCCCAGGGGCTCCTCACCCCCGAACTCCCTCTGCCCGTGCACGTCCTGGACCGGATCACTCCCGAGGGCACGTCCGCCACCCGGCTGACCGGCTGGCGCTTCCTGATCCGCGCCGGCGACCGCGCGGTGGCCGCGGCCGAGACCATGCTGACCCCCGACGGCTGGGCCTTCTCGCACTTCTTCGAAGGCCCCTACATCGCCTCCACCGAGCGCGCCCTGCGCCAGGCCGAGACGATGAAACAGCCCTACCAGGCTCGCCTGCTCTCCGTCCCCGGGCTGTACATGCTCACGCTCTGGCTGCACGGCGACATCACCGCCGACGGAGCCGAGGGACATCTCGCCGCGACCGACCTGCTCGTCCCGCTGGCGCCGGCCCCGCCGGGTATCGCCGCCCACCGTCCGCACCGGGTCGCGGAACTGCTCCCCGTCCTGACCCATCGGGTGACTCCGGCTCCACTGCTGAGTTCTCCCTCCTGACCGCACACGACACGACACTCTCCGTATTCTCACGTACCCCGCCGTCGAATTTCCGACGGCGGGGTACGTTGCTCTTTCGGGCGTCATTACGCTCGTACGAGCCATTGAAGGTTTGCCGCCCGTCCGGACTAGCCCTATCCGGCCATGAGGAACCACCCAAAGGGACAGCCCAGTTGGGCTGAACCGTCCGCCCGGGTGATGCGTCTTAAACCTGTGAGAAGTGGTGCGGCTAAATACCTGCGGATTGACGCCCGTGGGGCAACACTGGGTTCGAAACGATTTATCACAACGGGGGGCGGCCATGAACAGTGCTTCGAGCCGCAAGACAGACACCACAGCCATCTCACACTCCACGACAGAGCGAAAGATCCCATCAATGTGCCAGCACCAGCCGCCGTGTCCGACAGCTCACTCCACCGACCGGGAGTCCGCCCGCCTCATGGCGCACCACCCGGAACAGGGATGGAGCCTGCTGTGCAATGGCGTCCTCCTCTTCGAGGACACCGGTGAGCTCCTGCCCGACGGCCAGATCATCGCCCCGCACCGCCCGGCGGTGATGACTGCCGCGTGACGGCCGCACACACGGACGAAGGGCAGCCTCCAGACGTCAGGAGCGACTCCCCGAAGCGACTGCCTGAACAACCGAACAGACGAAGAGGGGCCGGCCCGCAGACATCTGCTGCGAACCGGCCCCGACGCATCTCCGAGGGTGACTACTCCTCGTAGGCGTCCAGCGGCGGGCAGGAGCAGACCAGGTTCCGGTCACCGAAGGCCTGGTCGATCCGGCGCACCGGCGGCCAGTACTTGTCGGCCGCCGAGACCCCGGCCGGGAAGACCGCCTCCTCGCGCGTGTAGGCGTGCGTCCACTCCCCGCCGAGCACGGCGGCGGTGTGCGGCGCGTTCCGCAGCGGGTTGTCGTCGGCCGGCCAGTCGCCTGCGCCGACCTTCTCGATCTCGCCACGAATGGCGATCATCGCCGCGCAGAAGCGGTCCAGCTCCCCCAGGTCCTCGGACTCGGTCGGCTCGATCATCAGCGTCCCGGCAACCGGGAACGACATCGTCGGCGCGTGGAAGCCGTAGTCGATCAGCCGCTTCGCGATGTCGTCGACGCTCACGCCCGTCGCCTTGCTGATCGGCCGCAGATCGATGATGCACTCGTGCGCGACCAGCCCGCCGGGCCCGGTGTAGAGCACCGGGTAGTGCGGCTCCAGCCGCTTGGCGATGTAGTTGGCGCTCAGCACGGCCACCTGCGTGGCCCGCTTCAGCCCCTCGCCGCCCATCAGCCGGACGTACGCCCACGAGATCGGCAGGATGCCCGCGGAACCCCAGGGCGCCGCCGAGATCGGCCCCACACCGGTCTCGGGCCCGGCTGCGGGCTGCAGGGGGTGGTTGGGAAGATAGGGCGCGAGGTGCTCCCGCACCCCCACCGGGCCCACGCCGGGCCCACCGCCCCCGTGCGGGATGCAGAACGTCTTGTGCAGATTCAGGTGCGAGACGTCCCCACCGAAGTGCCCCGGCTTGGCCAGTCCCACCAGCGCGTTGAGGTTGGCCCCGTCGACGTACACCTGCCCGCCGGCCTCGTGCACCTGGGCGCAGATGTCGGCGACATGCTCCTCGAACACCCCGTGCGTGGACGGGTACGTGATCATCAGCACCGACAGCTCGTCCCGGTACTGCTCGATCTTGGCCCGCAGATCCTCGACGTCGATCTCACCGTCCCCGGCGGTCTTCACGACGACGACCTTCATACCGGCCATGACGGCGCTGGCCGCGTTGGTCCCGTGCGCGGACGACGGAATCAGACAGACCGTCCGCTGCTCGTCGCCGTTGGCCCGGTGGTACCCGCGTACGGCGAGCAGTCCGGCCAGCTCACCCTGCGACCCGGCGTTCGGCTGGAGCGAGACCTTGTCGTACCCCGTGACCTCGGCGAGCTGCTCCTCCAGCTCACGGATGAGCGTCAGATAGCCCTGCGCCTGCTCGGCGGGCGCGAAGGGGTGCAACTGGCCGAACTCGGGCCAGGTGACCGGCTCCATCTCCGTGGTCGCGTTGAGCTTCATGGTGCAGGAGCCCAACGGGATCATGCCCCGGTCGAGCGCGTAGTCACGGTCGGCGAGCCGACGCAGGTAACGCAGCATCGCGGTCTCGGAGTGGTACTCGTGGAACACGGGGTGCGTGAGGATCTCGTCGGTGCGCAGCAGCGCCTCCGGCAGCGTGTCCACGGCGGACACGTCGAGCGCCTCGATGTCACCGTCGACCCCGAACGCGGTCCATACGGCGCCCAGCTGGGCCCGCGTGGTGGTCTCGTCGCAGGAGACGGACAGCCGGTCGGCGTCGACGAGGTGCACATTGACCCCGTGCTCCCGCGCGGCGGCGGCGACCTCGGCGGCCTTCCCGGGCACCCGCGCGGTGAGCGTGTCGAAGTAGGCCCCGTGGACGACCTCGACGCCGCCCGCCGTCAGCCCGGCGGCGAGGATCGTGGCGTACCGGTGGGTGCGCCTGGCGATGGTCCGCAGTCCCTTGGGCCCGTGGTGGACGGCGTACATGCCGGCCATCACGGCCAGCAGGACCTGGGCCGTGCAGATGTTGCTGGTCGCCTTCTCGCGGCGGATGTGCTGCTCCCGCGTCTGCAGGGCGAGCCGGTACGCCTTGTGGCCGTCCACGTCCACGGAGACACCCACGAGCCGCCCGGGCAAGCTGCGCGCGAACTGCTCGCGCACGGCCATGTATCCGGCGTGCGGCCCGCCGAAGCCCATCGGCACGCCGAACCGCTGGGTCGTCCCGACCGCGATGTCCGCGCCGAACTCACCGGGCGAGGTCAGCAGCGTCAGGGCGAGCAGGTCGGCGGCGACGGTGACCACGGCGCCGAGCCCGTGCGCCTGCTCGACGACGGGCTTCAGATCCCGTACGGCACCGGAGGCGCCCGGGTACTGAAGGAGCACACCGTTGATCTCGCGCCCGGCGATGTCGTCCGGGATGCCCGCGCTCAGGTCGGCGACGAGGACCTCGACACCGACGGGCTCGGCCCGTGTCTCGATCACGGCGATGGTCTGCGGCAGGGCGTCCGCGTCGACGAGGAAGAGCCCCTTCTTGTTCTTGCCCATGCGCCGCGACAGCGCCATCGCCTCGGCGGCCGCGGTGCCCTCGTCGAGCAGCGAGGCACCGGAGGTGGGCAGTCCGGTGAGGTCGGCGACCATGGTCTGGAAGTTCAGCAGCGCTTCGAGGCGCCCCTGGGAGATCTCCGGCTGGTACGGCGTGTACGCGGTGTACCAGGCCGGGTTCTCCATCACGTTCCGCAGGATGACCGGCGGGGTGAAGGTCCCGTAGTACCCGAGTCCGATCATGGACCCCAGCACCTGGTTCCGGTCGGCCAGCGACCGCAGCTCGGCCAGCACCTCGGCCTCGGTGCGGGCGCCCGGCAGATCGAGGGCGTCGGCGTTCCTGATCACATCCGGGACCGCGGCGGCCGTCAGCTCGTCGAGCGAGCCGTATCCGACCTGCGCGAGCATCTTGGCCCGGTCCTCGCGGTCGGGCCCGATGTGACGCCGTTCGAAGGGCGTTCCCTGTTCGAGTACGGCGAGCGGAGTGCGGTGGGCGGTCATTACGGAGGCCTCCTGGTCGTCGCGACCTTCGAGGGGCACCACGGCACGGGTGCCCGAACGGCCTCCCCCTCTGTCATCTCAACCTGAGAGCTTCACCGGGCCGCCAACGCGCTGACGTCCCGGCTTTCACCGTCGGTGAGAGCGGAAGCCGTCGGCATCCGCTCTTCTTTCCAGAGTGACCTCGTCCGTGCGGTACAGGGGCCTGAGAGATTCCGGGGAGGATTTGCTCCTTCGGCGCCCTCCGAGGTTCCGGAGGACTCTCCCGCACAGGGTCAGCAGCCGTTGGCCAGCCTATCAGCGGGCCCACGCACACACCTTCGAGTGGCCGCCTTACCCGAAGTGCTCTTTTGTGGTTCTTACGGATGAGTTGCGACCTTTGGGAGGGCCCGTGCAGACCGACATCGATCCGCGCAACCTGATCGGCCGCAAGGCCTTCGACCGCAACGGCACCAAGATCGGCACGATCGACGAGGTCTACCTCGACGACGCGACGGGAGTGCCGGAGTGGGCGGCCATAAGGACAGGGCTTTTCAGCAGGGACGCCTTCGTGCCTCTGGAGCCCAGCGAACTGATCGACGGCAAGCTGCGCATCCCCTTCGAGCGCGCCCTGATCAAGGACGCTCCTGACTTCGGCGTGGGCCGCCACCTCTCCCCGGAGCAGGAGCTGCAGCTCTACCACCACTACGGGCTCGATGTGGCTCCCCCTCCCCCGTTCCCGGACCACGACTTCGGCAGGCTGGCGGGCACGGAGGACGTCTGATCCACCGGCTCCTCATCCGGACCGTCGGGTCTTCGCGGCGCAAGGTTCACCAACGGCAGCGGGTCCGCCCGCTCCAGTGCGGGATCGTCGGTCCGGAACGTACGCACCCGACCCGGCTGCTCCGATTCCGGCGTCTCGAACCGGACGGTCACCCGGCCCAGCCCACTCCCCTGCACCCACCCGTGCCCGAAGTCGGCATGCCGCACGTCGTGCCCCGAGGTCCAGCGCCGCTCGGCGGACGCCTCCTGCTCCTCGACGGAATCGCGCTCCGCCTCCTCCACCGGCTCGAGTGCCGCCAGCTCCCCGGCGGCCTGGGCGAACAGATCCTCCTGCGTGTAGTCGGCCAGACCGCTCACCCCGACCCCGAGCAGCCGGACGCCCCCAGTGGTGTCCACCGACTCCAGGAGCCGGGCCGCCGCCTCACGCACCACCCCGGGGTCGTCCGTGGGCCCCCGGAGTGTCTCGGACCGGGTAAGCGTGGAGAAGTCGTACCGGCGCACCTTGAGGACGATGGTCCGCCCGGACAGCCCGGCACCGCGCAGCCGACGCACACACCGGTCCGCCAGCCGCTGCACCTCCGTCCCCACCCGCACCCGGTCGTGGATGTCCACGTCGTACGTGTCCTCGACCGACACGGACTTGGTCTCCCGCGCGGCCACCACGGGCCGCTCGTCGTGCGCCAGCGCCATCGCGTACAGCGCGTGCCCATGCGCCTTGCCCAGCAGCCGTACAAGCTCGGCCTCGCCCGCCTCGGCCAGTTCGTCGACCGTACTGATCCCGATGCGCCGCAGATGGTCCCCGGTCGCGGGGCCGACCCCCGGCAGGGTCCGCACCGACATGGGCCCGAGCATTGCCCGCTCGGTCCCCGGTTCGATCGCGACCAGCCCGTCCGGCTTGGCCTGCTCCGAGGCGATCTTCGCGAGCATCTTGGAGGCGGCGAGCCCCACCGATCCCGTGAGCCCCGTGACCGCCCGTATGTCCGCGCGCAGCCTGCTCCCGGCCAACCGCGCCGACGCCTCGTCCCAGGCCGCCTGCCCGGCCTCCAGGTCGACGAACGCCTCGTCCAGGCTGAGCGGCTCCACCAGCGGCGACAGCGCCCGCAGCAGCGCCATGACCTGGTCACTGATCGACCGGTAGAACCCGAACCTCGGCACGAGATACGCGGCGTTCGGCGCGAGTCGCCGCGCCTGGGCCATCGGCATCGCGGAGTGGACCCCGAACACCCGAGCCTCGTACGAACACGTCGCGACCACCCCACGCGGCCCCAGCCCGCCCACGACAACGGCTTTCCCTCGCAGACTCGGCTTGGACGCCTGCTCCGCCGAGGCGAAGAAGGCGTCCATGTCGAGATGCAGGATCGTGGGCACGTTTCTCACACCACCGATGCTGCCCTACGCCACTGACATTGCCCCGGAACACCAGAGCGCAGCTCAGACCGCCCGGTTGCGCCGCCGCGCCAGTTCGTCCGTGGGGTTGTGCCCGACGAGCGTCTCGCCGGTGTCGACGCGCTCCCCGTGCAACTGCGAGAGAGCGCTTTCTACATCCCGCCACACCACGCCGACGGCGATACCGAAAATGCCCTGCCCGCCCTGGAGCAGCGCGTGCACCTCATCGGGCGAAGTGCACTCGTAGACGGTCGCACCGTCGCTCATCAGCGTCATGCGCTCCAGATCTCGGAACTCGCACGCCCGGAGATGCTGGACCGCCGTACGGATGTTCTGCAACGAGACACCGGTGTCGAGAAAGCGCTTGACGATCTTCAGGACCACAACGTCCCGGAAGCTGTAGAGCCGCTGCGTCCCCGATCCGTGCGCGGGCCGCACACTCGGCTCGACCAGGCCGGTGCGTGCCCAGTAGTCCAACTGCCGGTATGTGATGCCGGCCGCCGCGCACGCCGTGGGACCGCGGTAGCCGATCTCCTCGGACGCCATGGAAGTCGTCCCTCCGCTGCCTGTTACAGCCGTCGGCCGCCGCGGAACGTGATCGGCCGCGCTGCCGTGATGGGGGTCCCCCCAGCTCGAGCGGAGCCGAGAGTCTGGGGGAGGGTACGGGCCGCTCTCCCCCAGACCGCGTCCGGGGGCACCCCCAGCCGTACCGTCGCCGCTGCTTCTCACGCCGACCTCCGTCCTTGAACTGCCTTATCGACGGTAGGCAGTCACCAGGGGTGCGTCAACGATCGCCACACTCGGCACGCCGAGTGATAATCACCCTAGGAGTGGTTTCCCGTGCCCCACCGCGGGGAAAGGCTAGCCGAATGTGCTCCGTGTGGGCCGCAGGACGCTCTCACACGCCGCTGGCAATTGCCATCATCCGTGACGTCACGGTCCAAAAGACGCGCCCCACCGACCAATGGGTGCGTGGGGCGGCCCGAGCCTCGTCAGCCGTCGCTGTCGCGGCTCACTGGCTGTTGGTCCCGAAGTCCTCGGGGGAGATCTGGTCGAGGAACTCGCGGAACTTCTCCACCTCGTCCTCCTGCTCGTCCGGGATCGCGATCCCGGCGTCATCGAGCACTCCGTCACTGCCGTAGATCGGCGTACCGGTACGCAGCGCCAGCGCTATGGCGTCGGACGGACGGGCGCTCACCTCGACTCCGCTGGCGAACACCAGTTCCGCGTAGAAGACACCGTCGCGCAGATCCGTGATGCGCACCTCGGTGAGCTCCTGGCCGACGGCCTCCAGCACGTCCTTGAACAGGTCGTGAGTCAGCGGTCGTGCGGGGGCCATGCCCTGCTGGGCGAAGGCGATCGCCGTCGCCTCACCCGGTCCGATCCAGATGGGAAGGTAGCGGTCGCCTCCCACTTCACGCAGGAGCACGATCGGTTGGTTGGAGGGCATTTCGACCCGGACACCTACGACATCGAGCTCGTTCACACAGCAACCCTAGGCCGTGCCCGGGACGTTTGGGTAGTCGGGCACGGAACGGGTGGCCGATCCGCACTCCAGCTGCCCTCCGCGCTCAGGGCTGCCGCATTCCCAGCGCGATCCGCACCAGGGCCGCGTGCAGCTTCACCGTGAGCCCCGACAGTTCCTTGCTGCGGGCCTCCGCGAGGGCCCTCGTCTGCGGATTGCGGTGACGCTTGAGGGGGGCCACCACCTGGTCGACCAGGCCGGCCTCACGGTCGGCGGCGGCCTTCATCACCCGCAGATGCCGAGGCTCGATCCCGAACCGCCCCAGCTCGGCGACGAGCGCGGCGACGGTGACCGTCTCCGCGTCGTACGACCCGTCGGGCAGCGGCGCGACCAGCCCGTACGACTGCCACTCCTTGAGTTCCTCGTCACCGATCTCGGCGGCGGCGAGCAGTTCGGCGCGGCCGATCCGGACGGCGGTGGGTCCCTCCGGCTCCAGGACCGGCTCGCCGTCCCGCTGTCGGCCGACGGTGGGAAGCGGAACGGCCTCCCCACGCTCCATGGCGTCCAGGTACTCCCTGATCACCTTGAGCGGCAGATAGTGGTCCCGCTGCATCCTCAGGACATGGCCGAGACGCTCGACGTCCTCCGGGCTGAACTTGCGGTACCCCGACGGGGTCCGCTGCGGCTCGATGAGCCCCTCCGACTCCAGGAAACGGATCTTGGAGATGGTGACTTCGGGGAACTCGTCGCGCAGCGCGTTCAGCACTGTGCCGATGCTCATCAGCCCACTGTCCGCGGCGGCGATGCCGTGCCCGGCATCGCCGCTCGGTGTTTGAAGCATGGACCTTCCCTGGGGTTCCCCCGGACTCAGTCCGGAGAAGGGTCAGTAGCCCCGCTGGCTCGCCGCGTAGAACACCAGCCGGTACTTGCCGATCTGCACCTCGTCACCGTTCGACAGAGCAACCTGGTCGATCCGCTCACGGTTCACGTACGTGCCGTTGAGGCTGCCCACGTCGGCGACCGTGAACATGCCGTCCTGGGCACGGCGGAACTCAACGTGCCGACGCGACACGGTCACGTCGTCCAGGAAGATGTCGCTCTGCGGGTGACGCCCGGCCGTGGTCAGCTCACTGTCCAGCAGGAAGCGGCTGCCCGAGTTCGGGCCACGGCGCACCACCAGAAGCGCCGACCCGAGCGGCAGCGCGTCCACCGCGGCCTGCGCCTCGGGCGAGAGCATCGGCATCTGCGTCTGACCGGTCACCTCGGCGTCGTACGCCTCAATGCCGGAGATGGAGATCGTGGACGTCGTCTCCGACGGACGCTCGGGGGTGACCCCGGGCCGCAGCGGCGCACCACAGTTGGAGCAGAAGCGGCTGTTCTCCGCGTTGCGGTTACCGCACCTCGTACACACCAGGGCCGACATCGACGGATCCTCCTGCCGCGGCTGCCCCGCCGGGGCATTGGACGCATACGGATCGGAGGGAAACTCTCCACCCGAACTTGAGGTTGACGGTTCCCCGAAACCTATGCGCCCGGACTGGGCAGGGTCAACAGACGGCGCGCCCTGACCTCCCGGAACGTCACCGCCCGGACCGCCGACCTGATCCCGGAACAGCGGACGCTGGCCGTCCGCGTCGGGCTGTGCGCGATGACGGGCGGTCGCGTTGTCGCTGTTGCCCTCTCGTGCGCTCTTGCCGAACAACTTCGCAAACAACTTCACGGGCGATTCCCCTTGACCGAAACAGACCCGCCCGTGGGGCAGGACGAACCCTGACTGCACCTACCGGTAGACCCGGACACCTTCACAACGTCCGCCGCCACCTGACAGTTTCCACCACGCACCACCCATTCGGTGCGCCGACCCCCCGCAACCTCATGCCCTCCCCGGACAGCGCCCATGCACCCCCGGTTCACTGGGAGGACGACCGAGCGTAGTCAGGCTGCTTCGCCGCTCGCAAGGCGTCCACGACGATCTTGTCCGCCCGCTCCACGGTAACGGTGGCCTGCTCCTTCTCCAGAGTCTGCACCACCCCTCCGGGGATGTTGAGCGCCGGTTCGAGGTCCTGCGGCTTACCGATGACCTTGAAACGATAGGGAGCGTCGATCTTGTTCCCGTCGACGCTCACTCCCCCACCGTCCTCGTCCGCCAGAAAGGTCCCCGCGACAACCCGCACACCGTTGACCTGGATCGCCTCGGCACCGGCCGCACGCAACTCCTGGATCGCGTCGAGCAGCATGTCGGCTTCGACCTTTCCCTTCGTGTCCTCGATGGTCAGCGTGATCCCGGGCCCCTGAGCGGCCACCGTGCCCGCCAGGATGCCCAGTTGCCGCTCCTTCTCGACCGTCTGCTTCCGGGCCTCCTCAGCCTGGTCCGAGCTGTTCTCCAACTCGGTCCGCTGATCTTCGAGACCGCGCTTCTCGTCCTCAAGACGCTGCGTACGGTCATCCAGTTCATCCAGAATGCGTACGAGATCCTCCTGACGTGCACCGCGCAGCGCACCGTCGTTGTCACTGGTGGACGCGACCTGCACCGCCAGCCCGAATCCCAGCCCGAACAGCAGCAGCGCGACGATGAGTTGGGCCCGGGTCACCCGCGGCGGCCACAGCCCCTTCCCCAGCCGCTGACGGCCGGTCAGGGACGCCTCGGTCTCCTCGCCGTCCACCGCGGCCCCCACGTCCAGGGCCTGCGCGTCCGAGGACTCCGCGGGCGTGGCAGGGACCTCCTCGGGCAGTTCCTCGCGCAATCGCTTCTCGCCCGCCTCGGGGTGCTTGTCGCTCGCGTCGTTCTTGTCGTTGTCACTCATCGGCGTCAGGCCCGGAAGACGTGCCGGCGGATCGCCGCGGCATTCGAGAAGATACGGATACCGAGGACCACCACGACACCTGTGGACAACTGGGCACCGACGCCCAGCTTGTCGCCCAGGAAGACGATCAGCGCGGCCACGACGACGTTCGACAGGAACGACACCACGAAGACCTTGTCGACGAAGATCCCGTCGAGCATCGCCCGCAGACCGCCGAACACGGCGTCCAGGGCCGCGACGACAGCGATGGGAAGGTAAGGCTCGACGACCGCCGGCACCTCGGGCCGGACCAACAGTCCCGCCACGACGCCCACGACGAGGCCCAGTACCGCGATCACGATGTGCCCTTCTCTGTTCTCGGCTGTGCTGTACGTACGATCACGCTCGGTGCGGCGGGCAGCCGGAGGTCGCTCTCCACGGAGATGCTGGTCCGGATGTCGAAGTTCTCCTGCAGCGCGTGCAGATACAGTCCGTCGGCGCTGTCCTGGAACCTGCTGCTCAGCCGCTTGCCGTCCCCCACCGCGAGCACCGTGTACGGCGGCACCAGCGGCTTGTTGTCGACCAGTATCGCGTCTCCCGCGGCCCGGATCGCCGACAGCGCCGTCAGCCGCTGCCCGTTGATGGCGATGGCCTCGGCACCCGACTGCCACATCCCGTTCACGACCCGCTGCATGTCCCGGTCGCGCACCCGCCCGGTGTCGGAGAACCCGGAGGTCTCCCGCGCATCCCCGCCGGCACCGCTGTCGGCTTCTTTCGCGTCGTCCACGACGAGTTTGACACCCGGCCCGTGCACCTCGGTCGCCCCTGACAGGATGCCCACCAGGTCGGCCTGTTCACCGCCGCCCTCCGACTTCAGCGCCGCACGCTGCCGCGCGCTCACATCGTCCCGCAGCTGGTCGACCGTCGTTTCCAGCTTGTCGGCCGACTCGGTCTCCCGGTCGATGCGGTCGATCAGCTCTTCGCGCTCCTTGGCGATCACAGGGGCCGCTATCCGTGCCTGAGCCGCCCCCACAGTCACCACGAGAGCGGCGAGAACCAGACCGGCGGCAAGGCCCAGCTTCGCTCTCAGCGGCTTCGGCAGCCCGCCGTCGCCCGCGGCCTTCCGACGCGCGGCAGCCTCGGCATACCCCTCGTCGAGGCTGTGGTCCATGACGTTGGTGAGCAGCGACATGGACGCGTCCGGGCGGGTTCGGCTCGTGGAAATGCTCCGAACGGGGGGCTGCTGCGGCATGCCGCACATCGTCCCACGTCGCGACCAGTGCCTCCGAACGACCCCACCGGCGTGCCGGACAGGCTCCCTTGGGGATCTCCCGTCCGGCACGCGCGCGTGGACGTCGATTCAGCGACCGGCGCCATCCACGACGGCGGACCACTCGTCGAGCAGTGCCTGAGCGGAAGCGTCGTCCGGTCCCTCGGCCCACAGATGCGTGACGGCCTCTGCCGGGTCGGGCAGAACCATCACCCAACGCCCGTCGGTCTCGACCACGCGCACCCCGTCAGTCGTGTCGACGAACCGGTCTCCGGCCTCCTCCACAACCCGCCGCATGACAAGCCCCTTGACGGCCCAGGGAGTCGCCAGATCCCGCTTCAGAACGTGAGCCCGCGGAATCCTGGCATCGATCTGGCTGAGCGTGAGCTGCGTCCGCGCGACCAGCCCGATTAGCCGTACGAAGGCCGCCGAACCGTCGAACACGCTGCTGAACTCGGGGACGATGAAACCACCGCGCCCGTCCCCGCCGAAGATGGTCGACTCATCGCGCCCGACCCGGGTCAGATCGTCGGGCGATGTAGTGGTCCACTCCACCTGCGTGCCGTGATAGGCGGCGACCTGCTCGGCAATTCGGGTGGTGGTCACCGGCAGCGCCACTCGCCCACTCCGGCGTTCCGCGGCCACCAGATCGAGCATGACGAGCAGCGCCCGGTCATCCTCGATGATCCGCCCCTTCTCGTCGACGAGTGAAAGCCGCTCACCCACCGGGTCGAAACGCACACCGAAGGCGGCACCTGCCGACGCCACGATTTCCCCGAGACGCACCATCCCGGACCGCCGGGTATCCGCGGACTCCGTCGGCCTGGACTCGTCGAGACCGGGATTGATGGTCAGCGAATCGACCCCGAGTTTCCCGAGCAGACTGGGCAGCACAAGTCCCGCGCTGCCGTTGGACGCATCCACGACAACCTTGAGCCCGGACTCCGCGATCCCGGTCGTATCGACGTTTCGCAGCAACGAACCGGTGTACGAGTCGAACACACTGGCCGGGAAATGCAGATCCCCGATCTCCCCGGGGAACGCGCGCCGGTACTCCTGCCGCGCGAACACCCGGTCCAGCTTCCGCTGACTTGCCTGCGAAAGATCTGCCCCCTGCCCGTCGAAGAACATGATGTCGACGGAATCAGGCACACCGGGCGTCGTCCGGATCATGATCCCCCCGGCACTCCCCCGAGCGGTCTGCTGCCGAGCCACCGGCAGCGGTACGTTCTCCAGGTCCCGTACGTCGATGGCGCTGGTCTGCAACGCGGAGATGACCGCACGTTTCAGCGCGCGAGCACCGCGGGAGTGGTCGCGGGCGGTCGTGACGGTGGACCCCTTCTTCAAGGTCGTCGCATATGCGCCGGCCAACCGCACCACCAGCTCGGGCGTGATCTCGACGTTCAGGATGCCGGACACTCCACGGGCACCGAAGAGATGCGCCTGCCCTCTCGATTCCCAGATCACCGAGGTGTTGACGAAAGCGCCGGCCTCGATCGTCTTGAACGGGTAAACGCGTACGTTCCCCTGAATGATCGATTCTTCACCGACGAGGCACTCGTCGCCGATGACCGCTCCGTCCTCGATCCGCGCCGCGCGCATGATGTCGGTGTTCTTCCCGACCACGCAGCCACGCAGATTGCTGTGCTGGCCGATGTACACGTTGTCGTGCAGCACGGCCCTGTGCAGAAAGGCTCCGCTCTTGACGACGACGTTCGAGCCGACAACGGTGTGCTCGCGGATTTCCACGCCGGCCTCGACCTTGGCGTAGTCCCCGATGTAGAGGGGACCGCGGAGCACTGCATCGGGATGCACCTCGGCGCCCTCCGCGACCCACACACCGGGCGAGATCTCGAAGCCGTCGAGCTCGACATCCACCTTGCCCTCAAGGACGTCGGCCTGCGCCTTCACATAGCTCTCGTGCGTACCGACGTCTTCCCAGTACCCCTCGGCGATGTAGCCGTAGACCAGCCGTCCTTCCTTCATCAGCTGCGGGAAGACGTCACCGGACCAGTCGACGGAGACATCAGCCTCGACGTAGTCGAAGACTTCGGGCTCCATGACGTAGATGCCAGTGTTCACGGTGTCGGAGAAGACCTGCCCCCAGGTCGGCTTCTCGAGGAAGCGCTCGACCTTGCCCTCCTCGTCGACGATGGTGATCCCGAATTCCAGTGGATTGGGCACCCTCGTCAAGCAGACAGTGACGAGCGCACCCTTTTCCTTGTGGAAATTGATGAGCTCGGTGAGGTCGAAGTCAGTCAGCGCATCACCGGAGATGACGAGGAAGGTGTCGTCCTTCAACGCCTCCTCGGCGTTCTTGACGCTTCCGGCGGTACCGAGTGGCTTCTCCTCATTGGCATAGGTGAGCTCCATCCCGAGCTCTTCACCGTCACCGAAGTAGTTCTTGACGAGCGAGGCCAGGAACTGAACAGTGACGACTGTCTCGTTGAGCCCATGCCTTTTGAGCAGCCGCAGCACATGCTCCATGATCGGCCGATTGGCCACTGGCAGGAGCGGCTTGGGCATGCTTGAGGTCATTGGGCGAAGGCGCGTGCCTTCGCCTCCGGCCATCACGACGGCCTTCATGTCGGAAGCGTCCTCCTTGAAGAAACGGTCTAGCCGACTTCACCCGTCCAGATTGTCCCGCACATTTTCGAAGCGGGCCATCGAGCCACTACAGTCGCCCAATCGGCGAGCTCAATCGGCCATGGGGTCCGCACGGACCAGCCGGCGAACTTGTACCACGTACAGGACTCCTGCCCACCAGTACAGGGTTGTACCCCATCCGGCGAACGCCCATCCGAAAATAGCAGCGAGTGACGGGAGCCATCCACTTCCGTCACTGAGTAGAAGTAGCGGGAAGGCGTACATCAGGTTGAACGTAGCGGCCTTCCCCAGGAAGTTCACCTGCGGCGGCGGATACCCATGACGTCTGAGGATGCCCACCATCACCAGCAGAACCAGCTCTCGCGCCAGCAGTGCAGCGGTCAACCAGATTGGCAGAATCTCGCGCCAGGTGAGGCCGACCAAAGTCGAGAGAATGTAGAGCCGGTCGGCTGCAGGATCAAGGAGCCGGCCAAGACCGCTGATCTGGTTCCAGCGCCTCGCGAGCTTGCCGTCCAGATAGTCACTGATCCCGCTCAGCATCAGCACCAGGAGTGCCCAGCCGTCGCTCTTCGGACCGCCGAACTCGGGCCGAAGGATCAGCCAGAGAAAGACGGGTACGCCGACGAGGCGCGCCATGCTGAGGATGTTCGGGATGGTGAGGACCCGGTCTGTCTGGACGCGGGTCTCCTGGACCTCCACCCGGGGGCCTCCTGTAGAAAACGAGCCAACGATGCCCCCTGACCTTACCTCAACGCAAAAAAGCTCCGGCTCTCGGGCGGTATGCCCGAGAGCCGGAGCTATAAAAGGAGTTCGGCGGTGTCCTACTCTCCCACAGGGTCCCCCCTGCAGTACCATCGGCGCTGTGAGGCTTAGCTTCCGGGTTCGGAATGTAACCGGGCGTTTCCCTCACGCTATGACCACCGAAACACGGTGAA
>NZ_JAAGLT010000047.1 GCF_010548275.1 Streptomyces sp. SID12488
GGCATCGCGACTCGATACGACAAGACGCCCGAGAGCTACCTCGCCGGCCTCCACCTCCGCGCCTCGATGATCTGGATCAACGACCTACTGAAGGCAACTGATTGATCACGACGTCACACAGGCCCTAGGTCCGCGAACCCCAGGCGGAAGATCAACTGGTGGATACAGTCCAACACCCCATTGTTCAACAGGCCCGCCGGCGACGGCGCCCTGCTGAACGTCAGCCTCGGAACCACGCGGCTGACGAACCCTCGGGTTGTCGAGCTCGTCATCTCCAACCCGGGAGACCGAGATGTCACTCCACCGATGTTCCACGAGGCGAAGCCGATCAAGTTCGATTTCGACGCGGTGGCGGCCGTTTTGCATGTCGCAACCGACCCTGCGAACGCCCTCCTGCCCGAGATCACGACGTGGCAGGAGATCATCCGGGGCACCGGGGGCAGGCACAAGGGAGGCCTCTTGATCGAACCGGCCCACCTTCGCCGGGGCCAGACCATCACGGTGACCGTACTCATCGACGGGGAGGAAAAGCCGGTGCACTGTGTGCAGTTCCCGCTCATCGATGTAGAGCAGTCCAACGTGCGTCCCGGCTCTCTCTCACGGGAGACAGCCAATGCTCTCGATGGCGCGTCTCTCTACATCGGACCATTCGGGATCCGTGTAGGCCGTTGAGGACCCACGCCTACATGCCCGTCCTCATCCGACGCGCCTTCGCAACTCGCCAACCGTCGGGATCGAATGCTGCAGCGCGGGCCACGGCATCGACTGCAGCATTGCATTGCCATGCTGATGTCATACGATGCAGGGGCACCCGGGGACTCACCCGGAGTGGACGGGACTCTCCGAGAACCGGCCACGCTGGAAGCCCCCGAAGGGCCTGACACTGGCTGCAACCAGCAATCAGGCCCCTCAGAGGTGCCGCAGTCACGAGCCCGGCCGAGCATCAGACGGTCGGGCTCACTGCGTGAGCGCCTACCAGCCGGCCGTACTCTGCTTCTGGTCAAGACCAGAAGGACTGCAGCAGTACCCATATGACCTTGACAGTCACCGGCGCCCAGTCGAGCAGCGTCTGTCGTTTCGACAGCCGACTGCACCGTACGCAGTGACCCTCAGGAGATTCCTCCCTGGCCATGTGCCTCCTCCTTTCAGCCCCAGTAGGGGTCCTGAGTACCGCTCAGGACTTCGCCTCGATATAAGGCGAACAACTCGGTGGGACTCTCCGGAAGGAAGCAGCCCCCAGCATACGATCCCGCCGAGGATCCGAAGACCCGAGGGACCACAACTTCTGGGCTACAGCAGCAATCCAACCACTAGATGTGGGGATTGGCCCGTGCATCCATCGCGTAGCGCGTGTCGCACCAGTATTGACGTATGCCGACCTGCCACACTGGATGAATTCCCGTGTCTCCGCACACCGATCGCCGCCACAGGGCCTGCGGAAATACCGTGTGGGAACCACAAAGACGAGTCGTACGTCTCGCGTCATCAAGGCGGCGGAGAGTCCAGCAATGGACCCGACTGCCCAGCAAGCGCCACGTCAGCGGTACGCCCAGACACTTGATCACGATAGTCGATTCACGATCAACCACTCGAACGTGTATTTGATGCAGCCTCCCGTAAGCAACTACCGTTGCACTGCACGGGAGACCATCGAGAGGGGCCGACGTGACCACCACCCCTGACAGTGCCACCATCACTGCCCAGGACCGCCCCAGAGCCGACTCGAGCCGGTGCATGCGATGAACGAAGCCACGAATCCTGAGGGACCCAAGCGGTCCCTCCCTGGACGACCTCCAGGAATCCGAGCGGACAGCTCGGGACTCACCGACCGGCAACGGCGCGTGATCGAGGTCATCACGCCCCCACGCGCAGGGTGGAGATGTCCATCGCTGCCCTGCGCCGTGGGGCCGTGATGACCTCGTTCTGGTACTGGACGGACGTGATGTCGTCGCCGCCCAGGTCCATGTCGAAGCCCGCGTCGCGCAGGGCGCGGATCTTCTCCTCTCCTTCACCTTGGTCTCGATGAAGCCCTCGATGTCGGGGTGGTCGACGTCGAGGATGACCATCTTGGCCGCGCGGCGGGTCGCGCCGCCCGACTTGATCGTTCCCGCCGACGCGTCCGCACCGCGCATGAAGGAGACCGGACCCGAGGCGTTGCCACCGGAGGAGAGCAGCTCCTTGGAGGAACGGATCCGGGACAGGTTCAGGCCGGCGCCCGAGCCGCCCTTGAAGATCATGCCCTCTTCCTTGTACCAGTCGAGGATCGACTCCATGGAGTCGTCGACGGACAGGATGAAACAGGCCGAGACCTGCTGGGGCTGCGGGGTCCCGACGTTGAACCAGACGGGGCTGTTGAAGCTGAAGATCTGGTGCAGGAGGGCGTACGCCAGCTCGTGCTCGAAGATCTCGGCGTCGGCCGGGGAGGCGAAGTACTTGTAGTCCTCACCGGCCTTCGTGTACGTCTTCACGATGCGGTCGATGAGCTGCTTGAGGCTCACCTCGCGCTGCGAGGTGCCGACCGCGCCGCGGAAGTACTTGCTGGTGACGATGTTGACCGCGTTCACCGACCAGAAGTCGGGGAACTCGACGCCACGCTGCTCGAAGTTGACCGAGCCGTCGCGCCAGTTGGTCATGACGACGTCACAGCTCGCCCACTCGACCTCGTCGTACGGATGCACGCCGGGGGGTGGTGTGGATCCGCTCGATGCGTAGCCCGTTGCCATAGGCCTCAGCGATGGTCACGCTCTTCATCCTCACTCTCGGCTATCTGGTGTTGCAGGCGTCCGCTCGCTACGGCCCGCAACAGGTCCTCTCCTTGCCGCCGCCAGCCGGATCCACAGACACAGGCTCCGGATGCCGGCCCGCCGGTCAGTCGGCGGCGTTGGCGGGCACGGGGACCTGAGCAGTCCCCCCGGACCCGCGATCGTGCTGCCGGCGCCCCACGTCCGGGTCTTCGTCGTCCACGGCGGGGCCGCGCGGCGCTTCCCTGAGCTCCGCGATGGCGGCCTCGAAGTCGTCCAGCGAGTCGAACGCCCGATAGACGGACGCGAATCGCAGGTAGGCGACGAGGTCGAGTTCCTGCAACGGACCGAGTATGGCCAGCCCCACGTCGTGGGTGGTCAGCTCGGCGCTTCCAGTGGCGCGCACCGCTTCCTCGACCCGCTGGCCGAGTTGGGCGAGAGCGTCCTCGGTGACAGGCCGCCCCTGACATGCCTTGCGCACGCCGTTGATGACCTTCGTACGACTGAACGGTTCAGTGACTCCGGACCGCTTGACCACCATGAGCGAACACGTCTCGACGGTCGTGAACCGACGGGAGCAGTCAGGACACTGGCGGCGCCTGCGGATCGACGTGCCGTCGTCGGTCGTACGACTGTCGACCACACGGCTGTCGGGGTGCCTGCAGAAGGGGCAGTGCATGTTCTCCAACCCTCCCTCACAGCAGACTCAATAGCCCCGTAAGAGCTCTTGAGCCCCTCGAAGCAGCGATCTGCGACTGGGTCACCGTCCACCGCGAGCCGGTCGCCGAGAACGGCGACATCGTGGCCGCGATGCTGGACGGCAAAGCCACCGTCAAGCGCTTCAAGCGCGAGGACGGCCACGTCTGACTCCTCCCGCACAACTCCGCGTACCGCAGCCTCCCTGCGGGCCGAAAAAGGGTCCCGCTCGACACACGCGAAACCCAGTACAGCCAGGTGATTCACGCCGCCCGGTACTGCCCGCGCTGAACGCGGACAACCCGGCCAGCCTTAAGAAGCCCGTCGATGTAGACGGACACCCCATTGCGGGTGCTCAGCTTGCCCGCTGCGGTCATCGCCTCCGCAATGTCGCCGAGCGTCATGGGACCGTCCGCCCCCTTGAGGAGCGTGACAATGGCCTCAGCCTTGGTGAGCTCTTCTATCCCCTGACCAGGGATTACAGCAGTCTCAGCGAGCTTCCTGAGAGCATCGCGCTCAGCCCTAAGCCCCTCGATGCGGGCACCAATCCGGTCACGCTCACGCTCCGCCTCGCGCAGACTCTTCTCAACACGCTCAAGGTCACCCGTGTAGTCATCCATAGAGGCATCTTAGACATGAAGCTTAGAAAAACCTAGAGTTTAATTAAATCTCTTTAGGGTTCACTGGCGGTGCCCCGCACCCGGGTACGGCCGTCCGACCGAGCCGGCTGCAGGGGTGCGGAACCGGCCGTGCTCGGCCGTTCAGGAACCGAGACGGTCCATCCGCTGGAAGACTCTGCCCGTAAGCAGTCGCACCGAGCGGGGGATGTGTAGCTGTGGCGAAGGTGAAGAACCGCAAGGGGCACTACCGGGCAGCGCACTACGTGAAGCCATCCTCGGCATCCAGCCGATGGAAGAAGCCGTCACTGGGACTCCTTCTGGGCGCTGCTGTGCTGGCCATCGCCGCATGGAACACCCTGTTTCCAGACAGCCCCGACGACTCGGTCAAGACGCCCCAGCCGTCCGGTGTCTCAGCTTCCGCCGTACCCGGTCACTGAGCCCGCCCCCGGCGGAAGACCGAGAAAGGCCGCCGCCTTCCCTTCTCAGAGACGGTGCCGGGAGCAGCTGCCGGGATCTCCGCGCCAGCCGACGCCTCCGCCGTGCGCAGCTGCTGCCAGACAAGCTGCCACAGCGCGATCCGGTCCTCGGGGACACCACAGGCTGAAAGGTAGGCCTCAGTTGTCTCCCAGGTGGCCGGAAGCTCGGCGCGGTTGAGCAGCCGGCCGACGCTGCCAGCAGAAATACGCCCGTCAGAGCGCCAGCTCACTGCCTGCTGAGTCAGTCCGCTGACCACCCGCACGTCCGCGAGGGAGGTGAAAAACCCTGTGACGGTACGGATCGCAGCCGGATCCGGCCAGGGACGCTCCCCGACGGCCTCACCGGCCGCAACCGGTACGGCTGGCAGATCAGCGTGATTGCGTGCGAGCGCGACCTGGGCACCGCTGTTGCGGTCCCGGGCTTGCGGAACGGGGTGCCCCCTCGCTCCCAGCGTCAGACGCAGATGCCGGTAGAGGGAACCCAGATCGAGCAGCGCGGGACCGCCGGGTATGCCCTGGCGCAGCGTGTCGAGCAGCGCCCCGGTGAAAGCCGTATAGGTCTCCCCCACCGGCGCCAGAGCCGTCCGGGTCTCCGCGGCGGCCGCCAGAAGGAAACTGCCCTCCACCGCCGCCTGGTCAGCAAGCCCCGCCCCGGCGCTCATTCTCCCCAGCGCCCGACCGCTGTAACAGCAGTCCAGGATCACCACGTGCCGCTCGGCCCTGGAATCCAGCAGAAGAACCTGGCGCACCCAGTCATACGGAAGAACCGTCTCGATACGGCCCGCCTCGGTGTGCGGCAGAGCCAGACTCAGCTGATCCTGCGCATCGACCAGCCCGTGCCCGGCGAAGTAGACGATCAGCGTGTCGGTGGCCTCGGCGGCTGCCTGCCGCACCGCGCCCACCACCGTGTGCGCGGCAACCGGATTCTCCACGACGCTCACATGCCGGTCCGGCAGCTGCAGCGACAGCGGCCCTCGTAGAAGACCGGCCAAGGCGTGCACGTTGTTCGAGACGGCCGGCAACTGCTCCAGATACTCGTACCGGCCCGTGCCCACCAGCACGGCCCGCGACGCCCCCGGATCCGGCAGCACGCTCACTGCTCCCCGCCCTCATCACCGTCAACAGCCTCCAGCACCCGAACCGCCCGCCCGAGTTCCTCCTCAGAACAGTCCGTCAGGACGATGACCGTGGCCCCGCGGCGGATCTCCACACGCGGCCGATCCGGCCGGCTCTGCCGCCATGCCGCCACCGCCAGTACGAACGACGCCGCACTCCACCCGTTTCCCGTCACCAGCTCGAGCACGTCAAGGACCGTGCCCATCTCCCCCGGCCCAGGCACGCTCCCCCGCACCTCAACCACGGCAGACCGGCGCACCTCCGGATCGGCACGCAACCAGCCCTGCAACGAACGCAACTCCCCCGCGCCCAGCCCGACCCGCACCTCAAACCGCACCCAGACCTCCCCCGACCGACGCACAACACCCGACGACAACACACAACCGATCAGGAAACCCGCGACAGCACAACACCCCAACAGTGACCAGGCAAAACATCGTTGAACAGCACGACTCATACGCCGGGCCCCGGAGGTGTCTTCACTCCCCGGGGGCCCATGGCGTCCGGTTGGGGGCTATCAGGATTAATTCAAGACACTCCCGCCATGGAAGCGTTCGGCCGGGCCGTCAACGCGGTCACCGCGCCGCGGCTGTGGTGGGCACATCGGCGTGCCGCACGCGTGACCTGACGCAGGAGTTCGTCGGGGCTGAGGCGTGTGAGCGGGCGGTTGACCGCTGTGTGTCAGTGGCGCTCGATAGCCTTTGCAGTATGGGAACTTACGACGACAAGTCGCGTGACTACGACCGTCGCGCCGGCCAGGCGCTGGTCGCCTTCTACAACCTGGCCAAGGCTGGTGGCGGGCATAGCGGGGAAGCGGTAGCGCCTGCGTACCGCGACCTGCTGGATGCGGCTGAGTCCACGTTCCGAGCGGGTGTCGAGGCGGGTGACCTGGAGAAGGCCAAGGCTGGCTGGGACGAGCTCGTTGACGTGACTGCGCACATCGCGCACGCCAACGCCCGAGTTGGGACGGTGCTGCTGGCGACGGCAGTGAATCGTCTGGAGGAGACCCCGGAGGAGGTCGTCGCCCAGGTCATGGTGGAAGTGGAGAAGCACAGTTCCTGACCTCCCGAGGCGAAGAACCCGTCAGCTTGGCTGTGGATCTGCCCTCGCGGAATGCGTAAACGCCTCGTCCCCGGCAACTGAGTTGCTGTGACTGAGCACTTGATTTGGCGAGTTGAGCGCAAGGGGAGTCGCGTTGAGGCTGCTGCGTTCCCAGGGGCTTTGAGAAGGTGACGCCGTCGTGGGCGGACTCAGTCAGTGGACGGTCATAGGCGAAGGCCGGGCAGCCGTTACGCAACATCTGACGGTTGACAGCGTCGAAGGGCACCGAGACTCTGAGATATGGAGCCGCTTTCTTTGATCGCTACCGCCGTCATGGCCGGTGCGGCCGTCGGTCTGAGGAATACCGCGAGTGACGCGGTCAGGGATCTCTACGCGGGCCTGAAGAGAAGGATGAGCAACCAGGACGCCGAGCGCTTACCTGCCACGTCGGCTCTCGAGGGCGCCGACGAAGAAGCCGGGGAACCGGAGAGCACGGACGAAGTCGCGGCGCAGGATGCGCCTGAGACGCGCACTACCGACCCGGCCGGTGCCCGGGGAACGTCCGGCGGACATCACGTCGCCGTCATAGACAGTGAGGGCATCGTTGTGGGAGACCACACCAGGACGCAAATGACCTTCAACGGCAAGAAGAGCCGGAAACGGCGCTGAAGACGTCCTTGGGTTTCGACTGCATGCGGGAAGGGATCGCCGTGCGCGTGATCGGTGCTGTCCTCGGGGTGATCGTGGTCGTGCGGCTCGGTGCATGGGCATGGTCGGCCGCCGGCCGGGCCTGGCATGCCTTCATGTCGGCCCTGCTGGATGCCCTGATACACGTTGGGTTGGCCGTCGGAGTCCTGTGCACGGCGGTGGTCGTCCTGTTCGTCGCCGGTTTGGTCGTGAGCGCGTTCCACGAAGCGCTGACGTCACGGCGTAAGAGGCGTACGTCGCCACAGCGACGCCCGGTTACGGCCGAGCCGGACGCCGTCCCGCAGACCCCTTCAGCTCCCGCGACGACTGGTCCGGTAACGCCGGTCATCACGGGCACCCCCATCTACGGTCCCGACACCTCAAACAGTTCCGAGACCACGCCCATGCCGGACACACCGGTCATCCTCATCATCGGCATCCCGGACACACCAACCACCCTCATGATCGCGGTCCCCGCGTCATCACCGACTTCCCGAGGCAAGCGCGCCACACCACCGACCACTTCGTTCCCACGGGACGATGCCGACGTCACTCGCGGGCGAAAGGTCCCTTCCCCCGGTGGCTCCCGGCCCCCGCGCCCCGTTCCCGCGCGCCCCAGCCGTACGCTAGACAACGCGGCGGCTGGCCAACAGGCACCAGCTCAGCAGGTCTGCTCGACAGACCTGGAGCAAGCCAGTCCGGACGAGCCGGTTCCACCAGTCCTGATGCTGGAAAACTGCCGCGGCATACAGATAGGCGATCGCACCAAGAAGTACGTGCTGTATGAATACCGCGTTCAGGCCCCCGCACCCCAACTCGCCACACTGCTGCGCCGAGCAGACATCCGTGAGGACCTGGTCCGCCTGTGGCTGTCCCCCGGAGACGATGCCCGACGCGCAGCAGTGGTCAACAAGCTGTGTCAGGGACGTCCGTATCACCTGGTGCCCCGTGCCGCCCTCGACCTGGGTTCCGCACGGCGGCCGGGCTCCGCCCACACCTCACGTCCCTCGTCGCCAGACGTTCGCCTGCGGACAGTCCAAAGCCCCGACGGACCGGTCGTCATCCGCCGCTCAGAAGGAGTACAGATCGGCGACCGCACACGCCAGGACTGCCACTTCGTCTACCAGTGCAAGGGGCCGCGGATGGACACCCGCGAGCTGTTCGCCGCTTCGCCTTCCACTGCCTCCGCCCTTGTGGACGCCCTCATCAGCCGTAGCAAGTCCGTCGACACGGAACCTTTTCAGGCGGCGTTCACCGACGCTCTGCGGGACTGTCCGGTGTCGTCCTCCGAGCGGGGCACCGTGACCCGGACGCCCTCCACCACCGTCGTCGACGGCGTGGACGGCGTCAGCTACGGACGGAAGAACAAGATGACCGTCGATAGCGCCATCGACCCCGTGGTGTCGGCCCGGCGCGTGCACAGGGAGGTGGTGCGGCAGCAGCACGCCGTCCAGCGTTATGCCGAACGTCAGATGCGCTCCGCCCCGCCGGATAGCCGGCCGAGTGTCAGTGACACAGCGAGCGATCTCGACCGGACGGCATGGCGTCCTCAGCATCGGTACGAGTCACCGTCGGAGCGCGGCCCCGACCGGGACTTTCCCTCAGCACCCGGCATGTCGTTCTGAAGATGGGCGCCGACGGCCTGCCGACCTGGTCGCCACGTCACCGCCCGGCCTCGGTGAATGAGCGTCCCTCGGATTCTTGGGCCGTCCCGCCGCCCGTGTGCCTTCGCTCCACTGCTTGATGAGCTCGGACAGCGTCATGGGCGGGGCGAGCACGTCATGCAGGGTGTGGACGCGGGCCTTCGCTGGTTGTCGCGCTCCGACGATAGCTGAGTGCCACCAGGCGTTGATCAACAACTCTGAGCACCAAAGCGGCCAACTGAAGCACTCAATGGCCAACTGGAGCGCTCAGTCACAACCGGGGACGAGGCGCTGACGTGGGGCTGGAGCTACAGCTCGATGTCGAGCCGTTCCACGTCGGTGAACTCCACGCCCAGCCCGTGCGCACGGCTGTTGTTGGCGCGGAAGTACATCTGCGCGAGGCCGTCGGCCGCGATCTGCTGGAGCTGCTGCTCGTTGGCGCCCTGCTCGCGGGCGGTGAACAGGCGGTCGGCCCACTGGGGCGGCAGGGCCTGGGTGATGTCGCGGATCCGGGCGTCTTCGGTCGTATCCCCGGCGGCTTCGAATCCGAAGCGGGCGCGGGTGGAGACGACCAGCCCGCCCGTGGACGCCGCTTTCTTCCGCGCCTTCGCGCGGATCTGCGGCTGCCACCTCTTCTTGACCTCGCGCTCCAGGCGGCCTCGGAGATCCTGGCGGGGCCGCTTGAGCTTGCCCGCGACGTACCGCTCCACGGTGCGCTGGGAGATCCCGAGCGCCTGGGCTGCGGCCTTGGTGCCCTTGAGCTGTTTGACCAGGTACTTCATCTGCGCCTGGGCGCTCTGCGGGATGCGGCGGGTGAATGCCCCCTCCAGCGCGCGGTCCAGGCTGTCCCCGAGTGAGTCGGCCATGGGTTACTCCCCTTCTCCGGCGCTCTGGTCGGTCTTGATGAGGTTGGAGAGGTTGAAGACGCCGCCGCGTTCCTCGAACTGCTGCTCTGCCCACAGCACCGTTTGGGTGCCCTGGTGCTTGACCATGCCGGGCGAGACCCCCAGCCGGAACGTGCCCGGTACGGGCTTGCCTTCGTCGGTGAGCGGCAGGATGTCCAGCGGGGACGGGCCGGGCGAGGGGTAGACGATGGCGTCGGTGCCGATGGAGGTCGGGTACAGGTCGGCGGCGGCCGCCGTCTTCATCAGCTTGCGGTGCAGGCCCACGCGCTGGTTGGCCAGCACGGCGGCCCGGATGTCGGGGCGCCACGTCTCCCGCTTCAGCGCCGGGTATTCCTCGTAGTACGGGACCTGGCCCCGGCTGCGCTGGCGCAGTTTGCCGATGCCGCCCTTTGCCGTCGCCTTGATCGCGGTTTCCAGCAGCGCCATCGTCGGGTCGGCCTGCTTGCGCTGCGCCATCGCCTCGAGGAATTCCTGGCCGGTGAGGTCGGTGGTGACGCCCATGTCGGCCATCGTCTCCACGTACGCGTCGCGCAGCCGCTTGTACCAGGAGTCCAGATAGCGGCCGATCTGGGTACGCACGTGCGCCTCGATCGGCGCGACGTCGAAGCCGAGCTCCACCGCGTAGGCGACGGTCGGGGTGGCGTACCAGGCCGGGCCGGTGGGCCGCTCACCCTTCGGCGTGAACGGGCTCGGCAGCCGGTCCCCGTCGACGGTGCGGCCGTTGATACGGACGCGGGACAGGTCGACGTGGGAGAGGTCGACCAGCCATGAGCCAGGCAGCGACGCGTCGAACGTCGGGTTGCCGGTCAGGTGGGTCGGTCCGTTCAGCCCGACGGTGAGGCTGTTCGCGGCCGCGGCGAACGACATGTTGATGTCGACCGCGACCAGGTACGGGTTCGCGCACTCCTCATCGGTCAGCGGCCGGCACCAGTCGTAGGGCTCCTCCATCAGCATCTCTGCCGGGGTCCGCAGGTGGTGGCGCTCGAACCGGCCCTTCAGCTTCGGGTGTTCGTCGGGGACCTCGCACTCCACCACGTCGTACCGGGCGGTGAGCGCGTCGTCGTTGAAGGCGGCCTTGAACTCGCCGGTCGCCTCGTCCTTCTGCGCACGGGTCGGCGGGCGCAGGGCGACCATCAGCTCCAGACCGGTCGTCGCGGTGCTGCCGCGCGGCGTCATCACCCGCGCCGCGTACAGACCGAGGTAGCGGGCGAGGTCAGCCGGATGCATCGTCAGCAGCAGCTGCGGGTCGTTCTTCGTGCCCCACTCCCGGGTGTCCAACGCGTTCCAGGACAGGATGCACAGCTGGACACAGCGCCGCCGGGAGCCCTCGGGCTCACGGAAGACGCGGGCCCACGGACCGAGGCCGCGCTGGGTGAGCTGAAGGCCGGCCTTGGCGATCTGCTTGACCACCTTGTGGCTGTCCGGCAGCCGGCTCGCATGCCGCTCCTCCTCCGACAGGGCGATCGGCAGGCCGTAGCGCTCCAGCGCGGCCGGGGTGAGGACGAGGATCGGGTCGGCGTCGCGGCCGTTGCGGTGCAGCCGGGCCTGCCCGAGCCGGGCTTCTGCCAGCGTCCAGTCGACCAGCGCCGGGATCGTCTTGGCGGGCACGTCCAGGACCAGGCCGCCGACGCAGTACGCCGACACCTGCCCGTCCTCGCAGTCGATGACCGCGAGCGGGCCGCTCTCGAAACGCGGGTCCACGGCGGCGGCCGGCGCCGTGGTCTTCTTCGCCACCGCCTTCTTCGCACCCGGGCGCCGCGACGACGCGGCCGCCGGCTCGCTGCGGCTCGCTCTCGGACGCGGCGCCGCCTTGGGCGCCGGCGCTTCCGGCGCCGGAAGGTCAACCGGGACCTTCGGCGGGGGCACGTCTCCCCCATCGCCGGTCTGCCCGATCGTCTCCGCGAAGTCCGGCATCGGCGGCGGCTTGTACGGGTCAGGAGTCGGGGCGGGGAACCGCACGGCGAGGCCCTCCAGGAGCCTGGCGTAGGCGGCGCGCTTCGGCGGCCGCGGCTCGGTCCGCCCGGTCTCCCAGTTCCCCACCGCCTCCCGACGGGCGTCCAGCGCCGTAGCGATCTGCGCCTGACTCAGGCCAGCGGCCTCACGCAGACGCTTGCGCTCCGCGGGGACCGGCAGATCATCCTGCGCGACTTGCTCCAGCAGCGCATCGACGGCGCTGAACAGCTCGTTCTCAGTGGACACAGAGGTCACCTCCAATAGACAACATACCCGATCGCACATTAATTCGCGCCCTCAATCGCGCATAGATCGCGCACATGATTGAAGTGCAACACACGGGCGGGTAAGCGGCGCAACGGCTGTTCGTACGACCGAGATTTTTACTTGGCGGACGAGCGCAGTAGTTGTCGGACGCCGTCAACGTCAGCGGCAGGTGTCAGCGCTGGGTGACGGCTCGGGAAGCATCCGCAGGCTGTAGAGCACGTTGTCGTGGAAGCGGTCGATGATGTCGCCGCGGGTGACCATCTCGGCGGCGGTGAGGTCCTTCGAGGGCCTGGCGCTGGGCGGCGTCGCGGGGGTCGATTCCGCCGTCGACCCAGATGCGGAGGAGGACCTCGGCCTCGGCGGGCTGGATGGGGCCGCGGATGTCGGGGCGGGGGTTCTTCCGCCCGGTGACGGCGTCGACCTGGTGAGGGGCGAGGACGTCGAGGCGCGGTGTGGCGGTGTATGCCGCAGGACGAGCGCACCGCCGGTGTAGCGGCGTCCCGCTCAATGAGGGCGTCTCGATGGATGCGCGTCGAGTGGCGGAGGAACGGGTCCAGCCATGCCGAGAGCGTCTGCCACATGGCAGGAAGCCGGCAGGCTCGCGATCCTGGGGCTATGTCCAATGTGACGGAGATCCGCGTGCACGGCGTCAGCGGGACGCCCCCGGAGAGTCTGCTGGAGGTTGTCGATCTCAGGCAGGTCGACGGGGATGACACCGCACGATTCCTGCAGCGCTCAGTGCCGCCGCCCGAACCGCCCGTGAGAGAGGCATTTCACTGGGGGAACATGACCTCCGGGTCGATCCTCAAGGCCATGTGGCTGCTGCTCGCGCCGTTCGGACTGATCAATCTGGCCCGCTACACCCTCCCCATGGCCGTCACGACTCCCGGAGTCGCCGACACAGAGCAGAAACGCTGGGCGCGTGTAACCGCCGACGTCTTGCTGCGGCTGCTCGGCCTCGTACTGACCCTGCTGCTCACCGCAGCGGTCGCCTTCGTCGCGCTCGACCTCATCGCGTGGCAATGCGGCAACAGCATCCGCTGCGTCGCCGACAACAGCTGGCTGCCCTTCTCCGACAAACACCCCTCAAGCTGGCGGCTGCGCATGCTCCTGGGCGTCGCGCCACCAGTCGCACTGACCATGCTGCTGGTTCAGTTCGGCCGTCAGGTCTACCTCTATCCACCCCGGGTGACGCCGGCACCTGGCGCAGCGCAGCCACCGATGGAGTGGCTGGACGGCGTGGGCGCCCTCGCTCAGAAGGAGTTCTGGGCCGCGTCGCCGCGCGCCCCCATGCTGCGGCTCTTTCACACCACTGCCTGCGTTGCCCTGCTCTCCATGCTCGTCGCCTTCGCCCTGATCAAACCGGTCGCCGGGCTGCGCGGCGGCGACGAGTGGGTGGACGAGGTTCTCTGGGCTCTGTTCGGGGCCGCCGCGCTGATCGGACTGCTTTGCACCGGCTGGACGGCATGGGGCTACCACCCCAAGGGCGACCGGCTCAGATCCGATCCCACCAGCAACGACGCCATCCAGATCCCGTGGGCCTTCCGCGTGGTCCGCTGGCTCACTTGGGGCGTGCTGCTCGCCGTGTTGGTGATCGCCTTCTTCTTCGGACCGCGCTACTCCTCTCGGGGCACAGGTCTGCTGCCTGTCCATCTCAGCGGCTTCACCTGGGTGCTCAACCTTCTGTACGCAGCCGCTGCTGTCCTGCTGCTCTTCCTGGTGGGCATCACGTTCCTGCTGAGCCGCCTCATCCCGGATGCTGCTCCGACAAAACATTTTCGGCGGATGTGGGGCGGCATGGCCTGCCCCACTCTGGCGAGCTTGGCCGTTCTCCTGGCAACCGGCTTCACTGCTGGCTTCGCGATCCAGATGTCCAGGCTGCTGGGCGACCTCGTACAACCGAAGGAGAACCCCAGCCAGGACAAGGCTCCGCTCGTCCTCCCCGACGTATTCCATCTCACCGCTCTGCTGTGGGCGGGCCTTGTGGCCGTCGCCTTTGTATGCGGGCTCTGCCTGTTCTTCTGGTACCTCTTCCCCGGGTTGGGCCGTTCTCTCAAGGGCCGGATCAGTGACGACTACAACGACGTTTCACCCGCGGACCTACCGGAGCGCACGGTGTCGAAGATCGCCAAGGCATGGCGGCGAGGCTCCCTGAAGTTCAGGCTGCCTTTCGTCCTGGTGGTCTTGTCGTCCTTCAGCTTCATCTTTTCGCTGGCTCAGGGGTGCCTCGCCGGCCATGCGCTATGGACGCGGTCCGGCGTGGCGTTTCAGCGAGTGCAAGAGCTGCTCTACGAGCGCGTCTGGTTCGACGTGAAGTTCTTCGGACTGGCCGATGACGTCGGAGCTTGGGCTCTCACCGGACTGGCAGCCGCACTGGCGTTCGTCGGCATGCGAGCCTTCCGTGATCCGCGGTGGCAACGCCCAGTCGGTGTGGTGTGGGACCTGCTGGCATTTTGGCCGCGTCTGGCCCATCCCATCGTGCCTCCCCCGTACGGCGGGCGGGCCGTACTGGCATTGGCCAAGCGCGTCCAGGACAAGACTGGCGGCAGCGGCAGGGTCGTTCTCTCCGGGCATAGTCAGGGCAGCGTGATCTGTGTAGCCGCCGTACTCCGGGTGGGTGCCGAGACAGCACCGCAGCCGACGACAGGGGCGCAGCCGCCGTTGTCCCGGGTGGCGTTGCTGACTCACGGTTCGCAGCTCTTGTGGGCATACTCACGGCTGTTCCCTGCGTACCTCGGGGAGCGCCTGTTGCGGGACGTGTACGAGAAGAAACTCGAAGGGCGCTGGCGCAACCTGCATCGATGGAGCGACTACCTCGGCGCTCCTGTCCTCGCCCACCCGGTCTCGGGACGGCTACGGCCGACACTGGACGACGCTTGGGAATCGATCGACGGGAACAGGCCCGCAATCAACCAGTACGGCACCACAGTGGGCCCTGACATCTGGTACCGCGCCATCGGACCGGAGATCCAGCTTCGCGACCCGCACCGGGTCGTCGCCACCGATGGCTACCCTGTGGCTCCGCTGTTGGCGCACAGTTCCTACTACTCCGATCCGGCCTACGAAGAAATGGTGCAGCAACTGATCAACCAGCTTTCCGGCTGACGTGTCCAGATCGTCTCCCTCGACAGCCCAACAGAGCCCTCGGGGCCGTACGCCGCGACCAGCGCGCCCTTCCCGTGGCAGAACAGACAGCGTGATTGCTCGTCACTTCGAACGACGCCTCGCAAGCGAAATCCGTCGGACTGACCAGCGCCTGGAGCAGCCCAAGCCCAGCCGATGGAACCCATGTGCTACCGCCCTCGGCATCCGTGGCAGTGAGCTGTGCCGCGGCCCGGGCTCCTATTCGTGACCCCGGATCATCTAAGCCGTCGCCCACTGACACATGTCATGTCGCCAGCACTGACACCACTCTCGCGTCGTCCGGCAGATCTTGCGGTGGTCGCGGGCTGGCGCCCCGTCTGGAGCGTCCTTGACCACTTGTCGTCGCGTCGGCGAACGGTGAGGGATCTGCTGGGCATGCGGGATCAGCTGCTGACGATCATGTCGCTACCATCAGTCACTCAAGGTGATCAGTGCGGATGCCGGTCTGCTAACTATCGCCCTCCAGATCCGCCAACCAGTTCCCTCCGCAAGCTGGCGACCTGCACCGAAGAGAGTGGTCTGGAGTGCCGGGCGCAGCATGACGACGGCATAGAACCGGGGCTGCCAGGCTGAGCAGGTCCGGCCCGCAGGGTGATTGGGAGCTCCACCGTGCCCTGGTGACGTTCTATCCCCGCTCCGGCCTGTTCCAGGGAGCGGAGCCGTACCTGCTCCGTACGTAGGACAACATCCGTCTGGCGATTCAAGCGAACAGTGCTGCGAGGGCTGCGGTCACGGTCGCGGCGAGAGTGAGGACCGCTGTGAAGGCGGCGGCGGCCCGGGTGAGTGCGGTGGGGTACGTGGCGCCCTCCATGCGGGCGAGTTTGCCCGCGCCGGCGGCGGCCAGCAGTGCGACAACGATCACGAGCGCGGTGGTCAGAAGGACGACGGCCACGAGGACTCCCGGTAAGTGGTGGGGCGTTGACGTGGTCGAAGGTCATGGAACCGGTGTTCGCCGGGGTTCGCCGGGACGAGAATGAACACCGGCGAACACATCGGAGCCTCGGGGAAGGTACATGGACGAGCAGAACGGCCACAGCCCGCAACTCACCAAACTGCGCGGGAGACTGGCCGACGGGCTGGCCCGGGCCCGGTTGAACCAGACCCAGCTGGCCCGGCGGGCAGGTCTGGGACGGACCACCGTCTCGGAGGCGCTCTCTCCTCAGAAGCCGGTGCCGTCCGCGGAGACGGTGGCGGCACTGTCACGCGCACTGCAGCTGCCCGAGGCAGAAATGCTGGCGTTGCAGCGCACCGCGGTCCAGCAAGCAGGCACAAGTACGACAGAGGGGCCGGGCCGACCCATTGGAGAGTGGACGCCGCATGACCTGGAGGTCCACCGGGCCGGACCCGGCCCGACGGCCGCGGGCCCCGACATGTCTGCAGAGCGGGCTTGGCCCGCCTATGTGCGCCGCGAGCATGACCGGGTGCTGGACAAAGCAGTCGACGACACCATGGCTGGCCGCAGTCGGATCATGGTGCTGGTGGGCGCCTCCTCGACAGGCAAGACACGGGCGTGCTGGGAGGCCGTCCAACCCCTTGCCGATCAGGGGTGGCGGTTGTGGCATCCCTTCGACCCGACCAGGGCGCAGGCTGCGTTGGAGCAGCTGCACCGCGTCGGGCCCCGTACGGTGGTGTGGCTGAATGAGGCCCAGCATTACCTCGGCGACCGGGCAGTAGGTGAGCAGATCGCGGCAGCCGTGCACCGTCTACTGGTCAGCCGGGAGCGCGGGCCCGTGCTGGTGCTGGGCACGCTCTGGCCCGAGTACGCCACCCAGTACACGGCTCTGCCCTTACCGGCCGAGCCGGATCTGCACAGTCGAGTACGAGAGTTACTCGCCGGCCACCTCTTGGCAGTACCCGATGCTTTTGACGCCCCGGCCCTGGCTGAGGCCAGGGCTCTCGCCAAGGATGGCGACTGGCTGCTGGCCGACGCCCTCACCCGTGCACACGCCGACGGCCGGATCACCCAGGACCTGGCCGGTGCTCCCGAGCTCCTCAACCGCTACCAGCATGCCGGCCCAGCCGCCAAGGCAGTGCTGCAGGCCGCGATGGACGCGCGCCGCCTCGGCGTCAGCTTGCACCTCCCCCAGGCCTTCCTCACCGATGCCGCCACTGACTACCTCAGCCAGAGCGACTACGACCAGCTCACCGACGGTTGGGCAGAGCAGGCATACGCCGAACTCTCCAAGCCTGTCCACGGCAAACAAGCTCCCTTACGACAGACCACCCCCCGCCCCCTGCGACGCCCGCCCGCCCCTGCCTCCGCCGCCACAACGGGCGCAGAGGCAGGGAGAGGACCTCAGTTCCGGCTCGCCGACTACCTCGAGCAACACGGCCGCACCAGCCGCCGTCACCTGTGCCCACCTGCATCCTTCTGGCATGCCGCCCTCACCCATCTCGCTCACCCCGATGACCTGAACCGCATCGCGGATGAAGCTGAGAAACGCCTTCGGCTGCAGTGGGCTCACCACTTGCGCCACCAAGCCGCCGCCCACGGAAGCCCTGTGGCCCTGGCCTTACTAGCGGTGTTGCGTGCGGAGGCCGGGGACCCGGACGGCGCCGAAGTCTTAGCCCGGCAGGCCGCTGGCCATGGCAACACCGACGCCCTGCACCAACTGGCTGAGATGCGGGAAGAAGCCGGGGACCGGGATGGTGCCGAAGCCCTGGCCCAGGAGGCCGCTGGCCTCGGCGACACCGACGCCCTGCGCCAACTGGCGGTGACACGCGAACTCGCCGGGGACCGGGATGGCGCCGAAGCCCTGCTTCGTCAAGCCGCTGGCCTCGGCGACACCGACGCCCTGCGCCAACTGGCGAGGATGCGGGAGGCAACCGGGGACCGGGATGGCGCCGAAGCCCTGCTTCGTCAAGCCGCTGGCCTCGGCGACACCGACGCCCTGCGCCAACTGGCTGAGATGCGGGAAGAAGCCGGGGACCGGGATGGCGCCGAAGCCCTGATCCAGCAGGCCGCCGACCACGGCGACACCGACGCCCTGCGCCAACTGGCTGAGATGCGGGAAGAAGCCGGGGACCGGGATGGCGCCGAAGCCCTGGCCCAGGAGGCCGCTGGCCTCGGCGACACCGACGCCCTGCGCCAACTGGCGAGGATGCGGGAGGCAACCGGGGACCGGGATGGCGCCGAAGCCCTGATCCAGCAGGCCGCCGACCACGGCGACACCGACGCCCTGCGCCAACTGGCTGAGATGCGGGAAGAAGCCGGGGACCGGGATGGCGCCGAAGCCCTGATCCAGCAGGCCGCCGACCACGGCGACACCGACGCCCTGCACCAACTGGCGGTGACACGCGAACTCGCCGGGGACCGGGATGGCGCCGAAGCCCTGGCCCGGAAGACCGTCGTCTACGGTGACGCCATCGCCCTGTGCCGGCTGGCGGTGATGCGGGAGTCTGCCGGGGACCGCGCAAGCGCGGAAACCCTGGCCCGGCAGGCCGCCGACCACGGCGACACCGACGCCCTGCGCCAACTGGCGGTTATGCGGGAGAAAGCCGGGGACCGGGATGGTGCCGAAGCCCTGACCCAGCAGGCCGCCGACCGCGGTGACACCATCGCCCTGTCCCAACTGACAATGATGCGGGAGTCTGCCGGGGACCGCGCAAGCGCGGAAACCCTGGCCCGGCAGGCCGCCGACCACGGCGACACCGACGCCCTGCGCCAACTGGCTGAGATGCGGGAGTCTGCCGGGGACCGGGCGAACGCGACAATCCTGGCCCGGAAACTTGCCGACTACGGCGGAGCCTCTATCGAATACGAACACACGGCCTGGGCATCGATGCTCCGCATGCGATGGCCACACGGTATGGACCCGGACGGCACTCCGACGGCCCCCTGGCAACCGATGATGGATATCCCGTACAGCCCACTCACACCATCCGCCGCTTCATCGCCATAGGCATGCTGTCACTTCGCGGTTCGTTGGCCCGGTGCTGGTCACGGCGCGCATGAACTTCGAGCACGCCCACGAAACACCAGCCACGGCCGTCTAGCGTGCTCGGACGACGCCCCTCACTCGCTGGTCGTCATGGAATCGGCAGGCAGTGGTGCTGCGTCCCCGTACAGGCACACATGGACGCCGTCCTGGGGCCTCTGGCCGCTGGCGGCAGCCCCGGTCCTCGGCGATGTCGTCCTGATCGACTACAGCTGGAACTCCTGCACAACGACCGAGGGCGGCTTCGTCGATGGCCACGTCGCCGCGCCCGAGGGGGAAGTCGACGCCGACTCCCTGGAGTCACCACCTGAACCGCGGCACCCACCGCGCGCTGGTGAGCTCTACCCGCTCCAGGGAGCGGAGCCGTACCTGCGCTCGCTCGCCAATCGCAAGGACGTCGTCGCCAGGCTGCGTACAGCCCTTGCCGAGTGGGAGGAGGCGCAGCGCCGCGCCGTCCCCACCCCTGCGTCGGCGGTCGGCTGAGCGGCGCGCACTCTGCCGCCAGCCGCCCGCGCTCTCCGGAGCTGGCTTACGAGGCGGCCGGTGCGGTGTGCTGGAACGGCGCACTGGGCGCTCGCCGCGGCATCGGCCGCCGGAGCCCGGACGGGCCTCGGGCGCTGAGTTCGCCGTTGTCCGCCCGGCGCAGCATCTCGCCCGCGTTCTTCAGCGCCATGACGACCCGGGTGCGCAGGCGGGGGTGGAACGGCATGGCAAGCGGGACGAGAGCGGCGATGGCGGTCGGGTTGGGGATCGAGCTGTTACGCAGTTCGCGGACGACCTGGTTGAAGGCGTAGCCGAGCTTGTTCGGCAGCTGGACGTGGGAGCGCTGCAGAGAGGACAGCAGCAGCGCCAGCATGTCCTCGTACGCGGTGCGCAGGGCGTTGACGCTGTCGTACGACACGATGTCGGCGGCGAACAGCCCGCGGCCGCGCTCGAGGCGCTCGAGGATGGCCTTGAGCATCTTCAGGTCGATGTCGCCGGCGTACCGCAGGGGCTGTTCCACCCGGGCCAGCAGCTTGCCGCCCTCCACGCCCTCCCTCCAGGAGAAGCGACTCAGGAGGTGGAACCATGCCTCCTGACTGCGCAGCGAGTGGACACCGCAGCCGATAAGAATCTGGTAGAGGATCTTGGCCCGCAGCGGGCGCGCGCCGCGCAGGACGGCCCCGTACGTGACGTGGGAGTAGCCGGGGGCCTGTTGGGCGAGGGTGCGGTGGCTGAGCCCGTTGAAGTCCAGCAGCGTCTGCAGGAGCTCGCGCAGTTCGCCTTCGTCGGTGACCTGCGGCGGGATGAGGTTGCCGGTGCGCTCCCACCGGCGCAGCGCCTCGCGGCACAGATCCCCGGTGACCCCGGCGGCGGCCAGGCGCAGGCTCTCCCAGCGCGCGCTCCAGTCTTCGGGATCGCCGCCGCAGGCCAGGACGTAGCCGTTGACGGTCGCCCAGGTGGGCAGTTTCTTGCCCGCGTGGGCGTTCGACAGCGTCGCGGTGGACATCCCGCTGTGCTGGGACATCATCGCCAGCGGCGGGTCGCCGGCCTTCTTGCGCAGCGCCTGGAGGTCGCGGGCGAAGGCCACCAGCGGGTCGTTGCTCTGGGGCAGTTGGTTCATGGGACGGGCCACGGCGTCCATCTCCTTCCCGAGCCCGGAACGGGGCCGGGGCCCGTCGGTGGGACGGGCCCCGGCAGGGGATCGGGTCAGAGCAGACGCTGACGTAGTTCGGCCGCCAGCAGTCCGCCGGCACCCAGGATGGCCAGGGCCTCCTCCAGCTTCATCCCTCGGGCGAGCAGGACGACCAGCGCGCCCAGGAGGATGACCAGCAGGAGTATGGACGCCAGCGGCGAGGATTGCGTGGCGCTCGCCGGGGTGTGCGCGCACGGCCCGTTCTGCTCAGCAGGAACGGGCTCAGGAAGCAGGAAAGACAAGGAAGTTGACTCCCAACAGGAGGCGGGTGGTCGGTAGCGGTCCGGAACTTGGTGCTCAAGTGCCTTGCAGGGCACAGGACTTCACGCCGGTGGTTGCAGCCACATGCGTCAGCGAAGCCCACGTTACCCAGGCTTACGCTTGACGATGCCGATTCAGTTCCCATTGGAGGCAAGCCGTAAATAAAGCGCTGACCTGTTATTTAACGGCTGGAACGGAATTGTTTAAGGAATGGTTCGTCGCCGGATTGAACATCCCGCGAATCAGGCGCGTAGTCGCAGGCCGCGGCGGGTTTGGCCTGGCCACGAGAAACTATCTGCCTACATCTCTTGGCCGAGGTTAATTATCCCCCCATGATTGAGCTCGTTCCCACGTGCGCGTGACGCGCGCGGCCCGCGGGTCGCGCATGCGCGTACAAGAGAGGCGCAGGTCCAACGGTCCGGACACGCACCGCAGAACGCAGGAGGCCCCGTTGCAGCGGGGCACCTCCGCAAGGTGGCACGGCCAACAGGTCAGCCACTGGACTTCCTTCCGCCCGACGATGACGACTCTCGCGGGCCGAAGGGCGTACGGCAAGAGGGCAGGGCCCGGCGGAATCCGCCGGGCCCTGCCCTCTTGCTCACAGCCGCTCCCTCGTCACCGCCTGCCGGCGTGTCTCAGACGTCGGGACGGTGCGGGCCGCCGAAGTCCTCGTCGGTGAACGTCCCGAGCGCTGGCAGGAAGCGCAAGTCCCTGCAGGTCTCCCGGTTCTCCACTCGCGCGACGATCTCGTACGGCCTTCGCCAGGCTACGAGTCGACGAGGTACGCCTTCTCCCCCATCATCAGCGGCGCATCGGCGGGCCCCTTGATGTAGGGGCCACGCCAGATCACCCGGTGCTCCTGGCGACTGGGGTACCACTGCCGCACCTTGTGCATCCGCACCGGCCACCGGTGGTGATACTCCCGCTTGGTGTCCCCGGCCGGGTCCGATGGACGGGGCGAGGGTGTGACGAGCCGGATCACCCGCACATCGGGATCCTGCGGCACGGACGCGTCGCTACTGCCCGCAGCCGTGCCCCCGGTGGCCCGAGGCGAGCTGATCGCCGTGATGCCCTGGGAGTTCAGCCGGAAGAAGGCGAACATGTAGCGGCCCACGAAGTCGTCGTACGGGTCCTCCACCCGGCCGCCGCCCCACTCGCCGGTCTCGGGGACCGGCTCGGCACGCCACTGGGAGGCCTGGGCGCGGGCGTTTTCCATCTCACGGTAGAACTCGGAGAGGTGCGCGAGCGTTTCGGAGCTCTCCTCCGCGAGGCAGGCGTCGCCGCGCATCCCGTACATGCCGTCCGGCATCAACGGCGGCAGGGGGCTGCCGGAGGCGCGCGCCTGGGAGACCGCCTGGCGCCATCCGGTCGGCTGGACCGGACCGTCGCGGTCCATGAACGTGGTCACCTGCACGCCGGGGTACTGGGCGGTGGGCAGGATCTGGTGCTGGGTGACGAACTGCCAGCCGAACGCCTTGATGTCCGACAGTGAGCCGGTGCGGTTGACGACCACGACCGGTTCGGGCAGCACCAGCAGCGCGGTGGGTACGAGGATGTCCCGGTCGCGGTGAAGGGTACTGACGTCGGCCGGCTCGAGGGTGGCGGCCGCGGCCATGACCGCTGCGTGCGCGGCCGGGGAGATGACGAGGACCTCAGCCTGTCGCAACACTTTCTCGATCTGGCGGATCTCCCACCCGGCGGCTTCCCCGGCCGCCCGGGGCCACGGCGGCCGGTGGCCCTGTTTGCCCAGCGTCATCGACCATGCCGCATCCCGCGCAGTGTCCCCGGGCCGGTCCGCGATATCGGCGAGATTGCTGTGGAGCAGCACGGCGTACAGCTCGCTGACGACGTTTTTGATGTTGGAGGCGAGCATCGTCTGAACCCACGAGTTCCCGGCCAGAGACCGCCCGGTCTGCTCCCGCAGACGCCGCGCTGCCCGGGCAGCACCGGTCGCCGTCCACTGCTCGGCCTTGTCCCTGCTGCGCTCCTTCTTGCCCCGGCTCGCCTTGCCCACCCGACAGCCTCCCCCACCACCATGGCCAGTTGCCGAAGCCGTACCCGACCTCCGAGATCCGGACACGGCACGATCCAGCCGATGACCGCTGCCTTCAGGAGCTGGCTGATCACCCTGCTGACGCTGCCTCATCCTTTACGCCAGGGTGCGGTGATCGGAATCGACAGACGGAGGGGGCGTCCGTGGAAGCACGGATGTGGGACGCGCTGGTCGGCGTGATGAAGGAGGCGTACACCGCGGGACTGGGCGAGGGCGCCGTGCCGCGCCCGGTCATGATGCCGCTGGTGCACGGCGAACTGGTCGGGCTGATCTGGGTCCGCCCGCTCAAGGTCGGCCAGGACGCGCTCGTGCGCCGGTCCTCCGGTTCGCGGGCCTTCTTGGCCTTCGTCGCCGCCTCGCATTCCTTCACGATCGGCTCGATGCGCTCGTCATGACCGTGCTCACGCCGGACTGCCTTACCGCCCGTCTCGCCAGGGTCGGTGCAGCCCTGGCCGGCCTTCGCGTCGCAGAGCGGGCAGCGGCGGCGGATCCAGAACCGGCGGGCGACCTTCTCGTGCAGGGGGACCTTCCGGCCCATCGGACGGGACTGGAACGGCTGCACCGCCGACGGGGCGCGCTCGCCGGGCAGGTGCCGCCACGCGTCGTACCGGCGCTGCTTTTGCTGCCCTTCCTTGAACTCCCCCTCGCAGCTGGCGCTGGACCGTATTGAGGAGCTGCTGAACACTTGCCGGAACGGGTGTTCGCCTGTGGCTAATGCACATGCTGAACCGAACGACAACATCCCAATGGGAAACCCTGTCGTTCTCATCTGTCACCCGCTTCCCGCGTTGGCCTCCGGGAGATTAGGGATCAGTTCACGAGGTATGACCCTATTTTCGCCCCGCGCTCCCATTTGGGGGGATCATGGAAGTCATCGCGCTAATAGCGGCGGCCCTGGCCACAGGGGCCGCCGCCGGAGTACAAGCCAGCACGTCCGAGGCCGTAGGCAGTCTGTACGCCCGCCTGTGCCAGCGGGTCCGGGAGCGGCTGGGCGAACGGTCAGCCGAACTGGACCCCGCGATCGAGGCCCAGCGGGACAGGGACACCTCCGCCCCGGACCCAGTGGCTCCCGAACTACGTCGGCTGCTGGAGGCCGGGCAGGACGAGGAACTGCGGGCACTCGCTGACGCGGTACTGCGGCAGCCGGCGGATGCGCGTGGCCGCAGCGTCCGGTACGTGTGGGCCAACAACAACCAAGCCCCCGTCTTCGGCGACGGAACGTATCAGAGGAACACCTTCTACAACGCGGCGGCGCCGCCGGTGACGCCTGGAGAGGGGTGAATGTGAGGCTCCTGGGGTTGCTTCTCGTCGGGCTTGCCGTCATCCGGGTGGGTGCTTGGGTCCTCGCGGGGGCGGGGCATGTGTCCGAGGTGGCGGCGGGTGTCCTGGCAGATGCGCTGATGAACGTGGTCGTGTTCGTGGCCTGGACAGTGGCCGCTCTGGCCGCCCTGGGGCTGCTTGCCGCGCTCGCGCACGGGGTTGTAGAACTTCACGACCGACGCAGCCGAAAGCAGTGGGCAGCTCGACGCGTACGTCCGGTCGCCGTGCCTCTCCGTCCCGCCCCCGAAGAGGCGGCTCCGGCCACCCCGCCGATGCCAGCCGCCAGCGATCCCGTGGCCGTGCCTGTGGTCGAGCAGCCTGTCCTGGGACGGCTGGCGTACCCGCCCGCGGTCGGTGACCGGCTCGACGACCGCGATCCCGGCGGGTCCGATCGCGACGATGAGCCGCTGATCGAGACGGCTCTGCCGACGTTGCCGTACGACGATCCCGTGTTCGGCGGGTCCGATCGCGACGATGAGCCGCTGATCGAGACGGCTCTGCCGGCATTGCTGTACGACGATCCCGTGTTCGGCGGGACTGGTGAGGGCCCTAGGTGTTCTGTCCCGGAAGTCTGGTCGGCCATGCCGCCGAACCCTGTCAGCGAGGACGCGCCGATCATCGACGGAAACCATGTTCCACCGGCCTTACCTGCGTCCCAGAACCCCACACCGCCGCTGGCGCCGACATCGATTCCACAGGCCCCACCAGTCACCGCTTTGCTCGTCCTCGCCTGCCGTGGGGTCCAGATCGGCGACGACAACGAGCAGTTCAACACGTACACGTACACACTGCAGGACCCCACCGTGGACTTCGCGAAGGTCCTACGCCGCCCAACGGTGCGCGATGCCTTGAACCGTTTGATCATGGACCCGAAGAACGATGAGCTCCGCACCAAGGCGGCAGAGGCGTTGTGCGCGGGCAAATGGACCTTAAGAGAGAAAGAGTTGCTCGATCTCGGGCCGCTCGGCAGGCGGTCCCCGCACTCCGATGTCACCCGTGATCTCAAGGCGATGCAGGGATTCATCACCGTGCGCAACTGCCAAGGAGTCCAGACGGGGAAAAGTTGCTACCAGCAGAACGACTTCATCTACGCCTGCCGTCGGGCGACCGTCAGTGCCTCTTCCCTGCTCAAGTCACATCCAGAAGTGACGAGTTCGCTGATCGACGCTGTGGTCATGCCATCGCAGAAGGAGTGGAAGGAACCGGGCGAGAAACTGAACGCCGCGGTTCGTGCCGCGCTCAATTCACCCGAGTCACTCGACGCGATCCCGGACCGGTCGATCAAGGTCAGCCCCCGGAGCGCCGGTGTCCTACGCGACCGTGACGGGGTCAGCATCGGCTACGGGTGCCACGCCGCCGACTTCAAAGCCGTCATGGTCGAGCTCAGGGACCCGCGCAACCTGCCCAAATGTGTGGTCAAGGAATCCGGGCGCCTGATGGACCACATGGCCGCCCAACTCCGACGGCAGGCCTCGGCGAGGAGGGAGCCGCCTTCCCCGCCGCGCCGTAGTGTTACGAGCGCGCCTGACCTGGACGGACTGCTGCCGCCACCTTCCTCAGGAAGCCCGAACCGCGGGATGAAACCTCCGTCGGATCCCGAAAGCCCCTCGTCGGGACGCGGGATCGGATTTTAGTGCCAGCTGGCTCCTGATATGCCGTTGCTCCCGGGTGCTGGCCGGGGCAGGGCAACGGTGCGCAGCTTCGGCTTCTTCGTCTGTGGCGCCGTTCTTCTTCGCCGCCTCGCGGGCCGCGACTCGGAGAATCCGGCCTCGCCGGAAGGGTGAGACCTACGCGTCCTTTTCCCCAGCCCGCGGTGTCGCCGTAAGGGATGCGGCAGGGTGTTCCTCGATCCAGGACAGGCCTCCGATGTCGAGGTGGTGGCGGGTGCGGGTGACGGCGACGTAGGCGAGGCGTGCTTCGCCGTCGTCGATCGGGCCGGGTACCGCGCGGCCGGTGTCGTCCAGTTGGTCGCTGTCCTTGGGTGGGGTGAAGTCGTCGGCGATTCTCACGCCAGGCCATTCGCGGCCTTTGGCCTTGTGGGCGGTGGAGACGGTGATCTCGGCCTGTTGTTCGGGGACGAGTTGGGCGACGGCGGCCAGGATGGCGTCGGTGCCGTGGGTGTCGACGAGGTCGACGAGTGGCTGCAGATCGCGTCCGGCCGGGTCGTGGGCTGCGTAGTCCTGCAGCTCGCCCCAGGAGGGGAACAGGACCAGTTCGGGGTGGGTGGTGCGGCGGCCGTCCTTGAGGTCGTGGGCGGCCAGGGCCAGGGCGCGCAGGCTGTCTCCTCCCCCGACCAGGGCCACGCGATGTTCGGTGGTCAGCAGGTCCATGACCTGGGCGATGGCGCCGACGTTGGTGCGGCACAGCACGGCGTCGGGCCGGGTGAGGGGGCCGAGTTCGGTGGGCACGGTCCCGGTGCCGGTGAGGCGGAGGGGGGCGTCGGCGATGGCCAGCCACCGGTTGGCCTCGTCGGCGAGGCGGGGGCCGAAGCGGAAGGACTGGGAGAGGGCCAGCTGGGTGCCGTCGAAGCCGGTCATGACGTCTTTGGCGCCGCGCCAGTCGTAGATGGCCTGGGCGGAGTCGCCGACCATGACCAGCTGGGCGTGGTCGCGCTGGTCGAGGAAGATCTGTTCGACGACGGGGTTGGTGTCCTGGGCCTCGTCGAGGAGGAGGAAGTCGGTGGCGATTTTCGGGGCGGTGAGGGCCCAGATTTTCAGGTAGTGGTCGTGGTCGAAGCGGACCGCGCCGTCGTCGGGGTGCTGGAGGTCGGCCCAGGCTTTGCGGGCGAAGGGGACGATGTGGGCGGCGAGTTGGGCGTGCAGGTCGCGGTCGTCCAGGCCGCGCAGGTGGGGGACGTGGTGGCGGGTGATGGCGGGGTCGGCGGTGTGGCAGAAGCGGGCCACTGTACGCAGGGCGGCGTTGGAGAGCGTTCGTTGTGACAGGTCGCGTTCGCCGATCCGGATGGCTTTGGTGATGCCGAGGGCCTGTCCGGTCTGCCAGGCGGGGCGGCGGGGGGCGCCCAGGCGGCGGGTGTAGTGGTGGCCGACGGCGGCGTAGGCGAGGGCGTGGGCGGTCTTGCAGGTGACGGTGGGCGGGAAGCGGGCGGCGGCGTCCTGGGCGATGGCGCGGTTGTAGGCGAGGTAGCGGCCGCGGCGCCGGGTGGCGTGGGCGAGCTGCGCCAGGGTGGTGGTCTTGCCAGTACCCGCGCCGGCCTGCAGGGCCAGGTGTTCACCGGCGTGGAAGGCGTCGGCTGCGGCTTGCTGTTCGTCAGTGGGGGTCAGCACGGCGTGGCTCCGGGGGTACGGGTGAGGGCGCGGCCGAGGGCTGCGAGGAGGTGGGGTGCGGTGGTGTGGGCGAGCAGGTTGTGGACTGCGCGGTCGAGGCGCTCGGCCTCCTCGCCGGCGTGTCGGGCCAGGGCCCGGTGGAGGGCCAGTTCCAGGAAGAGGCGAGGCGGTTGTCCCGCGCTGTCGGCGGCGGCCTGGAGTACGGCGTGGGTGGCGGGCGGGAAGGCGACGTTGAGCAGGATCTTGCCGTCCGCGTCGGGGTAGTGCGTGGTGATCACGTCGATGGGCAGCAGTCCGCCGGTCTGGTGACGCAGCCGGTTGAGGGCCTTTCCCGGGGTTTTGGCAGGCACGACGGCCAGGAGGTGGGTGGTGTCGTGGTTGGCCGCGAGCGGCATCGTGCGAGCGGCCCGGTGGAGTTCAGCCGGGGTGAGGGGCCGGGTCAGGGTGATGTCCAGGGCGTGGTGCGGCATCGTCACGCCCTCCCGTGGTGGCCGGGCGTGGCGTGAGGCAGGCGGGTGCGGATGTGTACCGCGTGGAGGAGGGGGTCGAAGACCTGCCATCCGGCGAGGGCGAGGTCGGCGGCGCCCGGATGGGCGGCGTGGGCGGGGCAGCGCTGGGTGCGCCAGCGCATCTGCTCGGCGTAGGGCAGGCGGCTGAGGTCGTAGACGGCCATCAGGGTGGCGGGCAGGGTGAGTTGGCCGCGCTGCGGGCTCGCGGGGAGCAGCGTCCATAGGCCTTGGGGGGTGTTGGGGGCGAGCACGGGCTCCGGGCAGCGGTGGCGGTGTCGGGTCTGGGCCACACACCGGATGCCCTCGACGGGGGTCTCGGCGAGGTAGCGGCCCAGCAGCAGTTGCACGACGGACCGGGCCGGGCGGTTACTGCCGGCGGGCGGCTCGCAGGCAGCGGGTGGCGCGCAGACGGCGGCCGGGGCCGGGGTGAAGACACCCGCGTCGATGAGGCGGCGGGTGCGGACGGCGAGTTGGCGGCGTACCGCCTCGAGGTGCGGTCCGGTCCGGGTGGTGGGGGTGCGGTCCGGGCAGAGCACCGTGTGCGGGATGCGGCACCAGGCGCTGCCGTCGCCGTGAGGGTGGGCGATGCCGCTGCTCAGGTGCCAGCGGCAGGATTCGGGGACATGGGCGGCGGTCAGTTCGGCGGGGTGCAGGGCGATGGGCCGCTGGTCGGTGCGCTGGTAGAAGTCGATGCGGTTGCCGCACCGGCGGCAGCGGCCGCTCTGGCCGGCGCGCAGCAGGCGGCTGGGGCTGGTGGCGGCCACGCGCAGCGGACGGCGCGTCGGTGTGGTGCGGGGGCTGCCGTCCCAGGGGCAGCCGGTGGGGAGAGTGTTGGGGTGCATGGCGGGGACCGTGCCAGGCGACACCCCGCCATGGCGGAGACGGGCAGGGCCGTGTCCCCCGGGCGGCCCAGCGATATCGAACGCGTAAGCCAGACGACGTACGAAAGTTCGGTGCATGCTCGCCGGTTCGGGTGAATCACAGAGCGACGGGCGAGCAGGTGCCCAGCGCGGTCAGGAGTCCGGGGCGCCGGGTGGGGTGTGGTTGTCACAGATGGGGCCCAGCAGGTGGTCGATCGGCACGTCGAAGGCGTGGGCGAGGGCGTGCCAGGTGGTGACGCTGCCGGTAGTGCGGCCGTGTTCGAGGTCGATGAGGGTGCGCCGGGCCAGGCCGCTGCGGGCGGCGAGTTCGTCGAAGGTCCAGCCGCGCGCGTCCCTCAGCCGCGCCAGCGTCACACGCAGCGCAGTGAGGTCGGGGTCGGGCGGCAAGATCGCCACTCCACCATCCGACGGTGCAGGCCCCTGCCCTGTCAGTGCGGGTTTCTGCACTATCGACGCAGGTGGACGACGGACGGCTTGGCACTGCGGGAGGGCAGGGATCTGCACTACGGTGCGGCCGACTCCCGCTCTCGCTCACCGGGAGGGCACAGCCCATGCGACAGCACGGATTGGGATGGGAGGGCAACGGGCCGATGCGGCTTGCCAGCACGCACGCCACGGTGCAGCGCATCTGGACGGTGGAGCTGCGCCCACTACCGGGCGGGCCGGCTCTGGCCTGTCCCCGCTGCACGCTGCACGGCCACCCCGTACAGGCCGCCTCCGCACGATCCGCCGCCCTGACCCATCTGGCCCGCCACGCCCGCACCGACGCACTACCGGGGCACCTGCGGACCTGCCAGTGCCGGGCACGCGGCTGCCAGTGGCATCCCCGCCACCGCGGCTGCGCAGGACCGGTGCTCCTCGCCCTCACCCGCGACCGCAGCGGCCGCACGTGGCGCCTCGCCGACGCCTGCGCCGCCTGCGCGGCCGCCACCAGTCACACCGCCGTCGTCCCCTCAACCCTCCTCACCCCACGCCCTCCCGAACGCGTACGGCGCGGGCCCGAGCCACCGGGCGGCCCGGCCGAACGCACCCGCGTACGGGAGATGCTCACCTATCTGGCAGCGGCACTCCCCCAGTTCACCTCCCCCGCCACCCGCCTGCTCGCCCTCCAGTGCGCCCTGCGCTCCGACACCCACGGCCATGCCCGACTGCCCGATGGCCTGCTGCGCGGCATGCGGCTGCACGGCCGCAACGAACTGTGGGAAGAGCTGGAACACACACGCTGGCTACGCCGCACAGCCGGCAAGCACCCGCGCACGCAGGCGCAGTTGCTGGATGCGGCAGTCCTCTCCCAGCAACCGGGCAGCCGAGCACGCGCCCGCGCCGCACACTGGGCCCTGCACCCCACTCCCCTGGCAACGCCAACCGGACAACCTGCGGCTCTGCAGCTGACCGCACTGACCCTGGCCTCCCACACCTCGGGAGACACCGGCAGTACCGACATGGAGGTACTCGCCCGCCTGTGCGGACACTCACCCCACCAGACCGCCGAACTCCTCGACCGGCTGACGGCATCACGCACACTCAGCGCCTGGCACCACAACCGCGAAACCGACGAAGTCTTCTGGCACCTGCCCCCACAGCACGCCACAGGACGGCCCGGTGAGCATCGAACGCATTGACTACGGTTCGTGGACGACAAGTGCGGCTGAGCGCAGGACTTCGCCCGAGCGGAACAACTGGCTCCGCCCGCCCGTACCATCGCTACACGGGAGCAGACTGCACCAGGTGCGGCCGCCCATGACTCAGTCAAGTCCTGCGGGTCACCGCCCAGCCCAGGCGCCCGCTCTGGGGGTTAGCTTCAGCCCGCGGCCGCGCCCCGAGGAAAGGCCAACATCATGCCTGACACCCAGACCGCCACCACCGAACTGACATCGCATTACACGGCCCAGGTGGCAGGCGACCTTGACCGCAACGCCAAGGAACAGGAGCGCATCGGCGCGGAGATCGACGCGCTGCAGGAACAACTGCGCGCCCTGCAACACGACCACACCGTACTGACCAGCATGCAAAAGGCGCTCGGCGGCACGGGCACCGCCACACAGCCTGCCCCCGATGCGGCCACAGCACCCTCGGCACCGCGGCAGAAGACCTCCGCGAAGTCCGGTACAGGCAAGCGGGTGCGGGCGAAGAGGACTGCCACTGCGCAAGGCGGCGAGGCGGTCAAGAAGCCGATCGCCAAGAAGCCCGAGGCCACCGCCAAGGCGACGGCAGCGAAGGCGGTCCAGCCCACTCTCGTCGAGTTGATCCGCCGCCACCTCGCCGATCAGGGCGAACCTCGCTCCGCAGCGGAGATCGCGACCGCGCTCGGCCAGGCCCACCCCGACCGGAATATCAAGACCACCGTCGTACGCACCACAGTCGAAGGCCTCGTCGCCAAAAGCCACGTCCAACGCACCAAGCAGGGCAACTCCGTCTACTACACCACCACCGGCACCCCGGAACCGGCGGCACCCGCAACGACCCCGGCCGAGGACCAGCCCGAGACCAGCTGATCACCGGGGGGGGCCGGTGATCATGCGGGGGCGCTGGGCGGACGCCCTGGGCGCGGTCTCCGGCATCCGCACACAAGCCGACCAGGCGGGCCTGCCCGCAGATCAACGGGCCGCAGCGGACAGTGCCTGCCGGCCCTCATCAGCAACAGCGACTTCCCCCAGTACTGGGCCTTCCACACCCACAAAGAACACGAACGCCTCTACCCCCGGCCCGACCAGCACAACTACGAACTCCTGGCCTGACCGGCGACCTCACTTCAAAAGAGCCACACCCATCGCCGATCTACGCCTTCTGGCGGATATGAGGCACCCTCACCCCTCCTGGTAGAATTTGACATGCATTGTCGGGAGGGTGGGGCCCATGACTGTGATCAAAAGATCGACACTTGCACATCGACAACCGCGCTTCATCTGCAACCCGCCCGAACCCTATAGCTCGTAACGCTATGGCCTCACAACATCCCCTTGGAGGTTCAGGTGTCTTGCCCTGGGACGGATGAAGCCACGACTGGCGTCATGATATTTCAAGTTATCCTCTCGTTTGGAATCGTTGCTTTAGCTATTTACATTGCAATTAAATTCAAATTTGGATTCTGGGCCATTTTTGCAACAGCTTGTATCGTTCTCGCTTTGAGTAGCGCCATCGGGATGAACCCAACAAGTACTTGCCGCTAATACGGCAGCCACCGGACCGGCAGGGAAATTTTAAAGCCACGGTGATCATGTGACCATTACGGCAGCCGCGCTATCGCCTAAAGGCAATGCCGTGACTCTGTTGGTGATCTTCAGGAGTCATCCGGTCGCTGCGGTGCAGAGGGTGTGAAATCGGCTTGATCGTGTGCGTCCTCTGAGACCTCAGCAAGCCACGAGAAATAACCCCATGCGAGCGAGGATCCGGCAGGTGGGCGCTACCGTCCCTTCCCGCGCGTCCTGCAGTCCGGGCAGCCTGTCCCCTTCGGCTTCGTGCGCGACAGGGCCGTCGCCTCCCATTCATGTCCCTTCACGCAACGCCAGCGACAACGGTCGTTCGAGCCCGGCCGCATCTCGGCCGGTACCGTACCCAAGCGGCTGAGGTTGGTGAGAAACTCGGCCGCAACCTGCGGGTGCCGTTCCAGGAGTGAGCCACCGGCAGGAGGTGTACGCCGGGCCTGGCGTGTCCGTTCCCGGCCGCATCGCGGGCAGCCGCTCTTCTTGGTCCCGGTGCGGTCGCTCGGGGTGGCCTTCCACTCGCCGTGCCCTTTGGCGCAGCGCCAGCGACACGGCCGCTTGGAGCCGGGATGGAGGTCTGCGGCGGTGGCTTGTAAGTCATCGAGGACGAAGACCAGTTCGCCCGTGATCTACGGATGCAGGTCGGCGAGAGATTTTCCGGGGCAAGGCCTCCTGTTCCGCTTCTCGGCACCGCTCAGGTAGCAGGGCTGGCATCCGTTTGCCGACGGCACGGACGCGCTGGTCGATGGTCGCTGTCCACTCGTGCCCCCGGGGGCAACGCCACTGGCACAGATCCTTCTTCGAGCAGTGCCAGCACCGCATGGCCTGCGCACGCTGCGACTTCTACACCCCCCCCAAGGATTCCACGAGAGCCCAACTCCTCGCAGCCAAGGGCAACTTGCAGAAGATGGCCGTCTCAATCCCACTCACCGAAGACGAGCAAGCGGCCCTCACCGACGGCCATAGCGCACTCGACCGCCTTCTCGACAGGCTCGCCGACACCCCCACCCCGGCCGGACCAACACCCCGACAGCTCGACGTCCCGGCTGGCGCCACCCTCCTGCCGATCCTCGACGTCCGCCAGGGCAAAGCACAGCAAGCTTGACAATTCTGATTCCACAGAATGATCCTGGTGACGTTGCCCTCGACCGCTCCCGAGGTGTGCGTGGTGGTGAGGGCCGCAAGGACCGCTGCGCGGTTGCGCCGCATGTCTGCGGCCAGTGTGCGGAGTTCTCGTTGTCCGTCCAGACGGACGTTGGCGAGCCAGACGTCGAAGGCCAGGTGTTCGTTGCGCCGTTCCCGCACCAACTGGGCCAGGCGGCGGACGCATTCGGTGGTCGTGGCCAGTGCGGGGCTGCGTTCACACAGGTCGTCGAGGCACTTGCGCTCGGTGTCCGTGAGCTGCTCGGGCCGACACATGATCCAGTCGGTGACACGGCGGACGGTCGGCTGAGGCAGAGGGGCATCCGTCGGGATCATCCCGGTGCGATAGGGCCGTAGGTGGCGGCGGGCGGTGTTGACGTCATCGCGGTAGCCCAGTTGCTGGATCTCCCGGGTCGGTGCGGCAGCGTTGGTGCAGCCCTCCATCCAGCGATGATGCAGATAGAGCCGGTGGTCGTCGATCAGGCCGGGTCGCTGCGACGAGGAGCTCTTCGACACCGGCAGCTCGGGCGAAACGCAGAACGGTGCCGCGGCTGAGGTGGAGTTCACGGGCGATGGCGCGCAGGCTGTCGCCGCGTTGGATGCGTTCGTGGATCTGCTGGTGACGCTCACGGGTGCGGGCAACCAAAGGGACGCGGTCGTCCGTGGATATCCAACTCGGTGAAGGCGGCAGACGCAGGCGAGGAGGCGTCGTCCTGGCCGTTCCGGAGCGTGAGAGGTTCTCGCAGGTCAGCGCAATGTCGGCCGATGACGCGTTCGACTGCCTGGGCCAGGTTGTGCAGCAGCTGCCATGCGTCAGCAACCCATCGGGCCTGCGGAGCACCTGCGCAGGCCCAGTCACGGTAGGAGCCGGCACGGTTGCGACAGATGACCCGCACTTCGGGATGATCCCGCAGCCACGCCGCGAAGGTATTCGCGGCGCGGTCCGTGAGAACGTCGACGAGACGGTGGGTGATCATATCGACCAGGATCGTCGCGTACTTACGACCGCGGCGCACGGCGAACTCGTCAACACCGAGATGCGCAACGGGGCCAGCCTGAGGAAGGAGCGGTGCGCGGATCAGGCGGAGCAGGGTGTCCTTGCCGGTGGTGATGGCCATCCGCCGGAGCAGACGGGCTCACGCAGGCCCGCCCAGGAACAGAGCGATGTCCGCGAGTTGAGTGGTGAGAGCGTTCGTGCGGCGCGCGTATCGCCGGGTCAGGGCCGGGATCTGCTCGGCGAACGTCCCGTGGGAACCGGTAGAGGGCGAGTCTGAAGTCCTGGCGCATCTTCTGCGGAGCGCGATGCAGTTCGAATCGAATGACGTCAATCTCCGCAGTTGTCCTCACTCTGGAGCGGTAACGGCGAAAGAGTGCACTACTGCAATATCAACACGCTAGGCTTGAAGGATCACCTTGGTCAGCGTGGCGTGAATGGTGAGGTTCCATCGCAGCGCTGAGGTGTTGGCGGGCCAGGGCTCCCACTGTCCCGGTCTGCGCACGGCGAATCCGTAGGCACGACACCTCCATCGCGCTAGAATTGATACTCTGGAGATTCGTCTGGACACAGAGGGTGGCTATGGTGAGTGGTGTATGGAGTCCCGACCCGCAAGCCTCGTTAACCCGTCGGCTCGGCATCGCGCCGACGGATCCCGGCAGCGGTCGTGAGCCAGGGGAGACGGGCAGCGGTGGCGAGGGTGGCTGCCCGGACGTCTGGGAGCTGGACAACGGGGATGTCGTCGTGATCGGGCGCGACCTGACCGAGAACTACGCCGGGATGCTACCCAGTGGGGTCACTGTTGGTGCAGGCGAGCGGCTCGTGGTGATCCCCCGAGGAATGGCAAGGGCTGTACGGATGGACGTCCCGGATGCTTAACGAGTTGGCCGGCGCGCCGGGTGAACGATTGCTCGGCGACGCCTATTGGTCAGACTTCGAAGAACGCTTCTGGCGAACTAGTGAGCTGGGGTTCTGGAAGCTGGAACGCCTCCAGGAATTCCAGGAGCCCACGGACGACAGTTGGGTTGCTTCCTCAAAGGGCAACTGGCCGGAGGCCTTGGCGATGCTCGAGGGGCGCCGTGAGGCGCTCACCCAGCACTACGCCAAGCTTCGGGCCCACGGCTTCGAGACCTGGCGGATCCGAGTGGTGGAGCAGCCGCTCACCGACTACATGCAATGGGAGTTGCGCCTGCTGCTCATGCGGGACGAACTCGGTGGCCACACCAGGGTGATCGACGCTGGGCGACTCCGCTCGTACGAAGAAGATGGCGTACTGCCCGAGTTGATCACGCTTGGCGAAGACGTGGTGTATCGGTTGCTCTACGACGACAACGGCCTCCAACAGGGTGGCGTCCGCTACACAGACCGCGATCTGGTCGTTCGCTGCCAGGAGTTCGTGCAAGGGCTCTACAGCGAGGGCGAGGACATCAGGAAGTACCTTGCGCGCGAAGGGATGCTGCCAGCGCGAGAACAGCACTGATGGCACGCCCGTCTGACGATCCTCGTAACTTCGAGTCCCATTCCGACCTGTCCGGCTCCGCACGCGATGTGGTGCAGGCCGGGAACGTGCAGGGCGGAGTCCATTTCCACCGTGAGACGGACCCGAATCGCGCCAGCCCCCCTCGTCAACTCCCGGGAGATGTAGGGGCGTTCGTCAATCGTCGCAATGAGATCCGGGCCCTCGATGCGGTCCTGGGGCGAGAGCGGGGCGGTACTTCGGGGGCCGCCGGGATCTATGTCATTACAGGGACCGCCGGTGTGGGCAAGACCTCGCTGGCCCTTCACTGGGCGCACGGGGTACGAGACCAGTACCCCGGCGGTCAGCTCTACGTGAACCTGCGCGGCTATGACCCAGGCGAACCGGTCACCGCCGAGCAGGCCCTCGACCACTTCCTGCGGGCCCTGGGCGTCGCCCCGTCGTCGACACCGGCACGTCTGGAGGATCGCTCCGCACTGTTCCGGTCGATATTGGCCGATCAGCGTGCGCTCGTGGTCCTGGACAACGCGGCGACTGTCAGCCAGGTCCGGCCGTTGCTGCCTGGGAACCCGGACTGCCTGGTGCTGGTGACTAGCCGGCACCGCTTCTCCGGCCTGGTCGCCAGGGATGGCGCGCACCGGCTCAGGCTGGACGTGTTTTCAGAACAGGACGCGGTGCGGCTTCTGCACACCGTCACGGCGGGATACCGGGTCCTAACCGACACCGACACAGACCTGTCCGAGCTGGCCCGCTTGTGCGCCCGGCTGCCACTCGCCCTGCGGATCGCCGCAGAGCGGGCCTCGAGCAGACCGCTGATGCCCCTGGACGAGCTGATCGCAGACCTGCGTGACGAGTCAGCGCTATGGGGCGCGCTGACGGCTGAGGAGGACGACGAGTCCGACGCCGTGCGAACCGTTTTCGCTTGGTCCTACCGAGCTCTCTCAGAAGCGGCTGCGCGATTGTTTCGGCTGTTGGGCCTGCATCCCGGCCCCGAATTCGGCGTATCCGCTGCAGCCGCGCTCGCCGACGCTAGTGTCTCAGTGACCCGTCAACTGCTTGACGCCCTCACGGGGGCGCACGTCCTCGAACAGGCCGCGTACGGGCGATTCCAGTTTCACGACCTCCTGCGGATCTACGCCGCCCAACAGGCCGCGCAGTATGAGGACGAGGAGGCCAGGGACAGCGCCCTGGCGCGGATACTGAATCACTACCTCTTCTCCTTGGCCCGTGCGATTTCGCGCATCGCCCCGATGGACAGGCCCGTCCCTCTCCCCGAGCCGTACCCCGATGTAGTCGGGGAAGAGTTCACGGACCGTGCCACAGCATTGCAGTGGTTCGAGCTGGAACAGGCCAACCTTGTGTCCGCTGTCCGCACAGCCGCAGCCAACGGCCAGCACGCGGTGGCGTGGCGGATCGCCGCCCTGATGCGTGGCGTATACGTGAGCCGCAACCCGTTCCAGGAATGGATCTCCGTGTCCGAGACCGGTCTCGCTTCGGCCACCGCCATCGGTGACCAGCGGGGCCAAGCGGAGATGCATGACAGCTTGGGCAAGGCGTACTTGCAGTCGCAGCGACTAGACGAGGCCGAGTCACACCACCGCGAGGCGCTGCGGCTACGCCGAGAGATCGGCGACCGCTATGGCGAGGGCATCGCCGTCAACGCCCTCGGCCTGCTCGACTGGCGGCGCCGCAGGCTTGCGGACGCCGAGGCATGCTTCCAGAAGGGACGGGAGATTTTTCACGGCTTGGCGGACCTGCGCTGGGAAGCCCTACTCCTGTCGAACCTGGGAATGACCCGGTTCGACGCGCTGCGGCTCGATGCGGCAGCGACGGATCTCACCGAGGCGGTCAGGCTTTGCCGGGAGGCGGGTGACCGGGCCTACGAGGGGAACGCCCTGTTCTACTTGGCGATGACGCAGCGAGAGCGGGGCGAGCTCGAAGCCGCCCTGTCCAGGGTCCGACAAGCCCTCGACATCAGCCGGACGGACCGGCTTACCGCTTGGGGAGCCTTCTGGCTTCTGGAACTCGCGAGGATCCAACGCGCCCTCGGTCAGCCAGGCGAGGCCCTGGTGTCCTGTCAGGAAGCAGCCGTGGCCCAGCGGCAAATCGGCGATCGCAACCGTGAGGCTGCGGCGCTCGACTCTGCGGGTGAGGCCTACCGAGACCTCGGCCGTTTCACGGAGGCGACCAAATTCCATCGCATGGCCGTCTCCTTGTACCGTGAGACTCGAGACCGGTGGGCTCTTGCGAATGCGCTGGCCAACCTGGCGCTGGCGCTATCCGATGTGGGTGATACGGAGGGTGCCGCAGGCTGTGCCGCGGAGGCTGCGGCGGTCTTGAGTGGCTTCGCTGACGCGCGCGCGACGGCTCAGTACGAACGGATTGCGGGGCTGTTACCGTGAACGAGCGCCTCGCGGCCAGCCTCGGAGCCGATCCAATCGCTCTTCTGACGGAACGTCACAACCGGAGGATGGCCCAGATCGACCCCCGAGTAGCCCCTGCGCCCCCGCTAGCGGATGACCAAGAGCTTGCAGTCTCCAGCAGGAGCGGGGCAGTCGCAGCCGGTCGGATTCAAGAGTACAGATTCGGTACGGACACGTATGAAGCCCTATGGGGCGCGCTGCACCGTCAGGTACTGCAGGTACGCGTCTTCGGGGCGGACCCCACAACGGCCTTCGATGAGGTGTTGGCCGGACTGCTCGGCCGGCTCGGGGCCGATATTTACGCCAGTACCGGTGCTGGGCCGGATGCCGAGTTGAACGCCGACCGGTCCGTGGTGCTCACCTGGCCCAGCCTGGACACAGCTTGTGCAGCTCCGCTCGTCCGGCACGGCTTCGCCCCGCTGACCTCACTGGTCATCAAGCAGTTGGAACAGCGGCCGGATCCGCAGGGCGGAACGACCGTACGTCCCGCCCTGCCGAGCGACCTGGAACGACTCACCGAGCAGGCGGAGCGGCTGCACCTGTTCGAGAACCAGCTAGGGGTACTGCCCTGGCGGCCCGCCCTCCGGGCCCTGCTGGCGGAGGAGCTGGCTGGCGCCCTGGCCAGCGAGCCCTCCTTTGTGCTGACCTCATTGATCGATGGCATACCGGTCGGATTCCTGCACGGGCAGTTCCCACACGGCGCGTGGATCGAACAGCAGGTCACCGCGGGCCCCACGGGGTACCTGTCCCGGCTCTTCGTCGAACCGAAGGCGAGGCGGAAATTGGTAGGGCAGGCGCTGATTGCCGCCGCACACGAGACGCTCCGGGCGCGTGGTGCGCAGGCCGTGCTGCTCCACCACAGCCTGCACAACCCACTTGCCGCACCCCTGTGGGCGCGAGTGGGCTACCGGCCCGTGATGACCGCTTGGACGAGGAAACCACCCAAGACACGGGACTGGGGCTAGAACAGAAGTAGGCGTAGGCATACGGGACGGGGTGGGCGTGATGGAAGCGGAACTGGTAGGGCTGGCCTCATCGGGGGCGACGGCGCTAGTGGGGCTGATGGTGTCGGACGCTTGGACCACGGTGCGGGGCCGGATGTCCCGGTTCCTAAGCCGCAGTGCCGAGGACGACGATGAGAGTGAGACGGTACTTGGTGAACTTGAGGCTTCCCGAGCTGAGTTGGCTACGGCTCGGGCAGACGGGGATGATGGGCTGGCGGGTGACGTAGAGACGCAATGGCGGATCCGGTTAAGGCGCCTGCTGGCCGAGGACTCAGGCGCGGCAGCCGAACTGCGCGCTTTGCTCGACGAGGTGGCTCCACCCCGAGATAAGGGCCGATCCGAGGTGGTGCACAACGAGGTCTCGGGTGGGCGACAGAACGTTGTGGTCCAGGGGCGCGACTTCTCGCGGCTGACTTTCGGAGGCCAGGACGGACCGTCGACAGAGCCGGGCCCGGGTGAGCGATGAGCGGGCCCTTCGACAGCGACAACAGTCCCTCTGAGGACGAGGAACGTTCGATACCCGTGGGGCTTCCGATGACCACAAGCATTCTGCCGACGGTACCGGTGTACTGACGCTGGGCGCCGACCATGCCGGTGCCCTTTCACGTCGCCGGTCTCGTCGACCACCCAGCACAGCCTGGTCGTGTGCAGATGCTCCACCACGTAACCGCGCACGTCGTCACGGACGGTGTCGGCATCCCACTTGACCCGCCCCAGCAGGTGCTGCATGCCGTCCAGAATGGTTTCCCCGGCCCACTCGGCGATGGTCCAGCAATTCCTGCGCGGCAAATCCGACAGCAGCCCAAGCATCAAGCGCCGACCTGGCGTCGGGGTTCGACCTGCTTGAACCGGCCCGATAGTCCCTCGAACACCTCTTGCCATCGAGCAGGATCACGCTGTGACCTGCGGCCACCACGTGATCTTCAGTCTTCACACACCGATGATCAACGGTGGCCGCAGCCATCCCGCAGCCGGTTCACCGGCAAGATCGCGGTCTACAGTTCGAGAGCCAGATCGCGCTGATACCAAATACCCGGCTTACCACCGATGTCGGCCGGGGCTGCCGGGCCGACCAAGACGAACCCGGCCTTGGCCCTGTTCTCGTATAACTACCGCCAGGTGACTTGTAGCGCTGAGCAACTACCTGGGGCTGTGGTCGCGCTGCTGGAGGGCGGCGAAGTCGGCGCGGGCTGTCTCGACGGCCTCGGGGTGCGCCTGGGTCTTCTCGTGTTCGGCGAGCGCTCGCGACACTGGGGCCCGGCGACTACCGCCTGCGCGTCCACGCCCGGGGCCGGGACACCGTAGTTGACCTCGCTCCCGACGAGGTGACCGAGTGGTACCTCATCCAGGCGCGACCGGCACCAGCTCAACCAGAGTGACGCCTACGGCGCATCAATACGCACACTGAAACGCTGGCCGAACTGCCAGCCCGCCACCAGCGGGCGGGCAGACGCGTTCCATACGTGACTGCATCCCTGGGGACGTCGAAGAGCGGTCCTCCGGATCTCGGCCTGAGTGAGCATCCCGAATGACCGGAAGCTGCGTCCGGGGGAGGTCGACCGGGCCCTGACCTGGACCTGGACGCGCAGCGAAAAATCTACGGCGTCGGGAACTTCCTCCAGCTCTGAGCTGTCCTGGCCGACCTCGACATCATCGACGAACGGTTCGTCAACGCGTTGCCGGGCCGCCGGTACCTCGAGATCTGGGCCGCGCTGAAGTCGTTCGTCAGCAAGGAATGAGAACAGCTGGGCGTGCCCGACAGCGCCGTCCTGAGCGTCCTGGAAGACTCCGTGAAGCGTCTTGAGGCCTCCCCGGCCGAGCGGCCTCAGCTCCTGGCTGGCCAGCTCCGGCACTGACGCCACCCATAGCCCCCGCCGCTGTTCCTCCCACACCCAGCGGTGGCCAACTGGGCAGGCGAGAGCCCCGGCCGCCCGTCGCGCAGTTACCAGTCGGCGAAGTCCTGGTCGTCCCACAGTCCGTCAAGCCGGTCTCTCACCCACATCGCTGTCGTGCCGTTCGGGTTGCTCACCCGTGCGATCTGCACGGTCAGGGCCGGAATGTGCTCACCAGAACGGAGACAGGGAGACAACGGACACCTCGGCAACCGCATCGGCCTGCGGAACAGCCCGAGCATGCCCGCTGATCGCGCTGCGGCACCGGAAAACTCCAAGATCACCCAGTCCGGGGCAGATGCGGCCGGTGGGTGATGCGTACACGCTCTCACCGGATAGCCTCAAGGCTGCGTGGCCCGCCGACGCTCCAGTCGAGCGACTCCCGTAGCCCGAGGAGGCCCCCCGCCACCATGTTCACTCCCGCGGAGCAAACCGCACTCGCCGCCCACGCTGCTGCTTTGGGCCTCTCCGTCAATGAGTACATTCGGCAGACGGTGGCCGACCGGGCTCTGTCCTGGCACCGTGAGCAGGACGCCTTCCGTGCGATCGCGCAGCGGCTCGGCTGTACCGTCGACGACCTGCTGCAGCGCGGTTCCCTCAGCGACGACTGAGCTGCACCCTGTTTCGTGGAGTCCATTCGGAGCCTCACGCCGAGCGTGCTCGCCATCCTTGGCCGCCGCGGAGCCGACTTCGCGGCGGCCAAGGACACCGTGCAGGACGCACTGGTCGAGACAGTCCGTGTCTGGCCGGCCGACCCACCGCAGGATGCGAAGGGCTGGCTGGTCACCGTGGCGCCTGGCGGCGGTTCCTTGGAGCAACCGCACCGCCCGGTGTTGGCGTGAGGACCGCGTCGACGACGAGCCAGCGCCCGGGCGCGCCCACAGTGGACGGACACCCTTTAGGCTTCTTCGACGTCGGTGTAGCCACGGGGGGGTATTTTTGGCCTGTCCCCCAGCACCACCACCGGCTCCACCTGAAAGGCGGCCGCGGTCCAGTCGCACGCATCTGGCCGCTGCCGGATCGAGCATGGCGAGCGTGTCCCGCGGCGATGACGGATGCAGCCAGTCCAGCAGGGCGGTGTCGGCCCGCTCGGCGACACCTAATTGCCAGCGTGCCTCATCCGGCACGCGGGAATCGGCGGCCTCTGCTTCGAGATCCACGCCTACGCGCGCCGCGTAGGCCAAGGCGCTGGGTGTCGACACATGCGGGAACGGCACTCCCTACGGATCGGCGCCAAGGAGTGGGCGCCATGCTCGTCCAGGCTCTCGCCGACGACTTCGGCTGCCCCGTCGCTGAGGTGTCCTGGTCCACCCCGATCAGCGGCCATTCTTCGTGGGTGCCGAACGGCGATGTGTCCGTCTCATCACCACTCGCGGCTCGACAGTGCTTCCCGCTCATGTCGCGCGGATCACTGTCGATCTGACGACCTGGAACCAGGCTGGCGGGGTCCTCACGAAGGGGTTGCCACATCTGCCGGAACCCACGGTGGTCGATGAGCTTGTCGAAGCGACTCGGCGGTGGGTGCTCTTGCTGCAACCACGTTTCCACGCGAGTGCACTATGAGGTGGGACGTTCCTGAACGCCATATATGGACGGACTCCTAGGATAGTCGCTCAGGGGGCAGCGGCGCGGGGGGAAAGCAGTGACACGAGTACTCATTGTCGGTGTCGGAGCCTTCGATGAAGGCAGCGACGCTGATCGCTCAGATCCCTTGGCCCCTGCGAAGACGCTAGATCCGTTGCCCTCGGTTGGGCCAGCCGTCTCCCAGCTTGCGACGCACCTTGCCAAGACGCGAGGGCTGAGGATCGTGGGCAGCGGAGCGTCACTCGATCCCGATCACGAAACGCTCAGGCGGTTGTGGCGAGATGCTCATGGGCTGGTGGGGTCGAGCGAGGTTCCTGAAGCTCTTATCGTGCACTTCGCGGGCCATGGAATCGCCGGACAGGGCGATCAGTCGTTGTTCTTGGCGACGCGTGAGACACGGTTGGACAACTTCGCCCGGACTGCCGAGCAGGTGGGGACGTGGCTAGGTGAGGTCGAGGCAACTGCGGACGGGCCGCCGGTACTTTTCATGCTGGACGTGTGCGGAGCCGGCCGACCGGTTATGCAGCAACTCGTAGACAGGATCAGGGCGGCCGACCGTCGTGCGTGGGTGATCGCTGCATGTGCACCTGACGAGAAGACGTATGCCGCGCGGTTCACGTCTGCGACTGGCCTTGTCATGGAGCGGCTGTCCCAGGGACGGCTCGACATCTCCCCAACGGTGCAGCATGTCCCGGTGGAAACGCTGGCACGGGAGATCGACCGAGAACTGGCTCGGTCAGCAGCGGCTGATGGCCTTGTCTCTCAAAGCGTCCTGCGGACTGCTCATGCCGAGGCTCATGTGCCAGTGCCGCCTTTCTTGCTCAACCCCTCCTATCGCACGGGCGCCGGGGAGCGGTTCCTTCAGTCAGTAGAGACGGGATTGTGGCAGTTCGCGGCAGCTGTCGACCCGGCTCTCGATCCGTTGCACTTCATTTCTCGGGCTTCAGGGTCACCCCAGCAGCAGGACATTGCGCAGGGATGCTTCTTCACTGGTCGGCAGGAGCAGCTCGGGCAAATCAAGCAGTGGCTCGAAGGGCCAAGCGAGCCATCACTGATGGTGGTGACCGGGAGTCCTGGCTCGGGAAAGTCGGCGCTGCTGGGAGTTGTTGCCTGCCTGGCTCACCCTCAGCTGCGCGCAGTGACACGTCAGATCGCGCAGGCAGTGGATCGTGGAGTAAGGCCGGAACTGAACCCTGATCTGGCTGCGGTACACGCGCGGCAGCGCGGTCCTGCAGAGGTGCTGGCTTCGATCGCGGCTCAGCTCAATCTGGGTGAGGAGCCGGGGCGGGGGTGGACCACCACCGCGATTCTTGACCGGCTCACCGAGCAGCGAATCAGGCCGGTGACGGTTGTAGTGGATGCTCTCGATGAGGCTTCGTCCGACTCCGCTTTGGTCGACGCTCTGATTCAGCTTGCCCGGTCTCGCCGGAAGCTCGACGAGAAGAATCCGGACAGGGATCGAGTGGTATGCAGGGTGCTGATCGGGACCCGGCCGTGGTGGGACCGTTATCGAGATCTACTGAAGGAACTTGAGCGCAGTGACCAGTTTGTCGATCTAGATCAGGTTTCGGTCGAGCAGCGAACCATGGAGCTGCGGGAATACTTGTGCGAGATTCTTGAGACTTCCCAGGTGTACAGCGGGCCGGGGACTGCTGAGTTGCGCGTCGCAACTGCTACCGCAGTTGCCGAGCGGCTAGGGGTCCGAGACGAGGCCGGGTTCTTGTTGGCGTCACTCTTCGCGCATTACTTGGTTCATCAGGTTGCCCCGCCAAGTGTGGTGGATGTGGTCCGCCGGATTCCCTCGGGTCTGCCGGCCATGTTGCAGCTGCATCTGGGCATTCTGCAGGAGGAGCATCCGGCGATGGCCTCCGTACTTGCCGCGGTGGCGCACGGGTACGGTCAGGGCATGCCGCTTGAGGTGGTCCACCAGGTCGCAAGTGCCTTCGTGACATCAGGCAGCACCGCACCGGGTCTGAACGATGTTCAGAAAGCGTTGGCAGCAGCTTCTTTCTACCTACGGTTCAGTACGGATAGTGACGGGCAGCGGCTGTATCGCTTCTACCACCAGAGCCTCGTGGACTATCAGCGCAAGGCGTTCGAGCGTGTGAGCCGGTCCAGCATCCTCGCGTCCGTTCTCGACACTCTGCCGGGGCCTGCCGCTGTGGGGGAACGCAGGTTCGGGTTGGCTCTCCCGTACGTACTGCGGCACGCAGCGCAGCACGCTGCGGACGCCGGAGAGCTCGATACGCTCCTTCTGTCTGCGTCATTCCTTGTCCACTGTGATCCGCAACTGCTGAATGAACGACCGGTCAGCCGTTCGCTACGGGGCCGCATGGTGGGACTCCTGTGCCAGGCCGCGTTGTCCGTCGGACACGAACCGTGGCAGCGACGTCTGTGGTTGCGGGATACAGCCGCAATGTGGGGGGAATCGTGGCTTGTCAACGCGTTGGACGCGCTGGAAGAGCCTACGGCGCAGCCTCCGGAGCACCGTCTGCTGCAGTTCTCTTGGGGCTCGGTGGAGCTCCCTTCTCTATTCGCCGGCTGGAGTCCCGACTTCGTGGAGGCTGTTCTCGTCCGAGGTTGCGGTCGATGGCTCGCCGCGGGGCTCACGTTTGAAGAGCAGGTCGAGGTGTGGGATGTCCGGACGGGGGTGCATTTGTTCTCCTTGTCGCTTCCAGGTGACAGTCCACTGACGGCATTGTGCGGCGGGTACGGACGGTTCGGAGCACTGGTGGCTGTGGGACGGTCCGACGGCCACATCGATGTCTGGGATCTCGAGACGGGCAGTATCAAGACAGCGATCAGGACGGATGCCGTTCCTGTGGTCGCGCTCGGCATTGTTGAGCATGGCGACAGCTTCCTCGTCGTGGCCTGCGGCGGGGGTGAGGTCACCTCGTATGACCCGACAGGGAGCCGAGTCGCCTCCCTGGATGTCATTGGCGATTGGCTGTGCAACCTGGAAGCCGATGGCAGCGTGGGCGACTTGCAAGAGCCAGATCTCGACATTGAGGGATACGACTGCACCGCAGTCGGTGCAGTCGAACTGGATGGTGTACGGCTATACGTCTCGGGGGCGAAGAACGGTTCGGTGCACGCCTGGGAGGCGGCCGGCAAGGATCTGGTGTGGCCCGGCGGAAGTGCCCCTGTCCTCAGTGTTCAGACTGTGCAGGGACCCGGTGGACCAGTCGTGGTGACGGGTGCCGACGACGGCACTCGGGTCTGGGACGTGCGTACGGGAACCCATCAGCCGCTGGACAACATCGGCCACGCTGGCGCCGGGACGCTCCTCCTTGGAGAGGGCGGGAGGCCGTACTTCGCGTACTTCGAGCCGGGGCACGGAATCCGGGCACGCTCGCTTGACGGGATGGAGGACGAACCCGCACTCCTGAGCGTCACTCCTGAGCAAGTTTCGAGCGTTGCCGTATTGGCGGTAGACGGTTTGCAACTAGCAGCCATCGCATGGGTTCACCACGCAGCAGGGTCGGAGTCGTGGGACGAGGCCGTGCTGTTGTCGGAGACACCTCATGCGCAGTCGGGTTCGCTCCTGTGGGGGGTGTCGCACGCTTCTGCGGTGGATTGAGCTTGTTCCGCTTTGACGGACACCATTGGTGTGGTGGTCAGGCTGCGAGTGCGGTCTCGTATTCGGCAGGGCTGAGGTAGCCGAGGCTGCTGTGCAGTCGGTGCAAGTTGTACCAGCTCTCGAT
>NZ_JAAGLT010000048.1 GCF_010548275.1 Streptomyces sp. SID12488
ACGACCGACGGCATCCACGACCTCCACCGCAGCGACGACACGACACGCCACCACTCCCACGGGAACGCCCGCCCTATGCCCGACCAGCGAAAACGCAGTCCTCAAGCCCGGAAAGACAACAGCTACTAACTGCTGGTCCAGCCGCGCCCGCGCGGCGGAGCTCGACGGCGGCGGCCACCGCTTCGAGAACATCATGGAACAGTCGTTCAGGGGCCAGCTCCCGTCGCCGCCCGTGGCACCTGCGGTCTCCGCTGTCACGCGTGGTGGAGAGCGACCTGTCGGTCGGACTCCCCGACAACCTCAAAGCCGCCACACCATCCGCACCGCCGGTGGCGTCGTCACCGACGACACCACCCGGCCTTCGGCAAGCAGGCCCGCCGCACCACCCTACGGAACAACGGCCCGGCAGCACCGGCGCAGCCCACCATCGCCTCGCTCCGGCCGGGCGAAAGCCACAGATCAGAGCCTTGAAGGGTCGCTTCGGCAGAGAGCGACAGAGGTCCAAGGCCTCCCCCATCGCCCACAGGACGACGTGGGCGCGTACGTCGCCGAACACGGCGTACTCACCAACCCGCTACTGCTGGACGTCTATACCTCCGTCGACTGCGCGCCCAGCACCCGCCAGGTGCTGGGGAGAGGACACGCCCTCCGGGCTGGATGTGGGCACCCCCGTTTTATCGCTTGTCGCGCTAACCGCCCAGGAGCGCATACTCCCGGTCCTGTCGGAGCTTTCACCCCGCGACGCAAGGGTGAGAGCCGTCCACACTCCCGGTCCGTATGCGAGACACGCATGCCCGAACCCGAAGGAACCCTCCCCCATGTCCACGCTCGCCCTGCTCGTGGTCCTGCTGCTCGTCCTGGTCGGCGGCATCATCTTCGGCGGCCTCGCCTACCTGGCGTACCGCCACCCTTCCTGCCGCGAGCCGCTGCTCGTCGGCCTGACCGGCGTGGCGGTACTGGCCACCCTCGTGACGCCGATCGTCACCCGATGAACCGGGGGCGGGCAGCGGCCCGGACCATCGCCTGGTACTGGACCGCACCCACCATCACGTACGGCCTTCACCGTGCCCGTGCGACATCCTCGCCGCGGCTGGCGCAGGCATCGCGTACGGATGCCTCCAGGGCGGGCATGAGGTCGACGACTCCCCGGTGCCGCCCGAGCCACGGGCTAGTTGGGGCCGTACTCCGCTCGGAGCTGGTCGAGGAAAGCCCGAGCGTCCGCTGCGGAGAAGGCGGTCACCTGGTCGTCCTCCGTGGCCCCGGCGACAGCGATCTCCACCTCGCCGTTCCCTGTTGGCGACACCTGAATCGGCGGCTGCGCCATCCACATCACGTCGATCCCTCGGCGAACCACCACCGCAGCCAGACCGGGCAGCCCCTGTGGATCCTTCGCCAGTTCCCTTCCGTCACGGGAGAGTTGGCGGAAGGCTTCGGACTGGCTGGGAACCCGGGCAAGTAGTGCATGCGCCTCCAGCCAGCACCAGGCGTCGGACAGACCGTTCACAAGTACAGCTGGGTCCGGCTCGCCCTTGAATGCCTCGCGCGCCGAATCCATCGTCGCCGTGTACTGCAGAAGGCCGCCGCTGGCGAGGTACTGCAGAAAAAGGAGCGCGACATCCCGGGTGGGCAACTGCCGGATCTGTTCGGCCGGAACCGGCGGTATGTGCGTGAAGTTCATGGGATCTCACGCTACGGCGCGGTACCGACATCCGGTGCCTCTGCTCTCCCCGTTGCCGCGCACGCCGGATGTAGAAAGCGGGTGATTGTGGTTCTCATGTACCACCAGCAGGAGCGTGTCGTCCATAAACTGTGCGGAGGAGTTGAGCCGAAACGAGATGGATGGTGGCATGGCCAGACCAGACGACGATGGTAGCCGTGTGATCGCCGGGCGCTACCGGTTGTTGAGCAGTCTGGGAGCTGGCGGAATGGGGCGCGTCTGGCTCGCCCATGATCAGGAACTGGCATGCGACGTTGCGCTCAAAGAGGTTGCCGTGCAGCCGGGGATTACCGAAGCAGAGCTGACTGCGCGCATCGCCCGAGCCCGAGGTGAAGCACGGCACTCCGCTCGGCTGCGCAGCAACCCCCACGTGGCCACGGTGTACGACTGCATTGTCGACGGCGGTCTTCCGTGGATCGTCATGGAGTACGTGCCTGGAGCGCTAGACCTTGAGGCAGTGGTACGCGAGTTCGGCCCCCTCTCACCGGCCGAAACAGCGCGGGTCGGCCTGGACCTCATCGACGCGCTGAATCACGGCCACCAGTTGGGCATTCTCCACCGGGACGTCAAACCCTCCAATGTCTTGTTGACCCGGCAAGAATCTGCCGGCACCCAGAGCACCGGAATCGGACGGGTGCTGCTCACCGACTATGGCATCTCCCTCCAGCAGGACTCGGGCGAGCCAAGACTCACCACGGCTTCCGGAATCATCGGGACCCCTGGCTACCTGGCACCAGAACGCGCTCACGGCTCAGCTCCCACGCCGGCATCAGACCTGTTCTCGCTCGGCGCCACGCTCTACTTCGCCGTCGACGGCCACAGTCCCTTCGACCGCACCTCCTACGTGGCCACACTCAGCGCGCTGCTCGCCGAGGATCCAGCGCCACCCCGCCGCGCCGGCGGCCTGGCGCCCATCCTGCTGAGACTGCTGGCCAAGGACCCTGCCCAGAGACTGGGCGCCGACGAGGCGAAGCACCTGTTTCACCAGTTCACCACCCCATCCTTACCGGGAACGTACGAGCCGACCATCACAGCTGGGCCGCGACCCTCCTCGGAGGCACCGACCCCACAGCCGTCTGTGGCTCCATCAGCCCCGAATTCTGAATCACACTCAACGCAGGTGCCCCAGACGACGAGGCATGCCGGGCTCCCATGGATCCGCCCGACGGCCGCGTCTGGTACAGCCCGTCGGCAACCATCTCGCAAGACCCGCCGCATCATTGCCGTGACCGCTACCGCGCTCGTCATCGGAATCGGCGTCGGCACATGGGCATTGGCCACAAGTCCGAGCGAACCAGATGAAACCTCCCCCAGCGCCTCTCCCAGTACACCCCCGAGCGCTTCCCCGCCTTCCCTGGACTCCTGGGCCAAGAAGGTCTGCGACGCACAACAGCCGCAGGCCAAGAAGATCGAGGGCGCCAACACCGCGATCCAGCAGACCCCCGACAACAGCACCCCGGAAGACGTCCAGAGGACCGATTCACAGGCCTTCCAGGACATGTCCGACGCCTACAAGGCGATCGGCGACACCCTCAAAACAGCCGGGCCGCCACCGGTGTCCGACGGCCAGAAGAAGCAGCGAGACGCCATCAAGCAACTGGAGTACACCTCTACGTCGTACGCGAACCTCAAGAAGCAGGTCGACGGACTGGACACCACGGACCAGAGCAAGTTTGCGGACGGGCTCAAGAAGATCGCCCAAGAGCTGGACGAGCTTGGCCAGAACCCCAACGAAGCGCTCGTGAGGCTCGAAGAAGGTGACGTTGGTGAGGCCATGCAGAAGCAGGAAGGCTGCAGGAGCACGTGAAAGCAGGCGGCGTTGGCGTTGGGCTGAATGGGGGCAGATCACTGAAATGGGTCTTGTTCCGTCCGGAGGAGGCCTTGGATCAGATGCTCGGTGGTCTGGGCTCACCTCGAGAAAGAAACAACAGAGTTTCCCACCTCTCCGAGCTGCGGAAACATCGGCCTGGCAGCAGCCCGGAGTGCTGATCGGTGAGCATTGCGTAGACCAGGGCCAACAGCCCCCGGTCCTCCCACACCGGGTACCGCGCTCCCGGGCAACCTGCGTCCCTGCCCCACGGTCCTCCGACCGCTGCATGATCTGCTCCGCACGGCCACGGGGAGGTCGGCACATCAGCTCAGCGTCCCAGCCAGATCACACCCCCCAGGGACCCGCCCACTCCAGAGATGAGGGCGAGAACGGAGTAGGGCACGCGCTGCACCGTCAAGTGCAGCCCTCCGATCCGCAGATCAAGGAACGGCAGCTGCTCGCTCGGACGCTTCCTGGTGGTCATGTGTCTCGCTCCGCTCGCCTCGGCCCGATTCCCTCGGATACTTCCAATGGGCCCGGAAAGCCGAAGTTGCGGAAGCGGAAATGCCCCCGTTTCCGAGGATTGGCAAAACCATCCAACTGGCACTGGTCGCGGCGGCCAGGCCACCGCTTCACTTGACTCGACTGCACAACAGCCCGGCAACAGCCGGCGACGCCGTGCAGCCCCGGAGCCAGGCGGGAGCACCCATGAGCGAGACACCCGGTGTGGACGCAGCCCAAAAGCTCGGCGCCGCCCTCACGGCCGCGTTCGACCCGGTGAGCGCTGCAGGGGGCACGCGGCGGGCTCTGGCGGCTGCGTGCCCCGTGGACGCCTCCACAGTCACCCGGTACCTCAACGGCGAGCGGGTCGCGACATCCAAGTTCGTGAACAAGCTGGCGGAGTTCGTCGCCTCGTACGAACATCCCCTGGACCCCGAGCAGATCTCGCGGCTCCACGAGCTGCGCCGAGTCGCCCAAAGGTCAAGCAACCATCTCGAGACCCGTCTCGACTACGAACGCGAGAAGACCGAGATCGCGGAAAGGGAGCTGGCCGACGCCAGGGCGGAACTCGAAACGGTCCAGGAGCGGGCGCGAATCGCTGAAGAGGACAGAGGGAACCTGTGGCGGACCGTGGCCGAGAAGAACGAGAATCAGCGGCACGCCGCAGCCCTCATACGCACACTAGAAGCAGAGATCACCCAGCTGCAGAGCAACGCTCAACGTCACCGTCAGGAACACAGCGTTCTCCTCCGGCAGCTCCAGCTGCTCACCGAAGAGGCAGTTGCTGACCCGTCAACGCAGTTCAGCACCATGGCGACGGTCTCCCAAGACACGGTCACCGCACAAACAGCAGGCAGCACGAGGGCCGACCAGCCGGAGGCACCCCACGTGCTCCAGGCAGCTTCGGCCCAGCAGCAGATGAACGGCCCCCCGGCACCGAAGCCGAAGACGCCCGCCCCACGAGAATCCCACCTCCGGAGCGTTGCCCAACGGATCTGGGCGACCGTACAGGCCCTGCCAGCCGCAGTCGGGTTCGCCAGTGTCCTCGCGGCGCCCGCCTGCGTCTATCTCACCGTGGCCAGCTACATCGCTCTCATCCGCGCCGACGACGGACCGGCCTGGTGGGCGATGGCCCTGGCCACCATCCCGTACAGCTTCCTGATTGCGTTCAGCGGCTTTGTTCCGCTATTGATCTGGATCGTGTGCACCGAATGTGACCCCTACGACCTCCTGGATCATTACGAAGACCTTGTAGTCGCGTCGGTATGGATTTCATGCGCTGCCGGCTTCGCCAGCTTCATCGTCACCCTGGTGGGCCCGATCGGGCCCGGACTCTGGTGGGCGGCCCAGATCGGCATCCGCTGACATTCGGTCGCGGTCAGGAGGAGAAGGAGCGGGGCTGGTGATCGCCGCAGCCAAGCGGCGTGCACCGGCCCCTCCTTTCTACGGGCGCGGCCAGGCGGTCGGGACGGTCGGCGGCAGCGGGATCTCGTCCAGACGCAGCCACTGCTCCCGGCCGGTCTGACCGGCCAGGCAGAACCTCACGTTCCCGGCCTCGTCGGCCTCGTACGGGGCGTCTCCGACCGCCCGCAGCAGAGCCCGCAGCCTAGGGTGGGGGGCCTGCATTGCCCGGCCGCGTACACCCTCACCGCGCAGGGCGACCAGGGCGAAGGAAGCGACGTTCACGCCGGTGCGGTGGTGACCGTCGGCGTGGGCCACCGCTTCCGGGTGCTCCACGATGGAGGCCACCGCGTCCGGCCCGGCGATGGTGTACGTGAGCACCAGGTCGCCGCGCTGGAGCATCACCTGTCCTCCCGGCTCCATCATCGAGCCGTCGTCGTGGGTCGACATGGCCACCTTGCCGATCATCGGCCCGGCACCGACCTCACGGATCTCGTCGAACTGCTCCACGGTGGCGTCCACGAACCGCTCGGAGTCAGGCAGCACCAGCACGCAGTGCCCGTTCCACGAGGTCCCGGTCCAGCTCGGCGTGAGTGAGCCTTAGCGGGTGCCGCCTCCGTTCTTGTCCTTGTGCTGAACCGCCAGATTGACCGACAGCAGTTCAGCCCGGACTCCGAGCTGGCCGTAGGCGTTCCGCAGTGTCAGGCACGCGTCCACGCACACGTTCGCCGGGACCCGGCCGTCCGCGAGGGCCGCCCACAGGTACGGCAGCACCAGTTCCACCAACTGGTCCGGCTTCGCGTGCTCCAGCAGCGTCGCCGTCTGGCCCAGGCTGCCGCGCAGGGGCAGCCCGCCACCTGGCAGAACCGGGGCTGCTGTGCGCGGACGCGGTACCGAGGGGTGACGCGGGACCCGCTTCTGTGGCGTGCGGTGCTTCCTGCCCGGCTTCTGTTTTGACATGAGCAGAGCGTAAAGATCCCAACCCGTCCTGCGACAGGGCGCGTTCACGCCGTCACCAGCACCGCTCTATCCCGGCCTCGGGGAAACGCCGTCGCCGATGGCGACGGCACTGTCGAGCACCGCGCACAGAAGGTTGTCTAAACAGCCAGCGGAGCTCCGGTCCCGCCGCCGCGGTCAGCGGCGGCCGGTGGCCAGGATGACGAGGAACTGGCCGCCGCCCGCCTCGATGTCGGCGGTCACCGGCAGCCCCGGTACCAGTCGGGAGAACCGGTCCACCAGCCAATCCGCCGCCTCCTGTGCGTCCCGCCTGGTCGGACAACGGCCCACCATCTCGCGGCCCCCCTTGCGCTCCAGCCTCCCGGCAACGGTGATCAGCGGCGCGGGTTCGACGACGTACAGGTGGTCCGGCCAGGCGATGACCACCTTGACCGCGCCCTTACGGCTGTTGCACCCACGGTGCGCGAGCCGCTCGGCGACCTTGGCCTTGCGGTCGGCGGTCCGGCTGTCGACGCTGGCCCCCCGCGGGTCGTTCACCGACTCATCGGCGTCGACCGGTTCGTCACACACCCAGCACCGCCAGGCGTCACGCTCGGCCACATCATCAAGGAGACTCACCCGAGCAAACTAGCCTGCCCGGCCACCACCCCGCACACCAGGTGCTCGAAGAACGGCGCAGCCTGCCGGCACCCGCACCCCGGACAGGCCGCCCGCCCTGCGGTGGCACGGGCCTCGACCCGGACGTCCGTGTCGGTCACCTCGACCGATTCCACCAACACGCCCTCGACCGAGGAAAACAGCAGCTCGTTCAACTGCGGCAGCACTTCGTTCACGGCGAAGGACTCTCGACCACACCACCGTCCAGCCAGGCGATTTTCGGGGGAACTTCAGTGGTCGTAGGGTCGGCAACACGGTCTCAGCACTGAGGAGGAAGGCCTGTCCGGCTGCGGTGCCGACGGCCCAGCTGGCCACGCTCGCCCACGCCGCACGGGCGTCGCCCTGAAAAGCGGCGAACCGTCCACGGCCTTCCTGGACGCCTCCGGCACATGGGCCCCGAGCGCGGCGTACACCGCCGCCGGGGCCCATGTGCCCTCTGCCGCCCAGCAGTTCGCAGCCCTGGCCGAACAGACCGCAGCCCGCCTTGTCCGCAGCCGCGGGCGGGGAACTGTCGCCGGTGCGGTGCGTGCTGCACGCGGGCGTTGCCGGGCCCTGCGCTAGAAGGTCAGGTTCCAGGCGTCGATCTTGCCCGTGTCGGAGGCGGCGTTGTCGTTGGCGCGCAGCTTCCAGGTGCCGTTCGCGACCTCCGAGGAGGCGTTCACGGTGTAGGTCTGGGCGATATTGTCGGCGCTGCCGCCGGCGTGGTTGTGCAGCGTGTAGACGGTGCCGTCCGGCGCCACCAGGTCGACCTTCAGGTCGCCGATGTAGGTGTGCTTGATGTCCACACCCACCTTGAGGGTGGCCGGGGCGTTGCCGGTCACGCCGGTGACGGCGATCGGGCTCTCCACGGTCGCGTTGTCGTTGATGGCGAAGTCCGCGAGGTTCTCGAAGTACTTGCCGGGCGGCGGGGTGGCCCCGACGGCCTTGAGGGCGTCGACCTGTCCCTCGCCGAAGAACGCGTTGCTGGCCGTCGTGCCCGTGCAGCGGCTGTCCGAGGGGCAGGCGATTTCGTTGGCCTGGGCAGCCAGCTTGGCGCGGATCTGCGCCGGGGTGATGCCCGGGTCGGCGCTGGCGATGAGTGCCGCCACACCGACCACGTGCGGGGTGGCCATCGAGGTGCCGCTCTTGCTGCCGTAGCCGCCGCCGGGGACGGTGGAGTACACGTTGCTGCCCGGCGCCGCGACGTCGATGACGCCCTGCCCGTAGTTGGAGAACGAGGCCTTGGTGACGCCCGTGCCGTTGGCCGCGACCGTGACCACGCCCGGCAGTTCGGTCGGGATGTCGAGGCAGGCGTTGGTGATGGTGCGGGTGACCGGCGTCGAGTCGTTCGGGCTCGCGGAGTCGGTCGTCTTGTGGGCGAGGTCGTAGTTCTCGTTGCCCGCGGCGGCGATCTGGAGGGAGCCCTTGCCCTCGGCGTACTCCTGGGCGCGCTTGACGCCCTCGATGATGGCGGCCTGGTCGATGTTGTCCGGGCAGTTGAACTGCCACGGGTCCGTGTAATAGCTGTTGTTGGTGACCTTGAAGCCGTGGTCACCGGCCCAGACGAAGCCGCAGATGGTGTTCTCGGCGAAGAAGAAGGAGTTGCCCGGCTCGGCGACCCGGACCGCGGCGATCGTGACCCCGGGGGCCACGCCGACGACGCCCTTGCCGTTCTTGGCCGCGGCGATGGTGCCCGCTACGTGGGTGCCGTGCGTGTCGACGTCCCGCCAGGCGCCGGCACGGGTGTCGGGCTTGCCGTAGGCGCAGGAGACCGAGTCGGCCGCGTTGAAGTTGGGCGCCAGATCCTGGTGCTGGTCGTCCACACCGGTGTCCAGGATGCCGACCTTGACTGAGGCGGAGCCCGGGTTCACGGCCCAGGCCTGATCCGCCTTGATCTGGCTCATGTCGGCCCGGACCGGTTCTCCGGCCGGGGTCGAGGCCTGAGCCGGATTGGCCGGGAGCGCTGGGTTGTAGGCGTCGGCCGGGACGTCCGAGGTGCGCGTGGCGCCGACCTGCTGCACGCCGGCGACGCCGCGCATGCCGGCGGCGAACCCGCTGGACGCCGAGTGGGCGACGATCACGCCGATGGCGTCGAAGTCCGAGAAGACGGTGCCCCCGTTGGCCGCGATCGCGGAGCGGACCGCCGAACTGTCACCGGGGGCGGTGATCACGAGGTAGGCACGCGTGCCGGCCACCCAGGTCGCACTCTGGGACGCCGGCACGACGGCCGGAGCGTGGGCCTTGGCGGCCGGCGCGGTGGAGGGGACGACGGGGAGCGTGCCCGCGAGGGCGCCCGGGGCGCCGAACGTGAGCGCGGCGCCGAGCGTGGCCGCCAGCACCAGCGTGCGTCTGGAGCGGCTGGATATGTGGGGTATCAAAGCGTCCTCCGAAGACGGCCCGGCCGTGCTGAGGGCACCGGCCGAGCCGTACGAAACGAGTGGTGGATGCAAGATGTCAGACGGGTCCTCCTGTACGGAAGTACCTTTCCGTACCGCGACGTTGGAGGAGCATGGCTGAAAAGCACCGCTGGGGGTGCCGGCGCAGTACCGGACGGCCACCATCGAGCAGATGCACCGGCTGATCGCACCCTGCTGAGCGTTGAGGGGCTGGTCGACCGCATCACCCTTCCGCAGGCCGGACGGACCCGGGTGTGGTTCCCCACGGCGTACGGCGTGCAACTCGCCTCCGAGTGGCCCGAGATACGCGGGCGGCGGCTCTCCAGGACCGTGTCCGATCCGACCGCCGTCGCCAAGCTGACCGCGTACGAGCGCCTCCACCGCTGAGGAGGTCTCTGCCCGCCCTCACCCCCACCGCACCGGACCCCGGGCCCTTTCTCCAGGCCCGGGGTCTCGCGCGGCGGGCGCTCAGCGCCTCGTCTCGTACCTGGTCAGGATCACGCCGCAGGGAAACGTCCGCGTCTCCACCATGTTCAGGTTCACCCAGTTGTCCAGTGCGGTGAAGAACGGCGTACCGCCGCCCACCAGGACCGGCGCGGTGGCCAGCACGTACTCGTCAATCAGCCCGGCCCGCATGGCCGCCCCGGCGAGCGTCGCGCCGCCGATGTCCATCGGGCCGCCGTCCTCGGCCTTGAGCCGGGTGATCTCGGCGACCGCGTCGCCGGTGACCAGGCGGGTGTTCCAGTCGACCTTGTCGATCGTCGAGGAGAACACCACCTTCGACATGTCCCGCCAGCGGCGCGCGAACTCGATCTCCGCCGGGGTGGCGTCAGGCTGCTGGTCGCCGGTCGGCCAGTGGGAGCTCATCGTCTGCCACAGCTTGCGCCCGTACAGCGACAGGTCGGTTGCCTGCAACTGGTCGGACCAGAACTGGAACAGCTCGTCGCTCGGCACGCCCCAGCCGATGTCGTCGCCGGGAGCGGCGATGTAGCCGTCCAGGGACAGGTTCATGCCGTAGATCAGATTCCGCATGGCGCCAGCCTTCCGTGAGTCGGTCTCACGTGTACAGACCGGCGCGTCGCGGGAAACTCATCGGTGCGCGATCTGAGCGCACATGAAGCCCTTGTGCTCGGTGGATCAGCCGCAGACTCGTCGTTCGCCGAGGAAATGGCATCGATCGGAGACTGATCTTGGGTGACATTGCGGTGAGACAACAGAGAACCAGCAGGTCACAGAAGATCGACATGTCATCGGCGGCGAGACCCTGCAACCATCAGCGTACGAGCAGCGGCACCGTCCAGCACGAGGAAGACCTGAGCCCGCACCCGGCTCCGGGGATCAGGCGCGGGTGGTGGGGGTGGTCGGCAGCAACGCCGCAGCAGCCCGAACGGTGACGTGGAGCGAGCCAGGGACGGTCACGTCCGGGCGGGCGAGCCGCAGTTGCTCGACAACGTCCAGGAGGCGGGTACTCCGGGTGCGCGCCGACCGCCAGGCGGGTGACGCGGGCAGCATGCGCCCCGAACTCGTACAGGCTGATGGGCTGGATGACCTCCGTGCAGAACCAGAAGAGGATCACGTCGGCGATCCGCAGGTGCTCGTACTCCCACGTGGTTCGCTCCCGTGTGGCTTCGGCCTCTCCGACGGGGAACACGGCGCGTCGGGGTTAGTGACGACGGCCGGTGAGCCGATCACGTCCAGGTGCAGGACGGCCCTGCGCTGCCAGTCGGGGCATCCGGTGATCCCGCTTCCCAAGAAGATCGAGACGACGTCGCCGTCGTAGCGCGCTGGGGCCTCTACGTAGTGCAGCGTCCGGGCGGTACCAGCGGGAAGTCGGCGACGGCGATCGCGTCCAGCAGAGGTGCCCAGGTCGTGGTCAGCTCCGTGGTCGGGTGCGCGTGCGCCACTCGGTCTGCGGACGGACCGGCCGGGTGGAAGGCATGGGGCTGTGACGTGGACGCTGCCGGAACCGATACTCGCCACCCCGGTGCCCGACCCGGCTCTGCTGCCGGGGTGGGCGGGACAGCCGAAGCTGTGGCGGGTTCAGGGCGCTGGTCTCCGTCGACGCGGGGCGGGTAGTACTGCGTTCGAGGCGCGGCACCGAGATGGGGCCGGCCTTCCCGGAGGTGGTGGCCGGAGCGGCCCAGTTGCCGGACGCGACGGCGCTGGGCGGCGTTATGTGACCTGTGGGGGTGTCTCAGCCCCAGGGTGTCTCGGGCGGCGCAGCTCCCGTAGACGAGACGTGACGGGCGTCGCGGCCATGTGCCGCAGCGGCCGCTCAGAGGTGGCCGTCCAGGAACTTCCGTACCTCGGAGACGGTCATCGGCCCCGTGCCGTGCGCCACCGCCTCTCCCTCCTTCAGCAGAACGTAGGACGGGGCTCCGGTGATCCCGTATCGCTCGGTCGCAGCCGGACAACGCGTGATGTCGGCGCGTACGGCCGTCAGGCGGCCCGTGTAGTCGTCGGCGATGCCACCCACGACGAGGTCCATCACCCGGCAGGGCTCGATTGCCTTGGGCCATGTCCCGGTGAAGTATGCGAGGACCGGAACTCCGCTCATCCCGAGGACGAAATTGAACTCCGCGTCCTCACGGGGTCGGTGAACCCGATTCGCCATGGAAGCTCCTGACCTCACGTTCCGTCAATCCATCCCCATCATCCCTCACGCGGTGTGCCGGCTGGCCCGGTCGGTCGTCCGGTTGGCCGGTCGGAAGGGAGGCACGGGGCCGTCGCAGAACCACGGTGGTCCCCGGCGCGAGCGGCCCGGCCCCCGCCCCTGGTGACCCGGCCCGGCCGCCCCGCCGGTCACCCGGCTGCAGCCCGCCGCGCGCCCGTGGGTCAGCTCCTGCAAGGAGAGCGCCCTCCACGACGACATGAAAGCCGCTTCCCAAGGCGTAGCGGCCCGGATCACCAGATGCTCGATGAGCGCGTCGACGAGCGGGCCGGTGCGCATCGTCCACCGGATCCAGTCGAGCCATCCGCCACCGCGCTTCTCAGAGAAAGCACCCCCGACGGGCTTCCCCAGGCCTTGTCCGGTCCTCACATCAACCCCCGGTCTCAGCCGGCTGATACCGCTCTTCCCCGGGCCGCATGAGCCGGCTGATGGCACCGAGAACGAGGCACGGTTCCTGGACCGCTCACGGACACGGTCGTGGACGGCCGACGTACGCGTCAGCCGCCCCGAAGACCGACCGCCAGCGTCAGTTCAAGGACCCGGTGTGGCGATGCGAGATCCGGGAACAGCTCCCGCAGCTGCGACATCCGGTACCGGACCGTCTGGGGATGGACGAACAACGCCGCCGCCACCTCGTCCCGCCTGCCCTGGTGCAGCAGCCACGCCCGCAACGTCTCCTCCAGCCGCCGTGCGGTCGCGTCAGGCAGGGTCCGCAACGGTGCGAGGGCTCGGGCACGCAGGTCTGCGAACGCGTCCATGTCGGCGCTCAGCACCAGCTCGGGCAGGTGGTCCTCGGTGTCGCGAATATCGGAGGAGAGGGAGCGCGCGCGTACGGCTCGTGCGTACGAGGCGGACGCACGAGTCCATGGCCGGGCCGGGCCGACCACGGCGGTGCGGCCGGTCAGCTGCCGCAAGAGATGTGATCGGTCGGCATCGGGGACGAGCAGCACACCTGTGGCGTCCGCCAGATCGTCGAGGACGAGGGTGCTCGGGTCGAGCGCGCGGTAGGCAGGCCGGGCCTGGACGGCGGGCAGCAGGACCGCGGTCAGCGAAACCGGAGGCTGCCACCCGGCCCGTTGAACAGAGGCCAGCAGCACGTCCGGGTTCGCGCCGGCGAGGAGGTCGCGGGCCAGGTGTTCCAGGTGGCGCTCGTGGTCCCTGCCCCGGACGGCCAGTTCGTCGGCGTGGCCCGCGGCGCTCGCGGCGGAGAGCTCGTCGATGTAGGCGAAGGTCAGCTCGGCGAACTTGGCGACCTCGGCGGCGGGCAGACCTGCGGGTACGGCACCCGCTGCCAGGCATCGCCAGGCCACGCGGGCGCCGACGCGGTAGGCGCTGAGCAGGGCGTCCATCGAACGGCCGTCGCGCACCTCACCGCGGCCCAGCTCATAGGCTGCGTCACCGGCGTCACCGCCTGTTGCGTTCCCGCTCGCGAGGTCCAGGTAGTGCCCCAGGGCGGTGCGGACGGCTCGGCGGATGGTGCCGCCCATGCTGCCCGAAAGAGCGTTGGCGTAGGGAGGGACCTCGTCGATGATCGCCTGGACGACCTCGTCGGCGGTGCTCTTCAGCGCGGCCCGAAGTGCGGTGACCGTCGTCTCATCCAGGGCCAGTTCGCCGGCCCTCCGGATTGCATGGCTCACGTTTTTGTTCCCTACGAACAATTCAGCCGACCAGATTTACGTCCTGCGGTCAGGACTTTACGCCCTGAGGCGCAGCAAGCTGGAGTCATGACGAGTACAGCCCTCCGCAGCAGGGCGTGGAAACTGCTGGAGATGGTCACGACGCCGCTGCTGCCGTCGGACTACCTCGACCTGGTCAGCCCGCTGCGTACGGGCGCTGACCTGCGTGGGCGCATCGAGGCCGTGCACCCTGAGACGGGTGACGCCGCGACCATCGTGATCAGGCCGGGACGGGGCTGGCGCGGCCACACAGCCGGTCAGTACGTGCGGATCGGGGTCGACGTCGACGGGGTGCGCCTGTGGCGTGCCTACTCGATCACCTCGCCGACAAACCGCCAGGACGGCCGCGTCACGATCACCGTGAAGGCGATCCCGGACGGCAAGGTCAGCAACCACCTGGTCCGCAGGGCGAAACCGGGCACGCTGATCCAGCTCGACCAGCCGACCGGTGACTTCGTGCTGCCGCAGGCCAAGCCCGCCAAGGTGCTCTACCTGACGGCCGGCAGCGGCATCACGCCCGTGATGGGCATGCTGCGCGACACCGAGTTCGACGACGTCGTCATGGTCCACTGCGCGCCACAGCCGCAGGACGTGATCTTCCGCAGCGAACTGCACGACCTGGTCGCGGACAACAAACTGCGGCTCACCGAGGTGCACACCGACGCGGACGGCCAGCTCGACATCGCCCGTCTCGACGAACTCGTGCCCGACTGGGCCGAGCGCGAGACGTGGGCCTGCGGGCCCGCGGGCCTGCTCGACGCCGCCGAAGAGCACTGGACCGAGCACGCCGTACAAGAACGCCTGCACACCGAACGCTTCCGCCCCGGCATCGTCGTCACCGGCGACGGCGGCGAGGTCACGTTCAGCACCACCGGCAAGACCGTCGCTGCGGACGGCGCCACACCGTTGCTGAACGTCGGCGAGGAGGCCGGCGTGCTCATGCCCTCCGGGTGCCGCATGGGCATCTGCTTCGGCTGCGTCACGCCGCTCAGGGCCGGCGCCGTCCGCGACCTGCGCACCGGCGAGATCACCGAGGCCGAACCGGGCGTCCTCATCCAGACCTGCGTGTCCGCCGCGGCGGGCCCCTGCGACATCGAACGGTAGGAGCACCTTGACCGCCACCGACCCCACCGCCCACCTGACCGCGGAGCAGATCGAGGAGCTCGGCCGCGAACTGGACGCGATCCGCGACGAGGTGCTCGCCGCCCGCGGCGAGAAAGACGCCGCCTACATCCGTAAGGTCATCTCGGCGCAGCGCAAGCTCGAGCTGGTCAGCAGGGGCGTGCTGCTGTTCTCGATCTTCCCGCCCGCGTGGCTGATCGGCACCGCCGGTCTGTCCGTGGCGAAGATCATGGACAACATGGAGATCGGCCACAACGTCCTGCACGGCCAGTGGGACTGGATGCGAGACCCGAAGATCCACTCCACCACCTGGGAGTGGGATCACGCCTCGCCGTCCGAGCAGTGGAAGCACTCGCACAACGAGCTGCACCACACCTACACCAACGTGATCGGCAAGGACAACGACCTCGGCTACGGCATCATGCGCGTCGACGAGGACCAGAGGTGGCACCCGTTCCACCTCGGCCAGCCGCTGTGGAACTTCCTCAACGCCTGCTTCTTCGAGTACGGCATCGCAGCGTACGACCTGGAGCTCGCCAAGAACCTGCAAAAGCGCCGCCGCAAGAACCCCGAGTTCCGCGAGCGGGCCAGGGCCGTGGGCCGCAAGATCCGCAAGCAGGTGCTCAAGGACTACGTGATCCACCCGCTCCTGTCGGGCCCGTCGTTCCTCACCACGCTCGCCGCCACCTTCACCGCGAACCTGGTCCGCAACATCTGGACCCACTCGGTGATCATGTGCGGGCACTTCCCCGAGGGCGTACAGGTCTTCGAGCGCCGCTCGATCAAGGGCGAGACGCGCGGCCAGTGGTACCTGCGCCAGATGATGGGCTCCGCGAACATCAGCGGCAGCAGGGCCATGCACTTCATGACCGGCAACCTGTCGCACCAGATCGAGCACCACCTGTTCCCGGACCTGCCGAGCAACCGGTACGCCGAGGTCGCGGTGCAGGTGCGCGCACTGTTCGAGAAGTACGAGCTGGAGTACGTCACCGGGCCGCTGCCCAAGCAGGTGTTCTCCGCGTGGCACAAGGTCTTCCGGCTCTCGCTGCCGAACAAGAAGCCCAAGGTCAAGACGCCGGACCGCGAGCAGGAACTCGTCGCGGCCTGATTCCCGGTATCGGTCCAGATCTTCCGGCCGTACCGGCGCCACCGCCGGGTCCGGTGAGATCCGTTGCGGACGGTGGGCGGCCTCAACACCAGACCGTACGACACGGAACCCGGCCGGCCCGGTGTCCGGCTGCGCCGCCCGGACGGGCGCCAGGAGCTCGGCACACAGCCACCGGCGAGGTGTCGCAGTGCGCCGACCTGCCGTGGACGGGTCCATGGTCGGGTCGGTGGTCGGGTCCTGCGGCACCGGCGGGTGGACTGCCGGGTTAGTCCCAGGTTGTGGACACTCCACGGCAGGGGCAGCTGGCCCGGCGGGCGAGGCCGTAGAGTTCTGCCCCGTGCACCAGCTTGAGATTTCCGACCTGATCACGGCGGTGGATCCGCACAGTGGTCACCGGCTCCGGGTCCGGCGCGCCGAGGTGATCCAGCAGCTCCGTGAGAGCGGAGACGAGCGCGCGGCCCGCATCGTCGCCGAGCTGCCCACAGACCGGGAGGGCGTACTCGACCCGCACGCCGTGGACCGCCTGCTCATCAGTGTGCACACCGAGCTCCAGCGCCTGAGCGAGGAGCTGAGGATCGGCGAACGGCTGGTCCACCTGCTCGGCCCGCTCTTCACCGCGATTCGGGAGACCACCGGGCAGCCCGGTCCGTACCGCCTGGTCGACGTCGGTTGCGGTCTGGGCTACCTGGTCCGCCGGCTGGCGACCACCAACGCCCTCGGCACGGACGTCGAGCTGGTCGGGGTCGACCTCGACGCCGCGCTGGTCGGCGAGGCAGACCGCCTTGCCCGGGCGGAGGGGCTCAACTGCCGTTTCGTCCGAGGAAATGCCTTCGACCTGCCGGAGGCCGCGACCGTCTACGTCTCCACCGGTGTACTGCACCATTTCCGTGGTCCTGCCCTGGCCGAGTTCTTCCAGGCCCAGGCCGCCTCACCGGCGCAAGCCTTCTGCCACTTCGACATCGCCGCAACCCGTCTCGCGCCCATTGGCGCCTGGATCTTCCATCGTGCCCGGATGCGCAATCCTCTCGGCCGCCACGACGGCGTCGTCTCCGCACGGCGCGCGCACAGCGACGAGACACTGCTGCGCGCCGCCGCGGTACCCGGCATCCGCGCACTGCTGTACGAGCCGCGCGGTGCGGTGAACCCGTTCTGCACCACCCTGCGCCCGATTATCGGAGTGCGCCCGCAACTGGAGGCGCCGCTTCGCCGAGCCCTCGGGCGGGACGCACTCCGCATGGTCGGCCCGGAGCACCTCGCCGGGACCATCCGATGACGCCCGCCATACCGCTTGTACTCCTCGGTCTCGTCGACGCGGCGTTCAGCGGCTTCCGCGCCTATGCCGGCAGCGACGCCCGTATCCGTAAGCGACGGGCCACGACCCGAGCCGCCCTGCGCGGGCTGGCCGTCGGGGCCGTCCTGCTGCTCGCCCCCACGCTGACCGCCGCCCTCCTGCTGCTGACCGCACGTGACCGGGCACGGACCTACGACACTCTGACCGCCGGCGGCCTCGGCTATCTGCTCCCGCTCACCGTGTACGCCCTCGCCGTACTGTTTTTGCTCGCCGCCTACTTCACCCTGTCGTTCCGCGCTAGCACCCTCGCGGTCGTCATCGGCCTCGGTCCACTGACCCTGCTGCGCCCGCTCGCCGTTGCCGCCGCCTGCCTCGGCGCGGTCCTCAACGGCGGCGGAGGGTCCGCCCTGCTGGTCGGCGCGACCGCAGGCGGCGCTGTGCTGTGGGTCGAACCCGCGGTACACCGACGCTGGTACCACTACGTGCGGTAGAGGACCCGGGTGACGTCGTGCGGTTGCCACCGAGCGTCACGGCGATGGCTGACAACCGGTGCTGCCCCTTCCCATAAACATCGAACGCGGCGCAGTTCGTGCGCCTCCCGAGACGTTGAACAAGTGCTGTCGAAACTGGTGAAACGGCACCCAGTCCCCAGGTCTCGCGGGCTGAGGTCACATGGCCTGGCGGCCGGCGGCGTCTCCGCCGGGGTCGTCGGCGAGTACGACGGCCGCCACAATCCGCTTGCCCACCGGCTCCCGGTGGACAGCAAAGCTCTGGCACACGGCCATCACGATCTCCAGTCCGTGCTGATCGACCCTTTCCGGGTTCGCTGCCAGTACCGAGGGCAACGTTGCGCTGCTGTCCCACACGCTCACCTGGACGGCTCCGTCCTCGACCTCCAGCGTCAGCAGACACGGTCCGGGCGTGTATTTGCGGGCGTTGGTCACCAGCTCGCTCACCACCAGCTGCACCATGCCCAGCGCCCGCTTCGACACCGGCAACCCATGCACAGCCTGCACAGACGCGAGGAAGTCGCGGGCCAGGTCCCGAGCCTCAGCGATCCCCCCGCTGTCCTCGAACACGGCGGAGACGGCTATCGGACGGTCCACGAGCGGCTCCATGTGCTCGCCCGGCCCAGCCAGGTTCATACATCCGCCTCACGTCCGAAGCACCGATAGTTCCCACCCCGCTTACCCGGAAAATGTCAGCGCACTCCACACAAGTCGATCACGCAAACGCACCGCAGCCCTGCGGCATGACGGACGGTATGAGAAGGGGCTGCTTACGCACACGACCAGGCGAATCACCTGCCAAATGCTTCGCCTCCAGACAGTCCGGGGCTGATCCGGCCTTCCGGGGAGACTGCTGGACTTCGCAGCCAGCGGGCGCCGGGTCATCGCCCAGAGCCGTACCCCTGCTGTGACCAGCCAGCTCGTCATCCCGGTCATCGAAGAACTGGAACTGCCCTTCCTCGAAGGCGTCTCCCTGGAAACCTTCAGCGCCGTCACCGTCGGGGAGTTCGACTCCTACCGTGCCTTTCGAGGCTGGTTGCGGATGGAGATGGCCAACATCGACACCGCCCTCAACACCGAAGAGATCCAAAAGCAGCTGATGATCTGCGGCCTGCGGATCCAGGATGAAGTCCGCGGCATGCAGTCCCAGATGAACCAGGTCCGCCGCAAACGGGCCGTGGCCGGGACCGGCGCAGTCGTCGGCACCGTCAGCGCCAGCCTCGTCGCTGTCTACGGCCCCGCGCTCCAGTCCGCCCTCACCGCCGTCATCGGCGGAGCAGCCGGCGGCCTGTGGAGCGCCTTCCAAGCCGGAGCCGACGACAGCCCTCGCGCCCTCCGCGAAAACGCCTGGTAGCGAGCCGAGTTCCGATGGCCTGGATGCCGGAGTGGGGCAGTTGGTTCATGAGGTAGGTCGAGTGGATGTGCTGGCCGGGGCGCTTGCCGGGGGAAGAACCAGGGGTTGCTGCGGTTGGCGGCGACGTTGCGCGGACCGCGGGTTTCCGCGTGATCGCGGAGGATCTGGCAGAAGGCTCAGGGACCGGGACGGGGCCGTGCGCGCCAAGGCTGATGCGGACTTCGTCGCCGTGGAGGTCGAGATCGTCCAGGGTGAGCGCGGTGATGCGAGTCAGCGGTTGTGCGAGAGCGCGAGCAGGATGACAGCCGCGCGGTCGCGAAGGAAGTGGCCGGCTGCGGGGTCGAGCAGGCCGCGCAGTATCTGAAGGCGTTGCTCCTGGATGATGGTGTCGCGAGGGGTTTTCTGGTGATCCCCCGCCGCCCGTCACGTCCACGCCTCCAAGAACGCCGAAGGCCCCCGGCCGGCGCTGAGCCGTGCGGCCTGGGTGCCGTTCGTATCCGCCCTGTCGACGCCCCGGTAGCCGCCCCGCTCCAAATCACCCCGAGGCCAGCTGCTCCGCTATCTCCGCGATCCAACCGGACGTCTTCGCCGGGTCGTTGAGGGTCTCGGCCCACGCGTCCGGCTCCAGTTTGTGCTTGGCGGGGCCGGATTTGAGGGCGATGAGCAGGGACCTGGCGGACTCCCGCATCTCGGCCGTGGTGTTCCCGGAGATGTCGGGGCCCGCCGCCAAGGCATAGATCTCGCGCGCCATGGCCTGGCGTTCGCCCTTCGACACCTTCTTCCAGAACTTCATCGCGTGCTTCAGCGACTCCGTGCGGGAGGCGGCCTCCGCCGGGGTCTCGCCCTGCGGCGCCCAGCGCTCGGGGTGGTGGACCTCTTCGTAGCGCTTCGTGGCGGCGCGCAGCGCCTTGTACATGGTGACGCCGAGGACGAGACCGGCCCCGGCCCCGGCGAGGCCCCATCCGACCGGGTTGCTCGCCAGCCCGACTGTTCCCGCCGCGACCGCCGTCACGACGCCGGCTGCGGCCTTGACGGACTCGCCCCCGCCGCCGGCCGTCTCCTTGCCGATCTTGGTGAGCTGCTTCTTCTTCGCGTACTGCTGCACCTTGCTCAGCTTTTCCACGTCGTTTTCTGCGCGCTGGAGGTTCTCGGCGGCATCGCGGGCTTCACCCATCGCCTCCCAGGCGGCGTCGATGGCCTCGGAAACGAGCTCCAGCCGTCCCGGGCCCTCATCCTTCCAGTAGGTGTCCAGCGCGACGTAAGCCTCCGCTGCGGCCCAGCCGGCCTGCTCGTGCGACTCGTTCAGCCGTGCCAGTGACCCCGCCTGGACGAGGTGGGGATCTCCCAGCTTTTTGACCTGCTTGTACTTGTTGGCTGCTCCCCCGATGCGGAAGGCGGACCGCATGGCCTTGATCGCGCCGATTGAAGCGCTGGCGATACCGCTCGCCTCGGAAGCCACCGCGGCGTCCGCCGCCTTCTGGATCTTGGTCGCCTCCTTGGCGATGGCGGCGCTGTAGCTTCCCGAACTGGCGGCGCCGATGACCGTGTCGGCTCCCTTGGTCTTAGCCTTTTTCTTCGCCTTGTGGTGGTCGGCCCCGGTCTCGTGCTTCTTGGCGTCCTTCATGTTCTTGTACGCGTCCATGCCACTGACCACGGTGCCGGCCGCCTCCGTGAGGAGGTTGCCAGACGCTGCGGAGGTTCCCGAGGCCGCGGCGGAGTGCTTGAGACCCTCGTTGGCCGTGACGGCGGCCTGCTGGGTGAAGGCCCCGTTGGTGGGGGTCTGGAAGCCCTTGATGAAGGTGTCGATGGGTTCGAGATTCTTCTTGAACCTGTCGAGGAGCGCGGCGATCCGGTCGCGGTAGTTCTTCTTCTTCGCTCCCGGGGACCCGTCGCCGTTCGCCGCCGCATTCCCTCTCTCGGTGTCCCGGACGCGCTGCACCGCCGCAGCCGTGGCCCGGTTGCCGGCGCGGGACTGCATCTCCAGGAAGGCGCGCTCCGGCGGGCGTGCGGACGTACTCCCGGTCCGGCTTGCTCCCTCACGGTGCCGGGCCGACGTCGGGACGGCTGCGGACTGCCGTGTCGAGGTGCGGTGGATCGGCGTGGTCATGGATGTACCTCTCCTGTACCGGACCGGGCGAGGCGAAGGTAGCCAGACCTGGACAACAGGAGGGGTCCGGCGGGGAAATTCCCCACGGACGCTGTGGGGCGCATGTGGTGGATTCGACCGGTCGTCGCTTCATGGGCATGCTGCGCATGAAACAGGCTCCGAGTGCCTCGGGATGTGGCAGAACGATCCCGACGGGTCGGAGTACTGGTGGATGCCGCCCGGTACGTACTCGCTCAGCAAGCAGGGCGTGCCCCCAGCACCACCATCAGCCGGTCCCTCAGCAGGCGGCGGGCCGGTTCCATCGAGTGCCAGGCGTGAACGACGGCGATATTCCCCAATCCGAACTCCGCGGAATTGGTCATGGGGAACGCGGAGTCGCTCCGCGACGACCAGGCTGTCGGCGCTCTTCCCCGGGCCGCCCCGTGACCAGCCGATCCTTTGGGTCCGAGCCGAACGGTCAATGATCATCAGCGCAGCTCATCGCGGTAGCGGCGCCGTAGGCGTCCCTGAGAGCCCAACTCGGACCGGACACTTCATAGCCGGGCGGCCCAACTCTTCCCCGCTCAACCGATTCGGGGACTTCAAAACGTTCGGCGTAACTACTGATCAAGGAAGACGCATCGATGACCAGTGAGAACGTGCCCAAGGCCGACTTCGTCGAGGCAGCTGAGCCGCAGTCTGCGAGGGCTGGTGGACAACCAGCTCCTTGCCGAGCCCGTGGGCCGCGCCCAGGCCCAGGGCCTGTAGCTGACGGGTGAGGGCGGGCTGCTTCAGCAGCTGACGAAGCGGCTGCTGGAGTCTGCACTCGAGGGTGGGATCACCGATCACCTCGGCTACGACAAGCACGATCCGGCCGGGAAGAACGGCGGCAACAGCCGCAACGGGACCCGGGCCAAGACCGTGCTCACGGACGTCGGCCCGGTGGAGATAACCGTGCCCCGCGACCGGGAAGGCAGCTTCGAGCCGAAGATCGTCAAGAAGCGGCAGAAACGTCTGCCCGGCGTCGACGAGATGGTCATCTCCCTGTCCGCGAAGGGCCTGACAACCGGTGAGGTCCAGGCCTACCCGGCCGAGGTCTGTGCGCCGAAGTCTTCCGCCCGACGACCTTCACCATCACCGGCAAGGTCATGGACGGGTGAAGATCCGCGACGGCGCGGTCGCGAACCGGCCCCCCGTGGACGCTTCCGCTTCCCGAACGAGACCGCCGCCTTGAAGTGCGTCTACATGGCAATCATGTTGCCGGACCCACCTGCAAGGACCAGACCCACTGGATCATGCGCTGGAAGACTGCCCTCAACGCCTTCGCCATCACCTTCGACGGCCGACTCAACTCCGCCGGCCAGTAACTCCAACCACCTTGGTTACACCGTTCGTTCGTTTGACAGTCCTACAGCGGGGCTAGCCCCTCGTCCGGGTGGATGGTGGCGGTGCGGCGTTTGCGGGGAGGGGTGGCAGAGCGGGCGGGCTGGGCGCGCATGCGGTCGCGTACGCAGGTCATGATGTCGCCGAGGTGGTGGAGATCGGCGTCGGTGAGGGGGTCGAACAACAGGCGGCGGGCGACTGGATGCGGCCGGGCAGAACCTGGGCGACGCGGGCGAGGCCGGCGGGGGTGATCGTGACGCGACAGGTCAGCGATTTGGAGGACTTGGCCGCGCGGGGCGCGAGCGTGCGGTTCGGGGACTTCGACGAACCCGCGTCGCTGGTGAAGGCGTTCGCGGGCGCCTCGCGCGTCCTGCTGATCTCGACACGCCCGCCCGGCGCGCGGGTGCAGCACCAGAACGCGATCGACGCGGCGAAGCCCGCCGGCGCGTCGCTGATCGCCTACACGTCGATCCCGAACCCGGTGGTGGGCGTCAACGCCGCGGCGATCGTGCCCGACCACGCCGCGACGGAAGAGGCACTGCGGGCAGCGGGCGTGGCGTGGACGTTCATGCGCAACGGCCTGTACGCGGAGATGCAGGTCGCCCCGGCCCAAGTCGCGGTGGCGAGCGGGACGTTCGCCTACAACTCAGGTGCCGGCGCGACCGCGTACGTGAGCCGCGAGGACTGCGCTGCGGCGGTAGCGGCGGTCCTGGCGTGCGGCGACGAGCACGCGGGCAAGGCGTACGACATCACGAGGCCGGAGTGGTTCACCGGTGCTCAGCTGGCCGAGTTGTACGCGTCGGTCGGCGGCGCGGCGGTGGCAGGCATATCGCTCGACGAGGACGGATTCGTGGCAGGCGCGGTCTCGCATGGGATGCCGGAGGAGGTCGCGCGGTTTCTGGCCTCGTTCGGCCGCGCGATCCGCGAGGGGCAGCTGAACCAGCTGAGCGGCGACGTCGAGGCGCTGACCGGCCGGGCGCCGGTGGGGCTGCGCACGGTGCTCGCGCCTGCGCCGGCGGCAGCGGCGAGCTACTGATCCGGTTCGGAGATACGTGAGCAGTAGCGGCAGATCCGGTCAAGGAGCTGGTCGGCGGTCTTGGTCCACTTGAACAGCCGGGCCCCGTCGCTCCAGACCTCTTCGTCATGGTCACGTGTACCTCGGTCGGAACACGTGATCAGACGAAGGCGCCCCCGCGCCCGGCGAGTCCCCTTGCGGGCGAACCCGTCGAGACGCCATTCGAGACCGTGGCACCGTGTACCGCATGACGACGAACCGAAAGGTCCATGCCGCGTAGACGGCCAGGACAGATCCGTGTCGGCGCCCCAGGCAGCCACCGGACAACAGGTGCGAGACCAGTCATCGACGGCCTGCCTTCGCATGCACTGTCCGAGATCATCCGTCTCGAACACACCCGCAACTATCTGCAGCCAGGCGACGTCAACACGGCTGTGGGCCTGTGGAAGGACTACGTCCACCAACCCGAGCGCGATCTTTGGCACGACTACGAGTGGGGCAACGCGCACTGGTACTGCTGCGGCAACCCTCTCGAAGCCCGAGCCCTCCTCGACAAGGTGATGAAAGCCATATCGCCACAAAGCGCCCGCGAACTTCGAAAGGTCGTCAGCCGCTCAGACGCCGTCTGGAACCTTCCGTCCCCGCCTTACAGCGCGGATGGAAGATAAAGGACGAGCATATGTCGCGCACCACTTGTGTGGGTGATGACAGCGGTGCCTCCCGGCGGACCGCTCATCAGAAAGCCGAGATACACCACAGACCATTTCAGAGCCCGGTTCGCTGTGCGCGGCCGTCCAGAAGCTCCACGCCGAGCGGCGTGAGGGTATGGCGCATGGTGTTGCGCACGCGCCAGCTCTGGATAAGGCCCGCGTCACGCAGCACCGTCGCGTGCTCGCTCACCGACGCGGGCGAGATGCCCAGGCGCCGGGCCGTCTCGCCGCCGGTGGCGTTCTCCCCCTCCGCGATCGCCAGGAGGGTCGCCGCCCTGGTGCGGCCGAGGAGCCGGTCGAGCGCACCGGCCCTCCCCGCGGAACTGTGGGGCCGCAGGACGCCGACGCCCCGGCTCACCGGATACACCAGCACCGGTGCGAGGGAGCCGTCCCGCAGTGTGATGGGCTTTCCCCGGCAGAAATACGAGGGCACGAGCCGCAGCCCACGCCCCTGGAGGTACAGGTCCCCGTCCCGGGGATAGGCGATCTCGAGAATTGGTGCCCGCCAGCGCACGGCGGGGTGCAGACCGCTGAGCAACCGGTCCGTCCCGCCGGCCAGGAACGCCTTGGCGCGCAGGGCCCGTTCGGCGTTCACCGAGGCACTGATCTGCGTCCAGTACGGATGCAGCGCCTGCCGGTGGTAGTGGCGCAGGGCCCTGCCCAGACCCCGCCTGGCCGCAGGGACGCCCGAGGCGAGCGCGGGCGCCCACGACGGCAGTTTCCGCTCCCCGCCGAGCAGCGCCATGTCCGCCCGCAGGCGGGCCCGGGAGGTGGACAGAATCATGTCGACGGCGGCGTCCGGGTCGGTCGCCCCTTCGGCGGGCGTCAGGAAGTCGGGCGAATACCCACGTGACGGAACGAGATGGAGCAGCGGCCGGGAAGCCACGTTCAACGTCGTCCGGACTCGGGTGGACCAGCGCTGCAGTTCGGCATCGGTGCCGGAGCCGCCGAGGACATGAAGACTGAGCAGAGCCTCCCAGGCGGGATCTGGTCCTGTGGCCAGGCGAATCCGACCGAGGTCCTCCGCACTGAAATGGATACGCAGCATCAGCTTCCCCCCGAAAGGCTGCTACCCCAACCGTCTCACTCTCCCCCATGAACGCAGGGCGCGATAGCTCCGATTTCGCCAGCCCCGGTCTTTCGGCGAGGACCGAAAATGCTCCCTCGCCCTGCTGGCCCAGGCCTAGTTTCAGAGCCAGTCACCACGGGGGTACGGCGGCGGAGGCTACCGACGGCTTCCGCCGCCGCCCGTAGGCAAACGGAGGACACACGTGACATCTGCACGTCGGATGGTCGGTTCTTTCGCGGTCGCGGCAGCTCTCGTCGCCGGGACCACCGCCTTGGCCACCACCCAGGCGTCCGCCCAGGCCGCGTCGTCAGCGCCGGCCCAGGCCCAGCGCGCCGACTGGGACGGAAACATCTACCTCTACTACAGCGCGTCCGCCAACAGCTCATGGAGCAAGTACTACGGCTGGGTGGACGACTTCGCCGGCCACACCTTCGCGGCGGGCGGCGACGGCCACGGTCAGCCTGTGAAGAACAACGTCAACCGCGCCTGGAACAACGACGCGACCCACGCCGCGCGGATCTACTACAACGAGAACCAGAACGCGAGCGGCAACGCCCCGTACGACGACTTCTACCCCGGCAACGCCCGGCAGCTCAACAACGGTGTGCGGAACAACAACGCATCGTTGAGCTGGTGGAGCGTCGGCTGACACCGGCTCGGGCCCGTTCGCGACGTACGCGGGCGGGCCCTTCGTACGGCCGCACACACAAGGGGGGACATGACATGCGGGCGCTCACCACACAGCTGGCAGGACGGATCGGGGCCTTGGTCGTCCTGTCCGCCGTCATCGCGGGCTGCGCGGAAGGTCAGACCGCCGAGCCGCAGCCGAAGGCATCGGGACCGCCCCCGGTGGCCGGCGTGCCGACGAGGCTCGACATCAGGTCGCTGGTCCTGCCCATCGAGCCCTATCTGTTCACCGACCGTCAGGTGGCGCGCCTGTTCCGGGCGCGTGCCGTGCTCACCGCGTCCTGCATGGAGCGTTTCGACCACCGCTGGCCCGTCCCCACGGAAGCCGCACCGGACACCGGCACACTGAATCCGGCCAACACGGCACACCGGTACGGAATTACGGACGCCCGGCTCGCCGCCCGCCACGGATACCACCCCGCTCCCGGCACAATGCCGAGCCGGACCAAACAGAAGAGTCCGGGGCCGACCCCAGGGCCGGAGGAGATGCTGGTCCTGACGGGCCTCCATGAGGACGGCGCACGGGCTGCAAAGGACGAGCGCGGACGCCCCGTCCCGGCGGGTGGATGCCAGGGGGAAGCCACGACGGCTCTGTCGGGCGACCCCGAGAAGATCGGCAACCGGGAACTCGTCGGCACGATCAACATCGGCAGTTACCACGACTCGCAGAAGGATCCGCGGGTGGTGAGGGTCTTCCGCGCCTGGTCACGCTGTATGCGGCAGTACGGCTACGCGTACGCGGATCCGACCCGGGCCCCCGGCAAGGGCGCCGAGTTCACGGGCCCGACGGCCACCCGGGCCGAGATCGCCGTGGCCGGCAAGGACGTGGAATGCAAGCGCAGGACGAACGTCATCGGGGTCTGGTCCTCCGTCGACGCGGCCTACCAGCGCCGGGCGATGAACGAGAAGACACGGGAACTCGCCGCGATCAAACGGGACATCCGCACCCAGGTGACCAACGCGGACGGCGTACTGGGGAAGCAGCACACGACCGGCCCCCGCGCGGCTGTCCAACCAGCGCCGCGCCCCCACCAGACCTCCGACCGCTGACATCCGCATACCAAGCACACCTTCGACGGCGTAGTCGTCGGCCGGTGAGGCGGATCGTTGGCGCGCTCCCACAAGTCGAGCCCGTACAAGGACTGGTGATTTTCCGCCCCTTCCAGTTCTCGCCGGACACGCCGACCGCCGGTGTCCTGCTGACGAAGGTTCATTAGCGGCACTTCGGCGCCGACCCGGCACTGTCGGCGGTCACGCCTTTCCCCACGATCCACACGATCAGCGTCACGTAGTTCCCCGCCCGCACGGTAACGCTTCTTCATGTGAACAACGGGGCGACCGGCGGCCATGGGTAGCCCAGTTGCTCGGCATCATGCGAACCTCCCCAGACCTCGGCGGTGGCACGGGGATCGCCTGCGGTCAGCCGTGCTTCAAAGCGCTCGGCTTGGACCGATGGGGCGTGCGCGGAGATCGGGAGGGTCATCCCGAACTGGAGCCAGGGCAGATCTGCATCGGCCCGGCTGCGGGGATGCATCAGGACGACGTGGATTCGATCGGGTTCCTTGCGGGAGGCCCAGACGCCTTCCAACTCGCAGTCCCACCTGACGAGCCAGTCTCCGTGTCCCCTCAGCCCCGCCTCAAGCAGCCGCGCAACCGCTACTGCCGGCCACTCCCAACTGCGGTCCTCTCCGGCTCGCAGGACCTCGGCCTCGTACTGACCTGCGGTGAACCGAAGCTCCGGCAGGTCGAAGTCCTGATTGGCCAGGTCGCGCCAGCCCGCCCAGACAACATGATCCCCGGGAACTACGTGGCTCTGCCCTTGATTCCGTGAACGCCCAGGCAGGAGCACACTGTGGCGGTGGACCCGAGCAGCCAAGCCTCAGAACCGCCGCCCCTGCCTCCAAAACCGGTTATGTCCGACATGGCTGCAGCGCGCAGTCTCGGGCCTGCCGCCGCCGTCGAAGCCCGATGGCTGTCTCTACAACTCAGCTGGCAGTGGGCACGCGATGTCCACGAGATTCGCTCGCCAGGACACCCCTATCCGGGCATCGTTCCGCTGCTGGAGGCCGCTGCGGCGACACCACGGCTACGGCGGCTGTATCCGTTCACCAGTCATTTCGCTCTGCTTTTCAGTAGCCGCACCAACTACCCCTGGATCTTGCAGGCCGGATCCACCGAACCTCTGCGCAGCGGATCGTTCATGGTCCGTCGTCGTGATCCCCACGCCGTAGTCGGCGAAGTCGAAACTGCCGCAGAGGCCGTGAATCTGGCAGTGAGACTCCTGCCGGCCGACTTCGAGCCGGTCGTCACCGCCTCCGCCGGCAAACACAAGTGACGGCGCACAGCCACACCGACCGAGGCCAGGCCACTCGCATGTAGCGCAGGCGTCCGTCGGTTTCGAGAAGGTCAGGCGGAGCTGCCGCTGGTCGTGTGGCTGGGGTCGGCAGCCCAGGACGCCAGCATGCGCAGGCTGTCGTGGGTGGGCGTGCCGGATTCGGCGGTCCAGACGATGATCTGCAGGTCCGGGTCGGCGGTCCAGGTGACGGCGTTCCAGTCGAGGTGCAGGTCCCCGACGACGGGGTGGCGCAGGTGCTTGGCCCCCGTGTCCCGGACGGCGACGTTGTGGGCACCCCACCAACGCCGGAACTGGGCGTCCCGGACCGAGAGCTCACCCACCAGCGCGGCGAGCTGCGCGTCCCCGGGGTTGTCGGCGTTGTGCATCCGCATCTGGGCGATGGACAGCCGGGTGACGCCCTCCCAGTCCGCGTACAGCTCACGCATCGCGGGATCGGTGATGAGGAGCCTGACGTAGTAACGCTGCTTCTCCGGGATCTTTCCGAAGTCGGTGATCAGGGCAGCGCCCATGGTGTTCCAGGCGACGATCTCGGTGCGCGGTCCGATCACGAAAGCGGGGGTGTGCGCCATGTCATCGAGCATGCGCTGCAACTGCGGCTGCGCCTTGAGGCGCGGTTGTCGGCGGGGAGGGCGGAAGTCGTCCCTGGCCGCAAGCTCGTACAGGTAGGCACGCTGGTCGTCGTCCAGGAGCAGGACCTGGGCCAGTGAGCCCAACACCGACGGCGAGGGCTGGATACGGCCCTGTTCGAGGCGGGCGTAGTAGTCGGTGCTGATGGCCGCCAGCACGGCGACCTCCTCACGGCGTAGTCCCGAGACGCGACGCGGGCCACCGCCGGGCAGGCCGACGGCGGCCGGGTCCAGCTCGGCACGGCGCGCCTTGAGGAATTCCCCGAGATCGTGACGGTGAGGATCGTGGTTCATGCCCTCACCCTGACATCGAAGGAGCCGCGTGTCAGGAGGAGAGATTTGTCCCTGGAAGCGCTCACCACAGACGACGCGCGGGCTGTCCGCCGTCGCCCACGGGTTCAGCTGACGCGGCTCCACTTCCCGTGGAGCTGGACGAACTCGCCTCCGATGACGGAACTGGCCATGCAGGTGCCCTCGGTGTAGTCCTCGATGTGAGTGACGTGGTCACCGGCGTCGGGCTCGGTCCAGCGCACGACGTACAGGCCGTCGCGGAGCCGGCTGGTGGTGTACTCCATCGTCTGCTTCCGGCCCTTGATCGCACCGCCCGTCACCTCGAAGCTGACCTGGGTCGCCGACTCGAAGGTGATCTCCACCGTGAAGTGGCCGAGCGGCGTGTCCGGGCCGAGGTCGGCCAGCCAGGTCTGTCCCACGCTGGGAAGGGTCGCGTTGCTGTCCATCTGTACTACCTCTTTCTTTGAGCCGCGGTGCGGGTGTCAGCCGAGGGTCTTGACGACTTCCTGGGCGAGCGGGACGGCCGAAGCAGGGTTCTGGCCGGTGATGAGGGTGCGGTCCACTTCGAGGTGGGGGGCGAAGTTCTCCTCGCGCTTGCGGTAGTCCGCGCCCACGTCGGCGACAAGACGGTCCTGGAGCAGCCACTTCGCCCGGTCGGCGAGGCCGTTCTGGATCTCCTCGGAGTTGGACAGTCCGGTCAGGCGGTAGCCGTGGAACGGTGACTTGCCGTCGGCGTCCACGGTGGACAGCAGTGCGGCCGGGCCGTGGCACACGAGCGAGACGATCTTTCCGGTGGCGAGCCAGTCACTGAGCAGCTTGCCGGCCTCCGGGTTGTCGGACAGGTCTTCCATCGGGCCCCAGCCGCCGGGGACGAAGACGGCGTCGTAGTCGTCGATGCGGACGTCCTCGATGGGGATGGGGTTCGCCAGCTCGGTCGCCTCGCGCAGGGCGGTCTTCATCTGCTCGGCGCCCTCGGGGCCGCCATTGAAGTCGGGGGTCAGGCTGAGCGCGTCGGCGGTGGGCGGTACGCCGCCCGGGGTGGCCGCGGCGATCTCGTAGCCGGCCTCCTTGAAGACGCCGTACGGACCGGTGGCCTCTTCGGCCCAGAACCCGGACGGCTGCTCGAATCCGTCGGCCAGGGTCCAGTGGTCGGCGGCGGTGATGAGGAAGAGGATCTTCGCCATGGGGTGTTCCCTGGGGTGGGTGCGGGCGGTCAGTTGTTCGCGGCCTGCTGGACGACGTGGCTGTCCGCGGCCTGGATCAGGTGGGTCAGCCTGCCGTCGGTGACCGTCCACAGGTGGATGAACCGCGCGTCCGACTCCTGGCCGGACTTGGACACAGCGTGGTAGTGGCCGTGCACGAAGACGTGCTCACCGGCGTCGTAGAAGTCCTCGGCCACCGCGCTGAAAGAGGTGAAGCGCGGCGCGAGCCGGCCGAAGAAGTCGCCGCTGACGCCGGCCCAGGTCTTGTAGACCCCGCCGTAGGGAAAGCCGGGGGTGATGTCCCAGACGACGTCGGGGTGGACGACCTCTGCGACCACGTCCGGGGCCATGCCGGAGTCGTACAGACGGCGGACGAGAGCGAGATTCGGGGAATCAGACATGGAGGTGCTCCTGGATGATCTGACGATGTGGGAGAGGGGCTGTGTCAGGCGGCCGCGAGGGCGGCACGGCCGGCGCTGAAGAACGCGGTCTGCTGCGCGACGCGGGCACCGAGGCCCTCGGCGGTGACGATGTCTGACTTGTGGACCGCCTCCGGGCCGGCGTCGACCGGGGTCTGCGCGCCCGCGCCGACGAAGTAGCCCAGACGGTTGACGTCGTCCTCACTGCCCTCCGTGGAGGCCCAGCCCGGCTGCACCCCAAGGCTGACCCAGTGCATGCCGTGCTGGGCGGCCATGGTGAAGAAGTAGCCCAGCGTCGAGGACTTGTCGCCGTTCTTGGCACCGGAGTTGGTGAACCCTGCGGCGATCTTGTCCGCCCAGGTCTGCGTGTACCAGCGCTTGCTGCTTGCCTCGGCGAAGGTGTGGAAGGCGGCGGACGCAGTACCCATGTAGGTGGGGGCACCGAAGATGATCGCGTCTGCGGCGTCCAGCTGCGCCCACTGCTCCTCGGTGATCGCGTCCACGGAGATGGAGATCACCTCGGCCCCGACTGCCGCAGCACCGCGCGCCACTGCTTCGGCGATGACAGCGGTGTGACCGTATCCGGAGTGGAACGCGACGGCGACCGTGGGGCGGGTGGAAATGGAAGACATGGCGGGAATTTCTCCTCAAGAACGATTGGGTGAATCGCGCTCTCGAAGCGTGGCACGGAATTCAGCGGGGATGGTAGGAAGGATTTGTCCCTGGTCGGGAATCGTTCCTGGTCGGGAGAAAACCGCGCTCATCGCAGAAGAGGGTGTAGTGGGGGTCTGTCGGTTTTCGAGGTCGCCTGCACTCTTATCGGGGCGCGGCGAGATTTGCACCGGGCGGCATGGGGGCGGGACAGCAATGGTCGACGCCCACTCATCCCGCTGTTGGAGAAGCCCCGTGTGGCGCCGACTCCGTTCAACGCTCCAGCAGCCCTCAAATGCATCTACATGGCCGCCATGAGCCTCGACCCCACCGGCCAGGGGCGCGAATGCTGGAGCATGCGTTGGAAGCCCGCCCTGCAGGCCTTCGACATCTCCTCCAACGGCCAAGTCTCCGTCGGCCGCGCCCAACTCACCTCACGCGAGTTGCGCGTTGGCTGGACAGACCCCCTTCTCAGCGGCCTCCTCAGAGCCGTAGGCGCGGGGCAGGTCGTCTCACTTGCCGACGAGGCGCATGTGCTGGTCGTTGTAGCCGTCGCCGTGCACGCCGATGCGGACCGCCGTGGCGTCGAGGTCGGCCATGTCGTCGGCGGACAGGGCGATCTGGGTGGAGCCGGCGTTCTCCTGCAGGCGTTCGATGCGGCGGGTGCCGGGGATCGGGGCGATCCAGGGGTGCTGGGCGAGGAGCCAGGCCAGGGCGACCTGCCCGGGGGTGGCGTTCCTGGCGCGGGCGAGGGTGGCGACGTCCTCGACCAGGGCCTGGTTGGCGGCGAGGTTGTCCTGGTCGAACCGCGGGATGGAGGCGCGGATGTCGCCTTCGGTGAACGCGGTCGTGGTGTCGACGGTGCCGGTGAGGAAGCCCTTGCCGAGCGGGCTGAACGGCACGAATCCGATGCCGAGTTCGGCGAGTGCGGGCAGTACCTCGGATTCGGGGTCCCGGGTCCACAGGGAGTACTCGCTCTGCACCGCGGTCACGGGGTGGGCGGCGTGGGCCCTGCGGATCGTCGCCGCGGCGGCCTCGGACAGGCCGAAGTGACGTACCTTTCCCTCCTGCACGAGTTCCGCGACCGCGCCCGCCACGTCCTCGATGGGCACGTCGGGGTCGACCCGGTGCTGGTAGAAGAGGTCCCGATCGTGTCCGTGCGCAGCCGGCGCAACGAGGCGTCGGCCACCTTCTTGATCTGTTCAGGCCGACTGCCGAGCCCCACCGACGTGCCGTCCTCGATGCGCCAGCCGAACTTGGTGGCGACAACGACCTGGTCGCGCACCGGCGCGAGCGCCTCGCCCACGAGTTCTTCGTTGACGTAAGGGCCGTATACCTCGGCCGTGTCGAAGAAGGTGATGCCACGGTCGACGGCGGCGCGGAGCACACCGATCATTTCCTGACGGTCCCCGGGGTTGGGGCCGTAGCTCTGGGACATGCCCATGCAGCCCAGTCCGATCGCCGAGACCTCAAGGCCCTGACCGAGTGTGCGGGTGTGCATCGTGGTGCTCCTTGTGCGGTAGCAAGGTGACAGTGAACGAAAGCCTGGCTCAGGCGCGGGAAGTCAGTTCATGGCGCGAGAGTCACTGCGGCTGAGGGGCCCGGTCACGCCATCGACCGTCTGCCCTCTGCCGTCTGCCGCCGGAGTCGTAGAAGCGGCCGAGGGGTCAGGTGAGTGGTGGCGACGCGGGCAGGTGCTGGTCGGCGGCCCAGGAGGCGAGTATGCGGAGCTGCCCACGCCGCTGTACATGCGCGGCCCCGGCTTCCAGACGGCGTCCTTCGTCATCGAGTCGGCCATGGACGAACTCGCCCCCGATCTCGGCGTCGACCCGATCGAACTGCGCCGGCGCAACGAACCGAACGAGGACGAGTCGAGCGGGCTGCCGTTCTCCACCCGCCGGCTGCGAGAGTGCTACACCGTCGGCGCCCGCGAGTTCGGCTGGCACCGCCGCGACCCCAAGCCCCGCTCGACGCGTGAGGGGGACTGGCTGATCGGCAGGGGCATGGCCGCCGGCGTCTACGACACCGCGCGCATGCCGGCTCAGGCCCGGGCCCGTCTGGACGCCGACGGCACCGCCCCCTTACACCCCACGGCCTCAACCTCGGTGATCACAGACAGGGCGTCACGCAACTACGCCGACGCCCTCTCTGTGCCAGGTGTGTCATTCGGCCCTGATGTTGTCCACGTACACGACGCCCTTGGTCACCGTGTCGCTTCCACGGCCGAGGTACAGATTGAACGCCGTCACCTTGGCCAGATGAGCCGGGTCGAGCACCGCTGTGGCGTGTGCGGTGTCCCAGGGAACGGGCTGGAACTCGCTGAAGGGGGTCCTGATCTCCTGCCCGCTCGTGTCGGCCAGCGGAAACTGGTACTGGAACTGGATTCCGTCAGCGACGATCTCGAACGCCCCGGCGTTTTCGGAGCCGTCGCCCCGCAGCCACAGCGCCAGCGACGTGAAAGCGGACCAGTCCGCGACAACCGACCTGCCTATGCCGGTGTACTCGGAGCCGGTGAAGTCGTACGCGTAGGCCAGTCCGTAGGAGCCCGAGAACTTGTGGTCGGGCGAGAGGGCAATGGTGTTGGAGTTGACATGGGTGTACGCCTCGCTCACGGCGGCATCGTCTCCGGCGTATCCCTCGAAGTCGTCGACCCAACCGACCGGCAGCGGCGCGACCTCGCCGAGGAGAACCACTGCTGAGTCGGTGAGCGTTTCGCCGTGCACCCGCGCGCTCACGGTGAGGGTCACCGGGCGGTTGTTCCGCAGGGCCGGGTCGATCGACCAGTCGCCCGAGTAGAAGCCGTCGGCGTCGAGGCGCAACGGTCTGGCACGTCCGCCGTTCACGGAATAGGTGACCCGGCCGGCCCTCGCGGGCGTGACACGCACCCGGACGGTGCTCTTGGAGGCTGTCACGCGCTGTCGGTCCGTGGGACTCACGAGATGCATGAACGGGACGTTCCTGACAGCGGTGGTCTTGGCCGAGAACACCCCCCTGAGATCGGCGGCGAACAGGGTGTGGGGATCCTGATGGAATGAGACGAAGTCCGGCAGCAGGACATGGCCCGGGTACGGCACATAAGCGCGCTTGGTGCCGCCGAAGTTGGCCCAGGTGAGCATGTACGTCATCTGACGGGCCAGCGGGTCCGCCTTGACGGCCTGCAACAGTTGGGTGAACCACTGCGGGTTACGGACCTCGGTACCGCTCTCGCCGAACTCGGTGAAGGCCGGCACCTTGCCTCGCTCGTTCGCCAGCCGGACCACCATCGCCAGGTCCCTCACCAGACCGTCCAGCCAGGGGGTCGGTCCGGCGGCTTCGTCATAGGAGTCGTAGCCGAGGATGTCGACGAAATTGTCGCCCGGGTAGGTCTTCAGGTAGCCGGTCGGGTCGCCGCCGAAGCTCGAGTTGGGTGAGTAGGCGTAGAGCAGATTGTGGACGCCCCTGATGTCACGCAGGTACTCGACGGTGTAGCGGAACAGCTCGATGAACTCGCCCGACGTGGTGTGGCCCGCGCCCCACCAGAACCAGCCTCCGTTGTTCTCGTGGAAGGGGCGGAAGATGACCGGGATCGCCGTGCCGTCCGGTCGCCGCGCGCCCTTGACCGCCTTCGCGATGCGGTCGAGGAAGGCGTTGAAGTCCGCGTGCTTCGCGCCTCCGGGAAGAATGTGGGCGGCCACTTGGCCCGTTGTGTCGTAGAAGTTCTCGCCGGTGACGAAGTTCGGCATGTGGGCGGTGAGGGTGTTGATCCCGCCGCGCGCGTCCCCCTGCCGGATGCACCGGCTGAGTGCGGCGATGTTCTCGGTTTCGGTTCCGCCTTGGACGCCGGGGCGTTCGTCGCCGTCGAGGATGAGGGTGTCCCAGCCGAAGACCGCAGGGTAGTCACCCACCGCTGCCCTGGTGTCGGACGCCTTGCCATCGGGAGTGGTGAAGGTGAAGCCGTACGTGAGGTCGTGTTGGTGACCGAACAGGATGCCGTTGCCTTGCTGCCGCTTCAGGTACGCGAACAGCGCGCGGGTGGCGGAGGTCGCCTTGTCGTCGACGATCCGGACCGGCGTCGGCGCGCCGGTGGGCACCGAGGGGGAGGCCGCCGCGGCGGCCACCGGTGTTCGGAGGCCGGCTGACATGGCGACCGTGGCACCGAGGAGGATGAAGGTGCGGCGCTTCAGGGGAGAGCTGGGCATGTACGTCTCCTTTTGACAGGCGATCTCTCGCAAGAGTGAGTAAATCCACCAGGGTCAGGTGCACCGCCGGGGGCGGAGTGAGCCGGGCGCCTCCGATTGGCGGCGCCGCGCGTCATCGGGCATGGCGGCGGTCGCCGTTGTCGAATGCCGGGGGCGACGCTCAGGCGGCTTTGGACAGGCGGCCTGATCGGTCGGCCGTAATTCAGTCGTCCCATCCCGGAGGGTCGAGCCGTGCTTCACTCACGGGTCTGCGACCTCAGAGATGTGAAACCGGCTGCCTCCACTGGCTCGGGAAAGGGAGTCCAGGTCAGGGACGTCCGTAACGCATGACACCTGTGTGCTTCAAGTGACGCCATTTGACTAAAGGTTAAGGGAAAAAGAAAGAGCTGGACGACGATCAGCCACCCCGACTCGTTCCCCAATTGCCCCAGCGGCGAGAAGAGTTGGGGCAAGACCGACAGAACAGTGCACGCGTGCACGTGCGGGGCATCCATGGCTGGTCTCCCCTGCGGGCGGTCGTGGAGGAGCCGGCGAACGGAGCAGAGTGGCGCGCCGTGGGATGGATCATTGCAGACCAAAGAGCACTTAAAAGGGTGTAAACATGCCCCTGGTGTCTGATTGTGAACCCAAAGAAGTGGGCTGCCACAAACAGGACTTCAGGAAAGCAACGCGCATTGCCAACATCGACACAGGAATCCTGACTTGACCAATCAGAGCGTGAAGGGGAACCGACGTGCGCAAAAGAACGATCAGCCTGTTACTCGGAGCCGCGGCTATCGCGGGCACCGTCGCTTCAGGCGGTGCAGCCGCGGCGTTGACGTCTCGTCCGACTCGGCCTATGCAGACGTGAAGCATCACGTCGTTTGGCAGGCGGGTGGGACAAGCGTCAAACACGTCCCGAACCACGGCTTCAACACGTACTGCTGGGACGGGGTGTCCTGGCGTGCGACGGTCACCGTCGACTACGGTCGCAGTGGTGCGTGGACCGTCTGCCGCGACGGCACGCAGATACACGGCCCACTGCAGGGGCCCGGCTTCTGGGACTTCAGGGGCAGCTGCAGCGGTCACGGCACCGTCACTACGTACGGCTGCTCATTGAGCTTCACGGCCTGTGTCCCCAGGTAGGCGGGGGCCCGGTGTGAGGCTGTGCGATGCGCGAGCAGCGGAGCCCAGGGCCTGCGGCTGTCGTCGGCGCTGCTCCTGGTCCCGCTGCTCGCTGCCGTCCGAGCCCATGCGAGGATCTCGACGTGAACGATCTCCGTTTCCGCCTCGCCGAGGAGACCGACCTTCCCACCCTCGTCCGACTGCGTGACGACGCCGCCCACTGGATGCTCGCCCAAGGCATCACCGGCCAGTGGCAGCCCGGTCAGCTCAATGAGGACCACTTCCGCAGGACCATGGCCAGTGGTGAGGTTTGGCTCGCCGAGGCTGATGGCCGCGTGGCCGGGGCATGGGAACTGTGGTGGGAAGACGAGGACGCCTGGGGACCACAGCCACCGGTGGCCGGCTACGTGCACCGGCTGATGGTGGACCGCGGCAACGCCCAGCCGGGGACGGGACGGCTCCTGCTGCGTGCCGCGGAGCGCCGCATTGCCGCGACGGGGCGGGAATTCGTGCGTCTGGACTGCTTGGCCGGCAACGCGCGCCTGAACTCCTACTACCTGGACGTCGGCTACCAGGTCGTCGGCCATAAGGCAGGCAAACCGCAGCCGGGCGGTGCACCCAAGTCGTTCACCCTCCTGGAGAAAACCTGCGGACCGGCTGCCGGGGCCCAGCAACTGCAGTCCGAGGGACACCTCCGCTGAGGACGATGATGGCGGTAGAGGTCAGCACCGGTCGACCCGTCTCCTGCGCGCGCTGACGAATCTCGAAGTCAACCGCTGCCAGATGACCTACTCCGCAGACGGCCACCCACGAGCCGCGTGAGCATCCCCGAACACCGTCACACCACCCCTTTGACCTGTGTCTTCAAGTTGGCGGAGGCGGGCTCATGGCGAGTCTCGGTGCACACGATGCCCTTCATCCGTGCGGTGCGCGTCACGTCGTTCGGTTCGTCCCTCGCGGCGCCCGTGGCGTCCGAGCGGCCGGCCCGGTGACTTCTGTCCCCCGTCCCGCGCAGGACGGTCCCACCACCCTCCTGCCGACTCCCCCACGGGCATCGCCGCCCTTGCCGGTCAGCCGCCGGCCCGGTCCAGGACCGTGTCCGCTCCGGGGGCCGCGATGCGGGCGCATCCGGTTCCCCGGGGGCGCCCGCGTCCGTGTGCGCGGCCACCCAGCCGGCCAACTCGGTCCCGGGTGCCCCCGGCTCGGGCTGAGGTTGCCCCAAGGGTGCCCTTCCGGTTCTTCCGCTGCGCCGACGTGCACGGACAGACTGTGGCGAGAGGCACGTTCACCGTCCTCCGACGAAGGAGCACCGTGCGTAGACACGAGGAGTCAGACAGCGCAACCGGCAAGGCGTCGGTCCGGCCCCGCCGGCCGGCCGCCGGCCCTGCCATCCCGGCGCAGGCCCCAGCCGGACGGCTGTCCCCCGATTCCATACGGGCGCTGCAACGCGCCGTGGGAAACGCGGCAGTGGCCCGCCTGCTGTCAGGGGAGGAGCGCGAGCGCCGCGTCGAGGACGCTCACGAGCCCTCCGTGCAGAAGCGGTCCGGCGTCCACGACGTGTTGCGCTCCTCCGGTCGGCCGCTGGACTCCGGTGTCCGCGCCGAGATGGAGAACCGCTTCGGCGGCGCCGACTTCGGTGACGTCCGCGTGCACGCGGACGCCGTTGCCCAGCGTTCCGCGACGGAGATCGGCGCCCGCGCGTACACCTCCGGCCGGCACATCGTCATCGGCGAGAACGGCTCGGACAAGCACACTCTCGCCCACGAGCTCACTCATGTCATCCAGCAGCGCTCCGGCCCCGTCTCCGGCGCGGACTCCGGCCAGGGTCTGAGCGTGAGCGACCCCTCCGACCGGTTCGAGCGGGAGGCCGAGGCCAACGCCCACCGCGTCATGGCAGGCCACGGCCACTCCCCAGGTCCTGAGGACGCGGCGGAGGCGGGCACCGCCAAGCCGGCCCCGGCGCAGGGCGGCAGCCGGGCTCCCGTCCAGCGCTACGTCGAGATCGCCCCCGGCGCGGTGAACTACCCGTCCAAGCACCGCCGTGCGTCCATCGGTTCGAACAAGAGCGCCGAAAGCGACGACCACTTCTTCCCCAGCCAGCAAGAAGCGAACGGGAGTTACTTCTCCGACACGCAGGCGCGCACGGCCAACGTCGCGTTCAACGGCAGTGTCCCGCTGCGTCTCTCGGACGGCTTGGACCTCGCGATCGAGCAGGGATCGGGCGAATCGAAGGTCTTCTTCGCCACCGAAGCCCACATCGAGGCGGCGAACACCGCACTCGCCGGTCGCGTACGGCTCCGCCGGGGCACCCGCTATCTGCACGTGCAGGGCGAGACCGGGGAACTGCGGCTCTACCAGGTCAAGCCGGTGGTGGAGACGAAGAGGACCGGGATGGCCGGGGCGCTGGGTATGACGAAGAAGGCGACCGGATTGTCGATCCTCACCCCGCAACGCTGCAACGAGATGGCGGAGTTCGTCACCGGCAAGAAGGGCATCTCGGCCCAGGGGATCGGCGCCTGGGAGAACTTCCTGGCCCGGGTCCTCGACATCGTCGAGGACAGTGGCAGCGAGCACCTGGACGGCGTCAAGGACGCCTTCCAGAAGGGAGTTGGCGGGGACCAGAAGGCATACCTGTCCTACTCCCAGGACATGAGCCGCGCCTTCCAGGACCTGAAGGCGGCCAACTCGGCCGAACTGGACCAGGCACTGCGCGAGTTGGGCCTCAACGAGTTCCTGCCGCCCCCGCCGCCCGGCTCCGCCCTGGTGACGGTCGGCTACGGCGACGCCGATCAGGAGGCGTCGCGAGACAGGAACAACACCTTCGAGTACCACTTCGGTGCCACCGTGGCGACCAGCGGCAACGACTACGTCACCATGGAGAACTACGCCCGGCGCGACCCAGGCGTCGGCAACGACACCGCCTCCGGCGGCGACCCCCTGTTCTACTTCAAGATGTACGGGACCAAGCCGGAGTCCGGGGAGACCTGGCACGGCTCCCAGGTGACCACCGGAGGCTTCATCGGAGCGATCCTGTCGATCACGCTGGAGGGCTGAACGGGAGACTCCGGGGCGCACCGGGGACAGACCCGCTCAGGCCCCGAATCCCGGCCTAAGTAGCTGTTGTCTTTCCGGGCTTGAGGACTGCGTTTTCGCTGGTCGGGCATAGGGCGGGCGTTCCCGTGGGAGTGGTGGCGTGTCGTGTCGTCGCTGCGGTGGAGGTCGTGGATGCCGTCGGTCGT
>NZ_JAAGLT010000049.1 GCF_010548275.1 Streptomyces sp. SID12488
ACGTCCAAGCCGTGCTCGCCCTGGCCCGCCGACGCGTCAACGTCCTGTGGGCCCTGATCCGCGACGGACGGCGCTACCAAGTCACACCTCCAGTGACTACAGCTGCTTGACAACAGCATTAGGAAGCGTGTTGCGTGACCGAATTGTTCGCTCCTCAGGCTGCTTCTGGGGTGACGTAGCCGTGAGCGACGTCGCGGCGTTCGGCGAGCAATTGTCAATCCCTGTGGATCGGTGCTGTTGCCTGGTTATGTGCTGAGGTGTTCGTGAAGCATCTGCCAGGTTCCGGCGTTGTTGACGAGCACGTTGGTGCCGCGGCCGCTTCCTGACCGCGGCTGGCCGTCGATGGTTCCGGTCCAGGCGAACCGGTATCGGCATACCGCGTGGTCATCGCTTTGAGCGATCCACTCCACGTCGTTGATCTGGTAGACCTCGTCGCGGATGGTGGCGAAGGTCTCGGCGATGGCGGAGAGGACGGCTTCGCGGCCGCGGTGGGATCCGTCGGAGAACCAGTAGACGGCCTGGGGAGCGATCAGCGGGACGAGCTGGGTGATGTCGTGGCTGTTGGTGGCCTGCTCGTAGACGCGGAGGAACTCGGTGAGCGGGGCAGTGGGTTCGGGCATCGACAGGTCCTCTTCTCCCTTGCGGGGCGCGACAAGTGACAAGTGGGGTCAGGCGGCCGTGGCCTGCTCTCGCTCGACGAGGACGCCGTTTTCGAACGTGGCGCCCGCCCGGACCAGGGCGATGAGATGGGCGCCGGTGACCGCGCGCCAGCGGGCCAGGGCGGCAGGATCTTCGAGGAGAACCGCATCCGCTCTCCGGTGGCCGCATCCACCCGTCTGTCGGTCACGCGCGGGGCCGTGACCTCGACGGAACCCGCGGCAGTGGTCACGGTGCGGGGCCGGTGGCGGCCGTTGCGGACCACCAGACGGCGCCCGGCCCCATCCGCCTCGGCGGCCAACTCGGCTATGTACTGGTTGACTTCGGCCTCCAGCGCGGCGGCGGGCATCCGCAGGGCGCCCTCGCGGACGATCTCGTCGATCAGGGAACCAGTCTCGGTGGTGCCGTCGGCAGTGACTACGCTGAGCACGGGCGCGCCTTCCCGACCCGCGCTGCGAACGCGGGCCTCTACTCGGTGACTTGTAGATCATTCGGGAAGGTACGCCCTTCGCGCACTCCCCGGGAGCCGATCCACAAGTACTGAGCATTGCTCCCTGACCAGCCAACATTACGATCTGTGCCTGAAGTAGGCGGCGGTCGAAGGGGCGACGCAGGCGCGCCGTCCCGTATCAGGAGGACATATGCGACGTGGCGAGGTCTGGTGGGCAGATTTCAACGAGCAGCGGGCAGTCGTACTGCTGTCGGGAGAAGAGGCGTCCGGTTTCTTGGCTATGCAGGTCGTCGCTCCCGCGGGCACCGATCTCAGCGGCGTGGCCGTTGAGGTGGCAGTAGGTGCCCCCGAAGGCCTGCCTCTCGAAGGCGTCCTGAGAGTCGCACTTCCACGTCCCGACCTCATCCCTTGCACTTGGCTGGTCACCCTGGCCAGGGAAGACCTGATCGGGCAGGCGGGCGTCCTGTCGTCCGCGAAGCTCAGCGAGATCGAGGATGCCCTTCGTCTCGGGTCCTGCACTATGCGCCGCTCGACCTCGCCACCGCCGGCCGCGGCAAGCGGGCCGTGATCGCCAAGCCGGCACTGCGCTCGTGGATGGCGGACGTCTTCGACAGCGCGTACGTCCCGGATCCGAAGCAGCGGGGCGACCGTCTGGTCTCGCCCGCGCCTCGGACACCGCCGACCTCCAGGGCATCGCGCCGGCCTTCGTCGTCACCGCCGAGTAAGACCTCCTCAAGGCCGAGGAAGTGGCTGCGCCGACCGGCTCCGCAGGGCCGGATCGCTGGTCGGCCGTCACGACTGCACCCGCGCCGATCACGGTTACGACGCCCAGGACGAGGCCAGGGAGCGCGAGGTGTACCAGTTGATCGCGGAGCAGGTGCGGCGGGCGTTCGGGGAGGAGACCTCGTAGCCAGACGCTGGGTAGCCGCAGGAGGGGCAACATTTTTGTCAATGATCTTGGCGACGGTTGAGCCGCGTCCGGTCCGCAGCGTGTCCCCTCAGTCAACCGGCGGTGTGTCGTGCGTGTCGTGTGGAGGACTCGATGGTCTTCAGACCCCACGCCTGGCCTTTGGCTCGTGCCGCCTGGGTTCAGGTGACGAGCGGCCAGTCAGGGGTGAGGACGAACCAGGTGAGCGGGTTGCACAGCTCGACACGGTTGCCGCCCGTAGACGTACAGGAAGAACGTCTGCTGGATGGCGTGCTTGTGCGGCCCGGTCTCGATGAACACGCCCTGGGGACAGGATGGGGAGTTCACCGCGACGGTCCGTGACGCCGCCGCCCTGGGCAAGCGCGTGAGTACCGTTGCAGGTGCCGCCTCCAGTCGTGCCCGGCAGCGAGCCGTTACGGATGGGCGGGAGGTCCGACCGCCCCGTCCTGGACGCGGCACCGGGCGTCCGGGGCGGCGCGGTCAAGCCCCCGGCAAGCTCTCTCATCCGTTCATGACGCGGTGAGCTGCGCGGTTCCTCACTCCCCGAGAAGCCGGCCCAGTCAACGCAGTCGTGCCGCCTGGGTCGCCCGGGACGCCTCGGCCTGCGGTGCCATCATGTCGTAGCCGTGGAAACCGCCGGGCCACACGTGGAGTTCGGCGACCCCGCCGGCCTGCCAGATCCGCGAGGCGTACGCGACGGTCTCGTCCCGGAAGGTCTCGGCGGAGCCGATGTCCAGGAAGGTCGGAGGCAGCCCGGACAGGTCTTCGGCCCGGGCCGGAGCGGCGTGGGCGGGCACGTTCGGACCGCCGCGCCGATCACCGAGCAGCGCGGTCCAGCCCATCTCGTAGCTACGGTCAAATACCAGCGATCACCGAACCTGACTCCTGATCAATACAGATGACGCAACCTGATCATTCGCCCCTACCCCTGACAAAATTGCAGATCAGAACCGCACACCAAGGTCCGGCACCCGCAATCGCGCGCACCACCGAGGTGCCCACACCAACACACGAAACTGATCAGCCCAGGCCAGCCCAACAGCCACTGATCACAAAAGCCGCTCACGGACACTTCAGGAGCATGTGAACCGCCCACGACCTCAAGGGAGTTCGCGGGCGGTCTGTCCGGATCATTGGAGCTACGGAGCTACGGAGCTACGGAGCTACGGAGCTACGGTCAGCGGTGTGCGGCCCACCGTCGTCGAGCCGTCGCCGAACTCCACGACGCCGACGTACCGTTGGCCGCGTACGGCGTCCGGCCAGGTCACGGTCAGTTCGGGGCGGTCGCCCGCGGTGACCTGCTGGGAGGACGGGGTGACCGAGGGGCGTACCGCCGGGGCGCCCAGGCCCACCTCTGAGCTCCACAGGGTGTACTGCTGGCTGGTCGTGCCGGCCGGGAGTCTGTACTGGAGGACGTAGACGTCGTAGTCGCCGGGCGGCAGGTCGGTGTGTTCGTCGGAGCCGGCGTCGGGGCGGCCGATCTGGTTGCCGGCGGTGTCGAAGACGTAGAGGTCGATGTCGCTGCCGGGAAGGTGGTCGGCGGCGGTGATGGCCACGCGGGTGAAGGCGGCGCCTTCGGAGACATGGACGCGGTGCTTCACGACCGCGTCGTTGGTGTGCGGGCTCTCCGGGAAGTCGGACTTGTCCGTGCCGGTCAGGGTGCCTGTCGTCTTCATGGCGGTGTACAGGGCCGCTTTCGCTGTCAGTTCGCCGGTCCAGCCGACTCCGACGGTCAGTTTCACCGAGTCCTGGCCGATGGCCGTGACCTCGCTCGGCGCCGCGAACCGCGTGGGGCGCAGGGTGATCGGGCTGGTGACGCGGTGGCGGGCGTGGGCATCGCTCAGGGTGAGGGAGCCGTAGGTCCAGGTGTCGTACGTGGCGTCCATACGTTCGAACTCCACCGCGTACGAGGCCGACTCGCCCGGCGCCAGGGTCAGCCGCTTCGGGGTGACCGTGGCGCGGAAGCCGGGCGGGGTCCGGAGCGTGGCCTTGTACGTGGCCGTCCTGGAGGACACGTTGGTGACCTTGCGGGTTACCGTCTGGTGGCCGTAGAGGTCGCCCACCGAGATCGACGGGTAGTTGAGGTCACTGGGGTCGAGCGGTGTGGCCGTCGCGCAGGGGTCCTCGCCGTTCTCCGCCGCCGGGGGGATGCCGATGGCGCACAGGTACGCGGTCCAGTCGGCGGACGTGGAGTCGTAGACCAGACCGGGGTCGGCGGCGCGGGTGACGCGGGGGATGCCGGAGCCGTAGTCGAGCGGCGTGGCGGAGTCGGCGTCCTGGCGGCCGACGGGGTCGCCCTTCTCGTCCTTCGTCGTCGCCGTGGTCATCAGCGCCGATTTGACCTCCATCGGCGACCAGCCGGGGTGGAGCTGCTTCAGCAGGGTCGCGAGGCCCGCGATGTGCGGCGACGCCATCGACGTACCGGACATGAAGCCGAAGGAGCCCGCGTAGCCGCTCAGGCCTCCCGGCACCGTGCCCGCCGGCACGGCTTCGCCGGGGGCGGTGATGTCCGGCTTGAGCAGGTCGCCGTGGCTGTGGTCGTCGGGGCCGCCGGAGGAGAAGGAGGTGACGTCCCGGGCGGTGGTCTTGTGGCTTTGGCTGGGGAGGAACCCGGCGGTCGCGTTCTCGGTGGCCGCGTACTCCTTCACCGTCGGCGAGTTCTGCTTGCTCACCTGGAACAGGGGGATGGCGAAGGTGGTGGCGAAGAAGTCCATGCCGCTGGTCGGCGTGTGGGTGAGGACGATCGCCCTGCCGCCCGCCGACTTGACCTCGGTGGCCTTCTCCCCGACGAAGAGGTTGCCGCCCCGGTCGCAGACCACGATCTTGTCCTTGGTCCGCGCCGGGTCGAGCGTGCCCGGCGCGCACAGCGCGGCCTGCTCGGCGTCGGCGTCCGACTTGCGCACGTCGGCGGCGTTGACCAGTGGGGTCGAGGGGACGCCCGAGTTCAGGCTGCGGTTGGTGATGCGGCGGCCGTTGCCCAGGGTGAGTGAGGCGGTGTAGCCGGTGTCGTGCGTCGACGCGGCGACCGTCGTCAACCAGGGGGCGGTGATCTGGACGGTGCCCGGGCCGCTGTTGCCGGCCGAGGCGGCGACGAAAACGCCCGCCTTGGCGGCGTTGAACATGGCCTCCTTGATGGTCGGTTGGGTGATATCCCCGCCTATGGAGTAGTTGATGACGTCCACGCCGTCCGCGACGGCTCGGTCGATCGCGGCCACGGTGTCCATGCCCCAGCAGTTCGTGCTCCAGCAGGCCTTGTAGTACGCCAGCCGCGCGGCCGGCGCGACGCCGCTGAGCTTTCCGCTGGTGCCGGTGCCCGGGATCGACGCCTCGACGCCGTGGTTCCCGGCGGCCGTCGTACCGGTGTGTGTGCCGTGGCTGTCCCGGTCCAGTGGCGAGGCCACGTCGTCGGGGGTGGGCGCGGCCACGCCCTTGCGGAACCACTGGGCGCCGATCACCTTGTTGTTGCAGGTGACGCGGTTGGCGGGGTCGGGGTCGGTGCCCTCGTCGCACGTGCCGTGCCACTTCTTGGCGATGGCCTCGGCGTCGGGGCGCGGCTCCGGAAGTGGGGCGAGCATCGGGTTCGACGGGTCGAAGCCGGTGTCCACGATGCCGACGATCATTCCCTCACCGGCGTGCTCGGGCCCGCCGAACTTCGACCAGAGCCCTTTGCCGCCGGAGAGACCCAGCATGGCGGGGAGGTCGGGGAGCGAGCTGGAAGGGGTGGTTCTCCGTGTGCCGGATGCGTCGGACGCGGGTGCTTCCGGGGCCCGATCCGTGGTGGTTCCGGCTCGACCCTCAGTCTCCGCTGCGGGGCCGTGGTCCGGCGTCGGAGAGCCGGCGGAGCGCGGGAAATCCGCCGTCGGTCGGCTTGCCGTGCTGCGGGACACCGCGGCGACCCCCGGCGTCGCCGCCAGCTTCGACGCCTGCCGGCCAGTCAGTTTCGCGGCGAAGCCGCTGAGTGTGAAGTCGTAGTCGTAGAGCGCCTTGACGCCGGGTACGGCGTCGAGGACCTCGTCGCGGCGGTCGTCCAGGTGGCGTCGATAGGCGTCGATCGCGTCGGAGTCGGGGGCGAGCCGGTTGCCGGGCTTCGGTGCCGTCCGCTTCAGGCGGGGCAGTTCGCCCTCGTAGGCGGCGACGGGTGGGTCGGTGAGCGTCACGACGTACATTCCGGGGCCGAAACTCCCGCCGCTCTCCGTCAAGGCCGGGGCGGCGTCGGTGTCGGCGGCGTAGACGGTGGGAGCGGTGACGGCGGTCAGCGTCAGGGCTCCGGCGAGGAGCGGCGCCAGCAAGGTGACGGCAGCTCTCGGGCGTATGTGATGGTGTGTCAACTGTGGTCCATCTCAATCGAGTTGGTTAAGACCTTGATCCCCCACGGCCCTCAGTGTCACAGGGAACTCACCAGTAATAAATCTTGAACTGTCACATACCGGTGGGTCTTCACAGTCGCTTCACAACCAGCCGTCCAAGCGGTCCGGAGATGCTCGCCGTTCACCTTCCGAACTTCTCAAGTCCGGTCAAGGGAAGGCGAAGGAAGATCAAAAACCTGACCCACGAGCGTCCATTGATCTGGATCAACGACCGCCTGAAGGCAACCGGTTGATCACGACGTCACACAGGCCCTAGCGTCACCGGTTTCCGGCCCCACCTCGCGCGGTGGGGCCGGAAACGTCGTCAGTTCGGCGGAGGCGGATACCGGGATGGAGCTGCTGTTCGGTGGCGCCTTGTTCCTGGGCGTCGAAGAGGCGGGCGGCGTAGTGGGGCGGCAGCGCGACCGTTAGGTGCCGGAACCGGTCCTCGTCCGTCGTCCCGATCGGCGCGGTGCAGCCGATCCGGGCGCGAGTGTCGATGACGCCCGTGGTCGCCGCCTTCTGCCGCGACTTGGCGCGGATCTGCGGCTGCCACCGCTTCTTCACCTCGCGCTCCAGGCTCGCGGCGAGGTCCGGACGCGGCTTTCTGATCTGGTCTTTGACGTACCGCTCCACAGTGCGCTGAGAGATCCGCAGCATCTGGGCAACCGCCCTGGCGCCCTTGAGCTGGGCGGGGCGTCGACGATCAACTCGTCGATGGCTGGCGGGGGTCGCTGGAAACAGGACCCCCGCACGTGGTGAGCGCGAGCTATGGCTGGCGTACGGCGCGCCCGCGTCGCTGCTGGCTGCAGTCCGACCACGCCGTGTGACAACCCGAGGCCGTCGAACCCGCCACGTACGGGGTCTGATGGAGGGTCAGGCGCCCGGGTGCAGACCGGGCCAGCCCGGTGTCGGGTCGCCCTTGACCTCACCGAAGTAGAGGGCGAAGGTCTGCTTCAGCCGCTCGACCTGGGCCCGGTCCTCCATGAAGCGAGGGAACCCGTCCACGTTGGCGTTCGGATACTCCCAGATCGGCTTGAGGCCGGTGGGCGGCGCGATGTCCGTGCGCACGGACCAGCTGTTGGAGGTCTGACGCTCGGTGGACAGCTGCCAGTTGAGGTAGAGCTTGGCCGCCGTGGGGTTGGCGGCCTGTTTCAGGATCGCGATTCGCTGTCCCCACGCCATGAACGGGTGCCCGTCGGTCATCATCCAGCGGTTCGGGCTGGTGGCGAGCGGGTTGCCACCCGCGCCGACGCCGATGATCTTCTCCTTGTTGGTGACCGCGGTGCCGGGGGAGAAGGTGCCGCGGGCGAACTGCGGCTGCTGGGCGGCGAAGTCGGCCACCCAGTCCCAGCCGTAGGTCTCGGCGTAGAGGGCGAAGAGGTAGAGCACCGCGTCGTCGTCGTGCGGGTAGGAGGAGGCGATGGCGCCCTTCCAGCGCGGGTCGACCAGGTCCAGCGGCGTCTGCGGCGCGTCGGCCCCGGCCGCCGCCACGTCGTACAGGTAGCTGAAGGCGATGACCATGCCGGCCACCCAGGCGCCGTCCGGGTCCTTGAACTTCTTGTACAGCTTGCTGAAGCCGGCGGGCTTGTAGTTCAGCAACCGCCCCTGACGCTTCCAGCGGGTGAAGTCCTGCAACGTCTGCAACTGCACCACGTCGGGGACCAGGGTGTCGGTCGCGAACTGGTTGTCCACGCGCACGTCGTGGTACTTGCTGTAGTCCACGATGAGGTTGAGGTCGATCTGCGGAAAGCGCTGGCGGAAGGCGGTCCGGGCGCCGGCGCCGCTGCCCGAGTTGGCGAGGTCGCCGCCGGCGTAGATCACGAGCTTGCCGCCTTCGGCGATGGCGGCCTGGTACAGCTCGTCGAGGGTCCTGGTCTCCTCAGCGCGGGCGCCGTGTGCGGCTGTGGCCGAGGCGGGGGACGCGGTGGCGCCGAGCGCGCCGAGTCCGAGCGCGGCGCCCGCTCCGGTAGCCAGGAGTCGTCGTCGACTGGGAAGGCTCGTCATTGGGGTAACCCTTTCTGCGTGGGGGCAGGGGTGTTCCCGGTGTACGGGCGGCGGACCGCCTCGGCCGGGAGTGTGGGAGCGGGAACAGCGAACCGGTGGTCTCGTACGGTCTGCGCCGCAGACCGGCGGTGAGGCTTGCCGGAGTCGGGGATGTCGGAGGCGAGCCGGTGGCCGTCGGCGGGGGCCAGGCCGGCGTCGGCCGACAGTGCCTCCCGCTCGCTGTTGACGAGGGTGGCGGTCCTGTTCTTGCTGCCGACCGGAAAGTCCAGATCGAGGCCGGTGAATTCGAGTGTGCTCATCAGGACTCTTCGCTGTTCGGTCGAGGATGGGGCCCGCTGACCCGAGCATTCATCTGACAAGACGGTATCTGACACAGCAGATGTTGTTGCCACGGGGGCACTTGATGTGACGCGAGTCGCACTGGGTCTGCTGTTGCGGCCACCGTTGGCCGGGTGGGTGGTGCCGTGGCGTGAAGTGCAAGGGGCGCCTGTGGAGGTCCGGGCGGAGTTGGGAGATCGCCTGGCCCCGGCACTGACCGCACTGCGCTCACACCACCCGCAACTCGCCGTGACCTGCCTCGTCACCGACCAGGCGCCCTCACCCTCGGCACCGTCGATGTTGTGCTGGGACAGCGGTATCACCACGCCGAGCCGTTCCATCACGTTGGACGTAACGCCCTCGGGGGTGCGGTAGGCGCCGGCGAGCGGGAATCCGGCCATCTCCGTCCACTCCACGTCGGGGGCGAGGGTGGCCCCCAGGGCCTCCAGGCCGCCGGCGGCGGAGGCTAGGTACTGACGGCCGTACGACGTCGGAGGGAGCGGTGGAGGTGGTGAACTCGGCCATGGTCAGCCCCACTTCATCTCACCCTTGGTGACCTTCGCACCGATCTGTGCGGCGATCAGCATGCCGTTGTCCGGGTAGCGCATGACCAGCGCCTCGGTCAGCGTCGCGCCGTCGGCGGCGGCGAGTTCCTCCTCGAAGGCGACGAGATAGTCGCGGGTGGCGGTGATGGCGGAGGCGTCGGCCGCCGTGCCGGGCCGGCGGTGGGCGGGGACGACCAACTCCGGCTGCAGTGCGGCCATCTCGTCCAGCAGCGTGATCCAGGCGGCGCGAGAGGCGGGGGTGGCGGTGTCGGCGACCCAGGACGTGCTCCTGCTGGAAGAGCAGGACACCGCCCAGCAGGGCGCGGGACTCGGCCTGCCACAGGTGGTGGCGGTCGGACAGTTCCTCGGAGCCACCCTTGAGTTCGAAGCGGTGGCCCTCCAGGGTGAGGTCGCCGGTCCACTCCCGCCATTCCCGCTCCCGCGGCCAACTCAGCCTGAATACGGTCGGCCTCCTCCCACATCTCGTCCACGCGACGGCGTGCACCCGGCTCACGCTGTTCCAGCAGCCCAATCACCGCCGGCATCCACGACCTCCCGGGGAGCGACACAACGACAGGCCACTATTCCCACGGCACCTCCCGCCCTACGCTCCACCAGCGGAAACGCAACCCTCAAGTCCGGAAAACTATGAGGATGATCTGGTGCCGCTTCGAGCGGTGCCCTGACTCGGGCAAAGACTGGTTTTGGTGCCTTCCTGTTGATCTGCCGGTCACCGCAGAAAGCGCTCCCTTCGGACCTCGATGTCGGCTGTGCGACCTCGGGCGCGCGCAGACCGAAACTCCCCTTGCCCAGCGGGGCAGGGGAGTTTCGGTGGGCTTGAACCGGATACCGGGTGTCAGCAGGAGCGCGAGCCCACGAAGCCGACGCGGACGAGCTTCCACTGCTGGTTCACGCCGCCCCAGTCCGAGTACTGGACGATGCCGGTCCCGTCGGCGGAGGAGAAGCCCGGTACCTCGACGGCTCTCCCGCTGTTGCGGTTGATCAACCGGACGTATCCGTCTGGTGAGTCCGCCAACCGGAACTGCTGGTTCACGCCACCGTGGTCGCTCCACTGGTGGATGGCGGCGTTGTCGGCCGTCGACCAGCTGGAGACGTCCAGCAGCTTGCCGGAGTGCCTCGCCTTCAACCGGTAGTAGCCGTCTCCGGAGTCCACGAACTGGAACTGCTGGTTGGTCCCGCCGGAACGGCCCCACTGCGTGAGCGCGGCGCCGTCCGCGGTGCTCGCGCCCGCCACGTCCAGTGCCTTGCCGCTGTTGCGGTTGACCACGACGTACCAGGCGTTCGTGTCCACCGTGCCTGCTTGCGCCGTCGGCGCGCACGCGCTCAAGTCGAAGCGTTCCACCCGCACTTTGCCGCCGAGGGCCTGGGTGGCGTGGTTGAAGACGGCGAAGCGGTAGCCCATGAAGAAGTGAGGTCTCTCGCTCAGGGTGAAGGCCGGGCCGAGCGGGGTGAAGGTGGTGCCGTCGGTGCTGTAGGAGAACGTCGCCTGGCGGTCCGGCCCCGGGCTGATGTCGGCGGTGGCACGCAGCCAGACGCGGCTGCCGGGCGCGGGGAGGTCGGCGCGGGCACGCTCGGTGCCGGTACTGCTGGTGTTCCAGTCGGCGTCCATGGCCAGGCCGTCGAACATCACCAGCCGGCTGACGCCGTTCTGCCGCGTGACGCCGATCCAGGCTGAGGTGTCGCGCAGCATCGCCAGTCCGGCCCGGTCGCCGTCCGCCATCCCGGAGCGGTCGAGCACGACGGTCGCGGTGGAGGCGGGGCCCTGGATGCGGCGGGTGAGGGTGTTACGGGCCCTGTAGAGGTCGTCGGTGACGGTGGCGGTCCTGAGGGTGAGTCCGTTGTCGACGGTGAACGCGGCGGTGTCGGGGTTGTGGTTCCACTCCCAGTGCGGTGCCAGTTTCGTCCCCTCGAAGGTGTCGGTGCCGGTCATCGGCGGGAGCGGGTGCGGGGTGACCGGGTAGGGGTATGTGTCGCCCCACGTGCCGTTGACGGTCTGGAGCTCGGGCCAGCCGGCGGCGTTCCAGGTGACCGGGGCCAGGGCGGGGACGCGGCCGCCGGGATAGGCGTCGATGAAGCCCATGTAGTACCAGTCGCCGTTCGGGGTGTCGACCAGCGCGCCCTGGTGCGGTATGCCGCCGCCGGGGATCGGGCCCGGCATGTTCAACAGCACCTCCCGCATCTCGTAGGGGCCGAAGGGGCCTGAGGTGGACTTCCAGATGTACTGGCCGTTGGGCGGGCGGGTGACGAAGATGTAGTAGTTCCCGTTGATCTTGTAGAAGCGGGAGCCCTCCAGCGAGTGGATCTCGTCGGGCTTGGTGAACACGTGCTCGGACCTGACCTCGGTGCGCAGGTCCGGGGCGAGCTGCGTGACGCGGATCTGGTCGGCGCCGTGCGCCACGTACGGGGTGCCGTCGTCGTCGAAGAGCAGCCCGGCGTCGTAGTAGACGCTGCCGATCTCGGCGTGCCGGGTCCAGGGGCCCGCCGCGTCGGTGGCGCTGTATACGTACGACCGCTGCCAGCTGATCTGGCCCAGCCAGTAGAAGGTCTTGTCGCTGGGGCGGTAGCGCATCGTGGACGCGTAGATGCCCTTTTGGCGTACGCCTGTCCGCCCTTGAGGTCGTAGGCGTCGCCGAAGTCGAGGACCGGCACCGAGTGGCCGATGAACTCCCAGTTGACCAGGTCGTAGGAGCGCAGGACGGGCGCGCCCGGCGAGTAGTGCATGGTCGAGCCGGTGTAGTAGTACGTATCGCCGACCCGGATGACCTCGAGGTCGGCGAAGTCCTGCCAGATCACCGGGTTGGTGAACCGCTCCTGCTGGGCCGCCGGGGCCGCCGTCGCGCGCATCGCCGGCAGGGTGGCGCCCGCGAACAGGCCGACGGTGGCCGCCATGACTTTCCGGCGGCTGTGGGGGTGTTGGAGCCAGGACATGCAGATCAGCTTCCTCACGGGTAAGGGGACCGAGAGTCGAAGTTCGAAATGTCGGACATCGTTCTCGGATGGCGTCGAGGATCTGGTAGAGGGTGAGCCCGCTGTATCGGCTTTGGGTGCCAGGCGCTGCTCGGTCAGGAACGCGTGTGCGGCGGTGGCCAGGGTGAGGTGGTGATGCCGGCCGGTCCAGGAGCGTCCCTCGAGTCCCGGGAGCGGGGCGGGGAGGGGCTCCGGTCCTGGGAGCGGGGGTCATCCGGCGGTCAGAGTGGTCCACTTCTGGTTGGAGCCGCCGTGGCAGTCCCACAGGTGGAGCTGTGTGCCGTCGGTCGTGGAGAAGCTGGGATCGTCGAGGCAGCGGCCGGAGGCGGGGTTGCGGTAGCCGCCGTTGTAGGGCTCCCAGATCTGGTTGGAGCCGCCGTGGCAGGCCCAGAGCTGCACCTTGGTGCCGTTGGCCGTGCCGAAGCCGGCGGCGTCGAGGCACTTGCCCATGGAGCGCAGGGTGCCATCGGTGTAGGCGGACCAGTACTGGTTGATGCTGTCGCCGCAGCTCCAGATCTGGACGGCGGTTCCGTCGGCGGTGCCGAAGCCGCTGACATCCAGGCACTTGCCGCTCATGTCGGACTGCACGCGTGCGGGGGCGGGGGCGGGGTTCCTCAGCCACCCGGCGCTGTCCGCGGACTGGATGCCGCGGTGGAAGGCGTCGGCCATCTTCTGGTAGCCCGCGTCGTTGGGATGCAGGGCGTCGTCCAGGTCGGCCGTGGTCAGACCGCTCATGTCCACGTATGCGACGTGCTTGCCCGCGGACTGTGCCTCGCTCACGATCTGGGGGATGGCCTGGTTGTACGCGGCACGGTACTGCTCCTCCGAGCCGCTGGTGGACACGACCAGGGAGGCCACGAGGACGGCCGCGTCGGGGACGTCGGCGGTGATCTGGTTGACCAGCGACTTCAGCCGGTCGGCGGCGGTGGAGACTTGATAGCTCCCTGCCAGGTCGTTGGTGCCGATCATCAGCGTCACGACGTTGGGCCGGTAGCGGGTCAGCGAGGTGTCGGCGAGTTCGGCGATCTGGTGGATCCTGTATCCCTGGTGACCTTGGTTGTCGGGGTCGGACATCGAACCGCCCCGCAACGTGCCGACGAAGTCCAGCGGATGGCCGTCCGCCGCGAGCATGTCCCACAACGGACCCCGGTAGCCGTTGCCCGTGCTGCTTCCCACGCCCCAGGTTATGGAGTCACCCAACGGCATGACCCGTAAGGGCGTGTTCGAGGCGGCGGAGGCAGGTGCCACACCTGCTGCCGTCATCCCGAGCGCGGCCATGACCAGCGTGATGAGGGACAGTACCCAAGGCTTTGCCATGCAGTCGTCCTCTTCTGCGAGTGAGTGCTGAATCTGGCGGGGGCTGTTCGCCGTTCGAGTCGGCAACTCGGCTGCTGTGTCGTCCCGTTGGCATCGGCAGGCACATGAGGTACTGGCGGAACGGCGTGGTGGGGAACCTGTGCGTAGCCGGCTGTCCGCGACCGCTCCCACAGCGGCCGGGCATGCCCGGCCCCCTCGCAGTGAAAGCTCTGACCAGCCACGGGCGGGCGTTGTCGGGTGGGTAGGGCCTGACGGTGTGTCGAGGCATGGTTCAGTCGGGCTCCGGGCCCGGTTCGGCGTGCGTCGTTGCCCGCGAACGTCAGGGACACCGGAGCCGGACCTGTGTCAGGCCACCGGTTAGCGCTGCAGTGTCAGTACCCCCGGCCGGTAGGGCAGGAGGCCGTAGTCCCCGCCGTCGGTGCTGGGGTCGCGCCCCTGGTAGAGGAACTGCAGATTGCAAGGGTCGATGGTCTTGGTCTGGTCGGGGTTGGTCCGAACCAGATCGCCGTGGCTGATGTCCCTGGTCCAGGCCGTCGCGCCGCTGTTGGCACTGCCGGCGAAGGGGCTGGTCACGGTGTCGGCCCCTGCCTGCGGTGTCCACGTGCCGTCGAGGCTGGTGGCCGTGAACGCGCGGAAGTAGCGACCGAACCCTGTGTAGTTCTGGGCCTCGACGATCATGAGGTACTGGTTCTGGCCCTGGATCTTGTAGACCTCCGGCGCCTCGAACAGGTTGAGCGGCGTGTCGCTCATGATCTTCGTGAACGAACCGAAGGTGCCCGGGAAGTTGCCGATGGGCATGCTGGCGCGGTAGATGCCGCCCTCATCGTCGGCGAAGAACATGTACATGTTCGTGTCGTCGCCGATGAGGGTCACGTCGAGAGGGCCCCCCTTCGGGAGGGTGCCCGTGAACAGCTCCTGCTGCGCGGACCAGCCGTTGGGGTTGGTGGGGTCGCTCGAGGTGCGGTAGGAGAAGCTGTATGGCCAACCCCCGTTGTAGGCGAGCACCCAGGTGTTCTTCGGGGCGAAGTAGAACAGCGTCGGCGCGATGCCGTCGAAGGGGATCGTGTTCTGGGTGGCGGTGGCCATGTCGGACCAGTTCGTGAAGGGGCTGAAGGACGTCAATCCCCAGCGCCCGTCGTCACCGGCGAGGGTGTTGTGCGTCGTGGCATAGACGATGTGCTTGCCGTTGTGGACGACGCTGGTGAAGTCCTTGAGCGAGGCCCACCCCGCCTTCGGCTCCGCCAGCGGGCCGGTCGATGTCCAGCGGTAGGTCGACGGAAGAGCACACACGTTGTTCGCCCCCGACAGGCCGGTCCACTTCTGGTTGGTGCCGCCGTGGCACGACCAGATCTGCACCGCCGTGCCGTTGGCCTTACCCCAGCCCGAGACTTCCAGGCACAGCCCGGACTGCGCACCGACGACCGTGCCGTCGGCGTTCACCCGCCACTGCTGGTTCGCACCGCCGTTGCAGGTGCGGATCTGCACCCGGACCCCGGACGTGGTGGCGCTGCCCGGGACCTCCAGGCACTTGTTGCCGTACACGGTCAGCTGGCTGCTGTCCGTCGACGTCCACTGCTGGTTGATTCCGCCGTGGCAGTCCCAGATGTGCACGTTCGCGCCGTCGGTCTGGCTGAAGCCCTCCACGTCGAGACAGCGGCCGGAATCAACACCGCGCAACTCGCCGCTGGTGGCCGCCTGAGCAGGGCCGGCCACCAGCAGCGCCGCCAACGCGGCCAGCGCCGCAACCGCGGCGGCGAGCACCGCCGACGGACACCTGCGATGGAAACTACGTCTGCGCATAAGGACCTCGTCATCCCTGAGCGAGCGGCTCCGGTCCGCCCCGCCAGAGGCCGTCCGGGTACCGACATGGCACGCCATTGTCCGATATGCCGAACAAGGGTCGAAGTGTCGAGCAAGAGAATGCTAGACATCCCATTAATGACGTCAATACTTCTCACACGATTCGCGACCAGAAACGTTCGCAGGATCAAACCAAGCAGCTTCAAGTTCCGCGGTTGCAAGGGTCTTTGACGCGAGGGTCAGGTAGCGGTGCGGGCGCGGGCTTGGACAGGCACCGTTGCAGTACTGGTTGCCGCCGCTCCCGAAAAGGTTGCCGCCCGGTCCAAGTTGAGGGTGTGAGGGGCCACGGGCAGCCGGTGCAGGCGGGTGCGTTCGACCGTCTGGCGCGGATGCCGGTGCCCTGCTTGTCTCGTTGTGGACGCGGGTGTTGACCTGCCGCCAGAAGATCGCGCAGGCCCCGCGGGGTTCGGCGAAGCGACTGTGCTTCTCCCGCAGGTTCGCGGAGGTTGGGATCAGGCCCGTCTTCGCGATACGGGCGGTGGCCTCGCCGCCCCCGTTTGGACTCGGGATCGAACGGGACTCAGGTGTGTACTTGCAGGCCGTAGTGGCGTCCTGCGGCCACGACTTGAGGATGACGGACCGCGATCCTGGTGACCCGGTCGATGGTCATCGCCTTCTCGTTGTCGGTGAGTAGACAGGTCGGTGCCCCGCCGATCGCCCGCAAGGTGGAGTCGATGCATGAGATCACCGTGGGCGGGGTCCGGTCCCAGACCGGGATCACCATCCGGAAGCGGGACCACGCCAGCCATGCGCAGAACGAGAGGGTCTCGCGCTCGCTTCCACCGCCCGGACCAGGCACTTTCGGGCCCCATCCCCAGTCGAACTGCAACCAGAGACCGGGCTCGGCGATCCACGGCCGGTAAGTACGACGGTGGCCGGCCCGCCACTGTTCCCTTCGCCCGCGCGACCGCCCGCCGCATCGTCCGCTCGCCCCAGGTGAACCCAGTAGCTGGAGGCGTTCGTGAGCTTGTCGGCTCGCACCGTGCGCTGCGACCGGTCGACCCACTCCTCAATCTTCGGCATGAATGGGTCGATCAAGGATCTTGTGCTGTCCGCCATCAACTCCTAGGATCCATGCCGTCCGAAGGATCGGTTAACGTTCGCAGTATCGAACACGCCCGGCCCAAGCGGCTTGCGCATGGTGCGCATACCGGGCATGACAGCACCCGCATCATCCATCCAGTAAGGCTCTCCCCTACACGCCAAGTGCCGGACTTGGACGGGTGCACCTGGTGTTCGTGCGGCGAGCCGTGATCGCCTCCTGGAGCATCGTGTGACGTCGCCCGCACCATGCCCGCCCCTGTGCCGCGCGGCCGTGGTCCTCCTTGTTAGGCCTGGCGCGGCTGGCCCGTCGTCCAACTCGTAGGCGGTGCCTGGGGCACGTCGTACCCCAGCCCCGTCCTGCCGCCCCCACCCCGCCAGGTCACCCCACTGACCGGCGGCGACACCTTAGACGGAACGACCGTGAAACCGAAGTGGGAAGGGAACCACAATCCGGACCACGACAAGTGGTCCGTCAACAACGGCCTGACCCTGCGCACCGCGACGGCCACCAACCACCTGTACTGGGCCCGCAATACCCTCACCCACCGGATTCAGGGACCCACCTCCACCGCGACCATCCAGCTGGCCTACGCGACGATCCGCGACGGACAGCAATTGGAACACCACCGGCACCGGCACCGAAGTCGCGAGCGCCAACGGCACGGGCGGTCGCATCCGGCTGCGCGCGGCTGCCGGCATCCGCCCCGGCGCCTCCCGTCCGGGGAACCTCCTCCACAGCACCGACGGCACCAGCTTCACCCACCTGGGGCCCGCGTTCACCAGGGGCCACACCTGGCAGTTCTTCACGGGCTACCGCTTCGCCCTTTCCAGCTACGCCACGCAGACACGCGGCGGCTCCGTCCGCATCGCACGGTTCGCGCTGACCACACCCCGAGCGCAGCAACGTTCCTCCCCGCATCTGACTAGCTGCTCAACCCCCGACCCCGCAGCACCAGGAAGGACCACACCATGGCCAGTACCGCCGCCCTCAGGCCAACGGCTCACCCGACCGCAGTGAGATCACCCGCCACCGGTACGAGACTCTCCCGGGCAACCTGGGGGCTGATCCTCATATTGGCGTTCGCCGTCCTTCCCGTCGTGGTGCAGCCCACGGCGGCCCGGGCGGACAATCCGATCGTGCAGCACGTCTACACCGCCGACCCTGCCCCGCTGGTGTACAACGGACGGGTCTACCTCTACACCGGGCACGACGAGGACGGCTCCAACTCCTCCTTCGTGATGAAGGACTGGCGGGTGTGGTCCTCCGCCGACATGGTCAACTGGACCGACCACGGCTCGCCGCTCAGCCTGGCCACCTTCAGCTGGGCGTCCACCGACGCGTGGGCGGGCCAGGCCGTCGAACGGGGCGGCAAGTTCTACTGGTATGTGCCGGTGTCGGCCCGGGCGACCGGCCGGATGGCCATCGGCGTGGCGGTGTCGGACAGCCCCACCGGCCCGTTCCGGGACGCCCTCGGCCACCCGCTGGTGGAGAACAGTGAGATCGACCCGACCGTCTTCATCGACGACGACGGCCAGGCCTACCTGTACTGGGGCAATCCGAACCTGTGGTACGTCAAGCTGAACGCGGACATGACGTCCTACGCAGGCAGCCCCGTCCAAATTCCGCTCACCACCGCGGGCTTCGGAACCCGCACCGACAACCCCGACCGCCCCACGCTGTACGAAGAAGCACCCTGGGTCTACAAGCGGAACGGCCTGTACTACATGGTGTACGCGGCCAGGTGCTGCTCGGAGTTCATCGCCTACTCCACGGCACCCAGCCCGACCGGGCCGTGGACCTACCGTGGAACAGTCATGCCCGCCCAGGGCAACAGCTTCACCAACCACGCGGGCATCGTGGACTTTCAGGGCAACTCGTATTTCTTTTACCACAACGGCGCCCTCCCGGGTGGCGGCGGCTTCACCCGCTCGGTCGCCGTGGAGAAGTTCTTCTACAACGCTGACGGAACGATCCCGACAATCAACATGACGGACACCGGTGCACCCCAGATCGGTGCGCTTGACCCGTATGTACGCCAGGAGGCCGAGACGATCGCCTGGGGCTCCGGGATCGAGACCGAATGGACCAGTGACGGCGGAATGAACGTCGGTTGGATCGAAAACGGCGACTACATCAAGGTCAAGGGCGTGGCCTTCGGGCCGGGCCCGTCCTCCTACACTGCGCGCGTGGCCTCGGCCACCGGCGGCGGCACCGTCGAGCTGCGCCTGGGCAGTCCGAGCGGGACGGTCGTGGGCCGGTGCAGTGTGCCGAACACCGGCGGCTGGCAAGCCTGGACCACGGTGACCTGCCCAGTGAGCGGCGTGACGGGAACCCAGGACCTCTACCTTCGCTTCAGCGGCGGCAGCGGCTACCTGTTCAACATGAACTGGTGGCAGTTCACCCGCGCCGCGTAACCGCACCGCATTGACTTGCTCTTCGGGCTGAAGCCCGAAGATTCCGGCTCCCCTGGACGCGGGCTGCCGCTGGATAAAGCCCCGGCGAACGCCCGCCGTCCCCGCGCGAGACCGCCCGCTGGATCGCCACCCACCCGGACCGTCGCGGCCTACACGTCACCCACCGCACCCAGATCCGACCGGTGGCATGGCCGGCCTCGGCGTCGTCGAGGAGAAAGGCGGCGACGTTGGCGATCTCCTGCGGAGTTCCGAGCCGGCCCTGGGGGACCTGGCCGGCGAGCATTTCGAGCTGGTCGGCCGGGGCGTTGTCCAGGATGGGCGTGTGGGTCACGCCCGGGGCGACGGCGTTGACGCGGATATTCTGGGTCGCGTACTCGAGGGCCGCGACGCGGGCGATCATCACCGACGCGCTTTTGGAGACGATGTAGGCGGAATTCAGGGGTGTGGCGCGGAAGCCGCCGATGGAGGCGGTGTTGACCACGGCGCCGCCTCCACTTTCCAGCATGAGCCGCACTCCGGCCTGGAGGACCAGGTAGGCGCCACGGACGTTGATGGCCAGGACCTTGTCGAAGGTCTCGACGGGGTACTCGTGCAGCGGCTGCGTCGCGCCGCCGATCCCCGCGTTGTTGGCCAGGAGATCCAGGCCGCCGAACTCGGTGCGGATCCAGTCCTCGGTGGTACGCACATCGGCCTCGTCGGCGACGTCGAGGTGCCAGGCCGTGGCCCGGTCGCCGAATTCGGTGGCCAGCTCGTCCTGCCGGCCGCTCACGTCGGTGACGATGACGCGCGCCGTCGCCGACCAGGCGTGTGGCGGGCGCGTGTGTACCGGCGGATCGAGTTCGTCCGCAGCGTCCGTGCTGAGGGTGGGGTTCTACTCGTCCCAATGCAGGTGCGACCCGAGCCGGGCGACGTTGATCAAGATCGTGATGATCATGTGCCGACTCGTAGTGCGTAGGCCTCGGGGTGCGTAGGTCTCGGGTGCGTTCGGATGAACTTTGGATCCGGGCCGGTCGGCCACGTCGCGAACTACGCATCGCGTCGCCGGTCTCGCCGACGGCGTCGAAGCCGGGTTCGTCCGCGGTCCGGTGCGCCACGCTGGTCATCGTTGCCGAGGCCGGCTTCATCTCCGCCGAAGGAGCGGACGGGACGGTCCGATGTCTTCGCGGAACCCACCGCCGAGCGACAGGGCGTCACACCTGACCGCTCCTGTCTCCGTCGGTCGTCGTCGGCGTCCCGGAGGCGACCGGCGTAGCATCCAGGTGATTCCGCAGCCACTGCTCGGTGTTGCTGACGTGCAGCAGCGCGGCGGCCTGGCTGAGTGCGGCTTCGCGGCGGGACAGAGCCCTGAAGATCGCCTCGGGCTCAGCGAGGGTGCGCCCCGTGGCCTGGCCGTCGACCAGGCCACGCCAGATGCGGGCCCTCAGGGTGCGGCCCGAGACGCCCTCCAGGAGCGTGACCAGTGACTCGTTGCCTGGGGCGGCGACCACCGTGCGGTGGAACGCCGCGTCGTGCGCGTTGAGTTGCTCGACATCGTCGCGGGCCTCCCGCATGGCGCCAGGTGCCGCTTCGCCCCGGCCAGGTCCTCGTCCGAGATCCGGGTGGCGGCCAGCGCGGTGGCAACCGGCTCGAGCAGCCGCCTGACCTCCATCACGTCCAACAGGGCACCCGCATCGCTCTGCAGCAGGTCCACCGCACCCCCGAGACCTTCCAGCAGCAGACTCGGCTGCAGGCTGGTCACATAGGTGCCGTCACCCCGTCTGACCTCCAGCACCCGGGCGACGGCCAGCGCTTTGACTGCCTCCCTCGCCAGATTGCGCGAGAGCCCCAACTGCGCGGCAAGGTCCGGCTCCGGAGGCAGCTCGGAGCCTGGCAGCAGCGCACCCGAGCGAACGAGCTCGCGGATCTGCTCGATGGCCTTGTCCGTCAGGGACAAAGGGGGACCCCTCTCCGAAAGACATGTGATGTCTTTTCTTGCACGAACTGTTTGATAGAGCATCAAATCGATTATCTCAGCTGTCTCGTCAGGGCCATTCATCCCTGCACGCCCGTTGACGGTGAAGGGTCGCATGCCTGACCTTCGTGCGTAACACCAGGCGCTCAAGTCCCATGAGAACCGCTTCGCCGGAGGTTTCCCCAGTGTCGCAATCGATCAGCAGGCGCAGGCTACTGGCCGGTGCCACGTCCGTCGTGGCGGCCGCGATGGTCACCGACGTGTTCGCCGGCGGCAGTGCCATGGCGGCCCCGCGCATCTACACGCCCACCTGGGACTCGGTGAATCGTCATCCGGCGGCCCCCGAGTGGTTCCGGGACGCCAAGTTCGGCATCTACTTCCACTGGGGCGTGTTCAGCGTGCCCGCGTACGACAGCGAGTGGTATCCGCGGAACATGTACGAGCCGGACAGCAAGGCGAACAAGCACCACATCGCCACCTACGGCAACCCCGCCGACTGGCCGCTCCACAACTTCATCAACGGCGCGGACGACCTCGCCGGGGACCACGTGGAGTTCGCGCCGAAACTCAGGTCGGCCGGCGGCAACTTCGACCCCGACGAGTGGGCGCAGCTCTTCGTCGACGCCGGCGCGCGGTTCGCCGGCCCAGTCGCAGAGCACCACGACGGCTACTCGATGTGGGACAGCAAGGTCAACGAGTGGAACTCCGTGGCCAAGGGGCCGCGGCTCGACCTGCTCCATCTGTTCACCGACGCCATCCGCGCCCGCAACCTCAAGCTGCTGGTGGCGATGCACCACGCGTACAACTACACCGGCTACTACGAGTACGCATCTGCTCAGTCCGACCCGAGCTTGAAGAAGCTGTACGGCCAGCTGAGTTCGGCGGAAGAGAACCAACTGTGGTTCGACAAGCTCAAGGAGGTCGTCGACCGGGCCCGGCCGGACATCCTGTGGCAGGACTGGCGACTTGACCACGTCGATGAGACGCAACGGCTGAACTTCCTGGCGTACTACTACAACCAGGCGAACAAGTGGGGCAAGGAAGTCGTCGCCACCTACAAGGACGGGCTCAACGCCCACGGCGAGGTCTTCGACTACGAGCGGGGCGGACCGGCCGACCTCACCGCGCCGTACTGGCTGACCGACGACAGCATCTCCAACACCAGCTGGTGCTACACCGAGGGCATCGGCTACTACTCGCTCGCGCAGATGCTGCACTCGCTGATCGACCGGGTCAGCAAGAACGGCAACATGCTGCTCAACATCGCCCCGCAGGCCGACGGCACCATCCCGCAGGGCCAGCGCGACCTCCTCCTCGCCATCGGCGACTACCTGAAGCGCCACGGCGAGTCGATCTACGACACCCGGGCGTGGACCGCGTACGGCGAGGGCCCGACGAAGATGGGCGGCGGTTCCTTCACCCGCCCCACGGCTGGCACCGCGCAGGACATCCGCTTCACCCGCAACAAGGCGGACACGGTCCTGTACGCCACGGTCCTCGGCTGGCCCGGCAGTTCGCTCACGATCGAGACGCTCGGCTCCGAACGGATCGATCTGGCCTCGCTGTCCTCGGTGAAACTGCTCGGCGCGACCGCCGGCGGGTACCTCGACCTCCCCGCCCCGACCCAGGCCGCGACGGGGCTGAAGGTGGCCCTGCCGTCCACGGCGCCGTTCGACGCGCCCGCGTACGTCCTCAAGCTCCGCTTCTCCGGCCGGATTCCCTCGCTGCGGCCCCTCGTCGGTGCCGTGGCCCACCAGGGCACCAACTACTCGGATGACAGCACCGTGTTGGCCGTCGGCGGCTACACCGCCGAACAGCTCTCCCTCGCCGGCATCCCGCCGCGTACTCTCTCCTCGCTGCGGTTGGCCCCGGGATACCAGGTCGTCGGCTACTCCGGCGACGACTTCACCGGTAGGTCGTGGACCTTCACCGTCGACAGCGCCAGGATCCGAACCAGGATCACCTCCCTGAAGGTCGTGTTCGACCCGGCCGCACACTTCCGCGTCACCAACGTCACCAACGGCCTGGCCCTGGACGGCGGCGCCGACGTCCCCGCCGGCTCCGACCTGAAGCTGTGGACCTGGGACGGCTCGACCAACCTGCAGTGGTACGCAGTCGACCTCGGCAACGCCTACCACAAGCTGGAGAACCGCACCAACGGCCTCGTCGCCGACGGCGAGGGCGCCACGAGCGACGGCGCCCCGGCCAGGCAGCAGGTGTGGAACGGCGGCACCAACCAGCAATGGCTGATCACCCACCGCGGCGACGGCCGCTACTCCATCGCCAACCGCACCACGAGCCTCGTCCTGGACGGCGGGGGCAACGTCTCCTCCGGCTCCGTCACCAAGCAGTGGACCTGGGGCACCAGCACCAACCTGCTGTGGACCTTCACCAAGATCTGACGGGACACCGCGCCGCAGCAACCGACCGACGCTGTTCCGACCCGGCCCGGCCATGGACTCCTCCCGCCCCGCTGCGGTGAAACCAACGGTGGTGCGGGAGCCGATCATGCCGTTGGCGCCGATCGGGAGGTCTTCCCGGAGGTGCTCCGTTTCCGGGGGTCTTTGCGGCGAAGGGCCGGTCACGGCCCAGCAGGCGTGGCGACCGTGCCGCGCGTGGAGTGGGCGAGCAGCTTGGTCACCAGCTCGCGCAGGATCAACCTTTCGATGGTGGTGAGCGGTTCCATCAGGTCGGCGGTCATCTGCGGGACGTGTGCGGCGAGGGCACGCTCCAGCAGGTGGTTGCCCTTCTCGGTGGCCTCCAGGAGGGAGGCCTCGGGGTGCGGGTCAACTCGACACTGTGTAGCCCTCCTTTGGCGTTGCCACGCGGAACGCATCGAAGGGAGGGCGTGAGATTGAGCGTCCGGTGCATGCGGGACAGGCGGCAATCCCGACAAAAGGTCTACGAACGCGGCTTGACATGGATCATCAAGCCGTGTTCACAGACCCTTCTGTGGCAGTGGTGGCGCGGACGGGAACGCTCGCTGGGTTGCGGGGAGGCTCTGCTCAGTCAATCGAACGCCACGACCAAGCGGACTCCGTCGTCACCGAATCGGCCGGCCAGAGCCTTCATCACAGCGAAGACGTGCGGCCACTGAGTCTCCGACCCCAGGACAGCGCCCGCGGTCAGTGGTTCATAGACACAGACCAGATCATCGGTGGACCACTCAACACGCTCTGAAGCGTTGCGACAATCCAGAGGCGGCACGCCCATCAGGGACACAAACTCCGACGGCCACTGATGAGATACCGGCTGGCGGTGCAGTATCGACGGTAGCGACTTCTTGTACCAGGTCACACGGCCGACGAAATGCTCAGGCCCTGTCGCCGGATCGAGGGAAGCGAGCTCGCCCCAGCTGGCATCGTCCATCTCACCCCGCTCAATCCAGGAGCCCAACTGCGAGCGCATGCCGCTCCGGGGGTGATGCCAGCCGTCGTGCCGGACAGCCGGTCAGGGACGCAGGTGGGCGAGTAGCTCTTCACCAGCGGGGTATCCCCGCTCCTGGGGGAGCAGGCGGGTGGCTGCGTCCAGTTCGCCGTCCCTGACGAGTGCGTGGATCTCGTTGGCGAGCGGAGTCACGTCACTGATGGACATGATCCACTCGTCCGCGTAACGCGACGATGCCTCACCCGAGAGCCCCAGTTGCAAGGAACGGTGCGGTATGGGACGCAGGTGCAGATCGCGTTCGGGATCCCACTGGACGCGGGCGGGTGCACGCTTGAGGTCCCGCTGTCAGGCGCCGCGATCGGAATGCAGTCCCTGGACGTAACCCGCCAGGCAGGCATGGCGCAGCGCCCACTCGAAGCCGTCGCGAGTGATCTCGATGGCGAGGACGGTCTCCTGACCCTCCTTCGTGCCCCAGCCGGAGCGGTACATCATCCACATGAAACTGGGCTTGATCCACGTCATGCGGCCCGGCTTCCACGCGGCGGGAAAGCCGCCGTCTCGGATGGCGGGCAGTCCGATCTCAGGGGAGTACGCCTGGTAGACGGTGATCGTGGATGCCGTGTGGAGCGCGCGGATCCTGCGGTGCGGTTCTTCCATGGCGTACAGCGTGGGGTCGGCCGACTCAGGTGACCACCGATTTTCGACCGTTGCGCGACGCGACGGAGCAGGTCGGCCACGCGCGGCAGGCAGTCGCCCGTGCGCACCAGCTCGTAAGCCTCCGGTTGCCCGCCCCGGCCCCGCAGTCAGCCCGGCACCGGCAGCAGTGGCCGGACCACCGCCCACTCGGCGTCCGACATGTCGGTGGGATACCGACGCTCGCGCGCCCCGTGGTCTCTGGCGTTCCCGAACCTGGGAGCGAGACAGTCACGCGCGAGAGTGGCTGAAGCGGACCCCACTCCCGCGTTGCCGTAGAAATGCGACAACAGGGCCTCCTGGACCGCACGTTGGCTTCGACATCCTTCGAGCTACCAAGAGGCCCTAATCCCTTGCTAAGGGCGTTCCGAAGGAGCGGTTGGATCTCGGAACGCTCGAGTGCCGGACTGCGACACCTCGTGGCTGCCGGGCGGGCAAACGCCTCGCTTCAGACAGCGTGCGCGGTCCCGGTGCTCGTGGTGGTGACGGTCGCGTGGGCGCCGTATTGATGCCCCAAGAGGCCCTGGCGTGCGACGCCTCAAGGCCGCTCCGACGCCCACCCTGGCCACACGACTGACCCGTACTCAGCTCCAGGCTGCCCTCAAGCGTGCTGGCCGCAAGCGCGGCATCGGAGGCGGACGCCGACCGCCTCCGCGACGTCTTCCGCGCCGACTGGGCCCACCAACCGCCGCTGGTCGAGGACGCCCTCGGCAAGCAGATGCTCGCCCTCCTCATCCAGCTGGAAGCCGCCTGCACCGCCACCGACCAACTCGGCGAGGCGGTGGAAGAGGCGTTCCCTCAGCACCCGGACGCCGAGATCCTGCTGAGCTTCCCCGGACTCGGCATCCAGCTCGCCGCCCGGATCCTCGCCGAGATCGGGGACGACCACACCCGCTTGAGCGACGCCCGCGGTCTGAAGGCGTACGACGGCGCCTCACCCGTCACCAGGGCCTCCGGGAAGAAGTCGTCCATCACACGGTGGTGGGTGAAGAACGACCGGCTCAACCACGCCGGCTACCTGTGGGCCTTCTCCTCACTGCGTGCCTCCGCAGGTGCCAACGCCCATTACCGGCGACGACGCGAGCATGGCGACTGGCACGCCGCCGCCCAGCGCAACCTCTTCAACCGCATGATCGGCCAGCTCTACCACTGCCTTCAGAAGCGTGAACTCTTCGATGAGCAGTCGGCGTTCCCCGTGCCGTCGCCGACAGAGGCAGCAGCCGCGTGACCAGTGAAGACGCCTTGCTAGCGGTGGCAAGGAAGCAGATCATTCGCCCATGAGACCCGAAGTGCAGACGTTCGTCGCCAACGGCCCGCTTCCTGACTGGGACGCGAGCGAAGAAGAGATCGGCAGACGCGTTCAGCAGCTCAACGCGATCCCGAAGCCGATCACGGGAGGGGAAGCCCAGGCGCTCGTCTCCTGCTTCGGACCGGACGACTGCTACGGCGTCGCCTGGACGCTCCTCCACGTCATCGAGACCGGCCCGAACCCCGTGCTCACCACCCAGCCCGTCATCGACGCCAACGAGTGGCACCAGCGGCTCTACGACCGCGCCGTGAACGGAGGACTCATCCCTAGAACTTGATGGCATAGCAACGTGAGGTGTCTGCTCTCATGCACGGCAGCCGCCGCAGTCACCCGATCGACTGACTTCTCGACGAGATCGGGACGACGGCAGTCGCGTCCCTTCTCGTGATCGCTGGGACGGACAAATTCGCACTGCCATCCAGGTAGACGGTCGGCTTGGTGACGCCCCGAGGCTGCCTCGCGGGTTTGAGCCCGGTGCCGCGACTGACGAACCTGGCGAAGAGTCGTGTCTTACCGGCTCGAGGCGCGGCCAACCGCCCCCGCTACGTCCTACTTCTCCTCCGGCTCCCAGGCGCGGAGCAGGTCGAGCAGCCCTGCGTCTCCGTCAACGTGCAAGGAGTCGGCCTGGATCCGGTCGTACAGGTAGAGGACCAGCTCACTGGCCGTACCGTGGACGGAGGCGCCGGCTGCGTCCGAGTCTTCGCCGGTCGCGGCGGTGGGCGCGGGGATGCGGGTGGTGCGTGCGCCGTCGCCGTCGACAGTGAGGCGCCAGGAGCGGCCCTCGGCGGCGTGGAAGTCGAAGGCCGTGGGCTTGTGCGGCCAGGCACTCGGCGTTGCGCAGACGGTGAACAGGAACTCCTCCACACCGTCGAGTGCCAGCTCGACCGGCAGCGGCTGCGGGGCGCCCCCGGCGAGCTGGGCGTCGTAGGTGTGCACCGCGGTCTCCTGGACCCGGTGCCGGGCGGTGCCGCCGGCGGTCTGCGGTGACTGCGACGCGGGCCACCACGTCCAGCAACCGCTCTCCGGTCCCGCCGCGCGCAGGGCGCCCAGCAGAAGCTGCGTCGACGCGTCCAGCCAGGCCAGCAGGGCCTCACGCTCCTGCGGCACTTCCAGAGCGGCGCGCGCAGCGACGGCCTCGGCCGGGGGAGCGTCGGCAGGCCCCGCGCCGACGATGGCGGCCCAGAAACGATCTCCCCCACCAAGGTGCTTCACCAGATCGAACAGCATCCACCCGGGGCAGGTCGGAACCTGCGCGTCGAGACCGGGCGCGGCGGCGACCACGGCGCGGAAGGCGGTCGACCGTTCATCGATCAGTCGCAACAGGTCAGGGAACTCAAGATTCTTTTCCACGCGGGATGTCTATCACCGTGTGCCGGTGATCGGACAGCGTTTTTCACAGTCGCCGCCGGTTGGCCATTGCGGACGTCCTCGCCTCCCACCGCTCGGGTGACAGGCTGCGCACTGCTGCGAGGGCGCTGGTGGTGGAGGTACGCCAGGTGTCGTGCCTGTGGGTGCTCTGGCCTCGCCGTGCGGCCGGGCACCTCGGCGACGTGACGTCCACCCGGTGCGCGCGGTCATGCTGCCACTCGATGTGATGGACGCGGAGGTCACGACGGCGGGGGAGGACCGGTCGGGTCGGGAGTTCAGGTGACTCCCGTTCGACCAGCACTCCTCAAGTTCGGAACAACAACAACAGTCACTTAAACCCGACATGGCTGCAGCTGGGATGACAGCCAGCGGGGATGTGACCTGCCTGGTCGGGTCGCGGTGAGCGCGGGGCTGTACGCGGTGCTGCGGCGGGCCGGCCGGGCCTGCGTCTAGGGAGTGGCTGTGAGCAGGTTCTTCTCCAGGATTACCGGCAGTGACAGGGTTCGGTAGCCGACCGAGGCGAACAGGACGGTGATCCGGTTTTCCTCCTCGCTGAGGACCTCGCCGTCACCCCACTGCGGGTGGTGGACCGCGGTGCCGGGCGGAAACGGGTGGTCGTGGCGCGTGGGTGAGGCGGGCCGGGGGAGGGACAGGTCGGCGACGGCGCCTACCGCGGCTTCGGCGCCGGTGGGTCGCTGTTCGCATCGGTCGCAGTTGCCGCAGGGGGAGTCGAGGTGCTCGCCGAAGTAGCCGAGCAGGAAACGCCGTCGGCAGCCGGTGGTCTCGGCCAGGCCGCGCATCATGTCGACCCGGGAGCGTTCCATGCTCTCGTGCGCGGTGCCCAACTCCACGGCCCGCGTGACGGTTTCCTCCGCATCGGCCCCGGGGACCGGGGCCACCTTTCCGTGTTCCGTGGTGAGGGCTCCGGCACTCTCCAGGAGGTTGAGGACGGCGGTCAGCCGGCCGGCGGACAGGCCGGTCTCCTCCTGGAGTTCCGTCGGTGTCACCGGCGTCGCACGTTCCCGTACGAGGCGGGAGACGTCGGCGATGGTGTCCGCGTCCGGGCGGCCGGTGGAGAAGAACTTCTGCAGGCCCAGGTCCTCGACGCGGTAGTGCAGGATGGCCCGGGACGCCTTGCCGTCCCGGCCCGCCCGGCCTATCTCCTGGTAGTAGGCGTCGAGGGACCCGGGCACCGAGGCGTGCAGCACGAACCGTACGTCGGGCTTGTCGATGCCCATGCCGAATGCCGAGGTGGCCACCACCACGTCCAACCCGCCGCCGAGAAACTGGTCGTGGACCGCGCCGCGGTCGGCCGACCGGCTGCCCGCGTGGTAGGCGGCGGCGCTCAGGCCGAGTTCGCTCAGCTCGGCGGCGTACGCCTCGGCGTCCTTGCGGGTGGCGACGTACACGATGCCCGGCTTGGGCTCGCCCGCAGCCCGCTCCACCACGGCGCGCCGCTTGGCCGCGTTGTCCAGGAAGTGGGTGACCTCCAGGCGGATGTTGGGCCGGTCGAACCCGGCCACCACCTCGTGGGCCTTGCGCATGCCGAGCTGCTCGACGATGTCGGCTCGCACCGGTGCGGCGGCGCTGGCGGTGAGGGCGAGGATGGGAGGGCGCCCGATGCTCTCGGCGGCCTGCCGGAGCCTGAGGTAGTCCGGCCGGAAGTCGTGGCCCCAGGAGGACACGCACTGCGCCTCGTCCACGACGAAGAGGGACGGTCGCAGCGCGGCCAGCCGCTCCAGCACGTCCTGCTTGGCGAGCTGTTCCGGGGCGAGGAAGAGAAACCGGGCCGTTCGGTCTCTCACACTCTCCCATGCCTGCTCGTTCTGCGCCCTGGACATCGACGAGTTGACGGCGACAGCGGTCTGGCCGCTGTTGCGCAGCAGTCCGGCGATCTGGTCCCGCTGGAGAGCGATCAACGGTGACACGACGAGTGTCGGACCGGGGAGCAGCATGCCCGGCACCTGGTACACCGCCGACTTGCCCGAGCCGGTCGGCATCACCACCATGGCGTCCCTGCGGCGCATGACCGCTTTCATCGCGGTGAGCTGGCCGGGACGCAACTCGTCCCATCCGAAGGCCACCCGCGCGGCTCTGCGGAGACGGCGGGCGACGAACAGGCTGATCGGCAAAGGGACTCCCCAAGCGGTTGCGCGCGACCGGGGCACAACCGGACGGGCGGTGGTGGGTCTAGTGCCCGCCCCGGCCCGAAGCAGTCCGATCGCCGGGCGCGGACTGCGACGGCACACTCGCGGCAGGCCCGCGAGCGTCACGACTGTCTTCAGGGGCTTCTGCCTCGACCGTGTTGCCGGGCACGGCCACCAGTCCTTGCCCATCTGCGCGACGCAAGGAGCCCCGGCTGCGGCTTGCGGAGACCGCCGGGGAACGGCTTCTCGCCCTGGCGCGGGGCTGGTACGAGACACGGGGCTCGTACGAGAGGGGCGCGGTCGAGGAGTCGCGGCGCAGGACGGGCGCGCCGGGCCCGGCGGTGTGTGAGGGTGCCAGGCATCCCTCACACTGTGCCGCACCGGTTCTAGCCGCAGGTCCGGTAGTTGCAGCCCGTGATACGTCCACTTTCGGTGCCGTCGGTGCCGTCGGTGCCGTCGGTGAAGTGGTGGTAGCGGTCGCTGTCGCGCGAGAGATACATGCGGTGGCTGGTGCGATGTAGTAGGACTCGCTCGAAGCCAAGAGCCAGGGGTCGAGGAATTCGGCCCAGATGAACCCGGTGTACCCGTCGAAGGCAGGCGGAAGCGGGTGGTCACGAATGAGTGGAGGGTGCCTCCCCCTGAGTGGTGGTCACGCTGAAACTGGATCTGCTTGATCCGGAGGAGGCGAGAAGGCCGCCGATGGCGATGAAGGACTATTCGGACGAGTTCAAGGCCGATGCCGTGGCCCTTCACGAGTCCACATAGGGGGCGACCTACAAGAGCATCGCCGTCGATCCGGGCGTCAACCGGGCGACCCTGCGTGAGTGGGTGCTGCGGGACCGCGAACGCCGTGGCATCACCGGCCCGGCTGCGAAGCCGAGCTCCCCGACTCGGGAGGCGGTGCCGTCCGCTGATCCGCATGAGCGGATGCGGCAGCTGGAGGCGAGGGTGGCCGAGCTTGAGACGAGTGAGCGCGAGCTCGCCACCGAGCGGGACATCCTCCGCAAGGCGGCCAAGTATTTCGCCGGAGAGACGAACTGGTGATCAGCCGCTTCCAGTTCGTTGACGACCACCGGGACACCTACGAGGTGAAGCGGCTCTGCCAGGTCCTGGACGTGAACCGGTCCAGCTTCTACAAGTGGCTCGCCGGCGCCGAGGCCCGGGCCACCCGCCGGCACAAGGACCGGATCCTGGCCGAGGAGGTCCACGAGGTCCACGAGGTCCACGAGGTCCACGAGGTCCACGAGGTCCACGAGGTCCACGAGGTCCACAGCGAGTCTGGCGGCGCCTACGGCTCCCCGCGAGTGACGGCCGAGCTCCGCGAAAAAGGGCGGCGGGTCAGCGAGAAGAGGGTCGTCCGGATCATGCGGACTTTCTCCATCACCGGCATCCGCCTGCGCACCACGATCCCGGACCCGGCAGACTCGCCTGTCCCGGACCTGTTCCAGCGGGACTTCACCGCCACCGAGACAGGGCGCAAATACATGGGCGACATCACGTATCTCCCTCTCGCAGGCAGGGAGTTCCTCTATCTCGCGACCGTGCTGGACTGCTTCAGCCACAAGGTCGTCGGCTGGTCCATCGCCGACCACATGCGCACCGGCCGGGTCACCGACGTACTGCGGATGGCAGCCGCGACCCGCGGCCGCCTGGACGGCGCCGTGTTCCACTCCGACCACGGGTCCCAGGGTACGGCTCCCGGGCCTTCGCCGGCCTCTGTGACCAGCTCGGGGTCACCCGGTCGATGGGCATGGTCGGCACCAACGCCGACGACGCGGCCTGCGAGATATTCCACGCCTCCCTGAACTGCGAGACCCTCCAGGGCGCCCACGACTACGGCGACGCTGGCACCTGCCGCACCGTCTTCGCCTGGCTGACCCGCTACAACACCCGCCAACGGCCACCTCAGCCCCAACGAATACGAGCGCCGACATCCCACCGCTAAACTCACGCTCGCCGCGTGATCAGTAACCGCGTGCCCACCTTTACGAGGGAAGGCCCACTCGCGAAAGCGCGAGGCTAGATCCAGCGTCTTCGCCAAGGCGGGCAACTGAGCCTGTCCAACACAAAGGGGGCACGATGGCGCGTGAGGAACTGACCCGACTCCACCCAACTCGAGGCAGTCCGGAGCCTCTATAGGCTCGGAACGGTTCACTTCAAGATCTTGAAACGGCCGTGTTCCTGTGGAAAAGTAATGATCCGGCCTGTCCAAATGGAAGAGTTGGTGTTACGCCATGCTTTCCGAGGTTGGCTCCCATCTGGCCGGAAGCGGCAAAAGGTTGTTTTCCGACCACTTGCTCCGGGTGTTGAAACACAGCAGCGTTGACACATTGTTCTGCGTCCCCGGAAGCGCCATCGGCCCATTGCTGGATCGAACCCTCACCGACGTGGACCTGCGGCTCGTTGTAGCGCGGCACGAGTCGGGTGCGGTGGCCATGGCGGACGGCTACGCGCGCGCGACCGGCAGGCTGGGTGTCGCCCTGGTGACCAGCGGGCCCGGAGCGTTGAACGCCCTGCCCCACCTGGCGGTCGCCCAGGCGGACGGTTCACCGGTACTCCTGATCAGCGGCGCGGTGGCCCGAAGTCATCACGGGCGCGGAGGCTTCCAGGAAGGGGCCGAGGACGGGGTGGACGTGGTCGGCGCGTTGGGGCGGTGCGCCAAGTACAGCAGAGAGATCGGCAACTCCCACTCCGCCCCACAACTGGTCGACAACGCTGTGCGCCAAGCGTTGACCGCCCCTCGCGGAGCCGCGCACCTGAGCGTTCCTGTAGACCTGTTCACCGAGGATGTCGATTCCGGTGAGTTCGGCGGGAAATCGATCTTGCCGTCCGAAACGATCCTCCTTGGCGGAGTCGCCGAGGTCGCGCGTGCGCTGCTGGCCGCCGAACGCCCCATGTTGGTGCTGGGAAACGGGGCACGCGAAGCCCTCAGATCCGATCCGGGCCTGGGCAAGGCGCTCGCGGGGTTCGCCGATCGGTTCGCCGTTCCGACCGCGACCACGATGAAGGCCAAAGGGCTTTTTCCCGAAACCCGTCCGCAGGCCCTGGGTGTGATGGGGGTCGGTGGTTCCCGCCGAGCGCACGCCTACCTGACACGGAACCCTCCTGACGTGGTCGTAGTGGTCGGCAGTGGCCTCGGGGAATGGGCGAGCGCCAATTGGTCTCCCGCACTGCGGGGAACACGGGCGTTGGTGCAGGTCGACGTAGACCCGGCGAAGATCGGCCGTGCCTACCCGGTGGACCACGCAGTGCACGCCGACGCGGGGGAGTTCCTGCGTGCCGTGCTGGCGGCGGCGGACGCGTCTGCCACCCACCGGCCCCACCAGGAGCCGTTGCGCCGTCGACGTGATGCGCTCGAGGACCTGCCGGATGTCGTCGCCGAGGCCTCGGTCGCCGAACTCGGTGCCGTGCCGGTCACACCGCAGGCTCTGATGCACCACCTCCAGCGTTGGACGGCGGGTATCCCGGAGGCGCTGGTGTTCGTCGACATAGGGAACAGCACCGGGTGGTTCACGCAGCGGGTGGCGGTCGATCCGCCGTCGCAGGTGCACTGCCCGCTGGGGATGGCGAGCATGGGCTGGGCCAGCGCCGCTGTGATCGGTGCCAAGCTCGCCCGGCCGGAGGCGACCTGCGTGACGGTCACCGGCGACGGCGGCTTCCTGATGAACGCCACGGAGATCGCCACCGCGGCCCGGCTGAGGGTCGGGGCCATCTGGGTGGTCCTCGACGACAACTCCTTCAACATGGTGCGACAAGGCATGGACCATTCATTCCCCGAGACCATGCGCACCACCGACGAGGACTTCGGGCTGGGCGGCCCGAACCTGGTCGGGCTGGCCGAGAGCCTGGGTGCGCGAGCATGGCCCGTCCGCGTCCCCGACCAGATCCCGATCGCACTCGGCCGGGCGAGACGCGCCGCTGAACAGGATCCGGGCCCGCAGGTGATCTGCGTGAGCATCGACCGCGACGAGCCGGGCCCCTTCCGGGACCGCAACGAATCAGTCGGCCTTTCCTTCCGAGCGCCTCACTGACCATCACCTGAGCCATCGATACGCCCCCGACCATCCTCCCCAGTCGGCACCGAGTAAGGAGTACGCCCTTGACCAGCACCGGAGCCGGTATATCGGCGATCGCCCTGGAGTTTCCGACCCATGTCCGCCGCAACGACTTCTGGGAGCGGAACCACCCCGAACTGGTGGCCAACAAGGACAACGGGACCTATCTACGTGTGGTCGCCTCAAGTGACGGGACCGAAACGGACAACGCTTTCGACATCGAGCGCAGGCCGTACCTGTCCGATACGTTCCGCGGCGCACGGGAACGGCGGGTGATCGCGGCGGAAGAGACAGCCATCGATCTGGAGCAGAGGGCGCTGCAGGGGCTCTGCCGCGCGCGGGGTATCGACCCTGCCGAACTGGACGCGGTCATGGTCCACTCATGGCTGCCCGACACCCTCGGACCGCAGAACGCCGCCCACCTGACCGCACGGCTGGGACTCCGCGTGCCCGCATGGAACTTCGAGTCCGCGTGCAACTCTGTGCTGGTCGGCCTGCAGACCGCCGCAGCGCTGGTGCGCGCCGGCGACTACGAGCGGATCGCCCTCATCACGTCGATCACGTCGTCCAGAAACGTCGACCCGAGCAGCACCCTGTCGTGGTTCCTGGGCGACGGGTGCGGCGCGCTGCTCATCGAGCGCTGTCCGACCGGTCGGGGGATCATCTCGTCGAAGGTGATCGGCACGCAGGAGACGTGCGGCGTCGCGGAATTCCTGATGGAGGTCGACGAGATGGAGGCCGATGACCACATCCGGACGCCGAGGATCAGGATGCGGATGGAGAACACCGCCGCGGGCAGGATCATGCGGGACAACGCCGAGCAACAGCTCACGACCTGCGTTCGCGGCGCACTCGACAAGGCCGGGTACACGATCGACGACGTCGACTTCCTCGTCGTCAACACACCGGTCGCGTGGTTCGCCGCGTTCTGCGCCAGGGCGTTGGGCGTCGATCCGGCGAAGACCGTCAGCACCTTCGGCACCTATGCGAACATCGGCCCCGTCCTGACGACCGCCAATCTGTTCGAAGCGGCCAGCACGGGCAGGATCAAGGCGGGCGATGTCGTCGTCCTGTTCGGGATCGGCTCGGTGTCCACGGCCGGAGCGGCCGTCGTGGTGTGGGGTGACGATGTCGCCCTCGGCCCCCACCCCGTATCAGGCTGAACCGGCACGCGTGCCTGGGCCGAGGAGTGAGAGATCGTCCCGTTGAACCGGGCGGCCGATCCGCTGGACATCGTGTGGTCCCGGCCCCTCCCCGAGGGCGCGCAGCCGTCCACGGTGACCGTGTCCCAGGACGCGGCCGGACGCTGGTTCGTCTCGATGCTGTGCGACGACAGGCCGGCCATGCCCGGGCCGGTCAGCACGGGCGTTGGTATCGACGCCGGTGTCACCAGCCTGGTGACACTCTCCACCGGGGAGAAGGTCACCAACCCGAAGTTCGAGCGCAAGGACCGTGCCCGGCTCGCCAGGGCTCAGCGTGACCTTGCCCGCAAGGCCAAGGGTGACGGGAGCAACCGGGCCAAGGCCCGGCGCAAGGCTGCCAAGGTCCATGCCCGGATCTCCGACCGGCGCCGGGACTTCCTGCACAAGCTGACCACCCGACTCGTTCGTGAGAACCAAACGATCGTGATCGAGGACCTGACCGTACGCAACATGGTCAAGAACCACTCGCTCGCCCGAGCCGTCTCGGACGCGAGCTGGACCGAGATGCGGTCCATGCTGGAGTACAAGGCAGGCTGGTACGGGCGTGAGGTGATCGCCGTGGACCGGTGGTTCCCCTCGTCCAAGCTGTGCTCCCACTGCGGCACCTTGCAGGGCAGGATGCCGTTGAACGTCCGTACCTGGAGGTGCGACAACTGCGGGACGACCCACGACCGGGACGTCAACGCGGCGAAGAACATTCTGGCCGAGGGGCTCTCGGTGACAGTCTGTGGAGCTGGTGTAAGACCTCAACGGAGTACTCCGGGCGGGCAGTCGGCGACGAAGCAGAAAACCCCACGGCGCGAGCCGTAGGAATCCCCCTCCTTCAGGAGGGGAGGATGTCAACCCACCGCACACGGACCGGGCCGGGCAGGGCTGTCAGCTCAACAGGCGATGACGTACCAGACCGGGGTCCAGAACACGTCATTCCTTGCGGGAGCGTCGATGGAGAACATCCAGGCGCCGTTCACGTCGTAGAAGTGCGCCCTGGTGCCCGGCGTCTGGTTGTTGTGGAGGGAGCCCCAGCCCACGAGGTTGGGCAGGGTGTACGTCGTGCTGCACGTGGTGTAGTCGAATCTGTTGCCGTTCCCGCCCATCCCGCACACGTAGTAGTACGCGCAGTTCAGCGTGGCAGCGGCCGAGCCGGACCTGGCTGTTGCGGGTTCGACGGCGTTCTTCATCTGGGCCGCCGTCAGCGACGGCTGCCTAGCCTGCCCGGAGGTGAGGATGGCCGTGGTGACCGTGGTGCCCGTAGTGCTGTCGGTGTGGGCGGCGGCTGGACTGCTGAGCCCGATCGTCGAGGTCGCGATCGCGGCTGCCGCGAACAGTGCCGCGGCCAACTTGCGTAGTGTCATGAGAAATCCCCTCCGTGTGCCCGTCAACTCGCGCTTTCGGGTGTAGCGGTCGGTGTCCCTCACCTTCGAACACGCTGGCCGAACAAACAACCCCTGAACGCGTGACGCAACTGTCGGACGTGAACTGCAGGATCAGAGAGCGGGGGGGCGCGTCCTCGAAGAGGTGAGTGCTGGAGCCGAGGAGCAAGGGGCCGGCTGCATCGCTCTCAACAGGCTCTGGTCCATATGGTGTGTTGCAACCACTCTCCGTGCCGGCACTGTCCCGGCAGCGCCTCTGCACGGTGAACCATGCCTGTCCTGAAAGGCACGCGGGAGCTGACCAGCGAGCCGGTTCGTAGGCGAAGTCGACCGTTTCGGTGAGGCGGTCGTTGGCCGTATGGCGGCGGAGGCCGCTCCGGTAGGTTTTGAGCCAGTGGTCCGGGTGTTGGGACGGTCCCCGTCAGACAGGCAGATGCGCAGGCCCGGGCGAGCCGACTGAAGCCCAGCCAGGGACAACTTGTCCGCGGTTAAAGTCGGCCTTCATCCGCTCTCCGGTTCGCGCCAGGATGGGTGTGTCGAACAGGGGAGGTCGGACGATGGACCGGGTGTTGCTGGCGGATTTTCTTCGCGCGCGTCGTGAGGTGTTGCAGCCGGAGGATGTCGGGCTTCCTCGTGGGCAGCGGCGTCGTACCGGTGGGTTGCGGCGTGAGGAGGTGGCGGCGTTGGCCGGTATGTCGGCCGACTACTACAGCCGGATCGAGCAGCGGCGTGGTCCGGCCCCGTCGGAGCGGATGCTCGTCGCGCTGGCTCGGGCGTTGCGGCTCAATCTGAGCGAGCGTGACCACCTCTTCACCCTCGGCGGGATCGCGGCGCCCCGGCGGATCGTGCGTGATGACCATGTGGGTCCCACGATGATGCGGATCGTCGCCGGCCTCTCGGACGTGCCCGCCATCGTGCTGTCACGGTTCGGTGAGGCGCTTTTGCAGACACCTCCGGCGGTTGCGCTGCTCGGTGACTTCACCTGCTACTCGGGTCTGTCCCGGTACCTGGTCTACCGCTGGTTCACTCATGACCCGCAGGTCCGCGGCCTGTACCCCGTCGAGGATCATTCGCTGCGGGGCAGGGTGTTCGCCGCGGAGATCCGGGAGGCCTACACGGCCGATCCCACGGGTAGGGCTGGTGAGATCGTCGCGGCTCTGCTCGATGCCAGTCCCGAGTTCGCGGAGATCTGGCGGTTGCACGAGGTGGGGGTGACCCATCACCACGACCTCAAGCGTTACCTGCACCCCGAGCTGGGGGAACTGGAGCTCTACTCCGAGATGCTGGTGGATCCCGAGCAGTGCCAGACGCTGCTGGTCTTCACCGCCACGCCCGGCTCCCCTAGCCATCGCAAACTCCAACTCCTGGCCGCTGTCACCCCTTAGCGGTTTTCGGCTTCCTCACACCCCTGAGCATCGTTTCGGAGTCGAAGCGTGCTCCAACCACAACTGATTCAAATCTGAATCAGTTCGTTCCTGCATTGTGAAAGTTGAGGCATGCCATGAAGGCAGTGCGTTTCCACGAGTACGGCACCCCGGACGTCCTGCGCTACGAGGAGGTGGAACAGCCGGTTCCCGGCATCGGAGAGGTCCGGATCCGGGTGGCCGCGACATCGTTCAACCCGGTCGACGGCAACATCCGTGCCGGCTTCATGCAGGGCCCCATCCCGGTGGCTCTGCCTCACACCCCCGGCATCGACGTCGCCGGCACGGTCGACGCGCTGGGCGAGGACGCGGACGGCGTCGAGATCGGTGACCGGGATGTCGGATTTCTGCCGATGACCGGCGCCGGCGCGGCTGCGGAATACGTCCTCGCACCGACTGGGATCCTGACGCCGGCGCCCACGAGCATTCCGCTGGTCGATGCCGGCGGGTTGCCGTTGGTCGGCCTCACCGCCTGGCAGGCCCTCTTCGACCATGCCGGGCTGACCGCCGGCCAGCGCGTGCTGATCAACGGCGCGGGCGGCTCGGTCGGCGGCTACGCCGTACAGCTGGCCAAGCACGCTGGCGCCCACGTGATCGCCACGGCCGGGCCGCGCAGCAGCGAGCGTGTCAAGGCGGCCGGCGCCGATGAAGTTCTCGGCCACGGTCTTCCCGAACTGGCTGAGCCGGTCGACGTCGTGCTCAACCTCGCGCCGGTCGATCCGGCGCAGCTGGCCGCGCTGGCCGGTGTGGTCCGCGACGGCGGTGTCGTGGTGAACACGACGGTGTGGATGCCCGCTCCGTCCGACGAGGAACGCGGCGTGCGCGGTATCGACCTCTTCGTCAACAGCGACGCCGCCCAGCTGGCGCAGCTGGTGGCACTGGTCGACTCCGGCGAGCTGCGCGTCGACATCGCCCGGCGGGTGCCACTGGCCGACCTGCCGGCCCTGCATGCCGAAGCCGCCGCGGGCCCGATATCCGGAAAGGCCATCGTCCTTCCCCCCGACTCGTTCGCCTAGGCCGCATCGCCCTTCACAGCGTGCTGCCGCCGGCGTGCTCCCTGCGCGTGACGCAGCCCTGGGACGCTCGTACAGGCCCGGCGGCTCTGGTCATCGAGACGGCGACCAGCTGTTCCTTCGACGCGCAGTTCCACATCACCAGGCCGCGGGCGACGCCGGCCCGCCGGGCGATCTCCCGGATGATGGCGCGGCTGTCACCGCGTTCGGTGACCGCGGAGCGTCCGGCCTGAAAGATGGCCGCCTCACTCACATCAGGATCCCGTCGTTCTCTGATCAGGTTCTCCGCACTCGCCGACCCGGCGCACAGCGGTCATCGACAACGTTGATTCCACTCATGCCGCGACGGTCATCAGTGCCGTCGCCAGTCATCGGAGCACCTCGTGAACCTCGAACCACTGACCCCCGAGAACACTGCGGTTGTCCTGGTGGACCACGCCGTCGGTTTCGCCAACGTGCTGCGGTCGCACGACACGGCGGAGCACATCAACAACGTGGTCGGACTGGCAAAGACAGCCCTGTGGTACGAAAGCGGCCTGGTCGTGACCAACGGTCGGCCCGACAAGCCGTCCGGGCCGCTCTACCCGCAACTGAAGGAGACGATCGGGGACCACCCCGTGGTCGAGCGGGGCGGCAACTTCAACGGCTTTCTGGACGCGGACTTCGCACGAGCCGTACGCGAGACCGGGCGTCGCAAGCTCGCCATCGCTGGGGTGTCCACCGAGGGATGCGTCCTGCAGACCGTGCTGGGCGCGCTGCGCGAGGACTACGAGGTCTACCTGGTCGTTGATGCCACAGCGAGTCTGACAGTCGAAACCCACGCCGTCGCGGTCGAGCGCATGATGCAGGCCGGCGCTTCCCCGGTCACCTGGTTCTCCCTGGCCGGGGAGTTCACCGTGGACCATCGTTCCGCGACCGCACCCCACTTCCAGCGGCTGATGCGCGAGCACGTGCCGACCATGGCCATAGGTGTCCAGTCCTACCTGTCCGCCCTCTAGGCCGTGTTTTGGAAGTCGCGGGCGGCTAGCCAGATGATGAGGCCGCTCGCGATTCGGCCGATGCCGTGCTCAGTGGTCACGTGGTGTTCGCGGCGGGTGGTGTCGCGGCGGACCATCTCGTA